>JAHHHQ010000039.1 GCA_019359285.1 Nodosilinea sp. WJT8-NPBG4
CGTTAGACCAATTAGAAGCGGTCGTGGCTCAGCGTTGCCGTGTGTTGCTCAACCGACCGACGTTCATTCGAGGGCTAACGGGCTTTCACTGGTGGCTAGATGCCATAAGCTAATGATTCCTGAATAACCGGATTTGATATTAGGTCGCGACCTAACAAGTTGCCGCCTCACAATCAAATGTTGAGCGATCGCATTAACGCATTGCGACCTCACACTAAAGGATGCAGCAGTGACACTAAAGCATTGCGGTGCTGCATTAAAGGTGTTGACGGTGACAGCAGTACTGTGTGGTAACTCACTCAACCGTAAGCTCTGCACAACGACAACATGAGCGGCAACAGCAAAGAATTGAGCGCTGATACGAAGCTATTGGCCTCCCGCATCCATAAGGTTTGCGGCTACAGAAGCCCGGTTTCTGGGAGCTTCAATGTTTAGTCTCAATCTGAAAGCAGCTCAGAAACCCGATTTCTTGGGAGGTAGTGATTTTGACTTGATTCCGGGCGCTGAGTGGGGTAATTTGCTGTGCTAAGACTGTGTGTGTGCAGTCTGAGCACAGCAAAAATTTGGTCTAACGCCATTAGAAGGTATTAGCGCACCAACCAACATTATCGAGGCCTTATACCAGACGGTGACCGAAGGGCTAGAGTATGGCCGGATGATGGAGACGGCCCGCCCCACTGTTCGTCGATGCCCTAGGACAGGGATTTGCCTTTGCTGATTCATCCCTGCTAAAGCGATGGGAAGTTTGCTCAGGCATGGAGTGGCGTCAGGAATCGGTAGGCAGTTGTGGGAAGATAACCTAGGTCGCGCTGGCAACCCCCCTATGGCCGACGTTTTTATATCCTACTCACGCCGTGATAAAGCCTTTGTGCGGGCGCTGTGCCACGCCCTGCAAGAGCGCGGTCACCATCTCTGGATTGACTGGGACGGCATTCGCTCGAGCCTGCCCTGGCGGGAGGAAATTGCCAGCGGCATTCGCCAGGCAACTCGGCTAGTGTACATTGTCAGCCCAGACGCGATCGCCTCAGAATACTGCAATTGGGAAATTGATCAAGCCCTTGAACAGCAGAAGAAGCTGATTCCTGTCGTTTGTCAAGAGGTGCGGCGCCGCGAGCTGCGCACCGAAATTAGCAAATTGCAGGTGACTCGTTTTGCGACGAAGACGATTTTGTGACGGCCCTAGACAAGCTGGAGGGAGCGATTAGCGCTGATCTAGACTACGATCGCATGTTTGCCAAACTGGCCCAGCGCGCCCAGGAGTGGGTAAACCGCAACCGCGTCGATGGCTGGCTGCGGGGAGCTGACCTCGAAGAGGCTGAAACCTGGCTGGTTAACAGCACCGGCAAAACCCCAGCCCCCACGCCAATTCAACAGGAGTACATTCTCGCCAGTCGTCAGGAGCGGCAGCAGGAGCTAGAACGCTGGCAAATTCTCTATGAAACCTCTGAAAAGCGTCGCATCACCGCCGAGCAAAACGAAATCAACGCCTTTTGTAAATCCTCAGAAGCCTACTTTGCCCTTGGCGGCCCCCTCGATGCCTTGGTAGAAGCACTCCAAGCCGGTAGCCGATTGCAGCAGGCAGACTGGCCTAACCTAGACGCATCCCTCAAAACCCAGGTGATTACCGCTCTGTTGCAAGCCCTTTACTGGGTCAAGGAGCGCAATCGACTATTTGGGCATGTCGGCACCGTGCGCAGCGTTACCCTCAGCCCTGATGGGAAGCTAATTGCCACCGCTGGCCGCGATAAAACCGTCAAACTTTGGCAACGCAGCGGAAAACTTATAGCTACTCTCACAGGCCATCAGGACATGGTAAGAAGTGTGGCCTTTAGCCCCGAGGGCGATCGCCTGGTTTCGGCCAGTTGGGATGGCACCCTGCGGCTCTGGTCAATAAATGGGGAATGTCTTGGCATTTTGAAAGGACACCGCGATCGCGTCAACCAAGCCCAGTTTCATCCCCAGGCGAAGAGCATTGCCTCCGCCAGCCGCGACGGCAGATTGTTGCTATGGGATGATGACGGAAATTTCTTAAAGGAACTAATTGAGGCTGATGCCAAACTGCAATGCCTGGATTGGCATCCAAATGGCGATCGACTAGCGATAGGTAGATACGACAACCAAATTCAAATTTGCTATCTAGATGGCACTGGGCAACAGGTTCTAGAGGGGCATAGCCACACCATTAACACCCTGTGTTTTGATGCCACTGGGCAATACCTAGCTACGGGGGATGAGGCTGGCTTGATCAAGCTCTGGCAAGCCGATGGCATCTTTCTTCGCGATTTTACCGGCCACAGTGATGAAATTAGGGGGCTGCTATTTAGCCAGGATGGGCAGACTCTCATCTCCGTCTCTAGTGACCAAACAGCGAAAATTTGGCATGTTAACGGCCAGCCTCGCCTCACCTTAACCGGTCATAACGGCCCTATTCTTGGTTTAGGTGCTGACCTCCAAGCCCAAACCGTGTTGACGGCAGGTGCCGATGGCGTTGTCAAGATCTGGTCTTGGCAGGCACCTAGAGTGATTGACTGTGCCGTTGGTGCGGCTTCAAGCCAAGCTCTGACCTTTAGCCCCAGCGGGCAGGCTGTAGCTGCGATTGGCCCCCAGGGGCAGATTCAGTTCTGGAGCCCCACTGGTCAAAAGCTCAGCGAATTTTCTACCCGCCATCTCAATACCTCCCGCCTCGCCATCAGCTCCCACGGTGAATGCGTGGCTACTGCTGGCGGCAATCGAGGCCAAATTTTCCTTTGGAGCCAGGCCGGTCAGCATATTAACGCCTGGAATGCCCACGATGGGTGGATACGGCAGCTAGCCTTTAGTGCCGATGGCCAATACCTGACCTCTGCCAGCAACGACTGCACAGCAAAAGTGTGGACGTTGCAGGGAGATCTTTGTTACACGCTAACCACCAAGAATACCTGCAATACTGTGCAGTTCAGCCCGGATGGGACGTTGGTAGCGACCGGGAGCCGCGATTGCACCGTCCAACTCTGGCGCGATGGCCAGCTCATTCAAACCCTGACTGGCCATGCCGACGATGTATTGGATGTGGCCTTTAGCCCTGACGGCCAATTTGTCCTATCTGCCAGCGACGATCGCACTGCCCGTATCTGGACTATAGATGGCACCCTGGTCACCACCCTCACGGGCCACACCAACGGCATCTACTCCATTGCCGTTAACCCCGCTGGCACCCTAATCGCGACCGGCAGCCGCGATGGCACGTTCAAACTCTGGACTCTAGATGGAGAGCTGCTCACGACCCAAAAAGTCGATGCTGATCAGGTGAAAGTGGTCGCCTTTGGCCCTGACGGTCAAACTCTAGCCACGCTGGGGGCAACTGGCCATCTATTGCTCTGGCAGCTAGAACAGTTTGACGACACCCTGCTCGATCGCTTGGTCGCCAAGGGGATGGATTGGTGCCACGACTACCTGCAAACGAATATCTGTGGGCAACAAAGCGGCCTTATGGCCAGGGGCAATCCTTAGCCCACTGCGATCCTCCAGCATTGGGAATGATCGCTCTATCCCTGAAGACAAACTCAAATCGTGCTGGCAGCCTCCACCATGGCCGATGTTTTTATCTCTTACTCCCGCAAAGACAAAGAATTTGTGCAGGTGCTGCACTAGGCTTTAATAAGAGCAAATACGACGTAGAGTCGATCGCACGGATTGAAACCCACCAGCGGTAAAATTTGTCAGAGTTTTCACTTTAGACTGAGTGCGTTGACGAACAATCTCCACAAATTCTAGAACCAAGCTAGCCTCTTCTTCGGGTAGCGTTTTTACCAGTTCATAAATGTTCTCTGCTGTACTTATTAGACTCTCTTAGAACAGTAAGGAGGGCAAGGCTAGCGCGGCATAACATCATTCAGCCGTAGCGTTAGCTGAGGCAACAGTGGCGAACTAATTATTTCACCCAGCCGATATTGCCGCTGTTGATAGTCTTCGCCAACCAACCGACACACCGTAAACGTAGGCTGCTTAGGGCTGCCAATAAACACCCGCCCGCCCAATCCCCGGTAGTCCACAATCCAATATTCAGGTATGCCAAACAGGGCATACTCTTCCACCTTGCGGGCATAATCTGTTTCCCAATTGGTGCTCACCACCTCCACAACCAGCTTTACCGAAGTGCCCAAGGTAATCACAGGTTCTCGTTCCCACAGAGGCTCATTTACCAGGGTCGGTTCATCAAGCACCACCACATCTGGGCGGCGAGCCGTAGCAACATCAGGAAAAGGGCGCAGCAAACAAGTGCGAGGAATAATCCACGGATGACCCTGGCGAGCAATTTCAATGCTGAGCTGGCTGGCGACTTTTCCGGCAGTAGTTTCGTGGAAACCGGTAGGTTCCATATCAATCAATTCTCCGTCTGCCAGTTCGTAGCGGGGGTTATCGCCATAGCGGGTGAGAAATTCGTCAACGCCAAGTATCAGCGACGATGAGGTCTGAGTCATAGAGAAGACTCCCAGAGCTGAGCGGTCATAGAACAATAGTAGGGAATTGAGAGAGGCTTTACATCAGCAGCTCGATCGCAAAAAACAAAACGCAGATCAGATTTAGCTAGTCTGCATTTGAGCTAAAGCGCTTTGTACTGTGCTTTAAGAAGTGGTTAGGCTGCCTGAGGCACCCACCGTCACAAAGATACTGTCTCCATATCGGGGGTCAACCGTAATACGAGATGCTCCTCATCAAAATAGTTGCCCTCAATGCACAAAGCCTCCCGCTCTAGACCAAACGACTCAAACCCTCGTGAGATGTAGAGCGATCGCGCCGCCACATTGCTTGCCGTAGTGCTGAGAACGATCTGCCGCAGTCCCTCGATCTCTCGGGCATAGGAAATTGCGCGATCGAGCAGGCTTGAGCCCACCTTTTGACCGCGAAACTCAGGCAAAACATACATGCTCCAAAGAGACCCAACGTGCGATCGCTTCGGGCGGTGCTCGCGCGAAAACCCGAGCATGCCTATAAGCTGGCTGCGATCGCTAAAAGCACCAAAAACGCCACCAGCAGCATCGTGATTGGAGCACAGGCGATCGGCAAAATCGCCCAGCGAGAGCTGCGCCTCCTGCTCATAGCTAGAGATAAAGTCCGTTGGTGACTCCCTCAGTGCGTAGAGCCGCAGATCGCGATAGGCCGCGACATCCTCAGAGTTGAGAAACCGTATTTCCATAGCTACAGGTTAGCAATCACGACCCTGACCTACTTGCCCGCGCCGCTGCTTCCCCCGCGTCCCAGATACTGCCCGTGGATGCTGACGGCGTAGGGCACCAAATACGTGAGCCCAGCCGAGTACCAGCGGGCTCGGGTCATGGTGCCAGCCCGCACCGCTGCCCCGTGGTTGATGACAAACAGCAGCGTACCAATCACAAAGGCCACTCGCACAGCCCGGCTAGCCATCAACGGCGTCACCAGTGCCCTCAAATAGCCGTAAACTGCTTCCATTTTCTAGCCTTTAAACCCCATCTCTAGGGAAAGACTCTATCCTACCGACTGGTCGAGGTTCTGTTACATGGCATCCAGCAGCCTTCTTTCGCCACTTTCACCAGCAAACGTCTGCTATTTACGGGGCTACCGACTGATTAGCGGGCAGCTACCCGATGGCAATCAGTAAAGCAGATATGGCGCACCGGGCACTGCTGACAAGTTTGGGTCAAAAACGCCTCTAGTTGAGCGGGAGTCATCGGGCGCGCAAAGAAAAAGCCCTGCCCCGATTCACACCCCAGAGCTTGGAGGGCTTCGAGCTGCTGTCGAGTCTCAATGCCTTCGGCGATCGTGGCTAGGCCCAGGGTCTTGGCCAGCGCCACAATCGATTGAATAATGCTGCGTTCTTTTTCTCCATGCAGCAAGACGTTGACGAAGGAGCGATCGATTTTGATCGTGTTAATGGGGAACTGGTGTAGGTAGCTGAGGGAGGAAAAGCCGGTGCCAAAATCATCCAGGCTCACCTGAATGCCCCTGATCTGCATGCGTTCTAACAGCTGAGTTGCGATCGCCGTATTTTTGATTAGGCTGCTTTCGGTAATTTCAAACCGCAGGCAGTGGACCGGAATATTAGTTTCCTCGAGCATGCGGTCTAGGGTTTGCAGCAGGGAAGGTTCGCGCAGCTGACGGCCGGAAACGTTGACGCTCAAATACAGCTTGGCAAAATCGGGCCAAAGCTGTCGCCAACGGCTGAACTGGATACAAGCTTCTTGCAGCGCCCATTCCCCGATCGCATTGATTAGGCCCGTCTCTTCGGCGATGGGGATAAACTCACAGGCGGGCACCAGCCCTTTTTGAGGATGCCGCCACCGCAGCAACACTTCGAAGCCCTCTAGCCCCCCCTCAGGCTGGAGGCTGACGATGGGCTGATAGTGAATTTCAAGCTCGTTGTTGAAAATGGCGTGGCGCAGGTGCGTTTCAATCTCGACGTGCTGAAGGGTGGCGGCATACATAGTGCTGTCAAACACCTCATAGCGTGCTTTGCCGTTGGCCTTTGCTTGATACATAGCAATGTCGGCATCGCGAAGAACATCGGCCACCTGCTGATAGTCTGGCGCGCCAATGACAATGCCAATGCTGGCACTGGTAAAAATGTCGTGGTGGCCAATGGTGAGGGCGGGGCTGAGCTTTTGCTGAATGCGCTCAGCAATGTCAACCACCTCTTCGGGATGCTGAATATTTTCTAGCAAAATAGTGAACTCATCCCCTCCCAAGCGGGCCACCGAATCGACCTCGCGCACGGTTTCGAGCAGCAGTTGCGAGACGCGAATCAAGAGCTGATCGCCCACTCCATGCCCCAGAGTATCGTTGACGCTCTTGAAGCCATCCAAGTCAATAAAAAGCACCGCAAAGCAGCTAGTTTGGTGCCGCCGCTGCTGTTTAATCGCCAGCTGCAAGCGCTCCATGAAGCAGGGGCGGTTGGCGAGCCCGGTCAAGGCATCGTGGAGGGTTTCATGCATGAGCCGCGACTCGGAAGCTTTGCGCTGGGAAATATCGCGTCCCGCCCCGTAGATCAGGTGCTCTTGCAAAAAAGGCACGCCGTTCCAGGCAATCCAGAGGTAGCTGCCGTCGGCACAGCGACAGCGCATTTCGACCTCGTTCACTTCTTCCCCGCGCAACAACTGCTGCAAGACTTGTTCGGCCAAGGGCAGATCTTCGGGGTGAACGATGGTGGCAAAGGGCTGATCGATCAGCTGGTCGCAGGGGTAGCCCATAGTGGATTGCCAGGCTGGGTTTAGACGCTTGAGCTGGCCCTGGTGGTCGGCAATAAATAGCAGATCAAGGGAGAGGTTGAAGAAGCGATCGCGCTCTAACTCAGCCTGCACCCGGTCTGTGATGTCCTCAGCTACGCCCGTGAGACGGTACACCGCACCGGTTTCGTCGTGAATGGGAAAGCCGCGATCGTGGATCCAGCGAATCGTGCCATCGGGGCGAACAATGCGGTATTCCTCGTCGTACTGGCCGAGGTGGGCCTGGGTTAGAAATGCGGCAATGGCGCGATCGTGGTCCTCGGGGTGAATGCTGTTTGTCCAGGCCTGGGGATCTTGATAAAACAGCTCTCGGGGCTGCCCCCAAATGCTCTCGATCGCGGGACTGACGTAGCGCGTTCTGGTCTCTTGACCCGTTTGAGGGTCAAAGTCTGTCAGCCAAAATATCGCCCGAATGTTTTCCGAAATTTGACGAAACTTCTCTTCGCTCTCCCGCAGATCGTGCTCAATCTGTCGCCGCTCCAACACTTCTTGGCTCAGCGCCTGATTGGCCGCTTGCAACTGGGCGGTGCGGTTTTGCACCTGCTGTTCGAGCTGGGTATTGAGCTGATGAATTTGGGTGAGGGAAAACCGCAGCGCCAGGTGATTTTGCACCCGGGCCAGCACTTCTTCGATTTGGAACGGCTTGGTGATGTAGTCTACCCCGCCCGCTTGAAAGGCCTTGACCTTGTCAAAGGTTTCATCTAGGGCGCTGATGAAGATGACCGGAATCTCTCGGGTTTTGGTGTCGGCTTTGAGCCGCTGGCAGACCTCATAGCCGGTCAAGTCGGGCATTTTGATATCGAGCAAAATCAGGTCGGGCAGGGCTGCCTGCACCGAGGCGATCACCATCAGACCACTGGTCACACTGCGAACGTCATACCCATGGGTGGAGAGGGCATTCGACAACAGCCGCAGCGCATCTAGGGTGTCATCGGCGACCAGAATTTCGGGAATGCGATCGGCAAACAGCTCATGACTCATGGTGGGTTGCCGTATCGACTAAATGAATAATGGCTTCTAACTGATATTGGTCGACCATACGCCTGAGTTCAGCCGCCAGAATCGGCTCATGGGATGGAATTTGACCAATCAAATCCATGATGGCGCCGGGTTTGGCAATGGTCGCTGCCTGCTTTAACCGTTGCAGCCAGTCCGCAGGCATAACCTGTAGAGCTGCGGATTGCAGCGGTGCGCTAGGGAGGAGTTCAGCGGGTAAAGGAGTATCTTCGTATACAAAAACAATACCCAGGTGCTCAGTCAACTTATCGAAAATCACATGTTCCTTAACGGGCTTGCGGATGAAGTCGTCGCAGCCATAGGCCATCACAATTTGCCGCTGTTCTTCAAACACGCTGGCGGTAAGGGCAACAATCACCGTGGCCTGGCCATCAATGTGAGATTTGATCCGCTGGGCCGCCTCATACCCATGCATCACCGGCATACGCATATCCATCCAGATCAGGTGGGGTTGCCAGTCGCGCCAGACATCAAACGCCTCTTGGCCGTTGACGGCTTCTCGCAGCTCAAAGCCGAAAGGCTCCAAGAGTTTGACCAGAAACTGGCGATTGCTCCAGCGGTCATCCACGATCAAAATGCGGTAAGTGGGCTGGCCGGGGGCTAAGGCGATCGCCCGCTGCGGCAGCACTTCAATGGGCATCGCTATCGCTGGCACAGGCTGCATCGGCACCTCTAGGGTAAAGGTGCTGCCCTGGCCCACCTGGCTGTGCACCGTCAGCTGACCGCCCAGCAGGTGGGCAAATTGGCGGCTGATGGTCAGGCCTAACCCGGTGCCTTCGCTTTCGGGATGGAGCTGGCTGAAGGAGGCAAAAATCGCCTCTAGCTGCTGAGGGGAGATGCCCATACCGGTGTCTTGGACTTCTATACGCAGCCACACCTGCGGGATGTCGGCGGTATACCCGTGGGTTGGGAGATCCTCCCGGCTGCCCTGAAGAAGGGGATTGCTGAGTTCGTTCAAAGTCTCCCTCTTTAAGGGAGATTCAGGGGAATCACTGGCGGTATCGGGTAGTTCTTCAGCCGCTAGATCAGCTCCGGTGTCGATGTCCTGGGACGGTGGCTCAGCTGTATTGACCGCCTGGGGCAGCACCAAAGCCGTCACCGCAATGCCTCCCGTTTTCGTAAACTTGAGGGCGTTGCCGATCAGGTTAATCAAGATTTGCCGCACTTTCTTTTCATCGCTGCGCACATACTGGGGCACCTCGCCGGCCCATTTGATTTGCAGCGATAGACCCTGCCGCTGGCTGCGGGGCAAAAACATCTCTTGCAGCCGATTGAGTAGCGCGTGGAGGTCAAAGTTGGTCAGGTTGAGGGTAATGTTGCCCGCTTCAATTTTTGAGAGATCCAGCACATCGTTGATCAGCTCCAGCAGATGCTCGGCGCTGTGGTTGATCACCTCCAAATATTCTTTTTCGGTTTGGGCTGAGACATGGTTGCGATTCATCAGCTGCACAAAGCCCAAAATGGCGCTCAGAGGTGTGCGCAGTTCGTGGCTCATGTTGGCCAAAAACTCGCTCTTAGCATGGTTAGCGGTTTCGGCCTGTTCCTTGGCCTGGGCTAAATCGAGGGTGCGTTGTTGCACCCGCTCTTCTAATTCTTCGTTGGTGTGTTGGAGCGCATCAAAGGCCTGGTTTAGCTCGGTGGCCATATGCCGAAAGGAGTCGGATAGGATGGCAACTTCCTGCACTGGGCCAAGCTGATCGGTTGGCAACGCCAGGGATTCGATTGGGGCGGTGTGGCTTTTTTGCAGCGCCTCAGTCACCTGTTTGGACTGATCGCTCAGCTGCTGAATGGGGCGAGCGATGTAGCGGGCGGTGATGATGCCTAGGCCGGTGGCGATCGCCAACGACACCAAACACAGCAAAATCGTGGTGCGGGTATTGGCCTGAATCTGCGCCATAAAGTCCGACTCGGGGACGACGACCACCAACAGCCAGTCAATCCCCAGCTCATCCACAATGGGCGTCACCTGCACAAAGTGCTTTTGCCCATCGATGGGAAACGCCAGCTGGTGAGAGGCTTTAATGCTCTCTAGGGTCTGGAACTGGTTTAGCAAATGCTGGGTGGTGGCAGCGATCATGGGGTTGGTGCTGGCGATCGCATGCAATCGCTCCTCTGGCCCCTTCGCCTTGGCTTTGACAAACGGATTTTCCTGGGTCGAGCTGGCAATCAGCGACTGGTCTTTTTCGATCAAAAAGGCCTGCCCGGTTTGACCAATTTTCAGTGTGCTCAAAAAGTCGCCGATATCCACCAGTACCAGATCTACGCCCAGCACGCCTTCGAGCTGCCCAGCGGCATTGTAAATCGGCGCATTGGCGGTAATTGCCAGGGTGAGCTCTGGCACTAGCTGATAGACCTCTGTCCAGCGGGCGGTGCCTGCCTTTTTAGCGTCGGTATACCAGTCCCGCAGGCGGGGGTCGTAGTTGGTGGTGACGTCGAGCTGCTGGTCGCGGTTGCCCTGCGCGTCTACGCTGAAATGCACCATTACCCCGTCACCAGGGTTATCGGTCACGTAGTAGGTGACGGGGCCATCCTGAGCATTACGGTGCGCCGTCCAAAATCCGCCGGTTTCGCTGCTGACGTAGATATAGCTGGCCTGTTTAAATTCCTGCATTTGCTGCCAAAAGTGGCGCTCAAATGTAGCTTGCTGCTCAAAGCTGAGCATATCCAACTCAAACAGGTCCGCATTGATTTGGTTGATACGGTGCGGCACGGTCAAATACTCGTCCAGCGTTACCTGGACGCGGTTGGTGACTTCCTGTTCCAGCTGCGACACCACATCGTTCACTGCCTTTTGCCCGTTGCGGAGTGAGAGCCATCCCGTCAGCCCAACCGCCGCTCCAATTTCGAGGATAAACGGCACAATCAGCAGCAACCGGAGGGGAATTTTCATCGCTAAACCGAACTCAAGGGCGTGAAGCAGGATTGGCCCTAAGCTGACGGCTTAGGCTATGTGTTGCAAAAGCATCCTCCTGGCAACGCAAAGGTTCCTTGGCTGAACGGAGCAAAGGCTCTGTCTGTCCTGGGGCAAACAAGGGCGCGAGCGCCAGATTTTCTGGGCTGGCATCAATTAATTAAAGATGGATGCCGTTAACCGTAGAAATGCCCAGCTAGGCCGAGACAATTGTTACCGGTTTACAAGTTGTGATTTTGAAGCCGGGAATTCTGAAGATGGAAAATATCACGACGGCCCCTGGGCTTAGGATGTCACTACCCTTGGCAAAAAACTGGGGTTACACTGGCCGATCGCGATCGCGACCCAGAGTGATGCAAAATGGCCTAACCGATCTGGCGATCGCTATTCCCACCGCTGACTTGCGGCCTGGATAGTCGCCATGACAGACAATGTTGAGGACATGTCTTCTATTTAGTGCCAGTTGCGATCGGGTACTTTTTGGAGTCGTTTGGCCGCATCCACCACATCTTGCAATTCAACTGGATCGCTGTAGGGATCAGCATCGAGTGCCACTACTCGATTCAATTCCTGCTGCCAGCGGCGGAGTTCGGCAATGTAAGGTTCACAAGGCACCCGCTTCAAGTCGTCTCCTTCCTCTATCAGATCATAAATGCCGTTGTGCAACCACTTGCCTGTGTGCCAATCTGGCATATCTACCGCAGGAAATAAACAAACCCCGTGCAAATCGATGCCTGCGTTCACCGCTGCCAGAGACTCATCCATCACGTCCCGCAGCCACTCATCCCGTCCAGCTTCCATCCCGCTGGTTTCTCCAACAATCATGGGTCGGTGGTATCGATCCCAAACCCCATGCATCAACTCACACAGCGGTTTAATTCGATCGTCATCTGGGGGGAGGGCTTGATGGGGTCCATTCTCCCGATATTCCATTTGCCCAAAGGAATAGTGATTAGCTCCAACAATATCGAGAATGTCGGGGGAGCCACCAAATTCGGGGTATTCTTTGCCGGATAAAATATCCCAAGCGAGGAACGTGTCTACATAGGTTTCGTGGTGCGCCGCTTCAATTTGATCAGGGCGATCGCGTGGTGCTACAACTTGCACCAATGGGTCAATATGAATCATCCGCGCTTCAGAATTGATCTCTCGGATCGCCTTGACTCCAGCGATCGCCGCCTGACAAAGCACTAAACGAAACCGAAAGCGATCGTCTCTGGTGTTTCGATAGGGAGCCACCCACCCCCACTCCCCACCGCAAAATGAGAAGAAGGTAATCTCGTTGATGGGTGTAAAGAAATAAGGACCCGGCAAGCGCGCGGTTACGTACTCCGCGACTGCCCGGCAATAGCGAGCAAAGCGATCCACAAATTCTTCCGAAAATGGGTCTAGATCATCTGGATAGCCGTAATGGCAAAGATCCCAAATCGGCGTAATTTGCGTCTGCCGCATGGCCTCCAATAGTGGATCAATGATGGAGAAGTCGTAGTTGCCCTGAGAATCAACCAGGGGCCAGGGAACTGCCTCTCGTGCGACCGCAATTCCCAGCGATCGCAGGATGTTGTAATCCTCCTGAGCATGGCGATCATGCTGGGTTTCTGCGATCAAATTGCGTCGCTGCTTATTTTTCCAGAGAAAGGTTGAACACTCAAAGCCAGAAATAAAGAAGGTAGGGAAAATGCCTGGACGTTGAGCCATGCGCTTGCACTGGTAACACCGCTTGTTAGCGTAGGCACTTTAGCTTGCTTGAGATACTATCCAACGCAGGATATACAGCTACCTGTAGTGCAAACAGCTTTTGCTCAGTCTACGGAAGGGCGATCGCCGCACTGAGGATTGATTTTTTGGTAGGCAACAAACCCAACAACCATTTTTGAACCCTTCGGACTTAGCGATCGCTTACAGGAGAGCAAGGGCATTTTATAGAACTAACGTTGCCAATCACCTGCTACAAAAATCATATTGAATCAGCCGTCTCCCTTACCGCTTCTCGCAGCTGCTCCACATCGCGCATGGGAGGGTTGCCAAAGAGCCGCTTATACTCTCGGTTAAAGTGTGAGGCATCGTCATACCCCACTTGGTAGGCCGCACTGCTAGCGTCCAAGTTTTGCCCCAGCATCAGACGGCGCGCTTCCTGGAGCCGCAGCTGCTTTTGGAATTGCAACGGGCTCATGGCCGTGACCGATTTGAAGTGATGGTGAAAGCCGGAGACACTCATGCCCAACTCTTGGGCGATGGTTTCAATTCGCAGCGGCTGGTTAAAGTCTTTCCGTAGGCGATCGACCGCTTGGGCAATGTGGTGGGTGTGGCCTCCCAGAACGGCAATCTGACGCAGCCGGTTCCCTTGCTCTCCTATCAGCAGCCGGTAGATAATCTCTCGCTTAATTAGGGGTACGAGCACAGGCGCTTCAGCCGGGGAATTGAGCAGCCTGACGAGCCGCACAGTATTGCAGATGAAGGCGTAGATAGGACATTCTAGGAGAGTAGGACTATTGCTTGAGTAACGATGCCAGCCGCTTATAGTAATGATCTGCGCGAAAAAGCGCTTGCTGCTGTTGACCGAGGCGAC
>JAHHHQ010000040.1 GCA_019359285.1 Nodosilinea sp. WJT8-NPBG4
TCCAGGCAGCCAATCCTTGATTCGTTCCCATTGGTCATCGCGTAGGGCGTAGCGGCGGGTTGGCATCAGTATCACAAACCTGAAACTCAACTTCTCCCACCTTACCTAATTGATGACACGCCCTAGATCAGTTTGTTATGAACCGCATTGACCAGGCCGTAGAGCAGGCTAACCAGGGGCTAAACCGGATCAGGCTAGTAAAGCGGTGCAGCAATTGAGCCTGGTGTAGTGCGATCGCCGCAGCCCCCCGAGATTCTAAAGACCAAAATAAACCCATCACCAGCATCTTTAATACAGGCGCTCGATCGCCAGCGCGGTCAGCAGAAATAGTAGAACCTCCTAGGAAACCTGCCGTTCGGTCGTAGTTCCTCAACGACGACGAGTGTTATCTCGTAGACGGAGACATCAACCTGACGCAGCACTAATAAGGGTGGCAAATGATAACCAACGAATTTCGCATTTTGATAGAGGCCTACAACCAAGCCTCAAATGACGGGGACACAGGTACTGCTGAAGCGTTGATGAGAGAACTAGATGGCCTAGTCATGTCATTCCAATACGATCAGGCGGAAAAAGCTAAGGAATGGACGGTGGGATAGTGCCTATCGAGATTCACTCATCCCCTCCATAGCTGCACCTTCGGATGGTGAGCTCCAAAGCAGAAGAGAAAGATCGCCGTCACTGCACTCCAAACAGAACCCCCACGAGCCAGCGGTGCCGGTGGGAGTGTCAAGCTTGTTCAAACAAGCTCCGCTATGGGCCTATGGGCCTATGGGCCTATGGGCTTGGGCGGTGAAGTGCGATCGCAGGGGTAAGCTATTTGGCGTCAAAGAATTTCACCTCAGCCCTAGCGCCTGAGAGGAGTTCAATGTATCTCCTCTTAACGAACAAGTGCCCGATCAACTTGTTTACTTAAAGTACCTTTTCTAGCCTTGTTCGCCTAACTAACTCCGCAGTACGGTTGAAGCGTCAGCGATAATCTTCTCTCACCCTTAGAAAGCAAATGCTTCTACCCTCCCTGCGCTTCACCAAACCGTTGCTGTTGTCGATCGCCCTTCCGCTAGCGCTTCTAACGCCTGCTGCTGTGCCACTTACACGAGCGCAAGAAACCCCGATAGAAATTGCCCCGATCAACATTCAGCGCAATGAAGAAGCTAATCGCCTCCTAGATCAGGGCCTAGATCAGTTCAAGGCCGATCAATATCAGGCAGCCTTGCAATCGTTTCAAGCGGCTTTAGAACGTTTTCGTCAGAATGACGATCGCTACTACGAGGCGTCTGTCCTGAACATGCTTGGCATTGTTTACGATTCTATGGGTCAGTCTCAGCAAGCCATTGAGCACTATCAGCAAGCACTGTCAATTGGGCAAGCATTTGGTGTTCCTGAGCTAGAAGCGGCTGCACTGAACAATCTTGGCGTTGTTTATGGTTCTATAAATCAGCCTCAGCAGGCCATTGAGCACCACCAGCAAGCCCTACCACGTTACCGAGAAACGGGCGATCGCAATGGGGAAATGTGGTCGCTTGCATTGATTGCGGAGGAGCTGAGTGTGCAGAATCAAACTGACTTGGCAATGGACTATTTCGGGCAGTCTGTTGAAGTGTTTGCGGCAATTCGCGCTGAACTGATAGCTCAGGATGTATACATACCTTCTGATTTTAAGTTGCTCAGAGAGTATTACCACCGTTACGCCGAGCTGCTAAGACAGCAAAATCGCCCTCAAGAAGCGCAACAGGTGCTTGATTTAATCAAGGAGATCGAATTTGTCCGCGATGAAGAAGCTGATCGCCTCCTATGTCAGGGTTTTGCTCAGTTCAATGCCAATCAATATCAGGAAGCCTTGCAATCGTTTCAAGCGGCTTTAGAACGTTTTCGTCAGAATGGCGAGCCCGACCAAGAAGCGATGACACTGCTCAATCTTGGCCTTGTTTACGATTCTATGGATCAGCCTCAGCAAGCCATTGAGTCCTACCAGCAAGCACTGTCAGTTGGACAAGCAATCGGTGCTCCTACTCTAGAAGCGGCTGCATTGTCTAAACTTGGCAATGTTTATGCTTCCATCAATCAGCCTCAGCAAGCCATTGAGTCCTACCAGCAAGCCCTACTACTTTACCGAGAAACCGGTAAGCGCGAGGGGGAAATACGACCGTTTATGCGCGAGGGGGAAATGTGGTCGCTGATATCGATCGCGGAGGTGCTGATTGCTCAGAATCAAACTGACTTGGCAATGGACTATTTCGGGCAGTCTGTTGAAGTGTTTGCGGCAATTCGCGCTGAACAGATAGCTCAGGATATATACATACCTTCTAATTTTGGCTCGCTCAAAGAGTATTACCACCGTTACGCTGACCTGCTAAGACAGCAAAATCGCGCTCAAGAAGCGCAACAGGTGCTTGATTTGATCAGGGAAGTGGAATAAAGATAGCAGCGATCGAGCTTGAGCGCACGCAGGCAATTATTCAGAATTTTCTGCATTGATTAGCGCAAAGAGGCCCCACCCCTTAAAGTAGCGGGCAGGGCCAATTAAGTTCAGGGTACGTTTGACTTGAGGTTGGCTAGGAGCGTAAATTGCAGGAAGGCCCGCTCAGGTTTCCAACAACAACGTCTGGGCCTTTAGCAGCAACACTGACTTGACCGACGGCAAAGCGTCCCTCAAGCGTCACTGAGAACTCGCCCGTCGTGAATCCGCCCCCCGGCTGCCACTTGATGCCGCTGATCTTAGCATTGGGGTCCGGATTCACCAGTTCCCCGTTGGGAGTCGAATTCACAACTCGAGCGCAGCTAGGCAAACCTAGCACCCAGTTACTCAAGTCCTGAGCCTGAGGCAGCTCCTCCATGTAGTAGCGCCAAGTGGATGTTGTTGATGTGTAGCTAACCTCTAGCAACGTAATGCGATAGCCGTTAGAGAGCGTGACCACATCCCCACTTGAAACTGACTCAGTTCCAGTCGCGCCCGTAGTTGTGGTCGTACCAGTTGTTGTAGTGCCAGTCGTAGTTGTACCAGTCGTGGTCGTACCAGTTGTGGTCGTGGCGCTTGTATTTGAAACGTTTGTCAGATTAGCGGTGTTGACAATGTAAGCCGACTGGACTGCCTCAACCCGGCCCAGATACGCCAGCGCCTGATAAATAAACCCGCAGGCCTCAGCGCGAGTAACTGTTTGAGTGAGGTTGAGGGTACGCAGCTGAGGATAGTTCACCAAAATGCCTCGCTCCACCAGTGCCGCGATAATGACTCGGTACTCGCTAGGAATCGTATTGGCATCGGTAAAGACGCTCAGCAGTTGATCTACAGACTGACCGGATGAAACTTCGGTGATACCTAACCCTTGCGCTAGCTGGACCAATATCTGCAAGCGGGTCAGTGTCTGATTGGGGTTGAATGTCCCGTTGGAAATGTTGACGAAGCCCATTGAGTAGGCTTTCTGGATGGATTGGTAGGCCCAATAACTACGCGATAGGCTACCAATGCTTGTCGCCTCACGAACGGTGGGCTGCTGAAACGCCTGAGAGACAATGGCTGCAAACTGAGCCTGGGTCAGAGCACTGCTGGGGAGGAACTGCCCATTAGGAAATCCTCGTACTACGTTAATGCTGCTGAGGCGATAGACAAAATCCTTGGCCCAGTAGCTTGTTGAAACATCAGTAAAGGTAGTTGAGTAACCGTCGTTGTCGTGGTGGTTGTCGTTGATGTACCGCCGCTACTCTCGCCGTCATCATCATCGCCGTTGTCATCATCGTCCTTGAGCTGGCTCTGCTCTGAAGCGGGCAAGTCCTGAACAGATTGAGCCTGACTAGGCGCGGCCAACAGAAACCTAGCACAGAGTAGAAGCAATGCACTTAATGAAGAGAAGCCCAAGGCAGAAACCTTGAGTCCAAAGAACCGATTACTCATTCCCAACACCTATCAGAATTGAACTAGATCAGTCCTACTGCTTGAGTGTACGGATTCAGGAAATCGTCATAAAACTTTTTTAAGGAAGAATAAGCGTTTTTATAGCTCTTATTCTCTTGATTTGTTGCTTCTTACTCTTGCTCACCTCTTTGTTCTTCTCTTTCTCGCTCTTCGTTTCGTTTTTCTTCTTCTCGGGCCTGCTCTTCCTGCCGGCGCGCTTCCTCCCTGGCCAATTCCTCCTGTCGGCGGGCCTCCTCTCGAGCTTGCTCCTGCGCTCGGCGGGCCTCCTCACTGTTCTCAGGGGCGGCTTGGACTTGCTCTTGGGGTACTTCGATAGCTTGGTCAGGCGCTACTGGCGGCTCTACAGGAGGAGGTTCTGGTGGTGAAATCTCTGCTGGTGGAATCTCTGCAAGAGGGGGTGCTGCTGGTGGAGTCTCTGCCTCAGGTGTAGCTGGGGCTGGTGAAGCCTCCTCCTGAGCTTCGTTTGTAGGTTGAGGGCTCGACTCTTCTGTAAAGGTTGGTTCAATAACAGTAGAGGGGGTTGTAACAGTCTCTGGCGATGGTGATGGCGATGGTGATGGGGTAGCGGTAGTTTGGCTGCGCCACCAGCTGTAGCTCAGCAGGAGTGGGAGAAATACGCTCAGAGCAACGGCTGCGGGCAACCACCAGGAGCGACTCACTCCCCTCCGCGATCGCTGCGAAGGTGGGCTTACTTCCTGCACCCCAGGGCTGTTGACCAATTGCTCTGCGGAAACAGTCGCATTTCTAGGAGCGACTGGTGTGGTAGGACGGTACGGCGGAGCCACCACAACGGTTGGACGCTGGCTAGAGGGTGCAGACGACGCTTGAGCGCTATGGGAAGCGATCGGCAGTAAGGCTAACCAGTCTCTTATGTGCTGAGGCCGCTCATCAGGCTCCACAGCCATGCCCTGCATAACGGCAGCACTGACATCAGGGCTGACTGAAGGCTGAAGCTCGCGGGGAGACTGCAGGGGAACTCTAGCTCGCAAAAGCGCGGCAGTGGGCACCTGACCGGTTAAGAGAGTATAGAGTGTGGCGGCTAGACCATAGACATCAGTAGCTGGGGAACGCCGAGCCTGCTGAAGATATTGCTCTATGGGAGCGTACCCCTCAGAGACGAGGTGAGTATGGGTTTGGATAACCCCTGGGGTAAACTCCCGGGCAATGCCAAAGTCGATTAGCATTACCTGTTGGGTTTCAGGCTGGAAAATCAAGTTTTGAGGTTTGATATCTCGATGGAGTAGCCCTGCCTGGTGAATCGCCTCAACCGCTTCACTGACTTGGCGGATGTAGTAGAGGGCCGTAGTCTCAGGAAGTGGTCGGCCTGACTGAACCAGCTTGTCTAAGGTCTGACCAGGAACATAGTCCATGACAATGTGAGGCAAACCGTCTTCTACAAAGAAGTCAATTACCCGCACGATGTTGGGATGGAAGCACCGGGCTAGCCGCCTAGCTTCATCCTGGAAATGCCTCTGATGCTCCTCAAATTGCGGCTCTTGGCGCAAAGCATCATTGATCGTCTTCAGCACCACAGCTTGCGCCAGCACGGTATTTCTGGCTTTGTAGGTGATGCCAAAGCCACCGTGGCCTAATTCCTGTTCAACAACATATTTCCCCTGTTGCAGGGATTTGCCAGTAAGAGCGCCCATAAAGCCTTAGAACCTATTCCATGCCCTATGTTCCCTACTGCAGAGAGAATTAGCCACTACCTTCTAGGGGAATAGTGCCCTCAATGCTCTGTTGCGCTGAGGCACTGTGGTACTTATTTCCAAATAGCTCTGTTAAATCGAAGGCATTTTGCAACAGTTCCAGCGGTAACTGCTCCACCAAGACACTTGGGGTTCTGGCGCGAACGGATTCATCGCTAATCTGACGGGTCTTCAATCCAAAACCTGAAACAGCAGGTCCGTCCGCTGTTTCCCCAAGACACTCAGGATAACGGCGTGGTCAGATTCATCGCCGATCTGATGGGTCTTCAGCATATTGCCACAGGGTGTTGACGGTAAGCGGTTTATCAGTGGTAACAGCCCAAGGCTCCTTCACGCCTCTGGCATTGCCTAGAACTAGGTTGCCGTGCCAGGTATAGCACTCTGCATTCAGGATCCGAAATCAATAAAAACTGACTGTTTCAGATGCTACTCAGCAGCAAATTAGTAATTACACGTAATCTACTCAAAATAAATTTCTTTAGGTTAACGAAATATAGGGTTGATTTAACTACTTTTTTACCTGAAGCGTCCCCATTCAGTGGAAAAATACCTTCGTTGAGGAATTTAGTTCTTGTTGGTTGAGAAGGGCATTTTATGCTGAATTTTTTAGCACCTTCAGGTTTCAAGAAAATGGCAAAGAAGTTACTGGCCGCAGCAATTCTTGCCTCCGTTCTTGAAGCGTTTCCAATTGGCCAACCTGCTCATGCAAATCCGGAGCCTCTAACGGTAACTGTAGAAGTTTATGGCATACCCACGCGGGGTGCGTTAGACAGACAGGCTGAGTCTGCGGCAACTGATGAAATTACGAGAACCTTTACTCAAAATCCGCAGTTAAGCTCAGTTCAAGTCGATGTTTTAGGGCAGCTCAACGGACGGGTGGTTCCAATTTTTAGTCTTAATGTTTCCCGAGAACAGTGGTTGCGCGATCGCAGGCTTGCTCTTCAAACTGCTCAATACTATTATTCTTCCTACAGTTTATTAGGGTTAGACTCAACCGATGAAGGTCAGACTTCAACAACTTTAGCCCAGGCATTACCATCGTCAGTGGTGAGTCGAGACCCGTCTGTCCAAGTGAACGAGGCGTTTCGGCAAGGTCGCCTAAGCCCCGAGGAATACGATCAATTAATCAATGCTCTCGACTAAAGCGCCATATTTGACTGACTTGAGATACGCGACAGGTAAGCCTGTGCCTCATTGAATGAGGTTTCGATCTTCAACGACTATAGGTATAGTCAGTAGTCCCTAAACATTACTCTTGATAAACTCAGAGAGTGATAGATTTTGCGACTTATATAATCCAAATTCAGATTAACTTTACAGGCCTATTAATTTCATTTGGTTCTACAGAGTAATAGAAAGTGATTAGCACAAAGCTCGATTATTTAATTCAATAAAAGTCTTTAATTAATCAGACTTTAACTTTAATTGGTTGCAATTAATACTTTATTGAGTCAGTATTACTGACAGAAAGACTTGCTCAAGATGACCATTGATTTAGAGTGGCTATCGCTGTTTTTGGATTTGTCTCATCCGCAAAATAGAGATGAAATAACCTTGGCTTAAGGGAACTCTTAGACAGCTTTAGGGGCAACCATAGAGAATTCTGTCTGCCTTTGGCTCTGCAACGGTTTGTAAGATTTGATGCTTTAAAGAGGAGAAAAAGTACGATGTCTAATTTTTCACGGCGTCAGTTTGTCATGCTGATGTCTGCAGCAGCTGCAGGTACAGCGGTGGCCCCCATGGGCTTGCTAAATGCTCGTCGGGCTATGGCCCAGGGAACCTGTAATACCGCTAGCTTTACAGTGTCAGGTTTCGGCACCCCGGTGCCTAAGCTGCCCAACAACACCCAAAGTTTGGGGAGCCTTGCCAACACTCCCTTGCTAACCCTGCCTGAAAAGTTTCAGTACACCGCTATTTCCATTCAAGGGCAGACAATGTCCGATGGTGCAGTTGTTCCTGGCAACCACGATGGCATGGCCGCTTTTCAAGGGCGCAGTGGCAACTATATTCTGGTGCGCAACCATGAGCGGAATCCTGGGAGCGGTGGCACCGTCGCGCCTAATGGCAAGCAATATGACCCTTACGCGGGTAACGTTTTCAACAGCGGTGGCGGCGGTACGACCACGGTCGAAGTCGATCGCAATGGTCAAGTAGTCCGGCACTATGTTTCCTTGAGCGGTACCATCCGCAACTGTGCCGGTGGCCCTACCCCCTGGGGGTCCTGGATTTCTTCTGAAGAAAACGTAGCCACTCCGGCTACCGACCCGCGGGTGACTAAAAAGCATGGCTACAACTTTGAGGTTCCGTCCCAATTAGGTGAAGCGGTTGACGCCATTCCCCTGGTAGCTATGGGCCGAATGAACCATGAAGCGGTTTCGGTTGATCCTCAGAGTGGATATATCTTTGAAACCGAAGACCGGGGCGACAGCGCCTACTACAAGTTCGTTCCTAAGGTGCGGAAACCCAATGGTTTTGGCGATCTGCAGCAAGGGGGCGACCTGTATGCCATGGTAATTAAGCCGGGGCAGCGTTCTGACTGTACCGGAGCCTTAATTCCCACCGGCGGGACGAATGACCGGGGCGGAAGCTTTAGCGGAGTTGATACCCGTGGCCTGGGCGCGAATGGTTCCGGTAGCCTGCTACCTTTCCTGGGGCAGCCCCTCCGCGTAGAGTGGGTCAAGCTAGATGATGTTGACCCCCAGGGAGATACCCTGCGCTATGAAGCGCTGGGTAAAGGAGCTGCCGCGTGGTATCGGGGTGAAGGTGCCTGGTATCACCAGGGCAAGCATTACTGGGTTTGCAGCAATGCCGGGGATGAGGGCGAAGGGCAGGTATGGGCTTATGACCCCACCACTGAAACAGTCACCCTGGTGGTTGAGTCAACGGATGAAAACCTCCTAGATGGCCCCGACAACATCGTTGTTGCTCGAGATGGTACCCTCTACCTCTGTGAAGATGGCAGCGGTGGCCAACCGGGCGCTCCCAACTTCAGCCAGCGGGTGGTTGGCGTAGATGCTAGCGGTGGTTTGTTTGAGTTCTGTCGCAATATCATTCCCGGCAGCACCGCCGAGTTTGCCGGTGCCTGTTTCTCTCAAGATGGCAAATATATGTACCTTAACTCCCAGGGAGAAGGCGTTACCTACTGCATCTGGCGGACGGATAATCGCTCGATCGCCTTAAATGGTGCAACTGCATAACTGGTGTTGAGTCAATCGCCCCAGTTCTGACGTAACCTCTGCCAGCCAGCTTTTGGTTTCTACCCGGGCTGGCTGGTTTCTTTACCTTTTGGTCATCTCTCCAGCCGTCACTAAAAACAAGGATAAGAAACTGTTTCTGTTCTGGCCGTTGGTAGGGCTGAGTCAGTTTTTCATCACGCTTATATTCAGGAACCAGATCCTATGCAAACCGTACCTTGGCCAGTTTCTGCCTGGAAACAACTCAAACAGGGAAAAATTTCCTGTGAAGAAGCTCTCAGCCTGGTGCGTGATGACGAGGGCGTCCTAAATCTAAACCTGCTAGATGAAGAGGTTTGTAGTCGCTTCTTTCAGTATTGTCAGGGTCAAAAATTGCCCCCTGTAGTGCCGCTGCTACTCTGGCAAAGCTGCTTCTACCTGGGAAGCCCGGTTGACGTTTCCGCCGAGGCATTAGAGACGATTAGCGATCGCACCCTGACAACCGTTAAAGTCCTACCGATTTCAGCCAAGAGCTATCGGGCTTGGTACCATACTCGCACCCCTGACCTGACCCGCATTACCTCTAACCGTCTGCTGGACCCAATCACCGGCAAGCAATCTACCGATGATATTGGCGAAACCACTGAGCTATTTCTGTCCAAGGCAGAAGGGCAAATTGAGCGGATCAAGGCCATCATTTCTAGCGCCCTGCAGCACCAGGCCAGCGACATTCACCTGGAGCCGACCCTAGAAGGGCTGCGGGTGCGGTACCGGATTGATGGTGTACTGCGCAATATTACCTTGCTGCCGGTGGAAATCAGCCGCCGGGTGGTCATGGCCTTGAAGGTGATGGCCAATATGGACATTGCCGACAGCCGCCGTCCCCAGGATGGCCGCATTGGCGAAAAATACCAGGTCGACAACGAAGCCGACCAGAGTATGGATATGCGAGTCAGCACCTTACCCTGCGTCTGTGGTGAAAAAGCCGTAGTGCGTCTGCTGCCCCGCGAAAACCCTTTCACCACCATTGATAAGCTAGGGTTTTCGCCCAAAGCGCTGAAGATTTACAAAACCTGGCTAGAACAGCCCCAGGGCATCGTTGTCTTCACCGGACCTACTGGCTCCGGTAAAACCAGTACCCTCTATACCAGTCTGCAGGCCATTGCCACCGAGCATGTCAACGTGGTTACAGTGGAAGACCCGGTAGAATACGTGCTGCCCCGCATTACCCAGACCCAAGTAAACGAAGCGGCGGGCATGTCCTTCGCGGCGGGGCTGCGATCCAATCCTGCGACAGGACCCAGACATCATTATGGTGGGGGAAGTGCGGGACCATGAAACAGCAGAAACCGCTATTCGGGCTGCCCTCACCGGCCACCTGGTGTTCACCACCCTGCACACCAACGATGCGGCTGGAGCGATTCCTCGGATTAAAGATATTGGGCCAGATCCAGGATTGATCAGCGATGCCCTTTTAGGGGTAGTCGCTCAACGCCTAGTGCGGCGCATCTGCCCCCACTGTGCTGAACCCACCCAGCCCAACCCGGAACTACTGGCCATACTGCAACTAGATGCTGCTCAAATCAAAAAGGGCAACTGGCGACGAGGGCGGGGATGCCCGGTTTGCTTCCAATCCGGATATTGGGGCCGAGAGGCGGTGGTCGAAATGCTGGAGGTGGACGATCGCATTCGCGAGTTGATCTACGATGGCACCATGACTCAACTGCGCCGCCACCTCAGCAAGAGCGATTCCATATCATTTCGAACATCGGCCATTGAAAAAGTCATGGCCGGAGTAACAACCGTAGAGGAAGTACTGCGGGTACTGCCCAGAAGTGCTCTAAAACTGATGAGCGCTGGGGAACCAGAACCGCTGCATCTGGTACAGCGATTGGGATAATGCAAGGCTTGCTGAAAAACTTCTCAGTGTCAGGTAGGCAGGGGGATTTAACGTCCCGTAGGCAGGAAATACAGCCACTAAAAAGCCGGGGTCATGCCCCCGGCTTTTTGGGTTGTGTCATCTCGATTCAACAGCCATCTGGCCCACAGAAACTGTGCCCGTACAGGACCTCCGCGTCGCAGATATAGGCAATGCCCGCATAATCGTTGAAAAATTGCACTGCGACCCGATCCGCAATCTTCTCGGCCATATCCCGATTTTCAGTAAGCACCTCGAACTTTATATTCGACTCGGTGTCAGAAACGCTGGGTTGTCCCGACGAACGCACGTTGCGACTGCCTTTACCGCCGGTCTCCAACACCGTATAACCGGTCGCTCCAGCCTCGTCGATGATCTGGGCGACCTTTTTCAGCAACAATTTCTCTGTGATGAGAACGAGCTTTTTAGCTGACTTGGCCATGTAGGTTATCTCCTTGCAAATGTATTCATTGAACCACTGAGGCACCGGGCCAGAGGATCACCGGCAGACCGGAGCCATTTGGGATTAGCCACCTATCATTGCCTGGGCGAGCCCGACGAAGAGGGGTATGCACAATGCGATCGCAACCGGCGTGCCGATGGCTGTGGACGCGCCAATGTAGGCGGAGGGATTGGCCGACGGGATACCAGCTCGTAACGTCGGCGGCCCTGAGATGTCTGAACTGGAGGCAGCAATGACGGCTAGGAGCGCGACGCCGCCAGCGCTGAATCCCGTTGCATAGTGGGCAATCATGCCGAGACCAAAGGCGATAAACCCATGCACAAAGGGTGCCACAAAGGCATATAGGGCATACCATTGGGCCACCTGGCGCAGCTCGTTGAGTCTTGCCCAGGCCTCCATACCCATGATCAGCATCAGAATCGAAAGTAGGCCGCGGAAGAGGGGATCGTAGAAGCTCTCGTAGACACTTTCCGGCCGGGTTAGGATGCCTAAAGCGAGACCGAGCAGCAGTGCCGATAGGGCAGATCCCTGGATGCTTTCCTTCACGATGGGCCAGATCTTGACTCGATTGCTTGGGGTGCTGGCCGATCCACTGGAATATCCGCCTGCTCTACCGCCCGACTCGCCGGGATATTCACTTGTAGTGCTGCGCTGGTCGACGGGGTATCCACCTGCGGCAACTGCGGGAATAGGCTGATTGACGGGAGCCCCGCTTGCAGCAACCGTCTGCTTGCCGATGTACTCCTCATTTTTGAGATACTTCTCATTTTTGAGATACTTGCCGCGCTTCTGCTTGTTGGTATAGATGCTAGCTATGACGATCGCCGTCACGAGCGCTGGAATGTCCATAAAGGGATAGAGGGCGCCAGCCCAGGCCTCGTATTCAATGCCTTGCCCTTCCAGTACCGTGATGCCGGCGACCATAGTAGAACCACTCACGGCACCGAACAAGCCCCCGGTTGCAACGGCATCCACAACTTTGATGCCCGGCAGCTTGGCAAACGTGTAGCGCCCGATGAGCACGATCAGGACCCCCGTCACCACGGCGAACAGCGCGGGCAACAGCATCTCCGTCAGGTTGGCATTGCGAATGGCCATGCCGCCGGTCAGGCCGACTTTGATGAGCAGCATGAAAACGATGAACTTATAGATCGCATCTGGAATTTGCAGTTCGCTACCGAGGGCGGCAATGACGATACCGCCAATCAGAAAGCCGAGCGTCGGGGACTGCAACTGCGCCACGAAGTCCGTAAAGAAAAGGGACAAGAACTCCACTAAAACCTCCTTCCACCTCCTCAACGAGGGGTAATTATTGTGATCAGTGAGCTTTAACAAGTAAGGGTGAATCGTTGCACCCCTACAGCACGGGTGTTACGCGAGAACCTGCCGACAGGGTGTTCAGAGATTGCCACTCTCTGAATGGGACCGGAAGGTGTTGCTGTCTCGCAGCACCCTAGATAGACTTGAATCTATCGATAACTAAATCTCTATGTGCTTAAGTCTATAACGAAGTCACAGATTTTTGCGCGATATGGACATGGATTTGAAACGCAATCTCAAATCCAAATCATAAGTTTTCTTTTTATCTGGCGCTCTCTGGCATATACCTGGATAATGTAAATCGCAGTCAGAGAGTTTTCTCAATGTGACCTGTCGTTGGCCATAACCGCATCTTCGACCCGCCCCTAGACGATCTGAGACGGCTCCAAAGCTTATTTGTAATCGGGTTAAGACATCTGCTAGGTATGGAGGCGATTGCGAGCTAGGTCAATGCCCCGTTGCAGCAGCTGACTGATCACCATTGCCGTAAGCGAACTGGCCAAAGTTATACCTAGCCATTAGTCAGATTGTCGATGTCGCACCGCTGCGATCGCTCTTACCAGGCAACAATCCGATCACAGGTATTGCACACTGGCGAATCTATGCAAACTCGAAGACCTACTGCTAATCAACCCGCGTTTGGGGGGAGTTGTTGCCGGCACATGAGTCGTGGGCGAACTGTAACTGGCGAGATTAAACTACCCCGCCGCCAGTAGGAGACCGAACCCACGGAGCAGCATCACAATCTCTCGGCAGCTCTTTCGTGAAACGTCCCAAAACTCTTCAACCCGGTGCTGGACAATTATATCAAGTCCGCTTGGAGGAGCATAATTAGAGGGATTGCAATCAGGACTGTGCAATGCCCAAGCAAGTACAAGTTGTAGATTATCTAGCAGTAGATGAGCTAGAGCGACGCTACCGAGACGCCAAA
>JAHHHQ010000041.1 GCA_019359285.1 Nodosilinea sp. WJT8-NPBG4
CGTCCAGGCAGCCAATCCTTGATTCGTTCCCATTGGTCATCGCGTAGGGCGTAGCGGCGGGTTGGCATCAGTATCACAAACCTGAAACTCAACTTCTCCCACCTTACCTAATTGATGACACGCCCTAAAGTTACTCAGCAAACATTTCGGCCAGGGTTTCAAGCAGCATTCTCTGCTCCCCAACGCCGATTTGGCCTAGGCGCTTAACCAACCGAGCCTTATCGACGGTACGAATTTGGTCTAAAACAATCTGGCCGTTCTTACCCTCAAAATGGCAGGCAATGCGGGTGGGGTAGAGTTTGCCCTTGGTCGTCATGGGGGCCACGATCGCAGTGGTAATGTAGCGATTCATCTCGTCGGGCGAGATCACCACGCAGGGCCGTGTTTTTCTAATTTCGTTGCCCACGGTGGGGTCGAGGTTGACGAGAAAAACGTCGAAGCGGTTGACTACCATTCCCATTCAGCGTCGTCCCAGTCGGTGGGGTTGAGGTCGTCGAGCAGGTTGTCGTCGTGACTGTCTGCCATGGCGGCAAAGGCGTCCTCCCATCCGGCTCGCTGGCGAGGCGCGGTGCGAATGACGAGGTGATCGCCCTCTACCTCTACTTCTACGTCTGCATTAAGCCCGCTCTGCTCTAGCAACAGTTTGGGAATCCGAATGCCCTGGGAATTACCAATTTTGACAATGCGAGTTCTAATGGCGGTGCCCATAGACGGTGTGTGCCCAGACGCGAAGTAATTACATTGTAGATACGTCCACTGGGGCCGTCAAGGAGAGAACCCTTGCAAATCTCTATCGAGTCTAGGACAGGTTCGACATAGGCATCGCGCTGCACCGCCCTACCCAGAGGTTTCCGCCTACCAAAGTGTCCTAGCCAAATTAACTGGTGCGATAGTCGTGAACGGCTCTCGATATCACTGCACCTTAGAGCATTTGAAAAAGTGTCTCTACTGTAGATGACGCAGCGGCAGACTCGCCTAGGGTTGGCGTAGTCATTCACACCGTTAAGGAGTCAGCCGATGAATTCTGTGCAGCCGCCATCTAGTCATAGTCAAGCTTGGGTCGTGCAAACCTGGCTAGCCTTTTTGCTGTCGGTGGGCAGCCTATCGCTGGGCATCTTTTGCCTGCCGGTGAATGCTTGGGTAAAAGGCTACATGGGCATGGGCACGTTGTTTGCCCTGGGGTCTACCGCTAGCCTCTCCAAAACGGTGCGCGATCTGCACGAAGCCAAGCAGGTCACCGCCCGCATTGACGAAGCTAAGGTCGAAAAACTTTTGGCTGAGCATCACCCGTTGCGGTAGCACGATCAATTGCACAGGCGGCGAAGTAAAACCCCAGCAAAACCTCTCTGGCGTGCCACTGCTTAAAAGAAACTGAGCGGAAAAATGCAATGTAGGACAGCACCAAGGCCCCAAGAAACAACGCCACCTGCTCAAAGGATGCTGCTCCGACGCGGAAAATATTGACCCAAAACACTCCGCCTAGGATCAGCAGCCCAAACGAGATGTTGCGGTACATGATATGGGTAGCCTGGTACAAATCTGCGGTAACCAGGGAGGGCCTATTATTCTTTTTTAGATATGAGCAGACCCTCGAATAGAGATGATTCATCGTTTTTGGCATACCAATTTTATCGTGCAGCAGCAGCACTAAGCGGTTCTCAAAATCGAGGGTTTTGGGATCAGTATCTTTAGCCAGCCCTTGCAGCCACTCGCCTCGGTTGAGAAGAATTTCAACTGGGAAATAGTGGAAATCTCGCTTCGACAGATTACACAGAGCCAAAAAAAACTTCCAGGTCACGCCCTGCGCTAAGCCCCCTAAGAGATAGCTAGCAAACGCCAGCGCAATCAATACCTGAAGGGACAACTTGGTTAGAATCAAACCGATAAAAGCTTGCAGGCTAATGGCTGGGTTGTAGAGCAAGAAGATCGCCAATATGAGGGGCATGCCCCCAAGAATGGCGGCGAAAAACTCGTAGGGCCCCAGCGCAAATTTGAATAGATCCATAACCCCAGGATGGCTAAATCAACGGCAAACAAGCTTAGAAAAACCCCTCAAAGGCCTCCAGTGCTTCGTCTTCAAGCACGGGACCAATGACTTCGACCGGGCGCTTGCCGTGCTTAAGCACCTCGCGGCTGCCTAAATGCAGCTGAAAGGGAGATTCGCCCTGGAAGCTGTAGAGGCGATCGCTGCCCAGCGCATAGATTAGCCGCCCCACCCCGCTCCAAAAGATCGCCCCGGCACACATGGGGCAGGGTTCGGTGCTGGCGTAGAGGGTGCAGTCTTTGAGAGTGTCTGGGCTGAAGCTTTTGTCCATTTGGCGCAGCAGCACGGTTTCGGCGTGGCCGGTGCAGTCATGCTCGGTGATCTGGTTGTTTTCGGCTTCGGCCAGCACTTGGCCTGAGGCATCGGCCAGCACGGCACCAAAGGGGCGGTTGCCGGCCTCACGGGCGCTATGGGAAAGGGCGATCGCTCGCCGCACATGGCCCAAATCTTGCTCACTTACATCGCTCATCCGCCGCACTCCGATTGATTGCTTACCCATCATCCCACTAGACCTGGAGCTACTTGGGGAAGCCGTTGGGAATTTCAAAGCGATCGCCCGTGCGGCAATATTCATAGCCCGCCATCCGCCCGATCGCCCCCACTTTGTCAACATCAATGCGGTTGTTCTCGCCCAGCACGTCGTCGCGCACAAACAGATGCACCACCTGGCCAATCACAATGTGAAACTCGCCCACCGGCACAATTTGCAGAGTGCGGCACTCAAAGGCCACGGGCGACTCCGCCACGCGGGGCGGTTTGATCACTCGGCTGGGGGCGGGCGACAGGTTCACATAGGCAAATTCCGACTCGCCGTAGGGTAGCGGCTCGGCACATTCCGCCACCTGGTGAGCGTAGGACTCGACCGCCAGGTTGATCACGTATTCGCCAGTGCCGCCTTCGTTGTGAGGGCGCACATTGCGCAGAGTATCTTTTTCGCTGCCGTCGGGCTTGAGGCTGATGCTAAACATCAGCGCCAGGGGCTTGTGGCCCGCAGCGTTGAAGTAGGAGAAGGGGGCCAGGTTGGCCACGCCCTCAGGCGACAGGCTGGAGACAAAAGCGATCGGCCGGGGCACGACGCTGCCAATCAGCAGCTTATAGCGAGTCGAGGGGTCTAGCAGCTCAGGGTCAATTTCCATGGGGGTCGGGGTGCAACAAGGGCGATAGCGGGCATTTTGCCACGTTTCGCCCGCTGCGACTGAGCGCTCCGTAGCTAACCCCGACATATCCACCATGGATTTGGCTGTTCTAGCCCAACAATCCCACCGCTATCAATGGCCGCTGGGCATCGCTATCAGTGGCCCTGCGATCGCCTGCTTACGAACCGCGCTGTTCAACTTGCAAGACCAGGATATGGACATCGGCGGGCTCTTTGACCGGTGTTTCTGGAGGAGTTACCGTAGGCCAAACTGTCTTTAACTCTTGCAAACTCTTGGCGATCGCAGTGTGGTCTTCAGCGCGGGTCTGTTCCATCTCTTGGGCAATGGTTTGGTACAGCTGGTCGGCATAGACAACGAACCCGCGCGAGTCTTGATACTCAACCGCTTCCACAATTTTGCCATCTACCACGGCGGCTTCATATTCTTCAGCAGCGGTTTTGAGCACCTGGGTGATGACGTCTAGCACAAAGCCAGGTGACTCGCGCTGGTCAGCGGGCAAGGCCTCGATCGCACCATCAACCGCCGCGATCGATTCGTCAAATTCGGTTTTGAGCTGATCGCTCTCGGGAGCAGACTTGGTCAAATCAAGCAGCTCATTGAGGTGGTCTTTGAATGGCGGGACATTGCGCTCAGCGAGTTGGGCCTCGACCCCACCGTAGAGCTCCTCGACCGGGTGACCAATATGGGGTTCAGCTTCCTCATAGTTACCGGCGGCGATCAGCTCTTCTGCCACCATCAGGTGACCTTTCATCAGCGCCAGGCTGGTCATATAGTCGACATCAGGATTGCTAGTGGCTCCAGCTTCGCCGCCCTCGCCACCTTCACCTCCCTCACCACCTTCGCCGCCCTCGCCGCCGCCATGGGCCGCATCTGCGGTGGGAGAGGGTTCGGTAGCGGCTTCACCACCTTCGGGTGTTGCCCCGCCACAGGCTCCTAACGTCGCCGCTAAACCAACCGCCAGGAACAGCTCTACAGGCTTGAGTTGCTTTGCCATATCAGTGTTAATTGAGAATAAATTGCGTTTAGTCTTATCTCTATGAGCCTAGGGCTATCTGAGATCGCATGTCAATAAGATCTGGGGCAGCGGCGGCGAGCGAGGCTTGAAACCTAGGCCGGCAAGACATCAAACAGCCCCATGCAGCCATGCTCTGCGATCGCATCTTGATGGGGATGAAACATATATTGACCGGGATAAGGGTAGGCAAACTCTAGAATGTGGCGCTCGGCGGTGCCCATGGTGATCACGTCAGAATCGCCGGTTGAGGTGAGGGTGCGCCCTGTGGGAAAAATTTGAAACAGGTTGGCATGAATGTGGAAGGTCACCGCTACGTCAAACTCAATCATGTTGAGCAGATATAGCCGCACCCGCTGGTTTTGATAAATAGGAATCGGGTGATCTCGGTAGTAGTTAGGAACGCCGTTAAAGGCATACAGCTCGTTGTGCTCATCGTTGTCGATGTCAAAGCCGCCCATCACCAACACCATTTCGTCCGCAGGTGGACGACCCTCGGGCGGATCCACAATAAATAGACCATAAAGCCCTTTGCTGATGTGGCGGGTCACTGGAGCAACGTGGCAATGGTAGGGATGCACCCCAAACGGCCCGGCCTCAAACTCATACACCATCGTCTGGCCATGGCGAATCGGCTGAACGCCATCCATCTCAGCGGGGTGAATGCCGTGAAAGTGCATGCTGTGGGAATGCCCGTCTTGGTTGTGGAAGATAATTCGCACCCGCTCTCCGGCTTTGGCCCGCAGGGTGGGGCCTGGGACTCTGCCGTTGAGGTTCCAGCTCATGAAGGTAATGGCACTGTTGAGCTGGAGGGGTGAGCTGTTGGCCGTCACCTCAAATTCCCGCACAGTGCGACCGTTTTCCGACTTGAGCGTGCCGTGGTCAAAGTCTCGCAGCAGGGCCATGGGGTCAAAGCTGTTGGCAGTCGGCGACGAATAGCCCTCGGGCAACGGGGGAATGCGCGCGGCCTGCGATCGCCCCGCCCAGGTTGATCCCACCACTGCCGCCGTCGCCACGGCCCCAATGCCCCCAGCCCCCCAGCCCAGAAATTGACGTCGCGACCAGGCGGTCGGAAATTTTGCGAAGGGTTGTTTAGCCATGCCAGAGAGAAAGAGCCATCTTCTTGAGAATAGTTCTTAATGGCTAGAGTTGTCAGTTTCCTGGCGGCTTGAGCCTTGGCCCATGGATGCAGTAGTCGTCAATCAACACGCTGCGCTGGTTTTGAGAATTTGCAAGAGGCGACTAATCATCTGGTGCCGCCGAGGGAAGGCCACGGGCTGTCGTCGCGCGAACCTAAGGGTTTTAGAAAATTCTGAGTTCTTGAGTTTGTGCCCCTAGCGGCAGTAGTCGTTAATCGGCTGCGCGGCTTGGACTGCGATCGGTGACCACTGACGAATCACGAACTCGCTTAAGCCCACATTGTCTGGGCGGGTTGGGTCAAGCGTAGCCCAGTCGGCGCGATCGCCCCAATCATACGTGTAACCCAACTGAGTCCAAGGGTAAGGCATGGCACTCGGGGGTTCTACACTGTTGACTGCGATCGGCTGTCCCTGATATTGATAGCGCTGATCGTACTGGGCGTAAAACCAGTGCTGATAGCTGATCGGCACCGAGATAAATTCACTGGCGGTGCGAAAGCGCAGTTCAGCCTCATGATCAGTAATTTCAGGGTCGGGGCTAGGGCGAAAGAGAAACTGTGGATCGACCCAGGTCTCGACCACCTGACGATTGACAGCCTGGGCAGCAGGTTCAGGCGGCAAACCGAGCACCTGGCCGAGACGTGCCGCTAAGGAAACCTCAGCGGTTGGAGTATAGGTTTCGCAAAAGCTTTGCAGGTCAGGGACGACTGTAACCCAGACATCGCGAGTGACAATCAGTTGATGCCCCACATTCTGGGTATAGCCCACCCAGTCAGCCCAGGTCGCCACTAAAACTTGGCCCTGCTGATTCCACGTTAGAGCGTTGTTTTGGCGCGTAATGGCAGTCAAGTCTCTAAAGACTTCGTTAGGCTCTGGTGTTTTGGCATCTTCGACAGCATCCCAATAGGCTGGTGGTGCGATCGCCCCTGCCTGAGCCTGCACCGGGCTTGCGATCGCCCCGCAGACCTCAACCAGACCCAGCACCATTGCCCCAATGCTGAAGCGTAGCCTTTGCCCAGAGTTAGCGACCATGCCATGCCACAGAGTTCTATAGCGTTGGATTACCCAGATGGTGCGATCGTGGACTGGGGTGCGATCGCCCACCGTTGAGTTAATTATTCGCCTGCCACCAGGCCCGCAGATCTTGCACAGCCGCAATTTCATCATCCTTAGCAGTACTCAAAAACCCATAGAGCAGGTCTTTGGGAATCTGGGGAAAGGTTGGGCTCAGCTCTACTTCGCTATAAACACCGTCTTGCAGCACATATACCCGCCAGACCTTACCGTTAAAGCGCCAAAATTCCGGCACCCCTAGGCTGGCGTAGAACTGATTCTTGGCGATATCGGTATGGGTAATGTCGACCTCGACCACCAGATCGGGCGGTGGGTCTTCGCCAAACACCACATTGCGCCCCTTCACCAGGGGTTGATTTTGAATGTAGTAGGCGTTATCAGGCTCAGCCCCTTTTCTGAGGCCAGGATAGTTCATCGTGGTTGACCCCATGGTCTTGATCCGCAGACCCATGAGTTCTACCAGGGTCAAAATAAACCGCTCAATCAGCCGCCCCGAAAACTCGTGATCTTCTAACGGCACGGTGATTTCTAAAACTCCGTCGTCGTAGGTGAGCCGCGAACCGCGGGACTGGGGCAGCGCCTCTAAAATTTGTAAATACCCTTGCCAAGACACGCCGCGCAGCAGCACCCGCTGTTCACCTACCGGGAGCAGGTCAGACTTGGGTTCTGGAGCAGTGATAACCATTGCATTAAGTGACACTACCCTGCATTTTAATTTGTCAAACCACAGAACCCTGATTTTTCAAAAAATCGGGGTTCTGTGGAAGCGCCTACAGCGGGCGGTAGACGCGGTAGTTGATGTTGGGGAAGATATTGTCGACCACTTCGATCTTCTCTAGCCAGCCAGAGTCGATTTTTTCGCGCAGAATGTCGTCCCACAGCTTTTGGAAGCGCATCAGGTGCGATCGCGTCCGCCGCACTGCATAGGGCACCATCGTTCCCGTACGCATGATGAAGGCCCAGTCAGACGACTGCGCCAGCAGCAGTTCCCGCGCCGCCTGGTTGAGGGCGCGCCACTCTAGCTCGTCGGCAGGTTCGCGCTTGGCCAGGTCGATCATGCGCTCGGCGGCCTTGTGCAGATGGGGATAAATCCAAGAGTTAGTTTCGTTCAGCCAGTATTCGTGGAAGCCCTTATAGCCCCAGCTCGACTGAGAAGGGCGACACACCTGCTGGGTGGGGTGACCTTCGAGGTAGTCGGTCAGGTGGGTCATTTCGTAGGTGCTTTGGTCAAACCAGCTCTTGCGGAACAGGTAGTCGAGGAACCAGGGACCTTCGTACCACCAGTGGCCAAATAGCTCGGCGTCGTAGGGCGACACAATGATCGGCGGGCGCTGCATCAGGCCGTGGAGATGGCCGATCTGCTGCTCGCGGTTGTACATAAAGTTGGCGGCGTGCTCGGCGGCTTTTTCTTTGGCCCAGTACGGGTCGTAGAGCTGCTTGTCGGAGAGGCCCAGACCCTTGCCGGTAATCTTGTGATATTTGATGCCCACATTCTTGCGCTGGCCGTTGGGCATGATGTAGGGCTTGATGTATTCGTACTCGGCATCCCAGCCCAGGTCACGGTAAAACTCGCGGTACTCGGGTGCGCCGGGATAGCCTACCTGGGACGACCACACCTGCTGCGACGACTCGTGATCGCGGCCAAAGGCGGCGACACCACTCTCAGTAAAGATGGGGGCGTAGCTGCCAAACCGAGGCCGGGGCCGAGCGTAGAGAATGCCGTGGCCATCGGTAAGGAAGTAGCGCAGACCCGCGTCGGCCACCATGCGCTCAAGACCTTCGTAGTAGGCGCACTCGGGCAGCCAAATGCCCTTAGGGGGTTGGCCAAAGGTGTCTTCATAGTGCTCGGCAGCAACCTGAATTTGCGCCCATACCGCTTCGGGATACATCTTCATCAGCGGCAGGTAGCCGTGGGTGGCCCCGCAGGTGATGATGTCGAGGTTATTGCTGTCTTGGTACTGCTTAAAGGCGGTGACCAGGTCGCCGCTGTAGCTCTCCCACACGTTGCGGACGTGGTTGAACTCTTTGGCGTAAGTTTCAGCTAAATATTGCAGGTGGCCGTTGTGGACGTGGCGCTCGACCTCTAGCTCGGTGAGTTCTTCGAGCATGGCCAGGTGAGCGTCGAAGCGCTCTTGCAGCAGCGGGTCGCGCAGCATGGAAACCAGGGGCGGCGTCATGCTCATAGTGAGCTTGAAGTCGATGCCGTCGCGCTTGAGCCCCTCAAACATGGTGAGCAGGGGCACGTAGGTCTCGATAATCGCCTCGTAGAGCCACTCTTCTTCTAGAACGTAGTCACTCTCGGGGTGGCGCACGTAGGGCAGATGGGCGTGGAGTACAAGCGCGAGATATCCGGTAGCCATAGGGTGCCGTTGGAGAAGTTAACTAAAAGCCGAGCTGTGGGGAGGGTAACCGCCGTGACCAAATTTTAAGGCAAAAGGTAAGCGCTAACGGCTGGCTGGGCTGCATCCACCATCTGGGGCTGCTTGGGAGAGTTATTTGTAGGCGATCGCAGAGTCGGCACTGGTATGCCATGAAACGGTGGCCCCAAACAGTTCAGGGAGAACTCTCTGGGGAAAAGGCTGAGGGGATGGGGAAAAGATGGGGCGTAGAGCGGTTTGAGGCAGGAGCCTATAAAGTATTAACCCGAGCCTCTCAACAAATCCAGCAAACACGATCTATGGGAAAAGTCTCTGGTTGGCTACTCTGTACGGCTTTTGCCCTGGCGAGCTGCCAACGAGAGGCGGCGGTGCCGTGGCAGTCCACTACGCTTTCCCCAGAGGCGCTGGACAATCTAGCGTTACCAACGTTCTTGGCGGATGCGGCAACGGCAGCCCGCTACCGACAGGAGGGGTTGGCCTTTCGGCAGCAGGGAGATATGGAGCGGGCGATCGCCACCCTCAAGATCGCCGCCGCCCTCGACCCCCGCAACCCCGAAGGTCAGGTCTTGCTGGGCTGGACTCAGCACCTCGCTGGCTTCGCGGCCCCTGCTGCCGCTGCACTGCAAACAGCCCTGAACTACAGCCCAGAGCATGTGCCCGCCCTCAACGCCCTGGGCATCGTGTATCTGGTAGATGGACAGCTAGAGGCCGCGGTGGAGACCCACACCCGCGCTGCCGAACTGGAGCCCAACAACGAAATTGCCCACTACAACCTCAGCCTGGCCTATCAGCGGTTGGGGCAGGGAGAGCAGGCCATAGCTGAAGCCCAGACCGCCACCGAGCTAGAGCCGGGAAACCCTCACCCTTGGGTGGCGCTAGCGCTAGCCCACTGGTCAGCAGGGAACAATACTGAGGCGATCGCCAATTACCGTCAGGCGCTTTCGCTCGACAGTCGCTACACAGGCCGAGCTTATTTAGACCACTTAGAACAGGCCGGATTTAGCCAGGAGCAGATTGAGACGACCGATGCAATTCGCCAGGCGGCGGAGCTGTAGGGGTGCAGGGTATAAGGTGTAGGTTTTAAGGAATGCCTTATACCTTGAACCCTCTACCCTGTCCCCTCCCCTTCATGCTGCCGTGGTATTGCTCTTAAAGCCCGGCTCTGTCTTTAGATAGGGATATGCCCATTCACGCTGTGCGACGCTTCTGTAAGTAACCCCGGTGCCCCCATGACCGCTGCGACTCTGCCTGAGCTATCAACCCAAAACGTACTCCACGCCCGCGCTCGCCTGGGGGAAGGACCCCTATGGGATGGCGACAAGCAAGTGCTCTACTGGGTCGATATTCTCAACCACCGCGTCCATGTGTTTGAGCCCAGCAGCGGTGACGACTGCCATTGGGATGTGGGCGATGTGGGCAGTGCCATGGCCTTGATGGCGGGCGAAAAGCTGCTGCTGGCCATGGGCGATCGCATCACCAACCTCGATCTCACCTCGGGAAAGGTCGAAACGCTCCACACCTTTGAGTTTGATGCCCCCAGCACCCGCTTTAACGACGGCAAGTGCGACCCCCAGGGCCGCTTCTGGATTGGCTCTATGAGCCCAGACTACCCTGGCCATGCGGCCCTCTACCGCTACGACCCCGATGGCTCGGTGCGCACTATGGAAACAGAGCTGACGATCTCAAACGGGCTGGGCTGGAGCCCCGACGGCCACACCTTCTATTTAACTGACTCACCCCAGCGCAAAATTTTTGCCTACAGGTTTGATGGGGCAACGGGGGAGATTAGCGATCGCACCGTTGCCATCGACCTGGGCGACGAAGATGAATCTATCGAACCCGACGGCCTGACAATCGACAGCGACGGCAATATCTGGACCGCCCTATGGAATGGCAGTTGTGTGGCCTGCTTTAGCCCCTCTGGGGAAGCCTTGGGCCGGGTTAACCTGCCCGTGCAGCGCCCCACCTGCCCCACCTTTGGCGGCCCTAACCGACAAACTCTCTACGTCACCACTGCCTCCGTGGGGCTGAGCCAAAAGGAGATTCAGCAGGGGTTTTATTCAGGGGATTTGTTTGCGATCGCAGCTCCCGTGCCCGGCCTGCCGACCAACCCATTTGGGGCTTAAGCCTCGCCTCTGTCCGTGACATTGATTTACCGCTGGTGGGCGGTGCCTGCCCTAAGATCTGAACCCCAAGACCGGATCGATCTCACTATTGTCTAGGTGCGGCGCAAGGGTCACGACGGTTGGGAAGACGAAACTGGCTCTGTGAATAAAGACCTATCCCGCTGCCATATTCCTCAACCTTGGGGCAGCTGCCAATACGTTACCTGTGCGCGCCTGTCATGATGGATGCAGTGGAGTACGCGCTATTTAAGCTGAAGGTGCCCATCACTCCCATGTTTATAGGGAGCATTTCAACCTAGCCTAGTAAAGGATAGGGCGATCGCAGACGACAGCAGCCTGAGCTTTTTGCCAACGTCCACTGCGCTTCACACCGCTGTATAGCTCTGTGAAATCTAATCGGGAGACTCCAGAGATGAACACCGTACTAATCGTCAACCCCACCGCCGGGCCAAGTGAAAATTCTCAGCTAGTGCCCGATCTTACCAACGCCTTACACAGCCAGGGTATCCACGCCGAAATCTGTCCCACAACAGCCGAGGAAAATGGCCAAGGGTTAGCGGCCGCAGCCGCAAAATCGGGAGCAAACTTGGTGGTTGTCGCCGGGGGCGACGGCACAATTGAAGCTGTCGCTCGGGGCTTGGCACATACTCAGACGGCACTGGGCATTATTCCCCTTGGCACTCGCAATAATATTGCGGCCAGCCTAAATATTCCTACAGATATGGCACAGGCTATACAAGTTTTTATAGAGGGAGAGCGCGGCCAATTTGACCTAGGCAAAGCCAATAATCACTACTTTATGGAAGTAGTGGGCATAGGGCTAGAAGCCTCACTTTTTCCCTGTGGAGATGACGTCAAGGAAGGCATTAAGAGCAATTATTGGGCGGCTACTAAAAGCTTTTTTACTGGCTTCAAAACCTTCCTGCAGTTTAGGCCACACCGTTTGGCCTTGCGCTTTGATGGCAGAAGGGTGCGGCTGAGTACTTTGCAAGTCAATGTCTGCAACAGCCCTCGCTATGGTATCGAGTTTGCCCTAGCACCCGAGGCCAAAATGAATGATGGTAAGCTTGACCTCATTTATATCAACAAGCCCTCTAAGTGGGATCACTTTCGCCACTTCTTTGCGGCTATGCGGGGCAAACAGCTACCCCATGAACGGCTCAAAATGCATCAGGCCGCTGCGATTGAAGTGAGAGCATATCCGGCGCTCGATGTTCATGCCGATGGGGAATGTATCGGCACAACGCCGGTCATCGTTGAGGTTGTTCCTAAAGCCCTCTGGATCTATGTGCCCACCCCTGAGCTAGTGGTCACATTCACTGAACAAAACAGTGCTGCTGAGAAAAACAGCATTTTTGATTTCATCCCGCACCCTCAAAACTCTGAGCCGCAAAACTCTGAGCCGCAAATCCCTAATTCTAAAGTCCTTGATTTATAAGGACTTCACCGAAAGACCCATGCCCTCAAAGGCCGCCAATTCGCACTAGCCCTAGCAGACAAACCCCCAGCCAGATACCGCCAGCGACCCAGCCGCTCAACACATCGGTTGGCCAATGCACACCCAAATATACTCGGCTAAACCCCACCCCTAGGGTTAAAGTCAGAGCTAACGTAGCCGTGATCTCCAGCGGAATGTTAAGAGAGGTTAGAGCGGCGGCCAAAAGACCGTAGAACGAAATCGCGCTCATGGCGTGGCCGCTGGGGTAGCTGTAGTCCATCGGGCGTTTAGACGAAGACCACAAGTCGGGCCTTTCCCGGCGGAAGAAAGATTTAAAGATTCCATTCAGTAACCACGACCCGCCCAACCCAATGGCCAGAACCAGGGCCGCGATCGCCCGATCGCGGTAAACCAAAATTCCACCAACCACGATCAGCACAGGGATGGTAATTTCGCCTTGAGCTAGCTGGGTTACAGCCGTCATACCTCTATCGAGGATTGGGTTAGCTTTCGCCTTGAGCGTTAACAGGCAAAACTCTTCAACCGGTCGCAACCAGTCTACAAACAAGATGCGGGCCAGAAAGGCGCCTGCCGTTAAAGCAAATGCGCCCGAAAAAAGACCTAGGAGCAGATAGGGCATAAAGGCAATGAGAGACTGGAGCAACCAGTCAAGGCGGGGGCTAACCTCTGCCATTGATAATCTCCTAGGACAGCGGATAGGCGTTGCTAGTATTGTACGTTCCCCGTTAGCACTAGACCGCTGTCCTGTCATGCGGCCGTAAGCCCGTACCGTTGAGCAACGGCGTGCTTAAGCCCAAAGAAATTGATCTATTACTTTATATCTAACATCCGGTACATCCCCTGCGGTGGACAACGGCACTACCATGAATCCTCAGCCGTTTCTCAATCAGGCCTATACCTCCTATGAACCGCAATTTAGAGACTTCTGGGACGCAGTACCCCTCCTTGTTCGATCGCATCTTTCGTGACGGCGAAGGCAACCTCGTTATCGCTCAGCCGCCAAACTTGCCAATTCTAGTGGCGGTGACGGCAACGGTTCTACAAGGCGTTCTTCCCGATAGTCCGCTGCAAACCACCGTTGAACTGGTGGCCTTTGGCACCTGGTTCACCTGGGCCTGGCTAGAACTGTTTAGTGGGGTCAACTACTTCCGCCAGTCCCTCGGACTAATCACGCTAGTCGGCTTGATCTTCCTCAAGCTCAACCTGGGCTAGACTAAGGGCGATCGCCAATCGCCGCCTCACCGGCTGGCTCCTCTTTCTGCTGCCGCATTAGATCGACCCCACGCGAGGTGCCCAACCGGGTTGCCCCTGCCTGCACCAGGGCCACCGCCTGGGCGGCCGTGCCAATGCCGCCAGAGGCTTTAATGCCCACCTGGCCCTGGGTCAGTTCCCACAACTGGCGTACGACTTCGACGGTAGCGCCCCCCTGCCAGCCGGTGCTGGTCTTTAGGAATGAAACTCCAGCATCCATGCAGACTTCGGCGGCGAGAGCGATCTCTGGCGGGGTGAGCACGGCGGTTTCGAGAATGGCCTTGACTAGCAGACCGGTCTCTTCACAAATAGTGGCAATTTCTCGGTGAATGGCATCGGTATTGCCCGTTTTGAGCCACCCCAAATTGATCACGACATCGAGCTCGTCGGCCCCCCGCTCAGCCGCTTCTTGGGCCTCGTAAAGCTTGGTAGCTGAGGTAGTCGCCCCGGTGGGAAAGCCAATCACCGTACAGACTTTGACTTTAGTGTTGTGCAGGAGCTCCACAGCCTGGAGCACGTGGCTCGGGGCAATGCAAACCGAGGCAAACCCGTAGCGATCGCCCTCGGCACACCATTGGGCCACCTGTTCAGCCGTAGCCGTAGGGCTGAGTAAAGAGTGATCGATATAGGGGGCTAGATCTACCCCGTCATCTGCCGTTGGTCGTCGGGCCATGGGTCTAACTGCCTCTAGGTGCCAAAAGTTGGTTGGGCTGACTATGGATGCAGCTTTAGCGATGGGCAATTGGTCGCCCGTCTGACCTATGGCGCTGCGATCGCATCTCACTATATAGCCTTCTCGCCGCAGGCTAGGGCTCAACAGCCCACCTGCGCCCCTTTATTTTAAGAAATATGTCGCCGATATCCGCAATCTCACGCAGTCTGAGGCGGAGCAGAACAGGCTTCTTCTTTGCATAGCTTAATACTGTTGACAAATAGTCCCGGTTTAGAAATCGCTGACGGGGAAAGCAGCCCCTAATGCAAAACAGAGTTCTCTGAGAAAAAGCAACTTTTATCTATAGATGCAAGATCCAGTTGCACGATCCCGAAATAAACAATGTAGGGGTTCCTAAAGTGCAATCGCCTAAACATTAGCTTTAGCATTGCTTTACTGATATTAACAGTCCCAGGGTTGTTTAAGTCAGTTACAACACTTTATTTATGTGGGTGTATTGCTGGCATCGTCTTTAAGCAAAAAAGGCATTCCCCATCTGAGAAAATACCCGCCAAAGTCGTGATTAAAGTTCAAAGAGAAGGCCGTGTTTTGAACTCTCTTGAAAAATATACGGATTTCGAAATCTTAGGTATTCACGCCGTGTTGTCGCCTGGGTCTAAAGCGATAAAACAAGGATGTTGAAACAAAGCCCTACTTTAAGGATTCGCCCGATGAGCCTTGAACCCAACGAGTTTATGTCTAAGATGGTGTCGCGCATTGGCTTCACTACCGACGACCGTAAAGTACTTCAATCCACAGCTGATTGGGGTTTAGAAATTGCTCCAGAGATGGCCGACTATTTCTACGATTATCTCGGTCGCGATGCTGAGATGAGCGCCATTCTCAACGAGTCTGAGGGCAGAATTCACCGGCTGCGCGAAACCTTTGTGGCCTGGTTCCACGAAATGTTCACCGGCATGGATGATTGGGGTGATGCCTACGCTGAGCGGCGCTGGCGCATTGGCCTAATTCACGTACGCATTGGCATTGGCCCCCAACACGTCGTGCCCGCCATGGCTGTCGTCGTGCATGAGGCGGGCAAACGCGCCCAGGCCGACGGCAAAAATGAGCAGCTGCGCGAAGCCCTAGCCAAAATTTGTATGGTCGATCTGGCCTTTATTGAGCAAGCCTACATCGAAGTTTCTTCGGCAGCAGTGCTGAAAGAAACCGGCTGGTCTGAGGGTCTCTTTAGACGGTTGGTCAAAACCGGTGCCGCAGCAATGTAGCACCCCACCCCATGCTTTTTCTGTTGATTTTACTTCAGCTTTATTCACCTCATTTTTCTTAACCAAAGAGAGAACTAACCATGGCTATTAGTACCGAAAAACTCACCAACATTTTGCAAAGCTTTGTCACCTCTACCACCGATATTCAAGGGGCGGCAGTGGTCACCCCTGATGGTCTGCCTTTGGCGGCCTGCCTGCCCGGCGGCATGGATGAAGAACGGGTTTCAGCCATGTCGGCTGCCATGCTTTCCCTAGGCGATCGCATTGGCAGCGAGCTAGCCCGCGGCGGCATCGATCGCATTTTTGTGGAGGGCGACAAGGGCTACGGCATTCTCACTAGCTGCGGCGAAGATGCCGTGTTCCTGGTACTGGCCGACAAAGCGGCCAAGCAAGGCCTGCTGATGCTCGAAATCAAGCGCACCCTAGCTGATCTGAAAGCCGTTTTGATGTAGCGCCCGATGGCGGAGAGCACACCCCCTTTTTGAAGGGGGCAAGGGGGAACCTTTCACCATTGCTAGCCCCCAGACTTGCTCTGAACGCTCGTATTTATGGTGTGCCCCCACGACGTTTCACCTTATTCTTCATTGCCTCCGCCCACCCATGGAAATCATGCGTTTAGTGGTCACCGGCCCTGTGGGGGCCGGTAAGTCCACCTTTATTCGATCCGTCAGCGAAATTGAGGTGGTAGACACCGATCGCCGCGCTACCGACGACGCCCTGCTGATCAAAAAGCGGACTACCGTCGCCTTTGACTTTGGTCGCCTCCAGTTTGGCCCCGACATGGCCCTGCATCTCTACGGCACCCCGGGCCAGTCGCGCTTCGACTTCATGTGGGACATTTTGATTCAAAAGGCCCACGCCTACATCTTGCTAGTAGCGGCCCATCGACCCCACGAGTTTCGCGAGGCCCGCCGCATCATGACCTTCATGAAGCAGCGATCGCCCGCACCCATGATTATCGGTCTCACCCACACCGATTGCTCCGGTGCCTGGGATGCCGCCAACATTGCCCTGGCCCTGGGCTACCCCGACCCCGCTCGCCGCCCACCTATAGTTGCCGTCAACGCCAACGAAACCGCATCGGTGGCCCAGGCGGTCATTTCCCTGGTGCAGTTTACCTGGGCAGGCAGCTTAGCCCCTGCAACTTAGCGGCCTGCCAATGCAGCGCCACTGAAATTCAGTTAAAAACATGCGGGATTTACGGATGCGGCGTTGAAGCTAGCGGTACAAAACCGTCAACTCCCCAGGCCAACCCCATATCCAATCCCCCACTTCCTACGTCTAACCCACTCACTCGCCCGCAGAAAGGGATAATACCCATGACTGTCACTGGATACCTCGCCGATTTCTCTTTGCCCGAACTGTTTCAGCTAGTAGAACAGGGCAATAAAACCGGCCTGTTAACGATCTGCACCCTAACCGACCCCACCACCGTCGCTCGCCACAACCACCACATCTGGCTGAGTCAGGGGCAAATTGTTGCCGCTGGCAACAGCCTCGACCAGCAGGGCCTGATGCGGCTGATTGCCCAACGGGGCTGGATGGGCGATCGCGCCGTCTCGCGCCTGGCCCAAAGCTGCCAGCTTAATACCCCCCTGGGTCTGTGCCTCAAAAACCAGGGCGTGCTCACCGCCGAACAGCTCAAGCTGCTGTTTTACACCCAGGTAATGCGTCAAGTGTGCGCCCTGTTTGCCCTCCCCGACGGCTGGTTTCAGTTTGACCCCAAAGCCCCGCTGCCCGTCTCCGAAATGACCGGGCTGATCGCCACCGCCACCGATGTCACCCTGTCCGGGCTGCGCGCGCTCAAAGACTGGGACGCCCTCGACGAAAAACTGCCCGACCCCTCCTCAGCCTTGATCAGCGTGGTCGAGAGCAAGCCCAGTCTGCGCCTCAACCCCAACGAATGGCAGGTGTGGGAGTTTACTAACGGCACCATGGCCATCAAAGATATTGCCCAGCAGCTTAACCTGCCCGTGGCCAAGGCCCAGCAGATTGCCTTTCGCCTCATTGTCACCGGCCTGGCCGAAGAGATGCCGATGATTGCCGCCCCACCCCCCGCCGCCTTCGAACTCGCTGCCCCTACCTCGCTAGAGCATGGGTATGCCACCAGCGTCACGGCCGACGCCGCGGGTGCCGCCCCGGTCAGCCAGTCTTTTTTGCAAAACCTCGTCGGATTTCTCAAAGGCAAGGTGTAGCCATGACCCACGATGCCCTGCGACTCCTCCAAGGCTTTCTCGGCCTGCTCAAGCTGGCTGACCTGCTTACCAGCCCCCCGGGCCTAGCGGTTACGCTCTGGCTCTGGCTCCATCACACCCTGCCCTATGACACCGCTTTGGGTCTATGGCTAGCTACCCTCATACCGTTGCTGATGGCGAGCCATGAAACAGCGAAAGACAAGTTTTGAATTTTAAGTTTTGAATTCCCAGTTCAACGCCTCAACTCAAAACTGAGAACTCAAAACTCAAAACCTCCCCACCTCCCCCATCCCCTAATTTCCCCCCCAACTCGCCATGGAAACAATCACCCTCCAGCCCTTCACTTGGGACGACTCCCTCAGCACTGGCGTACCGATGATCGACGCCCACCACAAAGAGCTGATTGCCACCGTCAATGATCTAGGCCTGGCGATCGCCCACCACAAAGGCAGCACCGCCATTAAAAAGCTTTTCGCCTTTCTTAAGTTCTACGCCGAATGGCACTTTGAGCATGAGGAAGCCTGCGCCGCCAAGCACAAGTGCCCGATCGCTGAAGTCAATCAGCAGGCCCACGCCACCTTCATTGAAACCTTTGGCCACCTGCACGATCGCTACAAAGCCAGCGACGCCAGCGAGGCGGTAGCCATGGAAATCTATCAGCAGCTGGCCGACTGGCTGACCAGCCACATTCTTAAAATCGACACCCACATTGGCCGCTGCATTCGCAGTGCGACCCAAGGTGCATAGGCCCGGCGCTGCTGACTTGAGAAACGAACCCGTAAACGCAATAGCTCCTCGTCGCCCTTCAAAATTCCTCAATTCTGGAGATTTTTGAGGGGTGACGAGAGCATTGAGGGCCAAATCATACCTGCGTTAAGCAACGCCCATCAGCCCCACTGCGGCCCATCAGGGGCAGGGAGGATTGCCCGAGCTACCAGCGGTGGCCCCAGCGTTGTTGATTTGAGTAAAGGTACCGTTGTTCAACTGATTGAGCTGGGCTAAATCGACCACTTGCAGAGTACTGCCCGCCCCAACAAACAGATTGGCATCGAAGTTTGTAGTAGCAATACTTTGATTGTTGTTGATTTGGGCACAGAAGGGTTGGGCCGATTGGTTGCCGAGTTCTACGGCCTGATTGCCTGACCCCTGAATCTGGTTGCCCACCACGCTGAGCGTCGAGAAACGACTAGTGCCATCGGCAAAGCCAAAGATGCCGTTCTTGCCAACCGTCTGGGTTTGGTTATTGACAAGAGCAGCCTGGTCGATGGTGCCACCATCGGTAGCAAAGAAGCTCAGACCGTTTTGGGCAACTTGGCTGACTCGGTTGCTATCAGCGGTGACGGTGGCAAGCTGCCCTCCCGTGGCGGCAAAGGCGACAATGCCGTCTGCGCCAATGGTGTCGAGGGTGTTGTCGCTAATTTGCGTGGCTGCGATCTGCCCCTGGTTGAGCGCCAAAACCTGAATGCCTGCTTGGCCAATAGATTGAAGTTGGTTGCTGTCAATAGTGGTCTGGCTGATTTGGCTTTGACCCTCGGCCAGCACAAAGATGCCATCGTCGGCGATCGCCTGGAGCTGGTTGCCGCTAATGCGGGTCGTACCCATCTGGCTTTGACCGCTAGCAATTAGCTCAATGCCGGTGGCACCTACCCCCGTTAGCTGGTTACCCTCCACAGTAGCGGTCTCTATGCGGCTGTCCTGAGCGGTCAGAATAAGAATGCCACTGCTGGCGATCGCGGCGGCTCCCTCACTGCCTATCTCTGTGTTAGTCACCGCTAAGGATTGGATTTGGCTACCATTATTCGCCAGCACCAACACTCCATTTTGACTAGCTCGCTGAATGTCTCCGCCATCGAGGGTAACGGTGGCGATCTGGCCGCCTTTGCTCGCCAGCACCAGCACCCCATTCTCGCCAGCACTGTCCACCTGGGGGGCGCTCAGAGTGGCGGCGGCAATTTGGGAGCCGCTATCGGCAATCAGCACCAGGCCATTGGCGTCGGCCCGGCCCACAGTGAGGTCATTGACCGTGACCGTCGCCAGGCTAGAGCTATTTTGGCCCAAAACCAGCAGACCGTTAGCCCCAGCCGACTGAATCGTGACGGCGTCCAGGGTGGTATCGGCTAGAGCGCTACTGGTGTCGGCCAGCACCAGCACCCCGTTGCTGCCCACCTGGCCCAGGTTGCTTTGGCTGAGCATGAGGGGGCCTAAGCGACTGCCCCCAAAGGCCAACACGGCTACCCCATTCTCGTCGGCAGCCGCCACCTGAAGTTGAGTTAGGTCAAGGGGTCCAAGGTCACTGCCATTTTCGGCCAGTACCAGCACCCCATTGCCGTGGCTTTGCTCTAAGGCGACGTCAGCGATGGTGACGTCGCCGATAGCGCCACCGTCGCTCGCCAGTAGCAGCACGCCGTTGGTGCCAATAGTGCCGAGGTTGAGCTGCTGAAGCGTTAGGCTGTCGATTTGGCCACCGGCAGCCAAGACTAGTACGCCATTTTCCCCAGCGGTAGCAATCTGGGTTTGATCGATCGCTACAGTTCCTAAGCGGCTGTTGGTTTCAGCTAGCACGGCAATGCCGTTTTCGCCGCTGCTGCCAATGCGGTTTTGGCTGAGTTGCAGACTGTTGATCTGGCTGCTGTCAGCGGCTCTTACCAACAGACCGTCGCCCATCGCCCGATGAATGTCGTTGTTGCTCAGGTCGGCGGTATCTACTGTTTGGCCCGAAAGATTGAGCAAGATCCCGCTTTGGCTCGCGTCCTGAATTTGGTTGCGGCGAACGATCACATTGCCGCTGACGTCATCCAGCAAAATGCCGTTGCGCGCTGCCAGAATTTGGTTGTCTAGAATCGTCACGGACCGAACCCCAAGGGCCTGGATCCCATCCTGATCAGGTTTTGGGGCAACGGCAAAGCCCGACAGCAGGCTGTCATGACCCATAGTCACGGTACCGGGTACGTGGGGCAGTAGGCCGCTGCCCGACCCCGGCAGAGCCAGGGTGCCCACCTGGGTACGCAGTGGCTGAAGCGGGCCGGTAGACAACACCTGTACCCCAGTAGGAATGGTGAAACCGCCGGCCAAAATGCCCGGCTGAACGTAGACGCGATCGCCACTGCTAGCTACACCCAGTGCCGGATCGATCGCGCCATAGGGAGCGGCGGCGGTGCCATCGCCAGCGGCACTAGAGCCCGGCTGCACATGGTAAAACCGATAGGCCTGGTTGGTATCGGGGTCGAGCGCTGCCTGGGTCTGGGCTTCGGCACCCAGGGTAATGCCCATGGTGCGCTGAATTGGCTGCCCCAGCGACAGGCCTGTCGCCGCCGTTTGGGGACCAGACCCACCCCAGCTAAAGCCCGTTTGCAGCAGCACATTAGCCCCAAAATAGGCGTCATACTGCATGCCCAGCCGCAGATTTAAACCCTGTGTGGGGCTGGCGGCAAGCCAGGCCCGTCCGCCCAAGAAACCTGGCTGGTCGGGCGGGCTGTAGTAGTAGAGCCCTCCGTAGGCATTGAGCGTGCCCAGGGATCCTAAGGTGGCGATCGCCCCGCCCACGCTCACATCCCCGCCGGCCATCGCAACCTGCCGGGTCGTGGGCAGCAGCAGCTGATTGCCCTCAAAAAATGGCGCGCTGAGCAAAGTGGTGGCGGTGCTGCGATCGCCTAGCGGCCAATAGACATTGCTCCGCAGCTCCCACCCATTGCGGACGTGTTCTAAGCCAGCCCCCGCTTGATAAAACATTCCTCCCCCATGGGCTTGGGTATCGACCCCGACGTATCCCCCGGTCAGACTGGCGCGATCGCCGCCTAGGGTGCGGTAGCCCAGCAGCAGATTGCTGCCCAAAAAGCCAGCCGTATCGAGCCGCGCGCGGCCCTGCAAGAACCAAATCTGCTGTCCCGGCACTTGCCCCAGGGGCAAAAATCCTTCCAAGCTACCAAAGTCCTGGCTTCCCCCGGTGGTCTCGAAGCCAATACCCACCCAGGGCTGCACTGTCGGCGCCTCTGCCAAAGGTGCCTCTGGCTCTGCCCAAGCTGGACTGGCCACCAGGCAGACTATAGCGATTAAACTCCCCGCCCAGTACGGCCGTTTTTTGCGGCCAAAACGATTCTCAACCGAATTCAGTCCCAGCCGCGGCGTTGCACTGTGCATCAGTTTTAGCGTCATCTTCTCGCGTGTGCTCTCTCATCTACCCCCTATCTACAAGGGATAAAGACGACCGCCCGTCCCGGCACATTAAAGAGATGACAAACCTTGCCTCAGTTTTATAGGCTTTCTCTGAGGACGCAGGATAGATGACCGCTGGGGAGCCTAGAGCGCAGCTATTGCGCTACTGAGTCGCCGGTGTCCAAGCGTTTGCTTTCGCTGAACTGAGTTTGATCAAACAGATGCACCGTGCGAATTGGGTAGGGAATTGCAATGCCCACCTCGTCGCAGGCGGCCTTGAGGGCGATCGCTACCCGTGATTTAACCCGGCGCACCTCAGCAATCTGGGGCGTCGTCCAGTAGCGCAGCTTAAAGTCAATGGAACTCTCGCCAAAGACCACATCAACCTCGGGTTCTGGGGCGCTGAGCACGCCATTGGTACGGGTGATGATGTCCAGAAAGGTCTGCTTAGCCAGGGGCAATGGGGTTGTGTAGTCAACCCCAATATCTAGGTCAGTGCGCCGGCTGCGAAAGGCAGTCAGCACCCGCACCGGGTTGGTAAACACAATGGCGTTAGGAATTTCTACCAGCTCCCCGTTATAGGTGCGCAGCTGGGTCAATCGAATTTTAATCGACTCTACCGTGCCCTCATAGTCGCCCATCACCACCTGATCGCCCAGGCGAAAGGGCTCCTCCACCAGTAGCAAAATTCCGGCCAAAAAGTTTTTAAAGATGTCTTGAAAGGCAAAGCCAATCGCTACCGAACCCAACCCCAGTATGCCAATAACGTCGCCCAGCCGCAGATCTGGAAAGGCAATCACCGCCGCAATGATGATCCCCAAGGCCCAAGTGCCAATGCGGGTAACTTGCACGGCCAGCAGTTGCAGCGATCGGCTGGCCGTGCAAGGCGCTTAGTCATTTTGCCCACCATCTTTTGGGTCACCTTGGCGGCGTACCCCGTGAGCAGCACCAGCAGCAGCGCGATCGCTATCCCCGGCAAGAGCTGAATAAACTGCCCCACCAAATCAAGCAGGCTGGTTTGGATGCGCTCAAGTAGAAGGTTCATGGGCAATGAAAGTCAATCACGACGGGCTTTTCGCAGCCTATCACCGAGGGGTGCGATCGTCATCTGCCCCAGTGGGCTTACCTACATCCTGGGTAGCGGTTGAGCCGACCTAGAGTGAACACCTTAGAAATTGCTCGTACCCACGCTGGAATTGCGGCTTGCCACCCTGCTCGACAATACTGCCGTGGGCCATAATCACTCGATCAAAATCCCAGCGCAGAACCTGCTCAACCGAGGTCTTAACCGTTTCCTTGTCCCTGGTCGCAATACGTTCCAATAGCGATGGGCTCAAGCTTTTATAGCCACCGCCAATTCTTGTCACTAGCTGCGTCACCCACGGAAAGCTTCGATCAAAACAGAAGGCTGTATCCGTCAAAATCAGCGTGCGGCTGGCAACATGGAAAAACACCCACTCATCCAGCAGATCTGGGCCGCTTGGGCCAAGGGTTTTAAAGCCATCGAAGAACAGGCACTCAACTCCATCCCATAGACGGTTTGAACCACCTTCCATAACTCGGTCAATCAACAACTCTGGCCGCTTTGCCCTTAGCCCCGCCGTGGCCCAAAACGTCGCCGCTGGGTACGCCGCCTTGAACTCTGCGGCGAAGAGGTAGTGATACAGGTTAGGCGCAACAATATGCGTGACGGTGCCCAACTCATTCAGCTCGCCTACCAATTCATCACTCACTTGAATCGGTGAGATAACGACTAGCTCGTTGCTGGCCAAGCGAATCACCGTCATGCGGGTGCCTATACTCAGCCCAAAATATCGTAAGGGCTGCTCGGCCACCCAAAGATCTCGATCAATTGCTCTGAGCATAAAAGGAACTCCTTGCCATCCTCACCCTCGCCTACGGCAGCCAGGGATATTGCCGGAAATCTGGCTCTCGCTTCTCCAGAAATGCCTGCCTGCCCTCGGAGCCTTCTTCGGTCATGTAGTAGAGCAGGGTGGCGTTGCCTGCCAGCTCTTGCAGCCCGGCCTGACCATCGCAGTCGGCGTTAAAGGCCGCTTTGAGACAGCGAATGGCGATCGGGCTTTTTTGCAAAATTTCCTGGGCCCACTGCACCCCTTCGGCTTCGAGTTGTTCCACTGGCACCACGCAGTTCACCATGCCCATATCGAGGGCTTCCTGAGCGCTGTATTGGCGGCAGAGATACCAGATTTCGCGGGCCTTCTTTTGGCCGACCATGCGAGATAGGTAGCTGGCCCCAAAACCACCGTCAAAACTGCCTACCTTAGGGCCAGTTTGGCCAAAAATAGCGTTGTCGGCAGCGATAGTGAGGTCGCACACCACATGCAGCACGTGGCCACCGCCGATCGCATAGCCCGCCACTAACGCAATCACCACCTTGGGCATCGAGCGAATCAGCCGCTGCAAATCGAGCACATTGAGCCGGGGTACGCCGCTCTCATCCATATAACCACCGTGGCCGCGCACGCTCTGGTCGCCGCCAGAGCAAAAGGCGTATTTACCGTCGGTGTGGGGGCCAGCTCCGGTCAGTAGCACCACGCCAATGCGGCTGTCTTCGCGGGCGTTGGAAAACGCCTCGTACAGCTCGACAATGGTTTTGGGGCGAAAGGCATTGCGCTTATGGGGCCGATTGATGGTGATTTTGGCGATGCCATCGGCCTTTTGGTAAACGATGTCTTCGTAGGGCTTAACGTCTTGCCAGGCAACCTGCATAGGGGGCGAGTCCAGATAACACTGGTTTCTAGCGTCTCACATTGGGGTAAAGCTATGCGATCGCCCTTGGAGCGACTCATGAGAGGCCCGATTTGGCTTCCCCCTGCCCCTTTTTGGATGACGTACTTGAGCCTACAAAAGTGGTTTTCAGGTGACCAATGCTTTTGAGTGCCATTCAAGACAAGCGAGGCCGAGGTGAGCGTGAGAGAGCGGTTTTATAGAGATTGAATTTAACCCTAGGGCCGTAGCTGCCCAGCAGTGGAATTCTTTCTCAAGCCAGAGGACGGCCTTGGCGAGACACCGTATGCTAAAACTCGATATTTGAAGAAAAATGAAGGAGACCCTATGGGATTGGGCCTACTTGTGAACGGTCAATGGCAGAAAGACCGCAACCAAGAAGACGATAAAGGCCGCTTTGTGCGTCCCGAAACCGACTTTCACCATTTCACGAAAGCGGATGGCGAGTTTAAGCCAGAGGCCGATCGCTACCACCTCTACGTCTCGCTGGCCTGTCCCTGGGCGCACCGTACGCTGATCATGCGCGAGCTGAAGGGGTTAACTGACGCCATTTCGGTATCGGTAGTGGATCCCTACATGGGCGAGGAAGGATGGGCCTTTAGCGACTACCCCGGTGCAATCCCTGACTCGGTGAACGGGGCACAGTATTTGCGGGAGCTTTACGTCAAGGCCAAGCCCGATATTTCTGGCCGGGTGACGGTGCCCATTCTGTGGGATAAGCAGACCAACACTATCGTCAACAACGAGTCTCGCGAGATCATTCGCATGCTCGACACAGAGTGGAATGAAGTGGCCACCAACGCCGTTGACCTCTACCCCGCCAACCTGCAAGACAAAATCGACAGCGCCATCGATGCTATCTATCAGCCCATCAACAATGGCGTGTATCGGGCTGGGTTTGCCACCAAGCAGTCTGCCTACGGAGAGGCGGTGACCGAGCTATTCGACGCCCTCGACTACTGGGAAGGTGTGCTCGATCGCCAGCGCTACCTGTGCGGCGATCGCCTCACCGAGGCCGATATTTGTATGTTCACCACTCTCTATCGCTTCGATGCGGTCTACTACGTGCATTTTAAGTGCAACCTGCGGCGCATTGTTGATTACCCCAACCTGTGGGGCTACCTGCGCGATCTATACCAGCAGCCCGCCTTCAAAAACACCTGCAATCTAGACCACATCAAGCGCCATTACTACATGAGCCACCCTGGTGTGAACCCGCACCAAATTGTGCCCCTGGGGCCGGTGATCGACTTTGAGGAAAAAAGCGATCGCGCCAAACGGTTTAGCCTGACCGCCGGTAGCGCCCGGTAGGAATTTTCAGCTGCAAAAATGCCTTGCTGATACTGGGCAAAGAGTTTAGCCTGTGCAAAACGTAATTCAAACGGTGAAACAATGGACTTAATGGGTATAGTCAACCAGGCGATCGCCTCCTCCGATACCGAAGCTAACGGTAGTCTGATCGGCTCACTGCTGGGGAACCTCAACAACGCCCCGGTGGACAACAACAAAATTGGCGGCATCGCCAGCAGCCTCCAAGGCATGCTGCAGGCTAAGGGCCGAGGCAATCCGGGGGGTTTGATGGGGACGCTGCAAACCGTCGCCGCGACGGGTGCCGTGGATCGATTGCTGGCCAATGATCAGATTAGCGCGATCGCTCAGCGAGTCGGGGCCGATCCGGCCATGGTCAGAAGCGTGACCCCGCTAATCGCTCAGTTTTTGGTCAAAGGGTCGAACGGCCAAGGCGGCGGGCTGCTGCAAAAGGTGCTCTCCGGCGAGGTTGATCTGGGGCAAATGGCCGGGCTGATCGGCATGGCCAACAAATTCTTGTAGAGCGAGACGCTTGAAGTAAGGGGTCTTGGCTTGGGGACCGGGTATGGAGTGTATGCCATCGTTGGTGGCCACATTCAGATACCCGGTCCCTTTTGAGGTGCCGTTACGGTGTCAGGGTTTGCTGCAGACGATCGCGCAGGGCCGCCAAGATTGACAGGTCAGCGTCAACGCTCGATCGCCCGTCGTATTGAAATGGGTCATCCAGATCGCGAATTAGCAGCAGCAGATAGGTAAATGCAGTAAACAGCAGGCACGACACCACTAAGGTTTCACTAAAGCTGGCGGCCCCAATTAGCAGCAGGGCGCACAAGACTCCCGCCAAAAACAGCTCTAGCAGCACGTAGGCCGGCCCCACAAAATCGGTGTCGCGATTGATGCCGATGTAGGCGAGCAGCAGGCGAATCTTGGCCTGCTCAGCCTGGGTGCGGCTAATGATGGGGCCGCTGGTGTAAGGCAACATCCCCGCTAGGGAGACGTTGAGCTGGTCGAGGGCAGGGGCGATCGCCTCCTGGGGTTTTTCTCGCTCTAGCCAATCGAGGGTAGCCTGCAAAATAGCCACCAGATTTTGAGTCAGGGGCGTAGGGTCATACTCTCCATTGGCCTTAGCTACCAGCAAATTGCTGTCTTGAATGGCCTCGATGGCATTGGCCACCTGCACCGGCATATCGGCACTGGCTTTGAAGTCGCTCAGGGTGCCGTTGAGCATAAAGGCAATCACAAAGGTTGCCGCCCCAAATAGCGATCCGGTGAGGGGGTCAAAGGCCCACGCTTCCCAACCCAAGCGGTGTACGGCCACCTTAGCCAACCCGTACAGGCCCGTCAGCGGCAGCACCGTCAGCAATATTCGCCACTTCGTTGGCGTCACCATAGGCGCGATCGCTCCTAGAGCAGCCCCCCTACACAACCCTCAACCCATACTTGGGCTGTAGCTATGGTAAGCGCTGGGCTGAGACATGGCCTATCCAGACGAATTATGCAAATCCTACATGTTGCTCATGCGATAAGAGGATGGCTTGCTACAAAGCGTAACTAAAAATACAAAACACGTTGCAAAGTTTGAATAATTTAAGCTCAAATACCGCAGTGCAAGGCCGCAGAAATGCTGAATCTTCACTCGGCATTTTAATCAATAAAAAATCGTGGAGCTATGGCTTTGTGAATTTCAAACACTGCTTTGCTGAAACGGTTTGACCCGCCAGAGAAGCTCCTCTCTTTGCAGCGTTCAACCAAGAGCCTGGCTGCTCTGGGAGCGAATCTTAGCTCAAAGTCTCTTAATCAATCACCTATCTCTTGTTTGTTCTGCCAACTTTGTCACATTTTGTTTAGACAATTTCTGATTCTATGGAAAGCTAAACACCGGCGTTTGTGAGCAGCAATTTAGGTTGAGACTCAAGTTTCCTCGGGGATGACTACAACGGTGAGACGCCGCTACCCGATTATTTTTCCAATTCACCGCATTGCCTAACGTTGGAGTGAGCGCAATATGACTCGACTAAATCGCCGTAGATTTTTGATGACCGCCGGCACCGCAGCAGCCGGTACTGTGCTACTCCATGCTTGCAGTCAGGGCGAATCTGACTCAGCTTCGTTAGATACCCCGGCCGCAGCGCCGGTCAACTCGGCCGATGCCCCAGAAACGACTACCGCCAAGCTGGGCTTTATTGCGCTAACCGACTCTGCTCCGCTAATCATCGCCAAGGTCAAAGGTTTCTTTGACAAGTACAGCATGACCGACGTATCGGTTGAGAAGCAAGCTTCTTGGGGCACCACCCGCGACAATCTGGTGCTGGGCTCTGGCGGCGGCGGCATTGATGGGGCGCACATTCTCACCCCCATGCCCTATCTGATCTCTGAGGGCATCGTCACCGACGGCAAAAAGGTGCCAATGTACATCCTGGCCCGCCTCAACACCAACGGCCAGGGCATTTCGCTCTCCAACGACTACCTCGATCTCAAGGTCACCAAAGATAGCGCGCCGCTCAAAGAGGTGTTTGCTAAGCGCAAAGCCGAGGGCAAAGAACTCAAGGCCGCAGTGACCTTTCCGGGTGGCACCCACGATATGTGGATGCGCTACTGGCTAGCAGCTGGCGGCATCGACCCCGACCAAGATATCTCGACCATTGTGGTGCCCCCGCCCCAGATGGTAGCCAACATCAAAGTGGGCAACATGGATGCCTTCTGCGTGGGTGAGCCCTGGCCGCTGCAATTGGTGAACCAGAAAATTGGCTACAACGCTCTCACCACGGGCGAACTGTGGAAAGACCACCCCGAGAAAGCTCTGGGTATGCGGGCTGACTGGGTTGATGCCAACCCCAAAGCTGCTAAAGCGCTGCTGATGGGCGTGCTAGAGGGTGCTATGTGGTGCGATCAGCCTGAGAATAAGGAGGAAATGTGCAAGATTCTCTCCGAACGCGCCTGGTTTAATGTGCCCGTTGCAGACATCATCGATCGCTCCCAAGGGAAGTTCGACTTTGGTACAGACCGCGTCGAAGACCTGCCTGACCTGATGCAGAAATACTGGGCTGACAATGCCTCATACCCCTTCAAGAGCCACGACCTGTGGTTCTTAACGGAGAATATCCGCTGGGGTAAGTTGCCCGCCGATACCGACACCAAGGCGTGGGTTGATGCGGTCAACCGCGAAGACCTCTGGCGCGAAGCGGCTACTGCTCTGGGCCAAGAAGCCATGATTCCCAAGAGCACCTCTCGTGGAGTTGAGACCTTCTTCGACGGCATTACCTTCGACCCCGAAGATCCCCAGGCGTACCTCGACAGCCTGAAGATCAAGCGGGTGTAGCCTCAGCCCTGTAGGGTGGGCACTGCCCACCATTTCCCTCACTCGGCTCCCCCTGCAAGCCGGGTGAGGGATCGGACCTAAACCTTTCCTGCTTTGCCTGTTTGATTAGCTCGCTCGTTTCTTTGCCATAAGCCTGGAGATGCAACCCCAATGACGGCACCCCTCGATATTCGCCCGACGCGATCGCGCTTTAACCTGCAAAAGTTCGCCAACTCGGCTCTGGATGCGCTCAAGGGATTGGTTCCCCCAGTGGTGGCGATTCTGATCTTCTTGGTCATCTGGCAGGTGCTCACCATGGGGCCTGACGCCAACTTACCCACCCCAGTGCGCACGGTGCAAGAAACCTGGGAACTGATCATCAACCCCTTCTTTAACTATGGTGGCACCGACAAGGGTCTGTTTTGGCAGGTGTGGACCAGCCTGCAACGGGTAGCCCTAGGCTTTACCCTGGCTGCTGTAGTGGGTATCGCCCTAGGCATTTTGGTCGGCACCAGCTCGTTAATGTACAGCGCCCTCGACCCGCTCTTTCAAATTTTGCGGACGGTGCCGCCCCTGGCCTGGCTGCCCATTTCACTGGCGGCGTTTCAGCAGGCAAATCCTTCCGCTATTTTCGTGATTTTTATTACGGCGATCTGGCCCATCATCATCAACACCACCGAAGGTGTTCGCCAGATTCCGCAGGACTACAACAACGTGGCGCGGGTTCTCCAGCTGTCTAAGTCTGAGTATTTCTTCAAAATCTTGTTTCCGGCTACCGTGCCCTACATTTTCACTGGCCTGCGGATTGGCATTGGCCTCTCATGGCTGGCAATTGTGGCAGCAGAGATGCTGATCGGCGGCGTAGGCATCGGCTTTTTCATCTGGGATGCCTGGAACAGCTCCCGCATCAGCGACATCATCATCGCCATTCTTTACGTGGGTATTGTCGGTCTGCTGCTCGATCGCCTGATCGTGTTTGTTGGCGGTCTGGTGCTGCCTGAAGAGCAAAAACAGTAGGGTGGGCACTGCCCACCGTTCCCCTGCGCGGCCCAAAGGTCAAATCGCCAATGCCTCAAGGGACGCGCTGACCTAAACCTGTGATTCTGCCAAAGGTGTGTGGTGGGCATTGCCCACCCTACGCCGCCAAAATTTCTGGCTTGCCCGCTCGAACTGCACCTTCATTCCCTGCGCACCATGGCTGTTTTTGTTGAAGTTGACCACATCGATCGCGTCTTTAAGCTGCCCGATGGCGGTAAGTACATTGCCCTCAAAAACATCGACCTGCAAATTCACAAAGGGGAATTTGTCTCCCTGGTGGGTCACTCGGGCTGCGGTAAGTCTACCCTACTCAACATTCTCTCAGGGTTAGATAAGCCCAGTGCGGGCGGCATTGTGCTGGAAGGGCGGCAGGTCACAGAACCTGGCCCCGATCGCATGGTGGTATTCCAAAACTACTCGCTGCTGCCCTGGCTGACAGTGCGCGAAAACATTGCCCTAGCGGTGAACCGGGTGATGAAGAAGCATCCCCAGGCGGTGCGCGATCGCATGATCGACCACCACATCGAGATGGTGGGGCTGCAAAAGGCTGCCGACAAGCGCCCCGGCCAAATCTCAGGCGGCATGAAGCAGCGGGTGGCGATCGCCCGCGCCCTAGCCATTCGCCCTAAGCTGCTGCTGCTCGATGAACCCTTTGGCGCCCTTGATGCCCTGACCCGCGGCGGGCTGCAAGAGCAGCTGATGAAAATTTGCCAGGAGAACGAAGTCACCTGCGTCATGGTCACCCACGATGTGGATGAGGCGCTGCTGCTGAGCGATCGCATCGTGCTGATGACCAATGGCCCCGAGGCCCACGTCGGTCAGATTGTCGATGTGCCCTTTCCCCGGCCCCGCGAGCGCATGGAGGTGGTCAAGCACCCCAACTACTACAGCCTGCGCAACGAGATTGTTTACTTCCTCAACCAGCAGAAGCGGGCCAAGCTGCACAAGGCCAAGCCCGTGGTGGCTGTGGCCGCCAACGGCCTGGAGAAGGTCAACCTAGAACTGGGCTTTATCCCGCTAGTGGATTGCGCGCCCCTGGTGGTGGCTAAAGAAAAGGGGCTGTTTGAGGCCCACGGCCTGAGCAACGTCACCCTCAACCGGGAACCCAGCTGGAATGCGATCGCCGATGGCGTGGCTACCGGCCGCCTCGACGCCGCCATGATGGTGGCCGGCATGCCCCTGGGCATGACCCTGGGCTACGGCAATCAGCGGCCTCGGCCCATGGTCAGCGCCCTCACCCTCAGCCGCAACGGCAACGCCATTACTTTTAGCAGGCGCCTGTTTGATGCTGGGGTGCGCACCCTGGGCGACTTTAAAGCGGCGATCGATCGCCGCCCCGATCGCGTCCACACCCTGGCGGCGGTACACCCCACCTCAATGCACAACCTGCTGCTGCGTTACTGGCTGGCCGCTGGCGGCATTGACCCCGATCGCGACGTCAGCGTCACGGTGATTCCTCCAGCGCAGATGGTCTCGACCCTGAAGGCGGGTACCATCGACGGCTACTGCGTCGGCGAGCCCTGGAACGCCCGCGCCGTCAGCGAAGGGTCGGGTGTAGTGATGGCGACCGACAACGACATCTGGCCTGGCCATCTGGAGAAAGTGCTCGGCGTCACCGAAGCCTGGGCCGAACAGTATCCCAAGACCCACGTGGCCCTGGTCAAAGCGCTGCTCGAAGCCTGCGAGTACTGCGACGATCGCCGCAACCGCGAAGAAATTGTCGATCTACTCTGCAAGCCCGAATACGTTGGGGCCGACGAGGCCCATATTCGCCAGGGCTTCTTAGACCCCTACGATCGCGGTGACGGCAGCCAGCCCGAGCAGGTGCTCAACTACATTCAGTTCTTCACCGGCAAGGCCAACTACCCCGATGTCTCTGAAGCGGTGTGGATGATGACCCAGATGGCCCGCTGGGGCATCACGCCCTTCCCTCGCAACTGGCTGGCCGTGGCCGAGCGGGTGAAACGAGCCGACATCTTTGGCCAGGCAGCCCGCGAGTTGGGGCTGGTGGATACAGGCCGTGATCGCCATCCCATCCACCTGTTTGACGGCATTGTCTTCGACCCCGACGAGCCGCTGAAATACCTGGATCAGTTCGCCATCAAACGCGATCTGCGCATCGAAGAAGTGCCTATGGATGAGCTCACGATAGCCTAACTCCCGCTGCCCACGGCTAACCCAGCTGACCAGCTAGCAGCGTAAGCCCCTGCTTCTTCCTTTCCTCACCCACTACTCCCCAGACCATGCAAGTGCTAAACTCCCCTACTCAAACCTCTACCAGCTATGCCACTCAGGAACCGTTCCTGATTTTCGACAACCTTTCTAAGGTCTATCCCACCCCCACCGGCGACTTCGTCGTACTCGACGGCATCGACCTGGCCATCAACGAAGGGGAATTTGTCTGCGTCATTGGCCACTCCGGCTGCGGCAAATCGACCCTGCTGGATATGGTGGCCGGGTTTCGCCAGCCCACCGACGGCGAAGTGCGCCTGCAAACCCAGCCCATTCAAGCACCCGGCCCCGATCGCATGGTGGTGTTTCAAAACTACTCGCTGCTGCCCTGGCTTACCGCCTACGAAAACATTTACCTGGGGGTGAAGTCGGTCTTCCCCAACAAGCCCGAAGCGGCGAAAAAGCACATCGTCATGGAGCACCTAGAAATGGTGGGCCTGGCTGATGTCGCCAACAAAAAGCCCAGCGCCCTCTCTGGCGGCATGAAGCAGCGGGTCTGCATTGCCCGCGCCCTGGCCCTGCGCCCCAAGGTGCTCATTCTTGACGAACCTTTCGGCGCGCTGGATCCAATCACTCGCGAAGAGCTGCAAGAGGAGCTGCTGACCATCTGGCGCGACCACCAGATCACCGTGCTGATGATTACCCACGACATTGACGAAGCGCTGTTTTTGAGCGATCGCGTTGTGATGATGACCAACGGCCCCGCCGCCAAAATTGGTGAAATCATGCTGGTGCCCTTTGCCCGTCCCAGAGACCGCGCCCGCATGATGGAAGACCCCAAATTCTACGAGCTGCGCAACGAAGCCCTCGACTTCCTCTACAACCGTCACGCTCACGCTGACACCTAGGGCAAAATCCTATTTGGTTACTCTGATTTCTCTGACCTGGATTATTCATGCTCTTGAGCCAACCATGGCAAGACGGGCCAGAAGCCCATCCCACAGAAGGTCAATCCTACAAGGGGCATTCAAATTTTAGGAGGGGTTCTGAATTAATTCTTGTGGGATAGCCGTCCCGGCTGCCCACAGAAAAGCTGCTACTGCGATCGCAGCTCAGCTTGATACGGTTCCAAAGCTCTATCTAGCGCTGGCAAGAACACGGGCGAGGTAAACAGCGGCTCGAAGAATTGCACCACAGGGATGTTCTCTACCCGAGGCAAAAAGTCTGAGGGATTAGGCCCATCAATGTGGCGGCTGAGCACCCCAAAGCCCAAGCGCTGGCTGCGGGGCTGCCAGCTGGGTGCCGTGCGCTGAAGCCAGTCGGTGAAATCTGTAGCCGTCTCCATGCTGGCTACGAGTTGGGCAATAATTTGGGGCTCCGGCAGGGCCTGGGCCAGGTCGTCAATATCTTCGGGCTGAGTGACCCAAGCTCTTTCCAGCAGCGCTTGGCGCTGATCAGGGGTTTGCCAGGCAAGAATCGCGTACTTGGCTGGGGTTTCAGGCCAGGGGTTGACGTCCACAGTTTCTCCTTCAGCTAGGCTCAAAAAGCCCTGTTGGAGGTCGCCGCCGTTGGTCTGCCAGTCTTCGGTTGCCCCGGACAAGTCTTCGCGCCACCAGCGCAGACTGCCCCGAGCCTGATGCAAAAAGCCGCTCAAGGCGGGCTCTTTGGCCTGCTGGATCAGTTCGTCGTAGCGCTGCTCAACCTGGTCGAGCACGGCTGGGTAGACGTCGGCAAAGCCCTCCACTCGCCACAGGGGGCTGGTCACCAGGGCGGGATGACGGATCACCTCTAGGGCGAAGGCCTCGGTGGCGCAGTCGAGGTTGCCGGTTCGCAGGCAGGCAAACCCCAGGCCAAAGAAGACGCCCATTTTGGCGGGCACCAGGGCGATCGCATCCTTAAACGACGCCTCAGCCTCATCGAACTGACCCTTTTCAACCTGAAGCCAGCCCAGGTTTGATTGGCCAAACTCCTGATAGGGCACCACCTGGTTGCCGGTTTTAAACCAGGCGATCGCATCGTCGAGCAGCACCTGACGCAGGGGCGGGTTGTCGGCCGATTGCAGGGCAAACTCGCCCAGGTGGTAGCCCAGCTGATAAGGATAGTAGAGCTCCCAGGGGGCCAGCTTGTGGGCCTGCTCTAGCTGGTTAGCAAAGCGATCGATGTCGACGGGTTCAGCGGTGAGCGCCGAGAAGCCGCCGCTGGCGGTGCCCCAGGCGCGATGGGTGGGCACTAGCCAGAGGGTCATGGCCAGTGTCAGGCCGAGACCAACCCCGGCTAGCCATCGGTGACGACGGGGTGACGGGGCAATGTCTTCAGTTGTGGAAACGGGGTTAAAGGTGCGAGAGAGCACGGCTAGGTAAAGGGCGAGGGTGCCTGCGATCGCCGGAATATCCAACTGGTAGTCGGTCAGGCTCATCAGCCCAAAGGCAAATAGCCCCGCCAGCAAGCTCCACACCAGCACCGGGGGCAGCCCGCTAGGAGTATCCTGCGCACCTCGCCGCATCCACCGCACCGTCAGCAGCACCAACACCAGCACCAGCGCTAGCGCTACAGCGATGCCCCAGAGGCCCAGTTCACCCCACAGCTGTGCCGGGGTGCTGTGCAGCTGAAACTGTAGCTCGGCATCGCGACCAGCCCAGTGGGGGCGATATTTCTGATAGACCAGCGGCACACTGCCCGGCCCCACCCCAGTAAAGGGACGGCTCAGGCCCATGCGCCATCCCGTAGCGTTGGTCACCGCTCGGTAGGACAGTTCTCCTCCGGCAAAGTTGCCTTGGGCCAGGTTGCCTATCGCCTGCCGCAGTCGGGGGTTAGCGATGATTCCTAGCACGCCCAACCCTAGGGCGGTGCCAGCGATGGCCAGCGCCAAGGGCCGAGGCAACCGGTTGTAGAGCAGGGAAATACCTACCGCAATCAACCCAGTCACCATGAGCGCCAGCCAGCCACCGCGCGAGCTGGTGGTGTAGAGGTTGAGCAAGCCGAGCACCACACCCGCCAGCCACAGCCAGCGTCGCCAGCCGCGATCGCTCCAAGCCAACCCTGCCAGTAACGGCAGCACCAGCACCAGATAGCCCGCCACGTAGTTTTGGTGGCCAATGGGCTGCCAGTTGCGCAAGCTGGTGAGCCCAAAGTTAAAAGTCTGGTTGACGCCGTAACCCTGAAGCGTTGTCAACCGAGCCAGCTCAGGCTGATAGATCTGAGTGGCCCACAACACCAAACTGAGCAGGATAAAGGCCAGACCTAGGTAGCCCTGAAACCGCAGCAGGGTGTAGAAACGGTGGGGGTGGCGGAGCCAGCTGCCTAGAGCGTAGAGAGTAGCGATCGCCCCCATCGCTGCCCACCCATACCACCGCGCCTGGGCCGGAAATTCTGCCCCTAGCGTAGAGACTACTAGCCCGACTACGGCCAGCAGGGCCACCCAGTCAAACCCGTTCCCAAGTTTTTTGAAAGGACGATGCCACAGTTGCCACAGCAGCCAGAGCATGGGCAAAGTCAGCCCTACCTGCCACAAAAATACCCAGGGCCAAGCCACTATCAGGGTGCTGCTGCCCGGTAGCAGGGTAAAAACGGTGTAGAACGCCCCTAGGAGCAAGGCTAATAGAGCGCCATCGCTGGGGTCTTGGGCAGCGGGTTGGGGTTGGGGTTGGGCATCCTCCGTCATGGCTGGCTTGGGTAGATGGGTAGGGGGTGGATGGGTAAGGGGTGAGCAGACGATGACCTGGCCTCGTTCGCCAAGCCAGTACTTTGCCCTCAGCTTCCCCAGATAAAAAGGGATGGATAAGAGACTGGAATGGCAGGCTGTTCGTCACACTAATCTAAATTCGCGAGGCGAAAGTGGTTGTGGGTGGGGTGGGGTAGCCCCAAAGCCTCGGTGCGTAGGGCTTCAATCCGGCGATCGAGGGGTAGAAACTCCCTCGGCCAGGGGGGAAAGAGGTTGAGCTTGGCTACCAGGGTATAGCGCTGGAGGTTTTGCGGCGCCAGCATGAGGGTAATTTGTTTGGCCTGGTAGTTGCGGTAGGCAAAGGTGAGCGACCCTCGATAGCCCTCCTCTGGGTTGGCGACGATGGCGGTTAACCACAGGCGCAGAGGTTGAGTGCTCAGGCTTTCTTCAATCAACAGAGCGTCTACATCGGGTAGGCCATCCTGAGGCTGGGCCGGGGCGAGTGGGTAGGTGTTCGGGTCAAGCCAGGCGGCGAGCAGCCTCAGCTCGGGGCTCTGTTGCCCCAGGCGCAGTTGGCTTGCGATCGCCCCTAGGGCAGCATCGGGATCCGAGTCAGCCAGCAGCAACCCCGAGACCACAGGCCGCAGCAGGTTGGGATCGACCTCCACTAGGGGTTGCTCGGTCCACCAGGCGAGCAGGGCGCGAGTTTCGTAGAGGGTAGTAAAGCCAGGGGCACCAGGAGCGACAACCGCGAGTAGGGCATCGTATTCAGCTAGGGTAGCCTGCACAACGGAGGCATAGATTGCCTGATAGGGCGCAGCTCTCCATTGGGGATAGGTCAGTGCAGCAGGGTTGACTAGTGCTTCTAGGGTGAAGGCAGCAGTGGCATCTGCTTCATTCCCCGTCTTTAGCAGCAGATCGCCCAGCAGCCAGTAGCCGTAGTGGCGGTGGCGCGGCATGAGCTGCACCGCACGGGCGGCATAGGGCAGAGCAGTAGCCGGGTCGGTAGTTTGGTGTAAAACGGCCAGATTGTGGTTAAACCAGGCATCGTTGGGAGCGGCCTTCTGAGCCTGGTGGGCGTAGTCGAGCAGTAGCGATCGCACATTATCTTCAGCGTCAGAGCTACTTAACACCTGGTCTAGGCCCCACAGCGCCTCACTGGCCACCGCCGAGGCGGTCGGGTCCCAAGGGCTGAGGCGGTAAGCCTTGTACCAGCGCGTGTCGGCCAGGTTAAGCCGCTGGTTGTAGAAGGCTCTGTCGGCCATAGCACCGTAGGCCACGGTGAGGGTAAAGGGCAGCCATAGGGTCAACAGCAGCCCCAGCCATAGAGAAACCGCCAGACGCGATCGCCGTCTGGCATCCTGCCCCAAAGGTGTAGTTGTGGGTAGATAGCGATCGCCCAAAGCCAGCAACAGCACGAATATCCCGAGCAGCGCACCCGCGATGGGGATATTTTCTAGTTGGTAATCGGTCAGACTAGAGACGCCGTAGGCTAGCAAGCTACCGCCAATGCCCCCCAGTAGCGCCCGATCCGTGGCTTCGAGCGGCTGCCGCCAAAGCCCGATCCACAAACGCAGAACAAGCACAACTCCGGCTAGAAATACCCCCAACCCGACCAACCCCAGCTCCCCCGCAATCTGTACCGGAGTGTTGTGGAGTTGCTGAATGTGTTCCAAGCCCGCCCCAGTTTCAATCGGGCGATAGAGGTTTGACACCCGGCTCATGACGCCGGGGCCAACACCAAACAAGGGGCGATCGCGCAGAATATTGCCACCTAATCGCAGCATAAACCAGCGATCGAGGGTGGGGCCGTCGGTAACACCGCCCGCACTAAACCAGGCGCGAATGCGGGGATTGCTGGCCAGAGCCAACCCTAGAGCCACCGCTCCCCCTAACCCGGCCAGACGCCAGCGCCAGCGTTGGGAGGGTTTAAGGTATCTAAAGCGGCTCAGCCAGGTAACTAGCAGCCACACCACTAGACCTAACGCTGCCCCCCGCGACCCGCTGACGTATGACGCCACCAGTATCAGCCCGGCAGAAGCTATCCAACTTCTTCGCAGCCAACCCGTTGTGGCCACTGCCGCCGCCACCGCCAGAGGCAGCATCAGCACAAAATAGCCTCCCACAAAGTTGTGGTGCCCCAGTGGCTGATGGTTGCGCAGCGCCGTAAGAAAGCTGTCTGCTGCCCACATAGCGTTGTCGGGTCGCCATAGAACTAGGCTTACCACTGCAGCCCCGGTTGCCACCACGACTAGCCCCCACCACAGCCGTAAGCGGCTCAGCCAGCTATGGTCAACCACGTTATGGTAGAAGTAGAGCACCGCTATGTATGTCACTACCAAGCTGACATTCCAAAACGCCACTCGAGGAAAGGGCGATACCAGGGCCGACAGTCCCAAGATGATGCCCGTGCCCAGCGCCACCCAATCTAGTCCGTATCCCAGGGCATAAAATGCCCGTTCCGGTTCTGAGCCAGATTCACGTTCTGCCTCAGTTCTCCAATGCTCTGGGTAGCGCAGCCGCCGCCACAGCCCCACCAGCAGAGCCACGCCGCCCACCTGCCACAGCAAGATCCAAGCCCAGCCCACCATGCGGTAATAGCTCAGGGGCAGCCAGCTAAAGATCAGTAGCACCAGTCCTCCAGCCAGCCATATTCCCGGCTTTTGACTAGCCCAGCCTTGATGATGGCTGATTCCCGAGTTCGTTGCATCGTCAGAATCCGTTGCCCCTGACGTTGGGGATGAACCAGCGGTCAATAGGCCCCCTTCCCCCAAAGCACAATGCCCAGGGTGGCGGTGAGAATTTCTAGATCGAGGTTCAGCGACCAGTTGTCGATGTAGTGCAGGTCGAGGCGGGCCACATCATCAAAGGTGTCAATGTCAGAACGGCCCGAAATTTGCCATAGCCCCGTCACCCCCGGCAGCACCTGGTGACGAATGTTGTGCCAGCCGTCGAACTTAGCCACATCGCGCACCGGCAGCGGGCGCGGTCCTACCAGGCTCATCTGGCCGCAGAGCACATTAAACAATTGGGGCAGCTCATCGAGACTGGTGCGGCGCAGCAAGCGACCGACCCGAGTAATGCGCGGGTCGTGCTTAACCTTAAAGAGCACCCCATCCGCCGATTCGTTGTGCTGCTCTAGCTCGGCCTGAAGTCGAGGCGCATCGACTACCATGGTGCGAAACTTCCACACCTGGAAGATGTTGCCGTGCAGGCCTACCCGCTCCTGGCGGAAGAATATCGGCCCGGCTGAGTCGAGGCGAATGGCTAGAGCGATGCCTAGCAGCACTGGCCCCAAGGCAATCACGCCCAGGCCCGCTCCTAGGTAGTCCATCCAACGCTTGAGGCGGTAGTCCCAGCCGCCCATTAGGGGAGCGTCGAGGCGTAGGGTGGGCAGGCCAGCCACAGTTTCGGGGGTGCCCCGGCGGTAGAGCATGTCGCGGCTGGTGGGAAGCAGCTGCATAGCGATGCCCGCTCGCCGCAGCTTCCAGTACAGCTCAGAGGCCAAGTCGGCAGAGGGAATGCTTTCGGCTAGCACCAGGGTGGCCCCGGAGGCCAAAATCGCTTGGTAGGTGGTAGCCGAGTTGGCGGTGGTGGACAGGGCTGCCCCAATTACCGGCACTTGGGCTCGCTGAGAAAGCACATCAGCCAGGCGCTTGAGTCGCGGGGCCGGGGCAATTAGAAAGACTGAGGAAGGCACCTTAGCCCGAGTGAGAGGGCGCAGCAGCAGCGTTGCCACCAGCCGTAGTGCTACCACCAGCCCTACCCCGCTGAGCCAGGCCGAGAAAAACAGTGATCGCGGCAAATCTAGCTTGGGGTCGTAGAAGTACATCACCACCAGCGCACTCAGGTACACCAGGCTGAGCAGCTTGCCCGCCCGCAGGTGCTTTTGCCCTTGAGACTTGGTGTCGTAGAGCCCGCCGTAGGCAAACAGCCCCACAGCGCAGGCCACCAGCACCCAAAATGGGCTGGGCAGCCCCAGCCAAGTCCACCATACGAGCTGGGCCGGAATGGGCGAAAAAAATTGGTTGAGCGATCGCGCAATGTGCCACGACAGCCCCAGGGAAAGAATATCCGTAGCCAGCAACACCAGCCCACGCCGCCCCGACCCAGCGAAGGCATCGCGTAGCTGAAATCTAAGCCCTCGAGGGGCGCGAATATCTTGATGGTGGCGGGGCCGCTGTCTCATTACGGCGGGGACAGCACGATGACAATCCATAGCAGGGGGCAGACGCATAGGGATGAGGTTGCCCTAGTATTCCGCAATTGTGCTGAGAATCCATCATTGGGGCAGGGGTTTTAGGTGCAAGGTTTAGGGTTTAAGGGGGCACACCAGCCGTAAACCCTAAACCCTCGAGATGTACACAAGCCGTGAACCCTAAACCTTAAACCCTGTACCCGTTTCCCTGCCGCGCCCTCCCCGCAGCCGATACCTAACCACCTGCGCTCCAAACAGCAGCACAAACATAGGGTTATTCACCAGATAGCGCTGCCACAGACGGCGAGGCTCTTGGCCAAAGCGGTAGAGCCACTCTAGCCCCAAGCGCATCATCCATCGAGGGGCTTGGGAGACATCGCCGCTAAAGAAGCTAAAAGCCGCGCCAACGCCGATCATTACAGCGTTGACCTGGCCCTGGTGGAGGTGCATCCACTGCTCTTGCTTAGGGCAGCCTAGGCCGACAAAAACGACCCTCGCCCCCGATTGGTTTATGCGCGCTACATCGGCAGCGGCTTCTTCGGTTGAGAGCGGGCGAAAGGGTGGAGCATGGGTGCCCGCAATGGGCAGGCCGGGGAATTGCTGCTGGAGGTAATCTGCCATCTTCTCCAGCATGGGGACGGTGCCGCCGTAAAGGTAGATGGGCAAGCCCAGCTGGGCGGCGCGATCGCACCAGGCCAGCATCAAATCCGGTCCGTAAACGCGACTCTGGCCAGGTATCCCCAGCAGCCGCAGCCCCATCACCAGGGGCATGCCGTCGGAAGTGACCAGTGCCGCGTCTTCGAGAATGCTTTGGTACTGCGAGTCCCAGTAGGCAGTCATCACCACATGAACGTTGGCGGCGACCACGTAGCACGATCGCCCGGTAGTGGCCCAGGTTTGAATGCGATCGCAGGCATCTCTATAGCTGGTAGCATCCACCCGAGTTTTGAGAATGCGCCTAGCTTGAAGCACTGGCTCTGTCATAGTAGTGACCCTTGCATAGCACCTATTCTATCGGGGTCTGAGGTCTAGCTCCTTTAGCCTCACGCTTGTCTTTCACGTAAATGCCGTTTTGGCGGTGTTGAAGATCAAACAAGTCAGTGGCGTCTACTAGAGTGCTGAGCTTGGGTGGCCATAGTTGCGCGGGTCAACGGCGGTATTACCTCCTAATCTTTGCGGGGGCGAGGCCGAGCTGGCCCTGAAGCTCCATGTGGTTGGGGGTGAGGGCGGTGGTGGCGCTGAGGCTGCGCAGGCTGCCGAGGTAGGGTTTGGCGACATCGAAGCTGGGGTCGTCGTGGAAGCCAAATACCTCGTAAGCCAGGGCTAGGGTAGCGCCCACATTCAGATAAAAGTAGCCCTCGTTGGGAGTGGGAAAGGTCGCCGTCGCCTCGTCAAACAAGAAAAAGTCGGCGAGGGGGTCGTGGGGCGAGGGGGCCAAAACACTGGCCATGAGTACTGCGCCAGAGGTAATAGCCAGGGTGTCGGCGGTGACCCAGCCGTGGCTGCCCACGCTGAGGTCGGGCACGTAGTCACCGCTCAAGCTAGAAAATAGCTCCCAGCTGGTGGCAGGCTGCTGGTTGACGATTCTGGGGTTGACGGCCAGGCCAACGCTGGGCAGCAGGTCATCCACTGCGGCCAGAGTACGATCGGCGGTGGAGCGATCGCTGGTCTGCAATAGCAGCCCCAGCCCCGCGTACTGCAAGGGGCCACCCTCAGTGGGGAAAGCGGCGATCGCATATTCACCGTCCATCCAGCCAAAGACATCGTCGTCGAGATCGAGCCCGGTGAAGAGGGTGAACCCAGCGCGCACCGTGGCTAATCCGTCGCGGGTAAAGTCGCTGGCTTGGTCTAAGATGCTGGCTACAGTGCGCCAAAAGCCGGCAATGTTGCGGCCACTCATGACCACAAATGTCGAGGCGGGCAGCAGCTCTAAGGGGCTGTCGGCGTTGGCCACCGTGGGGGTGAGGCCAAAGGTAAAAGGCACCGCATCGTAGTAGTAGCGGCCCCGAAACTGCATGCCGGTCGACATGGGGTACACCAGGGCCTCTAGGGTGCCGCCAAAGTTGAGCGATCGCAGGGTTTGTAGCGTCTCGTCATCCAGGCTGGTGGGGGGCGTAGGGAAAGGCAGCGGCAGTTCGGCGGCGGGTAGGGTGGTTGCCGAGAGGTCGTAGTTCAACAACTCGAGGGCGTTGCCGTAGACGGCAAAGAGAGCTTGGGTGCGCTGTCGATTGGATAAGGTGCGCTGAAATTCCTGGCTATCGGCGAGGGACTGGCCTTCACTCTGGCGCAGGCGCCGGTATTGCTCAATGGCGGCGGGGTTTTCTGCCGTGATCAGGGTGTCGGGCAAAAAAGCTACGGCTAGGCCGCTAGGGCCAAACTCTGGCAAAGGCACAGGCACCTCAACTTCAAGGGATTCCTCCTCCTCGTGGAAGGGGCTAACAGTGAGGGGAAGCCCTACGGCTCCGTTGAAACGTAGAATTTGCATTTGGGCGGAATGGGCCTTCAGGGGCACAATCTCAGCGTCCTCAGCTTCAGAGCTGCTCTCGTCTATGACTTCTAGATCCGCTTCATCGTCCCAAGTGCAAGCACCGGCATCGACCTCGGCGGAGTCACAGGCTTCTGGAATGGCTGGCTCAGACCAATCTTCAAACTCGGGGGTGGGCCAAAAGTAGACCTCAGTGCCTAAAGCAGAGGTGATCTCTGGGGCATCCCCCTGCAGCTCAAATAAGGTATCGCGAAAGGTGGTAAAGGCCTCAGCGTTAGCGATCGGGGCCACCATAATTGAGGCTTCAGCAATAGTTGCTGTCTCCCCAGGCTGCACCGGCAGCAGAGCCACCACGGCAGTGTCGCCGATCCACGGGGCTACCTCGCTGGCAAAGTCAATCCCGTAGGGCAAGTAGGGCAACCCCGGTAGGGCTGGGGTCAGTCCCTGTTCTTCATTCAACAGCTTGAAGAGTTGGTACTGACTGAGCTGACCCCAGGTGTCAGTGGTGGTGTCAATCAGCATCACCAGAGCAGTGTTGTTGGGCAAGTGGTGCCAACTTTCAGTTTCGGCAGCGTGGATAGTTAGCGATGGCATGGTGCTAATAGCCAGCGTTGAGCCGATCAAACCCAAGGTTAGCCGTTGCCCTACAGGCAGAACCCTCGACCATTGCGCCCGCTTGTCCCAACCCAGCCCTCGATTCCCAGTACCCATAGCTACGCAGCGCTCCAAACAACCTTTTCTATCAAACCCGAGGAAAAGGGCGATGTCTGTAAACTATGGCGGTTTATTTACGTTAAAGGCTCAGTTTCAACCACATCCACGGGTGTTTGGCCCACTGCGTAGGCCCGTAGGGCATTGATGATGTGGATATTGGCCTTAGGGAAGGGAAATTCCTCAATGGTGTCTAGGGTGACCCAGCGCACCTCGTCGCACTCGATGGGCTGGGGGTCGCCGCTCAGATGGCTGCAGTGGTGCACGTTGAGAGTCACTTTGAAGTGCGAATAGGCGTGGGTGACAGTGCAGAGGCGATCGCCCACCGCAATCTCAATCCCCAGTTCTTCCTGAATTTCCCGCGCAATACAGTCCTCAACTGTCTCGCCGGGCTCGATTTTGCCGCCGGGAAACTCCCACAGCCCGCCCAGTAGCCCCTCCTGCTTGCGGCGATCGATCAGAATTTGGTCTTGCTCATTCCAAATCACAGCGACGCCGATTTGCTTGTGGGGCAGGGGGCCTTTGGTTTCTGACATGGGCAGCTCCGATTGAATATTGCGATTATAGGCACAGCAATGGGCCTGCCAGGGGCAGCGATCGCACTGAGGATTGCGCCGCGTACACAGAGTCGCGCCCAGATCCATCAACGCCTGATTAAAGTCACGCGGGTTCCTAGGATCCAGCAGATGCTCCGAAAGCACCCAAAGATCCTTCAACGCCCTGGCTGGGGGCAGCGGCAGCGCCACCAGCCGGGCCAGCACGCGCTTCACATTGCCGTCGAGAATGGCGTGGGGCAGGTTAAAAGCCGAGCTGAGAATGCCCCCCGCCGTGGTTTTGCCAATGCCAGGGAGCGTGGTGATAGTGTCAAAATCTTGGGGAATTTTACCCTTGTGCTCTGTGGCAATCCGTTGGGCGGCCTGATGCAGGTTGCGGGCACGGGCGTAGTAGCCCAACCCTTCCCAGGCTTTGAGCACCGTTTGCTGATCAGCGGCGGCCAGCGCCTCCACGGTGGGGAACTGCTCTAGCCAGCGCTGGTAGTAGGGCAGCACCGTCTTCACCTGGGTCTGCTGGAGCATGATCTCCGAGATCCAAATGGCGTAGGGGTTGTCAATATTGCGCCAGGGCAGGGTACGGCCACAGTCGGCATACCAGGCCAGCAGCTCTGCTCGCAACGCCTCAACAGGAAAATCCGGCCAGGGCAGAGTTGCCAGGGCCGGATTGCGGGAAAGAGGGTTTAGAACCCTCCTTGTGCTCGTTGTGTAAGAACCCTCAGTGTCACGCGCGGTAGAACGGCGACGGCCAAAGGAGGAATTGAAACTTGGTTGATCCGCAGGGACCGATGGTTGACTAGGGCTCACTCAATCTCAGGGGCAGATTCGGCCGACATCAGCGAGTCCTCGAAGGCCATGCGCTGTTCGGCACCCCGCAGAAAATACCCGCTCATCATAGCAGAGGCCAGCAGGCGACCCAGGTTTTCGCGGTTGGTGGTGATTTCTACGTCGAAGTGCTGAGAGGGCAGCCCACCGAGCAAGCCGATAATGTTGTGTTCCATCATCTGCTGCACTTCGGTAGAAGCAGGATTGGAGAGCTGGGCAATCGTCTCAGGGCTCATGCCATGAACGTACTGCATGAGGGAGTTGGGATGCTCAGAGGAGTTTTTGAAGCCGTTAAAAAGGTCTTGGGCTTTACCGGAAGAATTGCTCACAGGAGATACCTCGCTTGGCTAGCAGTGTGCGTGCGGCCTGGGTTTATCGAATTGAGCTGGATAGGGTTATTGTTCCCCATTGGGATTAGAACCCTAACGTTTTGTTGTCTACATCACTATTGACATCTACATGGAGTCGCTCAGTCATTCCTGAAACCCATGTAACTAAGTTAACAGGCTAGGTTTTATTGCTGGGTAGGCAGAACCGTACCACTAGTGGAGAGGTTTTGCCCTGAAACGGCCACGGGATGTTTCTCCATAGATAGATGTCTGGGTCAACCCTAGGGTTCAAGCTGAAGCAAGACCTTCCACGGGTATTCCATCTGACTGAGAATCCTAGCCCAGGTTACTGAGATCAACTGTTCGGTAGCGCATGGTTTGGGGATGAGGATAGAGCTGGAATATTCTCAGGAAGGTCTTAGACAATTTAAGGTAGTCATCATTTTGTAGTTAGTTCTATCTGTCACAATTGCCAGCAATATCTCCAAAAGCCCCAAAATGACGCTTTCTTCACCTTTTGCACCACCTTTAGAGGTCTCCTTGGTCGCCGCTGATCTGGTGGCTCAATATAGGGCCGTGCGCCGCCTCAGCGAGACCCTCTGTCAACCGCTTGAGATTGAAGACTATGGCGTACAGAGCATGGCCGATGTCAGCCCTCCGAAGTGGCATCTGGCCCACACCTCCTGGTTTTTTGAGACCTTTCTACTGCGCCCCCACCTCGACGGCTACCGAGAATTTCACCCCGGCTATGGCTATTTGTTTAACTCCTACTATGAGGCGGTGGGCGATCGCCATCCTCGACCCCAGCGTGGTCTGCTATCGCGCCCTACGGTGAAAGAGGTCTACGAATATCGCGCCCATGTGGATGCGGCGATGGAGAGGTTGCTGCGCGATCGCGCCGACCATCTCGCCGTGGCAGAACTGACCAATCTTGGCCTGCACCACGAGCAGCAGCACCAGGAACTCATCCTTACCGACCTCAAATACAATCTGGCGATCAATCCCCTGCGCCCTGCCTACCGTTCAGATGTTGCCCTGGGACAAGCCAAATCCTCACCACTGCTGACGTTCGTAGATTTTCCCGGCGGCCTCTATGACCTTGGCCATCAAGCTTCTGGGTTTGCCTTTGACAACGAAGGCCCAGCCCATCGGGTCTATCTCCAAGACTTTGCTTTGACCAACCGTCTGATCACCAACGGCGAATATCTAGAGTTTATTGCTGACAAGGGCTATCAGACCGCTGCCCATTGGCTAGCCGAGGGCTGGGGCATAGTGCAGAGCGAAGGCTGGCAGGCGCCTCTGTACTGGGAGCAGCGCGACGGTGAATGGTGGGTGTTTACGCTGGGCGGCATGCAGCCCGTGAACCCAGCAGCACCCGTATGCCACCTCAGCTACTTCGAGGCCGATGCCTTTGCCCAGTGGCGGGGCGATCGCCTCCCTACCGAAGCCGAGTGGGAAGTGGCCGCCGCCCAAATGCCCATCCAGGGCAACCTCCTCGCTGCCAACCATCTGCACCCTCAACCCGCATCTGAATCTCAAAACCTTCAGCAGCTCTACGGCGATGTTTGGGAATGGACCCAGAGCGCCTATCTGCCTTACCCCCGTTTTCGCCCCGCTCCCGGTGCCGTGGGAGAATACAACGGCAAGTTTATGTGCAACCAAATGGTGCTGCGCGGCGGCTCCTGCGTCACTCCGCCCGGCCACATTCGCCCCAGCTACCGCAATTTCTTTCCGCCCAGCGCCCGGTGGCAGTTTAGCGGCCTGCGGCTAGCGAAGGGAGTAGATGGGTAGATGGGTAGATGGGTGGATGGGTGGATGGGTAAATTTCAAGCCAGCACCCTCCCACTCGTCCACCCTCCCACTCATCCACTCATCCACCCTCCCACTCCCCTACTCCCCCACATCCCCATGCCCCCCACCTCCCAAACCAAGCCCTCTCCCGTCAAGCTTTACGACTTTCACCCACCAGTGGAAGACTTTCGCAGCGCAGTGCTGCGGGGTTTGAGCCAGCCGCAGAAGACCCTTTCTCCTAAGTTTCTTTATGACAAGCGGGGGTCGGAGCTGTTTGATGCTATCTGCCAGCTGCCGGAGTATTACCTGACGCGCACCGAGATGGCCATTTTGCGCACCCATGCAGCGGCTATTGCGGCGGCTCTAGACCACCGCGTCTTGGTTGAATTGGGCAGCGGCAGCAGCCAGAAAATTCGCATTTTGCTGAATGCTGCCCCCCAGGTGACCACCTATGTGGGAGTAGATATCTCACGGCAGCATTTGCAGGAGGCCTGCGCGGCGCTAATGCAGGATTTCAACAAGTTGGATGCGATCGCCGTCTGTGCTGACTACACCCAACCCTTGCCCATCGCCGCCATTCCTGAGCTACAGAACCGCCCCACCATCGGCTTTTTTCCCGGTTCTTCCATTGGCAATCTGGAGCCTGCCGAGGTGATCACTTTCCTTAAAACCGTGGCGGTGCTGGGCGACTTGATCGTTGGCGTGGATCTAAAAAAATCTGCCGCTATCCTCGAACCTGCCTACGACGATGCCCAAGGAGTTTCGGCAGCCTTTGCCCTGAATGTGTTGGAAAGGATCAACCGAGAACTGGGGGCCGACTTTGACCTGACTCAATTTGAGTATCGGGCGCACTACAACGAGGCCCAGGGACGGATTGAGATGGCGATCGCCAGCCTCTGCGACCAAACCGTGCGCCTAGGCAATGCCGAGATTTCCTTCCAACCGGGCGAAACCCTACGCACTGAGCACTCCTATAAGTACACGGTAGATGAGTTCCAGCTCTTGGCGATGGAAGCGGGTTTTCAGCCGGTACAGGTGTGGACCGATGAGAATCAGCTATTTAGCCTGCACCACTTAAAGCAGATGTAGGACTATGAGGTGAGTTAAATTCCCCAGTTTTTTGCGGTCAGCGATGCGCACTGTAGCCTTTTCAAAAGGGGCTAGAGACAGACTTCATCTATAGCCACCGCCACTGTGGTTAGAACAAGCTGAAGACAGTGCTTCTAGGAAAAAACTTTTTCATAGACAGCGGTGCGTTGCGGAACTGTAACCCATTTGCGCTTGCTGCAAACACCAGTGGTAGGATGCTATCAAGCTAGGGGTGTCCGATCGCATCGGACTGAGATCATACCCTCAGAACCTGACCTGGTTGATACCAGCGGAGGAAAGCGTTGCTTGAGGTCACGTACCGAAACGACGAGCCTATAGGCAGTTCTAGAAGGATTTCTAGAACAATTAGTGAAGCATCAGCATGAAACTGATGCTCACTGGCTGTAGCTCCGTAGCGTTCGACTTTACGCGTCCTCACCCGCCCAACGACTCGCCCAGGAACGTCCTCTAGCGCCACACCGTTGTTTGGGAGGTGCGTTTCTATGACCATTGGTGCCACAGCGATCGCTGTCATCTTAGTAACCGTGGCCAGCTTTACCCTGCTGGGTTTGTTGCAAGCCAGCCGCCACACCATCACCCTGGAAGATTACATGGTGAGCCGCAACCGGGTGGGCACCGGCATGGCCTTAGCAACCATCGTCGCCTCGGCCGTAGGCGCTTGGATTTTATTTAGCCCACCCGAGGTGGGAGCCACCAGCGGCATCGCGGGCATTGTGGGCTACTGCATTGGGCAGGCTACTCCGGCGGCAATGCTGGCATTTTTGGGCACCCGCATGCGGTTTTTGATGCCCAACGGTCACTCGCTGAATGAATATGTGCTTCACCGCTTTGGCCAGGCCATGTACTTGCTAACCCTGGGCATTGGGGTGTTTTACATGTTCATTTACCTGGCGGCGGAGCTGACGGCGATCGCCAAAGCGGTCGAGCTGATGGCTGGGGTACCCCTCTGGCTGACAGCCCTGCTCGTGATTACCGGCGTCTTTATCTACACCGTTGTCGGCGGGCTAGAGGCGTCTATCTTTACCGATGCCCTTCAGTTTGTGGTGATTGTGCCGCTGCTGCTGCTCAGCTTTGGCGTAGCGGTCGTTGCTTTGGGAGGTTGGGGAAATGCGATCGCCCCTGTAACCCAGTCTGCGCCAGAACTGCTGAGCCTAAGTAACGGCCCCGGCATCAAGTTTGGAGCCACTCTGGTGATCGCCGTGATTGCCGCCGAAATGTTTAACCAGGGCAACTGGCAACGAGTCTATGCCTGCAAAACCAATACGGTTGTGCGACGGTCTTTTTTAGGGTCGTCTCTAGTCATTTGGCCCATGCTGTTGCTCGCAGGGATGCTGGGCATTTTAGCTATGCACTTTGGCTTCAACGACGATCGCGCCTTTTTCTCGCTGATCCAGGCTTTGGAGCTGCCTACCTGGGTGGGCATAGGCATTTTGCTGCTGGTGCTAGCCCTAGTGATGAGTACCCTCAGTGCGCTACTGAACGGCATTGCGAGTGTTTTTACCCTTGACCTAGTGCGGCTGATGCCGACCACGCCCACAGCGGGCATCTTGCGGGCCTCGCGCATTCTAACCGTGCTAATCGGCATTCCCGCCATTCTGATTGCCTCTCAGGGGTACAACGTGCTGTACCTGTTTTTGCTAGCCGACTTAATTTGTGCTGGAGCGGTCTTTCCAGTGCTGTTTGGCCTCTATTCGCGGCGCTTGACGGGGACGATGGCATTTTGGAGTGCGGTGTTGGCGATCGCCACCGGTGCTCTGTTCTTCCCCAAGCCCGACTTTAGCCCCTGGAACGGTCTGCCCTTCGCGGGCGATCTGCTGGTCAGCTTTGCCGCCCCGATAGTGGTGTCAACGCTGATCTGCCTGCTGTGGATTCAGCTCAAGGCTCAGGGCGGCAAGACGGAGGCCTTCGACTTCGGCATTCTCAGCCGCGACATTCGCCCCTACGGAGAGAGCAATACGCTACCGGCTGATAGTTTGACAAATACATAGCGCCGGACGAGTGATCCACTGCTACAGGTTCTCAGACCAAATCCAGAATGAATACCCACAATTTGCAGGGGCGTAGGAGCATAGCCTGCTATGCCCCTACGCCCCTACGGGATTCCTGATTTTGTAGCACCAGCTGATGGTAGAGCTGTTAGATGACTATTGGGTAGAAGGAGCGGTTGATTCGGGATGGCTAGGATGCCAGACGAAGGCGAAGTAAGCCGCGATCGCGCCAGTTACCGCATTGAACCAAACGTTGTTGCCAAAGATTGGCATGATACCAAAGAGAGTATTTGAGAGCGGTATCAAGCCCATAATGGCAAGCAGCAAATAGCTAATGGCAAAGAATCGATTGTACCTAAATGCCCCTTCTTTACCCGTAGCCGAAAACAGACCAAAGCCACCAATGGCTAAGTGCACCATGTTGTGAAGCAGGTTGGTCGGAAAGAGACCAAACAAATAGCCAAAACCCCTTAGGTAAGCAGCTATGTAAGTAGGCCCACCGCTAACTGGAATTGCGCTTGTGTCTACCGGTACGCTAGCTCCCATTCCTCCGCCAGGCAGGTTGATCAGAGCGGGAATGAAACCAGCAATCCCTAAAAAGGTAAAGATGATTCCCAGTGCTAATGCACATTTTTGTTCACTGTTCATGTTGTTCATTTTTAAGATACTCCGTGCGAGATTTTTCCCGGCAAAAATTTCCGTAAGAGCAGCAGTATTTATCACTAGTAAATAAAAGCGATAGCTATACTGCTCCTAACTATCTAGATTGGGTAACTCGACTTGTTACTGCTTGTAATAGCTGGCTTGTCTATCCTTCTTGCGCTCTATGCTCAGAGAGGCTTCATGGCCTCAGCTGATAGCGTCGCCACTCTTGTAGAAAAAATCGGCGGTAACGCTAAGTGCATCCTAAGAACTACGTGGTGCCGCTTCCTCTGACTGAAGAACTAGGTTAGTTAACGCTTTACCTGTCGGTAGGAGTATTTATGGCTAACGGTTTTTTGTCTGCTCTCTTTGTCCTGACCCTAGGGCGTCGGCGCGCTCTGTCTGTGAGGAACCGTAACTAACTCGCGTTGCCCCCGATGTAGTGATGGCCATTGCGCTTAGAATACTGATCCTAGCCACTGCCGAGAACTGGGGCAGCACAACGGCGTATAGCCATCGCCTTAGAAGTTTATGAAATGTTCTAACCGTTCTGGCGATGGCTATATCAGTGGTACGATGCCAGCAAGCTAGGGGTGTCCGATCGCATCGGACTGAGATCATACCCTCAGAACCTGACCTGGTTGATACCAGCGGAGGAAAGCGTTGCTTGCGGTTACCAGCCGAAACGACGGGTAAATTGGCGTTCTGGCGCTATGCCAGGGCATTGGGTGAAGATTCAGCAGATTGCTGAGTTTTACCTGCGATTGCTCCACCCTTTTCGGCCTTACCCATCCTCACTTGTCCGACGTGATCCACCAGGCCAGCCCTCTAGCGCCACACCAGAGGTAAAGCATGAGAACTGAATGGATCGCTAAGCGCCAGGGCCACGCCAACGTGTCGCAGATGCACTACGCCCGTCAAGGCATCATCACCGAGGAAATGGCCTACGTGGCAAAGCGGGAGAACCTGCCTGCCGACCTGATCCGCGATGAGGTAGCGCGGGGCCGCATGATCATCCCCGCCAACATTAACCACCCCAACCTGGAGCCAATGGCGATTGGCATTGCCTCGAAGTGCAAGGTGAATGCCAACATCGGCGCGTCGCCCAACTCGTCAGATATCAACGAAGAAGTGGCCAAGCTGCACCTGGCGGTGAAGTACGGCGCCGACACTTTGATGGATTTGTCTACTGGGGGCGGCGATCTCGATGCCATTCGCACCGCCATTATCAATGCCTCGACCATCCCGATTGGTACGGTGCCGGTGTATCAGGCGCTGGAAAGCGTTCACGGCAACATCGAAAACCTCACCGCCGATGACTTTTTGCACATCATCGAGAAGCACGCTCAGCAGGGGGTCGATTACCAGACCATCCATGCCGGGATTTTGATTGAGCATTTGCCCTTGGTGCGCGATCGCATTACCGGCATTGTCTCGCGCGGCGGCGGCATCTTGGCCCGCTGGATGCTGCACCACCACAAACAAAACCCTCTCTATACTCACTTCAACGACATCATCGAAATCTTTAAGCGCTATGACGTGTCCTTCAGTTTGGGCGATTCCCTCCGCCCCGGCTGCCTGCACGACGCCACCGATGCCGCCCAAATGGCCGAACTCAAAACCCTGGGCCAGCTCACCCGCCAAGCCTGGGAGCACGACGTGCAAGTGATGGTTGAAGGCCCCGGCCATGTGCCGATGGATCAGATCGACTACAACGTCAAAAAGCAGATGGAAGAGTGCTCCGAAGCCCCCTTCTACGTGCTTGGTCCCCTGGTCACCGACATTGCCGCAGGCTACGACCACATCAGCTCAGCCATTGGCGCAGCGCTAGCGGGCTGGAGCGGGGCAGCGATGCTCTGCTACGTGACGCCGAAGGAGCACCTGGGCCTGCCCAATGCTGAGGACGTGCGGGCGGGGTTAATTGCCTACAAGATTGCGGCTCATGCGGCAGATATTGCTCGGCATCGACCTGGTGCACGCGATCGCGACGATGCCATGTCCCACGCCCGCTACAACTTTGACTGGAATAAACAGTTCGAGCTGTCACTGGATCCCGAACGCGCTAAGGAATACCACGACGAAACCTTGCCCGCCGACATCTACAAAACCGCCGAGTTTTGCTCCATGTGCGGTCCCAAGTTCTGCCCCATGCAAACCAAAGTAGATGCCGATGCCCTGACTGAGCTAGAGAAGTTTTTAGCAAAGGAGAAGGTGGGCGTATAGAAACCAGCCGCGTCAAATAAGCCCCGTTGTAGGATGGGCCATTTGATTCCCGTTCGTGCAGGTATAACGAAGCCTATTGCACGGGCGGGAATCTATTGGTAAAGCAGCGCCTATCATGCTTGGTAAGCAGTAATCACAGCACAAACATGACGCGATCGGGGATTCTGAAAAACTACATCAACGGCCAGTGGGTAGCGTCTGCGGCTGGGGATGTGCTCTCGGTAGATAACCCAGCTACGGGGGAGGTGCTGGGCCAGGTTCCCGTTTCTCCTAAGCATGAGGTTGATCAGGCTGCCCAGGCAGCGGCAACGGCGTTTGAGGATTGGCGTCGAGTTCCCCCGCCCCAGCGGGTGCAGTACCTGTTTAAGCTGAAAGGCTTGCTGGAAACGCACCTAGAGGAGCTGGCCCAAACTATCACCCAGGAGTGCGGCAAAACCGTGGCCGAGTCGAAAGGAGAGCTGCAGCGGGCGATCGAGAACGTGGAGGTGGCTTGCGGCATTCCCATGATGATGCAGGGCACGGTGCTAGAGGATATTGCCAGCGGCATTGATGAGTTTATGATTCGGCAACCGTTGGGGGTGGCGGCGGCGATCGCCCCCTTCAATTTTCCTGCCATGATTCCCTTCTGGTTCATGCCCTACGCTCTGGCCTGCGGCAACACATACATCGTGAAACCTTCCGAAAAAGTACCCCTGACCATGCAGCGCATCTTCGAGCTGCTAGATCAGGCTGGTTTTCCCCCCGGCGTGGTGAACTTGGTGAATGGGGCCAAAGAAACGGTGGATGCGATTCTGGAACACCCCACTGTTCGGGCGATCAGCTTTGTCGGCTCGTCTCCTGTCGCCAAGTATATCTATGCCCAAGCGGCAGCCCACGGCAAGCGGGTGCAGTGCCAGGGCGGGGCCAAAAATCCGGTGATTGTGCTGCCCGATGCCGATCGCGATATGACGACGCGAATTGTGGCCGATAGCGCCTTTGGCTGTGCCGGTCAGCGCTGCCTAGCGGCATCCCTGGCGGTGACGGTGGGAGAAGCGACTGAGTGGTTTACGGATGCGATCGCCCACACTGCTGCCACCCGCACGGTTGGCAATGGCCTTGACCCCGCGGTGCAGATGGGGCCAGTGATTACGGCCCAAAGCCGGCAGCGCATCGAGGGCCTGATTCAAACCGGTGCCGAGGAGGGGGCGACCGTTTTAGTAGATGGTCGCAGCGTCCAAATTCCCGACCTAGAAGCAGGCCACTTCGTCAAACCCACGGTGTTGCAGGGGGTACCTCCCACCGGAGAAATTGCCCATACGGAAATCTTTGGCCCCGTACTGGGGTTAATGGAAGTGGACACCATTGAGGCGGCGATCGACCTGGTGAACCGCAGCCCCTGGGGCAACATGGCCTGCCTGTTCACCAACAGCGGTGCCGCCGCCCGCCAGTTTCGCTACGCAGCCACCGCTGGCAACATCGGCATCAATATCGGCGTGGCGGCACCGATGGCCTTCTTCCCCTTTAGCGGCTGGAAAGACAGCTTCTTTGGTGATCTCCACGGCCAGGGGGCACACGCAATGGAATTTTTCACGCAAACTAAGGTAGTGGTGGAGCGCTGGCCGAAGGAGTGGAGCCGGCAGTTTTAGAACCATTGAGCTCAATATGCAAACCCTGGCCTGGGTGAACATCTACGCGCTGGTGCGGCTATATCTCAGTAGAAACTAAGTAGACTAGGTTAAACCTCCATTGCGGTGGGAAGGCTATGGCGCTAAATCTGTCTCGGCTAGACCTGGCGACTCTCTACGAGCGCGACATTGCCCTTTGGTCAGAAGCTATGGTCGACCTACTACAACAGGGTCAATTCGACCAGATTGACCTAAAACACCTGATTGACGAGGTAGAAGATTTGGGACGGCGTCAGCGCGATCGCCTAATCAGCTCTATTCGGCTAATTTTACAGCATTTGCTCAAGTGGCAATATCAACCCGAGCGGCGTTCACCGAGTTGGTCCAAAACAATTCGGCGGGAGCGTCTTAACATTCAAACCTATTTAGACGACACCCCCAGCCTGAAGCGGATTTTGAACCCGGAGTGGTTAGAGAAAACGTACCAGACCGCGCGCAAAGAAGCTGCGATCGAAACTGACTTACCTCTGAACCAGTTCCCTACTAGGTGTGGTTATACCTGGGAACAGGTACTCGATGACAGCTTTTTCCCCTAGATCCTATGCTTAGACAATCTCTGTTTGGGAGTGGGGATGGCATTGGGGCGTGATGGCATTGAGTTAGCTGAAACTCTATGCAATTGCGCTGGGTGAAGAAAAGTCGCCGCATAGCACCCTGGAAACAGTCACTATGGCATAGGCAGTGACGCGAAGGTAGCTGGGCATCTATGGAAATTTTGATTTCGGCGATGCTGCCCATTGCCCTGGTGGCTCTGGTGGGGTTTGGAGTGGGGCGCAGCTTTGAGCTAGACATGCAAACTCTGGCGCGGATAAACATTTACGCTCTGCTGCCGGCGCTGGTGCTGACCAGCCTTGCCCAAACCACGCTGGCCCTAGGGAGCGCGATCGCGATCGTCGCCACCTTTCTGCTAAATACAGCTCTGCTCTACGTACTAGCAGTGGGGCTGGCTCACCGCCTCGACTTTTCGCTTGACGAGCAAAAGAGCCTAATTGCCACCACGCTGTTCTCCAATGTGGGCAATTTGGGACTGCCCTTCATTCTGTTTGCTCTGGGCGAAGCGGGGCTAGAGCGGGGAGTGGTTTATCTAGTGGGCTCTAGTGTAATGACGGCCACCGTCTTCCCCATTGTGCTGAAGCAGGCAGGGTTGCGGGCGGGGATAGATGTCACCCTACGTTTGCCGGTGTCTTGGGCAGCGATCGCCGGTATCGGCCTACATGCCGCTCAGGGCACTGTTCCCCTGCCGATCGAGCGGGGTATGGTGCTGCTGGGAGAAGGAGCAATTCCAGTGGCGTTGTTGACGCTGGGAGTGCAACTGGCCCGCACAGAGCTTGCATTTGGGCGCTACGAGCTGCTGGGATCGGCGCTACGGCTGTTGGTATCGCCGCTGCTAGCCTATAGCCTTAGCACCGGACTCGGGTTGCAGGGGCTCGATCGCCAGGTAGTCGTCTTGCAGGCGGCCATGCCCGTGGCGGTGAATTCGCTAATTTGGGTGACGGAGCTAGGGGGCGATCGCGTTCGGGTGTCTAGAACGATCGTGCTCTCTACGTTTCTCAGTCTGTTTACCCTACCCATCGTGCTGTGGCTCACCAGCCAACAATACTGATTTTGCCTGAGGTTTTTTCACCATGCCAAAGCGTGATTTAGCAAAGGACTTGAATGACGAGCTATCACCTCCCAGTCTTCAGCTGCGACAGGCGGTGGCGGTAGTGTGCGATCGCGATCCTACCTTTCAGCGCATTGAGGCTGAAGCTGGTCCTCTGACCGTTCGCACCTGGGCTGCTGGGTTGCCATCACTGGTGCGCATCATTATGGGACAGCAGCTGTCGTCTAGAGCAGCCCAGGCAATTTTTCAGCGGCTGATGGCGACGATAGAGCTGACTTCTGAAGCGATCGCCGCCACTCCAGACAGCACCCTCAAACAGGTAGGGCTGAGCCAGGCTAAAGTTGCCACTTGTCAGCGCCTTTCGGCCGCCATTTTATCGGGCCAGCTCAGCCTAGAAACCCTCACTACCTTGCCCGACACAGAGGCGATCGAACAGCTGACCCAGATCAAAGGCATTGGGGTTTGGACGGCGGAAGTCTATCTGCTGTTTTGCCTCCAGCGGTTGAGCAGTTTTCCCGCCTCAGATTTGGCCATTCAAATTAGCTATCAGCGGCTAAAAAATCTAGAGCAACGACCCACCCGCAAAGATCTATTGGCCTCTACAGCGACTCTCGATCCCTACCGTGGCGCGGTCGCCTACCTGCTCTGGCACTACTACCGGCATCTAGCTCAAAAGTGACTGACAGCTGGGGCAAATGCCATACACCGTGAACTGGCAGTTCAGCAGCGAGAACCCGCGGGAGGCACTCTCACTGCTGCCCACCTGAGTCATTTTAGCGTCTTCAAATTCTTTCACGTCGCCGCAGTGAACACAGACCAAATGGTGGTGCTGATCCATAAAGGGGGTATTGAGTTCGTAATACTTTCTGCCCTCGGCCAGCTCTAGCTCTTGCAGCAGCCCTAGCCTGACCATGACGTGCAGCGCTCTATAGATGGTCGAAAAACTGATTTTTTCTCCCTGGTCTAGCAACTGCTGATGAATTTCTTCAGCATTAAGGTGATGACCCAGAGCTGCTGACTGAAACAAATCCAGTATTTTTTGCCGCTGGCTAGTGAACCGAAACCCTTCTTTATTAAGAACAGTTTTGAGTAGTTCGGGCTCTTGATTTAAACTAGGCAGAGCTGGATCTTGTTCCATCGTCCTGTCATCACAATTGAAGAAAGCAGTTAGGTTGGCCATATAAATCAGAGCGTTGACATCTAACAAAGGGCATAACTAAAGCAGGTTTTTGGGCGATCGCCCTGGGATGATTGAATTAGGCGCTCTTATTGAAAGTGGCTTTCAGCAAGGGGTTTCAGCCTATCGCCAATCAGTTTCGATACAAATAATTAAACCTATTGAAAGTCATTTTCGCTATTTATATTAACGGTTGAATTCTGCATTTCTCTATACTTTTTTAGGTAAACAAAGTTATTAGCAGGATTTAAAAAAATGAGCTAGGCTCAGTAAGCAACCCTGAAAGGCTAGGGCTGCTTTCACTGCTGAAAAAGGGGGATGCTTATGCCTATTACTGAAACTCTGCTGCAAACCTATGGCGAGGTTGCAAACAACCCCGTTCTGCTCGAGAAGTCGGTCACAGAGCCGGTGGTGGATGGACTGGCGACGCTCTATGCCAGCTTTACAGCCCTGTCGTTGCAGTACCAGAAGCACCACTTTGTTGTGGAAGGTGCTGAGTACTACATGCTCCACAACTATTTTGAGGAGAGCTACGAAGCGGCCCAAGGCCACGCTCACGAAGTTGGTGAGCGCCTGCATGGGCTGGGGGGCATTCCTCCTCTGAGCTTTGGCAAGCTGGCTGAGTTGTGCTGCTTCGACATGGAAAACGACGACACCTACCGCTGCCGCATCATGATCGACCACGATCTGAAAGCTGAGCAGTCGCTGATCGAACTGATTCGTCGGCTGGCTGCCCAAGCTGAGAGTCTGGGCGATCGCGCTACTCGCTACCTCTATGAGCAAATTTTGCTGAAAACCGAGGAGCGGGCTTACCATCTAGAGCACTTCCTCACTCCAGACAGCCTCAAGCTGGGCTGGTAGTGGCTGAGAAGAGCCTTCTGCAAACCCTGCTGCTCATTTATTGAGGGCAGGGTTATTTTGCTGTAGTTGTCCTCCAGCTGACGATCGCTCACACTCACCACCTACGCATCGAGATAAACCTTTCAGCTAATTCAGCTTGAAAGCACCACAAAGGTCATAATCACCAGCCAATGGTCTCATCGCTGGGGGCAAAGTCCTGAGCGGTCAACGTTTTGCGTCTAGCTGCGCTAGAGCTTCGGCGGGGCTGACTCGGTGCAGCATTCGGCCATTGGGCAGGCGCAGGTTTGGTCCTTGCTTGCAGGCTTTCATGCAGCCAGTTTCCTTAATAGCAACGTGGGACAAAGCTGGATCGCGATCCACGGCCTCTTGCAGGGCGCTATGGACTTGACGAGCTCCCTGCTTATAGCATTTGCCCTTAGTGCAGACCTCAATGCACATGCGCTTCTGCGAGGTCTGAGCCAGCTTTGGAACAGGGGCAAGGTCGCCCCACTGCTGACGCAGCATCTCCGCCTCACACTTGGGCAGAGGCAAAACATTGATGGCCCGCCAGCGATCGTCTTCGGGATAGGCCCAGACCTGCACGAAGTCACCCGGTGCTAGCTCTCGCACCAGCATGGGGCGCAAATATTTGGGCAGCTTAACGGTAAACTTAGCCTCACCTGCTTGCAGCAGCAGTCCTTTAATCTTGCCTTTGTCAGAGCGATAGGCCCCGCTGTACTGACCCTTGAGCACTTGGCCGGTGGGCGCTGCGACCCCAGCATCTAAAGCGGCGGACTCGTGGAGGGTTCTCATGTCAGGCTCCTTTGCTGCCAGCAGCGCTTGAGGTGGTCAGCGAGGAATGGCTTGGGCTGGATAGCAGCCTGCACTACGCTCCAAACCAGTAGGGCATCGGCAGGGGTGTGGATGGCAACGGTGAGGGAGCGATCGCCACCACAGGTGCACACCATGTGCAGCTCTTGCAGGCGGCGGTAGACGTTCCAGCGGGTTACCCGGTCTAAGTCAACCACGGTTTGAGCGGGGGCAGTATTTTGCAGGTCTTGCCCTGACCCTAAATAATCTGACTCTAAAACGTGCATATTAACTCGACTGAATCTCCATAGTGATGACCGCCAGGGGTCAGAACTTATTGAAACTAACTCTGAACTAAACGCTAAGGTGTTGGGCTCAGCCGAGATTTAAAAGAGCTGGATCCCTTTCCCAGAAAGCATTAAGGTATTTTTCTAAGACTTACTGAACGCGATACCCTGGGGACATCGGCTGCTTTGCTATTGACTATTGTTGTTACTAAGATACCCAAGCCCCGGGATTAATGCAACAGATTTTCAATAAGGACGCTTTATTCGCAGCAAGGCCCACGCACTGACGCTGGGGTTTAGCAAACTGGACATAGCTCTATCGCTTTACAGGCGGCGGATTGGCTTGCTTGGGGCGATCGCCTACCTAGACCGCCGCCCCACCGCGTTGTTCCCCACCATTCTGATGCGTCGCTATAGGGATCCAAATCGAGGAAGTTAGTGCAGCTTTATGCCACCATCGTGGCTGCGAAGATGAGCCTGGCGATCGCGCCCGCCCTACCAGTTCAACTTTGTCCTGTTGCGATCGGCCTGCGGTCACTACAGAACTCGCACCTTGTAAATATAGAAATCCCCGGCTCTTCTCTTTTTTGAGAAGGGCCGGGGATGAGGGTGAACGCGGCAAACGCGGAGGCAGTCTTGCCTGTTGGCCGCTAGCGCTTTAAGGCAGGAATCGAAATCGCATGCATCTTTTGCTTTACCTGTCGGTGCCACCCCTGTAGACGAAGACGACGTGAAAAGTACTCAGCTGCCGATAGGCGTAGGCCAAAAAAGCCAATGCGTTCCCGCCACATAAATACCTTCTCTACCAGCTTAAACCGCTTGAGATCTAGAGAGCTAACCGCCAGCCTGGGCAGTTCGCTGAGCCTATAGCCTCTATCAATGAGCAAATCTGAAATGTTGGCTTCTACTACTTGTATCTCCCAAGGAGAGAGATGCGATCGCCATAGACCACTGAACTTTGGGTCTGGCAGAGTGAAGTAGCTTCCTGCTTTACTAAAGTTCAGCATTTGAGCATCGTAGTCAACACCTATAAACTGACAAACTTCTGTCAGTGTACCTACCGTGTCGTTGACCATATCCTCATAGGTAATCTCTAGATACTGCCCCTCAGGAAGATGCTGGGTCAACCGCTCCCAATCTTGCTCTGCCTCACGCCATTTTTCAGCGGCGAACCAGGGATTCTCGAAGAGTTTTATCTCTTTCATCCAGGAGTAAGCAACATCCCGCCCATCTCGCACCATGTGGATAAAACGTGCATCTGGCCAAAGCTTTAAAAGCCGAATGAAATCAAAATGACTGATCGCACCCACTGCCAGCTTGTTGCTGCAATCCTTCTGTTGGCAAAGAAAATCGTTCACCAACTCATAGAAATCTAGATCAGGGTCAATAGTAAAGTCGCAGCAAGATTGAAAAACGAAATCGGATTCTAGCCACTGGCGGTATGTTGCAACATCAGGCATATCGCCATCATCAGACACCAGCTCGGTAATGTAACCCACTTCATCAACACAAGATAGCTGAGGGTGGTGATCCAGCATGAGGCGCAGGTGGGTAGAACCAGACCGCCCTGAGCAACAAATAAAGAAGGGAGATCTTACGGGAGGGCGCTGGGTGCTGCGCCCACGGGTCAACGTATTGACAGCCGAAGTCGCAGTAAGGCGGGGCGATGCACCTTGCTTCACCATGTCTATGAATCCTTAAGTTGGGGGCAACACTTAATAGCAATGGCAATAGATAACCTATGCAAAAGCAGGTCAAAGGTTATCTAAAGGTAAACTTATACTTAAAGACATGGTAGGTAAGGTTAAATAGGGATTAATTAAAGTTTTAATAAAGTTCAATAAATTTCCCATGAAGCTTATGGTTTAGAAAGATACTTCCACACCGTCATCTATCTTTGGGGACAAGTGCTAGAAGGACGTAAAATCAGGGGTCAGAAGCGTTGAAGCACTGCCAAAAAACTTGCAAATCCTGACAAAACAACCATCTGGCGATATATTGACATTTAGCAAAAGATTGTGTATTGAATTTAGTCTTGTCATACAGGCCTCTGGCGAGCTTGAAACAGGGGAAAAGCCTCTCAACTGCCTAGAGAGGAAGCTGTGAGGAAGCAGGGATAGATCTCTAGAAAGGTTAAGGAAGCAGGGAACTTTGCTTAATGGTAGGCCAGCTTTATGAGGCGATCGCAGTATGTCCCTTCGCCACAATATTCAAAGCGGCAATATGAGGCTGTCATTCCTCGGTGATCAGACAAACTATGGCCATGGTTCACAGCGTTTGTTTGACCCACAGCCGCAACAACCAGACCACTCGCTCTACTCAATACAGCCTGTAGGAATATGTGATCTTTGAAGTCACTGCTCATTCAACAGAGCACGTAATTTGTTGGCCTTTTAACTTACACAAGAATCGCGATAGGGCAGCTATATTTCAAAACACTCAGCCTCGACTGCTTCAATCAGTATATTTGAGCAAAAATAAGGCTTAATTACGCTTAGATGTATTGTTGAATCTCATTACAGCAATCTGCTTTAGAGATTGATCTAAAGGTTCTGTCCCTATGTAGCAGAAAGCTGGGATTCTCCTTAGATATCCTTTTCCAAGAGAGATTCTGAGCTTGAATACACCCTTTCAAGAGGATGGATGACCTAAACACGACAGATCCCTTTGCAAACAGCCTCTCGACTTGACGGAAAATCAGTTTGCCAGCATCAACGCCAGTGGTTCTGGCTTGCCCAAGACAACCCGCTGGCCTCACTCTATCTTTTCTTAAAAATGTGCTTGATTTAGCAGAAATTCTTGGCGAGCAAAAAGCCCTAACCTTTGTGATATTTCGCAAACTTCTTAAGGCATTGATCCGATTATTTTCTTAAGGGACTAGTCAACACCCCATGGCTCATCGCAGAATAGCTAGGCACGGTCTATAGCTATGCCTGTCTGAGTTCCTTCCTGTTGCTCGATAAATCAATGACCCTATCTCAACCGCCCCAAGCTCAAGGTCTTTACCATCCACAGTACGAACACGATGCCTGTGGCGTTGGCTTCATCGTCCACATGAAGGGCGCTCAGTCGCACACTATTGTGCAGCAGGGGCTGACAATTCTGGTCAACCTGGCTCACCGGGGCGCGGTGGGAGCCGAGGCCAACACCGGCGACGGGGCGGGCATTTTGCTGCAAATGCCCCACAAGTTTATGACCAAGGTGGCGGCGGCAGAGGGCATTACCCTACCGGGGCCAGGGCACTACGGCGTTGGTTTCTTCTTTGCATCACCCGCCCCGGCAGACCGCGAGCAAGGTCGGCGCGTCTTTGAGCAAATTGCCGCAGAGGAAGGGCAACAGGTGCTGGGCTGGCGCGATGTGCCCACCGATAACGCCTCCCTGGGTGATACAGCCAAGGCCAGCGAGCCTTTCATGCAGCAGGTGTTTATTCAGCGATCGCCTGATTTGGCCGACGACCAGGCCTTTGAGCGCAAGCTATACATCATTCGCAAGCGCACCCATTCGGCCATTCACCCCACCGGGATCGACCCCTACTGGTATGCCACCAGCCTGTCCTGCCGCACGGTGGTCTACAAAGGCATGCTGACGCCAGAACAGGTGGGACTGTACTTCCCCGACCTGGCCGATGAGGGGATGGAAAGCGCCCTGGCCCTGGTGCACTCGCGCTTTAGCACCAACACCTTCCCCAGTTGGGAGCGGGCGCACCCCTACCGCTATGTGGCCCACAACGGCGAAATCAACACCCTGCGCGGCAACATCAACTGGATGTATGCCCGCCAGTCGATGTTTGGATCTGAGCTATTTGGTGGCGATCTCGATCGCGCCAAGCCGCTGATCAACAAAGAGGGTAGCGACTCCGGCATCTTCGACAACACCCTGGAGCTGATGACGCTGGCTGGGCGATCGCTCCCCCACGCCATGATGATGATGGTGCCCGAACCCTGGACGGCCCATGAGTCGATGAGCGCCGAGAAAAAAGCCTTTTACGAATACCACGCCTGTCTGATGGAGCCTTGGGATGGCCCGGCGGCGATCGCCTTTACCGACGGCACCATGATGGGTGCGGTGCTCGATCGCAACGGTCTGCGCCCTTCCCGCTACACGGTGACGAAGGATGACCTGGTAATTATGGCTTCGGAAGCTGGGGTGCTACCCATCGAACCCGAGCGGGTTGCCTACAAGGGTCGCCTGGAGCCGGGCCGCATGTTCTTGGTGAATATGGAAGAAGGCCGCATTGTCTCCGACGAAGAGATCAAACAGCAAATCGCCGCTGAGCAACCCTACCGGGAATGGCTCGATCAGCATTTGGTGAAACTGGCAGATCTGCCGGAGGCCACAGACGCAGGGTTGAACGGCAATGGCAAAAACCCCGTAGGGGCGCAGCATGCTGCGCCCCTACCTACCCCTGTGCCCCTATCGATCGCCCAAACTGCCTTTGGCTACAGCTTCGAAGAGCTGCGCCTGCTGCTCAAGCCCATGGCCGAGAGCGGCGTAGAAGCCGTCGGTGCCATGGGTACCGACACGCCGCTGCCCGTGCTGTCGAATAAGCCCAGGCTGCTGTACGACTATTTCCACCAGCTGTTTGCCCAGGTGACCAACCCGCCCATCGACTCCATTCGCGAAGCGATCATTACCTCCGCAGACACCACCATCGGCAGCGAGCGCAATTTGCTCAAGCCCGAGCCCGAGAGCTGTCGGCTGATCAACCTAAAGACGCCGATCATCACCAATGCGGAGCTGGCCAAGCTGAAGAATGCTGGCAGTATCGGATTTTCTTCGGTGACACTGCCGATCGTATTCACGGCGGCTGAAGGTGAAGCGGGGCTAGAAGCGGCGCTGAACGGAATCTTTGCAGCGGCAGATGAGGCGATCGCCAACGGCACCAGCCTGATCACTTTGAGCGATCGCACCATTGACCCCAACCACGCTCCTATCCCTGCGCTGCTAGCCGTCGCGGGCCTGCACCACCACCTAATTCGCAACGGCAGCCGCACCCGCGTCGGCCTTGTCCTAGAGTCGGGCGAACCGCGCGAAGTCCACCACTTCGCCACCCTGATCGGCTACGGCTGCGGGGCCATTAACCCCTACCTGGTGTTCGACACCATCGAGGGCATGATTGCCGACCAGCTGCTTCCCCCCATGGATTTGGAGAAGGCCTGTCAGAACTTCATCAAGGCGGTCACCAAGGGCGTGATCAAAATCGCCTCCAAGATCGGCATTTCCACGATCCAGAGCTATCGTGGCGCCCAGATCTTCGAGGCCCTGGGCCTCAACCAAACTGTCATCGATCAGTACTTCACCTGGACAGCTTCGCGCATTCAGGGCATCGGGTTAGACATGCTGGCCGAAGAAGCCCTCAAGCGGCATCACCATGCCTTTCCCGATCGCCCCACCGACTATGTCACCCTTGATGTCGGCGGCGACTACCAGTGGCGCAAAGAAGGCGAAGCCCACTTGCTCAGCCCCGAGGTGATCCACACCCTACAGAAAGCTGTAAGAACTGGGGATTACGGGGCCTATAAGCGCTACGCCGCCCTGGTCAACGACCAAGACAAGCAGATGTTCCGCCTGCGCGATCTGCTGCAATTCAAGCAGCGAGAACCGATTCCCCTCGACGAGGTGGAGCCGGTAGAGGCCATCACCCGCCGGTTTAAGACCGGGGCCATGAGCTACGGGTCGATCTCGAAGGAGGCCCACGAGGCGCTGGCGATCGCCATGAACCGCATCGGCGGCAAATCTAACACCGGCGAAGGCGGCGAAGACCCCGATCGCTACACTTGGACCAACGAAAAGGGCGACTCTAAAAACAGCGCCATCAAGCAGGTGGCCTCCGGTCGCTTTGGCGTCACCAGCCTCTACCTATCTCAAGCCCAAGAAATTCAGATCAAAATGGCTCAGGGGGCCAAGCCCGGCGAAGGCGGGCAACTACCGGGCCGTAAGGTCTATCCCTGGATTGCCAAAGTGCGCCATTCGACCCCCGGCGTGGGCCTGATTTCACCCCCACCCCACCACGACATCTACTCCATTGAGGACCTGGCCGAGCTGATCCATGACCTCAAAAACGCCAACCGCGACGCCCGCGTCAACGTCAAGCTAGTGTCTGAGGTGGGCGTCGGCACCATCGCCGCCGGGGTAGCTAAAGCCCACGCCGATGTGATTTTGATCGCCGGGTTTGACGGTGGCACCGGGGCCTCACCCCAAACCTCCATCAAGCACGCTGGCCTCCCCTGGGAGCTGGGGTTAGCGGAAACCCACCAAACCCTGGTGATGAACAACCTGCGCAGTCGGGTCGTAGTCGAAACTGACGGCCAAATGAAAACTGGCCGCGACGTTGTCGTCGCAGCTCTGCTGGGGGCCGAAGAATTTGGCTTTGCCACCGCGCCCCTGGTCTCCCTGGGCTGCATCATGATGCGGGTCTGCCACCTGAACACCTGCCCCGTGGGCGTTGCCACTCAAGATCCTGAGCTGCGCAAGCACTTTATGGGCGACCCCGACCACGTGGTCAACTTCATGCAGTTCATTGCCCAAGATATACGGGAGATTATGGCCGCCCTGGGCTTCCGCACCCTCAACGAGATGGTCGGCCGCACTGATGTGCTGGAGCCGAAGCAGGCGATCGCCCATTGGAAGGCCAAGGGTCTCGACCTTTCCCCCATGCTTCATCAGCCGGAGGTGGGGCCAGAGGTGGGTCGCTATTGCCAGATGGCACAGGATCATGGCCTGGAGCAATCCCTAGATATGACCACCCTGCTGGGTCTGTGCGAGCCTGCTATTGAGCGCGGCGAAAAGGTCACCGCTACCCTGCCCATTCAAAACATTAACCGAGTGGTGGGCACCATTCTCGGCAACGAAATCACCAAGCGCCACTGGGAAGGATTGCCGGAAGACACCGTTCACCTGCACTTCCAGGGCAGTGCCGGACAGAGTTTTGGAGCCTTTGTGCCCAAGGGCGTCACCCTAGAGCTGGAAGGCGAAGCCAACGACTACCTGGGTAAAGGCCTCAGCGGCGGCAAACTGATTGTCTACCCACCCAAGCAGTCGACCTTTGTGCCCGCTGAAAACATCATCACCGGCAACGTCGCCTTCTACGGCGCTACCAGTGGCGAAGCCTACATTCGTGGCCTGGCGGGTGAGCGCTTCTGCGTGCGCAACTCGGGCGTGACCGCCGTGGTAGAAGGCGTCGGCGACCACGCCTGCGAATATATGACCGGCGGCAAGGCGATCGTGCTGGGGTTAACTGGGCGCAACTTTGCGGCCGGCATGAGCGGTGGCATCGCCTACGTGCTTGATGAAGCCGGTGATTTTGCCACCCGCTGTAACACCGAAATGGTGGATTTGGAACAGCTCACCGACCCCGAAGAAATTCGCGATCTGCAAGAGCTGATTCAGCGCCATGTCGATTACACCCAAAGCAAGCGGGGGCTGAAACTGCTCGAAGACTGGGATAACGCGATCGCTAAGTTTGTGAAGGTGATGCCCCGCGACTACAAGCGGGTGCTGCAACACATCCAAAAAGCCCTCGCCGACGGGCTCACCGGCGACGATGCCCTGACCGCCGCCTTTGAAGAAAACGCCCGCGACGTCGCCCGCATCGGCGGCAGTTAGATCAACAGTAGGGTGCATTCGCGCTAGCAATGCACCTTGCGAGAAACCTTGTATAGCGGTGCATTGCTTCGCGTTGGCGTAGCCTCGCCTTAGCGTTATGCACCCTACAAATCTCCTCGATATCTAAAAATCCCAAAGCATCCAAACATCTTCAGGACAACCACCATGGGAAAACCGACTGGCTTTATGGAATACCTGCGGGAAGTGGCGCAAGAAGTCGCCCCCGCCGATCGCATTCGCAATTGGGACGAGTTTCACCTCCACATGCCGGAGGAAAACCTCCGCACCCAGGGCGCTCGCTGCATGGATTGCGGCACCCCCTTCTGCCACACTGGCATGACCATCAGCGGCATGGCCAGCGGTTGCCCCGTCAACAACCTGATTCCCGAATGGAACGACCTGGTCTATCGCGGCCTGTGGGAAGAAGCCCTGGAGCGGCTGCATAAGACCAACAACTTCCCCGAGTTTACCGGGCGCGTTTGCCCCGCCCCCTGCGAGGGTTCCTGTGTGCTGGGCATCACCAGCCCCCCGGTGACGATCAAAAATATCGAGTATTCCATTGCCGAAAAGGGCTGGGAATCGGGCTGGATTACCCCTACGCCACCGCAGCAGCGCACGGGCAAAAAAGTCGCGGTGATTGGCTCTGGCCCCGCTGGCCTCGCCGCCGCCGCCCAACTCAACTCGGCGGGCCACTGGGTCACCGTGTACGAACGGGCCGATCGCCCCGGCGGCCTGCTGATGTACGGCATCCCCAACATGAAGCTCGATAAGCAGCAGGTGGTGCAGCGCCGGCTAGATGTGCTGGAGGCTGAGGGTGTGACCTTTGTCTGCAACACTGAAGTCGGCAAAGACATTTCGGCTGAAAACCTGCTCAAAGAGTTCGATTCTGTAGTGCTCTGCACCGGCTCCACTAAGCCCCGTGACCTGCCGATCGAAGGGCGCGACCTGAAGGGCATTCACTTTGCGATGGAATTTCTTACCGCCAACACCCGATCGCTGCTGGATGGCTACCCTGGCAACGACTACATCTCGGCGGCGGGCAAAGATGTGGTGATCATCGGCGGCGGCGACACGGGCACCGACTGCGTGGGCACCTCTATTCGCCACGGGTGCAACAGCGTCACCCAGGTGGAAATCATGCCCCAGCCACCGGAGACTCGCTCGGCAGGCAACCCCTGGCCCGAGTGGCCCAAGGTCTACAAGATGGACTATGGCCAGGAGGAAGCCGCCGCTATGTTTGGCGACGACCCCCGCGCTTACCTGACCACTGCCACCAAGTTTGAGGGCGATGAGCAGGGCAATGTCAAGGCTGTCCATACGGTACAGATTCAGTGGGGCAAAGACGAAAATGGGCGGTTTGTGCCTCAGAACGTGCCCGGCACGGAGAAGGTTGTCCCCGCCCATCTAGTGCTGCTAGCGATGGGCTTCCTTGGCCCTGAGCAGCCGTTGATCGATGCTTTGGGCCTAGAAAAAGATGGCCGCAGCAATGTGAAGGCTGAGCATGAGCAGTACACCACCTCAATTCCGGGCGTGTTTGCGGCTGGGGATTGTCGCCGGGGGCAAAGCCTGGTGGTGTGGGCGATTAATGAAGGGCGTGGGGCGGCGCGGGAGTGCGATCGCTACCTGATGGGCACCACTGAGCTGCCCTAGCTCATCTTTAGCTCAAAACAAGAGGCCCGTAAGCATGCCTTACGGGTCTCTTATTTTTTTGGCTTGCCTACAATGCAGACGCCGTAACCGCGGAGCGACGGCAGCAAATGACCAACTGCACAGGTAAATAAAGCATTTGGTTAACAGGGATTGCGATGGTAGTCCTAGGACGCTGATAGAGGCGATCGCAAGTCTGGATAAATGTTTAACCAAGGCTAAATAAACTTTTAGCCATCGGAATATGTGAATAGCCTTCTGTTAAATAGCCAGTGATACTTTAAAGAGACAACAGGGGCAGTGCTCACTAATCAATTGATATCACTTCGTGTAAAGAGAATATTTTCTTTACAGCAATTTATTAGCTCAGCTTTACCAGTTCGACAAGGAACTGAGCAAATCACAACCCTAGATAGAACATTTGAACTTCCGAGAAAAACTTTTTAGGTTGTTGCAGTGAAGCGAAATTTAGGGAAAGCTAGTAGTGCCTACCAGACGATAGGTAGCTATACACAGTTTTTACTTTCAAATCTAAAGCAAATTTACTATGCCATCTAACCAACTTAACTTACTCATTCAAGAAGAGGTTAGTCGCCTCGCCGAGCATCACAAGGTTGACTCCGAAGTACTTCTTGAATTTGCTCAGTTCGTTATTGAAAATTATAAGAAGAAAGATAAAGCAGTTAAGAAGCCAACGAAGAAGATCAAGCCCTTGTCAATGGCTGAACTTAAAAAGTCTGTTTACAGCTATTTTGAGGTCAAGAATACAACTGAGCTGAAGAAGTCTGGCTCCTTCAAAATGGCCATAGACGGTATGGAGCCGATGAACTTAGGCTTGAAAGATTCTTGGGAAGTTCTATACCGAAAGTTTATTGGCGTTCTTCCTGGGGAAGAGCAGGAGAAGGGCTACGGCTGCATCAATGGAATTGATATATTTAAATATTTCTCGCCTTGGCAAGTATTTGACCTAGATCCAAAATCAGCTTCAAAAGAAGATATAAAAAAGGCTTATCACGCTTTAAGTAAAACGTATCATCCAGATGCTCCAGGCACGGGTGACGCCAAAGTTTTTGACCGTATCAACACCATGTACCAAAGCATTGGTGCGGAGGCTTAGAAATGGCAAAAGACACCTCAAACTTCACCATTAGAGACGAAGACTTAGCAAAGGCTCTAGAAATAACCGTTGAACGGTTAGAGGAAATCATAGGCTTCTTCGAGTCTGATCCTAATGATGAGTGGGAACTACGCGAGAAAGATCACTATATTTATATTAATAGGAACTATAGAGAACGCATATTTGCGGAGCATGGAGCATTTGCGATCGCAAAGTATATGGACTCGGTAGCGCCCAAAAGCCTTTGGGACAGCATCATTGAGTTCATAACTAGACACAAAGAAAAGCTCCGGAACGCATTCGTTCGGCGAAAAATTCATGAGAACTGTAGTTCTTTAACTCTTAGAAATAATAGGCACTTTCTATCTAAGAAAGATGCAGTCAATATTTTTTGCACGAGCTATGCACGTCTTAACCGAGCGTTTGATGCAATTCAAAGTTCTGGACAACCCCTGGAGAAGTTCAAAGACTTTGATGATTTTGATGGCGTTAGATATTATTCTCTGTCTGGCTTTTATCGCTTGGGTAGAGAGTTGGCTCAATCGCTTACTGTAAGAGATCGCAGAGAATGGTGTAAAGCGCTTGAGGTAGTAGGAGAAAGAGCATTTAAGCTAATTATTAGTGCTGAAGAGTCTCGAAAAAAAGAAATAGAAAGGGCAAAGGATGCTGCTAAAGATAGAGACAAAAAGACATGCCAAATTACTCTAAGCAAGAGCAGTAGAACACATAAGTTTAATCTCGCGGCACATCATATTTACTCTGACAAAGAGTATCCAGATCTGGCAGCCTGTGTAGACAATCTCATCACACTCAATGAGGAAATTCATAAAGAATTTCACACCTGGAACGGTGGTACTAGAGTCAGCTGCACGGCTGATGACATGATCAACTTTATTATGGAACGATACCCTGACGCTGAAGAGGTGTTGCTAAAGCTTTATAAAGTTAAGAATGTGTTTGGTCATCACCAACCAATTGCTGCATCAGGATCAGGTCGTAGGTCTTTTCCACCTGCCGCTTAGTTGGGTGGACAATGAATCCACTGTTTCCCTAGCGGAAGGGTGCAAGAGTGCGATCGCTACTTCACGGACACCACTGAACTGTCAGTTTTGAAACCGGGTTTCGGCTAAGCTTTAATGGCTAAATTAGCCTTTAGAGTTTAGAGAAAGAAACCCGGTTTTTTTGTCTAGCGAGCCTACAATGCTTCTGCCTCAGTTTCAAAATCCAGCCTTGCTTCGGCAAGCGCTTACCCACAGCAGCTACGCCAACGAACACCCTAGCGAAGGCCCCGATTACGATCGCCTAGAATTCTTAGGCGACGGCATTCTTGAAGTTGTGGTGCGCGATTTGATCTTTGCCCGCTATCCCCACCTGGCCGTGGGGGAAATGTCGCAGCGGTGCGATCGCCTCGTTGATGAGCCTTCCCTCGCAGAGCTAGCAGTGCAGTTGGGCATTCCCGACCAAATGCGTCTCGGGGCTGGAGCCCAGCACGAGCGCCACAATCCCAGCGTTCAGGCCGACATGTTCGAAGCGGTGATTGGCGCTTACCGCTTAGACGCTGGCATTGCCGCCGCCTATAGCTATGTCGAGGCGATCGTTAGCCCCCTCATCGATCGCGCCCTAGACCTTCAGGCCACCGACCCCGTGACCCAGCTGCAAGAGTATGTGCAGGCCCACATGGGCGGAACATTGCCAAGCTACTTAGAAAAAGAGCGCCTTGGCCCAGACCACGCTAAAGTATTCATCCTAGAAGTCTGGGCGGGCGGAACAAGCTATGGCACAGGCCAAGGCCGCAGCATCAAAGAAGCACGTAAAAACGCCGCGATCGCAGCACTGAGGATCTTAAAGCCATGAATGCAGCAATTTTGGGCTGTGGATATGTGGGCAAAGCAGTGGCTCAACTTTGGAGCAGCCAAGGCGTCAACGTCACAGCCACCACCACCAACCCCGACCGAATTGAAGAGTTACGTTCTATAGCGGCGGCTGTGCAGGTAGTGCAGGGGTCAGATGCAGGTGGCATTGCCGCTCTCTTACAAGATCAAGACACGCTGCTCATCTGCGTAGGGGCCGGTCGCCAAGCCAACTACGAAGAAGTTTACTTAAAGACAGCTCAAACAGTCGTGGGCGCTCTCGACCAGGCTCCCAGCCTGAAGCAAATTATCTTCACCAGCAGCTATTCCGTGTATGGCAACTACGATGGGGCCTGGGTGAGAGAAGATGACCCAGTCAAACCCGCCACCGACAACGCCCGCACCATGGCAGAGACAGAGCAAACACTGCTGGGGGCAACTACACCCGAGCGCAACGGCTGCATCTTCCGTCTCGGCGGCATCTACGGCTCAGGGCGCGAGCTAGCCAAAATCTACAGCCGCGCCGCTGGCACCACCCGCCCCGGTTCTGGCCACGAAGGCAGCAACTGGATTCATTTAGATGACATTGTAGGGGCGATCGCCTTTGCCCAATCCCAATCCCTCAACGGCCTCTACAACCTGGTGCAAGACGAAATCCCCACCGTACGTGAGCTGATCGCTCGCGTCTGCCAGGCCAACCAACTGGAACCCGTGCAGTGGGATCCATCCCAACCCAGTGCTCGGCCCTACAACGTGCGAGTGTCAAACCAAAAACTCAAAGCGGCAGGCTACACGTTTCGCCACAGCACTTTTGAGGGCATTTAAGAAGCCTAATTCTGCCCCACAAAATCAATGCTGGCCAGATGCAGCTTGCCCTGGGGAGCCTGATCAAACACCAGCTCTACACTCGTCAACGCCGCCAGATCTACGCCCAAAAACTGCCCTAGGGGAATGCGCAGGGCGCTGGGATAGAGGGGTGCTGTGTTGCCGTGGGTAGGGTCAGCCTCGAACTGCCTCAGAGCAGGCACTGTAGAGAGAATTTCGACCCGCGCCGCCCCTCCTTGGCGATCGCGCAGCACCACCGCAAACACCGGCTGCCCCTGGGGTATCGACCAAGATGGGTCGGGGGCGAAACGCAGTTCCAAGCTGGTAAAGTCGCTGAGGTTGACACCTTCCAACGGCACTTGCAGCGATTCTGTAGCAGCTTCCCACCCCAGGGTAAGCAGGGTCGGAAAGTGTGGATAGGGGCGCGAGGACTGCTGGCAATCGGTCAGCGGCTCACAGAAAGTTGCCTTTAGACCAGCGGTAAGCACCGCTGCCGGCGCATTCTCGGCTTCAAACACGGTGTAGCGCTGGGCATTGGGAGACACGAGAGCAGTGAGTACTGACTGTCCAAACAGTTCTGCTGGAGCTACTCGGTCAGGAGCCATGCCCACCTCAGCGAGGTCTACATCTCCAGGGGCAGACCAGACGATACGCAAAAACGCCTGGGTGTACTGGGCGAGAAAATCTTCTTGGGCCACCCGCGACAGGCGATCGTGCGATCGCTGCGGGTTACACAGCGGCCCATTGTTGGGTCTGCGGTAGTAGTCATCCTCCGCCACAGCGGCGTTGAAATAGTTGTGGTTAGCTCCCGATAGCAGGATTCCCACAACCGGCGTTGTGCGGAGCTGCTGGCGGGCCATTTCGACGTAGTAGAGGCTGCTGAGGTCAAAAATATCGCGATCGCATCCCCCAGCGATCACCGCCGTCGGCACATCCGGTAGCTGATAGGCATCGGGGCGTTGGGCAATGGGATAGCTGCGCGTAGGGCTAATCAGCACCAGGGCCGACGGGCTAAGGCCAGAGACGATTCTGCCTTGCAGAGCACTGAGAGCCGCTGCACCACCGCCCATAGAGTGGCCCACCATCGCCAGACGGGTCGGATCAACGCGGCCCGTTAAAGGCATTCCAAAACCAGAGGTATCTCCTCGGTGGGCCTGGGCGAGGCGGGTGAGGTGGGCGTCAATAATTTGACCGCTGCGCTGGTCAGCAAAGACGTTGCGGGTGTCGGCGGTGGCCCCGTAGGTCTCGCTAAAGGCCGCATTTAGATTGGGAATCAGCACGCCGTAACCAGCTTCAGCCAAGGACTGGGCCAGGTAGGCAAAGCCCAGATCAAAGCGAGGTTCAGGATCACAGGGCCACTGGCTGTTAGCCTCGGGCTGAAAGTGGCACCCGGCATGGCGACCGTGGAGCACCATGACCCAGGGAATGGGAGAATTGCCGGGAGGAAGGGCGATCGCTCCTGTCAGCGCCAGCGGCATGGTGCCTACATCCGTCCCACTCTGGGCCAGATTGGCCATGCCCAAATCGTAGGATCTCACTAGAGGGAAATCTGCCAAATCGGGAGTGAGGGCAGTCTCCGGCGGTGGCAAAAGCGCGAGGCCCGCTACCGGCATTCCTACCAAACTCAGCGTCAGAGTGAGAATTGCCAGAGCTAAGAACCGTTTGGCATCTGTGATTGATCTAAGTAGGGGCACAGCATGCTGTGCCCCTACAAACCTTGGGTTGTAAATCGAAGCTATTGCATAGCGACTTGAACAAGGATATCGGCATCGCCCAACAGCTCTACGATGAGGATTTCCCCACCGCAGAGCTGTCAAGCCCCGCCGCACAAAACCGAACCTAGTAGCCGTAGCTCCAGCGGGCTCGGTAGCCCCGCACATCGATATGGGTAAACACCGAAGAACTGGCCAATCCGCCCCGGTTGCCCCACCAGCCGTTGAGCCGCGCATACACGTCAGAGCACCGCACGCCGGGCACCACAAAGTCCACCGCATCGCCCGATAGGTGACGCGACATCGAAGCTCCGCCGACCGCCGCGTTGGTGGCAGGGTCGCGATACCAGGAATTGATTTTCAGCGGCTTATTGCCGTACATCTTGCGAATTTCTTCCATGGCGTCGGCCACTTTCAAAATGTTGTAGATGACGCCAGCGTTGGCGGGGCGACGGTAGGCCCCTGTAGAGCGGTTGACGTGCAGGGCTTCGCCCCAGGTAAAGTTGCCCCGCACACCATAGCGGTTTTTGGGCTGAATTGGGTCGTTGGAGTAGTAGGTGCCCGTAAATCCAGGGAAGCTCAGCGGCACGCCTCGATCGACTGGGTTGGTGGGCTGTCCTGGACCTTGGTCACCGGGACGGTTGCCAATTTCGGTGCCCGAAATTTGAAGATCAGGCACATAGGCATACCAAGACGTGCGGTTTTGGGGGCCGAGAAAAGCGCCTTGCAGGGCCACCCGCACGTGGTTGTTCTCGGGCTGAGCGTAGGAATTCAACAAGAACACCGTGCCCTTCTTCACCAGCACCTTATCGGCATCAGAGAGCTGGCTAGCTTGCACTGGCCGAGCCTTAAAGATGGTGTCACCCGTAATTTCCAAGGTTTGACGGTTGCCGTCCACCTTGGTATCGAGGCTGTAGACATACCATTTGGTGTTGACTTCGGCCCCTGCGATCGCATCGGCAAGTTCAATCTCGTAGTGGTCACCCGCTGCTGGCTTAAAGGCCAGCAAATTCAGCTGAGTGCCGTTTTTAACAAACACCTTCTGCGACTCGCTCAGCTGCGACGAAATTTTAGGCTCGGTCTTGAAGAGGGTGTCGCTGATCACCCGCAGCCGAACGCCAGTCAGCACATCGATGTCTGGGGTGTAGACATACCAGGTGCGATTGGTTTTATCGCCCAAGGTGGGTTCGAGCAGCTGCACCTGCCAGTGGTTTTTGCCCACGTCAATGTAGTACTGGATGTCCAAGGTCGTACCGTTGGTCACCAGTACCTTCTCGGCGTCGGTAAGATCGCCGGCCAGCTTGGGCTGTAGCTTAAAGTAGGTCGTGCTTTTGACTCGTAGCGTTAGGCTCTTAGCTGGCTCAGGAGCGGGTTCTCCTCCCGAACCAGGGTTTACAGGCAAGGTGTCGCCGCCGGTAGGGGGTGGAGTTTCGCCTTCGGGCGGTGGAGTTTGGCCCCCCGAGGAACCCGCCTGCTGTGGTTCTGGGCCACCAGTCCCTACCGACACCGTCATGGCCAGGGGCGAATCCGATCGCAAAAACCAGTCCCGCATGCCCTCCACATTCAGCACCCGTTCGTTGGGGTTGGCGGCAGAGGGGCGCTTCTGAATGCGGGAGATCCACTGGTTTCCCTGCATCAGGTAAAAAGCTTCATCGGTTTCCTTAACCCAGGTACCCATGGTTTAACTCCCGTAGACACAGTGCAGTGCTGGCCCATGCAGAGATGGCCACCTAGCTATGAATATTAGAATCTAAAAGCCGTTGTGGCGCAGTTTTGCCGCTAATCCGCCAGGTTTGTTACCCAAAGCCGTTACCGACAACGCGCTAGAGAATGAGGATCCCAAAATATGGGCACTCAGGTCAGTGCGCCCAGCCTCCAGAAACCCAAGGGAGGACAGGTCTGGGGTAGCGTTGCCCCTCAGGTGGCCCCAGCTTTGGTAGATCAGCGGCAGAGCGCTGCTGCCAATCAGCAGGGCGATCGCCAAACTCAAGGCTCCATCCACCCAAAACCAGTGGAACAGTGCCATACACAGCGCCCCCACAATTACTCCTACCGAGCTCACCAGGTCGGCGACTACGTGCAAAAACGCCCCGCGCCGATTTAGCGACTCATCGCCCTGGCCATGCAGCAGCCACACCCCAAATCCGTTAATGGCCAAGCCCACCAGAGCCGTTGCCAGCATTGGCCCGCTAACCAGGGCCACAGGCGGCGCACTCAGGTGCTGCCAAGCCTCCAGGGAAATCAACCCCGCCATGGCTAGCAGCCCCAGGCCATTTACCAGAGCCGCGATCGCCTCTAGGCGCGGCTGCCCCGGTCGAGGGCGGGCCAGCGTCAGCCGGGTCAGCCAGCTCGCCGACAGCGCTAGGGCGATCGCCCCCACATCGGTCAGCATGTGCCCCGCATCCGACTGCAGCGCCAGGCTGTGGCTCTGGCTGCCCACCAGCCATTCCACTACTGCAAACCCCAGCACTACGCTAAGGAACAGGCCCAGCCGCTGGCGATCAACATCATTTAGGCCACAGCGGCAGGTAAAGGGCGACGTTGGGTGAACCGAACAATCCATGGGTAAACCGCAAATCTGAGCAATTTTCCTAGCATCTTGGCATGCTTCAGGCATTGTGAGCGCATCAATAGACACTTTCCCCACTCCCCTAGCCTACCCCTCACTCCTTACTCACTTACCCTCGACTTCCCCAACCCCACCAACAGCTTCACCTTCAGATACAGAGAATCTTCCGCCGATCGCGCCTGAGTGACCACACCCTGATGCGAGCCGTCCACAAAAAACCGCAGAAGACGGCAAAGCCGCCCCTCAAGCGGCCTAGACTTAGGTCTGGGATAGCCTTACCGTTGAATCTAGCCGATGACCGTTCTCAAACTGCTGCTTGTGCGTCACGGCCAGTCGGTTGGCAACACCGAGGGCCGGATGGAAGGATGCAGCTCCACCAGGCTAACCCCTCTAGGCATGGAGCAGTCGCGACGGTTAGGCCAACATTTGGCTACCACTGACTGGCACCCTACTCATATCTATTGCAGCCCCTTGGCACGCTCTACTGCCACCCTGGCAGAAATAGTCAAAGGCTTAGGGGAAGAGACTTTTCAAGCCGTTGGTGGGCCGAGCTCAGCCTCGGACGCTGCTACCACGGAACCACCCAAGGCTGTGTCCCTGGCCTCTGGCCAGACGGTGCCTGTGACCCTGCTGGACGACCTCAAAGAATACGACGCCGGAATTTTTACCGGCCTGACCTGGGCCGAAGCTTGCGATCGCTACCCCGACCTCTGCCATCAGCTCGAAACCAGCCTCGACTGGCAGCCCATTCCTCAGGCCGAAACCCTAGAGCAGGGCCACAACCGAGCCCAGCGGGTGGTGGATGGGTTGATCGAACGCCACCGCAACGGCGATCGCGTTCTCGTCATTGGTCACCACTGGATTTTGCAGCACACGATCGCCTGCCTAATGGGCTGCGATCGCGCCTGGGGTCTACCTATGGCCAACACCGCCCTGTTTGAGTTTTGGCTCGATCGCGATCGCTGGCCCCAAACCAGCCCCAACCGCCTCAATAGCGAACTGTGGCGCATCAAACGCTTCAACGACACCACCCACATACACCATCCGCGCGAACGTTAACCCCGCTCACCCGACGGCTCCGCACCTCCCTTTACCGCCGTGCCGACATACATCACTCGCATGTCCCCATCGAAGCGCGCCTCAAACTTGCCCGTCGTCTGATACAGCCGATAGGCCGCCACCACTTCCCCCACCGTGCTGCCAAACAGATTGAAGCCATCCATCTTCACCGCCCCAAAGCCCGCCTGGGCCAGCATGGCGCGCAGCTCATCGGGGGTGATGAACTTCTCCCAGTCGTGAATACCCGCCGGAATCTGCCGCAGGATGTTTTCTAGCAGCCAGATCATGACTAAGCGCGATCGCGTCGTGCGATTGATCGTGTCAAAGCAAAACAACCCGCCAGGTCTCAGCACCCGGCTGATTTCCTGCACCGATTTCAGGGGGTCGGCCACGTGCTCTAGCACATCCACACAGACCACCACATCAAAGGCAGCGGCCTCAAAGGGCAGCGCTTCTGCCACGCCCCGGCAGTAGGTAATCGGCCAGCCCTCCGCTTCGGCATGGGCCTGGGCTGCCGCAATACAGCGGGCCGACTGGTCTAGCCCCCACACCTGGGCCTGTTGGTGAGCCAAAAACTCGCAGGTAAAGCCCCCGCCACAGCCCACATCCAGCACTCTCAGACCTTTCCAGTGGGGTATGACCCGATCAAAATAGTTGAACCTCAGCGGGTTCAAGCGGTTGAGCGGCGCAATAGTGGCAGTTTCGTCCCACCAGCGGGCAGCCTGCTGATCATAAAAAGCGAGGTTGTTGCGCTGGCGTCCCAAATTCTTTCCTAGAAACTTCACTACCGTTATACAAAAGCCCCGTCCACTATAGGCATTTCTAGAACTGAATCTGAGCATCCAAAATAAATGCATCCGTCAGCTGGGACACCCCAGCCGAGCTGGCCGGTTGCAGGCGCAGACGCTGCCGCACTACACAACTCACCAAATCATCCACTGCGCTGCTGCCCGTGCCCTGCAACAGCCGAACGTTGGAAATCTCGCCGCTGGGCTCCACCCGAATCTGCATTTGCACCGAGGCCGCCGGAACTCCTGCCAGCAGCGCGTCCAGGTTGGCAAACCCGCAGCTCGAGGCCAAAGGCCGCATGGCAATGGCGCTGGTGTTCAACAGCTGCGGAGCCGTTTCAGGAATATCCCTGCCATTGGGGTCAAGACGAATACCCACGGGCACCACTTGTCCGCCCTGCCCCTCAGCCCCAGACCCACCCGGTGCGGCATTCCCTGGGGGCGCTGACGGTGGCGGAGCACCAGGGGAGGGATTATCGACCCCAGGCTGGACCTCTGTCCCTGGTGGTCGACTGACCGCTGGCGCTGGTGCCCCTTGGGGTTGCGGACGGGGGGGAGCTGGAGCCACTGGCGGCCCCGACGTCACTGGAGCTGGGGTAGGTGGAGGGGCCGGAGCAACCGGGGGGCTATCCACTGGGGGAGCCGCTGGCTGAGGCGGCAAGGAAACGGGCGCTTCTGCCGATGGGGGGAGGGGGGTAATAGCTGGAACCTCTGCTGTCGGGGCGGTTTGAGCCGCTAGGGGCGTAGCCGCATCTGCCTCGACTGCGGCCGCAGTCGAGGCATCATCGTCAACTGCGGCCTCTGGATCTGCACTGGACAGTCCAGGAGCCCCTTGGTCGGCGGAGAGATCCACTAGCTGAATGGGTAGCGGAGCCATCTCACCCTCAGGCTGGGCTGGGGTTTGAATAGAAAGAGTACGTACCATTCCCAGGGCCAGGCCGTGGGTTAGCACTGAGGCCACAGCGGCCACTGGCCACAGCAGCTTGGGGTCGCGGTGGCGGGCAAAGGTCGTCAGAAATGGAGAGTTGGCCATAGCTAGCGATGCCCTCGCTAGGGCAGACCAAAGACAGCATCAGCGTTGTCGAGCTGTAAATAAAATGATTCTCTAGATCGTACCCTTTGGGCAGGGGGAGAAGGGTATATTGACTGCTAAGGCGATGGCCAAACGTCTGGTTGAGTGCCGGACACTCGCTCCGCGAACGGCAGCGCTGGCAGTAGTTGTGTTTGCCGCAGAGGCTCATGGTACAGGCCGACCCAAATATTTCTCCCCTTTCGGCCTCGGCAGCACCCCAGCCGCATGTTCGCCCAGCCAATTTGCGCGATCTCGATCGCCTTACCGATGTGCTCACCGCCAGCTTTTACGATCGCGACGGCTGGCGGCTATGGGTCTATCCCTTCATTCGGCTCGGTATTTACGAAGATTTGAAGCAGCGGCTCAAGGCCCAGTCGCCTCGCTACGCCTGCCTTGCTGCCGTCGCCACCCCCACCGCAGGTTCTACTGCAACCCATGGAGAGGCCATTGCCGGTACTGTGGAAGCCTCGCTACGCCAGCCCTGGCCCTGGCAGGGCGATCGCCACGTCTACATTTCAAATTTGGCTGTAGATCAAACCTTTAGGCGACAGGGCATTGCCATCACCCTGCTGCGATCGTGCGAACAGGTGGCGCAACGGTGGGGTATCCGTGAGCTGCAACTCCACGTCATGGAAGACAACCTAGCGGCCCGAGCGCTTTATCGCAAGGCAGGATTTTCAGTAGTGCAGACCGAGGACTCACCAGCCTCATGGCTAGGGCTACAGGCCCGGCGGCTAATGATGCACAAAACCCTACAGCCGCCGCCTCACCCAACCAAGCCCTAGTCCGGCCAGACAACTTCACAGAAACATCAAGCTACAAGCAGAGAAATTTATCCCTACTTCAGCGTAGCTAAACACTTCACCGGGGGCCTGGTAGGCGTTTACCCTAGAATGAAGGCCTGGGAACCTCGGTAACCAGAGCACCCAAAAATAACCCAGACTGTAGCTAATTGAGCTGTTGTCGCTACTATGTGACGGGGATGATCTCCAACTTTGAGCAGAATATTCCAGGGTCAGGATACGGGAGTTCTCTGCACTCCCCTGGATTTTCTGCGGCATCTCGGCCTATGCGTCCCTACGCCGTTAGCCCAGTGAGTAGCCTGTCAAACCCATTTTTTGAGTCTGGGCTGCTGCTGCCAGAAGACGATGACATTCTGGCTAGAATTCGCGGCGGCGAACTGTGGGTCGTCAACAGCCGCCGTCGCAACGGTTTAATTATCCACAAAGAGTTTTACACCGAGTTTGCCGGCCCTGGTGCCGCTGTAGGCGGTGGCCTGGATGCCGACTGCCGAGCTGTGATTCCCCTGGGTAGCCTGTCACTAATTGCTCCCGAGTCGGCCGAGGCCCAGCAAAAAGCCCTCAAAATTCGCTTGCAGTGGGTGCGGTTAACCCAAAACTTTACCGATAAGCCGGTGCCCATCGATCGCGCCCAGCTTATCCTCGAACAGTTCAAAAGCTACTTTGACCAGAGCATTGTCGACAACGTGCCCGACGAAGCCTTTGCCCTGCTCGTAGGCGTGCTCCCCTACACCGTTCGCCGCGCTAGAGCCCTGGTGTAGGGGCAAATGGCATTTGCCTCCCATTGAGAGTGACAGACAGGATTTCGACGAAGCACCCTACAACTGCTGCATATGGGCTAAAGTTCGCTGATTCTCCGCCGGAGTGCCGATGGTGATTCTCAGGCCGCCGCCCGTGTGGCGCACCAGCGTTCCCTGCCTGCGTAGACAGTTAAACCAGCGCTCTAGCTCTGCGCTTGGAGATTGGCCAGAGAGCACTGGCAGTCGCCCGTAGAGAAAGTTGGCGTCGCTGGGCCAGAGATGCAGGGGAGTGTGCTGGGCGATCGCATCCGCCAGTTCCCCCCGCTGCTGCTGAATCTCGGGCACCACCGCCAGCAGCTCCTGCCGGTGGGCCAGGGCCAGCTGAGCCGCCGCCTGGGTGAGGCTGGGCAAGTTGTAGGGCAAGCGCACCTTTTCGAGCGCCTGAGTTAACTCTGCATTCGCCACCGTATAGCCCACCCGGTAAGCCGCTAGGCGAAAGGCTTTCGAAAACGTTCTCATCACCACCCAGTTAGGTCGAGTCAGCACCTCTGCCACGGTCGTTTGCTGGCTGAATTCAAAATAGGCCTCGTCCGCCACGACCAGAATCTCGGGGGGCAGAGATTTGAGCCAGTCCAATTCGGCGGCGGTGAGGGCATTGCCCGTGGGGGAGTTAGGGTGCACCACAAACACCACTCGCACCGGGGCTCCCTGGGGTTGGTCAATCGCCTGCTGCGCCGCTGCCAGATCCACCTCAAAGGTGGCTTCGCTGCGGCCTACTGTCACCACCGGAATGCCCAGGGTGCGGGCGAGAATGCCGTACATCGAAAAAGTGGGGTTGGCCACCAGGACCGAGCCTTCACCGCCGACGCAGGTAGCGATCAGCAGCGAGCGAATCAGTTCGTCAGAGCCATTGCCAATGGAAATGTGAGCGGCACTAACCGCAGCTCCACTGGCGGATTCGGTGACGTATTGGGCGATCGCGCTCTTCAACGCCCCATGCCCACCGTCGGGGTAGCGGTTGGCGGCGACATCGTGGTGCAGGTGCCAGGCCAGCTTTTCTTTGAGTGCCTCGGGCAGGTCGTAGGGGCACTCGTTGGTATCAAGAATGTCGAAATTAGCTGGGGACGGGTCGTCTGCCGACTCAACGTGAGGGGCGTAGGCCGTCAGTTGAACCACCGCCGATCGCAAAAAGGGCAAAGCCATGGAGAACGCAAGTGCAGTAACCCCCCCATTATTGCAGAGCCGGTGGGGCGGCTAGGAAGATGGGCATTAGCGGTATACTTTTGCCAACCTGGCTCCCCTAGTGGCGTTTCGTCGGCTGCTTTTGATCCAGGAGAGTACACTGAGAGGAATAGGCACCTAGCCTATAACCGCTGCAAAATCAAGGCCAGAACCGCAGACCACCATGCTAGACGCACTGATTATCTTTTCATTTATCCTGGCCGGGGCGGGCATTGGGTTCTACAGCATTGATCTGCTGCCCCAGCCGATTTTGCAGCAGGTCACCAACATTGAGGCGCTAGGTGCAGTGACCGCCGTGTTTGGCGGGCTGATTGGTACCGGCTTGGGCCTGGTGATGCAGACCAGCTACCGCCGCTTAGAAAGCCAGGTTAAAGAACTGCCGCCCGATCGCATTCTCACCCGCGCTGTGGGTTTGGTGCTGGGCCTGCTGATCGCCAACCTGATGCTGGCGCCGCTGTTTTTGCTGCCCATTCCCTCAGAGTTTGGCTTTATTAAGCCGATGACGGCGGTGTTAGGCAGTGTGCTGTTTGCGGTGTCGGGCATGAACCTGGCCGATACCCACGGGCGATCGCTGCTGCGCCTAATCAGCCCCAGCACGCTGGAATCGACCCTCGTGGCCGAGGGCACCCTCAAGCCCAGCAAAACCAAGGTACTTGACACCAGCTGCATTATTGATGGCCGCATTGAAGGGCTAATGGAAACGGGCTTTTTGGAGGGGCAGCTGCTGGTGCCTCAGTTTGTGCTGCAAGAGCTTCAGAACGTAGCCGATGCCAGCAATGACCAAAAGCGCGATCGCGGCCGACGCGGCCTTGATGTGCTCAACCGCATTCGCGAGTCCTACCCCAACCGTCTGCTCATCAACTCCGTTGACTACGACGACATCCCCACGGTGGATGCCAAGCTGGTGAAGCTGGCCCAGGAACTTAACGCCATGCTGCTTACCAACGACTACAACCTCAACAAAGTCGCCAGCTTTCAAGATGTCGAAGTCCTCAACATCAATGACCTAGCCCAGGCTATTCGCCCCGCCTATCTGCCCGGTGACGACATTGATCTGAAGATTCTCAAAGAGGGCAAAGAGCCTTCACAGGGCGTCGGCTACCTCAATGACGGCACCATGGTCGTGGTCGAAGAAGGCCGCGACTACATCGGCGAAGAGCTAGAGGTGGTGGTAACAGGATCACTGCAAACCTCCGCTGGACGCATGATTTTTGCCCGCCCTAAGACCTCTATAGTCGCCTCCTAGGCCGGACTGCAATAGGGTACGATCAGCATCGGCTATTTATTACCGTTGCCATGACCGCCCGCATTGAGCTAACCGACGCTGCCTCGCATCAAACCCTGACTCTGGAGTTCCCCGGCGATGGGGTAGCGCTGCGAGGTCGGGTGCGGGTACCGGGGGATAAGTCAATTTCCCACCGATCGCTAATGCTGGGGGCGATCGCCCAGGGTGAAACCCGCATTCAGGGCCTGCTGCTAGGGGAAGACCCGCGCAGCACCGCCGCCTGTTTTCAGGCCATGGGCGTCACCATGTCATCACTTGAAGACGAATGGGTGACGGTGCAGGGGGTGGGCCTCGGCAATTTACGAGAGCCGGCAGACGTGCTCAACGCCGGGAATTCTGGCACCACCCTGCGACTGATGCTGGGACTGCTGGCATCACACCCCGCTCGCTACTTTGCGGTTACAGGCGACGGTTCGCTGCGATCGCGCCCCATGGATCGCGTCATCAAACCCCTGAGCCTGATGGGCGCAGAGATTTGGGGCCGACAGAACAATCGCCTCGCCCCCCTAGGGGTGCGGGGGCAATCTCTCAAGCCGATCCACTACCATTCCCCCGTAGCCTCTGCCCAAATCAAGTCCTGCATTTTGCTGGCCGGGCTGATGACCGAGGGCAGCACCACCGTCACCGAACCCAGTCTGTCGCGCGACCACAGCGAGCGGATGCTGCGAGCTTTTGGGGCCAATATTTCGGTAGACCCCGACACCTGTAGCGTCACCGTACGCGGACCGGCCACTCTTACCGGCCAGACCGTGGTAGTACCCGGCGACATTAGCTCGGCCGCCTTTTGGCTGGTAGCCGGAGCCATTACCCCCGGCTCCGATCTAGTCGTTGAGAACGTGGGTATCAACCCCACTCGCACTGGCATTCTCGATGCGCTAGAGGCGATGGAAGCAGACATTACCTTAGAAAATCCGCGTGAGGTTACCGGAGAACCCGTGGCCGACCTGCGAGTACGCCACAGCCGCCTCAAGGCCACCACCTTCAGCGGTGATCTGATCCCCCGCATGATCGACGAGGTGCCGATTTTGGCGGTGGCGGCCCTGTTTGCCGAGGGCAATACGGTAATCACCGACGCTGCCGAGCTGCGGGTCAAAGAGTGCGATCGCATCGCCGTCATGGCCAGCCAGCTCACGCAAATCGGTGCCCGCGTCGAAGAACACCCAGACGGACTCACTATCTATGGCGGCACCCCTCTCACGGGGGCCATCGTGGATAGTTATACTGATCATCGAGTGGCTATGAGCCTGGCGATCGCCGCCCTACGGGCCAAAGGCTCAATGCAGATACAGCGGGCCGAAGCAGCAGCAGTTTCCTACCCAAGCTTTACCGCTACCCTGGCTGAGCTTTGCGGATTGAGCGTAGGTTGAGCTAAGTTCGAGCCCAAACCATGACTTAGAGCGTTACCCTGGGCACACTCTAAGCAAGCCCAAGAGGCAATTTTGGGGCTCGACGTTCCAGCAACCGATGTGGCAACCGTTGAAAAACTTTGTCAATAGCCTTACCACTTACATGGCCCTCAGCCCCGACATGGTCGCCCGACAACGGGTGAACCAGTGGCTGCGATCGCGCCCGTGCCTCACCTGCGACGAGTGGTACCGCTACCATTGGACCCCGCCAGCAGTGCGTCGGCCCCTGCCCAAACCGCTGATTGACTTTATCTACCAGCAGCTAACCGACTACTCCGGCCTCGAGATCGGTCGCGTCAAGCCCAGCGATCATCTGGTTGAAGATCTGTCGTTTCCAGCGGTGTGCTGGTTTGACTGGAGCCTCACCCTCTGTGAAGATTTCTACGAAACTTTTGGCCTCGATATCAGCGAGCACTTCGACGAAACTCAGCTGTTCACCTGCGCTGATTTGGTGAACTTTTTAGAGCAGCAGTTGGAGAGTCGCAAAGATGAAGAGATGAGGGAGATAGGAGGATGAGGGAGATGAGGGAGTGTTTGGGATATCTGCCTTTTACTCGGGCTCTCTCCCCTTATCTTCCCCATCTCCCCACCTTCCCCATCTCCTGATCTCCCCGCCAGCGGTTTGAATTAAAGTGAAAGGGGTAGCCTACAACGCGCCGTCGAGATAGGCGTAAGGATTTCCTATGAGTTTGAAAGATCGCATCAGCGACGACATCAAAACCGCCATGAAGGCCAAAGAGAAGGTGCGCCTAGAGACGGTTCGCAGCATTAAAAAAGTGATTCTCGAAAAAGAGTCTCTGGTGCGCCCCAGTGGACAAGATGAGCTCACCGCCGATCAAGAACTAGAGGTGCTGACCCAGCTGGCTAAACAGCGCAAAGACTCCATCGAGCAGTATCAAAAAGCCGGCCGTGATGAGCTGGCTGCCCAGGAAGCTGAAGAACTAGCCATTATTGAAGAATATCTGCCCCAGCAGCTCAGCGATGCCGAAGTCGAAGCCGTCATTGACGATCTGATCGCCCAGACCGGGGCCTCGTTGCCCAAAAATATGGGTAAAGTGATGGGGCCAGCCATGCAGCAGCTCAAAGGCCGCGCCGATGGTGGGAAGGTGCAGGCTCTGGTTAAGGCTAAACTAGCGGGCTAGAACCGAGTTCAAAACTTTCAATACCTAAGTTCATTGGGACAAATGGCGATTGCTCCCACAAGATCTAGCCATCACCAGACCTGTTAAAACACTTTGCATCACCTTTCGGGGTGATGTCTACACAGTGGGCTGATGGTTTTGGCTTTGCAGCTTATAGCGCAGCTCGGCCAGATAGTCGTCGTCACCAATCAGGTGCTCGTTGTAGTTGCGCTGCCACACCGACTGCCCCAGTTGGTTAAGCCGCAAATTGATGCGCTTGGCCGCTACCGCTTTAAAGCTGGCAATAAATGACGACAGCAGCCAGGGCTTTTGGCCTTCGTGGATGCCGGTTAGCCCGACGCCAACCGTGGCTGGCGCCTGCAAAAAGACAATGCTTTGCAGGCTAGTGGGGGTAATTGTCCAGACATCAAGGTCGACGCCTTTGCGGTTGGCGGCAGATCGGACCCACTCGTCAGCCACGATCAGGCCGCAGTCGTTGAGGCACAGCTGGCCTTGTCTGTAGTCGCCCAGTAGCGGCTGCTGCTGAAAGGTCGAAAGCCTAATCAGATAAGGTTTAGGCGCAGCGGAATGAGTCAAAATATTTGCCCTCGAAGCAACTGTGGCGTAGGCGTTATTGCGTAGACTCATCAGCGCCAAACCATGAAAGCACCAGTACTCTAAGTCTTCCCAACTAACTCGAGCCAGCATCAACGTTGGGAATGAAGTTCTGGTGTTGTTGCGGCTGGTCTATAGGCCATCGCTCAAAGCTTGGATGAGCTTGTCTAAATAGCTGATGATGAGCTGAGCTGAAGCCTCGGGTAAGGCAGCCAGAACTTGAGCTTGCAGGCTGCGGTAGGCGGCGATCGCAGAGTCCTGTTTGTGCAGGGCGCGGGTAATATTCTGCATCCACATCACATACTCTTCCATAAAGCCGTCGGGGTCATCAAGCAAAACGGCTTTAGCAATGCACTCTAGGGTGTAGAGCATGTCGCGCTGGCATTTGGCTCCGTGGACTTGCACCACCTCGCGGGAGGAACCCGCCATGAGCTGGCGCAGGGCGTTGAGCACCAGGGTTTCACCGTCTGCTCTCAAGCGGGTATAGGTCTTAAAACGCGTATCAAAGGACGCCACAAACTGGGCTAGGGGCCGTAGTTCTGAATCGCTTAGGTAGCGACCGTCAGACTCCCGAATGGAGTTGAGCAGAGTGTGGTTCATAGCCGGGGGGAAGTGCGTTGACCCAAACAAATATCGCCCTAAGCTGCTCCCAAAGTTGCAAAAGGTAACAATTGGAAACGGTTAGAGAAAGCAGGCTGTGCTGACGTCAATTATTCTTTTCAGGTGGATCTGGCTGGTTAATAATGTCGTTGATGACGTTATCAACTGCCACGGTGAGGCGGTAGGGAATGACATTTTCTGATTGAGACACCACCACAATCTCGTAGTAGCCTGACTGGGGCAGCTCTCCAGCCCAGGTGTTTTGCTCGGCATCGGCCAGAATATGGGGCAGCTCGTCGGTGGGCACCGGCACGTAGAGCGAGAGGCGGGTGCTCTCCGGGGGGGCTTGCAGATTTAGACGCAGCAACTGCTGAGCGGTGAGATTGACAACATAGATCTGGCCGTGGCCAGGGCTGAGGTTGCCTTCCTGCTGCTGGTTGAAGGTGCCCTGCTCAAAGGTAACTTCGGTCAGGTTTTCGCCATTTTCCATGGCGTTGACTTGGTCCTGGGCCAGAGCAAACCAGATTTGGTCGACGGCAGTTTCGACAAAGCCCTCTCTTGCCCGCCCCGGAAATAGCTGGCTAAAACGGGCGTCAGCCAGATCGTAGAGGGCGTTGCTGCTGACGTAGAGGGCGTTGACCTGGCTCTTCCAGCGATCGCTGTCGGTAGGGTTGTAGCGGCCTAGCTTGCTGCGGGCGTCGGTACTGAGGTTGGCTTCGATCAGGTCTAGATTGTCGGCGGCGATCGCATCCCACGCCGCCCGCAGGGGCTCATCTTGGGGCTGATCGGTGAGCTGGGTGCCCTGGCGATCGGGGTTTTGCTCATAAAATAGCTGGTCAGTCAGGCTGGTGACGTAGGACCAATCAACGTTGAGCGTGACGGCGCGATCGCGCAGGGCCTGTTTGCGATCGCGCTCGGCCTCACTGAGGTTGGGATTGCTGGCATCACTGCCGCCAGGCGAAACAACTTCAGAGCCATTCCCTTCCGACTGGTTCAAGGGGTCTAGCCACCACCACAGCCCTCCGGCGACTCCCACCATAACCAGCAACCCAGCCAGGGCGGGCCAGCACCCCGACGATGTTTTTTGCACCGGCACCGCCCTAGGCGGTGGCGCTACGGTAGCCGTGGGGTCGTGGGCCATGGGTGGCGCGTAGGGAGCCGCCGGGGCGATCGCCACCGTAGGCGCTGGCCTCGGTGGTTCAGGCTGGGGCGGTGGCACCGTGGGCTGCATGCGAATGGGCATGGGCTGCGACCAGGACACTGAGAGCGCGTTGGGGTGGGCTAGGTTGAGGGCAGCCATCGCCTGTCCAGCAGACTGGTAGCGATCGCCCGGCTCGTGAGCCACCAGCTGAGTCAGCACCTGGCTCAGGGTAGCCGATAGCTCGACCTGCTCTGGCCAAACCCAGCGATCGCGGCGGTCGTCGTAGAGGGCGTCGGGGTCTTTGCCCGTCAGCAGCACCAGGGTCGTCATGCCTAGAGCGTAGAGGTCGGTAGCCGGACTCACCTGGCCCGATTCAAGCTGTTCTTCGGGGGCATAGCCCACGGTGCCCAGGCAGGTGATAGTGCCATCGGCGGACTGGTAGGGCTGAGCTACCCCTAGCTGATGGCGCACATTCACCACCAGCTGCTTCACACCGCCAAAGTCGATCAGCACCGGGCGACCATCGGCATTGCGCTGAATCAAGTTGTCGGGCGAAATATTGCGATGCACGATGCCTATGCTGTGCAGGTATTGCAGCAGCGGCAGCGTTTGCATTAGAAACTGCACCCCCTCCGCTTCGCTAAAGCTCTCGCCGACGGCGCGACGGCGATCGAGCAGTTCCTGGTAGGTAGGACCTTCAACGTAGTCTTGGACCAAAAACAACCGTCCCTGATCCCGTAGCAGCTCACGAAACCGAGGCACCTGGGGATGGTTGATCTGATAGAGAATGCTGGCCTCGCGCTCAAACAGAGTTTGGGCTTTATCCAAGGCCAGCTTGCCTGGCACCTGGGGGTTAAACTCCTTCAGCACGCAGAGTTCTTGAAATCGGTGGGTGTCTTCGGCTAGGTAAGTATCGCCAAAGCTGCCCCGACTGAGCTGCCGCAGCACCCGGTAGTGACCTCCGAGCAATCGTTCTCCCTGTCCTGCTTCAGCCATAGGTGCGTACTGCTGAATCCAGCTATCTAGTGTTGCGTTCGATGCATTTGTCACAGATTAGCGCAATCCCGCACTATTTCTGTGAACAGCTCAAGCGGGTCCCCCCTGGCACGGCTGGACGGGGAAATAGCCCAGGCCCCAATACAAAAAGACCCCTGAGTTAGCTATCCTCAGGGGTCCGAATCAGGGTGCATCTACCGCTCCAATCTTCTAGAGCGATCGCTAAATTCCGGTGAAATACCTAGAGTTCACGGTTACTTGAAACAAAGTGGCTATGATCCAGTGACTGTGTGAATTGTTGACGTTTGCCCTATGGCTAGCCCTGTGACCTCCTCTAGAATTCAAGATTTTCCCGCCGATGCTCCAGCTGCTGGGGCGACCCTATCGCCGGGGGTGTATATCGTTGGGGCAGGGCCAGGCGACCCAGAGTTATTGACCGTTAAGGCCCAGCGGCTGCTGAGTCAGGCAGATGTAATTCTCTACGCTAACTCCCTGGTGCCCCAGCAAATTTTGGCCTGGACCCGGCCCGACGCCGAGCGCATCGGCACCGCCACCATGACCCTGGAGAGTATTTTGCCGCTGATGATAGAGCGGGTGCGGGCTGGGAAATCGGTAATTCGCCTGCAATCGGGCGACCCTAGCCTCTATAGCGCCATTCACGAGCAAATCCAGGCACTGGCGGAAGCAGAGGTACCCTTTGAGGTGGTACCGGGCATTAGCGCTTACCAGGCGGCGGCGGCGAAGCTCAATACCGAACTAACGATTCCGGGGCTGGTGCAGTCGATCATTCTCACCCGCATTAGCGGGCGCACTCAGGTGCCGGAAGCAGAAGATTTAGCCTCCCTAGCAGCCCATAAGACCAGTCTGTGCCTCTATCTCAGCGCCCGCCATGTGGAAGAATCCCAAGCCCAACTTTTGCAGCACTACGAGCCGGATACTCCAGTAGCAATCTGCTTTCGCATCGGCTGGCCCGATGAGCAGCTCTTAGTGGTGCCCCTGTCGGAGATGGCCAAAACCACCCGCGAAAGAGACCTGATTCGCACCACGCTGTACATCATTAGCCCAGCACTGCGGGGGCAGAAGGTCAGGTCGCAGCTCTACAACCCCGACCATACCCACCTGTTTCGACCGCGCCAAGGCTCAGTCACCCCTTCCGACTCCAGTCAAGACGCGGTTGCGACCTAGCCTTGACCAGAGGAGGTTCTAGGCTTAGAGTGTTGGCATCAAAAATTATGCCTCTAGGGTTCCGGTTTAGTTGCAAGGCTAAGCGGCTGGTCCGAGAGAGGCGGGTTGGTAATCGCCAACTACACGGCGGGATAAAAGCCCGGGAGATTGATGGGGAGCAGTGAGATCTAGCTACTGCTTAAATCTCCTGGGCTTTTTGGCTCACTTCCCAAACCTGCGATTTATTTGGCTCAGTGCAACCCTGCGAGGCTTTCCGATGACCACCGACCCATCCAATGATCCTGTATTTCAAAGCCCGAACGGCAGCTCGACCGAGGCCCAGCGGGCCCTAGAGATGGAAGCCCGCCTGCCCATGACTGGCTGGCAGCAGGAAGTTTCCCAGGGGCTAGAGTATGGCCTAGAGGCAGCGGCGAGCATTCGCGATCGCACCATTCCCACCTTCTCTCGCGGCGAGCTGCCCCACTACGCGGGCATCAACACCTTCCTGAAGGCACCCTACATAGAAGACGTGCGCCGGGTCGGGGAGTTTGATGTGGCGATCGTCGGCATTCCCCACGACTCGGGCACCACCTACCGTCCCGGCACCCGCTTTGGCCCCCAGGGCATTCGCCGCATTTCAGCCCTCTACACCCCCTATAACTTTGAGATGGGGATTGACCTGCGCGAGAGCATCACCCTCTGCGACGTGGGCGATGTATTCACCATTCCGGCCAACAACGAAAAGTCTTTCGACCAAATTTCGAAAGGCGTGGCCCACGTGTTTGCCTCGGGCGCGTTTCCAATTTTGCTGGGGGGCGACCACTCCATCGGCTTCCCCACGGTGCGGGGCATCTGCCGTCACCTGGGCGACAAGAAAGTCGGCATCATCCACTTCGATCGCCACGTCGACACCCAGGAGACCGACCTGGATGAGCGCATGCACACCTGCCCCTGGTTCCACGCCACCAACATGGCCAATGCTCCAGCCAAAAACCTGGTGCAGATGGGCATCGGCGGCTGGCAGGTGCCCCGCCAGGGGGTGAAAGTGTGCCGCGAGCGAGCCACCAACATTCTCACCGTCACCGACATCACCGAAATGGGCCTCGATGCCGCCGCTGACTTTGCGATCGCCCGCGCCACCGACGGCACCGATTGCGTTTGGATTAGCTTCGACATCGACTGCATCGACGCGGGCTTTGTGCCCGGCACCGGCTGGCCCGAACCCGGCGGCCTGCTGCCCCGCGAAGCCCTCTACCTACTCAAGCGCATCGTGCAAGAAACCACCGTCTGCGGCATCGAAGTGGTCGAAGTCTCGCCCCCCTACGATGTCAGCGATATGACGTCGCTAATGGCCACCCGCGTGATCTGCGACACCATGGCCCACTTGGTGAAGTCGGGTCAGCTGCCCCGCCGCGAGAAGCCGTCGTACATCCATGAGGAAGCGAATATGAGTGTGGACGAGCCCTGGCAGTAAGTGAACTAGCTCTAGCGTCAATAGTTCATTAGGTGAGGAGGATGAGGTGGTGAGGATGGTGAGGTGAAAGAAAGCAGCCCTCCCCATCTTCCCCATTTCCTCATCTTCCCCGTCTCCTCACTCTTCAATCCCCCGCCATGCACGAAACCGACATGACCAAGGCTCTGATTCTCACCGTGCGCGACTGGTGGGAATCGCAGCCCGATCGCCCCAACATCACCAAAATTCATCTGATGGTGGGGCAGTTTACCTGTGTAGAACCGGCAGGGTTGCAGTTTGCCTTTGAAGTGCAGACCCGCCAGACGTTTCTTGAAAATGCTGCCCTGGTGATTCAAGACGTACCGCTGGTGGCCTTTTGCCACCCCTGCCAGCAGGAGTATCAACCTGAGATTGGGCGGCAATATGCTTGCCCCACCTGCCAAGCGCCGATGGATGACATTCGCTCCGGGCGGGAGTTGAAGATCGATCGCATTGAGTACGATGGCGCAGAGGTGGGCAACCTCACCCCCAACCCTGCCACCACCCGATAACCCCAAGGAGACCTCCATGCACCAGACTTTTGACGCCGCCCTGGGTATCGATCTGCTCCACGTCAACCAGGCCGGGGCCGACCACAACCGTGCCCACTTCGATCGGTGGGGCATCACCTGCATGAACATCATGAGCAGCCCCGGGGCGGGTAAGACGGCACTGCTGGAACGCACCCTAGAAGGGCTGCACCAAAAGCTGGCGATCGCCGTCATTGAAGGCGACATGACTACCGAACTCGATGCCGATCGCCTGCGCCAGTACGGGGTGCCAGTGGTGGCGATTAATACAGGGCGATCGTGCCATCTGGACGCCAAGATGGTCGCTGGTGGCATCCACACTCTAGAGCATCAGCACGACCCAAATGCCCTCGATCTGGTGCTGGTCGAAAACGTGGGGAACCTGGTCTGCCCCGCCGAATTTGAGGTGGGCGAACACGCTAAAGTCGCCCTGCTCAGCATCACCGAGGGAGAAGACAAGCCTCTCAAGTATCCGATCATGTTTCAAGAAGCCGACTGCCTGCTGATCACAAAGGTAGATTTGGCTCCCTACCTGGACGTAAACATCGAGCAAATCGCGGCCAATGTGCGGCAGATGAACTCCCACTGCACAATTATTTCGGTTTCGGCCAAGACTGGCGAAGGACTAGAGGAATGGTTTGGTTGGGTGCGATCGCGCGTTCAAGCATCCCCTTTAGCAAAAACCCATACCCACGCCTAGGCTGTACGGCTGCACTCCGTTGTTTGTGCTACCCATCCTCCAATATAGGAGAAGTCAGAAACAGGAGATATGGCAGGCCGCTAGGACGGCCCTAGCAGTCGCCGCATAGCACCGCCAACAACCCGCTTCATCTGCTGCTTGCGCCGCCAGCGCTGAAATTCCTTGCGGTAGCCATACTCATTGGGGCGGTAGATGCGCCAGGCATCCCAGCTGAGCTTTAGACCCCAGGGTGCCACCGTCAGGTACAGCAAAGTCCTCACCAGCCCGCCCCAAAACCCAACACCGCCCGTCAGCACCAAAAACAGTAGCAAGAAACCGCCATAGATAGCGAATTGAGACAACCCATGGTGAAATTGCTGCTGGCGCTGGCTATCGAACAGCCTTTGGTCAGCAACTTCGTACTTTTGCACATCCCACTCGCGCTCAGCGGCGGCTAGGGTGTCAGCAGAAATGCCCAGCTCATCGGCAATTTCTAATAGCTGGGTTCGGGAAAGTTCCCCAGACTCGGTTTGACGGGCGATCGCAATACTCAAGATCTGCTGAGCATCCTCAGCCGGGTATAAGAACTCACCATTGTTGGTGTAAGCATCCGTTGCCAAATCTGCCATCGTCACCTTCTCAGCTGAGACTCCCTCTTTTCTTATAAACAAAATCTAAACGTTTGCGAAGGCGGTTGGGGTACGGAAAACCTATGGTCACAGACTTGAGCGATCGCAGGCTACTGGCCTGCACCAGCAACCTTGCCTAGGGTAACGGCCGGATAAGCTTGATTTGATAGGGTTGGAGATCTCTGCCTTGGGCTAAGCATAGGGGCCTGTCAACCGGCAATCAGCGGCCCATCCGTTAACCAGTCGTTGAGGAAAACCCTGATGCTATCAAAATTGTTGGGACTCATGGTCGGGCTTTGGACTGCCACTACCGGGCCGGGGGCAGCGATCGCCACCCCCCTCGACCTCGATCGCCCTGAGGATGCGCTTCAGGTATTTCGCAAGCTGCTTTGCTCGGTGGAAGACGGCAAAACCGTGTATTTTGTCTGGCAGGGTAAGGTTTTTAGCCGCCGGCCCGGAGAAGCCGATCGCCATTTGTTCAATGTGCAAGGTGTGAGTACCCGCGCCTGCACATCCCTGACGTCTGAAACCGGTGCTCCGGGATTTCGGCAAGTCACCCGAGAAGTGATGATCTACCTTGACCCTGAAACGAACGCCCTGCTAACCACTTGGGAAAACCCTTGGACTGGGGAAACCACGACCGTACACCCAGTAGCCAACGATCCCGTCAACTCCTCCCCGTTTTGGGCCGACACCACTGGGCAACACCTTCAGTTCCAAAACTTTGGCGACACAGACCTCCTCTTTTTCACGGTCACGTTGCCGTTGTTCTACGCCGATCCGCTAGGGGGGAATTATCAAGACTACGTTGGTGGCCATTACCATGCGATGGAGATGTTCACCTTTTCGGCCCGGCGATCGCACCTACTAGCCTCAGCCGATCAGGACATAGACGATATAGCTGTCAGCTGGAGCCGCATATCTCCCTGGCTACCCTGGATGAAGATGGGAGGGCACCCCGGCGAACTCGTGGTTCATGCAGCCGGCACTCGTGTCGGTGCGTGGCAGCAATTGCCCGAACCCCTGCGGAGCCAAATTGCGGATAACTTTGCTCTGTATCAAACCCCGCCCCCCCTGGACGACAACCGCCCAAACGAAACCACCTGGACTAACTTTCGCGACTCTTTAAACGGTCAGCCTTGAGCTGAGTGCCGTGCTGTCCAGAAAAGTCACCCATATTTGGCAAGCAGCCCTAGATTGTGGGAATCCTAGCGATTGGATACGCATCTTAACCATCGGAGTGTGCACTATGACTCAACTGGTCCCCATCCGCTTAGAGGATGGCACCGAGATCTACATGGAGGCCACCGACGACGTGGTTGCTCCCGACTCGGCCCCAGCCCCTTACGCCGATCCCTACGCTGAAACCACCCGCACCGCCAAGGGATGGAACGGCACCAACCAAGCTGTTCAAGTTCAGGCAGCTCAGAGCTTTAAGGCCATTGAAGGCACCATTCGCACCTATACCAGCCACACCATGAGTGCCTTTAAAGACATGGCCAACGCCAATGTCGAAAAAGTCACCCTAGAGTTTGGCCTTAAGGTCGGCGGAGAGGCAGGCGTTCCCTATGTCACTAAAGGCACCGCAGAGAGCAACTTGAAAATTACCGTAGAGTGCTCGTTCAACTAAACTGCCTTTAGAACTAGAAATCATCGTCACCCAGCCGGGTTTCGGCCAAAATAGCTAGCTTTTGTTGGCTACCCTGGCAGAAACCCGGTTTTTGTTGTGCCAATTCTGGGCCGATGTATAATGATCTGATGTATAGCTCCTAGAAATCACGGATTTTTTCTGCATCTTGTTTACTGTTAATGGGATGCAGCAGACCGCAGGTCTCAGGATATCTAATGATTCCCACAGCAGATCTGTCACTAGACCGCTTTTGGGAAATCTATTGCTGCGTTACCCTTCTCCTAGGCTGGGTTTGATCGTCTTTTAAGACCGTTCCTGAAAATCTAACCAACACCACCACCACAAGGGAATGAGATCTTGCAGGGATTGACGAGGGAAAAACCTATCTTAATCACCTGTTGCGCTGCCGGTGGTGCGCTGTTTATTCTGACGCTGCTGGTCAAAACCGGCACGGGAACAACGCCGTCGCTACCGCCACCTCCCCCCAGTGCAGAAAGCTTGAACGTTCAGACCGTGCCGGTGCCCTCGCCGCCTACCGCTGGCCAAGATTTACAGCAAGACCGCTTTGAGCGCGATCTGAACCGGCAGCAAGATCTGGTGAACAGCTTACAAGACGAGCTGCGCGCCCAGGAGAGTCTAGCCGATGACCTCAAGGCTCAGCTCGAGCGCCAGCAGGCCGAAACCGAAGCGGTAATGGAGCAACTCGACACCTACCAGACGGCGGTGGAGGAGATGACGTCTCAGCAGGTGCGGCTGATTGAGTCGATACCGCGCAGCAACGAGACTCAGACCATGCTGCTGTGGGGCATTTTGGGTCTGTTTATGCTGCTGGTGTTGGGGGGCGGCACAGCCTTTGCCATTATTGCCCTGTGGCTGATGCACATTCAGCGGCGCACCCCTCAGCCGCCTCCCCAGCCGATGATGTATCCGGTGCGCATGCCGCCCAACCCTTACTTTTATTACGAAAAGCAGCCCCTACCGCCGCCAGCCCAGCCACAGCCCTACATACAGTACGACGTTAGACCCTATGAATAGGGTTACGCCCCTGCAACGGCTCAGGAATACAGAGGGTTGAAGGTTCTCGGTGTAAGGTTTAAGGGGTAGTACAATGCCCTGGCCCTTTGCTGATGTCATCTAACCCTTAACGACAATGGCTATGACCCTTACCCAGGTTTGGGGTGCCTTTTTAATCTTTGTGCTGTCTCCGGTAGTGGGTGGGTTGCCCCTGACGGGATGGTCGACTCGGCTGCTCTCGGGGAAACGGCTGCGGCGAGTGGGCACGGGCAATGTCGGCGTGTCGGCTGCTTTCTACCACGGTGGCAAAGTGGCGGGCATTGTGGCGGTCTTACTGGAGGCGGCCAAGGGCATTGGGGTAGTGCTACTGGCGCGGTACTACTTTCCGGCAGACCCGGTATGGGAAATTATTGCTCTGATTGGGCTGGTGATGGGCCGCTACTGGTTTGCCAAGGGAGCGGGCACCACCAACGTGGTGTGGGGCATTGCGGCGTACGACTGGCCAACGGCGCTGCTGACGTTTATGCTCAGCGGGCTGGGGTTTACCATCTTTCGCGAGCGGCGTCAGGGGCGCCTGCTGTCGCTGGTGTTGCTGCCGCTGATCACCGCTCTGCGCCACTCAGATGGAGAGCTGGTGTTGGCGATCTCTTGCCTGAGCGGGCTGATCGCTTGGATTTATCAAAAGCTACCTGACGATCTCGATTTGCCTGACGAGCAAGGACGATTGGAGTCTCGCACCATGTTTCGGTTTTTTCGCGGCGATCGCGCCCTTGTTGCCCTCGATCGCTCCCTTGACCCCACCAAGTTTGGTCACAAAGCCGCTACCCTGGGCCAGCTAACGGCCTGGGGCTACCCGGTGCCGCGCGGCTATGTGCTGCCCGCTGGAGATGACCCAACCGCTCTGCTGGCGATCGCCGAGCCCTCTCCCACCCAGCCCCTCGCCGTCCGCTCCTCTGCCCAGGACGAAGATACGGGCACGGCCTCGGCGGCGGGAGTATATCAGTCATTTCTGAACATCACTAGTCAGGAGGCACTGGCGGCGGCGATCGTGCAGGTGTTCTCGTCCTACAGCGCACCTCAAGCCAAGGCCTATCGGCAGAGCAAGGATTTACCCGAGCAGGGGCTGGCAGTGATTGTGCAGCAGCAGGTGCAGGGGCAGTTTTCGGGGGTGGCCTTTAGCCGTGACCCGATTGCCCGCTGCGGCGATGCGGTAGTGATCGAAGCGCTGCCCGGTGGAGCCGACCAGGTAGTGGGAGGGCAGGTGACGCCCGAACAGTATCGGGTGCTGGTGCAGCCCGACGATGTGCCCCCCCTAGCGGCGATCGCCGAGGCCGACTGGCAGCTCTCCGACGCGCTGACGCTGACGGTAGAGGGCCAGGGCCAAACTCCCTCGCGGCTGCTTCAGCAGGTGGCCTACTTGGCCCGCCACCTGGAGAGCCGCTACCAGGGCGTTCCCCAAGACATTGAGTGGAGCTTTGACGGCAACACCTTATGGCTGTTGCAGAGCCGCCCCATCACCACGCTGCAACCGCTGTGGACGCGCAAGATCGCCGCCGAGGTGATCCCCGGCACGATTCGTCCGCTGACCTGGTCGATCAATCGGCCCTTGACCTGCGGCGTGTGGGGCGAGATTTTTACGGTGGTGCTGGGCGATCGCGCCCGTGGGCTCGACTTCGAAGCCACCGCTACGCTGCACCATGCCCACGCCTACTTCAACGCCACCCTGCTGGGAGACATTTTCCGCCGCATGGGCCTGCCAGCCGAAAGCTTAGAGTTTTTGACCCGCGGGGCCAAGTTTAGCCGCCCTCCCCTGGGCTCCACGCTGCGGAATATGCCCGGTCTGGTGCGCCTGCTGCGCCGTGAACTCAAGCTGGAGCAGCAGTTTGCCCAGGAAAATCGCGATCGCTTTGAGCCTGCCCTACAAGCCTTGGCCAATACTCCCAGGGATGCCCTCACGCCCCAAGCATTGCTCGACCGAGTAGACACGATTCTTGAGCTGCTAAAGCGGGTCACCTACTACAACATCCTTGGCCCGCTCAGCTTTGCCCTGCGCCGCGCCCTGCTCAAGGTGCCGGAAGAAAGCCTCAACCCCATGCAAAATGCCGAGATCGCGGCTCTGGAGGCGTTGCGGGCGATCGCCCAAGACATTCGCCAGACGCTTTCGAAGCCCGAACTGGCCCGCATCACCGACAGCTCGTCGTTGATGACAGCCCTAGCCGAAAGCACCGACGGCGAATCGTTGCTCAAGGCCATGGGGCAGTTTATTGAGCAATATGGCTACCTCAGCCCCGTGGGCACCGACATCGCCGTGGCCACCTGGCAAGAAAGCCCTGGCCCAGTACGCGAACTGCTAGCCCAATTTGTGCAGCAGCCACCGCCGCCTAAAACGGATGCCTCACAAAGTAAAGCCACTACGGTGCAGCGTCGCCTCGATCTCAAGGGACAGGTGAATACTATCTACAACCGGCTGCTAGCCGAGCTGCGCTGGAGTGTTTTAGCCCTAGCAACCCAGTGGCAAACGCAAGGGCATTTGCAGGAACGGGATGACATCTTCTTGCTCACCCTGGAGGAGATTCGGGAATTGGTGGGGGATGGGATGGCCGACTGGAGAAGGGTGCAGGAGCGGATTGGCGATCGCAAAGCTCAGTACGAACGAGACAAGAAAATGCCCGCCGTTCCCTATCTAGTGTTTGGCAACGAGCCTCCCAGCCGCCAGATGCCCCTGATGCCGACTGCTACCGTGCAGCAAAAGCTCACCGGCATTGGCGCCAGTGCTGGCATCGTTGCGGGTCCAGTGCTAGTAGTGACCCAGCTTGAATCTGTGACCGCTACAGAAGGCCCCTTTATTCTGGTAGTGCCCTACACCGATGCCGGTTGGGCACCGCTGCTGGCCCGCGCTCAGGGACTGATTGCCGAAGTGGGCGGTCGCCTCTCCCACGGGGCAATCATCGCCCGCGAGTACGGCATCCCCGCCGTGATGGATGTGACCAACGCCACCCAGCGGCTGCACACCGGCCAGTGGGTACGAGTCAATGGCGAAACCGGCGTTGTAGAGGTGCTAGAACCGCCCGCAAATAAGTTGGCCTTAGAAGCGGGTAGCGAATAGTAGCCATGGATTGAGCTCAACTCCACACTCCATAACCCCGACTCAATCCAGGGCAGCCCTGTAGGTGCAAACGGCGTTTGCCTTGCCCAATCCCGAGCAGCTCAACAGAATTCGGCCTGGGCCAGGCCGAATTCTGTTGAGCCACACCAAATCGTTCGGTGCACCGAGAAAAAGGGCTTGGCATATTAGTACAATTGCACTATTCTTATGAATGCAATTGTACTATTGCAGGCCCCAGCAACTCGGTTTTTGCAGCTATGGATGGTCGCTTTGACAGGGCGCAAGCCTTGGGTTGGATTGTTGCGCTTAGCGTTGGCATTGGCACGATGACAGAATTCACTCAATCAACTCCCCAAGTGGTTGCCGAAGAACAGACCGCCGCTAACCCCTGGTTGGGGTCATCATTTCCTCTAGAAAATTTTTCGCGCTACACGTCACCCTTTGGCTACCGGCAACATCCCATGGGAGGCAACCGTTTTCACTACGGGCTAGATATAGCTGCCCCCATGGGCAGCTATATTCGCAGCTGGTGGGAGGGGAAGGTAGTTGAGGTACACGACCACACCGCCTGTGGCACCGCCGCTATCATTCAGTCCGGCTCCTGGACTCATGTCTACTGCCATATGCAGGGCAGCATTGTGATCGAAAAAGAAGGCGGCCGGGTACTGGTCGATCGCGACGGCGGTATCGAGATTCGCCAGGGGCAAATGGTGACCTCAGGCCAGCGCATTGGTCGCGTGGGCATGACCGGCAGCACCACTGGCCCACACCTGCACTGGGGTCTCAAGTATGAAGGGGCTTGGGTCGATCCAGCCCTGGTGCTCAAGGCAGCTTTCGACTATCAGCAAGCTTCACAGACGGCGCAGGCCGTAGATTAATCCCTGGCAAACCTGGGTGAGAAAATCTAGATCTAGCGTCTCTAGGGTATCGGTAGGCTGGTGGTAGTGGGGGTTGCGCAGGTATGCGGTGTCGGTCACCAAAATAGCTGGATAGTCCAAGTCCCAAAAGGGGACATGGTCGCTGCGGCGAGTGTCGGGCACAGCCTTTCCCTGGTTCACAACCGGTAGCCACTGGCTACGCAACCCGGCGGCACGGAAACCCCACCACAACCCTGCCATGGTGGGAATGCTCTGCCAAGGACCAATCAGAGCGATGTAGTTGCCCTGGTTAGGGTAGATGCGCTCTAACCCTGACGGATAGTTTTGGGAGTGGGGCCGATCGCAGCAGTAGCCCAGCATTTCAAGGGAGAGCATGAGTCTCAAAGGTTCAGCGCGCTGGTGCAGATCGGCGGCATAGTGGCGGCTACCCACAAAGCCCAATTCTTCTAGATCAAAGGCCACTAGGCGCAGGGGAGACTTGCCTGGCTGCTCGGCCCAAGCGCGAGCTAGCTCTAGCAGCACTGCGACTCCAGTGGCATTGTCATCGGCTCCGGGGGAACCGGGCACTGAGTCGTAGTGAGCCCCAACTAGAATAGGCGGACGATGGGGATCTTGCCCCGGCAGGTTTAAGACCCAATTGCTGTGCTCTTGACCTCGATGCTCGAAGGTGTGGCCTGTGAACTGGCCCCAGCGGGAGAACTCCTGCTGGATGTATTGCTGCACAAAAAAGTGGTTGGCAGAGGCAAAGTAAGGGTTGCGATCGCCCACCACCTGCTCCAAATGAGCCACCAGTCGAGATTTGAGAGCAGTATCAGACAAGGGCTTCACCTAGGCAGGCTTTTGCAGGCCCTTTGTGATGTCGGCCAAATTCTTGCGGGGCAGCAGCCGAGTTACCAGCGACGTCAATTTGTTGGTTGTGCCGTGGACAGCAATGCGCTGGCCTTTTTCCATGGCTGTATAGGCGTAGGCGGCAACGGCTGCTGAAGTGGGCAGTGTTTTGCTTGCAAACAGCTTGGCGTCTTTAATCTCAGCCCGAGTTTGAAACTCTGACTGAGTGGGGCCAGGGCAAAGGCTGGTAGCCGTGACGCCGGTACCCTCAAGTTCAGTGGCGATCGCATCGGTAAACGACAGCACGTAAGCCTTGCTGGCATAGTACACCGCCATATAAGGCCCCGGCAAAAACGCCGCCGTAGACGCCACATTGAGAATGCGGCCCTGGCCCTGGGCAATCATGGCGGGCAGATACAGCCGAGTCAGGTGGGTCAGCGCCACAATGTTGAGCTGAAGCATAGCGTTTTGATTATCCCAATCGGCCTCCGCGAAAGCGGCCAGCGACCCAAACCCAGCATTATTGATCAGAGCGTAGGGCGTAACGCCCTTGAACTGAGTCCATTCATAGAACTGGTAGCGGGTATTGGTATCGGTGAGGTCACCTCGATAGGTGAGCACCTGCACGCCATGGGCCGACTGTAGCTCATCCTTAAGCGCTAGCAGGGGTTCTTCTCGACGGGCCACCAGCACCAAGTCGTGATGGTGGGCGGCACATACCTTAGCCAGTTCGTAGCCAATGCCGCTAGAAGCTCCGGTAATCAGAATTGGCTTGGCCATGGTTTGCCCCAGACAGAATCAGCTAGAGAGAATCGGCTTGATTCTAACGAATTGCAGCGGGGGTCGCCTGCCCGCGCCGCGACTGAATCTCCAGGTACACCAACAGGGCGTTGACGTCGGCGGGGTTGACGCCGCCAATGCGCGAGGCCTGGCCAATGGTCAGCGGTTTGACCTGGTTCAGCTTTTCGCGGGCTTCTTTTGAAAGGGTGTCGATCGCCATATAGTCGAGGGTTTCGGGCAGCTTGCGATTGGTGCTCTTGGCCACCTGGTCGATCTGGTTCTGCTGCCGCTGAATGTAGCCCGAATACTTGATGTCGATTTCGGCCCCCTCTTTTTCTTCGCGAATCAGGGATGGATTGCCGAGGCCGTAGCGCTCTAGATCGCCGTAATGCAGGCCCGGACGGCGCAGCAGGTCGGACAGGGTAATCGAACCTTTAATCCGCTGGTCAGTGTCCGCCGCAATCTGTTGGCCTAGCTCATCGTGCTCTTTGACCCGGGTTTCGTGCAGGCGCTCTTTTTCAGCGGCAATATTGGCGCACTTGCGGGTGAAAACTTCCCAGCGGCGATCGTCAATTAGGCCGATCTCGCGACCTAGGGGGGTCAGGCGCTGGTCAGCGTTGTCCGATCGCAGCAGCAGCCGATATTCTGAGCGCGAAGTCAGCATGCGGTAGGGTTCCCGCAGATCCTTAGTGCACAGATCGTCAAGCAGCGTACCTATGTAGCTCTGCTCGCGGGAGAACACCAGCATCTCCTGACCGCGCACCAGCCGGGCAGCGTTGACTCCAGCCACAAAGCCCTGGGCAGCGGCCTCTTCGTAGCCGGTGGTGCCATTCACCTGGCCCGCGCAGAATAGGCCCTCAATCCGCTTGGTCATCATAGTGGGGTAGCACTGGGTGGCGGGCAGGTAGTCGTACTCCACAGCGTAGGCAGGGCGCAGCATAGCGCAGTGCTCTAGCCCTGGCAGCGTTCGCAGCATGGCCAGTTGCAGACTCTCGGGCAAGCCGGTCGAAAAGCCCTGCACGTAGATCTCAGGAATGTCGCGCCCCTCGGGCTCTAGAAAAATCTGGTGGCTCTCTTTGTCGGCAAAGCGCACGATTTTATCTTCGATGCTGGGGCAGTAGCGGGGGCCTTTCGAATCGACCCAGCCACCGTAGATCGGCGACAGGTGCAGATTTTCTTGAATGAGCTGGTGAGTAGCGGCCGTGGTGCGCGTGAGATGGCAGGGCATTTGCTCGCGCTCAATCCAAGCCTCGGGGTCAAAGCTAAACCAGCGGATGTCGTCATCGCCGGGCTGGGGTTCGAGCACATCGAAATTGATCGAGCGGCGATCGACCCGGGCCGGAGTGCCGGTTTTGAGTCGCCCGGTTTCAAACCCGAGACGGTTGAGAGTATCCGTTAGGCCCGTGGCGGCAAACTCTCCGGCCCGGCCCGCCGCCATCGATTTGTCGCCAATCCAAATGGTGCCGCCAAGAAACGTCCCGGTAGTGAGAATGACGGCCTTGCATTTGAAGGCGACACCAAAGTAGGTTTCGACCCCTACCACCTCGTCGTTGGGGCCAAGCACCAGATCCGTCACCATGCCCTCGCGAATCACCAGGTTCTCCTGGTTTTCGACGATGGTTTTCATCACGGCGGCGTATTCACGCTTGTCGGTCTGCGCCCGTAAGGCCCACACCGCCGGCCCGCGAGAATTGTTGAGCACACGCTTTTGCAGGTAAGTGCGATCGGCCATTTTGCCAATTTCGCCCCCTAAGGCATCGACTTCGTGGGTGAGCTGCGATTTCGCCGGGCCGCCCACAGCGGGATTGCAGGGCTGCCAGGCGATTTTGTCGAGGTTGAGAGTAATCATCAGGGTGCGACAGCCCAGACGCGCCGAGGCTAGAGCCGCCTCACAGCCCGAGTGGCCGGCACCAACAACGACCACATCGTATTCATCGAGAAAGTCAGCGGCACCTGGGGCAATCATGAACTCTGGACACAATAGTACTCACGGACTTCTAGTTTAGCGGGTTGCTGGTGGGTCTCTAGCCAGTGGGTCTTTGAATTTATGTCAGGTCCGAGAGGATGCTCCCGATCGCAGCGACCAAGCCATCTATTTCTGACTCCAGCGTGAGGTAGTGGGTGCAGGCGCGCACACAGTTGGGAGCTTGCAGGGTGCGGAGAAAGACATTCTGGCGCTCCAACTCGTCCACCAGTCGCTTGTGCCAGGCTGGGGAAGGTTCGCCATTCTCCAAAACCCAGAAGGAAACTAGGCCAGAATCCGGCGGGGTTTGCCGCACCAGTCGAATGTAGGGCAGCTCTTGCAGCTGCAACCACAGCCGCTGGCTAAGTTCCACCAGACGCTGATAGCGCTGAGCCGCAGTGCCCCACTCGGCCTGATGGGCGATCGTCCTCCGCAACCCCGCCAACAGCGGATAGTTTGAGGTCGCCACCTCGTAACGCTGACCGTTGGGCTTCCAGCCAGTGGGGTTGGCGGCAGCATCGGTGGTAATGCTGCGCCAGCCAATGAAGGTGGGAGCAATCTGCGCCATCGCCTCGGGACGTACGTAGAGCCCGCCCAGCCCGGCGGGGCCGCACCACCACTTGTGGCCAGTAAAGGCATAAAAATCAACCCCGAGGGCGGGCAGATCCAGCGGCAGAGCACCGACGGATTGGGCCGCATCCACCAGCACTAGCACCGGGTTGGGGCGATTGCGGCAGACTTCAACCATGCGCTCTAGGGGCAAGACCTGCCCGGTATTCCACAAAATGTGGCTGATCACCAGCAGCCGGGTGTTGGGTTGCAGGTGATCAGCCACGACTGCGGCTGGGTCACCGCCATTCACGGTTTCGAGTAGGGGGCAGAGGCTGTAGGTGACGCTGAAGCGGCAGCAAATTTCCTGCACGGCGGCGATCACGCCGGGGTGCTCGCAGTCTGACAGCAACATGTGATCTCCAGCTTTCCAGGCGATCCCCCACAGGGGAATGTTGCAGCCGACGGTGACATCTTCGGTGAGGGTGATAGTGTCGGCGGTGGTGCCGAGTTCGGCGGCGATCGCCGCGCGGGTTTGAGCCGCCTCGCTCATCACCCACTGATTGGTTGCCCCTGAGAATGGCCCCATTTCTTGCATGCAGTGGTGGGCCTGAAAAATGGCGTCTAGGGTAGCCTGAGCCATCGGCCCCTGCCCGCCATAGTTAAAGTACTGCTTACCCCTCAGGGCCGGAAACTGCTGGCGGTGGAGAGCCAGGCGATCGAGCACAGCGGCAGAAGAATCCATCACGGTTAGGGGATTAAGGGCATCTTTTCAACCCTATATCACCCAGCCCAACCCTGGGGCAGCCTCAGCCCATTCCCAAGCGACCTAAACCGTGCCCCGCTTCCCTGGAAGCCGCTGTAGGGTATAAGATGCTTAGAATAAGAAGAATAAGAAACCGTGGGATTGATCCAAACCCAGTGATCAGCTATGGGAAGTGATTGGCAACAGCAGTGGAGCGATGATACTCAGCAATGGCTGTCGCAGCACTGTGGCGTGGCCATGCCCGTCGACACCCTAAGCGGTTTTGCTACAGCTTCGGTGCATCCGCAACAGCAGCCTCTTTTTCTGTTCTCTAACACCTGCCCTATAACTCGCTTTGTCTGTTAGCCACCCCCTGCCACCGCGTTCAAGTTCAGGGGGTGGCCCGCAAAGCCCTCTGAGCCTTTCAGCTGAGACGACAGCGCCTAAACCCCTAATTCAATGGCTCACCGACGATGTGCTGTTTCACTACCAGCGCTGTAGTCGGCGGGCCTTTTTAGATTTGTATGGCGATCGCATCCAGCAAGCGTCCCCCTCTGACTATCTGCGCAAGCTGCGCCAAGATAGCTTCACCCACCGTGAGCGAGTGCTTGAAGATTACTATCCCCTCTACCGGCCCGAGTTTCCATCGGGCGACTGGGCCGCTGGGGCAAAAGCTACTTTAGCTCTGATGGCCGAGGGCGTTGAGGCCATTCGCCAGGGGGTATTGGCCGCCCCCTCGGCGGTGGATGGTGTGCAGTTGGTGAGCCAGCCTGACCTGCTGATCAAGCGGCCCGGCTGGTCATGCTGGGGCGATTGGGTCTACATACCCGTAGATATCAAGCTGGGTAAAAAGCCGAAGCTCGACTACCAGGTGGTCGCGGCCTACCATGCCTACGTGCTCTCGCGGGTACAGGGGGTGTGGCCTGACACCAGTTGCCTGTCCTTGCGCGGTGGGCAAACCTACCACATCGACCTGGCGCGGCTGGTACCCAAACTGCAAATGGTGCTCAACGACTGCCTCAGGGAACTGCGCAGTACAGCTACGCCTGAGCTGTTTATTTCCCACAGTCGCTGCGATCTCTGCCACTGGTTTAACCATTGCTACGCCGAGGCTAGAGCAACCCGCCACCTATCGCTGCTGCCAGGGGTTACCCCTGCCCGCTACGAATTGCTGAAGCAGCATCACCTCACTACCGTTGCCGCCCTGGCCCTGGCCAGCCCTGCTCACCTGGCTCCCCTGCCCGGCTTTGGTGAACAAGTGGCCGAAAAGCTGGTTCACCAGGCCCAGGCCCTAATCGACAACCGCGCTATTCCGCGCAGCGCCCCCCACGCCCCCCACGGGTTTCCGCTGTGGCCCGAAGATTTACCCGAGGGCGAAGTTGAGCTGTACTTTGACATTGAGGCCGCCCCCGACCAGAACCTGATCTATCTCCACGGCGTGCTGGTAGTCAACCACCGCACTGGCGAGACTAACTTCCACGCCCTGCTGGCCGAAAACCAACATCAGGAGCGGCGCGCCTGGAACGATTTTCTTGATTTGGTGCACACCTATCCCTACGCGCCGATCTACCACTTCTGCCCCTACGAGGCCCAGGCGGTCCGCAAGTTGGGGCAGCTTTACGGCACTCCCCACCGCCGCATTGAGGCGCTGCTCGATCGCTTCTTTGATATTCACAAGTGCATCACCGATGGCGTCACCCTGCCCATCGAGAGCTATGCCCTCAAGCACATTGCCCGCTGGATGGGCTTTGACTGGCGCGACGAGGGAGCCAATGGAGCCCAGTCAATCTGCTGGTACAACGCTTGGGCCGAAACCGGCGATCGCACCTACTTAGATGCCATCCTGCGTTACAACGAAGACGACTGCCGGGCCACCTACCACATCAAGGACTGGCTAGTTAAGTTCGCTGAACCCTACTGGGATCGGCTCTACCAAACCACTGGCTAAGCAGTCTGTCTGCCATTGCCTAGGAGGCAACTACGCTATGGCGGCCAAAAATCTCGGCTAGCCCCGGTACAGCGCTTTCCACGTCACCTTTCACCGACTGGCGCAGCTTGGTATACGACGATCGGATCATCCCGTTGTCGGTCTTGGCAATGCGGCGATCGGTCACTCCCAAAATGACATCGGCAGCTCGCACCTGGTTCTGAGTTAGGTAGGCCACTGGATCGCCCGCCTGCTTGCCTTCAGCCCACAGGGGTTCTAGGGAGGCCACCACCTCGGGCAACATCCGCTCAATGGCCCCAGGAATGTAGCCTGAGTTCATCCCCTTGACGACTCCGTAGGTAGTTTTTAGGGCCATACCGCCAAAGCCACCCTTAGACGCCACTTGGCCATCAATCAGGGAGGCACAGTCAGCCACCACCTGGGCTTTCACAGCTTTGTCACTCAAAATATCGCTTAACCCCATAGCGCTAAAAATCTCAGTAGTAAGGTTTTGTACTGGTCTCAATCTTCTATAGCCCTGGGGCTAGATCAGCATTCCCTGGGTAAGATTCGAGATTGCTTAACACATCGATAAACTTTGATAGGCATCTCTTGTCGAAGCCCGGCTTCGTTGGCAGCATGATTACTTTGAGGTCAGTCTAAGCCAGAGTCGCTAGATCGACGACCCAGGTTTGCCCGTCTAGGGAGACGCGATCGCCTGTTACCAGTTTGCGCCCCCGCCGGGTTTCGACCTCACCGTTGACGCTCACCTCGCCATCTTGAATCATCAGCTTGGCCTGTCCCCCCGTAGAGACCGCCTGCATTTGCTTCAAGAACTGGTCAAGTTTGATGTAATCCATACTGGGCATAGGGCTATCAGAAGAATGGCGTGAAAGAGCAATAGAAAGTCTTCAACTCTAGAAGCTAAACTGCCCCTTACACTCAAGTAAGAGTGTTTATATCACTGCTGCCAGTGAAGGGGCTCGAAGTTGACCAATCACCAACTCCTGCAAGAACTTAGACAGAAGCAACAGCAGCTTGAACAATTTCGCCGCGCCGCCAGCGCGTCGCTTCAGGAACTGTTAGACCAGCATGACTGGGGGGTTATTACTGGCGCAGGGCACGGGGGCTTGCCCTTACTCACCCTGCGGTTTGACCATCGCATTGCCCTCGACGACCCCTGTTTACTGGCCCTCGCAGAAGAGGCAGAGCAAACCTGGGGACCTATAGACTTTGCCTTATTCTCCGGTGAATCTCAAGATCCCGTGCGTGTGCTAAGCCGTACGCTGCTCGATCGGCGCTGGCGCTGGCGGCAGTCTAGTCACTAGCCCTGTCTTGCTTGGCTACTTACGCCCTAAGCTTATTTAAAGTCTCAATAGCTCAGCTTTAGCGCGTTAACAGGCACCTCATCCCACGATTCGACGGTGCGTATTTGGGCGACCCAGCCAGCGGCTCGTTGCTCGTCGGATAGGTTGTCTAAGAATGACTGGTAACAGTCCTGAGCCTGGGCTTCGTCGCTGCAGGCAATGCACGAGTAAATGATCCCCGACGGATCAATCTGTTCGTTGACCCAAATCATGCGCGGTTATGCCTCTAGACGTCTCTTAGCCGACTCTAGCACTTGGAACCTCTGTTTTTGAGGCAGACCTTAGGAAGCCGCCACCTGAGGAGTGCCGACGCTGACTACGGTTTGGCGCAGCTCTGCGATCGCCTGCAATTGGTAATCGTTAACTTCTTGAAGTTTAGTCACCGCCCCAGTTAGGTTCTCTAAAGACTGCCTCAGCCCGTTGACGCTTTCCTGGGCCGGGTTGAGCAGCTCTTCGCAGACCGCTAGCTTGCCCGTCAAGCCCGCTAGATCTTGCTGCTGCCGCCGCAGATCTGCCTCAAAGGCTTCTACCTCAGTGCGGTTAGCACCTAGAGTCGCCTCAGCAGTTCCAATCTCCTTCTTGAGCTGACTAATGCCGTCCTGGAGCTTCTTGACTTCAGTCTCTAGGGCCTGAATCGTATCCATCGTGTGCTGGCGCTGAATATCAATGGTGTTGAGCAAAGGCTCTAAATCGACAGCGCTAACCGGTGTTTCCTCCACCGTTAGACCCTGGCGGCGCCGCAGCACCGCCTGATGCTGACTTAACACTTCCTCACGCTCTAACAGATTGCGCCGCTGGCCCACTAGGGTCTCGTTGAGCATTTGGTAGCGGTCTTGCTCCTCTTCAACCTCGGTTTCTAGCTGAAGGCGCTCAAACTCGCTGGCCTGCTCAATCTTGAGCTTGATCTCATCAATGGCCTGCTGCTCTAAGTTCAGCTCCTCTTCCTGGTCGGCGACAAAGCGAGACATTTTCTCCAGATCTTTTTCCAAATCGCCCACCATGGTTTGAAGGTGGTCTAAATCCATCGCTTCCAAAGCCGCTACATCGACCTTTTTGCTCAGCCGTACCTTATCGGTAGTGTTGAGCAGGTCGTAGATTTTCTGGTGCAGGTTCGCCTGGGCTTGCAGGGTATCCGTTAGAGTCTGAATCTGCTCCTGGTGGGTTTTGACCATCTGCTGACGCAGCTTTAGCTCTTCGCGCTTTGCCACCAGCGCGGCTTCAGCCTGACGCCAGTCGACCCAGCGCTGATTGAGCTGGCCAGCCTGCTGATCTAACTCCTGCTGGCGCTGTTCCAAGCCCTGGCGCTGGTCTTCGAGCGCTTGTCGATAGTCGCCCAGCAGTCCCTGGTGGTAGTTCAGCCCATCGCTGGCGTGGGTGAGTGGATCCCGCAGTGCCTCAACGGGCATCACGGCTTCGGTAAGGCGGTTGAGGGCACCCTGCAGGTTGGCCACCTGGTCTGGGTCAAGGCCAGCGGCGGCACTACCTTCAGCCCGCTGCTCTTCCAAGCGGCGCATTTCGCCGTTGAGGTGGGCCCAAGCTCCTTCGAGATCTTGATTTTTTCGGGTAAGTTCTTCCTGTTGTTGCTCAAGGCTTTGGCGCAGCTGATCTAGCTCTTGCCGCTGGGCATCCAGCTGCTCCAGGTCGGCTTCGGCCTGCTCGACCTGCTCCTGGCGGGTCTCTAGCTCCAGCTCACGGCGGTTGAGTTCCTGGCTTTGGAAGGTAAGCGACTGCTTCCACTGCTCAATTTCTTCTTCCTGGGTCTTGGACTTTTTGCTCAGGTTAGAGAAATTTTGCAGAATGCTGGTCAGCGATCGCCCCGCCTCGTAATGACGCTGGATTTGGCGGTTATTGCTGACCTCCACCATAACCAAGGCACCAGCGTTGTAGGAGGCATCGTCGGGGGCCACTAGGGTCTCGTCCCCGGTCACACCGCTCCAGTTGTTCTCGCTGCGCTGACAGGCAAGTAGCTTAAACTCAGGCTTGCCGCTGCCAATAAACCCGGTCTTTTTCTGGACTTCTGCTAGGTACAGCACGCTGGTGGTCCTCGTGGCTTAGAACGTTGACGTTAGGGAAATAAATCTGATGCAGTAATTTTAAAGACCTTGCACCGTAGGTTAAACGGGGCTGCTTGTTTAGGTAAACGATTTTGTGGCTGCGTAAATGTGTCTTGATACACCATTTAGCTAGCTCTAGATTAGCTCAGAGCCTCAAGTTGCAAGCATCCTATCTATTACCCAAGCTACCGTCCATCCTAGTTGTAATTTGGCTTACCCATAAACCCTATCGCAAACCCTTTGAGTCAGGGTAAAGTTCAAGCCCCTGCAGCCAGAAAAGTCGCGATCGCACCACAGCAGCGACAACGCAACTGCTATGAACCGCATCAGCCTCTCACTGACGGCTGGAGCGAATTTTACCCATTCACGGGGATTCTACTGCTGCTGCCAAAGCTAATGGGAATCTTAGCTAATTTTGGCTTGGTAAAACCGCCATATCGGGTAGCGATCGCAGCCGATCAGCCTCTCCAACGGGAGCACAGGTTTAGAGTTCCCAAAAATCTTCCCCCCGAGCAGAGCGCCGTGACCTGAACGCACAGCATCTCTAACGAAGCGCCGTATACTGGGAACAGACTGGAGAGAACCGGTTCCCAGCCCCTTCCATCCTGAGCTAACGCAATTGCCCTCCTAAACCTAAACACTTCAGCACAGCGGCCCAGCCCTCTAGCAGGGTAATCGTTACGGCAAGAGAATCGAAGGGTACGATTGGGTTTCTAGTTAGGGCATGCTGAACTCAGCCCCCGACCTTCCTGGCCTGGCTAATCAGGTGCTGTTCCCATCTTGGGTTGCCTCATGCAGGGTTATTTGTCAGAGATCGATATTCGCAGCATTCTACAGCTCATCGAGCTGGGGCAGCGCACTGGCGAACTGTACCTAGAAAGCTACAGCAGCACTAGCAACCAGTCCCCCAATCAATCCTTTGATGGAGGGCTCACGGCGGCTGACTCCCGCTCCTGGATTGTTTTTTTAGCCAACGGGCAGCTTGTTTACGCCGGCACCACTAACAATAAGCTCGATCGCCTGCGCGACCATCTGCACCGCTACGGCATTGACAAATCGCTACCAGATCCCAGCACTACCGCCGCGATCGCAGCCTTTAACTCCCTCGAGTACGGCACCCTGTGGGCTTTACTCGAGCAGCACTTAATCACCCCCGATCAGGGCCGCACCATTCTGAGCCACATGGTGCACGAAACCCTCTTTGACCTACTGAGCCTCCACCATGGGGCATTTGTGTTCCAGCTCAGCTCAGCCCTCAGTCCCCAGTTGATGACCCACACCATCAGCGACTTAGTCGCAGGCATCACCCAGCAAATCCAAACCTGGCATCAGCTGCACCCCCATCTGCAATCGCCGGATCAGTGCCCGATTCTGCTAGCACCCGAAGCCTTTCAGGCCAGCGTGTCCAACCAGGTTTATCGGCGCATGGTCACCTGGATGGACGGCAAAACTTCCATTCGCCGCATTGCCCGCTACCTCAGTCGCGATCTGCTCAGCGTCGCTCGCAGCCTCGTCCCCGCCCTGCAACAGGGGCAAATTAGCCTAGTATACGGCCCTACTGAGGCCGACCTAGCCCCCATCAATCAACGGCCTGGGCCCGATCGCCTACCCCGTATCGTCTGCGTCGACGACAGCACCACCATTCGCCAGGCCGTAGAGCGCATTCTTGCTGGGCAAGGCTATGAAGCCACCTCCATTGGCAATCCCCTCAAAGCCCTGGGTTTGCTGTTTCAGCTGCAGCCCAACCTAATTCTTTGCGACATCACCATGCCCGAGCTCGATGGGTACGAGCTATGCGCCATGCTTAGACACTCCAGCGCCTTTCGCCAAACCCCCATCGTCATGCTCACCGGCAAAGACGGCTTTTTAGACCGAGTTAAAGCCAGAATGGTCGGCGCAACCGACTACCTGACTAAGCCCTTTGGCCCTGGCGAGCTGCTAGCACTGGTGGAAAAGTACGCTGGCCCCGGCGACCTCAACCGGCCCCGTCCCGATACCCTGCTGGCCGAAGCCATTGAAGACGAATTCGACATCGACTTTAGCAAGGCCCCTATGCCCAAGTAACATTCCTTAGCCTAAAAAGGGTTTTTAGATCAATCTCAACAAGATTCGCCATAATCTAAACAACCCGGTTGATTAATTTATCTAAATCGACAGCATAGCTTGCGTTTGAGGGTACGTTAGAGTCACAGGTTTGAAGTCCTTAGAGGCTGCTTTAAGCATGGTCAGTCTGTGACTTAAGCCTTGACCAGCGGTAGCACAGCGTCACTGACGGTTTACGTCTGGCCATTTAGCTGGCCTTTTTTGAATCAACCTATGAGTACAGTTCTGGTGGTAGAAGATAGTATTCCTCAACGGGAAATGATTACCGAGCTACTACGGGGTATCGGCCTTAGCGTTACCGTAGCTAGCGATGGCATGGAAGCCCTCGAGCAAATTCAGAGCCACCGCCCAGACATGGTTGTGCTCGATATTGTCATGCCTCGTATGAACGGGTACGAGCTCTGTCGGCGCATCAAAGCCGATCCCTCTACCCAAAACTTGCCGGTGGTGATGTGCTCCTCTAAGGGTGAAGAATTCGATCGCTATTGGGGCATGAAACAGGGGGCGGACGCTTACATTGCCAAGCCGTTTCAACCTACCGAACTGGTTGGCACCGTTAAGCAGCTGCTCAGGGGATAGAACTCAAGCGTGACGCAACAGAGGATAACGTAACAACAAGCTTATGGTAGGCAATCCTGACTTTCTCACCCAGACTGGGCAAGACCAAGATCCAGAGCTGCAAGAGCTAGAAACGCCTGATGGCGAGCTATTTTTGCGCTTCTTTGTCACTTCCGAAGATGAATTTGCGCTGCCTGCCACTGGCATTCGTCGCATTATCGAGCAGCCCCCCGATCGCATCACTCCCATCCCCAATGTGTCGCACCTGCTGCTGGGTACCCTCAACGAGCAGGGACGGGTGGTATGGGTCGCTGATCTGGGCCAGTTTCTCGGGTATTCATCGGTGCTCAACACCGATCGCCCGGAGATTTCGGTCATCGCCATTGAAGATCAGGGAACTATGCTAGGCTTGGCCGTTAATCGAATTGTGGGCACCCGCTGGCTCAACCCTGACAAGACCCGGGTGTCAGACAATAGCCCCGACACGATGGCTCCATTTTTGCGCGGTGAATGGGTCATTGACGCTGAGGAAAACAAAACCCTCAGGCTGCTTGACCACGTTGCTGTTATTCGCTCAGCTCGCTGGGCCACCTAGGCTTAGCCCCATCCTTAACCCCCTTAGGACATTTGCACCGGCAGGAGAAGACCATGGCTTCAGGCATCGATTACTCTCAAGCCTATCAAAAAGCAGAACGAGCCTACGTACAGGGCAACTACTCGGAGGCTGCAGCAGTTATCGATCAGCTGGCCGACGATTACCCTGAAGACCCCAGTGTGCTGCTACTGCGAGGCCATATCTACTGCTACGGCCTGCAGCGGTACGATGTAGCTGCGGCCCAGTACAGTGCCGTGCTCGATCTCACCTCAGAGCCCGAATACGTCGACTATGCCAGCAACGGTCTCGACTATGCCAGTCAGTTTGCTGCGGAGGCATCCTCCGGGACCGGTATAGACTACGAAACCGATGCCGGAGATACTTTCTTCGACGCTGGTGCTTCAATGTCAATGGGTTTAGAGAGCGGCGTTAGAGCCACCAGCGCCCCCGGCCTGTCAGATAGCCATCTCGACCTCGGCGACTTTAGCCTTGAGGACGATATGCCCAGCTCGATCGCCAGTGCCGGGTTTAGCGATACCGTTCTAGCCGATCCGTTTGCCACCGACAACCCCTTTGCCACCGACCCTGATGACAGGGCTAACCTTAGTTTTGGCGCTGACTCCGGCAGCGGCTGGACTAAGGGCCAAGAGAGCTTAGACGACATCACCTTTGATGACGATGCCGCCTATGATTCCCTTGAAGTGGGCAATGCTGACGACCCCTTTAGCGGGGCCACCGAGGCTCAGAGGGGTGATCTTTACAGCGACATGGAGTTGGCCTCCCATAGCTTTGACCAGAGCTGGCCCCCCGCCGATGACGGCGGCGACGACATGACGGTGTTTGCCCCTGAGCCCGACCTCCTGATCGACGACCTCGACACCGCTGGCGATAGCGCCGATCTTGACTACAACGCCTACGCCGACAATGGATACATGCCTGATTTAGACGACAGCACCCAGCCCAGCAGCAACGTTGACTTTTTAGACGAATTTAGCGACTTTGACGACCTGGGTAACCTACCCGACTTTGAGCTGTCAGACAGCTCCGCTGGGTTTACGACGCCCTCGGTCGGCACCTCAGGTCTGACTTCAACGGACGACAGTGGCTTTACCGGGGGCACTTCCGCCTTTGACCTCAGCGATATGAACGATCAGGCGGTGATCAGCGACGATGATATTTTTAGCATTGCGGGGGCCAGCGATAGCCTGCCTGTGTTTACCCAAGCCGATAGCCACGATGTGGAAGCGGTAACCACTGAGCAAGACTGGCTGGGCTTTTTAGACAATGCTCCCCTGCCGACTAAAGAGCTGATTGTTGCCATTGCTGCCGGCGTTGCCTCGGCCCTAGCGGTAGGCGTCATTAACTTTGCCGCTTCGACCCTACAGCCCGGGCGATCGATGCCCAAGGACGTGCACGCGGCTATGGCCTTGGCAGGTGGAGTAGCCGGGTTTGGCTCAGCCCTATTGGTTGGGCGGTTGGCCCACCGCCAGGTAGGCCGCAGTGTTGACGACCTGCAGCAGCAGTTTGATACGGTGATTAGAGGCAATTTGTCAGCCCGGGCCACGGTGTTTACCGAAGACGAGTTTGGTCGTCTAGCCAGCAGCTTTAACAAGATGTCGCGGGTGATTTTGACTACCACCAGCGAAGCCCAGCGCAAGGCTCAGGAGCAAGAGCAGGCCAAGGAAGACCTCCAGCGCCAGGTGATTCGTCTACTAGACGACGTGGAAGGGGCGGCCCGGGGCGACTTGACCGTGCAGGCGGAGGTAACCGCCGACGTGCTTGGAGCCGTAGCCGACTCCTTTAACCTGACCATTCAAAACCTGCGAGAGATTGTGGAACAGGTGAGCGTGGCCGCCCGCCAGGTGAGCAAGGGGTCTACAGAAAACGAGATTTTTGCCCGCAGTCTATCGGCAGACGCCCTGCGCCAGGCTGAGGAACTCGCGGTGACGCTGAACTCGGTGCAGGTGATGACCGACTCGATTCAGCGGGTGGCCGAAAGCGCTCGTGAGGCAGAGGAAGTAGCTCGTACCGCATCATCTACCGCCCTAAAGGGAGGTGAATCGGTAGAGCGCACCGTGGCGGGCATTCTCGAGATTCGCGAAACGGTGGCCGAGACTACCCGTAAGGTGAAGCGTCTGGCGGAATCTTCCCAGGAAATTTCGAAGATTGTGGCGTTGATTTCGCAGATTGCCTCCCGCACCAACTTGCTGGCGCTCAACGCCAGTATTGAGGCGGCGCGGGCCGGGGAAGCGGGTCGGGGCTTTGCCATTGTGGCTGACGAGGTGCGGCAGCTAGCTGACCGAGCCGCCAAGGCCTCTAAAGAGATTGAGCAGATCGTGCTGCAAATTCAAAGTGAGACGGGCGGGGTGATGACCGCTATGGAAGAGGGCACCCAGCAGGTGATTGAGGGCACCCGCTTGGCAGAGCAGGCGAAGCGATCGCTGGAAGACATCATTCAAGTGTCAAACCGCATTGACGTGCTGGTGCGATCGATTACCGCTGACACCGTAGAGCAGACCGAAACCTCCCGCGCCGTAGCCCAGGTCATGCAATCGGTAGAACTCACCGCCCAGGAGACCTCTCAGGAGGCCCAGCGGGTGTCAGGGTCGCTGCAAAACCTGGTAGGGGTTGCCCGCGACCTGCTGACCTCGGTGGAGCGCTTTAAAGTGAAGAAGACAGATTAGGTGCAGTTAGCCAACGGGAGAGAGCCAGACACGGTCGAAAAGAATTCAGAGGGGAATTGACATGTCGCCTGAAGATCAAAAACGCATCTTGGGGTACTTCATTGAAGAAGCCAAAGATCATCTAAACACCATCGAGCAGGGGTTGCTAAACCTAGCGGATACCCTCAACGACTCGGAGATGATGAACGAGGTGTTTCGGGCGGCCCACTCGGTGAAGGGCGGCGCGGCCATGCTGGGGCTCCACAGTATTCAGCGCACCAGCCACCGCATGGAAGACTTTTTCAAGGTAATGAAAGAGTCTTCCATGCGCCCCGATCGCGACCTAGAAACCATGCTGCTGCAAATTTTCGATGGGCTGCAAGAGCAGCTGGAGCAGCTGCAAAGCCCCTTTGGCCTCACCAACGACCAAGCCCAAGAAATTATGGCTCCTTTGGAGCCCATTTTTGTGCAGGCTGAAGCTCACCTTGACTCGCTGGTAGCTGCCGCCCCAGTGGCAGCCCCAGTCGCCGCGCCGTCGCGACCCACAATGGTAGCGGCAGCACCTCACCCCGAGACCAGCGCCCTCCAGCTTGTATTTCGCAGCGATGTCCCGGCGCTGTTGCGAGATATGCTGGCTACCTTTAAGCAGCCCGACAATAGCGCTTCTCGCCAGGCGCTCAATCGGCTGTGTCAACGTATGCACAGCCTGGGGGAACAGTTTGAGCTGGCGCAGTGGTGCAGTCTGACCCAGGTGGTTGAGCGGGCGATCGCAAACCCTGATCAGACCTACCGCACCCTAGCGCCAGTGGTGATCAAAGACCTCAAGCAGGCTCAGGACCAGGTGCTAGCCGGAGGCATTAACCAAGTAGCCGCCTCCAGAACGCTGCAAGACCTACTCCCTGTTTCAGCTGAGCCCGAGTTGAGCAGCGACGACTCCACTCTCGATGCCTTGCTGGCTGAAGCGCTCAACGACAATTCTGATGGGCCTGACCTGGCCGATTTGTTTGCGGCTGCGGAGGAAGGTAACGCGGACGATCTGGCCCTAGACAGCACCGACAACTGGCTCGAAGACCTGGTCCTAGACAGCACCGACAATGTAACCGAAACCGGTTTGGAATCGGTCTTTGGCCAATTTGACACGTCGCTGCCCGCCGAACCCGTTATGCCCCAGGAAACAGCTGGCAGCATGGGTCCAGAGGTAGGGGCAGCGGAACTCAACAGTCTGGCCGACTTGTTTGAGGGTGCCCCCACGAGCTTAACCGACATCTGGGAGGAGGATTTTTCAGAGGTCTCCCTGGATGATTTAGACCTAGACGATGACGTTACCGCCGATAGCGACAACTCTGAGTTTGCCGATTTGTTTGCCACCGAGGCGGCCGCTGGCGAACCTGACACCGCTGAAAACCCGGCCATTGACGATATGGCCAGCTTGTTTGGATACGACCTCGATGCAAGCGCAGGCGTCGAGCCCGCTTCGGGGAGCGAGCCCAATGCAAACACAGAGCCCGTCAATTCTGTGACCGACTTGCTCATCGAAGATGCGGCACCAGATACGGCCCCGTCCGAAACCGCCATAGACCCCTTGGCAGATTTTCTCGACGATGAGTTCAGCTTTGGCGCAGGGGAGATGGCTGAGGCCCCTGTGGATGATTTCTTTGATATGGGCGAATCTGCTGAGGCACGTGCAGCCAGTGGCGATAGCAGTGAGGTCGATAGCTTCTTTGACTCGCTCGAGGATGGCGACTTCATCGAAGATGACGATGCCCACACCATGCCTGAGCTGCACCTTGAGCTTGACTTAGATAGCTCAAGCGGCGATGGCTCCAGCGCTGACAGCAATGGACTGTTTAGCGGTGACTCGTCGCGTCTGCTCACTACAGACAGCCAGACCCTCAACGCAGACGAGGCAGAGGCTGAGAATCTTTTTGGGGAAGCCGATGCCCTACTAGATGACCCATTTGGGGAGCTGAACCTTACCAACAGTGCTTTTGACCTCGCGTTTGATGACGCCCCTGACGAAACCATCGTGGAACCTGAGCCGACTGCAACCGAGGCCGACGCCAGTTTTGACATTCCCATCAATGACGGCGATGGGGACGAGCTAACCGCCGCCTCTTTTGACGTTGATGGGAGCTGGCCTGAGGCACCGGCAGAGGAAACCAGCTTTGCTGATTTAGAAAGCTTACTAGATGACCCCGTCTTTGAAGGTGACCTGTTTGCTGACTCGAACGGGTCTCTAAATGACGAGCTGAGCCTATCCAACGATGCCTTCGATAGTTTTGAAGGAGATGCCTACAATGGCAACGGTTACACCGAGGCTACCCCTACGTCCGCCCGCCAAAGTTTTGATGACTACGGTGGGGATGACGACAGCTTTGATGATTTAGAAGCTCTGCTGGGGGAAGAATCTCCAATTGTCGATACAGTGGCTCTAAGACAGCCAGACAATGGGCTACCAACCGCCAGTCCCAGCTTTGACAGCAGCGATGACGAATTTGGCGATCTTGAGAAGCTGTTGGAAGAAGCCGACCAGCTCGGCGGGTCAGCCCCAAGCTTAGGAACTCGGCGGACCGCATCGATGCAGGCAGCGCGGCGATCGCCCCGCCGAGCCGCCAACACCACCGACCAGACCATGCGCGTTTCGGTGGGCCACCTCGACACCCTCAGCAACCTGGTGGGAGAACTGGTGGTCAACCGCAACTCCCTAGAGCAAGACCAGGAACGCCTGCGGCAGTTTCTCGATAACCTGCTACACCAGGTCTCGCAGCTCAACGATGTGGGGCAGCGCATGCGCGATTTGTACGAGCGATCGCTGCTAGAAAGCTCGCTAATTGCCAACCGTCAAGCCTTTGCCCTAGGGGTTTCATCCTCTGATCGAGGCGGCGGTCACGCCACCGGGGCCACCTTTGACGCCCTCGAAATGGACCGCTTCACTGGCTTCCATACCCTCTCCCAGGAGATGATTGAGCTGATTGTTCGAGTGCGGGAGGCCTCGTCGGACATTGAGTTCACCATTGACTCCACCGACCAGATTGCCCGCCAGTTTCGCCAGGTTACCACCCAGCTGCAAGAGGGTCTCAATAAGGCGCGCATGGTGCCCTTCGGTCAAACTGCCGAGCGCCTGCCCCGTGCCGTGCGCGATATTTCTCTGAGGTGCGGCAAAGAGGCCCAGCTGGTGGTCGAAGGGCGCGACACCCTGATCGACAAAATGATTCTGGAGCGCCTCTACGACCCCATGACCCACCTGGTCAACAACGCCATTACCCACGGCATTGAGTCGCCCGAAGAGCGCCTGGCCACGGGCAAGGGCCGAGAAGGAACCATTACGGTGCGGGCCTTTTACCAGGGCAACCAGACGGTCATCTACATCGCCGACAACGGTGGCGGCATTAACCCAGCGGTGGTTAAAGCCAAGGCCCTCAAGCAGGGGCTAATTACCCCCGCCGAAGCCCAAACCATGACCGAGATCGAGGTCTACGACCTGCTGTTTTTGCCGGGCTTTAGCACCCGCGATCAGGCCGATGACTTTTCTGGACGCGGCGTGGGCATGGATGTGGTGCGCACCGCCCTATCGGACATTCGCGGTTCAATCACCGTCGAGTCTGAAGTGGGCAAAGGCACCAGCTTTACCATCCGTCTGCCGCTCACCCTAAGCATTACTAAGGCCCTGAGCTGCGTCAACAACCAGGCCCGCATCGCCTTCCCGATGGATGGGGTTGAGGATATGTTCGACGTGCCCAAGGAGCGCATTCAAACCGACGCCCAAGGTCACGCCTGCATTCTCTGGCGCGACACGCTGCTGCCCTTCCGTCCCCTCAGCGATCTGCTGCGCTTCAACCGCAGTTTGGGTCGGGGCCGAGTCTACGGTGGCCCTCTGGATGAAGATGTGGTCTCTATGGTGGTGCTGCGCAGCGCCAGCACCTTCATCGCCCTCCAGGTTGATCAGGTGATTGGCGAGCAGGAGATTGTGATTAAACAGCTGGAAGGGCCAGTACCTAAGCCCATTGGCATTGCTGGTGCCACGGTATTAGGGGATGGACGCGTTATGCCCATCGCCGACGTGCTAGAGCTGATCGACCTGGCCAGTGGTCGCCTGCGCCGCGATGCTTCAACCTCGCTGTGGACGCAGACAGTGGATGAGGAACCGATTGAGACCGTCGTCCACACGGATCCAACGGTGCTAATTGTGGATGACTCGATCACGGTGCGCGAACTGCTGTCGATGAGCTTCAACAAGATTGGCTACCGGGTCGAACAGGCTCGCGACGGCCAGGAAGCCTGGGAAAAACTGCGCTCTGGCCTGCCCTGCGACCTAGTCTTCTGCGACATCGAAATGCCCCGCATGGACGGTCTAGAGCTGCTCTCGCGGATGCAGAAAGATGACGTGCTGAGCCGGGTTCCCACCGCTATGCTGACCTCCCGAGGGGCCGATCGCCACCGGCAGATGGCTGTTGATCTAGGAGCTAAGGGGTACTTTACCAAGCCTTACCTGGAGGAAATGCTGCTGGATGCGGCCAAGCGCATGCTCAAGGGTGAAAACATGATTCCTCGAAAGCTATTTGAGGAGCCCGAAACCTAAGGGCTAACACCCGTCACCTGAATAAAGGGCGAATTCATGGGTCGGAGCGCTCATTGGTATGGTCGCGCCCTTAATGGGGGGCGATCGCCCTGCTGAGCGACGGCAGTTCAGGTTAGGATCACAGACAACTTGAGCAGTGTGAGCCATGACCGTAGCGGAACGATCGCGCATTGACTGGGCACCGATCATTGACGCCTTTAGCCTCGCGCTTGGGAGCGATCGCGTGGTGCGCCGCAAAGAAGAAATCTTGGTCTACGAGTGCGACGGACTGACGAGCTATCGTCAGCGACCCGCCGTGGTCGTGCTGCCCAAAACCACAGAGCAGGTGGCAGCGGCGGTTAAAATCTGCGATCGCTTTCAAGTGCCTTTTGTGGCGCGGGGGGCGGGTACTGGCCTTTCAGGCGGGGCACTGCCCATCGAAGACTCGGTGCTTATCGTTACCGCCACCATGAACCAAATCCTCTCGGTAGATTTGGACAACCAGCGCGTAGTAGTGCAGCCGGGGGTGATCAACAACTGGGTCACTCAAGCGGTGAGCGGAGCGGGCTTTTATTACGCCCCTGACCCCTCTAGCCAGTCGGTGTGCTCGGTGGGGGGCAACGTGGCCGAAAACTCGGGCGGGGTGCACTGTCTTAAATACGGGGTGACCACCAACCACGTACTGGGTCTCAAGGTCGTGCTGCCCACGGGCGACATTGTCACCCTCGGCGGCGAGGTAGCCGAAACCCCTGGCTACGATCTGTGCGGGCTATTCGTTGGCTCTGAAGGCACCCTGGGCATTGCCACCGAAATTACCCTGCGCATTCTCAAAGCGCCCCAGTCAATCCAGGTATTGCTGGCCGACTTCACCTCAGTCGAGGCAGCGGGGGCAGCCGTTTCGGCAATTACCAGCGCGGGTATTATCCCCGCTGGGATGGAGATGATGGACAACTTTAGCCTCAACGCGGTGGAAGACGTGGTAGCCACCAACTGCTACCCCCGCGATGCGGCGGCGATCTTGCTGATTGAGATCGATGGATTGCCGGCGGAGGTGACGGCTACGGGCGATCGCATTGCTGACCTCTGCCGCCAGAACGGGGCTCGTACTATCACCATCGCCACCGATGCTGAGGAGCGCCTGCGACTGTGGAAGGGCCGTAAAGCCGCCTTTGCCGCCATGGGCAAGCTCAGCCCCGACTACTACGTGCAGGACGGCGTCATTCCGCGCACCCAACTGCCCTACGTGCTAAAAGAAATTGAGGTTTTGGGCAACAAGCACGGCTACCGAGTAGCCAACGTATTTCATGCGGGGGACGGCAACCTACACCCGCTGATTCTCTACGACAACGGCATCCCTGGCCAGCTGGAGCAGGTAGAAGACCTGGGTGGCGACATTCTCAAGCTGTGTGTGCGCGTGGGTGGCAGTATCTCAGGCGAACACGGCATTGGGGCCGACAAGCGCTGCTACATGCCCGACATGTTTTCGCCCACGGACTTGGAGACAATGGGCTGGGTACGCCAGGCTCTCGACCCCGAGATGTTGGCCAACCCCACCAAGCTGTTGCCCTCCCCACGCACCTGCGGCGAAGCGGCCCACAGCATAGCGGCCGTGACCCTGCCCAATGTGGAGCACTTTTAGGATGGCTTTAGCTGAAGAAGGCTACCGTCTAGGTCTGCGGTCTGGGCAACAAAAATTGTTCTAGATCGTGATGTCTTCCTTTCCAAAAACCACGGTTTTTGAGCATGCCTTGGCTTTGAAATCCCAGCTTTTTTAATAGCTGTTGAGAGGCAATATTTTCTAGCATCACCTCCGCAACAATATTATCTAAACCCTCTACCTCAAAGCCATAGGTTAGGATGGCGCTCAACGCTTCAGTCATGATGCCTTTTCGCCAGTACTGGCTAGCCAATTCATAGCCCACTTCGGCTAGATTTGATGCTTTATCCCAAGTAAATCCGCAGGAGCCAATGAGAGAATTGCTAGGCTTGAGGGCGATCGCCCAGCGGATACCGCGATCGGTTTCAAGTCCTACTTTGCGCCGTTCAACAACCGCCCTAGCTTCATCAAGCTGAGTGAAGGTATCGAGGTTGTGGAACTGAGTAACCCTGGAGTCTGAAAAGAGCGAAAAAATAGCTTCAGCATCGGCTTCAGTCGACTGGCGCAGCCACAGCCTTGGGGTCTCAAGATCAGGGAAGATTTTCATGGCTCAATACGGTTTCATAGTGTTCAACCGTAGGGAAAGGCTCGTAGAAATGGTGCAGCAGAGCACGCCAGGTTTGATACTCTGGTGATTGCCGAAACCCTAAGGTGTGGTCTTCTAGAGTTTGCCAACGCACCAGCAGCACATACTGGTTTCTGGTTTCAATACAGCGCTGCAATTCGCAGGAAATATAGCCCGGCATGTCGACAAGGATAGTAGAAGCTCTTTGGAAAGCATTCTCAAACTCAAATTGAGCACCCGCTTTAATCGTTAAAATAGCAACTTCTAGTACCATCAGCCGTCCTTATTTTTGGAAAATCCAAGCCTCGCTATTTTTTGCAGAGCGACAGCAGAATTATTTACCTTCGCCATCAAAAAATAAGGTTGGACCTCTCCTTCAAAGGTCATAGTGGCAGCCTCAGCCTCCTGGTAGATACAAGTGGGGGAGGTATCGCTCTAAAGTTGCATCAGCGATGGTAAGTAACTGAGAAATTTACCCCACCTAAATCGCTTAATTATATTCTCACCGGAGGTTTTAATGTCTACCCCTAGAGCCGAAAGCGACAATTACGATCCGCATATTATTCCAGCGGAAACCGCTGCCCGCAAAGAGCGTGAGGGCGGTAACTTTAAGCAAACCCGCGATGAGACTCACAGTTCTATTGACCCCAGCGGTGGGCAAACTGTAGACAAAGAAGGTCTCGCCAATAACTACCCCATCGAGCCTGAAATGTACATCAATGAGCCCGGCGACCTGCGCGAAGAAGCAGAGGCCGAAAAAGCCGAGCGTGTAGCTGAACTGCGTGAAATTAATCAAAACGAAGAACAAGGCAAGGTAACCACTGAGTCCGATGAGCGCGGCAAAGGTGTTGGGGCCGTCTAGGCTTGCCTGAGAATGTAGCATTCTTGTAATGCTTGGTGCGCTAGTGCGATCGCAGCGCGACAATGGGGGTAGGTCTAACGACCACCCCCATTGTTTTTTGCATTTTTTTAACGTTATTTAGAGGGCATTACAGCAATGACCCCAGCTACCCTTAGAGAACTGGTCAATCGCTACTACCAGGCCGGTGCCCGCGACCTGCACGGACTAAATTTGCAGGGGTTAAACATGGCAGCAGCCCACCTGGCCAATGCTGACCTACGCCGCACTAACCTCACGCGGGCCAACCTAGCTCAGGCTGACCTTACCCACATTGATGGCTATCAAATTACCCTGGCCCAAGCCGATTTGCGTGGGGCCTCTTTGGCCAATGCCGTCCTGCGCGAAGCCGACCTGCGCAAGGTTCACTGCCACCGCGCCACTTTGATTAATGCCGACCTGCGCGACTGTTGCCTCGACCACGCTGACCTTAGCCATGCCAATTTAGAAGGCGCTAACCTCACTAAAGCCGACTTAACCCACGCCAACCTCTACTGGGCCAACCTACGCTACACCAATTTGACCGGGGCCAACCTGACCAAGGCCAACCTAACTGGTGCTAAGTTCTGCCAAACTGTCATGCCTGACGGCACCATACGTAATTCAGAGTGCGCTGTCGTGCCGCAAGCAATGTCTCAACCCTGAGGCTAACCCTAGCGCAGCAGTTCATCTGGGCCTAGGGGGGCGCTAGTTTGGCGTTCGTCTGCGGGGGTGAGGGTGTAGGGCAGCGGTGGTTCTGGCACCAGCAGGTAGCGATCGCCCCAGCCTCCATTGGTGCGGGCTAGCAAGTCTGCCGGGGGAGTAGTTTGCCCACTGGGCAGCGCTACCGCCAGCGCCTGGTCGGCCCACAAAAACGGTTCTCCACCGGAGGTTACTCGCAGCACATTTGCCAGTCGCTGCTGTCCATTTTGAGCTAGTTTGCCGTTGAGAGCGGCACCCAAATGGTGAGGGGCCAGCACAATGGCAAATTGCACGGTTTTGCTAGGTTGAGCCGCTAGGCCAAGGGCAGCGGCCTCCGCTTGCCAGGGTTCTTGGTAGCGGCCATCAGAGGCAACCTGCCAGAGGTTGAGCTGAGCCGACCACTGACCATTAGCAACGGTGACGGGCTGGTAGTCGAGCACCGAATAGAGGGGTCGATCGCTAGAGGTGGTGCTTTCATGTAGCAAGTGGCGCAGGGCGATTGCTGTCAACTGAGTATCGTTAGGTAGGTTCGTAGTGCCAACGAGGGCAAACTCGCCATTGCCCTGGGCTGTAGCCTCAAGGGTGAGCGTTGTGGCTTCTGATACAGGAGATGAACCGAACGGCAGAGTAGTTTGACAAGCCGCACAGGCTACCAGGGCAAGCACCAGCAACCCAATTCTTTTTAGCCGTGGGATAAGCATTGGCTGACGGTGAGGAACAATCTATCTAGAGCCATGCAATCACAGCGCACCTCTAACCATCAATACCTAGAGAACGTCTTTTGCAACTCCACACAGAAGGACAGAGGCTAAAAACTTTTTCGGTATTTCATCCTGACGGTGGACAATCTATCTGTAGGTGGAGTTAGCGCTAATACCGAGCTTGACTGTACCTGAGCTGAAATCGTCCTGACATCGTTATTCCGTCACTAGATGCCTGAGTTTGATTCTCAGCTTGTTGATCCTAGCCATGATTACATCAATTTATTCGCGTTTTTAGCGGGTTATCTTCGCTATTGGTGCGATCAATACATCGAATACTTGCAGACTAAGACGTAAATTTTTCATCAAATGTCAACGATCGCTGAGATTTAGATTGCTCTGGTTCTTGTGAACCAAAGCACGAGGATGTCGGCTGAATCGCCTTAACGGGCATTGGCAATTGATTGGCGAATTCGAGCTATCTCTTTAATTTGGCTGCTTAGCAGGCCAGATATATCTTTCGCGCTTATTTTCATCCAATTATTTTGAGTATCTTATGGAGCGTTCTATAAGTGCTTGGTTAGCGCTGCGATATGTGCTGAAACCTGGCGCGACAACTGGTATTGTGCTGGCAACTGCGCTCTTGGGGCTGTCCCCCACTGCCTTGGGGAGCGAGTTACCTGAAAACGATTTAGCGGCAGACAGTTTCCCTGCCAGCGATTCATCTAAAGACAGTGCATTTGTAGGCGGTGCAACTGCCGATGCATCGCCTACAAATAGTGGATCTGACTTTGCTGTAGACCCTACTTCTAGCAGCGAGCTTTGGTTGCCGAGCAGCGACAGGTTTTTGCCGCTGTCCAAGCCAGAGACGGTAAAGAATAGCCCGGCTGAGGTACTGGCCCAAGCAATGCCTCAAACAGAGGTTAGTGAGGCTGACGGATCGTTGGAAGAAGAGTTACCGGAGGCGGCGCTTCTTGAAGAAAGTTCCCTGAGTCAGTTGCCGATCGCAGCACAGATCGCACCAGAGCCAGCTTCGCCAGCGACAACCCTTTCTGCTGATACCCCACCTCAGCCAGAGCAAAATGTCGCCCAAACTGTCGAACCAGCGGAGCGCTCTGAAATATCTGCCCAGGCAGCCTATTTACAGCAAGGGAGTGAAGGTTCGGCCCGCCTGCGGGTGGGGGGAGTTTATGTGCTCAGCCCCTCGGTATTTGCCGGGGCTACGGTAGACCTCAGCACTGGGCAGGCCTTTTCTAACACTGACCAAACCGGCCTCAGCCTGAGTGAGCTGTACTTGACGGCCTCGCCCGCCAACCTGCCCGAACTGCGGTTCACGGCGGGGCTGATGGATTTGACCTCGTACCTCGATCGCAACAGCTTTGCCAAAGACTCACTGACCCATTTCTTTAACCCGGTGTTTCAAACCAATCCGGCTTTGAGCACGGTAAACGTAGCCTCGCGCCCCGGTGCCTTGGTGAACTGGACTCCAGTGGATGCGGTATCGCTGACTGCTACTACCTTTTCGTCGAGCCGCGACCTGGGCAGCTTTGCCCTTGACTCGTTTGCCGGGGAAGTAGGGGTGCGGTTTGGCAATGCCATTGTGCGGGGCACCTACGTGACCTCGACCGATGCCGGCCAGAGCGACGGCTTTGGCGAAATCGGCTCATTTGACCGAGGCAACGGTGAGTTTGGAGCGCGGCCGGGCGATCGCGAGACTGGCTTTGGCCTCAATGCCGAGGCCTTTATTCCCGGTCTCAAGCTGGGCTTTTTTGGCCGCTACGGCTGGTATACCAACCAAACCCTGGGGGCCAGCGGTCAGACCTACAGCCTGGGCGTTAACGGGCTAGACGTGTTTATGCCGGGCGATCGCCTGGGGCTGGGCTACGGTCGCCAGCTCTCCAACAGCGATCTGCGCCAGGCCAGCGGCGGCCCCACCCCCGACGTGTGGGAGCTGTTCTACGACGCCCAAGTTGTCGACAACCTGCGCGCTGGGGTGAGTGTGCAACAGCGCAACGCCTTTAGCGAAACCTACCTTGGATTCCGGGTGCGCTACGACCTGATGTGGAACCCCCTGCGGAGGGCAGCAGAATGAAGATGATTCCCCATAAGCAACTGGACAACGTCAAAAAGTCCCCCTTTTCTCGGGGGGGCTTGCAGGAGAATTCCCTACCTAAAGAAACTAAGGGAGTCTCTAGAGGACGTTTGCTAACGCAAAATTCTCTGTTAATAGGAGCCCTCGTTCTTGGTCTAGAGATTGTGGTCAGCCCCGCTGCCCTAGCCCAGCGATCGCCCCAGGTGAGCGAAGGCTATACTCTGCTCGATCGCGGCTGGGTGAATGATGCGATCGCCGCCTTTCAGGCTGCCCTACGCCAGCAGCCAAACTCTGCGGAGGCGCGACTGGGGTTAGCGATCGCCTATGAGCGGGCAGGCCGCGACGCCGAGGCTTGGGCCGCCCATCAGGCAGTGCTGCAAGTCAGTCCTGACCATTCCACAGCCTTAGAATCGCTAGGCAAGCTGGGCGGCTATCGACCCGAGTGGCAAATTGGGGGAATTAATGCCCTAACTAGGCTACTAGCTCAGGATCCTGGCAATCTTGAGGCTCTCAGTCAGCGAGCGTTACTCTACGGTTACCAAGGGCGCTTTTCGGAATCCCTAGCCGATTACGATCTGCTCCTAAGCCGAAATCCATCTTCTCAAACGCTGTTGGGGGCAGCGCAAATCCACGCTTTTAGCGGCGACTATAGCGGTGCTTTGGCACTGTTCGAACGCTACCGACAAACAGGGGAATTGCCCGTAGAGGCATTGACGGCCTACGCGCTGACCCTGCAAGAGACGGGTAATGCGGCGGGGGCGATCGCCCTGCTCGAACCTGAACTCAGGAATTCTGACCGCACCGACAACCTTTCCCTCGGCATTCGCACGGGTTTGGCCAACGCTTACGACGCCAGCGGCCAGACCGCCAAGGCGCTGGAGCTGTTGAACCCTCTGGTGGGCAAGGCCGACGCTCGGCTGGCGCTAGCCCGCGCCTACAGTGCGATCGGTCGCCGCCAGCTCGACCCCACCCTGTTTGAACAATCTACTGCGCTGTATCAGCAGGCGTTGGAGGCGACTGTAGCTCCCAGCTACGGTCTGCGGGTTGAGGTGGCCGACGTGCTGAGCGAATGGCCCGACACCGAGCCCTTGGCCCTAACCATGTTTGAGCAACTGGCTGTGGAAAACCCTGACACCGCCAGCTTGATGGTGAAAGCGCGCCTGCTAGCCTACAGTCTGGGGAACGAAAGTGCCGACGCTGTAGCCGAGCAAATTTTGCCGCTGCTCTCTCCCATGCCCAGCTCAGCGCCGGAGCAGCGGGCCATCACCACCGCCCTGGTGCGTTTGGATAACCCCGATCCGGCCCTGCTGCCTGTTTACGAAGCCGTCGCAACAGCGGTGGATGCGCCGCTGCTAACCTATCGCATTGCCCAGATTTACCTGAGCCAGGGCAACTTGCAAGCCGCCCGCGATGCTCTCACCACTTACAGCGCCACCGATACGGGGCAGGGCGACTGGGGAACAGAACTGCTGGTTGCCGACCTGGAGCGGCAGCTGGGGGATCTGGAGGCTAGCGCCCGCCGCTACGAGGCTGTCATTGCCGCCCAGGCCAATGCGCAGACCACTGCCGATGCCCTGCGGGGGCTGGCCTTCGTGCGCACTCTGCAAGGGCAGCCCGAGGCAGCGCTGCCGGTGTATTTAGAGGCGATCGCCGCTTACCCCGACAACCCCAACTATCCCCTGGGCTACGCCCTCCTGGCCTACCGCACTGGGCAAATCACCTCTACCGTCGCCGCTGAAACCCTTGATAGCTGGCTGGCCTCCCAAAACTTAGAGAATCCACCGCCAGAGCTGTTTGAGCTGGCCGGCGCACTGCCCGCCGATCGCCGCCGCGCCGACCTCTACCAGACCTTACTCACCCAGCAACCAGACGATCTCTGGCTGCGGTGGCGAACTATTGAACTGTTGGCCCAAACCAATCCCACCCAGGCCCAGGTCGAAATGGACGCGCTAATTGCCGCTAACCCCGACGACCTAACGGTGTACTTCTTCCAGGGCGAGCTAGCCCAGAGCCAGGGGAACCTGCCCCTAGCCACCACCGCCTACCAGCAGGTGCTCGAGCGAGAACCCGAGAATCTTGGTGCCCTAGCGGCCCTAGCTGGGGTGCAGTTTCAGCAGGGCAATCTGTCCACCGCCCGCGCCCTCTATAACCAAGTGCTAGCGCTGGATCCTGACTATTGGGAGGCTCGGTATGCGATCGCAGAACTCAACATCGCCGACGACCAAAAGCTAACGGCCCTAGATCAACTGCGACAACTCCCCCCCGAAGCCGCCCCCATCAACCTCGAACAGCGCGCCCAGGATGTGGAATTTGACCTGCTGCGCCGCCGAGGCTTTCAACCCAGCTGGGAGCGCTACTAAAACCCACTCACCCATCCATTCATCCACCCACCCTCCCGGTGACCTACCATGATGCGACTTTTTAACCTGCGGCGTACGCAAACCCGTATGCTGCTGACGATCCTGCCCCTGGCTCTGGTGCTAGTAGCCGCCGCACCCAGCTGCACCATTCAAACCGCCGCCTGCGCTTGCCTCAACACTGGGGAAGTAGCCCTAAATCTGCCCGTCCCCAGCCCCCAAAACGACCTGCTGATTGAAAGCTGGCAAGCCTACCGCAGCCGGTTTATTCAGGACGATGGCCGTGTCATTGACCGGGAAGACAGCGATCGCACCGTTTCAGAAGGCCAGGCCTATGCCATGCTGCGGGCCGTTGCCGTCAACGACCCCGCCACCTTCGATCGCACCTACACCTGGGCAAAAAGCAACCTCGCTCGCCTGGATGAAGCGGGCGAGCCAACCGACTTGCTCTGGGCCTGGAAATGGGGCCAGCGCCCAGACAGCTCCTGGGGCACATTAGATGCCAACTTTGCCACCGACGCCGACATCGATGCCGCCACCGCGCTGATCTTAGCCGCTCGCCGCTGGTCGTGCCCCCAATACCTCGACGACGCCCGCGCCCTGCTGGCCGACATCTGGGAGCACGGCACGGTGGAGCTACCTGACGGCACCCGCCAACTCATTCCCGGCCCTGCCGATGCCTTTAGCCTAGAGCCCGACCAGGTCATTCTCAACCCGTCGTATTTCGCCCCCGCCAGCTTTCGTCTGTTTGCTGAGGTCGATCGCGATCACGACTGGGCCAGCCTAATCGACAGCGGCTACACCATGCTCGATGACCTGTCGGAGTTTTCTGCCACTGGCCTGCCCCCCGACTGGATTGCCTACAACCCAGCCAGCGGCACCTACCGCCAGCTCCCCCTCGACTACCCGCTGCAAAGCCGCTACAGCTTCGATGCATTCCGGGTTTGGTGGCGCATTGCTCAAGATGCCGCCTGGTCTAACGAACCCCGCGCCCAGGCCTACCTAGAGGCCCGTACTCCCGAATTGATTCGTCGTTGGCAGCAAAATGGCCGTCTGCCCGCCCGCCTCACCCTTGATGGCAGTGCTGAAACCAGCTACGAATCGACCGCCCACTATGCCCTGGTTTACCTGGCCCTGACCCGGGTAGACCCCGCGATCGCCGCCGAAATTCTGCGTCAAAAGCTGCAGCCAACTTACAAAGACGGCTTTTGGGATAGCGATACCGCCTACTACACCCAAAACCTCGCCTGGTTTGGCCTGCTGCCCCTGGAAAATTCTCCCGATCGCCTCAAAACCACTGGCGGCACCTGCAGCCCCTAATCAACCGCAAAAAAACGTCAACTATCACCGCTTCCTCACTTTCCCGCCGCCTACCCACCCACCTACCCCCTCCCATGCCTTTCCTCCCCTCTCTCCGCGCCCTCTCCCCTTTGGCCCGCCGCCGCCTGGCCCTCTACCTCACCACCCTGCTGCTAATTACCGGGCAACCGCTGCTGGCCCAGGATACTGCTCCCACCCCAGAGACTCCCGTCCTGGCCGAAATCGCCCTGCCCAAGCTGCCTGCGGCCCCGGTAATTGCCCCCGCTAAACCTGGCCAGTACGTGTTGGAATTTAACCGCAGTCCGGTGGTGGGCAACCGCCTGCGCTTTAGCGGTATTTATGCCGAGCAGCGGCTGCACTTTACCCGCCCCCGCAACTGGCAGGCCAAATCGGTCAAGGTGCTGCTGCGCTACCGCCATTCCGCTGCTCTCTACGCCACCCGCTCCAACCTCACGGTGCTGATCAATGGCACTAGCATTGGCAGCCTGCCCCTCAACCAGCCCATGGGCAAAATTGGCGATGCGGTGATGGAAGTGCCCGCCGATCTGCTGCAAGACGACAACGAGCTGATTCTCGCGGCGCTGCAAAATAATTCCCCCACCTGCACCCAAGACCCCTTCGACCCCTCGCTGTGGACCGAGGTGCTGCCCGACTCCAAGTTGGTGTTTAACTACCAGCCCCAGGTGGTAACTCCAGACTTTAGCCAGTTTCCCTACCCGCTGTTTGACACGCTGAGCCTGGAAACCAACCGGATCGCCTACCTGCAACCTACCGCTACCAACAGCCCTTGGCTAACGGCCACAACGCGGCTGCAAACCTATCTGGGCCGCACCGCCCACTATCGCCCCCTCGACACCCGCTTGGTGAATAAGCTGGAGGATTTAGCTGCCGAAGAACGGCTTGTGGTCTTGGGCACTCCAGCCCAGCAGCCCGGCTTGGCCGACTTAACTCTGCCCTTTGTCCTTAAAAACGGCAAATTTGTCGATGACGCGGGTAAAGCCCTACCTGACGACTCTGGCCTGCTGATGTGGTCTACAGCAGCGGACAATTTCTCCCCGGTGCTAGTCGTCACCGGCAACGGTGAGGCGGGGGTGGCCAAGGCCGTGCAATACCTGGTGCAACCCCAACAGCAGCAGATTGCTACAGGCCACGGGGTGGTGGTTAACCAAGCTGGGGATGTGCCTACTCCCCCCGATCGCCAGTGGCCCGGCTATCTACCCGAAGAGAATGACTTTTTGCTGACGGATTTGACCTCCCCCACCCGGCAGCCTTTGGACGAAACGACCGTGCGTGGCTCCCACGCCCCAGCAATGGAAATCGGCTTTAAGGCGCTGCCCGACGATCGCCTGCTGCGAGGCAGCAAAATGCGCCTTTCCTACAGCTATGGCCCCCAGATCAACCCCCTTACCTCAATGGTGGATGTGGAGCTAGACGGGGTATCGATTATTGGGGAACGGCTGACCGAGGTAAAAGGCGCGAACCATCGCACGCTGGAAGTGGATTTGCCGGGCGATCGCATCACCACCACCTCCAAGCTCCAAGTCAACTTTCGATTAGATCCTCGTGAGCGGCGATCGTGCAGCCGGGTTACCGACCAGCAGCTCTGGGGCACCATCCACAGCGATACCAGCTTTAGCCTCAAGCGCAGCGCCATCACCAGCCTGCCCGATTTAAATCTATTCAAAACCGGCTATCCCTTCACTGCCCCGCAGGATCTTTCCACCACGGCGGTCGTCCTACCGGACGCCCCCAACAACAAAGATGTCACCGTGCTGCTGGAGCTAGCCGAACGCCTGGGCCGCCTCAGTCAAGCTGACTCAGTGCAGCTGGCGGTCTATCGTCAGGCCGACCTGCCCGAGGAGGTGCGCAATGACCGGCATCTGGTGGCGATCGGTGCCCAACCCCGCTTCCCCCTGCCCGAATTGCTCAGCGAAGACGGCTTTGCCCTACGCGGCAGCGGTACTCGTCAATGGGGCGACACCCAGGTGCAGCCCCTGCCCGACGGCGAAGGGCTGATGAAATCCGTCATCTCGCCCTGGAACCCCCAACGGGTGGTGCTGGCCCTTAGCGGCCGCGACGATACCGGCCTGGCTCAGGTCGCCGACCTGCTGCGCCACGACCCCCTCTTCTACCAAATTGAGGGCGATACCGTGCTAGTCAGCGCCCAGGTGCCCAACCCCGACCCCTACACCAGCGCTGACTATCGCTTAGCCACCCTGCGCCAGTCGCCCCAGGTGCAGCTGGCCACCACTACCCCCTACCCCTGGTTCTGGCAAGTCACCCGCCACAACTGGATGTTCATCATGCCCGCCACGGTAGCCCTGACGCTGCTGCTTTACGGAGCAATGCAAGCGTATATGCGGCGCAGCGGGGAGTGAGGTGAGTGGATGGGTGGGCGAGTGGATGAGTGGATGGCCGGGCAAAATTCACAACTTTTTCCTGGAAATGGCCCTCTGAAAATCCCCCAGAGATTCCTCCCAACAATTCCGCTAACTCAACACCTGACTACCACCGACCCATCCACCCATCTACCCCCTACCCATCCACCCCCTTACCCCAAATGCTCCACCCCCCCTCCCCTCCCCTCCACCACTGGCTCACCAAAACCCTGCCCGATCGCGCCTACAGTCTGACCCGGCACCTGAGCCGCTGGCAGATGCTGCTGCTGTTAGCCTGCCTAGGTTTGTTGACCAAGCCATTGCTGGTGGCTCACCCGGCTATTTGGCAGCAGGCGATTGTGGCGGGGCTGTTGATTGCCCTGGGTTACAGCATTCTGCATTTGGAGGATGGCCACGCCCACAGCAACGGCGATCGCGAGCGGCTGCACCTGTTTATGATCACCCTCAGCAGCCTCACCACCCTGCGCTATCTCTACTACCGCACCCGCAACACCCTCAATTTCGACACGCCGCTGGATGCGATCTTCTCCCTGCTGCTTTACGGGGCCGAGCTATATGCCCTGGGGACGCTGTTTTTGTCGTATTTTCAGACGCTGCGTTTGCGCGATCGCACCGCCGTCGACCTCACCCCTGTGCCCCAGACTCAGTGGCCCACGGTGGATGTCTACATTCCTACCTACGACGAAGATGTGGCGATCGTGCGTAAAACCGTGGTGGCGGCGGTGGCGATCGACTACCCCCCCGAGAAAAAGCAGGTTTACGTGCTGGATGACGGCCGCAAATACCCCGAGCGGCGGGCTGAGCTACAGGCGGTCTGCGATGAACTAGGGGCTAAGCTGCTCGTTCGCGACAACAACGACCACGCCAAGGCAGGCAACATCAACACGGCTCTAGAGCGCACCACGGGCGATCTGGTGCTGATTTTGGACTGCGACCACATTCCGGTGCGGGGCTTTTTGCAGGCAACCGTGGGCTTTTTTCTCGACAAAACCGTGGCCCTGGTGCAGACGCCCCACTGGTTCTACAACCCCGACCCTTTTGAGCGCAACCTGCTCACCCAGGGCCAGGTGCCCGTGGGCAACGAGCTGTTCTACAAGGTGCTGCAAAAGGGCAATGACGCCTGGAACGCCGCTTTTTTTTGCGGCTCGGCGGCGGTCGTGCGGCGCAACCACCTGCTAGAGGTGGGCGGCATTGCTACTGAGACCGTTACCGAAGACTGCCACACTGCCCTGCGGCTGCACTCCCTCGGCTACCGCACCATCTACTACGACAAAATTATGGTGGCAGGGCTAGCGCCCGAAAAATTCTCGGCCTACGTAGGGCAGCAGGTGCGGTGGGCACGGGGCATGGCCCAGATTTTGCGGTTGGAAAATCCGCTGTTTAACCGCAAGCTACAGCTGTCGCTGGCCCAGCGGGTCTGCTACTTCAGCGCCACGTCCCACTTTTTCTTTGGCTTTCCCCGGCTGATGTATGCCCTGGCTCCGACGCTGTTTTTGCTGTTTAGCATCAACTCGGTGAAGGGGCTGGGCATTGAAACCCTGTTCTACGCACTGCCCCACATTGTGTTGTCGATGCAGACCAACCACATCCCATACAAGCGGGTGCGGTTTTCATTCTGGAACGAAATCTACGAGTTTGCCATGTCTTTTCAGGCGGGCATTGTGACGCTGCTGGCCCTATTTAACCCCAAGCTGGGCAGCTTTAACGTGACGGCTAAGGGACTGGTGGTCAACCAGCGCACCTTCGACGCCAACAGCGTGAGATATCTGCTGGTCTTGGGATTGCTGACAGCGGCATCCCTATTGGCGGTGCCCTTTTGGCTGCTGCTCAGCCCCGAAGACACCCAGGCGGTGCTGATCAACGCCCTGTGGTGCGGCTTTAACCTGGTGCTGGTGCTGGCCGCCTGTTTAGTGGCGCTGGAGCAACCCCAGATGCGCCGCGCCCACCGTCTGCCCCGGCAGCTGACCGCCATCATCCACAGCGATGGCCAGAGCTGGACAGGCAAAACCATTGATGTGAGCGAGAGCGGTGCCCAGGTGCAGCTCGAAGAATGGCCCAACGTGGCCGACCAGGTTTGGGTAGAGCTGGTGGGCGACTACGACGGTCGCGTCCTGCTTGAGGCTCAAATTATGCGAGCTACAGCCACTAGTCGCCTAGAAACCGAATTGGCAGTAGATTTTATCAATGTCAGCCCCAGCCAAGCCGACGATCTCACCCTGGTGCTGTTTTCGGATGTGAAGGAATGGTATTCCCAGACCCGTCAGGAGGTGGATAAGCCGCTGCGATCGCTGCAATTTATTGCTACCACGCTCTGGCGGGTGTTCACCGACCTGCAACCGGCAACCAGCCAAAAAATGCGCAAGCAAGTGCAGGCCCCAGCCGAGCTAGCCTGGGAGGGCTGGCACGGCGACAGCTACCCGGCCCGCGTGGTCGAAATCGGCAGCCGCGACCTGCGCCTTGAGGTGCAGAACGTGACTGAACTCGATCGCGCTACCCTGCTTGAAACCTTCCCTACCGTGGGGCTGCTGTTTTTGCCCAGTAGTGAGCTGCCTCAGGCCCAGAGCATAGTCGCTCAGGTGGCCCAGGCAATCGAACTGCCTACCCTCAACGGTGTAGAGGCGAGGCTGGTGCTGGAATTAACCTTTCCCACGACACTGGCCACCCAACAGCGGCGCAAGATTCAGACATTGCTGCGATCGCTGGTCTAGCCCTTCATTCAAGACCCTGGGTTGCGGTGCATGAGGTTGCATCAATCGGGCCATGGACGCATTCCTGTTCATAGGAGCTTGACACCTCAGGCTAATCAGGGTCGATTGGCATGATTAGATCGTTCTTTGGCCAGTTAGTAACTGTTTAATACTCTTGCCAAATAAGTTCGCCTTGAACATTTTTGAATACCGATCTTTAAAGCGGAAGGTCGATCGCGTGCAGAACTTAAGTGATTCAAAATTATTTTTTAGAAACCCGCCCAACTCACGAAAATGAATCACTCAAACCTTCACTGCCACTTTATAGTCAGTTACTTTTACCTTCTAGCGCTCACTTATTTTTCATAATCTTAATTATACAATCTGTTATTATTAGATCATGCAAGTAACGGTTTAGCGCTTCATTCCTGACAATCGATCACTTTTCAAATAGCATCTATTCGTCTCGACCAAAAGTTTGAGTGCTGCCCATTTAGCTCCCTGTCTATTCCCTGGATCAGATGAGATGCACTCACTCCTATCCATTCTCACTACCGCATCTACCGCTTCACAATTTGCTGTTAAGCTCACCGCTTTTTGAGAATGGTTTAACCAGGGTCAAGCCCTAAGGTTTCAATCAGTATTGCACCCACTGCCATCTTGTCCGAATCATCTTTTGCCGCTGGCCAAGATTGATTTCTGCTAGCGAGGCGATTGTGCGATCGCTCTAGCTATGGCTACTGGGTAAATCATCAGATGAGTTAGCGCACCCCAAAGTTTTTTAGCGGTCTTACTGTCGCTGTCTTACATCAAACGTGCGTCATCTAGCGTGCTGTAGCGCTGCGGTCCCCCTGCGGGTAGCGCACGACTGAGCTGCCAATTTTACCTACCATCCACTGTGCATTCCCCTGTCTCTGTAGTGAACCGCTATGCAACCATCGCTCTTGAACCCCGCTCCCATGGCACCGTCTTCTCCTACTCAATTGCACCCCCTTAGCCTGTTAGCCCAGGTGAGTAGTCGCCAGGCCACCGGCTGTCTCCAGGTCGTTGCACCCACTAACACCTGGCTATTGCACCTAGATCAAGGACAGCTCACCTACGTTTCTACCGTCGAACGAGCCTTTGAACGACTAGACAACCACTTGCGACGCTTAAGCGTCCAGGTGCCGTCTTTGGTGAGCGCAGTGCGCGTGCAGGTGCGACTTCTATTTGAGCAACAGGCCACCACAGCTACTGCCGACTATCAAGCCATTTGCTGGCTAGTCGAGCAGCAGCACCTGCATCCCAATCAAGCATCAACCCTCGTCGAAACCCTGTCTAAAGAAGTGCTAGAAGCTTTTTTAGACGTGCGCCAGGGCAGCTACGAATTAGTCGAAGGCAACAGCTTGGGCAACGCCCCCCGATACTGCCAGCTCAACCTGCGCACTACGGTAGAAGAATGCTATGCCCGTCTCAAGCAGCGCCACAATGGCCTTGGCCAACTCAATGGTGGCTACCAGCGTAAGGGCACCGCGCCCGAGGCCGCTCCTGCAGTAGCCACCAGTGGCCCTAGCTTCCAAAGGGGGGGCACAAGACCAGGCGCTAAAGCTCAGTACACCATTGCCTGCATCGACGATAGCCCCACAGTGCTCCAAGCGATCAACAGCTTTTTAGACGACAAGATTTTCTCGGTCATTATGATCGACGACCCCGTCAAAGCGCTGATGCAGGTGATTAGAACTAAGCCCGATTTAATTTTGCTCGATGTCACTATGCCCAGCCTAGATGGCTATGAGCTTTGCTCGCTGCTGCGCCGTCATCCAGATTTCAAAAATACTCCCATCATCATGGTGACCAGCAATACCGGGTTTATCGATCGCGCTAAAGCAAAATTGGTGCGAGCATCAGGCTATTTAACCAAGCCATTTAATCAGTCGGATTTGCTCAAATTCATTTTTAAGTATTTGAATTAGCCCGAAGTTTTTGAGCTTTATTTTTTAACTTTTCGCGATCGCCCTGACAGCTTTTCCTGGCTGATATAGCCTCTGACAACCGTTACATATTTCTACGGCTGGGCCTGCTCAAGCGACTTGGATTGGCTTTTCCAGGCAGCAGCACAAAGCAATAGCAGCAATCTATCCACTATTTAGGTAAATCGATTATGCAAGCGACTCTAGCAGGCACCATTTTGGTGGTCGAAGATACCCCATCCGAAATGGAGCTGATGGTGCACTACCTCCGCGACAGCGGCTGTACCGTGATCTGCGCCGTTACGGCGCAGGAGGCTCTGGAGAAGGCCGCCCAGCATTCCCCCGATGTGATCGTCAGCGACGTGGTAATGCCGGGCATGAGCGGCTTTGAGCTGTGCCGCAGCCTCAAAAAACAGCCCGCCACCGCCCACGTACCGATTGTGCTCTGCACCTCTAAAAACCAGGACATCGACCGGCTGTGGGGCATGCGCCAGGGGGCCGATATCTACCTCACCAAGCCCTACACCCGCGAGCAGCTGGTGCAGGCTGTGCTCACCGTGATCAAGGTGAACCGATGAGCAACCTATCGTTAGCTCGGCCCCAGCCGCCGGGCGAGGGTGGCTTGGCGACCCAATCGTTAGCTCCGCTGACCCACAGCTATCTGCGGTTTACCCTAGGCACCCAGGCAGCCCTGCTGCCCACTCGCCAGGTGCAGGAGGCGATCGCCACCCCCGCCGCCCGCATTACCCCCATGCCCAATATGCCCCCCGCCCTCTTGGGGCTGATTAACCGCCGCAGCCGGGTGCTGTGGGTAGTTGACTTAGCGTTACTGCTGGGCCTGCCCACGGCCTACCCCAACTCACAGCAGTACAACCTCGTGCTCATGCAGATAGGAACAGTGGCCCTAGGGCTGAGAGTGAGCCAAGTCGACGGCATTCTTAGTCTGTCGCCCCAGCATATGCAGCCAGCTCCCACCCATGTGCCTCCGGGGTTGGTGCCCTTTCTCCGGGGCTGTGTGCTGCAAGAGGGAGAAGTGCTGCTGGGGCTGGATGGCGAAGCCCTGCTGCGCGCCCCTGCTTTACAGGCGCTTTAGCCTTTTTGCTCCCGGTTTCCTTGGCCCGAGCCCTAGGTACTAGGGCGGCCTGCTCTCCCTATCATCAGCAGTTTGCCAAGCATCTTTAACGTCACGCCCCACGCCTGTCGGGCAGCCCTATTTCTCAACCCAACCCAGCTCATTCATAAGGTGTTGAACCCATGACCACAGATTTTCGACCCTACCCGCCTACCGACGCGGCTAAAGAGCCTGACCCGGCTAACGGCAAGGCCAACAGCGTAGATCCCACAGCCAGCAACTCTCAAGGGTTGATGTATCGCGGGGCAGCCTACGGCTCAAATGTGAAAGATACTGTCCAAATTACCCAGCGATCGCAGTTTGGCTGGGTGCAGTGGTTCAGCAACCTGAGCGTGCGCCAAAAGCAGATGGCGGGCCTATTTACCTCTGAGGCGATTTCGGTGCTGGGCCTGGTGGGGGTGGGGTCGCTGTTGATTATCTCTGGCGGGCGCAGTCAGCTGCTCAACCAGGCCAAGGCTGAGCTGGCGGTCACCGACATTGAGTACAACATCAAAATCAATCAGATGGGGTTTGGCTTTCGGGGCCAGTCTGACAACCGCGCCATTATCGATGCGGCGGCGGCCTACGCCCGCGGCGAAGCCGTGCCGTCGAGCGCGATCGTCTCGGTGCAGCAAATTCTCGAGAACGAGATCAAGGCCCGCAACATTGAGTACGCCACCCTGGTGGGCAACGATCTGAGAATTATTGCCAATGCCAACCGCGATCGCCGAGGCCAATCGTTTGACCCCAACGGCCTAGTGGGTACGGTGCTGCAAAACCCGCGCCAGGTTAAAACTAGCGCCATTGTCAGTTGGGAAGAGCTGCGCAACGAGGCCCCTCCCCTGCCAGCGGGCTTTACCGACCAAGACGCGCTGATTCGCTATACCGTTACCCCCGTTAGCGACCCGGCCTCGGGGCTGGTGGTGGGGGCGCTGGTTTCCGGCGATATTGTCAACGGCAAAGATGCCATTCCTAAGGAGTCGATCGCGCCCTTTAGCAATGGCTACAGCGCCGTTTACCAGCGGGGCGAAGAGGGCTTTGAGGTCGCCACCGGCCTCTACGCCGGCGATAACCCCGAGATTGACCAAGCCGCCGCCAACGTGCCCCTCGACTCCTTGACTCTGGTTGAGCAGGCCGCCGCTCGCCCTGGAGAGGAGGTGACCCGCCGCGATCGCATCGACGGCACCACCTATACCCTAGCTGCCCGGGCCATCGAAGGCTTTAACGGCGAGCCGGTGGCGGTGATGGTGCGAGGCACCTCCGAAGCGGGCCTAAACGCGCTAATCGGTAAGAGCCTACGGATCCAAATGCTGATCGCCCTGGCTGCCCTGGCTGCTAACGCAGGGATTGCCGCCCTGCTGGGTCGCTCCATTTTGCGCCCGATGAAAGATCTTCAGCAGGCCACCTGGAAGTTTGGCATGGGCGATCGCCAAGCCCGCGCTGAGATCTACGCCACCGACGAAGTGGGTCAGGTGGCCCAGGCCTTTAACCACCTAGCTGAAACCATTACCCACGCTGAGGCCGACTGGCAGAAACGCTCCCAGCAGGAACGGCTGGAAACTGAGCAGGCCCAACAGCTGGTAGAGCTCACTCGCCAGATGCGGCGCAGTCTCAAAGTAGAGGATATTTTCAACGCCTCCGTTGAAAACTTGCGTCGCATCTTTAACACCGAGCGTGCCGTGGTCTACCGCTTTAACCCTGACTTAAAAAGCGGCATTATCACCGCCGAATCGGTTAAGCAGGGCTGGAAAAGCACCATAGGACAGACTGTTGAAGACCCCCTGACGCCAGAGGCCGTTGAGCACTTTTACTCGGGTAAGGTGGCCTACATTGAAGACCGCGATCAAGAAGGGCTCACCCACTGCCACTGCGAAATTTTAGAGCGGCTGCAAGTACACGCCAATATGGTGGCGCCCATCATCGCGGGCAATCACCTCATGGGGCTAATCTGCGTACACCAGTGCTCTGGTCCGCGTCAGTGGCAGCTAGCCGAGATCGAGTTGATGCGGCAGATCGCCACCCAAATGGGCTATACCCTCAGTCAGGCTAACCTGGTTGAACAGCTAGAAATCAGCACCGTCAAAGAGCAGCAGCTTAGTGCCATCGCCCTCAAGATGAGAGAAAGCCTCGAAGAGGATCGAATCTATCGGGCAGCTGTGGTGGGTACTCGCGAAGCGCTCAAAGCCGATCGAACCCTCGTCTACTTATTTGATGAAAACTGGCAGGGCAGGATTTCAACAGAATCGGTCGAACCTGGATGGCCTAGTGCTCTAGGAGCTGAGATTTACGATCCCTGTTTCGCTGAAGGTTACATCGAAAAATATCGTCAGGGCCGTATTCAGGCCACAGCAGATATTTATCAAGCTGGGCTCACGGACTGCTACTTAAAACAGCTAGAACCCTTTAAGGTCAGAGCTAATCTCGTTGGCCCGATCAATGTTGATAACAAGCTCATCGGACTGCTCATTGCCCACCAGTGCTCTGGCCCTCGGGAGTGGAATGCGCTAGATATCAATGTTCTACGCCAGGTGGCGATTCAGTTGGGCTTTGCCCTAGAACAGTCTCGCCTTTACACCCAGGCCGAGCAGCTATCTGAAGAACGCCGCCAAAAGCAAGAAGCCCTGCAAATGCAGCTGATTGAGCTGCTCAGCGAGGTCGAGGGTGCCTCCCGCGGTGACCTCACCGTGCGCGCAGACGTCACCGCCGGAGAGATCGGCACCGTCGCTGACTTTTTTAACTCCATTGTGGAAAGCCTGCGGCAAATTGTGACCAAGGTGAAAAGTTCCACCGAGCAGGTCAACGCCTCTTTGGGCGAAAACGAAGGGGCCATTCAGACCCTGGCCACCGACGCCCTGCGCCAAGCCGACGATGTCACCCAAACCCTGGCCTCAGTCGAAGCCATGACTGCCTCCATTCAGCAGGTGGCCCGCAGCGCCCAGCAGGCCGCCGTAGTCGCTAACAGCGCCTCCACTACCGCCGAAACCGGCGGCCAGGCAATGGATTTAACCGTGCAAAACATCCTCACGCTGCGAGCCATTATTGGCGAAACCACCAAAAAGGTGAAGCGTCTGGGCGAATCGTCGCAGCAGATCTCGAAAGCGGTATCGCTGATTAACCAGATCGCCATGCAGACCAACCTATTGGCCATCAACGCCGGTATCGAAGCTGCCCGCGCCGGGGAAGAGGGCCAGGGCTTTGCGGTGGTCGCTGAAGAAGTCGGCGAACTGGCCGCCCGCTCCGCCGAAGCCACCAAAGAGATCGAGCGCATCGTCGAAACCATTCAGCGCGAGACCGCCGAAGTGGTCGACGCCATGGACCAAAGCACCACCGAGGTAGTCGCCGGTACCCGCCTGGTCGAAGACGCCAAGCAGAGCCTGGGCCGCATTCTCGACGTTTCTCAGCAGATCGACACCTTAGTGCGCTCTATTTCTGACGCCACCGTCTCCCAGGTGGAAATCTCGGAGAGCGTCACCCAGCTCATGCAGGCGATCGCCGCCGAATCGACCCGCACCTCCCAATCCTCCCTGGAGATCTCCACCTCCCTGCGAGAAACGGTGGGCGTGGCGCGATCGCTCCAAGCCACCGTCGGCACCTTCAAGACAGGCGAAGAGTAGATGGGTAGGGGGTGGAGAGTGGATGGGTAAGGGGTAGATGAGTAGGGGGTAATGGGGGTAAATAGCTTCTCCCTCAACCGTCAACATTTCATCTCTGCCTACCCATCCACCCATCCACTCCCTACCCCCCACCCCCTACTTGCCTACCTCCGTACTCCCCTACCCCTTCCCCAACCATGTCCGACGCAAAGGAACTTGAAATTCGGCTTCAGTTTCTCGACGAAGCCCAAGAATACCTTGAGACCCTGGGCACCCACCTGATGGGGCTAACCCAAACCTTCGAAGCCAGTACCATCAACGAAGCTCTACGGGCAGCCCACTCGATCAAAGGGGGGGCTGCCCTGATGGGGTTTCAACTCCTCAGCGATCTAGCCCACCACCTCGAAGACAGCCTCAAGGTGCTCAAAGTGCAGCGAGGCAAGCTCGACATCGATGCCGACCTAGAGCAACTGCTGCTGGCGGCGGTTGACTGCCTAGGTCAGGTGATGGTGGGCCAGCGCCAGTGCCTCAGCCAGGGCCATCAATCCCCCGTTGAGGAGCGATGGCTTGAGCACCATGCTGCCCCCATATTCGAGCGGCTCCACGATCGCCTAGGCGACCCGGTGGAGGAAGACGCCTACTCCATGCTGTCCCCCGAAGACGGCCAAGATGTCATTCCGCTGCTCTTTCAAAGCGAGGTCGAGGGCTGCCTCCAACGGCTAGAGGGGGTGCTGAGCGAGCAATTGCCCTGCCTGCGGGAAGAGGTTGAAATTCTTGCCCAAGAGCTGGGCGGGCTGGGCGAAATGCTTCAGCTAGAGGCGTTTGTCAGCCTTTGCCAGTCGGTAGCAACCCAGGTCACCCTGGTCACGGAGGACGATCTGGTGATAGTTGTGCAGGAGGCCCTGGCCGTGTGGCGACGCGCCCAGGCCCTGGTGCTAACCGGCCATCTAGGCGAGATTCCAACCCAAATGGCGGTTGCAGGCGCGACCTTCGAGACCATTCCTATTGCCGAAATCCCTGGCGACATCATTCCCCATCTGGAGGATGGCGACATTACTGCCCCCGTCTGGCCCCTAGGGGATGACTTGGCGTTGCAGCCCGACTACCTGGAAGCCGACATTACTGACGATGTCGCGGCCTCTTGGTCAGAGTTCGGGGGCAGCGCCGAGTTTGAATTCGCAGACACTGCTGCCGCCCACGGGGCTAACATTCCAGGCACAGCAGCCCCCAGCAGCTCAGCCCCCACCCCCGATGACGGCGACAGCGACAGCACCGTGCGAGTGCCCGTTAAGCAGATCAATCAGCTCAGCGACCTGTTTGGCGAACTCACCATCGAGCGCCACCGGCTTGAGCTGGAGGTCAGTCGCCTGCGGGGGTTAGTGGGCACCCTACAAACCCGCATGCGCACCCTCGATCAGGTGAACAGCGACCTACGCGCCGCCTACGATCGCGTCGCCACTCAAGATACCTCGGCGCCATGGTTGCCCACCGCTCCCGGCTTGCAGAACGGCCTAGCGCTCGTATCCCAAACGGCCGACACCACCCTACAGTCGCAGTTCGATGTGCTCGAACTCGACCACTACCGCGATCTGCACCTGCCCTTTCGCGAAATCATCGAAACGATTATTCAGCTCCAGGAGGTAGGGGCGGACATCGAGCTATCGCTCGACGGCACCGAGCAAACCACCCACACCCTGCGCAAAACCTCCCGCCAGCTGCAAAAGAACCTCACCCAGCTGCGCATGCGGCCCCTGGCGGATGTTTTCGATCGCTATCCTCGCTCCCTCAGGCAGATGTCGTTGCAATACAACAAGCCGGTAGAGCTAAAGCTCAAGGGCGATCGCACCCTAGTCGATCGCAACGTGCTCGAAGCCCTACAAGAGCCGCTGATGCACATCATCCGCAACTGCTTCGACCACGGCATCGAAGACGCTGAAACCCGCCAGCAGTGGGGCAAACCCGCCGTCGGTACGATCGCCATTAGCGCTCAGCAGCAGAGCAGCCGCACCGTGATCACCATCAGCGACGACGGCGGCGGCATCGCGGTAGAAAAAATTCGCGATCGGGCTCGCCAAATGGGCCTCGACGACGGGTTACTGGCCGCCGCCAGCACCCAGGAGCTGCTGTCCCTAATTTTTGAGCCGGGCTTTAGCACCGCTAAAACCGTCACCGACCTCTCCGGGCGGGGCATCGGCATGGATGTTGTGCGCAGCAAGCTTAAAGAAATTCGGGGCGACATTCAGGTCGACACCCAGATTGGCGCTGGCACCACCTTCACCATCTCCATCCCCTTTACCCTGTCGGTGACGCGGGTGCTGATTACCGAGAGCAAGGGCATGCGCATGGCCTTTCCAGTGGATGCGATTGAAGAAATCTTTGCCCTGCCCGCTGAGTACATTCTTGCCACGGCCGGTCGAGAGAGCTTTGAGTGGAATGGCGAGCTGGTGCAGCTGGTGCGCCTGGCCGACTGGCTGCACTTCAACTGCCCAGTGGTGATCGAAAGCCCCGAAACCGCCCCCGCCATCTCCACCCCCACAGTGATGCTGATGCGCGCCAACCAGAAATTTGTGGGTCTTCAGGTGGAGCGATCGTGGGGCGAGCAAGAGGTTGCCCTGCGCCGAGTGGTCGGCAATCTGCCCATGCCCAAGGGCTTCAACAGCTGCACCATCATGGGTGACGGCCAGGTGGTGCCGCTGATCAACACCGCCGAGCTACTCTACTGGATCGCCAGCTGCGAAGCTTCCGGTGCCGCCACCCTAGACGACACCTCAATGCAGGCCTACCTCACCAGCGGCCCCGGTTACGAGACCAGCACCGCCGCCCGCAAGCCCACCGTGCTGCTAGTCGACGACTCAATCAACGTGCGCCGCCTGCTCGCCCTCACCCTCGAAAAAGCGGGCTACCAAGTGGCCCAAGCCAAAGATGGTCAAGACGCCCTCGACAAGCTCACTGCTGGTCTAGCGGTCGAAGCCGTGATCTGCGATGTAGAAATGCCTCGCCTCGACGGCTACGGCTTTTTGGCCCGGCTCAAAGCCGAAACAGAGCATGAAGACCTACCTGTCGCCATGCTCACCTCCCGCAGTAGCCAAAAGCATCGCCAGCTAGCCATGAGCCTGGGGGCGGCCGCTTATTTCACTAAGCCCTACAACGAGCAAACCTTGCTCAAAACCCTCGAAGACATGATTCAACCCGCCCTGGTGTCCTAGCGCAGTTCTTAGTTTTGAGTTCTTGGTTTTGAGTTAAGGATTTAAATTCACAACTCAAAATTCAAACCTTTTTCCCCCTTCCTCCTATGACTTCTGCCCTCACCCGCTACCGCCGTCTTCCCGCCCAAGAACCCACCCTAAGGCTGATTGCCTTTCAGCTACGCCACAACTGGTTTTGCCTGCCCCTGCCCCTGGCCCGGCGGGTGATTCCCATATCCGATGGGCCCGCTCAGGGTCTGATGTTGACTCAGCTAAACCAAGAGAATGTTCCGATTATGGATGTGGCCGATCGCATCTATTGCTCTGCACCGCTGCTGCCCGGCTCAACTGTCCCTCAACCAGCAGTGCAGAGTGACTCCAGCCAGTCTATTTTGGTGGTCGAATCACCGCATTTCGGGCTTTTGGGGCTGCGCATAGACGGTGTGCCCAGTCTAAAGCGGGCGCGCCAATCGGCTTTTAGCCCAGTGCCCGCCACTTATTTGATGATGAATCATCTACGAGGCTTCAATACCCTGATCACTTTAAATGAAACCGATCCACCTTTATTTTTGCTAGATATTGACTCCCTACTTCTCTAGAATAGACGACCGAAAGTTTTTAACCGAAATAATATTACCTTGACACTATTCAAGAATTTTAGAAAATTCTCGAATTTACAACCCAACGAATTGATTTACAAAGCGACACCTGAGATGGTTTTTAGTGTCTTGAAAATAACTCAAGAGAATTATTCAGTTAACATTGCCTGAATAAACCTTGATTTTTAACTGAAATTTCTACCAAATAAATGAGTTTCTACTGGCAACAACATAAGCATCAAAAGAGTTTCAATAAATAGTTTTTCTCTGTAAATTTTGGCTCAGGATGATGCGTACCCAGTCGTCATTCAATCTAGCGATCAAAATGCAGGCTACGGCAAGGCACACAACATGAGTGGCAGATCGGTGCAGTACTCCAAACCTCTATCTAATTATTTGCGAGTTAAAAAACTGCAAATCTTTCCTGTCTTGAAGCGGCTCAGCTTTAGTGGGCAGATCACGTGGTCTGTTCCGGAAGGGCACCAGTGGACTCTATTTCTTGACCGGGGCCGGCTGATCTATGGCAAAGGCGGAGTGCACCCGATGCGGCAGTGGTACCGCCAAGCCCAGGCCCGGCTACCCAGCCCTGAGCTGAGCTACCAAACGCTGCAAGCATCTGCGGCGGCTGTCCCCCGCTCTAGCGGGCCCTACGACTGGGATTACCAGCTGCTCCAGCGCTGGCTAAGTGAGGGGCAGCTCTCCAGCAAAGCGCTGCAAGCTATCAGCACCAATATTGTGGCCGACATCTTGTTTGACCTGGTGCAAGCCCGCGAAACCCAGTATCAGCTATCCCGACAGCTGCCTCTAGCCCCTGGCCAGATACCAGTCTATGTAGACGATGCTCAACTACTGACCTCGGTGACCGACCTTTGGGATGCCTGGCTAGAGGTTGGGCTAGAGACCTACTCACCTAATTTAGCGCCAGTAATTCAGCATCCCGAGCTGATTCGGGCGGCAGTTTCGCCCCGGGTCTACGAATCGCTCATGCAGCTGCTCGATGGTCAGCGCAGCCTGCGCGACTTGGCGGTCAAGCTGGGCCAAGACGTGCTGAACCTCACCCAGGCGCTACAGCCCTACATTCAGTCAGGGTGGATCAGCCTGGTGGAGGTAGCTGACTTTCCACCCCTGGAGGGTCTAGACCCGCCTAGGGCTACCGAGGCAGCCCCCAAAGCGGCCCTCAAGATCGCCTGCGTTGACGACAGCCCCCTGGTCTGCAAAGCCATGGGCCAGGTAATTCGAGCGGCGGGGCACGACTTTTTAGCGATTACTGAAGGCTCTAGGGCGATACCGACCCTGCTGGCCCAAAAGCCAGACCTGGTGTTTTTAGACCTAGTGATGCCCGACACCAACGGCTACGAAATTTGCAGCAATCTGCGCAAAATATCTCGCTTTAAAGACGTCCCCATCGTCATTCTCAGCGGCAACGACGGCCTAGTCGATCAGGTGCGCGCCCGGTTGCTAGGAGCCACCGATTTCTTAAGTAAACCCATGGAGCCCATCGTGATTCTCTCCGTCATTCGCAAACACCTCGCCCCCGCCCGCATCTAACCCTCAACGTCTTCTATCTTCTTCACAATTCTCCCTACCCTAGGTGTATTCATGAGCAAAGTTCTCATCGTCGAAGACAGTCTTACTGACAAAGAAATTCTCACGCTCTGCCTGCGCGATCGCGGCCTTACCGTCCTCACGGCCAAAAGCGCCGAAGAAGCCTTTGATCAGATCAAAAGCCACCGCTTCGATCTGATCATTCTCGACGTGGTGTTGCCCGATCGCAGCGGCTTTGAAATCTGCCGCGAACTTAAAGAAGACACCAACACCAAGCAGGTGCCCGTGATTATGTGCTCCACCAAAGGCACCGAAATGGACAAGTTTTGGGGCTTAAAACAGGGGGCTGATGCCTACCTGGCCAAGCCTATCGACCAAGACGAGCTGATGCAGGCCGTCAATCAACTGGTCAACGCCTAAGGAGCCGAGCGCAATGAATCTCGAGACCGCAACGCCTACCGACGATTCCATTCCCCCACTGGAAGATACCTCGACTGGATCACCACCCGAAGAGCAGTTTTTAAAGGTCATCGTTAACGGCAGTCTGCCCCTGCTGCTGCCGGGAGCCAATTTGGTCGAAATCATGAAACTGTCCATCGGCCAGGTAGTGCCCATGTTTCAGATGGCCCCCTGGGTCATGGGCCTCTACAACTGGCGGGGCGAAATGTTGTGGGTCGCCGATCTGGGCCATTTTTTAGGGTTTGCTCCTTGGTATAACCAGGCCGAAGCCACCACCCGCCACACGGTGGTGGTGATCAAGCCTCCCTACGCGGCTGACCAACCCGCAGACGAGCAGCCCCCCACCCTGGGTTTGGTGGTCAACGCCGTAGAGTCAATGGTGGTCTACCCGACCCCCGCCCTACAGCCCTTATCAACGGCGATCTCAGGCCAGTCAATTTCCGTTGAGCCCGGCCTGCTGCCCTTTCTACGAGGGTGTTGTGTTGATAACGCCGACCGGCCCCAACTAATTTTAGACGGCACAGCGGTGGTAAACGCCATGGCCCAGGCCTAACCCGATCAGAGTGCATCGGCTAAGCCGATTATGTTGAACTCCTAAGGTTATTTGCTATGACTCCAGTTCCGTCGCTATCTCGCCCCCAACCGCAGCCTCAAACGGTAGAGCCCGACCGAGTGCCTCCCAACCCCGGTGCCGCTGCCCCCCGCAAAGGCGCTGTCAAACAGTATTTTGCCGGTCGCAGTCTGCGGCAGCAGCTGCTGTCTGCGGTACTGCCTCTGAGCCTTGTGCCCCTATTGGTCGGTGGCCTCATCACCTATGCGCTGACCCAAAGCCGCACCCGCGCCACCATCACCCAAGATCTACAGGGGCAGGCCCTGCTAGTCAGTGAAACCGTCGACGGCAACCTGAGTGAGCAAATTGCCTTTGCCCAGGTTTTTGCTCACAACCCGCTAGTTTTAGATAAAGTTCGCCGCGATCGCCGTCTGACAGCCAATCTAAAGCTGCTACAAAATCCTGAAGCGACCTTAGAAACGCAATTTATTGTGACCAAACAGCTGGCTACCAACCCCGCTTTTAACAACTACCTATCCCAGACCGTTGAGATTAAGCAATTTGCCGAGATCATTGTCACCGAGGCCAACGGCCTCAATGTCGGTTACAACAGCATCCCCTCTGATTTTGTGCAGGCGGGCGAAGACTGGTGGGAACGGGCTAAAAGCGATGGATCCTGGTTTGGTCAACCCGGCTACGATGCGTCCACTCTTCAAGTAGGCCTTGACTTTAGCCAAGCCATCCGCGACCCCAGCAGCAACGAATTTTTAGGAGCGGTGAAATTCTTTATTAACACCGCTGCCCTTGAGTTTGAGCAGCTCAACGAGTATCTGGCCAACGCTGGTATTCAAGGCTCTCAGCAGGTGCAATTGCTCGAACCCAGTTCTAATTATGTGCTGGCCAACTTTGACGAGCAAGGCCAAGAAGCAGCGCTAACGCCTCGATCGCTTAACTTAGTGGGCGGCGAGGTGGTGGGTAAGCTGGCCACCGCTGTCATCCAAGCCGCCCAAGCCGAGACCGCCCCCAATACTCTGCAACAGCAGCTCAACTCAGCCTTCCCGGTCAGAAATTTGGAAGTTTCGGCGGTGAGTGCTGCTGGTGGCGCAGAAAGCCTAGTAGCCACCTTTAGCTACCAAGGCAAACAGTATTCGCTAGCGACGGTGCCCCGGCTGAACTGGGTGGCGATCGCATCAATGGATGTCGCCGAAATTCGTGCCGCTGGCCGCGAAAACCTGGTCACTCTGGGGCTGGTGGGGCTGGTGCTGGGTGGGGTGGCCGCTCTGTTAACCCGAACCGTAGCCCAGCAAATCTCGTCGCCGCTCAATGCCCTGGCAGGCAAAGCCCAAGAAGTCTCGCGGGGTAACTTCAATGCCCAGGCCGACCTGGTGGGGTCGTCTGAAGCTCAAACCCTGGCCCAAACCTTCAACGAGCTAGTCGTGCAGGTACGCGGCTTTGTGCGCGAGCAAACCCTCAACACCCGCCGGGCCAACCTGGCCGCCGCCATTACCGGAGCCAAAATTGTTGACTCCGCCGAGCTGCTGCCCGTCTATGAACGCCTAGTGTCTGAGGCCCGCGATATTCTCGCCTCTGATCGGGTAGTTATCTACCAGTTCAACCCCGACTGGAGTGGCGCGATCGTGGCCGAATCGGTAGAGGCCAGCTGGCCGAGCGCCTTTGAGCAGCAGCTTGGCGATCCCTGTATTCCTGCCGCAACGCGCCATAAGTACGAAGCCGAAGGCATCTTGCTTGAAACTAACGTCGCCAATGCCGCCTTTCACCCGGAGCACCAAGCCCTACTGCAAAATCTCCAGGTCAAATCGATTTTGGGGGTGCCTATCCTGGGTCAGGGCGGGCTCTACGGCCTGCTGATTACCCACCACTGCCAAGCCGTGCACCCGTGGCAAGAGGCCGAAATTAGCTTCCTCAAACAGCTGGGGCTACAGCTGGGTCTGGTGATGGAGCGGGTAAAACTGATCGAGCAAACCCGCAACCTAGCCGAAGAACAGCGGCAGATCAAAGAAGGCCTCCAGCGCAGCGCCCTACAGCTGCTGATGGATGTGGATCCGGTCAGTAAGGGCAATCTGACCGTGCGCGCCCAGGTTACCGAGGACGAAATTGGCACCCTGGCCGACTCCTACAACGCCACCATCGCAAGTCTGCGAAAAATTGTGGTGCAGGTGCAAGACGCTTCCCGCCAGGTAGCCACTACCACCGACGTTAACCAAACCTCTGTGCGCGACCTGGCCGACTCAGCCAATCAGCAGGCCCAAGCCATGCTGGCCGCCCTCGATCGCGTCCAAGACATGGCCAGCTCGGTGCGCCTAGTCGCCACCAATGCCGAGAAAGCCGAAGCCGCCGTGCTCGAAGCCGAGCAGACCGTGGCCCAGGGCGACGACGCTATGAACCGCACTGTAGACGGCATTCTGGCCATTCGCGAAACCGTGGCCGACACCGCCAAAAAAGTGAAGCGCCTGGGCGAATCGTCTCAAAAAATCTCCAATGTGGTGAACCTGATCAGCGGCTTTGCAGCCCAGACCAACATGCTCGCCCTCAACGCCTCCATTGAGGCCTCCCGCGCCGGAGAAGGCGGCAAAGGCTTTGCAGTGGTCGCCGAAGAAGTGCGCGAGCTGGCCCGCCAGTCCGCCGAAGCCACCACCGAAATCGAAAAGCTGGTGGCCAGCATTCAGGCCGAAACCAACGCCGTAGTCACCGCCATGGAAACCGGCACCGAGCAGGTGGTCACCGGCACCCAGCTAGTCGATGAAACCCGCCAAAGCCTCAACCAGATCACCGCCGTCAGCCGCCAGATCAGTGCTCTAGTGGCCGCGATCGCCGACGCCACCGTCGTCCAAACCCAAGCCTCCGAAGTGGTCAGCGAAACCATCACCAGCGCCGCCACCAGCGCCAGCCAAAACTCCACCGCCGCCAACCAGGTATCCGATTCCTTCGCTCAGCTGCGCTCCGTCGCCCAGGCGTTGCAGGAGGAGGTAGGCCGGTTCAAGGTCAGCTAGAAGAGTGGATGGGTGGGGCGTAGGGGGTAGATGGGTGGAATGCAGCCACTATAGAAACCCGTAGGGTGAGCCTTGCCCACCATTAACCTGGCCCACTCCCCATCTCCATCCGTGGGTCACGACGGTGCTTAAGCGACTTGGCCATAGCTCTAACCCCGACCACCTGACCCGCAATACGGCTCTTTCTCCCCTATCTCTCCCACCCCCCTACCCATCCACTCCCCACCCCTCCCATGCCAACCCCTCCCCACATCCGCGACCAGGCCTATCAATTCTTCCTCGAAGAAGCCCCCGAGCTGCTGCACACCATTGAGTCGGGGCTGCTGGGGCTGCGATCGCAGCGCGACACTGCCGAGATTCACCAGATCATGCGGGCCGCCCACTCGCTTAAGGGGGGCGCGGCCAGTGTGGGGTTGGAGCCGATTAAGGCGATCGCCCACCGTCTAGAGGCCCTATTCAAAGCTCTCTACAGCGACACTGTGGCGATCGATAGTGAACTAGAAAGCCAGCTCTTGCAAGCCTTCGACTGCCTTCGACTGCCCCTCACCCAGCAGCTCACCGAGGGCACGTTCGATGGCGAGCAGGCCCTGACCCAAGCAGAACCCATTCTGCAAAACCTGGAGCATCGCCTCGCCAGCGCCATAGCCGAAACCGAGAACTTCATCCCCAGTTCCTCAGACCTGGGGTTTGACATGGCCACCTCCATCTTTGAAGTGGATGTGCAGCAGGGGCTAGATCACCTGACCCACATCCTAGAGCAGCCCGAGGCCCACGAAGTCGCTGGCGAACTGCGTGCCCAGGCCGAGATCTTTATGGGCTTTGCCGAACTTCTCGATCTGCCTGGGTTTGCCCAAATTGCCGAAACCACTCTCCAAGCCTTAGCCGTAAACCCAGCCATGGCGACAGACATTACCCGCTTGGCCGTGGCAGATTTTACCCAAGGTCGTGCCTCCGTCCTCACGGCCAGTTCAACCACGGGCGGCGAACCCTCCGCTGCCTTGCAGGCCCTAGCCGCCGAGGCCCCGATCCCAACACCAATCCTAGAAGTAACCCCAGCATCAATTGCCGATTCCTCCCTAGCACCAGCCTCAGAGCTGTCCCTAGAACCAATTGCAGAGCAGTTCCTAACATCCGTTTTTGGTGATGACGATTTAATCGCCAGCGCCTGGGATGCAGAACTGCCCTCAAACATTGATGCCCTGGCATGGCTGACCCAATCCCGGTCAGCCACAGAAGCCGACCAACCTGCACCGCCAGGGCCAGAGCAATTCAGCCCGATCGATGCCCCAGCGCCCATCCCCTTCACCGATCCCAACAACCATAGCCGCAACCCCGCACCGGCCATTGAGGCCATGTTTACTGAGGCCACATTGGGCGACAGCAATGTTTCAGCCCCAAATGAGGCTCCACTTCCTCACCCCAACACCACCTCATCTCCCCCACCCCCCCAATCTCCCCCCCTCACCGTCCGCGTCGACACCCAACGCCTCGCCCGCCTCGAAAACCAGCTCGGCGAACTCACCATCAACCGCAACGGACTGGCCCTGCAAACCAACCAAATCCGTCTCGGCCTAAAGGAACTAGTCAGCCGCTTCGAGCGCGTGCGCGCCACCGTAGAGCAACTGCAAGGCATCTCCGATCAAATCTTGATCGCCCCCGATCGCCAGCGTCAGCCCATCACCATCGGCGAGTTTGCCCCTGCTGTGCCCGCCGCCGCGCCGGCCCGCCCCCCCGGCTTCGATTCTTTAGAAATGGACACCTACACGGCCCTCTACACCCACACCCAAACTCTGCTCGAAGAGATGGTGCAGTTCGAAGAAGCTGCCGCCGACATTACTTTGTTTAACCGCCAGACCGATCAGCTGCTGGGTCAGCACCGCAAAATGCTCTCCCAGGTACAAGACGACCTGATGTACGCCCGCATGGTGCCCCTGGGCCAGGTGCTCAATCGCTTTCCCCGAGTTTTGCGAGACCTGGCTCACACCTACGGCAAACCTGCCGATCTTACCCTCGAAGGCACCGCTCTGCTGGTCGATAAAGCCGTGCTAGAAAAGCTCTACGACCCCCTGCTACACCTGCTGCGCAACGGCTTTGACCACGGTTTAGAACCCGCCGAAGAACGCCTCCGTCAGGGCAAGCCCGAGATTGGCCAGATCACCATAGGGGCCTGCTACCGGGGCCGCCAGATCGCCATTGAAGTCAGTGACGATGGCCGGGGCCTAGACCTAGAGCGCGTGCGCCAGCGATTGGTAGATTTAAACTGGCTTTCGGCCGAGGAGGCCAGCGCTGCCAGCACTGACCAGCTCTCTCGCTATCTTTTTGAACCGGGTTTTTCCACCGCCGAGCAGGTTAGCGATCTGTCGGGACGGGGGGTTGGCCTAGACGTGGTGCGCGACCAAATGCAGCGGCTCAAGGGCACTGTTACCGTACAGTCGGCGCCGGGGGCAGGCACCGGATTCACCCTATCGCTGCCCATGACCCTAAGCATCGTCAACCTGCTGATCTGCTTTGTGGGGTCTACTCCGATCGCCTTTCGCAGCGACAGCATTACCGAGATCTTAGTGCCCCGCTCAGAGCACCTAGCCCAGGAAACCGACCAGGCCTGGCTGACCTGGCACGACCAGCGGGTGCCCGTCTACGGACTCGGCGATCTGCTCTCCTACCGCTGCCTGCGACCGGAGTTGCCCCTCAGTCAGGTGCTGGCAGCCGTGCCCTCTCCCGCCGACTGGGAAGCGCCGGTGCTGATTTTAGCGCGGGGCGATCGCCACTTTGCGATCCAAGTCGATCGCCTCGTCACCGAGCAAGAGTCGGTGATCAAGCCCTTTGGTGCAGCCCTTAGCCCGCCTGCCTACGCCTACGGCTGCACTGTGTTGGGCGATGGCAGTGTCATCCCCGTTATCGACGGTCAAGCCTTCTTAGATGACCTGCTCAGCTGCTCCGCAACCGATACGCCGCAGGCAGGCTTAGACCAACCCGCTCCACTGCTGCCCACCGACCCCATTCCCCAGACCACCCTACACGCTGCCACCACAGTGCTGGTGATTGATGATGCCGTCACCTCTCGCCGCACTCTGGCGCTTTCCCTAGAGCGGGCGGGCTACCGGGTCTTGCAGGCCCGTGATGGCCAAGCAGGGCTAGAGCAGCTAACGCAAAACCCCGCCGTGGAGCTGGTGGTCTGCGACATTGAAATGCCTAACATGAATGGCTTTGAGTTTCTTACCGCTCGCCGCCAAAATCCTGCCCTGGCCGAAATTCCCACCCTGATGCTAACCTCGCGCAGCAACGACAAGCACCGCTGGCTGGCCATGCAGCTAGGAGCCACCGACTATTTCACCAAGCCCTACCTAGAGCAGGAGTTTTTGGCGGCAATTCGCGCAGCGATCGGTACCGGCATCGCCGCGTCCCTCGCCACTGGTCAATAGATATGCCCCTGGGGGGATAGTAGGCTCGCAACCTGCTTCAGTACCATGCCCACACAGGCTGACCCAGACCCACAGACCGCCGCAGGTCTATCTAACCTGCTGGTTTTGTTAATGTTATCCCCTATAGGGGGATGTTAGCCTGTACAAGATACACCTCCGAAGAGCAAGCACTATGGTTGCAACCCCTGACGTTATTCAAACATCTGCATCTCACTCCCACCCATCATCCTCTAGCGATAGCCGGGTAGCGGTGCTGCTGATGGGCTACGGCGAAGTCGAAAGCTACGAAGACTTTGCCAACTACAACGAGCAGGCGCTCAACCTACTAACGGCAAAATTTGCCCCCGTACCCACCTGGGTCTACCCACCCCTGGCCAAGGTGCTAGCCGCCTTCGACCTCCACGAGTGGAGCCACCAGCACGGCAACTTTATCTCCCCCCACAACGCTATCTTTGAGGCCCAGCGGGCCGGTATCGAGACCAATTTGCAGGAACGCTGGGGCGATCGCATCAAGGTTTTCAAAGCCTTCAACTTCTGCAAGCCCTTCCTGCCTGACCAGGTGCTAGAGCAGGTCAAAGCCGAGGGCTACGACAAACTGCTGATCTATCCCCTGCTGGTGGTTGACTCTATCTTTACCAGCGGCATTGCCATCGAACAGGTCAACCAGGCCCTGGTCAAGCTGTCCGACGGCACCGAGCACTGGGTCAAGGGCACGCGCTACATCCCTTCTTTCTTTGACGCGCCCGACTACATTGACCTGCTGGCCAATATGGTCGAAGAGAAAATCAAAGACCACCTGGCCGTGGCCCACCTGCCCTCCCAAACCGGCATCGTGCTAATGAACCACGGCTGCCCCCACGAGGCCAAGGGCTTTACCTCCGGCATTGACGAGAGCCAAAAGCTCTACGACAAAGTGCGCGATCGCCTGATCTATAAGTACCCATTGATTTCAGTAGGCTGGCTCAACCACGATACCCCGCTGATCAAGTGGACTCAGCCCAACGCTGACCTGGCGGCCCGCAACCTGATCGATCTGGGGGCCACCGCCCTGGTGTTTATGCCCATCGGCTTCGCCACCGAAAACCACGAAACCCTGCTGGACGTTGAGCACATTATCGAAGGGCTGCGCCGCAAGCGTCCCGATGTTACCTATGTGCAGATGCCCTGCGTCAACGATCGCCCCGATTTCCTAGCCATGGCGGCCACCTGGGCCGACAAGCACATCGCCGATCTGCTGGAAGAAGATGCCCTAGCGATCAATCCTTCCCTGGCGGCCTCTCAGGCGGCGGCGGTGCACAGTCACCACGGTCACAGCCACGACCATCATCTACCTGGACACGATCACGGCCACGGCCATGATCACGGTCATCACCACTAGCACCGGGTTTGTCTCTGGCGCCTGAGGAGAAAGCACCCTTTCAGGCTCTAGCAGACGACACGCGCATAGAGGCGGATGGGCGAGGCTTGCCCATCCGCTTCATTAGCATGTTGGGCAGAGTAATAGGGCTAAGCACCACGGCCAACCCTAGAAACGCCCAGCTGCTTAGGCGGCTCTTGGGGTTTGACGGGTCATTTAAGAATGAGCTAATGGCCAGAAGAAAAACCATCAGCGATGCCAACAGATAAAGCTTGAGGGCCATAGTGTTTTGAGGTTGATTGCTCTATCTCTACACTGCCCACGGAGCATTGCTCCAAACATAGTGAAGAATACTGAACTTTGAAGCCAGCATTGTGAAGAATGCTGAACTTTGAGGTCAGCATTTCTGGCTCCACTGCGCCCGCTCGATCGCAAGCAGCAGACAAGATCAGCGCACCCTAACTCAATCGCAGGTAGGCATTTGTAGTCAGCGATCGCTACCACTCAAAGGCTCTTCGTGACAAAGCCACAGCAAACCCGCTAGAATCAGCCGTTAATACAGGTGTTCTCAGCAACGGATGGGTTATGCCAGTGAGTTCCAGCCAAATTAAAGCCCTGCTCGACCAAAAGCGAGATGCCTTTAGCGCCTTCAGTCGGGCTAAGTTTGAGCTGATGCACGCCTACAGCCGAGCGTGGACTGAGTTTGCCGCCCTGCCCCACACTAGGCAGCTCGCTCAGTTAGACAACCTATCCGGGCCAGTAGGAGCCCGCCCCCTAGAGGCGATCGCCGCCGAAAAGGGCATCTTGCCGTTCTTCTTTACAGAATCTGGCCCAGTGAGCGATCGCTGGACGAACCGCGAACAGAGCGCCCAGTGGGTGCAGACTGTGCTAGAAGACATCACCACTTTCGCAGTAGATGGCTCCCAGATCTCCCCCGGCAAAGATATTTCTATCCCGATTGCGCTGCTGCAAATTGGCTGGTTTGAGAATCCCCACAGCGCCACCCGTCCCTACAAAAAAGATGTGCGGGTTGACCTCATGACGCCCTCCGAGCTCGGGCCAAACCCTGCCCAGCCTGTAGAGCGCCGCGTCAACATTCGCCGCTTTCAAATGGAAGTGGCGCGGCTGGTGGAATATATCAATGCCTGCCAAGACCCAGAGCGCACCCTAGTATTTTTCGACGGGGCACTGGTGGTTACCTTTGCCGAAGCCTTTGACCAGGAGAGCCAAACTGCCTACGTGCAGTCTATTCTCTCGCTGTTAGAGGCCAGCGATCGCCGCCGCGTCCCCCTAGTGGGCTATGTAGATACCTCCTACGCCCGCGACCTGACCACGATGCTGCACCACGTCTATGGGCTAGAGGCCACCGAGGGCATTCACGACGCCCAACTGCTAACGCGGCTGATGGAGTGGGGCGATCGCAGCGCCGTGTTTCAGTGCGATCGCGGCGGCGTTTTGGATCAGTACAACGACTACGGCGATCAAATTGCTTTTACCTATCTCAAAACCACCCGCGACGGTCACCCCGTGCGGCTCGAAATGCCCCGATGGATGTGGGAAAGCGGTCATATTACTCAATACCTTAATTGGGTGAGGGGCGAGGTGATCATCGGCGGCGGCTACCCCTACAGCATTGAAACCGCCGACCAAACCGCCGTACTTCAAGGCCAAGACAAACATATTTTTCTGCGCGTGCTGCAAGACTGGGCCGACCGCGAAGCTATCAACCTGCGGCTCTCCCGCAAAATGGTCAGCAAGCAGCGCCGCCGTTAGGCTCACCATAAAGTCTTTGTGAACTGCCGCTAAGCTCCGTAATTTGACCTACGCACTCTATTACGGAGAGTGTTTTAGTAAAGAAGTACACCCAAAACCCATATCTGTCTCGGAGAGACCATCAGACGCAAACGCCCCCTTTCGTCTATGGCTACTGCCTACAGTGCCTACCTAAGGAGAATTTGCCCTGCATGAAAGCATTCACGATTCTGAGTTCAGCTCTAGTGCTGACCGGCCTGCTGGGGTCAGTGGCCCCTGAGGCATTTGCTGCCAAGGGCGGTAACAGTAAGGGCGGTAGCAGCGGTGGCCAAACCAGCCAGCCGGCTGCTCCCCTCACCTGCGCCAGCGGCTCAGTAACCAGCAACCCTCTGGCCGGTGGGTCTTCGCTCAGCTACAGCCAGTGCTTAAACCCAGTTTCGGGCAACGATGTCACCAGCGGCATCAGCGCCGATCTCACCGCCTTCCTCGATAGCACCCTGGGAGACGACTGGCTGTTTGATGGTAAATACGAAGGCGGTCGTACCTCCTCTGGCCCCAACGATTACGGCTTTAGCTGGGTACAAACCGGCAAAGGCAGCGGCACCTGGAGCCTAGCCGAGACCGTGACCAGTCCCTTTGTGATTAGTCTCAAGGCTGGTAATGCTTACACAGCTTACTACTTTGACAGCAGCACCAGCTTCAACAGCGGCACCTGGGCCACCTTTGATCAAAAAGACTTGTCCCACGCTTCGTTCTTTGTGGCCAAAGGCCTCACCCCCGAAGAACCGAACACCACCGTGCCAGAACCGGCGTCTACCGCCGCTCTAGTGCTAGTGGGTCTCAGCGCTGCCGGGCTAGCCCGTAAAAAGCAGGGTTAGGTCAGCTGGTCTCAATGTCTTGAAAATTGCCCACAATGCTCCGGCGACTTACCCATGTCGTCGGAGCTTTTCTGTTGAAAGGCGCTCAAGGGCTTTGCCCTATGGTTGAATCGGAGGATAGCGCGCTGGGAAATACCATCAATGGCCGAACCAACACCACACACCCGCCAGGAAACTGACAGCATGGGGGCGATCGCCGTGCCCAGCGATCGCTACTGGGGAGCCCAGACCCAGCGGTCAATTCGCTATTTTTCCATTGGCCAAGACAAAATGCCGTTGGAGGTAGTGCATGCGATCGCGATCGCCAAAAAAGCGTCAGCGCTCACGAATGCTGACCTGGGCAAACTGCCCCGAGAAAAAGCTGACTTGATTGTGCAGGCCGCAGATGAGGTCATCAACGGCACCCTCGACGAGCACTTTCCGCTGCACGTGTGGATGACCGGCAGCGGCACCCAGTGCAACATGAACGTCAATGAGGTAATCGCTAACCGGGCGATCGAGCAGGCAGGCGGCGAGATGGGCAGCAAAACCCCCATTCATCCCAACGACCACGTCAATATGTCCCAGTCATCCAATGATGTGTTTCCCACAGCCATGCACATCGCCGCCGCCCAGGCCCTCGTTCACAACCTAAGCCCTGCCGTCACTCGATTAAGGGATGCCCTGGATGAAAAAGCCAAAGCCTGGAGCGACATCGTCAAAATTGGTCGCACCCACATGCAAGATGCCGTACCTCTCACCCTGGGCCAGGAATTTTCTGGCTATGTCGGCATGCTCAACGACAATCTGAAACGCCTTGAGGGCTGCTTGCCAGGGCTATACGAGCTGGCGCTGGGGGGCACGGCGATCGGCACCGGTATCAATGCTGGGCTAGGCTTTGCAGAATCTGCCGCCGAACACATTGCTGCCATCACGGGACTACCCTTCGCCAGTGCTCCCAACAAGTTCACCGTCATGGGTGCCCACGATGCTGTGGTGATGGCTAGCGGCGTGCTCAAAACCCTGGCGGTATCGCTCTACAAAATCGCCAACGACATTCGCCTGCTGAGCTGTGGTCCCAGGGCCGGGTTCGCGGAGTTACAGCTACCAGAAAACGAGCCGGGGTCATCGATTATGCCGGGTAAGGTGAATCCGACTCAGTGCGAGGCCCTAGCGATGGTGGCGGTGCAGGTCATGGGCTATGACGCAGCGGTAGCCTTTGCTGGAGCCAGCGGCTCCCTGGAGATGAACGTCTATAAGCCGATGATGATCTTTAATCTGCTGCAATCGGTGCGGTTAATGGCCGACAGCTGCCACAATTTCACTGAGTTTTTGGTCGCCGGCATGACCCCTAACCTCAAAAGAATCGACCAGTACGTGCAGCAGTCGCTGATGCTGGTCACCGCCCTGAGCCCGGCCATTGGCTACGACAAGGCCTCTCAGATTGCCCACCACGCCTTTGAGCACGACCTCACTCTGAAGCAGGCCGCCCTGGCCCTAGGCTACGTGTCAGAATCAGAGTTTGACAAGCTGATTGTCCCCCGCCGGATGACCCATCCTTAACCACAGCAACCGCTACAGCGTCCACACCTGTGGAATGTTAAGGACTATGTTGATTTGCTCAGGATGCTCAGGTTCGCGGCAGCCATTCCCGTATGATCATCCTTAAAGTTTGTAAATTTTCCTAAGATTCTGGAGATTCAAACGTGTCTCTTCCGTTACTAAACTATTCCCCGTCCAGTCAAAATCAGCGCGTTGCGGCTTACGAAATCGGCGGCGACGAACAGCCCAGATTTTTCTCCACCGATGACCTGTACGATACCAGCGACATGGATTCGCTGATTACGGCAGCCTATCGGCAGATGTTCTTCCACGCCTTTAAGTGCGATCGCCAGACCTTTCTGGAATCGCAGCTGCGCAACGGTCAAATTACCGTGCGCGACTTTATTCGTGGATTAGCGCTGTCGCCGACCTTTTACAGCAGCTTTTACGAGAAGAACAGCAACTACAAGTTCGTTGAGCACTGCGTCCAGAAAATTCTGGGCCGCGATGTGTACAGCGATCGCGAAAAAATTGCTTGGTCTATCGTAGTGGCCAACAAGGGCATTAAAGGCCTAGTCGATGAGTTACTCGATAGCGAAGAGTACCTCACCAGCTTTGGCTACAACACTGTGCCTTACCAAAAGCGTCGGGTACTGCCCGGTCGCCCCGAAGGCGAGCGCCCCATCCACATCAAGAACCCCCGCTACGACGCCTACCACCGCAACCAGCTGGGCTTCCCTCAGATTGTGTGGCAGTCGCAAGTCAAGCGCTACGTTCCCCAAGAGAAGAAGGTTACCGCTGGCAACCCTCAAGCCTTCCTTGGCATGGCCCGCAGTATTGGGGCCACTGGTGCTGCACCAGCTCGCGTATCTACCGGCGAAATCAACATCGCCACCGCTGTGCCTTACCGCAAAGTGTCGTCGTAACTAGGTTCAGCAATAGCCTTCTGGCTATATTTCTAGAACACCATTGGGGGATGCGAGCTACGGCTGGCATCCCTTTTTTTGTCTCAGCTTGATAGGTGCGTTGGTCAGGAGCCCTTGCGAAACAGGGTGTATGGGCAAAAAAAATCCCCTGGCTATTGCCAGTGGGACTTTTCAGGGTGCATCTACCATTCACCTTTTCACCTAAGACGAGAGTCCGTCCGGAAAAGTTGCTGAAGAGTTTTACCTATTGTGGTTGTGGTCTCTCGGCATTGCGCAGCACCTCGACCTGCTCTCGTAGAGAAGTAGCCCAGTCTTCGGATCCATTGGCTTCAAAGAGGGTAGCAGCCTGCTCAAAATCGGCAATTACTGACTCTCTCGCCTCTAAAGGAATATCCTCTGGCCCCTCTACTGAATCGCCCTGCTCCACATACACCTGCCCTAGAATGGCTTGGGCCCGCCCCAGGTAAGCTGATGGCTGATCTGGGTCAATTGCGATCGCTTCAGTGTAGGCAGCAATGGCGCCAGCGTAGTCTTCCGCCAGAGCCAGGGCCTCGGCCTCGGCATAGGTCACCTCAAATTCGGTGGAGGTGCGCACAACGATGTCATAGTCGCCACCCTGACCCGAGAATGACCGGGCCACCACAGTGTAGGTACCGTCTTCAGGCAGCTCGATGATGATGGTTGAGTTTAGAGTGCCGCCAAAATCGTCGTTAGAGGCGATTTCGGCCTCGTCAGGCCCTGTTAACGACAGCACTGGATCAAAGTCCTCACTGGCTAGGGTGATGGTCATCACCTGTTCGGCTTTGCCCTCGAAGGTATAGGTAGACTCTGCCGGATAAATGGTGCCCGCCTCTTCTAGCACGGTATCGGCGCGAGCAACCAGCGCTTCTGGGCCAGCCAGCAACCCTACCAGGGCTACAGGCGCTACTACTCCCACAGGAAACAATCGTAGAAAACCCATGCAACCTCCCTTGGGGAAACAACGAACACACAAATCTGCCATGCAGCCTAACACAAGGCCGACCTAGCCACGGAACCAGTAGCGGTGTCTCAGCAGGCTATGGTAATACTGGAGCCGTGCTACTTAGCCTATTTATGCCCCGTCTGTACCGCGTATTAACTTGTCTAGGAACGCTGGCCGTCTTAGGGGATTGTGCCCTAGCACTGCCGCCTCCCGATGACATTCCCGAAGAAATTTTACGCACAGAGGTAATTACGGAGGCGCGATCGCCCCTTGACGGAGAGCCGCTCTCCGCAGCAGACTACGCTGCTCTGCAAGAGCATCTGCGCGACCCCAACACCGAGCCCGTTGTTAACCCTGATATCGCTGAACTGATTAAACTTTTGCAGCTAAGGCGTCTCCTTAAACCTATTCTCCCTTTCTTACGGTAGGGGCCAAATAAACCAAGATCCACGAAAATTTCCCTGTGGAAATCGCTAAGTTTTGTTACTCTATTCCGCAGATAGTAAATTTACATAGACCGTCTATATCCCCCTGTGGACCTTTAATAACATGCCTGCAACCGTTGACGCTGAGCAGATTGACCGGATTGTCTGGAACCAGCACCATGACCCCTTTGAAATCTTAGGGCCGCACATGGTGCAGCAAGATGGTCAAACGGTCTGGGCCGTAAGAGCCTATTTACCTCAAGCTGAGAAAGCCTGGGTAGTACTGCCAGAAGAGCACAAAGAAGTGCCTATGGAGCCTAACCATAACCCCCACTTCTTTGAATGTGTGCTGCAGGTTCAAGATCTGGCTAACTACCAGCTTAAATACGTCATCGGTGACCATGTCCACGTCATCTATGACCCCTACGCCTTTAAGACCCGTGCCATCACCGATTTCGACATTCACCTTTTTAGCGAAGGCAACCACCACCGCATTTACGAAAAGCTAGGTGCGCACTTCACCGAAGTCGAAGGCGTCACTGGCGTGTATTTTGCCGTGTGGGCCCCTAACGCTCGCAACGCATCGGTACTGGGCGATTTTAACTACTGGGATGGCCGCAAACACCAGATGCGCCGCCTTTCTAACGGCATTTGGGATCTATTTATTCCTGGGTTAGACGTTGGCACCCACTATAAGTACGAAATTAAAAACTACGACGGCCACATCTACGAAAAGTCTGACCCCTACGGCTTTCAGCAAGAAATTCGACCCAAAACCGCCTCCATCGTCACCGATCTAGACAGCTACGCCTGGCAAGACGCCGACTGGATGGAAAAGCGTCGCCAGACCGAGCCTTTGACCCAGCCAGTCTCTATTTATGAGCTGCACATTGGTTCCTGGCTGCACGAGTCATCGGCTAGCCCCGCCCTGCGCCCTGACGGCAGTCCAGAACCGGTTGTTACGGTGGCTGAGCTCAAGCCCGGAGCTCGTTTCCTTACCTACCGAGAGCTAGCGGATCGGCTGATTCCCTACATCAAAGAGCTAGGATTTACGCACATCGAGCTACTGCCCGTCGCTGAGCACCCCTTCGATGGCTCCTGGGGCTACCAGGTCACCGGCTATTACGCCGTCACCTCTCGCTATGGAACGCCCGAAGACTTTATGTACTTTGTCGACCAGTGCCACGCCAATGGCATTGGCGTCATCGTCGACTGGGTGCCAGGCCACTTTCCCAAGGATGGCCACGGTCTAGCGTTCTTTGACGGTACCCACCTCTACGAGCATGCCGACCCCCGCAAGGGCGAGCACAAAGAGTGGGGCACCCTGGTGTTTAACTACGGGCGCAATGAGGTGCGCAACTTCTTGGTGGCCAACGCCATCTTCTGGTTTGAGAAGTACCACATCGACGGAATCCGGGTGGATGCAGTGGCTTCAATGCTCTACCTCAACTACTTCCGCAAGGATGGGGAGTGGGTGGCTAACGACTACGGCGGCTGCGAACATATTGAGGCGGCAGACTTTCTCCGCCAGGTAAACCATGTGCTGTTTACCTACTTCCCGGGAGTGCTTTCGATCGCAGAAGAATCGACCGCTTGGCCGATGGTCTCCTGGCCGACCTACGTGGGTGGGCTAGGCTTTAACCTCAAGTGGAACATGGGCTGGATGCACGACATGTTGGACTACTTCAACATGGATCCATGGTTCCGCCAGTTCCACCAGAACAACGTTACCTTCAGCATTTGGTACGCTTTCACTGAGAACTTCATGCTGGCGCTGTCCCACGACGAGGTGGTGCACGGCAAGAGCAATATGTTGGGCAAAATGCCGGGAGATGAGTGGCAAAAGTTTGCCAACCTGCGCTGCCTCTATGCCTATATGTTCATGCATCCGGGCAAGAAAACCCTGTTTATGAGCATGGAATTTGGCCAATGGAGCGAGTGGAACGTCTGGGGCGACCTGGAATGGCACCTGCTCGAGCATCAGCCCCACGCCAACTTAAAACACTTTATGGGTAAGCTCAACGAGTTTTACCGCAGTGAACCGGCTCTGTTTACCCAAGACTTTGACCAAGCTGGCTTCGAGTGGATTGACTGTAGCGACAACCGCCACAGCGTGGTGGCCTTTATTCGCCGCGATAAGGGCAGTAACGAGTTTGTGGTGGTGGTGTGCAACTTTACGCCCCAGCCCCATAGCCATTACCGAGTGGGCGTGCCCGAGCAGGGCTACTACAGGGAGCTCTTTAACAGCGATGCCCGCGACTTTGGCGGTAGCAATATGGGCAATCTAGGCGGTAAGTGGTCTGAGGATTGGTCTTTCCACAACCGTCCCTACTCACTAGATCTGACCCTGCCACCTCTGGGAGTTATTGTGCTGAAGCTGACTTCAGAAGAAACCCAGAAAGCCCTATCAGGTCAGTAACTAAGGGTTAGCTGACCGAGGTCCTCATGCAACCACGCATCACTGTTATCACCCTTGGCGTGGATGATTTGGAGCGATCGCTGCGTTTTTACCGAGATGGCTTAGGCCTCTCAACAGCAGGTATTGTGGGCCAGGAGTTTGAGTACGGAGCCGTTGTCTTCATTAATCTTCAGGCAGGTCTAAGACTTGCCCTCTGGCCCCGCGAGAGCATTGCCCATGATACAGGGCTGTTGCGGGGCGCACCCAGTTCGACAGAACTCACGTTAGGGCACAACGTGGCCTCTAGAGCAGAAGTCGATGCTGTTATGGAGCAGGCGACCGCCGCCGGCGCAACTGTTGTCAAACCACCCCAAGAGACGTTTTGGGGTGGTTACGCAGGATATTTTCAAGACCCAGACGGCCACCTTTGGGAGGTTGTATGGAACCCGCAGTGGACAGCGCCGGATTGAGCGCTCCCAAGGCACCCTTCCCAGGATTAACTCGATCGACATCACAACAGCTGTACAGACAAGAACGTCTAACATCTTCGGATGTCGCTTCAACCTGTAGGGCTACCGTTTCTACGCCATAGCTAACCCTTGCCCTCTTTGAAAGTTGCTGGTAGTCTAAATCAGACCGATCAGTCTTTTTTGATGTCAAAAGCTCAAGTTACCAAGGCACATATCATCGAGCAGGCGGCCGCTCTGTTTAACCAGCAGGGCTATGCCGGCTCGTCAATGTCTGACGTGATGCGAGTGACAGGACTACAAAAGGGAGGTATTTATAACCACTTTCGCAGCAAAGATGAGCTGGCCCTAGAGGCCTTTAACTTTGCAGTTCAGCGCATTCAGCAGCGTTTTAGGGGAGCTCTAAAGGAGAAACGTCACGCTGTAGACAAATTGATGGCTATTCTCAGCGTCTATGAACGATTTTTGGAGGATCCGCCAGTTCAGGGTGGCTGTCCACTCCTAAACACAGCTGTGGAGAGCGATGATGCCCACCCGGCATTACGGAGACAAACGCAGCTGGCGATGGATGCCTGGCGATCGCTGATTGAGCGCATTGTCGACAAAGGTGTTGCCCGCAGTGAACTGCAACCTACCGTGGATGCTGCAACAGTAGCTACGATTTTGATTGCCACCATTGAGGGCGGCATTATGCTCAGCAAGCTATATGACGACCCCTCCTATTTAGAACAAGCTCTAACCCATTTAAGAACCTATGTTCAACAGCTAGCGACACCCAGCTAATTTTTTTGCGTCAAAAAAGACCGATCGGTCTTTTATAGTCCTATAAGGAACCCTGCCATGCTGAAGCTTTACTACGCTCGACCATCCGTTTATGCTCGCCCGGTGTGGCTCGCTTTGATTGAAAAGCAGTTGCCCTTTGAATTGGTAACAGTCGATTTAAGCGGCAAGCAGTTTGAGCCTGAATTTTTGGCTGTCAACCCCTTTGGCCATGTGCCGGTTTTGGAAGACGGCGATTTTCGCGTTATTGAGTCGATGGCGATTTTGGATTATCTAGAAGCTCGCTATCCCGATATAGCGCTTTTGCCCACGGATGCAACCGCTCTGGCCAAAGTTCGCATGGTGCAGATGCTGACGCTCAACGAACTGCTGCCAGGGGTCTTTAAGCTGCTGATTGACAACGAGCGCTCGGACCAGAAATCGGCTGAGATAGAATATGCTCAGCTACGGGTCAGGAATACGCTGGGTTTTCTGGAGAATTTGCTGGGCGACGGCTGCTATTTTGCAGGCAAGCAATTTACACTCGCAGAAATCGTCGCTGGAACTATAGTTCACAAGATACCGGATCTGGGAGTGACGCTAGCCGACTATCCTCGGTTACATCACTGGTCTGAACAGCTCTTGGCTCGACCATCTTGGCAGCAAATTGCGCTGAGTGCAGAGGAATGGAGCACCTTTAAACGCCGCATGCGCGTCATTCCTAAAATTTGGCAGCGCCGTCGCCATCAGCGGATGACAGCGCTGTCGTAGCAAAGTCTAACGATGGAATCACTCGTCCATGGGCACCAACCCCTACGCTTGGCTGGATAAATCTTTGGCCGCCCTGCACCGCGCCCACCGCTATCGGACAGTAGCGGCTGTTGATGGTATGACTGGAGCCGTCGTGCAGCGGCAGGGGCAAACCCTGATCAACTTTGCCAGCAATGACTATCTGGGGCTAGCCAGCGATCCTCGGCTGGCGGAGGCGGCGATCGCCGCCATCCAGACCTACGGCACCGGCAGCACCGGCTCGCGGCTGCTCAGCGGCCATCGAGAGCTGCATGAAGAGCTAGAGCGGGCGATCGCCAATCTCAAGGGCACCGAAGACGCTGTGGTGTTTAGCTCGGGCTATCTGGCCAATATGGGGGCGATCGCAGCCTTAGTCGGCAGCCCAGACCTGATTTTAGGCGACGAGTATAATCACTCCAGTCTTAAGTCGGGAGGCAAAGTTAGTGGTGCCACTGCCCTAGACTACCGCCATGGTGATGTTGCCCACCTGGAAAAATTGCTGAAGCTGCATCGCGATCGCCATCGCCGCTGCCTAATTGCCACCGATAGTGTATTCAGCATGGATGGTGATCTGTGCCCATTGACGGCCATTCTTGATCTGGCGGAAGCCCACGACGCGATGGTGCTGGTGGATGAGGCCCATAGCACGGGCGTATTTGGGGTCCGCGGCTCAGGGGCTGTGGAGCACCTAGGCTGCACCGGACGTCCCTTGGTCACAGTTGGCACCCTCAGCAAGGCTTTGGGCAGCCTGGGAGGCTACGTAGCTGGATCTGCTGTACTGACTGACTTTCTCCGCAACCGCGCCCCCGGCTGGATTTACACTACGGGTCTATCGCCAGCGGATACAGCGGCGGCCCTAGCGGCGGTGAAAATTATTCAGCAAGAAACCTGGCGCCGCGAAATACTCTGGCACCAGGTGAATCACTTGATTCAACAGATCGATCAAATCTTGACAGAGCCAGCAGCAGTCTCCCTTGGGCTGAGGCGATTGCCTTCGGCATCGCCCATTATTTGCCTGGAAGGTTCGTCAGCAGGAGCTATCTTGACAGCTAGCCAGCACCTACAGTCAGCTGGGCTATGGGTGGCAGCAGTACGTCCGCCCACAGTGCCCACAAGCCGCCTGCGAATTACGGTTATGGCTACCCACAAGCCTCATCACCTGCATCAGCTGATCACTGGACTACAGACTCTGAATCAGAGTTAAGCGCTTAGCGCTTTGAACCCCAACGCCGCTGCTTCTGGCGAGCGATGGTTTTGCGCTTCTTCTTTTCGATCGGGGTTTCAAAGTGGCGATTTTTCCGCATATCCGAAAAAATGCCAGCCCGAGCTACCTTGCGCTTAAAGCGTCGTAGGGCCGATTCAATGTTTTCGTCTTCTCCCAATACAACCTGGGCCATTAGTTCTCCTAAAAATTTGCTAACGCGGGTAAAGCAGCGCTCTAGTAGCGTCAGCCTAAAACCACTGGGTATCGCTGAACGCGATACCCTACTTCGACAGCCCGCAGGCTGAGATATGGCCAAGGGCCTTGGCCATACCTAGTTGCTTAGCGACGGCTGTTGTTCCAGCCGCCGCCGCCGCCACCACCGCTACCACCGCTACCACCGCCACCACGTGACTCCCTGGGGCGAGCTTTGTTGACCTTTAGGTCGCGCCCCATCCACTCAGCACCATCGAGGGCCTCGATGGCTTTGTCTTCGTCGGCTTCGCTTTCCATTTCGACAAAGGCAAAACCACGAGGACGACCGGTCTCACGATCGGTGGGCAGGCTAACCCGGCTGACAGCACCGTATTCAGCAAAGACCTCGGTGATCTGGTCTTGGGTGGCGGTAAAGGCCAAATTCCCTACGTAAATCGACATGGATACATCTCCAAATAGAGAGAGAAGGAATAGAAAGTTATCAAGGAGATGTACTCAACTAAGGACTAAGCCAAGCCGGTAATGCAACTAACAACTTGCTTGTCACACGATAGCACAGGGCTACCTTGTGACCAGTATGGGGCGAGCGCAAACTGGCCTGCCAGAGTCGTCTAATCCTCCGGCAGTACCCATTTAGGCGGCCGTGAGGCACGCTCCATCATCCTGCGCTGCACAGCCTCGTCGGCCATTTCAAGCATCTTATCAAGGGGAGTGTCAGAAATAAATTTTGACGCTTCGGCAGTGTACTTCAGGTTGGGGCAGTCGTTCCCCAGCACACAGCCGTCTTTACAGTCTACTGCGCAATTAATCGCCATTGTCTTTTTAGCCTCATAACGTCAGCGTTAGGGCAAAACTCACTTTTAAAAAGCCCTTAAAAATTGTAACAACCTGCGCTCGCGCCGTCGTCGAGCCATTGTGTAGAGAATTTCCTTGGGGCTGCTCTAGACCAGGGTAGAGTTAGCAAAACGCGATCGAGGTTGTCATGGGCCTACCCCCCGACGCTCAGCCCCGCTGGCCCCTATGGCTTTTGGGAGCAACGCTACTCCTGCTCTTAGGGATTGCTTACCTGTATTGGAGAGACCCAGCCCTGCTCAGTTGGCCAGTTTTAGGGACAGGGCGGCCAATTTAGAGCTGAAGGCCAGAGACGACGGGTACCCAGAGAGTTTTCAGAGAATTTTTCGGTAGCATCGGGGCAAGCAATGAGACTGTGTGGCTCGTAACTATGGCGATTTGTCGGTTTTTTCTGGTTTTTGGGGTCTCACTGAGCTTGACCACGGGCGCAATAGTCGGTGAGCCCCTAAGGGCGATCGCACCAGTACCGACGGCAAAACCAGCACCGACTACAGGATTAGGCATTCAAAAGTCAGAGGTTCTCATTGCTCAGAGCCTACCGAGGCGCTTGCTGCGATCGCCGTTAAGAATGATGGCGAGCATCTCCCCAGCCCTCTTGCTGGCTAGCCTGAGCCTAGCAGGCGGCGCGTTTATTGCTCTGGCTTGGCTGCATGTTTATCAACAGCAGCGCCGCTGGCAGCGGGTAGAGCTAGCTCGCCAGGAAGTGAAGGCCTTTCGTGAGCGCGAGCCAATTAAAAATGTGCTGGATATTCTCGACTACGAAGAGTACCGCATGTTTTATATCAAGCATCCCGAAGATGGTCGGCTAATTAGCTTTGAAGCCAATGACCATCGCCTGCGGCGGGCGCTGCGATCGCACGATCAGATGGTCAAGATGCGCAATGGCCTCGATGAGCTCAAGCACCGAGCCAGTCAGAAAAACACCTTTTCCCCCAAAGCCTTGGAGCTGGTGCAGCGGTACGACAGCGAAGAGTTCATCATTGAGATCACCCTGCGCGACTGGTTTGAATCATTTCTCGGCGGCCTAGAGTATTTCGAAACCATGATCGAGTCGGGCCTGGTGACGGCCGAGGAGATCAAGCCCTTCATCATTTATTGGATCAATTTGATTGGCGATCGCCGCTACCGACACAAGGGTGGCTCTGGGTTTTACGACAAGCTGTTTCACTACATCTACTGGGCAGGCTACAGACGGGTGCAAAAGCTGTTTGAGCGCTTTGGCTTTAAGATTTTGCCACCCCCTTACAGCACCCACGACTTTAGCGGCATTGAGATAGAAGATGGCAAGTACGACACCTACCGCGCCCTCTACCTGGCCAAAGCTGCCCACCTGGTCTACGAAGACCGCGACTATGTCACCGACATTTCACGACTGTGGCTTAGCGATGACATCGACAACCGCTGGAAGCAGCTCAGCGCCGATAAGTATGTGGTCGAGGTGCTGAAAACTTGGCTCCAAGAGGGCGAAAAAGCCAGCATCCGCGATATTCGCGACAATTTCATGTACCTCGACATGCGGCTCACTGACACTCAGGCATTTATATTTCGGCGGGACAACAACCTGATTTTGGTGTTTAAGGGCATCCAGCAGCTCAGCGATTGGAAGACGAACCTCAAGATTCGCCTGAAAGAATTCACGGTATTGGCCGATCAAGAGACCGTACCGCCGACGGGACGGGTCCACCGAGGCTTTTTAGATGCCTGGCAAAGTGTAGAAAAGCAGGTAGTGTACTACCTGAAAAAGTGGCGCACCCCCGACACCAAGCTGTGGGTAACCGGCCACGGCTTAGGCGGTGCCCTGGCGGCGGTGGCCACTATTTCCTTGGAAACCCAGGGGTTTGAGGTCAGCGGGCTCTATACCTTTGGCCAGCCCCGGGTGGCCGACTGGAAGCTAGTTAACTACATGAATGAGCGGATGGGCGATCGCATCGTCCGCTATGTCAACAACAATGACATCGTACCGATGATTCCACCGCAGATTATTCCCTGGTTACCGACACGGGTGTATGGCCACATGGGCCAGTTTCGCTACTTCAGCGACTCTGGTAGCCTGCGCCGCCAGTCCTTCATGTTCCAGCGCTTCCCCGACCGGCTATTCGGCATGATTCACGCCATTTTTACCTCCGGTACCCCCGATGCAGTAGATGATCACAAGATGGAGTTCTACGTGGCCAACCTGCAAAAGGCGCTCGATCGCGAAGAAGAAGAGGCCAAGCTCGAAATTGAGCAGGGCATGATCAGCGGCGACTTTGTCGAGGGTATGAAAGAACGCATGCGGGCGCGGCGCAGCAGCCCTGAGGGGTAGATGGGTGAGGGGTAAGGGGTAGATGGGTGAGGGGTTAATGTTTTCTCAAGTCCATCTACCCTCCTACCCCCTACTCCCCACCCCCTACGGCAGGGGCACAAAGTCAAAGCCGGTGCCTGAGCGGCTACCGGGTTTAACCTCGACCAGCAGAACGGTGGTATTGCGATCGCCCGACGGCAAAAAGTTGATCGCTCCTGTGGATCCATTTGCTGAGAATCCTTGGGTGGTCAGAGCTTGACCGATCGCAGCTCGTCCTGAAGTGCCGCTGCCGGGAGCGACATTCCCTACGGTGCGGGCTGAACTCAACACCTGAAATGCGTCGTAGCTAAGGGCGGTGCGCCAGTTGACATCGCCGCCCCAGAGGCCAGAGGCTGTCTGGGCAAAAGGCGGGGCCGATTTCAGCGGATGCCAGGGGACGGTGACTACGGTGCCTGTTAGGCTGGCCCCGCCCTTTTCCAGAGCATCAATGCGGTAGAAAGCATCGCCAGCCAGTACCGGCAGCTGACCATTGTTGAGCTGGGCGACGGCGATCGCCGCGTCAAAGGTGGCCGAATCGGGCAGCAGCACCACGGCATCGGCCCCGCTGCCCTGCAACTCCGCCGCTGGATTGCCCTGAGCCAAATCGACCAGTTTGGCCACCTGTCCCCCTTCTAGACCCAGGGTGGTGGAGAACGCATCTTGCAGCGACTTGCTGTAGGAGCTTTGAGAGTTGTAGTAGACGATGGGTTTGCTCTTGCCCAGAGTAAGCATGTGGCGAGCTAGAGTGGTGCCCGTGAACTGGTCACTGGGAATCACCCGAAACACAAAATTGCCGCCTTCCCTGGGCAGCGTGGTCAGCTCTGTGGTGGTGCTGGTGGGGGAGATCATCGGCAGCTGCCCCTGCTGGTAAACGGGTGCGGCCGCCAGGGTGGTGGTGCTGGTGCCGTGGCCAATGACGCCAATGACATCGGGGTCTTGGACTAGAGTGTTGGCGATCGCGGCGGCCTGGCCCGCATTGTTGTAATCGTTGGCAACTAGCACCTTCACGGGGGTGCCGGCTTTGATCGCCTCATCCTGAGCCTGGGCCACGCCGCGCAGCAGCTCACGGGCGGTATTGGGGGAGTCGCCAATGGGCACTACAGCAGCGATACCCAGGGCGGGGTTAGCCCCAATTCGAGCATTGTTGAGGTAGATCAGCGCTTCGGGGTCGTTGCGAACAGCGTTACGGGCCGCCTCAAACCGCGCGGCGGCAGTAGCATAGTCGCCCGAGGCGTAGGCGGCAGCCCCGGCTTGCATATCGGGGTTGGAAGCATCAGTAAAGAGGATGCGATCGCCCCAGCTCAGCGCATTGGTGACATCAGCGGGCTGGCCTGGGGTGGTCATCGGTGTAGCGGCGGTGGACGTCGCGTCGGCATCAGCTGTGGGATCGGTGGGGGTAGTCGATATCGCCGTCGGAGACTGCGGCGTATCCTTACGCACAAAGGCGTTGTAGCCTGTGAAGCCCAGCGCTGCTAGAAAGATGGCCGCCCCAACCCCGGCGATCAGAGGAGCGATAGACTTGCTCTTTTTCAAAGGTTGGCCGCAAATTTCACACTTCTGGGCCGTGGTGGAGTTTTCTTCGTAGCCGCACTTGGGGCAGGTGACGTGGTTGAAGCTGTCGGTCATGGCGAATGGGTGGATGAGTGGATGGGTAGGGAGTGGATGAGTAGGGAGTGGATGGGTGGGGAGAAGGGCTAAGTTTTGAGTTTTGAATTGAAGAAGTCGGGTAGTTTGGGTGCAGCGCCAGCAGAAACCAGCCTACGACAGGCTCAGAACTCAAAACTAAGCATTCAAAACTCAAAACTTTCTTCCTACGGTCGATTCATTTCGGCGCGCACGTTGTCTTCGATGGTGGCAACCTGCTCGTTGTTGAGACCCAGTTCTTCCTGGAGGTCGAGCAGTTGGGCCTGCTCTTCTAGGTCAATGTCGCCGTCGTTGTCGAGAAAGGCGCGGAACATCAAGCCATATTCGGCGGCGGCTTGCTCGATGGTGTTTTGGGGCAGGTATTGGGCGGCGATCGCATTGGCATCGGCCACTGAGACCCCGTACTTCACCCGAAATTTTTCTAGCAGTTCTAGCTCCGTGGGCGAGGGATTGCCGCGCCGGTAGCAGGTCTCAACTAGCTTGGCGTATTTAACCATGTTCTCGGAGTCGAGGGCGGGGGGCGGGGGGGAAGATAGAGGAGATGGGGAGGGTGGGGAAGATGGGGTAGTGGGTGAGGGAGTGGCGGGTGCATCGGAGGGGATGAAGAGGCGGTGGGTGGTGACGAAGTTGGAAATCGCCTCCTGGATGCGCTTGTAATCCTCGCTGTCGGAGCCGCCGGGGAGGCTTTGCTCCTGTTGTTGCAGGTAGGTCATCACTTGGGTATAGAGGGCCTGCTTTTGGGGCTTGGTAGCGGCCTGTTCGCCGATCGCCCGAATCGCTCCATCTAGGGTTTCGGCCAGTCGCCGGTTTTGGTCGGTGAGTAGGAAATCTTCGGCCTCTTCCCAGGTGTCTCCCATGACTTCGGTTTTGTCGAAGCCGGTAAGCTTGTCGCGGTAGGTGAATTTGACCTCGGCGAAGCCGGTAACCCGGTTGTCTTCCTGACGCACCAGGCCCAGGGCGTTGGCCAACATTAGGTTGTAGCGGGCCTGCCGTTCATTGCTGGTTTCGGGCATGACATCGCCAAACTGGCGGTAGTCTTGGTGGGTATGAAGGGGGTTGTGGTCAGCTTGGGAAACGGCGCGGTAGAGCGATCGCATCCGCTCCATGCCCTCAATCAGTCGCAGCGGGAAGGCTCCTGTCTCCTGCACAAAGTAGATGTGGTAAGGGTCGTTGAGGGGACGAATTTCCTTGTCGGTGACGGTGCTGGTTTTGCGAATCATCGGCAGCAGAGCCGACACTGCCGGGTCGGTGGGTTTGCTGCCGCCCTGAATGCCGACGAGTTTTTGGTACTTCTCTAGCTTGTCGTCCCAGCCCAGCTTCTTTTGCTCCTGGCTGAGGCGCAAAAAGGCCTCCGATTTCTCGAAGGTAGTTTTGATCTGGGCCTCCTGCATCTCGACGGTGGGGTACTGTTCCAAAAATTTGCGGGCAGTGGAAATATCGAGCTGGCTGCGGCGGCGAAAGACATCCATAGCCTGACCCAGCAGCCGCTCGTAGAGATCTTTGGTCTTGAGGGCATCGTAGGGGTAGAGGTCAAACAGGCGCACTCGCAGTTCTTCGAGCACCTGCTGGGAGAGGGTTTGGCAGAGGGTTTCTTCCTGGTCGGCAACGGTTTTGCGGTAGGCGGCGTCGATTTCTTTTTCGTCGTAGAGCAGAATGCCGTTGACCGTCAGGCCCCCAGTCTCCCGGGTATAGACACGCTCTTTATCCTTCAGTTCGACCTGAACATTGCTTAGCACCGTCTCCAAGGCAGTGAGATCGACCAGCAGTTGGTCAATTTCTTCGCGCAGGCCGTCGAGCAGCATGACTCCCAGGGTGCGAGCTTTGACCTCGACTTTAGAGACGTAAATCTGCTCTAGGGCCTGCATGATGCCTTGAAAGTCGTCTTCAATGACTTTCTTGCGGTTGAGCATCATCATCTGCTTGGCATGATTGTCGATCTGCTTCAGCAGGGTTTGCAGGGCGTTTTGGGCCGATCGCTCACGAGGTAGCCAGTGTTTCTGCCGATCTTGGTCGAATCTGCTGCGAAAATCGGCAAACACCTCAATTAAGACTTCCAGAAATTGCCGGGTGAATTTTGGCCCCCGAAAGCGATCTTCCACCATCACGTAGACGGCAGCCCGTAGTTCCTTACGCTTTTCAGGGATCAGCCAGCTGAGGTTGTCCCACATTTTTTGAAAGTAGTCGCTCCAGCGCTTGGGGTCGGTGCCGGTGTCGTTGAAGTGGGGAGAATATTTTTCCTGCTCGTTGGAGATAAATCGCTGGAGATTTTCAAAGGGAATGTTGAGGTCGTTGCGGCGCTTGCGCACCCCGGCCACCCAGTCGGCGACTTCCTTGGCGTAGGGCTTTTTGTTGTCGCCCATGCTGATGCTGTCGATCACCTGGTGGTCGTGCTCCGATTCCGCCAAAAACAGACCGGGCAGAATCTCGGTGCGAATCAGGTCGGACATGGCTGCCGGGGCCGGGGTGGGGTTGCTCCACCAGTCCACCAGCTTGGCCGCGAGGCGGGCTGAGCAGGCGTTCAGCACTCGCTCGACCGGAAACTGAATGCTGGAGAGGCCAAAGCTCATGAAATTTTGCGGGTAGCCCAGGGCGTCGGGGCTGGCCCAGTGCTTGCGCACGTTGTCGCGCACCAACTTTTTGTACTGGCTAAAGCCGGAGCTAAAGTCGAGAAACACGTTCTGTGCCACCATTTCCAGCACGTCGCCCAGGGTGGGAAAGGTAACTTTGTCGTTGCTGTTACCCACCAGGTAGGTGAAGTTGAAGGGCACATCAAGCCCGCTCTGGGAGGTGATGCGATCGCTCTGGCTGTCGCTGTATTGAGCGTCAAAGCGGGTATCGCTCCGGCTGTAGTGGTTGAGCTCCATTAGGGCGGCGTAGGCGTTGGCGATGACGCGATCGCCCAATCCCGAAAAGGCCCCCGGCAGCACCAAAAAAGCGCTGGTCTGCGGCAGTTCTGACACCGGCACCCAGTCGCGCAGGTTGTAGGCCAGATCCATCACCATGCCGGAGCCGGTGCCGCCGGAGAGCGAGCAGACCACAAAGATGTTGATGCCCTTGTCGAGCTGCACCTTCCAGCGATCGAGCATGAATTTTTCATGGCCGACGATGCGCCCCTTGGCCTTGGTGAAATAGTCTTTGATCAGCGGGTAGTTGAGGCTGAAGGCAAAGCGCCCTAGGGCGCGAATTTGGCCCGCTCCAGACAAGATCGAGTCGGTGCCCTTGAGTTCGCTGGGAAACCATTCGTCTAGATATTGGTAGGCCGACAGCTTGTTGAGAATGGCTTTGGCATCTTCGACCTTGGCCCACACCTGCTCGATCGGTCGCAGAGAAATATCTTGCTTTAGCACCGTTTGGGCTTCGGAGACCTTGGCGTTTTGCTCGGTGTCAATGTGCAAAAACGAGACGATCGGCAGGGCGTCGAGGGAGCCATATTGCTCCACGATCATGCGGCGAATTTTGATCAGGATCTCTTTGCCAGTTCCCCCTACGCCAATGATGACGGTGGGGGTCATGCCTGTATATTCGCTCATAGGTGGGGCACCGAGGGAGGGCTACTGCCAGTTAGGTTTCCCAGGTAACTTCCGTGAAATTACGGGCATTCCGCACGGGCTTAGTAAAAGTTGACAATCAGCTTGAGAGACATCACGGCGATCGCAGGACAACCCGAGCATAGCGGCACGACAATCCGTCGGTAGGTGGGGTCGGTCAGTCCACAGAGTAGGCTGTTGAGGCGATCGCCGTCCTAAAAAAAAATTAAGCCTGGGGGTATAGGCGACTTGTCTCAGCAGTGAGATCGCTAGACTTTAGAAGCAACGGCACTTCAGGCGCTATGTTTTAGAGGTTTTGCCTGGCTGCACTCTGCCCCTACCTGCCATACCTGTGACCTATTCCCCTGCTAAATCCTTCAAGGCCCGTCGGCTGCTGCCCTGGGTGGTGGCAATCACTCTGCTGCTGGTATTTTCGGGCAGCCTGGTGCATCTACTCACCGAGTCCTGGTGGTTTGAGTCGGTGGGCTATGCGTCGGTGTTTTGGGTGCGCATCAAGTGGCAGCTAGCCCTGGGAGTGGGGTCGTTTGTCGTTTATGGCGGAGTGCTGTGGGCTAACTACCAGATCGCGCGGCAGCTAACCCGCGATCGCGTCTACCGCTTTTTGAGTCGCTACAGCAACCCGGTGCAGCGCCAACAGATCGAGCGCTTCGCCCATCTGGGGGTAGCAGGGCTGGTTTTTCTGCTGTCGCTGGGGGTGTCGCTGCGGGCGGCATCGGCTTGGCAGACGGTGCTGCAATTTCTCAACCCCACTGAGTTTGGCACTCCTGACCCCATCTTTCAGCGCGATATCGGCTTTTACATGTTTAAGCTGCCCCTATGGCAGGGGCTGCAGGACAGTTTGCTAGGCCTGCTGGTGTGGTCGCTGCTGCTGGCTAGCACCGTGTATGCCCTCAAGGGCGAGGTGCGCCCCGAGCGCGGCTGGAAATACTTTCTCACCGGGGAAGCTAAGGCTCACCTGTGTCTGCTGCTGGCGGCGATCGCGACCCTGCTGGCGGTGGGCTTTTGGCTCGATCGCTTTTCGCTGCTCTACTCCGACAGCGGCGTCATTTTTGGGGCGGGCTACACCGATGTCCATGCCCGGCTACAGTCCTTTTGGCTGATGGGGTTTGTCACCCTGGCGGTGGCGGCGCTGTTTCTAATTGCCCTCGGGCGCAGCGGCTTTTCACTGCCAATTTTTGGCATTGTGATCTACCTGGGCGTGCTGGTGCTGGTCAACGGCATGTATCCCTGGTTCCAGCAAAACTTTGTGGTTGAGCCCAACGAGCTCACCATGGAGCGCCCCTACATCGAGCACAACATTGCCTTTACCCGCGCGGCCTACAACCTCACCAGCGTGGTGTCAGAGCCCTTTCCCGCCGACAACCGCCTCGATCGCGCCGTGCTCGACGCCAATGAGCCCACCATCGGCAACATTCGCCTGTGGGACTACGCCCCCCTGCTCAGCACCTACAAGCAGCTGCAAGAAATTCGCCTCTACTACAACTTTGAGGATGTGGATGTTGACCGCTACACCCTCAACGGCGACTACCGTCAGGTCACCCTCTCGGCCCGCGAGCTACCGGTCGAGCAATTGCCCCCCGAAGCCCAAAACTGGATCAACCGCCAGCTCAAATTTACCCACGGTTTTGGGATCGTGATGAGCCCGGTCAACCAGGTCACCCCCAACGGGCTGCCCGACTTCTTTATTCGCAACGTGCCCCCCAGCAGCACCGTCGATTTGCCCCTCGACCAGCCCCGCCTCTACTACGGCGAAAGCACTCGTAACTACATTTTCACGGGGGCCAATACCGACGAGTTTGACTATCCCCAAGGCGACACCAACGCGTCTTACCGCTACACCGGAGTGGGCGGTGTGCCGCTCAACTCTTGGCTACGACGGCTGGCCTACGCCTTTGACTTGGGCAACGTGCGGGTGCTAATTTCCAACTATTTCAGCCCTGAAACCCGGATTCACTACCACCGGCTAATTACTGAGCGGGTGCGCCACGTCGCCCCCTTCCTCACCTACGACAGCGATCCCTACCCCGCGGTGATCGACGGGCGCATCAAGTGGGTTTTGGATGGCTATACCAGCAGCGATCGCTACCCCTATTCCGAGCCCCTCAACCGCCGCACCGACATGGTTTCACTGGTGGAGAACACCAACCCCCTGATGCGCAACGGCGTCAACTACATTCGCGATGCGGTCAAGGTGTTTGTCGATGCCTACGACGGCAGCCTGGAGTTTTACGCCCGCGATCGCGATGACCCGCTGCTGGCCACCTACAGCCAGATTTTCCCGAGTCTTTTCAAACCCATAGAAGAGCTGCCCGCCAACTACCGCGAGCACCTGCGCTACCCCCAAGACATTTTCACGGTGCAGGCCCAGATGTACCGGGCTTACCACATGGAGAACCCTGAGGTGTTCTATAACCGTGAGGACCTGTGGCGGTTTCCAGAGCATGGGGAAGAGGACGAAGTGGAGCCCATGGAGCCCTACTACGTGATTATGAAGCTGCCCCAGCTAGAGGGAGAGGAGTTTATGCAAATTCTGCCCTTTACCCCAGCCAACCGCGACAACATGATCGCCTGGATGGCGGGCGGTTCCGACGGCGACAACTACGGTCGGCTGCTGCTCTACGAATTTCCGAAGCAGGAACTGGTGTTTGGCCCCACCCAGGTCGAGGCCCGCATTAGCCAGACCCCAGAAATCTCGGAACAGCTCACTCTCTGGAGTCAGCAGGGCTCGGGGGTGATTCGCGGCACCTTGCTGGTAATTCCGGTGGAGCAGTCGCTGCTCTATGTGCAGCCCATTTATCTACGGGCTGACCAGGGCGAGCTGCCCGAGTTGCGGCGAGTGATTGTTGCCTACAACGATCGCGTGGTGATGCGAGAAACTCTGACCCAGAGCTTAGACGCCATTTTTGGCGATGCGATCGCCCCACCTCCCACCCCCGCTGCTCCCGGTACCGAACCTGCACCACCCAGCACTGTGTCCGATCTGGTGCAGTCGGCGCTGGAATCGTACCAAAGTGGCCAACAAGCTCTTCAGCAGGGCGATTGGCAGCGCTACGGCGAAGCCCAGCAGCAGCTAGAGCGCGCTTTACAGGAGCTAAATCAACAAAATCCGTAACATTTGGGACGACATTACCTCAGGTTTACACCCTGTGAGCCGATGATTGTGTCAATATCAGCCACCGCGGGCATACTATAGGGAATTCTCCGGCCTGTGCGCTGAATTCATTGAATTCAATAGACCCCTATGTCTAATACGCCCCCCACTGTTCTGCAACTGGCCCGTCAGGGTGACCCAGAGGCGATCGCGGCTCTGATGAATCGCCACCTGGAGGTCCAGGGTATCACTGCCCACGTGGTGCAACACGACAGCACCCTCCAGGTGAACCTAGAGGCTGCCCAAATTCCCAATCAGGCCGATCTGGTCGCCTACGTTAAAAAGGGCGTTACCGGGCTGGAGCTAGCTGCCATTCAACAGCTGACCGTCAGCGGTAAACAACTGGGGGCCGACACCAGCGCCTGGAGCGAAAGCCTGGTGCTGCAAGACTCCCCGATTAGCGATTTGGACCTTGACCTCGGTCTAGCGCCCGCCCCGGCCAGCGATGACCTCGACCTCGGGTTTGACCTCGACAACACCAATGGTGCCGACCTCGACCTCGATCAGCTAGGCGACTTTGACGCGTCCCTAGGCAATGACTTTAACGGTGCCGACCTCGATTTAGGGTTTACAGATAGCCCCAGCGACCTTGATGCCCAGGCCGACTTTGACCTGAGCTTTACCGACAATAGCGCTAGCGACTTCGATCTGACCGATACCAGCCTCTCCGAAAGCGGTACCGATCTGGGGGCCACCAATGATTTTGATCTAGAGTTCACCGACACCTCTGCCGATGCCAGCGATCTCGATTTCGATCTAGGTCTTGGTGAAGAACCGAGCGATGCTGGAGCCACCAACTCCGAAAGCAGCACCGACCTGGGGGCCACCGATGATTTTGGCCTAGAGTTCACCGACACCTCTGCCGACGCCAGCGATCTCGATTTTGATCTAGGTCTTGATGAAGAGCCGAGCGATGCTGGAGCCACCGATCTAGACTTTGACCTAGAGTTCTCAGAGCCTGCCGCTACCGAGTCCGCCACTGACTTTGATCTCGACATGGCCCTGGCCGATGCCCCCGCGACTGACCTGAGCTTTACCGAAGACTTGGCGAGCACTGCACCCGACGACACTGAGCTGGACTTTGACCTAGACCTCGAGGAGGCACCCGCCAACTCCGCAAACAACCTAGGCCTTGACTTAGACTTCATCGATACGCCAGAGGAAGGTGCTTCAGCGAGCGATTTTGACCTCGATTTAGGCATGGGCGACCTCGCTATGGGTGACGAAGTCGCCGGAGCGTCAGTCGATGATTTTGATCTGGACCTCGGCCCAGACCCATCCCCTACGGTCGGGGCTGACACCGATCTAGATTTCGATGCTGGCACCGATCCAAATTTTGATTTGGATGGCGAAGACCCCATCACTAGTGATGCGTTGGATTTGGACCTTGGCTTCAGTGACGATAATTTAGACCTGGATCTAGGCCCAGACCCATCACCCACGATCGGAGCTGACACCGGTCTGGATTTTGATTTAGATGGCGAAGACCCCATCACTAGTGATGCGTTGGATTTGGACCTTGGCTTCAGTGACGATAATTTAGACCTGGATCTAGGCCCAGACCCATCACCCACAATCGGAACTGACACCGGTTTAGATTTTGATTTGGATGGCGAAGACCCCATCACTAGTGATGCGTTGGATTTGGACCTTGGCTTCAGTGACGATAATTTAGACCTGGATCTAGGCCCAGACCCATCACCCACGGTCGGGGCTGGCACCGAGCTAGATTTTGATTTGGGTGACGAAGACCCCATCACTAGTGATGCGTTGGACTTGGATCTTGGCCTCAATGATGTGCCCACCGGAGTGAGCGATGAGCTTGACTTTGACCTAGGCACCAACACCAGCGACCTTGATCTAGATTTTGCCGCTGCCGATCAGGCCGCTTTAGACTTAGAAGCCCAGCAGTGGGCCGCTGCCAGTGGCACTGAGGAGGTGGCGGACTTTGGTCTCGACTTTGAGAGCAGCTCAGAACTGAGTGAGACGGTTGGGGATCAGGCTGCGATCGCAGCCGACGACCTCGACTTTGATCTCAATGCCCCTGCTGCTCCCCCAACAGCCTCTGACGTCGACATCGATCTAGATGACCTTTGGAGCAGCAGCGACGCCAGTCCAGATCTGGGCATCACTTCCGCCGCAGGCCCAGCAGACAGCCCTACCGCCCCCTGGGCCGACGATTTGTCTGGCATGGATGACTTAGTCTTTGACGAAGACTTGAGTGACGAAGCCATTCTCGCCGATGGTCTTACCAACTTAGAGGACATTCCCAACGACCTAGATTTTCCTGGTGTAGAACCAGACCCTCTAGCGGCTACCGAGTTCGACGCCGGCTTAGATCTAGGACTGGATGCAGGATTCGATCCAGAAGCACCGCTGGTTGAGGAAAGCACACCCGACGCCTATGCCTTTCCTGACCTTGATCTGGGTACCGACACCACCGATTCAAACCTAGAAGCGGGTTTAGAGCCTTTACCCTCCGAGTTGCTGACCCCAGAAGAGTTGGCGTTTGAAGATTTAGGCGCGGCTGCCGATCTAGACCTCACAGAATCCGCTGACTTTGCAGGCAGCGACTGGACCGCAAACGAGTCTGATCTCACCAGCGACACTGACACTGACCTGGGCACCTACGATGACTTGGGAACTTACGGTGATCTAGGTACTTACGACGATTTGGGCACCGCTGACTTGGCCGCCGTTGACTTTGACCTAGCCGAGGGCGATCTCAGTGATGAAGCGATCGATACTCCCTTCTCCAGCGATTTTGATCTAGAAGCTGGTTCCGAAGATCTAGTCCTAGAGCCCCTTGGCATGGACGCCTTCATCCCCGAGGAAAGCAACTTGGATTTCCCCCAGGCCGATACTCCCTTGTGGGCAACGGAAGACAACAGCTTTGACCCCAACCTAGTGCTAGATTCTCCCGCCGACTTTGGGACTGAACCGGAGAGCGTCTTCGATCCTGGCCTGACCTCCGATACTCAAGCTGAGGATCTCTACACTACGCCAAATCCCTTTGCAGCTGAGCCCTACGAAGTAGGCTTTGAGGCCGACGCCGATATGCCTTTCTCAACTATGGAGTTGGACCAAACCGTCGATGGCGACTTTATGTCTGACCTCGCCATGACCAACGATCCTAGCGACGTTGACGAGGCCTTTCTAGAGCAGCCCGAGGATTATTCTGTTGGGGCTGTACCGGCTGCTGGCCTCGGGCTTAGCAATAACATCGCAGATGATCCGGCCTTTGAGTCCGTTGAGTTTGGCAACGACGAGTTTGAGGCCCCCGGATTCGAGTCCGCAAGGCTAAGCGATGAAGGCTTTGAGACCGATTTCGGCACCGAGGGCTTTGCAGATGAAGGCTTTGGGAATGCGGGTTTTGATGATGAAGGTTTTGACGATGGGGCCTTCAGCGACAGTTCCCTAGATAGCAACGGCTTCATCCAAGACCGCAATGGGGTGGTCTTGGCAGATGATGAACCCGACCCCACTGACGACTTCATTCAAGAGTTTGGTTCAGACCCCTCTACCCACGTATCCCTCACTCCAGAACAGTTTAATGACGACGGCAGCGTCCGCCGGTCAGGCGGAAAGTCTGGCTTGCCCACACGCTTGATTTTGGGCTTGGTGGGGGCTTTGGCTCTAGGTGCCCTGCTGCTCTACGGAGTGCTCGGTCGCTTGCGGCAGCCTACTCCAGGGGGAGACCCTGCAATTACCGAGCCTGCTGCACCTCCGGTTGATCCGGCTGCTGTGCCCGAAGATGAGCTGTTTAGGCAAGCGGTTAATGCGGCCCAAACCGCCGCCAACCAAGCTCAGACCGCTAGTACCCCAGCCCAGTGGCAAGAGGTAGCCGACGCTTGGGCCCGAGCCATCGAGCTCATGCAGCGAGTTCCGGCCTCTGACCCCAACTACGCTACTGCCCAGCAGAAGGCGGTCGACTATCAGCCCAACCTTAACTACGCCCGGCAAAACGCCCAGTAGTCGCAGTAAACTCTCTTGATGAGCAAAGTGAGCGGTTGCAGGTGCAGCCGTTCCAACCCGCATAAACGCTGTGGCGGTTAAGGCGTTCGCAGCAGGTTATTAAGGCAATTACCAGTCGGCTAGCTAACCGGCGCTGTACGTTTACCCTGCCTGACGCTGGAAAAGCGCTACCCAAGGCCCTAGGCGTGAAGTATAGTGCTTCAATTTTCCACAGCCTAGGGCCGCCGGGTAGAATGGGACGGTTGTATTCTGACCAAAGCCTTGATTGAACGCTACACCCTGCCCGAAATGGGCGATCTTTGGACCGACGACTATAAATTTAAGACCTGGTTGAGGGTCGAAATTGCAGTGTGTGAAGCCCAGGCCGAGCTGGGCTATATTCCCCAGGAAGCGGTCGAGGAAATCAAGGCTAAGGCCAAGTTTGACCCCAAGCGCATTCTTGAAATTGAGGCTGAGGTGCGCCACGATGTGATCGCCTTTCTCACCAACGTCAACGAATATGTGGGCGACGCAGGGCGTTATATTCACTTGGGCATGACCAGCTCCGACATGCTGGATACAGCGCTATCGCTGCAGCTTGTAGACAGCCTTCAAGTCATTATGATCCACGTGGAAAGCCTGATTCAAGCAATTCGCTATCGGGCCCAGGAGCACCGCGACACAGTGATGATTGGCCGCTCCCACGGCATTCACGCTGAGCCAATTACCTTTGGTTTTAAGCTGGCTGGCTGGCTGGCCGAGATGCTGCGCCACCGGGAGCGGCTGACCCATTTGCAAGATGCGATCGCCGTTGGCAAAATCTCTGGTGCAGTGGGCACCTACGCCAACATCGACCCCAAGATTGAGGCTCTGGCCTGCCAAAACTTGGGCTTGCGCCCCGACACTGCCTCCACCCAAGTCATTTCCCGCGATATCCATGCCGACTTTATGAACGCTTTGGCTCTGCTAGGAGCCTCCATTGAGCGGTTTGCGGTCGAAATTCGCAACTTGCAGCGCACCGACGTGCTGGAAGTGGAGGAATTTTTCTCCAAAAAACAGAAGGGCTCGTCGGCCATGCCCCACAAGCGCAACCCGATTCGCTCAGAACGGCTGACTGGCATGGCGCGACTCTTGCGGGGCAATGCTATGGCGGCGCTGGAAAATGTGGCTCTGTGGCACGAGCGAGATATTTCTCACAGTTCCGTGGAGCGGGTGGCCTTTCCCGACAGCTGCATTCTCACCCACTTCATGTTGGTAGAAACCACTGAGCTGATTAAAAATCTGCTGGTCTATCCCGAAAATATGGCCCGCAACATGAACGTTTACGGCGGCGTGGTGTTTAGCCAAGGGGTGCTGCTGGCCCTAGTGGATAAGGGGCTAGCGCGGGAAGAAGCCTATGCGATCGTGCAGTCGTGCGCCCACCAGGCCTGGAACACCGACGACGGCAACTTTCGTGGGCTGATTGAGGCAGACGAGCGCGTGACGGCACACCTATCGAAGGCAGAAATTGACCTCTGCTTTAGTCCTGAGCGTCACCTGCGCAACCTCGATCAGGTCTACCAACGTTTGGGAATCTGAGCCGAATCGCTCAGCCTGTAGCCGACAGGCGAGACAAAACAAGGCTTTTTGCGATAGAAGTGCGCCTCGTCCTAGCCTCACCCACCTAGGAGAGGCCAGCTTTTTCTATCAACCTTTTTCACTTTAGGAGCACCCATAGCTGTATTGACAACTGGAGGTAGTGCAGTAGAACTTCTAAGCTTTTGCCCGACAGCCCCATTGTGGCTTTCACGGTGCTGTTGCATTGCTGAGGCTAACTATTCCCTCAGACTATCTCCCCACATCTAGTGCTCACAACAAAGCCCCTTGGCACTGTGCCAGGGGGCTTGAGGAAACCAACAAGACAGATTACAACCCTGACTTAGCGCCAGACTTAACCTCATCCGATCGCCGAAACACATCTTCTAAGGAAGCGCGCTTGCCATTGGCTTGGTTAGTGCGCAGTCTATTGAGCACGTTAGCCAGCAGCGCGTCTAGCGAAAATCGACCGCCACCGTTGATTACAAAGAACAGGAAGGTAGCGGCATAGAGGGCAGACAGCTCCAGGTAAGGAATACTGAACCCCGCTACCTTGATGTGGTGATACATCGCCACCAGCATGGTGAAAACAAGCCCTATAGCGGCAGGACGAGTAAACAGCCCTAGGGCCACCAAAGGAGCACCAATCAGCTCAGTGAAGGCCGCCATGTAGCTCAGAGTGATGGGGAAGGGCAGACCTAGGTAGGCCACGTAGGCATTAGCAAAGCTTTCAATGTTGGCTAGCTTGTCAAGGCCGTTATGAACCATAACAATACCGGCAACCACTCTCAGAATTGTCCAAGAAATCTGAAAAGCGGTGTTAGTAGACTGATTGGGCTGAAGCGCAAGGCCGCCCAAGGCTAGAAGGCGTTGCTGGGCAATCATAGGAGTTTAGAAAACTTAATATCGTTATTAATTATCCTAACGAAGTTTTAAGAGAAGTAAAGGGCTCACTCACCTTAATTTGCTTTTTCCACAAAAAAACCAGCTCTAGCTCAGCGGCAGAAATTAATCCAGTCCCGTTATCGGGCCATTGCAGAGCGATCGCACCAAAATCAAACCTTTAGCCCTTCTAACTCCATGGGTTTTGTCGCGGGCGATCGCCAGGTCTAACCTTGGCGGATAGCTGTTTAAGCGGCGCGGCTGCCGCCGCTACCATTGGCAAACATGGCTGCCCAGGCGAAGCCAGAATTGAAGTTTGCAGATACATCCCCTCGACGCAGGCTATGGTGGTGGACCTTAAATCAGCGTCAGGCCGTCAAGTTAAGATCTCCTACATGCTCTAAGTCAGATCCAAACGGATCCTAAAGGCAGAGCTACAAGCTGTAGGGAATTCTGAAGCTAGTGTTAACTTTTTTATCTAGTTGTCGCTCCACCTTGTGAGAGGGCGTAACGGAACTTGATAATTAATCTAGAAACGCAGATAAATCAAGGACATACCCATGGGTTTAATTAAGTCTATTTTTGGGACGATCTTTGGGCTGCTTGGCGGCATCTTCAAAACCGTTAGCAGTCTGGTAGGTCTGGGCAAAAAGTCTGAGTTTTTCATGGAGCTCGATGAATCTGACAGCAGCGCCCAACCGGCAGCGGCTCTCACAGCCCCTGCTGAGACTAAGTCTGTAGCTGCTCCAGCAAAGGCAACGACCAAAGCCCCAGCTAAAGCCGCAGCAAAAGCAGCGACCAAAGCCCCAGCAAAAGCGGCAACCAAAGCTCCGGCTAAAGCTGCTCCCGCTCCTGTAGCAATGGCACCCGCTGAGCCAGTTCCTACCGCCTTCGCATCTACCTACCTCACCACCGTAGGTACGTCCCTACCCCGTCGTCGCCGTCCCGGTCCTAGCCTGTCTCCTTTCTTGAATATGGCTAAGCAGGTTAAGACCCGCTAGATCAACAACGCTACGCATGCGCCAGGGATAACTCAAGAGTTCAGGGTTGAGGGCTAGTTGTTAGCCCTTAACCCTGAACTTTATTTTTTTGAGCCTCTAGCTTCTGCCTTCACCACAAACCGTAGACCGCTGTACAGGTGAAAGGCTGCATCCCATGGCGATGGACGCGATCGCCCCATTTCTACCTGGTTTTCAAAAGACGGCAGCAGTTCTATTAAATCCAGGGCACTTTCCCCAAAGCCGCTGAAATCGGTGAGCGGGGCTGAAGCGATCCGGGCTGCAAAATAGCTTTTCATAGCTTTCCAAGCGGTAGCAGCAATCAAGGGCGATGGAAACGATTCCGCTGGTGGCATTGGCATCGCCTCACGAAACTTATAGGTGCGATCGCACAGTCGCAGCACGCAGCCACGCCCGTGCAGGTGCCAGTCGATCACCTCACCATAGTCTTGGGTGGCATCTTTGCGCCTGAGCTTGCCACGCACATCTAAATCCACCACTGATTCATACATGGGCAGCTGCCCCACGACCCATTGGGTGATGTCACCCCAGGTGAGCTGAATGGTGCCCTGCTGGCCTGCACTATTCAGGCAAATCACCGTCAACTCTGGCTCCACTGCGCGAATCGCCTGCACCCGAAAGGTGTCCACCGCCTTGACCTGATCCACCGTAGCCCAGCGAGCGGGGGTGCCCTCGGCCTGAAGCTGTTCGCAAAAATACTGAGTCTCTCCCGCTGGGCCAACTCGCAGCAGTCGCCAGTGCTTGCTGGGTAGCCGGGTTCTGGCCGTGTAAGCATCAATCTGCATGACTCGAGCTAGGCTTTGGGCCGCCGATTCTCGGCGATCGCCCGTCACCGGCTCCAGCACCAGCATGGCCGTCGCCGCCGCTCCCGGCTGCTGCTTGGCGGCGCTCAGGTCGTGCTCTCGACGCTGGGCCATCCGGTCTCGCACCCGCTGCACACCCTCCCGCGCCTGGCTCAGCACTTTAGTGTTGGCGGTGCTTTGCAGCAGCTGGGTATAGGTAATCTGGGCCTTCTCTAGCTCGGTCTTGGCTTCCCAATATTGCCCTATGGCCAGCTTAAGCCAAGGATCTTGCGGCGTTTTTTGCTGCCACTGCTTAATCAACTGGGCTGCCTGGGTCAACTGCTGAGCCCCAAGGGCGGCAGAAACAAGGTCGTACATAATGGGCAATGGAGATCTGCACGTGGTACGACTCTAGCATTTGCGCTCGAGCTAGACTCGGCTATGCAGCTGGTTAAATGGCGAGCGCAGCTGCCAAGCTGGGCTACAGCAGCACCTATCGGGCCCCAGCATGGGACAGATCAACGCTGCCGAAGTTAAGGCTAAGGGCAATGTTGATATTTTCAAACATATTGATCAACCAGGCCACCGTTTCGCTGGAGGCAGTTTCGTAGTGGTTAAACAACAGCGAAAACCGTCGCTCTAAGAAAGGCTTAACCTTTTGGCAAATCAGCAAAATTCTGAGCAGCAGTCCCGTAGTGTGCACTGGCCCCAGGTTATTGATTAAATCAAGGAATACGTAGTGTTGCCGACCAGCGCTGGGGTCAACCACCAAAAAGTTGAATAGGTTGCTACAAGTACGCACCTTGAGAAAGTCATCCATTGGATTGCTGTCGCTGTCGGTAAAGGCAGACAGCAGGTGGTCTTGCAGCATGGCTTTGAACTGTCGCTGACCATAGTCGGCATCGACATCGGCAATGATGTAGTCAAACAGGTCTTCTTTGAACTGCCGAAACGACACCCCATGATTGTGGTTGAGCAAAAAACGCTGGGCTCCGTCGCGATAGCTTTGGCCGTGATCGCGGCGACGGGCAAAGTGCTTGAGCGACGAGACCAGCTCTTTATCGTTTAATAAGGTGGGATTGGGCACCATTCGCAGCCGATCAGCAAAGTCTGTCTGCCCCTGGCGATGCAGTCGCCCCCGACGGACTCGGTAGGTGACGTAGTGGCTGAGGTCAACCTCAAATTTGTGCTGAGCCTCAACCTGCATATGACGTACATACTGCTGATGTTGGAGGTCGCTATCTTCAGTCACTAGACAGTGCTCATAAAGATAGGGATAGCGGTTGATTAACGACCCCAAGGGCACAGCCTCGGCCTGCCGGTTGCGGGGTAGGGCAGAGTGGCGAGCCTCAATGACACGCGCCAGTCGCTTGAGGGCGAGATACTGCTCCGTGTCTCGAAAGTCTTGAGTAACCTGGCGCAGACGGCGAATGGGTCGCGATCGCGACCGCTCTGACACCTGATCGGCAGGCACAGACTCCAACAGCTCAATCAAGATAGGAATAGCCGGCTGCAGTTGAGTATTGGTTTGCCAGCGGTTGATGAGAATGTGGCAGCAACGGTTGAGAATGAACCGAAAATACTCTTCGATCTCTTGGCAGGCCAGCAAGCGATCGAGGGCAGCTACGACATCGCGATCAGGGTAGCCAAATCCGTCAAGGAAGAGCGCCTGAAACCGATCGAGCATGGCGTCAGGAGACTCAACGCTGACGCAGGTCAACAGATGACTGTAGAGACACTGCTCATCAGCGGTGGTAATTCGATTGTTAGAGATCGCTTTTGTCTTCACGGCTTTACCGCCCTTGCCCCACCAACAGATGAGCTTAGTAAACTAAGCCCATTCGGACTGCGATGAGAAGAATTTTGATGTTAAGCTCACTGGCTAAAGTACGAACTTAAAAGATGCACGGTTTCGATGACAGCAACAGTCCTTAGCCTCATTAAAGACGATAGACAACCCTGGTCGCGTCAGTTTTTACACTAGGCTATCGTTTGCGTATCTTAAGATTACTGCGTGAATTTTCTAGTTTCGGCGATTATGTCGGGAGCGTTAACGAAGCTCTGGTAAAGTTCTTTACCCAATCATGAGCTAGTAGTAAACCCTGTTATGGCTAGAATACCCATCCCCTAAAGCTATTCACCGCAGAACATTGAGTTCAAGCGTTGAGCGTGAATTAAACCACTTAAACCCAGGCAGCTTGCTAGTCTACAGCCAAAGTCTGCCCCTGCACTGGAAAAGCTGCCTGACGGCCAGGGACAGAATTCCTTTACAATCAGAACACTTTGCGACGGGAGCGGGCCAAAACCTGGCATATCCTGGCATCGCTACAGCTTACTATCATTGACTCTATGGGCTTTTCATCACTAGCTACCCTGGCCGCAGCTATGCAGGCGCCTCTAGATTTTGTGCCGCCTGCTCACCGAGAAGACTATGTAGCAAATATTACTACTGATAGTCGTGATGTCCGAGAAAACGCTCTCTTCATCGCGCTGACGGGCGATCGCTTTGATGGGCATGGCTTTGTTGAAGAGGCAATCGCTCAGGGTGCCATAGCGGCGGTGGTTAAGCAGGATAAGCTCATACCCCATCTGCCTTGCTTGCCGGTAGCTGATACCCTTGTGGCTTACCAGGCTCTAGGGCACTGGTGGCGTACTCAACAGCAGGCGAGCATTGTAGCAATTACTGGGTCGGTGGGCAAAACTACCACCAAGGAACTGCTGGCGGCGGCCTTGGGTACCCAGGGACCAGTACACAAAACCCAGGCTAACTACAACAACGACATTGGTGTTCCCAAAACGCTGCTCCAACTTCGACCCGACCACGCCTTTGGAGTGATTGAAATGGGCATGCGGGGGCCGGGGGAGATCGCTCGGTTAGCCCGCATTGCTGTACCTGATGTGGCGGTCATTACCAATGTGGGTACAGCTCACATTGGCCGTCTGGGGTCAGAGCAGGCCATTGCTGACGCCAAGTGCGAGCTGTTAGCCGAGTCGCCCCAAAGCATTGCCGTACTCAACCATGACAACGCTAGGCTCCTAGCCACCGCCCGTACCGTGTGGTCTGGGCGCACCATTACCTTTGGCTTAGAGGGTGGCGACGTCCAGGGTCAGCTGATTGATCCTGAAACCCTGGAGGTGCAAGGCGTATCTCTACCACTGCCGCTGCCGGGTCGCCACAATGCCCTGAACCTGTTGGCAGCGATCGCCGTTATGCAGGCCCTCAACCTCGACTGGCGAGTGCTCAGCCAAGGCATTTCAGTAGAGTTGCCCAGCGGTCGCGCCCGGCAAATTCTTTTGCCAGACGACATTGTGCTGCTCGACGAAACTTACAACGCTGGGGTGGAATCGATGACAGCGGCCCTTCACCTGCTGGCTGAAACCCCTGGTCAACGCCGGATTGCCGTGCTGGGCACGATGAAGGAGCTAGGGGAGCGATCGGTCGATTTGCACCGCCAAGTAGGGCAGGTCGTGGGCAATCTGGGACTGGATGCCCTGCTAACCCTGGCCGATCCTGAGGAATCCTTAGCATTAGCGGAGGGGGCAGCGGGCGTTAAGACCGCGAGCTTTGCCGACCACAAATCTCTAGCCCAGCATTTGCAAGGGATACTGCAACCGGGCGATCGCGTCTTGCTCAAGGCCTCACGATCGGTTGCCCTCGATCAGGTAGTCGAAGCTTTGACAAAGGCCTTTAGTTACTAGACCAAACATCCTCTAAGCTCGACTTTATCCATTTGATCCAAACAGGAAAGCAGCAAGCAGAATTCAGATGAGGGCTTGAGGAGCTTGCTGCGATGGAATTTATGGCAATGATGATAGCGTTTGCGCCGC
>JAHHHQ010000042.1 GCA_019359285.1 Nodosilinea sp. WJT8-NPBG4
CGAAGATAGTGAGGGGGTTGCCCCTTGTCAAAATAGCTCGATGCCAGGTCCTTACTCTAACCCCTACCATCTCTCCTCGGAGCAATGGTAGGGGTTTTGAGTTGTTGATATGTCAAGTTTTCAGGGGCTATATCGAGGGTTGTTGCATTAATGAGTAAGCTCTTCTCCTTTGTTGTTGATCTGTCAGATCGCAATGCAACTCATGATCTCGGTTATAAACTAGGACAATGTTGTTCGCGAGGGACTATATTGCTGCTCTCTGGAGATTTAGGTAGTGGAAAGACAACGCTGGTACAAGGGCTGGGAGCTGGCCTTGGAATTGTGGAGCCAATTAGTAGTCCTACGTTTACCCTTATCAATGAGTACTTGGAAGGGCGCATTCCTCTCTACCATGTAGACCTGTATCGTTTGGAAATGAGTCAAGTAGATGCGCTGGAATTGGAGGAAGTTTATTGTGATGGAGGTGAAGCACTTTCTGGCGTGTTAGCGATTGAATGGGCGGAGCGTATGCGTGAACCTCTTCAGTCGGCAATATCCTTTAGGCTTGAGCATAGTTCCACGGGTGGACGACAAGCTACGCTAATAGCTTCTGGGGATGTTCAGGTGGCTTTATTGAAGAAGATAATTGGCGATGGCTTACTGGTTGATGAAGTCCGAACCTGATGTTTATAGCATTGAGGATTTGGAGCACGATCGCACCGAAATTTGGGACGGGGTGCGCAATTATCAGGCTCGTAACTTCCTTAACAGTATGGCTTTGGGGGATATGGCTTTTTTCTATCATTCAAACATTAAGCCTCCAGGCATTGTAGGCTTGATGAAAGTTGTAGAAACCAATGTAATTGATCCTAGCCAGTTTGATCCGGCGAGCAAGTATTATGATCCAAAGTCATCTAAGGATAAACCACGCTGGCATACTGTAAAAGTAGGTTATTTGGAGACATTTAAAACTGCTATTTCCTTAGAGGAACTTCGGAAGATATTTTCTCCTGAAGAGCTGTGGGTGGTGCGACCAGGAAATCGTTTGTCGGTGATGCCAGTCGGTGATGCAGTGGCTGAAAAATTGTTATATAAAATTCAATTTGCTTAGTTGTCTAAAACAGCTGCGGTCTATTTAAGGTTTTTAAGTATGCATCTTCCCGAAGACCCGGAACCGCCTGTGCAGATTAATATCGTGCCGATGATTGATGTAGTCTTCGCGGTGCTGGCGTTTTTTATTCTCTCTAGCTTATTTTTGAGCCGAAATGAGGGGTTGCCGGTGGTGCTACCAGGGGCAGAAACAGCGGAGACTCAAGATCAGCGCCAGGTTGTGGTGTCTTTGAATGCGGCTGGTGAGCTGTTTGTAGGCGAACGTGCAGTAACAGATGAGCAGCTTTTGGAGGCAGTTCAAACCTTGGGTACGCTGACAGATGGTGGCCTTGTGATAATTCGAGCAGACCAGTCAGTCAGTCATGGGCAGGTTGTGGCGGTTATGGATCAGCTACGGACTTTACCTGGAGTGCAGTTAGCGATCGCAACTGAAGGTAATCAACCCTAGGGGCCCAAAAGTAACACAGCAATAGTTAACTCTCTTGGCACCGTGTTGTAAAACATCTAAATTCAATAATTTGTGGATCGCAGTAAGCACCAAGCTTAAAATGATAGCTAGAAGGAGGAAGTAAGTTTCGGGCTTTGAATTATGGTGCTACAACTCATGGCTCTGCCAGTGTGGTTGGTATCGCTAGTGCAGCCTGTGCTAGTGCCTTTCTGCTTTGTTGTGGCTTGGTCAATGGTGGGGCTCATCCTTTGGAATTTGGTGTTAACTGTACGAGATGGGGTAGGCCGAGCGGCAGTGATGCACAAAATTCCCTGTGCGGAGTGCCGCTACTTCACCAACGACCATCGCCTGAAGTGCCCTATACATCCTAAGATTGCGCTGACAGAGTCTGCCATTGACTGCCCTGACTTTGAGGATTCAAGGTTGGGGTAGAACCCATGAAGCTCAATAAAAAGCCAGCCCAGCCGGCGAGTAACCGAGTCTAGGGCTGGCGGAGGTGAATAGATATGGCTATCCTGTAGTATGCCCGGAAGGTTAGCTGTTCTCCGGTTAATCAGCCTGTTGAAAAAGAATGACTGGGTTTTCTTTAAGATTACCCTTGGGCTGTCGGTGTGATTCGAGCAATTGCCTCTTTGATAAACGCTCTCATGACCGCATCGCGCTGGTTGAGGCGAAACTGCTGCTCGACAACCGCACCCATTCCGTCGTCTCCCCAGCTTTGATTGTGGCGGAAATACTCCACAAAACTTTTGCCGGCAATGCGGGTTAGGTAGGCACCGCTGGCTCCTTTGAGCGCGCGCCCGGCGATCACGGTAGCTAAATTGGTTTGCAATCCTAGAGCCAGCAGGTCTACAGTACCTTTAACCAACCCTAGACCGGTAAGTGTTTTGGCGACTGACAGAGCTAGAGCTTTGCCTTCTTCTAGGCTGACCTCACAGCCATAGATTTGACTTAGTTCAACAACCATTTGGGCGTTGATGGCGGCTGTAGCTAAGAAATCAAGGCCAGGCAGAGGGGTAACCGCGATCGCCCCAGCCCCAAGCCACTGGTAACGGTCAATGATTGTCTCTGCTTGAATCTGCCGTTGGTTATCAATCATCTGCCGAGCCGTTTCTCCAAGCTGCTGGGTTTGTAGCAACAGATTGTCAGCGATCAGTGTTTCGCCTTCTTGACGGAGTAGGTCGGCGAGGCGTGCCTGTAAAGGTGAGAGGTTAGGCTGCATTTGCAGCCAGCCACCGCCTACCTGAGGCAAAGGCTGAGGTAATGCCGCTACGGCAATGACATCATCGGGGTTGAGGGGTGGCGCAACACGCGATCGCAGACGATCTAGCAATGACTCTAAGTCGGCTTCAACGTAGCGATCGGCCTTATTGAGCACTACCAATACCCGCTTACCTATGTCCATCAGCGTTTTCAAGACGGTATATTCTGCCTGCCGCAGGTCGTCATCGAGAACAAATATGACCAAGTCGGCTTTGGCCGCAGTTTTGCGAGCTTCTGCTTCCCGCTCTGTACCGGCGATGCCGACCTCTGCAATACCGGGCGTATCAATAATTTGAATGTTTCTAGGACTGTTGGGTATAGTCCAAGCATAGGCGTGCTGAACTTGTGTTGTGCCCATAGCGGCGCCCACCTCACCAACGGATTGCCCTAAAAGCCCATTGATTAGCGCTGTTTTCCCTGCTGACCCCACGCCAAAGACGGCAATGGTTAGAGCACGGGTGTTTAGATCGGATCGTAGATTCAACGCTTTTTGCTGTAGCGCTTGGCGGGCTACCTGGTCTTGAATTTGGTCGACCTGGCGCTGCACCGCAAGTAGATTGATCGTTGCTGCCTCTTCAGCATGGCGAGGGGCTTGAAGATGGCGACGGCGGCGAGGACGTAAAAAAGGCCATAACCGATAGATAGCAGCCCCCAGCGATGCTAAGCCAAAGATTGCAATTACGCCCAGCGTTACCCGAGCCAGCAGGGGTGACACCAGTGCCAACAAGGTGTAAAGGCGCAGCAAGGAGTCGGCTAACAACAGCAATGCGCCTAAGCCAACCAGTAGCCCTAGCGGAAAAAGTACCCATTGCCACCGTTCCATAACTATCTTGTTCCACCAACGGCAGTGGATGAAGAATAGCGTAAAACCACGGTTTAAAGCTTCTTATGGTAAGGCCATTAAAATAACGGCCTTACCGTGCAATTGATACAACTCTGCACAGAACTACCTCAACCATAGATTGAGGTTTGAAAATATTGGTTTAGAGAGGCTTGTGGGAGAACCGATCGCTGCGATTGGGGCGATTGTCACCGCCATTGTCAGTGCGGGGACGGGCCTTGTTAACGCGTAACTCGCGACCTAGCCACTCGGCTCCATCTAGCTCGGAGATAGCTTGGTCTTCTTTGGCCTCGTCAGCCATATCGACAAATGCAAAGCCACGCTTGCGACCGGTTTCGCGATCGATAGGTAGGCTAATACGGGTGACCTCACCATATTCGGCGAAAATACTTTTGATGTCGTCCTCAGAAGCCTGAAAGGACAAGTTCCCAATGTAGATAGTCACGAGTCTCTCCGAACCAAAATGCCAAGGGTTAGGTATTGCACCAGCAGGCTAGGAAGCCAAAAGCTTTATCCTGGGGCTCTTAGGGGCAATATTTGCTGCCATGATAGCCGATCAGTTTTTTGATAGCAGTAGCCCACCTCACACCTGGACGGTTTCTTACAACTCGACCCTAGAGCAGTAAAAAGCTGCTCTAGGGTCGAGTTGTACGGCCTTACGGAAATCACTATCGTTTGTCTACATCTGACTCACAACCTGCAGGATGCTGAACACGATTCAATACTTACAGGGCGAGTAAACAGCACTATGGCAGACAGGGCTTGGCAAAGCTTCAACCAACCTGCTGGTCGCCAGGCGTTAAGCTGTGGCGAACAAAGTCGGCTGTTTCTAAGCAAAAATTCTTGGTTCCTCGAACAACATGCAAAGCTGAAGAGACGCCAGGAATGCGGTCTAATCTGCCTGGGTTGAGGTTGCTTACACTGCTTAAAGGCCAACCCAAATTGGGTGTAGCAGCTAGGGTAACTAGGTCTGGGTTGCGGTAGCGAATTTCATTCATGTATCCATCAAAATACATGGGGCCACAGTCTGGGTGATCCACGGGGCGATCGAAGGATGCTTCCATGAACTCAACAAGTTTGGGAATGGCCCGACCTTGGCAAGTCCAAAAATGGGTTTCACGAATGTTTTGGCGAACCCTAATTTGGGAGAAAAAGCGATCGGACGTAGGGCTGAGGATTGTCTTTTTACCGTCGGCCATATCGTTCGAGTAAGGCTGACAGCCAAAGTAAGCAAAATCCCAGCGGCGATCGATGAGTTCATCTAAGATCGCTGACTCTTGGCGGATCAAGCGTTGGCTAAGTACGCAGTCTTCTTGAAATAGCAAGAGACGTTCAACGTTGTCATCAGCAGCTTTGCGAAGCAGCTTATAGTTGCTCATGACGCAGCCTCTTACACTAGCCTTGGGAAATTGCCCCGCGTCATCGAATTTTAAGCCCTGAAACCATTGCACTTTGTCTTCTATACCCAAGCGCCTAACTTGGCGTTGAATACTTCTAAACCGTCGTTTCCGCTCTGGCAGATAAACGATCGCAATGCGGTCAAAATAATCTGTGAATTTCATGGGCTTATTCCAATGAGACAACACAAATAGACAGCGATGACACTTCTGAAGTAATCATCCAGGTTTCATCAAAAGCAGGGATTTTTAAAGCGGTGTGCTCACTCTTAAAACCATGAGTATATTCATCAAGCCGACGAACAGCATAGTTGAACTAATGCTACCGCCAAAATTGAGAGGAGTTACCTACCTTTGGGATGAAACCTTAGGTTCCTTGAAACGATCTTTTGGACCTTTCTAAATATATTTTCTCAACCTAAAGTTTGCCTAGAAAAAACTAAGCATGGCTGACCAATTAAGAGAATCGGCACCTGAAAAAGTTTTAAGTAACTGAAAAAATCACAGAAGCTTAGGGTGCTGACATAGAATCAGAAAGAAGTAAATCGTTCAGAACAGCAACGACTGATAACTAACAACTTGCTACTGAAACGACCACAAATAGAAAACTCTCACATCTAAAAAACGTAGACAAGTAGTGCTTTGGTTGGCCAGTGCTTAGATGCAATAGCGAATCTAGAACCCGGCGGGCTTGTGCCGATGTCTAGTTGGTTTATTGTGTTTTAGCACAGAGAATATGGCTTATTAAGTATTTTTAGGCACAGGAGTCGCTCGAAATGTCAGTGATATTACTGGTTTCGGGGTAAATCACTGCTTGGTGGCGTATCGCGTGTGTGCTTAAGGTTAAGACGGGCTTAGGAATGGTTTGTTCCGCTCAATGTAGGTTTGTGGTCGATACATTAATAGATACAGATAACAATAACCCCGCGACCTTGGTGATAAGAGCAAGCCTCATCAAGGTCGCGGGGCTACCGCCTAACGCAGTTAAAGTTGCCTAGGCCTCTTGTCTAAGTATCCAGTGGACCAGAGTGCGTACCCCAAATCCCGTGCCGCCGGGATTGTTATAACCGCTTTCTTTCTCAGTCCATACGGGGCCGGCTACGTCGAGGTGAACCCAAGGAGTGGAGGTGACAAACTGCTTGAGGAAGAGGGCGGCTGTGATCGATCCACCGGGGCGAGGACCGGTGTTTTTCATGTCGGCCACAATAGACTTGAGCCCGTCGAAGTATTTTTCTTCCATGGGTAGACGCCAGAACTTTTCGCCAGCGGCTTCGGCGGCAGCGGCGATCGCTTCCGCCAGCTCCTCGTTTTCGCTGAATAGTCCCGCAATATCGTCGCCTAGGGCAATGATGCAGGCTCCAGTGAGGGTGGCCAGGTCAACGATCGCATCAACGCCCAGCTTTTCGGCAAACACCAGAGCATCGGCCAGGGTGAGGCGGCCCTCAGCGTCGGTGTTGTTGACTTCAATGGTTTTGCCGTTAGAGGCGGTGAGAATGTCGCCGGGGCGCATGGCTCGACCACTGATCATATTTTCGGCGGCGGCGCTGATGAAGTGAACTTCGGTATTAGGCTTGAGCTGAGCGATCGCCTTGGCGGCTCCGAGCATAGCAGCAGCGCCGCCCATGTCAATTTTCATCATTTCGATGCCGCTGCCCGCACCTTTGATGTTGAGACCGCCAGAGTCAAAGGTGAGGCCCTTACCGATAATGGCCAGCTTGCGAGCGGGTGTACCAGCAGGCTTGTAGGTGAGGTGAATAAATTTGGCTGGTAGGTCGGAGGCTTTGGCTACTCCCAGATAGGCACCCATACCCAGCGCTTCGCAGTCGGCTTGCTCTAGAATTTCTAGCTCTAGGCCATGGGCTGTAGCGATGTCTTGGGCGGTTTGGGCCAGGGCCTCTGGGGTGACAATATTAGCCGGGGCCGACACCAGTTCACGGGCCAAAATAACGCCATCGCAGATCGCTTGGGCGGTTTGAAGACTGCTTTCTTGCCCGGCTAAGTCGAGCAGGTGAACCTGTTCGACAGGGGCTTTGCCGTTCTTTTTACCGTTTTTGTCCTCCGACTTGAAGCGGTTGTCTTGGTGAAGGGCTAGGCTGACGCCTTCGGCTAGGGCCTGGGTGGTGAGGGCCGGGTCGTTCTGCACCACGGGCATGCTCAGGCCGAGGGAGGCTGATTTTTCTTTTTTGGCGAGGCGGGCGGCGGCAGCGGCGGCGCGGCGCAACGTGTCGGCAGTAATGGCACTGCTAGCCCCCAGACCAACCAGCCCTAGCTTGCGGAAATTAGCCCCACTGCCTACGCGGGTGATGGCGGTGGCCCCGTCTTTGCCGGTGAATTCAACATCGTCGATCAGGTCTTGCAGCAGGCCAGAGACGCGGCTATTGAGCTCGGTCAGGGTGCCGGTAAGGGGCAAGGCGTCTTCGCTGAGGCCAATGATGAGGGCGTCGCCAGACCAGTCTAGAAGGGGGGTGTTAGAGGCGTGAAATTCCATTCAACCTTGGGGCTAGTATGCTCTGTTTACTATAAACCTTAGGCAGCCTCTGGCGGGGATGGGGCGGGTGAAGTCATCGATCCTGGATTGGCTAGGTAAGATATAACGGCATGGGTCAGCCGGGGAGAGATTTTACTTCGGCTTTCCCGCTGCGCCACGGGCTTACTTGTCGACTACAACCCTTATCTAGAGTGCATGGGCGTGCCATGGTGAAACGGTTAAAGGCGAAGCTGCCCCTGGTGGCGATCGCGGGGCTTGGTGCCCTGTCTTTGGGAATGGCTGCTGCCCTGGTGAATACGGTGTCGTCAACGGGCGACTCCACAACAATTTTAGAAGAATCGCTGCTGCCTGGCCTGGGCCGATCGCCGGCTTTGGATGCCAATGACCCCGTGCTGGCGCTTGCTCTACAGCCCGCAGAACAGCGCCAAGAGGCGTTGGTGGCCTTGTCCGATGGGGGAGATGTGCTCACCCAGAGCCGCGCCCGCTATCTGCTAGCTCTAGATTTGATTGGCCAAGATCGCGGCGGTAGCGCGATTCCCCTGCTAGAGGGGCTGGAGGCGGAGTATCCGGCGATGGCCCCTTACGTGGCGCTGGCGCTAGCCCAGGCCCAGCGGGCGGCAGGACAGACCGAGGCGGTCCAGCAAACCCAACAGCGCCTGCTGAAAGAGTATGAGACAAATGGCGCGATCGCCCCGTTGCTTTTCGAGCTGGGCCAGCAAGACCCGACCTACTGGGACCGTTTGGTGCAGCAGTTCCCTAACCACCCCAAGGCGGTGGAGGTGGCCCACCAGCGGCTGACCGCCGACCCCAACCGGGCCGACACCCTGCCGCTGCTGATGATTATGGCGCGAGCCGGGCTGCACCACCCCAACGCCGGGGCAGCTCTGCTGCGACTCAAGACAGAGTTTGCCAGCCAGCTCAGCCCGGAAGATTGGCAGACTGTGGGCTTTGGCTTTTGGCGGATCGACAGCTACGGCAACGCGGGAACGGCCTACGCTCAGGCTCCGCCATCGCCCCGCAACCTGTATCGAGCAGCGCGGGGAGCCCAGGTGAGTGGCCAGCGCGATCGCGCGATCGCCCTTTACAACCGGCTCGATCAGCAGTTCCCCGACGCGTCTGAAACTGCTACTGGGCTGATGCGCCTGGCCCAGAGTGTGCCCGACGAAGCCGCGCTCGGGGTGCTTGACCAGGTAGTCAACCGCTTCCCGGACCGGGCGGCGGCGGCGCTGCTAGAGCGGGCCAAAGTTCTTGACAAGTTAAACAGTGTTGAATCGGCCCAGGGCACCCGCGAGCTGATCTTAAAGGAGTACAGAGACTCCGATGCGGCGGCTGACATTCGCCTGCAAAATGCCCTTAATGCCGCCGAACAGGGTGACCTGACTATGGCCGTCAGCTGGGGTGGCGACGTGCTCAAATACAGCCCCGACAGCGACTTGGCTGCCGATGCGGGGTATTGGGTGGGTAAGTGGGGCCACCAGCTGGGCCAGAGTAATGTCGCCCAGAATGCTTTAGAAAGCGTGATTGCCCGCCACCCTGAGTCGTACTACGCCTGGCGGTCGGCGGTGGCCCTAGGTTGGAACGTGGGAGATTTTCAATCGGTGCGATCGCAGGTGCCAGCGGTGACTCCGCCTGCCCAGCGCACCCCGTTACCCACGGGTTCCGACACGCTGCAAGAGCTTTATCTACTAGGGCAAAACCAGCGAGCCTGGGAGCAGTGGCAGATGGAGTACGTCAACTACCAAGACCCAACGCCGGAAGAGCAGTTTGTCGATGGGCTGATGCGGTTGGGGACTAACGACAACATCAACGGCATTTACCAGGTATCGAGCCTCAGTCTGGCCGAGGACCCTAAAGACATTGAGGTGGTTCACGAGCTCAAGCAGCGCTCCGACTTTTGGCATGGAGTTTATCCAATGCCCTACAAAGGTTTGATTACCACCTGGGCGGCAGAGCGCCAGCTTAACCCTCTGCTGGTGGCAGCACTCATGCGCCAAGAGTCGCGCTTTGAGGCCAAGATTCGCTCAGGAGTGGGGGCTGCGGGCCTGATGCAGGTGATGCCTGCTACCGCCGAGTGGATCAAGGGCCAAGCGGGGTTAGAGAGCTATGACCTCAACAACCCTGAGGACAACGTCAAACTGGGCACCTGGTACCTCGACTACACCCACGCAGAGTACGACAACCACTCGCTATTTGCGGTCGCCAGCTACAATGCCGGACCGGGCGCTGTAGCCAGTTGGATCAACAAGGGTGGCTTTGCAGATGCCGACGATTTTGCCGAGAAAATTCCGTACCCCGAAACGAAGGGCTATGTGCAATCGGTGTTCGGCGGCTACTGGAACTATCTGCGGCTCTACGATCCGGCGATCGCCGCACAAGTCGAAACCCTGCAAAAGCGCCATCGCGGTTTTAGGGGCTAAGTCTGAACGCTAAGGCAGGTTTGATGGGTTTGCGCATGGTGAAGTCACGGGCTAAGTCTGTCGGTCTAGGGTTGGCTTTCGGCTTGTTGGGGGCAATGCTCCCCGCTATTGAGGCCTTAGCGGCTCTGTGCCCGGCACAGCTGACAACTCAGCTAGACAGCGCCTTTAGCCAATCTCCCTTGGACCAAGCCTACACAGGAATGGTGCTGCAAACCCAAGGGCAAAATCGCCGTACGCTCTACAACCGCAACGGCGATCGCCTCTTTACGCCAGCATCCAATATCAAACTGCTGACCACAGCGGCGGCGGCTCACCAGCTGGGGGGCTACTACCGCCTGCGCACTTCTGTCTATGGCACTCCTGACTCGGGGAAAAGTACCGCGCTGCGGGTAGTAGGGCGGGGTGACCCCAGCCTGACAACGGCGCAGATCGACGCTCTGGTTCAGCAATTGACCCAATCTGGGGTAACCCAAGTCAGCCGCCTCACCATTGACGACTCGTATTTTCCAGGGTTTGCTACTAACCCCACTTGGGAGTGGGAAGACGCCCAGTTTGCCTACGCGGCTCCGGTCAACAGTCTGATTCTCAACCGCAATGCGATCGCCCTACAACTGTCCCCCACCCAGGTGGGCAGTCCGCTGGCGGTGGTGTGGCCCCAGCCCTTACCCGCTGGCCCGCTGCCGGTGTCAAATGATTCCACAACCGTGGCGACTGGAGCATCCACCACACCCTTAGCTCTTTGGCGCACGGGGGATTCGCCCACGGTGCGGGTAACGGGGCAGATGGCCCAGGGGAGCAATCCTCGGACCCTAAATTTGGCGGTGTTAAACCCCGCTCAGCAGTTTGCGGCGGCGATGGAGCAGGCCCTTCGACGGCAGTCTGTAACGGTAGGGCAAACGGTGATTGTGCAAACCCCAACCCCGATCGCAGATCCAGAATTGGCGGCGATCGAGTCTCCCTCCGTCCGAGAGCTCATGGTCTTGGCCAACCGCAATAGTGATAACCTCTACGCCGAGGCCCTGTTCAAAACCTTGGGAGTAACGGCGGGGGACACGGTTACTGAGGCTAGTCAAGCAGGGGGCGAGGCGGTCAAGACGGCACTGGCAGAAATTGGCGTGAATGCGTCAGCTCTGCGCCTGGCAGATGGTTCTGGGCTATCGCGGCACAACCTGGTGTCGCCGATCGTGCTGGTGGAGACTCTACAGGTGATGACCACTCATCCCCAGGGGGACGTGTTTCGGGATTCGCTCGCGATCGCAGGCCAGAACGGTACCCTGAGCAATCGGCTGCGGGGCACAGTGCTAGAGGGGCGCTTGCAGGGTAAATCTGGGGCGCTGACTGGTAATGTAGCGCTGTCAGGCTATGTGCAGCCGCCCAACTACGAACCCCTAGTGTTTAGTCTAATGATCAACCATTCAAACCAGCCCGCCACGGTGCTGCGGGAGAAGATTGATCAACTGTTGCTGCTGGTGGCACAGCTTAGATCAGACTGTTAGTCCCTGGCAGCAGCCGGTTGAGCGATCGCTAGGGGAACGGTAGTTGGTGCTTTGGATCCTATACCTTAGTGGGGATAGCAGGGGCTAAAGATTGGTGTGAAAATATTTATCTGGGGTGAGCAATGGCGCTTGTGGATTGGCCTGCACAGGCTGACAAGAGCTTTCGTCTATACTCATTTGCAAACCTTTCATTCCCAATTTTCATTCAAAAACCGATTGAGCGATCGCGAGGGTAGTCAATATGGTGACGGCGAACGAGGCGGCTATGGCTACAGAACCGGTGCGCTTACAGGCTGCGCCCAGCTTTCAGCAGTTGCAGCAGACGTTGCGCGATCGCTGGTGTTCAACCGATGAATTTGACACCCAGGAGCGGCACGTGGTGGTGGTGCCCTCGCTCAGCCTCGATCAGGAGGAGCTGCAAAAAATTGAGGGGGTGAACCACTACGAAGAGCGACTGCTGTTTTCGCTGATTCGGCTGCGCAACCCAAATACGCACCTGGTCTACGTCACCTCGCAGCCGCTGCATCCCAGCATTATCGATTACTATCTAGAGCTGCTGCCGGGCATACCCAGTTCCCACGCGCGTGATCGCCTCACCCTGCTGTCGGCCTACGACAGCTCGGGCAAGCCCCTCAGTCAAAAACTGCTGGAGCGTCCCCGGCTGCTCAACCGCATTCGCAAGGCGATCAATCCCGATCGCGCCTACATGACCTGCTACAACTCCACTGCCTGGGAGCGCGATCTGTCCCTGGCGCTGGGGCTGCCCCTGCTGGCCCTCGACCCCGACTTGCTGCACTGGGGCACCAAGAGCGGCAGCCGCGAAATTTTTAGGCGCTGCGGCATTCCCCACCCCATCGGCAGTGAGTTGGTGTTCGATGAAGCGTCTCTGGCCCAAGTCACCGCCGAGGTGTGGGAGCAAGATCCCAGCCTCAAGCGCATTGTGATCAAGCTCAACGAGGGCTTTTCGGGGGAAGGCAACGCGATTTTAGATCTGCGAGAATTGTCAGCCGTTGCTCCGGAAAGTGCAGGACATGGCGATCGCGTTAAGGCTTTAACCGCCGCCTTCCACAACCTGAGCTTTCAGAGTGATATCGAAACTTGGGAGCACTTCTCCGCCAAAATTCCGGTGCTGGGGGCGATCGCCGAAGCCTTTGTAGAAGGTGACCACAAAGAATCCCCCAGCGTGCAGGGCCGCATTACTCCCTTGGGCGAGGTCGAAATTCTCTCCACCCACGACCAAGAACTGGGCGGTCCCGATGGGCAAATCTTTCTCGGCTGCTCCTTCCCGGCCCGGCCCGACTATCGCCTTGAGATTCAGGAGATGGGCCAGCGCGTTGGCGAAGAACTGGCCCGTCAGGGTGCCCTAGAGCGCTACGGCGTCGACTTTATCGCTGTCGCCAAGGGTGACCCCAAAGCCCCCCAGTGGGATCTCCAAGCGATCGAGATCAACCTGCGCAAAGGCGGCACTACCCATCCCCTCATGGCGATGAAAATGCTCACTGAGGGTCGCTTTCACCCAGCGGATGGGCTGTTTTACACCAAGCAAGAGCAGGTGCGCTACTACCGCGCCTCTGACAACCTGCAAAAGCCCCACTACCGAGGTCTGTTGCCCAGCGATTTGATGGATATCATCGTCGCCAAGCAGCTACACTTCAACTCCATTAGCGGGGTGGGGGCGACCTTCCACCTCATGGGCTGTCTGTCGGAGTATGGCAAGGTAGGCCTCACCTGCATTGGCACCAGCCCCAACCACGCCCGCGAGATCTACGATCAGGTGGTAGCCGCCCTAGATGAATCTACAACGTGACCAATGGTGTCAAAAGCTTGAGCCTGCTGCCACTTGGTAATGGACCGCGCTGTTGACAAAACACGGGCTTTAATATCTCTGTCGTGACCTAAATCATGCAGCCAGTTTGGGTTGAATACTAAAAGGTGATAGTGGCATCCAAGGGAAGGGCTTGGCCTGTGTTTAATGCCTTTGGGCTTGTGTCGATATAAGTGCACCATAGTCTCTACAAGAAGCTTCTTGCCTTTAAATATTCTTAATGTTATCAGTTGCATAACGAACAATCAGTCATAGCTGTAGGAATTTGTCCCGATCGACTGGGTACTCTAGGATTTGTCAGTATGCTTATTGACTTAACATCTTCATTCAATCAAAACATAAAATTTTTGATGTTTAGGTTGATTCTGTTAGCTTTCGCGATTGTGTTTCAGAGTTTAGAACAGTTTAGTGTAACTGGGTGCAACGACAAAACTGGCATAAGAATTTTTTTGACTCAATTAGCATGTTGTCCAATAGTGGCATAACCTGCAACGTTAATTTTCATTAGGAACCGTTAAAACGCGGTAAGGAGAAGATGCAATCATGGCAAAAATTCTGGTCATTGAAGATACTCGGAATCTTCGAGAAGGCATTGTCCAGTCTTTAACTTGCCTCGGTTTCGAAGCAATTGGAGCGGAAAATGGTGAGACTGGAATTCAGCTGGCAAAAATGCATTTTCCAGACCTAATTGTGTGTGACATTATGATGCCAAAGATAGATGGCTATCAGGTCTATACAATCTTGCATCAAGATCCGGAAATGATGGTTATTCCATTCATTTTCTTGTCGGCTAAAGCTGATAGATTAGATATCCGTAAAGGAATGAATTTAGGTGCAGATGACTACCTTGCTAAGCCGTTCACAACGGCTGAATTGGCAGAGGCAATTACCAGTCGGCTGCACAAAAAAAATGCAATTGTTGATCCTTACATTGCAGAGATGAAGAATGCAACTGATCAAATTAGTGCCTTAGCGTATCAGGATGCACTAACTAAGTTGCCTAACCGTATTTTGCTATATCAGAAGTTTCAGCAAGCTCTATCAACAGCAAAACGTCGTCAACAAGTGATGGCAGTTTTGTGTATAAACCTGCATCAGTTTAAAGCTGTCAACAATGCGTTTGGTTATTCAACGGGAGATTTGTTGCTTCAGGCTGTAGCTGAACGATTGATCGAAATTGCAGGCCAAGAAAATGTAGTAGCTCGAATTAATGCTGATGTATTTAGCATGATTTTGGTTAATGCCTTAGACAAGGAAACTGTTGAAGATCAGGTCAAGGCCATTTTAAGTAGTCTTGCCAATCCCTACTGGCTTAACGATCATAAAATTTTGGTGGAGGCCAATATTGGTATTGCCCTCTATCCTGACGATCAAAGTGACTTTGGTAGATTGTTAAGCCATGCCGAAATGGCTATGGGTTTCGCCAAGCAGTCTCGAAAAGACAGCTATCACTTCTATGAAGTGGAAATGGGAGTTAAAACGGAGCAAAATAGTTTAATAGAAAAGGGATTAAATAGTGCTCTGGAGAATTCTGAATTTCAGATACTTTATCAGCCTAAAATTAATTTGATTACTGGCCGTATCATGGGTGCCGAAGCTTTATTGCGATGGCACCATCCTGAGTTAGGGATGGTTGACCCAAATGTCTTTATTCCGATCGCAGAAAAAACAGGCCACATTATTGAAATTGGTAATTGGGTTTTAGAAGCTGTTTGTGCTCAGACTAAGATCTGGCAGGATCTTCACCCGATTCCCCTTAAAGTATCTGTAAATCTATCAGTATTTCAACTAAGGCAAGCAGATCTAGTGCAAACCATTACACAGATCTTAAATCAAACCCAGCTCGACCCAAATTGCTTAGAGCTAGAGCTTACTGAAACCAGCTTAATGGATGACATAGAATCTGCGATCGCTATCCTAGGAGAACTGAAGGCTGTAGGAATTAAGATCTCTCTTGATGATTTCGGTACGGGTTACTCATCCTTAAATTACCTCAAGCGTCTGCCGCTTGATATTTTGAAAATCGATCGCTCATTTATTAACGATATTTTTCATGCTCCCCAAAATGCCACAATTGTTACAACGATAATCGCGATGGCTCGGGGCTTAAAGTTACGAGTTATCGCTGAAGGAGTAGAGACTCAAGAACAGTTTAATTTTTTGCGAGAGCAAGGTTGTCAGGCTATTCAGGGTTACTTATTCAGCCCAGCTGTTCCTGCGGAACAGTTTGAAGCCTTCTTAGCCGAGGATAAACGTTTATAGCAAGTTAAAGCATCCTCAATGATTTCACTTTGACTCGAAATTCAAAACAAAAAATAGAATTCGATGAGAATTGCCCCTCTTCCAGCTAACGAAGCAGAAAGACTAGAAGTTTTACGTAGTCTGAGTATCCTCGATACTGCTCCTGAAGATACCTTGGATGATTTAACTCGTCTAGCTTCCCAAATTTGTAATACTCCGATCGCTCTTGTTAGCTTAATTGACGACGATCGCCAGTGGTTCAAATCTAATGTTGGGCTACCGGTGACCGAGACTCCTCGTGATATAGCCTTTTGCTCTCATGCCATTCTGCAACCAACTCTATTTTCAGTGCCAGATGCATCCATTGATGAACGATTTTCTGATAATCCCTTAGTTACTAGTGAGCCACATATTCGATTTTATGCAGGTGCTCCGTTAATCACTTCCGAAGGTGCTGCGATCGGTACCCTTTGCGTTTTGGATCAGGAGCCACGAAGGTTGAGTGCTGAGCAGACCGAGAGTTTGAAAATTATTAGCCGCCAAGTGGCAAGGCAAATCGAACAGCGACGTGATTTGGCAAGCCTAGCTCGAATTAGCTTGGATATACATCAGATTGGAGAGAAGTTACGCCTTAGCCAAGAAAGGTTTGAATTGGCAATTCTTGGCTCCAGCGGAGGAATATGGGATTGGGATATGAAGACCAAAGAGGTCTTCTTTTCGCCTCGTTGGAAAAGTATTTTGGGCTATGCAGATCATGAAATTCCTAATCACTTAGAAGAATGGATTAGGCGATTACATCCCGAAGATGTTCAACGAGCACAACATGGTCTAGCCGCTTATCTGAAGCGCGATATTCCGACCTATGACCTGGAATATCGCCTCCAGCATAAAGATGGAACTTACCGCTGGATTTTATCCCGATCGGTCGCCCTCTGGGATGACCAGGGCAAACCTTATCGAATGGCTGGTTCCCACATTGATATTACGGACCGTAAACAGGCAGAGGAGACTGTTGAAAAAGCACTTCAAAAAGAACGAGAACTAGGCGAGCTAAAAACTCGCTTCATTTCTATGGCATCCCACGAATTTCGCACCCCTTTGACTAGTATTGTGCTCTACGCTGAACTTTTAAAGAACTACAGTCACACCTGGGACAAAAAGGAGAAGGATGAAGCTTTTCAGCGAATCCAAGACGCAGTTCAAACCATGACCGAACTCATGGATGGAGTCTTAGCTATTGGTCAGGTTGAGGAAGCTAAGCAAGCATTTAAACCTACTTTGATTGATTTTTCGTATCTAGTTCAAGATGTAATCGATCAAATAAAGCTTATTTCTCAAACCCGGTGCAACATCTTTTTCGATGCTGATTCAGAAAAAATTGATATTGCTTTGGACGAAATAATTGCTCGGCAGATTTTGACTAATTTAGTCTTTAATGCAGTTAAATATTCTCTTGATGGAGGGGATGTGAGAGTTTCATGCCGCCATCAAGAAGGTAACCTAATTCTGCAAGTTCAGGATCAGGGTATCGGTATTCCTGAGGAGAATCAAGAGAATATATTTGAGCCTTTCTATCGAGCGAAAAATGTTGACTATATTGCGGGAACTGGATTGGGCTTAGCAATTGTGAAGCAGGGAGTTCAGGCTCATCACGGCACCATTTCTCTGGAGAGTGAGATCGGCAGGGGAACAACATTTACAATCACATTACCCTGCAATACTGAGAATCTACCGTAACTCTAGTTCAAGACAAGTGAGCCTCTATGCTGCCGTTGATGAATTAAGCCGCATCAATGACAGTATTTCGTTGATACAGCTTAATTTACATTTATTAGCTAATACTTGGCTCTTTGTCAGGGTAAAGTGTCTAGCTTCGTTGGCTTTATAAAGGGGGAACGCTCTACTACCTCACAGGGCTGAGATCAACTGGATTGCCCATAACACTTTCGGTGTCGTCATAACCCAGCTTATCCGTGTAGCTAAGCCTTTCCTACAGCTGCCCCTCGCCGACGATCGCCCGCATGCCCTCTAACGTTGCTGGAATGCTGCGGGGGTCCATAAACATCACCTTGCTGCTGTCGCTGCTGCCGATTTTGAGCCCCATCTCCATGTAGTGCTGGGCAATGATGAATTGCAGCGCTTCGCGAGTGCTGGGGTCGATGGCGAGGGTTTTGGCGATTACTTGCATGGCTTCAGCTGTGCCCTTGGCCTGAAGCAGCTGCTCTTGGCGCAGAGCCTCGGCTCGCAACACAATGGTTTTTTGCTGTGCTTCGGCATCTAAAAGGGCGGCTTTTTGGCGAGCTTCGGCATCTAGCACCGACGACTCGGCTCGACCTCTGGCTGAGTTGACCGCCGCTTCGCGCTCTCCTTCAGAGGTCAGCACGGCAGCCCGTTTTTTGCGCTCGGCGGCCATTTGTAGCTCCATCGATTCTTGCACCGCTTTAGAGGGCACGATGTCGCGCAGTTCGACTCGGGTCACTTTGACTCCCCAGGGCTCGGTCGAAATATCCAGCTCGCGCAGTAAAAGTTCGTTAATTTCAGAGCGGGCAGTAAAGGTTTGATCGAGCTCGAGCTGACCCATTTCAGCGCGAATTTGAGTGAGCACCAGGTTGACCATCGCCGATTGCAGGTTTTCGACCCTGTAGTAGGCCTTCTCCATGTCCACAATGCGCCAGTACACCACCGCATCCACCGTGATCGAGACGTTGTCGCGGGTGATGCACTGCTGGGGCGGAATATCGAGCACGCGCTCGCGAATGGTTTGCCTAAACACCACCTTGTCGAGAAAGGGAATTAAAAAGTTGAGGCCGGGGGTGAGCTTTTTGCCGTTGTATTTGCCCAGGGTTTCGACCAGGGCTTCGTCGCTTTGATTGATAATTTTGACGGAGCTAGCGGCGATCGACCCGCCAAAAATCAGCACAATCAGAAAACTAAAAAAGCCGCCCATAGACGTAATTCCTCAAATGGTTTGCGGTGGTAATTAGCAACTCTGTGGGGCTCGCCTACCTAAGCTCTCAGCGCGCTTTCTGGGATGACATACAGAGTATTGCCCTTGCGCCTGACCACCACCACCGGCTGATCGGCCCCAATAGTGATAGTTTCGTCGTCGCAGCGAGCTTGCCAGGAGTTGCCCTCGTAGATCACCCGGCCGGTTTGGCCGGGGGCAATAGCGGTTAACGTTCGGGCTTCGGTCGACTCTTGCAGACTGTAGGGGGTGCGCTTGGGCACAAACCGTAGCAGCAGGAAGATCAGCACGAGAGACAGCGTCACCCAAGCCACAATTTGAAAGCTAAAGGAGGGCACCCCCAGGGCTATAAAAGCGACAATAAAAGCGCTCAAACCCAGGGTGGACTCCACAAAGCCCGTGGGCAAAAATAACTCCATGAGGCAGAAGACGGCCCCTAGAATGGCCCAAAACAGAGGGTAGTTCATAGCAGCCCACGAGAAACGTTAAGGCTAAAAGAAAATGATCCCAATTTAGGCCTCCGTCGAGATTACTGATCCACGAAACCCAACCCAGGTTACCCTTCTGAATGTCTCGCTATCCTCTAGGATTAATCTATCTTTAGCCTCAGGCCTTTTGGGGGCTTAATTACGTTGTTTTAATAGACTCTCTGCCACGTGCCTGTACCCGTCCGTAAACGCTATGAACCGTGTTGAGCGCCGCCCCTCCCGCTATAAACCTTACCTCTGGGTGATCGGCACTGATATTGAGACCTTGCCGGTCGATGAGCTAGTGGGTCAGCGCTATCGAATAGTGGGTCCGCGCATTTGGCTCGACACCCAGCCCGACCAGCGACCTAGTGCCCCTGATACCTTTCCTGGGGAAGCGCTGCCTTACCTCAAGGGGCACCCCCATCGGCTGCATCTGCCGGGGCTCTATGGTGTGCTGGAGCGCACTGGGGCACCGCCGATTTTGCTGTTGGAGAATGCCCCGATTCATTTTCAGGCGGGGGAGCTATTGCCGGAACTGGCGGGCGGGCTGTTTAGCGCTTCACCCCTGCGTCAAGCCAATTGGCTGTGGCAGCTGTGGGAACTGTGGGGAACGCTGGGCGAACTGGGCTTGGCTAGGAGCTTATTCGTGCCTGGCAATCTGCGGGTGGATGGCTGGCGGCTGCGGCTGGTGGAACTGCAAGCTGATGGGGACCCGACTACCCTGACGGATTTAGTGGAGCTGTGGCGATCGCTCCTGTCTCCTTTGCATCTGTCTGTGTCAGAGCCGCTGCGATCGCTGGTCAACGGCATCGACGCCGGTGCCGTTGACCTCGACACCGTAGCGTTTGAACTCAACCAAATTCTGCTGCGCCAGGCGGCTCTAGTGCCCACCCGGATTTCCCTGTCTGGAGCCACGGCCCAGGGACCAACCCAGCCCCGCAACGAAGATGCCTGCTGGCCCTTGGGCACTCAGAGCGAAGCCGCCCCGATGCAGGTGGCAATGGTGTGCGACGGGGTAGGGGGCCACGACGGCGGCGAAGTGGCCAGCCAGCTGGCGGTGCAGGCACTGCAAATTCAGCTGCAAGCGCTGCTGGCCGAAGCCCAAAACGAGCTGCGGGGACTGCCGCCTCAGATCGTCGTGCAGCAGCTTGAGGCAGTGATTCGCATCGTCAACGAGCTGATCAGTTTTCAGAATGACAACCACGGCTGGGCCGGTCGTCAGCGCATGGGCACTACCCTGGTGATGGCGGTAGTTATTCCTCAACGGGTGCAGACCGACGACGGCTGGGGACGGGTGAATGAAGTGTACCTGGCCCATGTCGGCGACAGCCGCGCCTACTGGATTACCCCTGACTACTGCCACCCGCTTACGGTAGACGATGACATTGCCGGACGCGAGGTGATCGCTTGTCGGCAAACGTGGCCCCAGGCCCTAGAGCGCAGCGATGCCGGAGCGCTCACCCAGGCCCTGGGCACCCGCAGCGGCGACCACCTCCAGCCCCACATTCAGCGGTTTGTGTTTGACGAAACGGGAATTTTGCTGCTCTGCTCCGATGGCCTCAGTGACAATTACCGTATTGAAGATGCCTGGGCCAACTACATTGGTCTGATCATTAAAGACATTGTCACCCTCGACTCGGCGGTGGCCTCCTGGATTGAGCTAGCTAACCAAAAGAATGGCCACGACAACACAGCCGTTGTGCTGATGCAGCACAAGCTTCTAGTTCCTACCCAGACGGGGCAAGACATTCCTGTTGGAGCGGGTGCCCAACGGGATTCAGCCGTCCCCGCTGGGGCCAAGCTCTACGGTGAAAACCTGCCCCAGGACGAGTTTGTCTCTACTCCAGCGGAACGCAAACCGCCGCGAGGAGTGCCCCGCTGGGTGCTGGCGGTGTCGGGTTCTGCTCTGCTGCTGGGGCTGCTGGGCTGGTGGCTGCTGGCCAGTCGATCGCCGGAGCCGCCGGAGCCGCAAAGGACGCCGCCTGTGGCTCCAGCGCCTTAGGGGAAGTGGGTGGGTAGATGGGTAGATGGGTAAGCGTAGCTATGGGGAGTTTGACGGATACCTTTACCAATTCTTGGGGAGATGCGGCTCAGTCGGCACTGCTGAGGCCGGTGCAGGACTGGCTGGTGGAGCATCCACTGATGGGCTGGCTGGCGGGGCATCCGCTGTGGGTGCTGGTGCTGGTCGTGGTGGGTCTGCTGCTGTTTGCGGGGTTGTGGAGTGCGATCGCCCGTCTCACCGAAGGCTTTTGGCTATCCCTCGTGAAGCTGCCGTTTCGGCTTGGCGGTTGGATTGTTGGGGCGGTGTCTGGGTTGCTGGTGCGGCAGTGGGCCAAGCCGCCGAAGCTGGCTGCCGGGGATGAGCGGTTGAGTGAGATCATGGGCCGCTTAGCAACCCTGCAAACGGAGCAGGAGCAGCTATTAGAAGAGATGAGGGAGCTGTTGGGTAAGAAGGGTAAGGGGTGAGGAGTTGTTCTATTTAGCCTAATGGGGCGCGGAGACTTAGGTGGGCGTGAGGGAATAGGGCGGAGATGTTTTTGTTTTTGTCGAAGCTGCTGCCGCTGCTGATCTATCCGCTGGGGCTGGCCTGTGTGCTGCTAGTGGTGGCGCTGATCTGTATCAATCGAAGGCCTCGGTGGGCGGCGGGGGCGATCGCCCTAGCCTTGGTTCTACTGTTGGTAAGCAGCAATAGCTGGGTATCGACGGCGGTGATCCGCTCCCTAGAGTGGCGCTACCAGGGCACGGTGAATTTGCCGGAGGCCGAGGCGATCGTGGTGCTGGGAGGCGCGATTAAGCCCCAGTTCCCGCCTCGGCCTTGGATTGATGTGGCCGAAGAGGGCGATCGCGTGCTGCACGGAGCGCGGCTCTACCTGGAGGGTAAAGCACCGCTGCTGGTTTTCAGCGGTGGGCGGATTACCTGGGGCCAGGGGCAGAGCCGTTCTGAGGCAGCCGATATGGCTGAGCTAGCCGAGGCGTTCGGGGTGCCGCCCAGTGCCATGCTGCTTGAACCCGACTCGCTCAACACCTTTGAGAATGCGGCCTACACTCAGGTCTTGTTGGCTAATCTTGGCATTGAGCAAATTTTGCTGGTGACCTCAGCGATGCACATGCCCCGTTCCCTGGCGATTTTCAAAAAGCAGGGGTTCGAGGCTATCCCGGCGCCAACCGATTTTCATGTGGCTCAAGACCCCGCTGACCCAGGGCTGACTACCTGGCAGGGCCGCGCTCTCAGGCTGGTGCCCCAAACTGAGAACCTCCACTACCTGACCCGCGCCCTCAAGGAATACATTGGCATTGGCATCTACCGGCTTAAAGGCTGGCTTTAGGCGCAAAGATAAACCTCAGACAATCTGGGACAATGACCCTGGCATAATTTTGCAAGGTTGGGGTGAGTCATGGGCACGACAGAGCGGCAGATGATCGGCGTTGATTTGGGCGGGTCTGCGATCAAGCTGGGGCGCTTTACCCAGTCGGGGCATTGCCTGGCCGAATTTGCTGTGCCGACGCCCCAGCCTTCGACACCAGAGGCGGTGATAGCGACAATGGGGGACGCGATCGCATCCCTCGACCCCAACCGCGAAGCGGTTGCCATTGGCGTAGGCACCCCCGGTCCCGCCGATGCTACAGGCCGCATTGCCCGCGTCGCCATCAACCTAGCCGGGTGGCACGATGTGCCGATCGCCGATGCGCTGGAAGCAAAGACGGGGCGATCGGTCACGGTGGCCAACGACGCCAACTGTGCCGGCCTAGGGGAAGCCTGGCTGGGGGCCGGGCGCAACTTTAAGGATGTGCTAACCCTCACCTTGGGTACGGGGGTTGGCGGTGCGATCATTCTCGATGGCAAGTTGTTTGTGGGTCGCAACGGCACCGCTGGGGAACTGGGGCTAATTACCCTCAACCTCGAGGGGCCGCCCTGCAACAGCGGCAACCGAGGATCGCTGGAGCAGCACTGCTCGGTGCAGGCGGTTCGGCGAGAGACGGGGTTGTCCCCGGCGGTGCTGTTTAACCGGGCCAAGGCGGGGAACAGGGATGCGATCGCTTTTTGGCAAACCTATGGTCGCTGGTTGGGTGCGGGCATCGCCAGCTTAGTCTATGTGCTGACTCCAGAGGCGGTGATTCTCGGTGGCGGCATTAGCGCGGCAGCGGAGCTGTTTTTGCCGACGACCTTGGCAGAGCTAGAGGCCCGCGTGTTGCTTAGCTCTCGTGAGGGGATGCAGGTGTTGGTGGCGGAGCTAGGCAATCAGGCGGGCATTGCCGGAGCGGCTCGCCTAGCGTTTCAGCAATATGGCTAGCTGCATTTCCCTTCGCTACCCCAAGGGCTAAAGTCTAGCCCTTGGGTATCTTTCGTCTCTAGCCACCGAGCGAGGTGATCAAGCGTTTGGTTAGCAACCATAGAGTAGGAAAGCTGTGGCGTATGCCAGGGACTTTGCCGGTTGCAATCCTCACTGGAAGTTTTTTTATGGGAATGTCTGATAGTCGATTCACTCGACACAGCCGTGCCGTTGGCCTGTTTCCGACTCGGCAGGAGGCTGAGCAAGCCCTGCACCAACTACGTGATTCAGGCTTTCAAATGGATCGCGTTTCAGTGGTGGCTAAATCTGGAGAAGGGCTGAGTGATCTAACCCCTGACAGAGACCTCGACCCCGATAAGCCCAAGTCTGAGCAGTCTCAAGACGGTGCCGGTGCTGGTGCAACGGCTGGTGCCCTGACCGGTGGTGCGATTGGTCTAATTGGAAGCTTGGGTGTGTTGGCTGTTCCTGGTGTTGGGCTAGTTGCGGGAGCCGGCATCTTGCTTGCCAACACGCTCTTGGCTAGTGGTATTGGCGCAGCCAGCGGTAGCTTGCTTGGTGCGTTAGTGGGCTGGGGCATACCCGAAGACCGCGCCAATTATTACAACGATCACGTGTATAACAACGACGATTATTTGGTTCTGCTAGAGGGCAGCGAGTCGGACATTCAATCGGCTGAATCGGTGCTGAGTCAACACGGCATTCGTGATTGGGGTGTCTATGGAGCCACCGGATCTCCTGCTCATGTAGGCGGTCATTAATACTAGTTGTCAAGTTAGAGCTTAACGTTGAGGGTGCAGCTTAGCTGTGCTCTCTTTTTTGTCGGCCATCAGGAATCTAAGCTGCATGACGGTAAAGGTGTGTGGCAGTGACAACCTCGCACTTCTGCTAATAACTTCTAACTTCTAAGCGCATGAGCGCGGTGTGAGCTAGCTCTGGCTGTAACGCTCATACTGATGGCTTGAAAACTATGCCTGGTTTTCAACTATGACCATGCAGCAATGGCTTTCGCTCTGAGAGTGGTTCAGCCTGCCTGAGGGGCGTTAGCACAAATAGGTGGTTGGGTTTAGTCGACTCTTCAAGCTCCTCTTCAGTACACTCAACAAGGCTATAAATACTTACAACGTATTCGCCGGGGGGAACATCGAGTAGTGCCCCCGGTTCCTCGTTAGGGTCGAAGTCAGGGGAAGGCCGTAGATTACCATAGCCTTCGATCGCTAGTTTGCCAGAGGGTAGATTGAGATAGGCACGTTGTACGTGGGGGTAGATACCCACAGCCTCACGCTCTTGATCGTTCAAAGGGGCTCCTATAGCCACTTCAAGGGCCATCTCGTCGTCTTGACGCAGTTCATAAGCGACTAGAAGACCTTCCTCTGCGACCTCAAAAAGCTCAGAGTTAATATCGCTGTCACCATACCCTTCAAGAATGGAGGGATTAATGGCTTTTATGGCTTCTTGGCTTTGGTCGTCGTATAGAAAAATGACGAGGCCATCGTTGTAGAACTGAGCCGTTAGGGAGTCAGGGCGAACTGTTTTCATAGTACCTGGACCGTGAGATGAAGAAGTACAAATAGCTGTAGCTTATTCAAAGATGTCCAGACGGTGTCCTTAATTAAAAAGACTTCAGAGCACGTAAGAGTTAGCTGGCGATCGCTGAAGTGCGTGAGCTAGGTAGTTGAGGAGTTTTTGGGTTTCCTTCGTCAACCCAACCTACGGGCTGCTTTATTCTCCCAAGAAATTTAACTGATTATTTTTGAAACTCATCCCAGAATACAGAGGCATTCTCGTCTGTAGCTATCCTAAGCATCATCTGCATACAAAGCATCACCCCGGATTGAATATCGTCATCAGCGACTTCTTGACCATCAAACTCTGGATTTGTGGGAATCTCTACTTCTTTAATCCACCATCGATCTATTTTCGTTAGTAATTCATAGATAGATTCTAAAAGGTCAATATTTATTTCGGCATCGGAATTCACAATAAACTTAGGTAAATCATGTGCTAATTCATTGCGATGCTTACGGATCCTGTCGATTAGCTCAATATCAGTGTCACAAATAGCAGATATTTCTTTTAACCACAAAAGCGATGCTCGGAGTGGACTTTTATCTAGTGATAAAACTTTACTTCTGTAGTCTTCACTGACAACTCCTCCATGCTCATTGAATTCATAAGTAAAAAAATCACGAATGCGATCGATAATTGAAGTTCGAAGTAGTTCATATGCAGTCAAGAAAATTGAGGCGGCAATTAGGTTTCCTCTCAAAGATTCAGGATTCAAAAACTTAGCCCAGCTGCGGTATGCCTGGTCTTCTAATGTGTTCATGTTCAATAACCTTACTTGACTGATTACTACCCTTTTGGTAGTTTCAATATTGTTTGGTTTTTAGGCAGAAGACTTGAAGCGACTGCCTTATCCAAAGCCGAGGCCTCATCAGAGAAAAGTTTTTGGCCTGTTTACCCTTATTTGATGAACAGGTCGAAACTTTCTGTATATCAACCTCAGTTGCGTGGATCACAAGATACTTTTCGCATAATATTTCGATTTAGAACGAGCGCAAGATACTCTCCGCATATATTCATGCTTGCTTGCCCCGTTTCACCAGCTTCAACTCTGAACGAGGCTAAGCCAAGTCGTAACTTGGTCAACTCCCCACTAGCCGCAGTGGCGAATATGTCAGCGTCATGCCCCACAGGCACAGGGTTACAAGGCCTCAGCGCTTTTGTAGGTTGAACCGAGCACTAGCGGAACTCAGCAGGCTTGCGACTGTTGGGTTTCGCTTTGCTTTACCTCTCCAGTGACATCTGTAGAGTGATGGCTCTAGGGTTAGGACCGTTGCTTAGCTGTGCAACAGCGTTGTCGCGATCGCAAACTCAACGCGATCGCCTCACAACACTATTGGGCTTCGCTGCAACCGAATTATGATCTCCTGCAACGCTATTGTCACCAGTCACAACGCCGTTGTCTTTAGCTGCAACAGCATTGCGATCGCCTCTAAAACCGTTTTCAGCCGCCACAACTGGGTTTCTCTTTGAGCAAAGCCCTTACCAACTGGGCATTGTGAATCTAGGCGAGACAGCACGAGGCTACGTGGTGCGTTTTGCCACCTTCCCACTACCCACCCCAGCCGCCATGACCGATACGACCCGTCGCCTCGCGCCCAAGCGCATTGATGAAGATGTTCAGGCCCTAAACAGTTTGAGGGCGATCGCTAATTACGCGCCCATGCGGCCAGAGGCGTCGTATCAAGCCTTGCAGCAGGCCTATCAGGCCATGCGGCAGAGCCAGCAAGATGAAGTCCTCATGGAGGTGACATTCAAGGCTACCCGCGATCGCGCCCGCGCGGCCGAGTGGGAATTTCACAACGCCGTTTTGGCCATGAAGCAGTCAGTTGTCGGTCAGTTTGGGCCAAACAGTGACGAAATTCAGGCTATCGGCTACACAAGAGCGTCTATGCGCAAGCGATCGTCCCGCAAAAAAACTTTAGCAACGGACGAAGACCTATCTCAGTAGCCTTGGGGCAAGAACAGGTAAACTTTGAGCAATACAGTATCCCTGTAGCATGGGCAAAGCTTGCCCTCACCAGACATTAAGCGCTCTTCCCTCGCCCCACCCCTTGCCATGTTCACCTCGCCCGATGCCCGTCGCTATGCCCCTGCCACCGAGCGCAACCGCGAGCCGATCTTAGCGGTGCTCCAGCGGGTGCTGCCCCCCACCGGCACCGTGCTTGAAGTGTCGAGCGGCACTGGAGAGCACGCCGTATTCTTTGCGCCCCACCTCGCGCCTCGGCAGTGGTTGCCCTCAGACCTCGACCCCAGTGCCCGAGCCAGCATCGCCGCCTGGCGAGAGGCCGCTCCTGCGGCAAACCTGCACACGCCCATCGCGCTAGATGCGGCTGCCCCCCTCTGGCCGGTCGAATCTGAAAACTTCAGCGATGTGCTCTCAGAACTCGACTTGCAGCAGCACCCAATTACCGCCCTGGTCAATATCAACATGATTCACATCGCTCCTTGGGCTGCCTGCTTAGGGTTGCTGGCGGCGGCGGGGCGAATTTTGCCCCCTGGCGGTATTCTGTATCTCTACGGGCCTTACAAGCAGAACGGGCAGCATACCGCCCCCAGCAACGCTGCGTTCGACGACAGTTTGCAGGCCCAAAACCCCGAGTGGGGCGTGCGCGATTTAGACGCGGTGGTGGCCGCCGCCAAAGTCTACGGGCTGGCGCTTGTCGAAACCATGGCCATGCCTGCCAACAATCTTTCGGTGGTGTTTAGAGCGATCGGTTAGCCTGACGGCCACTGCTCTCGGGCTTCGTTAGACTGTGGCTAACCTGCGTTCTGAGGTCGCCATGATTATCAGCAGCCTTCAGTTTTTAACCAGCGATGCCACCTATCACGATCTAGCTCTGCGCTGCCAAGAGTATCTGCACTACCAGCAGCGGGGCTGGGCCGACCAGCGAGAGCTAGCCGAAGACATGCTATTTAACCTGCTGGTGGAATATTTGGTTGGGGTCGGAGTGCCTCGCCCTGCCGCCGAGCAATTCTGCACCGATAGCGACAACCTGACCGAGCTAGCGATGCGGATCTCGTCCACCTTAGGCCCTGTGGTGGCTTAGTCTACAGCCCCGCTGTCCCAGTACCGCAGATCAAAGCGCAGACCACCTCGCCGGGCTGCGGTTGGTATTGACTGGTCATTAGGGCGGCGATCGCCGCTCCCCCGCTCAGCTCCGCCGCTACTCCTAGCTCAAACCACAGCCAGCGGCAGGCCTCGACCATCGCCTCATCGCTGACCAGCACAAACTCATCCACGTAACGGCGAACGATCTCAAAGGTCAGGAGTTCTGTCTTGCGGGGGGCCAGGGTGTTGGCTAGGGTTGGGGTGGCCTCTAGCTCAAGAATTTTGCCTGCTTCGACGCTGGCTTTTAGGGTGGGTGCGCCTACCGGCTCAATGCCCACAATGTGAATGCTGGGCTTGAGCGCCTTAGCCGCCAGACTGACGCCGCTAATTAAGCCGCCGCCGCCAATGGCTACCAGCAGGGTATCGACCTGGGGCAGGTCGGCCAAAATCTCCAGAGCCAGGGTGCCCTGCCCGGCAATCACTCGCGGGTCGTCAAAGGGGTGAATATAGGGAATCCCCTGGGTAGCGGCCACGGTCATGGCGGCTTGGTTGGCTTCGTCCCAGTCGTTGCCTGCAAACACCACCTGCGCTCCCCACTGCCGCAGCTTCTCGGCCTTGGTGGGGGGCACATTGCTGCCCAGATAAATGGTGGCGGGCACCTGGGCTAGCCAGCCTGCATAGGCCACCGCGAGCCCGTGATTGCCCCCCGAGGCGGTGATGATGCCCCGCTGGAGGTCAGCTGCCGAGAGACTTTTGAGGGTGTTCACCGCCCCCCTAGCTTTGAAAGACCCGGTCACCTGCAAACAGTCGAGCTTGAGCCACAGGTCGGGGCAGCCGGGGATAGCCTGCTTGATTGCGATCGCGGGCACCAGAGGCGTGTGCCGAATGTAGGGGGCAATGCGATCGCGGGCTGCCTCAACTTCATCTAGGGTAGGCTCATTGAGCGCAGGGGGCTCATCCAGAGTAGGGGGTTGATTAAACACAGCATTGCTCTAAATAATCTGCTGACTGTGGAGAAAAAAGTACACCAGCCGGGCCAGGCTGAGACCAATAAACGACACCAAAATAACGGTGATCGAGACATTGACAATATCGCGGACGGCTTTCATGGGCGTAGACTAAAGCGCTATGGTTTAGATCAGTATTCTCCCCTGGCAAGGGGGCGCGGGGGCCAAATGCTCATGAATCGTCGCAGCTTTTTAGCGGGGGCCAGCGGGGTGACCCTGGCTACGCTGCTGGCCGGTTGCCAGCGGTCCAGTGCTGCTAACCTGCGGCTGGCCATGGTGGTCAACTCGGTGCCTGCTCAGCTGCTCAAAGCATTTCAGCAGTTGCCGGAGCGGGGCAGCAGCGTGGCGGTGACGCCGCAAGAGTCGCTGTTGGAGCTGTATAGCCTGCTGCAAGATTGGCACGGCGAGAGGGATGGCGCGGCACCGATGGCCGACTGGGTGAGTTTGGCCGATTATTGGTTGGCTCCCGCCATTCGTCAGGAGTTGGTGCAGCCGATCGAGGTGGCGGCAATTCCTCACTGGGAAGACCTGAATCAGGTTTGGTCAGAGCTGGTGCGCCGCGATCGCCGCGGCATTCCCAGCCCGAAGGGCAGCATCTGGGCCGTGCCCTACCGCTGGAGTCACCTGGTGCTGCTCTACGACCCCGATCGTTTGCCTCGTCAATCGGCTCAGCTCAAGACCTGGGCTGACTTGCTACGACCTGAACTGACGCGCCGCCTGGTGCTGCCCGACCATCCTCGCCTGGTGCTGGGGTTGGCTCAAAAGGCCGTGAAGGCCTCGGCCAACAGCGCAGACCCGGCGACTGTCGCGGGCCTAGACGACTTTTTATCCAAGCTGCACCAGCAGGTGCGAGCCTACGACTCCAATTACTATCTTGAGAGTCTGATTGTCGGTGACGCGACCGCGGTGGTGGCCTGGTCAGACGACGTATTGCCGCTGCTGCGCCAGTACCGCCATCTAGCCGTCGCGGTGCCCCCCGAGGGAACGCTGCTCAGTGCCCAACTCTGGGTCCGGCCTCAGGCGGTGCCCGCCCCTGCTTCCGTCGCGGTTGACTGGCTCAATTTTTGCCTCGGGGATGACTTCGCTACCCAGCTTGCCATCTTTGGCCACACTACCTCACCGTTGCTCTGGGGGGTTGACCCGCAGCAACGGCCCGAGCCCCTGCAAACGCCGTCGGAGATTGTGCTGACGCCGGCGATCGCCGACCAGAGCGAGTTTCTCCTTCCCCTCAAGGCCGAAGCTGACGACCGCTATGGTCGGCTGTGGCAAAGCTTACGTGCCTAGCTCAAAACGCTGAGGCTAACGATGAGCGTTGCCGCAGGTTTTGTCTGGGAATAGCTAGCCTAGGACTTGACCCAGCTGATTGTGACAGGCTCGAATAGCTGGGGTTCAGGGTCTACGGTGTAAGGTTCAAGGCCGGTCGTGAACCTTGAATCCCGAACGCTCACTAACCTGCACCCTTGGCTTGGCAGACTACTAGTTTATGGGCTTTCGCTAGGCTCTATGGCTTGGGCCGTGGGGGCGGGTTGGTAGCGACGCTCTCCCTCTGCCACTAGGTTGCGCTGAAGCTGCACAATCAACGCCGAGTCTAAGTTGGCCGAGCAGGCATACACGCTGTTCTCAGAGTTTAGGGGCAGCCCTGGCTGGTCGACAAAATCACAGGCGTAAAGCCCTGCCATGCGGGAGGTGCGAGAATTGCCCTGGAAGAAGCGGATGTTGTGCCCAAAGTCTCGGGCCGCTGTGCCGAACTGGTTGAGCACGGCGTAGCGCTCGTTGTAGGTCAGCACCGACCACATTTGGGGGTTGACCATCACGTCGACCACCGTTGTGCCCGAGTCTTCAATCTGGTAGGAAATCCAAGATTCCACCAGGCGACGCCCGCCTAGATGCGACGTCAGCGAGTCGCGATTCCACCACAGGCTGGGCAGGGTCATGCTGGTCGAGGAGGCGCGGCGGCTATCACTAGACAGCGAACCATCGACTATGCGATCGGTAAAGTCATCGCCGTTGCCTAAGGACGCGGTGGGAAACATCAGCAGCTGACAGAACGTTTGGTTGAGTTCGGTCGATCGCCCTGGCCAGTAGCTAGTGAGTAGCTCGTCTGGGCAGCAGGCCGCATCAATGATGGCCACCTCCCCGCTTTCTGGAACGGTGCAGGCTTCTGAAGACTGTGCCTGAGAAGGGTTGGCAACCCCTACCATCAGCAGGCCTGCACCGGCGATCGCCAACCAGAGCTGCCGAGACACCCTCGGTCTAGCCTGGGCCCTAGAGTCCCAGATCTGCCCCTTCACTGATACCCGTGGTGAATGGCCTGGTGCTCCGTCCATGGTTGTGCCCCCTTGGGGTTTTTCTAAAGAAAAATGAGTCGGCTGCGATGCACGTGCTGTAGCGCCAGCGGCTGGTTAGCTACTTTCTCTACCATGGAGACGACGTGCTCTGGTCGCAGTAGGTTCCCATCGTTGCGACAGTGGCCTACGGCTCTAAGCCAGACTCCATGGCTATCTTTAGGATACTCCAGACCCACGGGTAGAGGGTGGTCTGGGCTAACCACCGCCAGCTCGTGCAGGCGCTCTCGCAGGTTAATGAGTTGCATCTTTCCAGACTTGGTTTTTTTCTCCCACAGCACCTCATCGAGCGCCAAAACGGCCTTAGTCCAGGCGGCCCAAGCTGGAGCCGCTGGGCTGGCGTCTTCGAGGCTTACCTGTACGTAATATTCAGCCTGATCGAGAATTTTGGTGGCAGAAGGCCCATCTAGGGGCACCTCAGCAATGGCATAGAGCGGGATCTCCGGCGGCAGCTCAGCCCCTAGCCGTTGAAGAAAATCAGCGGGGGCGATCGCCTGAGTCAGCTCAAAATCCACTACTTCGCCGCTACTGGTGGCCCCTAGCGGGAGCGCATTGGCAGGTGACAGGCGCGGCCCTGGATGGAAACCGCCGGTAAAGGCGATGGGCAACCCGGCCCGCCGCAGGGCGCGATCGAACAGGCGCACCATATCCAAGTGGCCAAGTAGTGCCATCGACCCCATCTTGCCCAGGGTCACCCGCAGGCGCTGCACTCGCTCAGAGCTCGGTTGGCTGTGACCGAGAAAGGCGGGAATGGGGGGTGGCGGCACCACCACATTGTGGCCAAAGTCGGGACCACAGACGCCGCAGTGGCTACAGCCCTCAAAGGAACAGTCAGGAACTGTGGCCTCTTCTAAGGCACGGAGCAGGTCATCTTTGAGCCAGGCTTTGTCGATGCCAGTATCCAGGTGATCCCAGGGCAGCGGGGCGTCGAGGCTGGGACGATCGCCTTCCGTGTCCATCACGTTCCATTCGCCTTGCTCTACTTTCCGGTACTTCCAGGTCAGACCGGCTTCGTCGATGGCCTGGGTCCAGGCCTTGAAGGCATGCTCCAGACTCTCCCACCAGCTGTCCATGCCGGCCCCCAGTTCCCAAGCGCGCCGCACCACGGCAGCTAAGCGGCGATCGCCCCGGCCGACAAAGTCTTCCATCGCCGAGATGCGCACGTCGGTAAAGTTGACCTTGGCCCAGCGCAGGGCCCGAAATTCTTCCCGCAGCAGTCGCTGCTTGCGACGAAACTCCTCTGTCGACACGGAGTGCCACTGAAAAGGGGTGTGGGGTTTCGGGGTGAAGTTGGAAATGGTGATGTTAAAGGCTAGGGGTCGCCGTCCTGACTGGGTACAGGCCTGACGCAGCCAGCGCACGGTTTCGGCAATGCCTAGCACGTCGGCATCAGTCTCGCCGGGCAGGCCGATCATAAAGTAGAGTTTAACTCGGCCCCAGCCCTGCTCATGGGCGGTTTTGATGCCGCGCAGCAGCTCTTCGTTGGTCAGTCCTTTATTGATGATGTCGCGCATGCGTTGGGTGCCCGCCTCGGGGGCAAAAGTGAGCCCGGTGAGGCGGCTGCCGCCAATGATATTGGCAATGTTTTCATCGAAGCGGTCAACCCGCTGGCTGGGCAGCGACAGCGAAATATTTTCGTCCTTGAGGCGATTTTTAATCTCTACCCCCACCGCTGGTAGCGCCAGGTAGTCAGAGCAGCTCAGCGACAGCAGCGAAAACTCGTCATAGCCGGTCTTGCGCATGCCGGTCTCAATGGCGTCGATTACGGCCTCTGGTTCCACATCCCGGGCTGGGCGCGTCAGCATACCGGGTTGGCAAAAGCGGCAGCCCCGAGTGCAACCCCGCCGAATTTCTACGGTCAGGCGATCGTGGACCGTTTCAACGTAGGGCACCAGGCCCATGGCATAGGCAGGAATGGGGGTGGCCACCCGGCGCAGCACCCGTGTAGGTACGTTGGGCCGATTGGGATGCACCGAGCCATCGTCGGCCATATCGTAAAACCGAGGCACGTAGACCCCTGGCACCTGGGCCAAATCGAGCAGTAGGGCTTCTCGACTCAGGCCAGCCGCCTTGCCCTCTTCCATCACCAGGGCAATTTCGGGCAATAGCTCTTCACCGTCACCCAGGGCCACGAAGTCAAAGAAGTCGGCATAGGGTTCAGGGTTAGAGGTGGCAGTTTGGCCACCGGCAAAAACTAATGGCCAGGACCCTGCCTCGGGGGCAAAGGCTCCGGCCTGATCGCGCTCCTGCCAGGTGAGCGGAATGCCTGACAGCGATAGCATTTCGAGAATATTTGTGGCCCCTAGCTCATAGCTGAGGCTAAAACCCAGGATGTCAAAGTCGGTCAGCGATCGCTGCGACTCCACCGCAAACAGGGGCGTCTGAGTCTCTTTGAGCTTGGTGGCTAGATCAGATGCGGGTAGGTAGGCGCGATCGCACAGCTGTCGAGGTTGAGCATTTAAAATGCTGTAGAGAATGATATGGCCTAGGTTAGAGGCCCCAACCTCATAAACCTCAGGGTAGGTTAGCACCCAGCGCACGCTGGCCCCATCCCATGGCTTGTGAGCAGCACCAATCTCATTACCCAGATAGCGGCCCGGCCGAGAAACCTCAGCATTCACTAATGTGTTAATTGATACAGACACGATCTAGCTGCCCCAAACGCTCGCGAGCATGACCACCATACTATAACGAGGCGGGGGTGAGCTTTGCCGAGACTGAAATTAAGCCGCTACCGGCAACTCATCCACCATCTCAAAGGCGCGATCGAGCTGGGTGAGTTCAAACACAATGCGAATAGCCGGCGGTACAGAGCAGAGGCAGAGGCGCTTTTGTAGCTGACGAGCGTGCTTCAGTGCCGACACCAAAGAGATCAGCCCGGCGCTATCGAGTGACTCGACTTGGCTCATGTCTACGAACAGGCCATCGGCCTGGTCAGACTGGATCTTTTGCATTAAAGATGAATGGAAATCGTGGGCGTTAGACGCGTTGAGAGAGCCTTGAGCATGAAAAATAGCCATTTCCTTAGTCATAGTCTGCATACTCGTACACTCCAAGATTAGGGATAAAGTTAAGAACTATTAGGGCCAGCCTGCCATACGAAGACGATAATCGGAATTAGACCGGCCTGGGTATATCTAGGGACATAGTTGGTCGTATCTTGATATAGATTCAGACCTCATCAATTCCGTGCTTCCGTGAATCTACTGAACATATCCCCAACGGCTGAATCATTTTGTGATTTGGATCACGAATTACCGTGGTAGAGTGCACAACTTCTGCGGGGTGTCATCACTGGCTACAGCGCGGCCAAGCTCGACAATGGATAGTAACGAAATCACGTTTAGGTAATGGTTCATGGCCCCCACATTTTCCATTCGTCGACTGGTAGAAAAAGCACTCCACAGTGGGCTACTGACCCCTGATATTGAGCAGGGTATTAACGCTGAACTGTCTCGCCTAGGGTATTTGCCCATTGGTGACTCCGAAGCATTAGAGCTGCTCATGTACGAAATGGACGAAGGCCGCATTCGGCTGGTTCCGGGATTTGGAGTATACGGTGAGTCACTGCAGCATTCGGTGTCTAGCTAGCTAAAAGCGAGCGGTCAACCGTGGCTAAGACTTAGACCACCACCCAGATTCCCAGCATTTTCAGGCCACCTCAGGACTTTCCCCAAGGTGACCTCAGTATCTTTATGAAAGCTTTATAGAAACCGTCCGGATTATTGCTGGTCCTACGGGTTGCTTGGGTCTGAGGCTTGGCGATCGGCCCATAGCCACTGCACAAACTCGTTGATAGTTAGCTGTCTGCGGTCAGAGTCTAGGGGTAGTGCGGATGCAGAAACCGTAGATTTGGCCGAGAGACTAGCTAGCAGCGGGATGACTTCGGTGTCTAGGGCTGGTTGCATCTGCTCTAAGGGCCAGAGCATGTCGGGTACTGCTGGTTTAGTAGCCATCAGACTTGTGGTGTCGAAATCTGTTCCTAGGGCGATCGCCTCAGTTTCGCTGACCAACGCCAAAGGCCTTATCCAGCCCGTGGGGCGCGGTGCTAGCACCTGAATCACTTCGGCATAAAGACGAATTTGGCGGCACTCTAAAAATACAATTTGGCCTGTAACCAGAGTCATGGACGATCCAGCAGGAAAACGAATAGGACAGTAGCGCCTGTCAACTGTTTCCTATGGTACCCACCGTATTGGTGCGATCGCTGGAATTTTTGAACAGGCTGGATTGTTGCCCCAATGGTCTCCTTCTCTTTCACTAGCCTAAATGCCAGACAATTGCTGCACTAAGTTATGGAGGCCGTGAACTGGGTAGGGCGGGATGAGTTTTTCCAAGCCTGCCTCTAGTGTCATGCTAAAACCATCGTGAAGTTTTATGATGGGAAAGTTGACCTGGGCAAAGATGTTTTTAAAAATCTTCGCCTTGGAGCTTCGCAAGGAGGTATTACTGTGTCAGTTGAAACCATCGAGCGGACTACGACATCTACAGTGCGCAAGCCTGCGCCCCGCTACCGAGTGTTGCTTCACAACGACGCCTTCAACTCAATGGAGCATGTGGTGGAATCGCTGCTCAAGGTGGTGCCCAGTCTGACAATGCCTCAGGCCGTTGACATCATGATGCAGGCCCACACCGCTGGGGTAGCCCTGGTGATTACCTGTGCCCTTGAACACGCTGAGTTCTACAGCGAGGGGTTGTGCAATCTGGGGTTGACTAGCACGATCGAGCCAGATGAGTAAATTGTCTGGGGTTAAGCTTCCCTGGGCTAAGCTGACCAGTTATCCGCCGCTGGTGCGAGTGGTGATCTTTCTGCTAATTGTGGTGGTGCTTTGGTTGCCCTTTGCTCTGCCGCTGTATGGCTTAGCAGGGCGTGACCTGCTGCCGGGAGGCGATTTATTGCCTACCGCTCTGCTGTACGTTGTCTTTTTGCTGGTGCTGCCCCGCTGGGAACGGGCGGTGCGGGCTGAAACGCAGCCTTGGGCCAAAGTCGGGTTCGCTGGCCGCCGAAAACTAGGCCAGGGTATGGCAACAGGTGCTCTGATCGGAGCAGTGAGCCTAGCACTCCTAGCGGTAGTGCAGTTGGCTTTGGGCTGGGCCATATTGGACCCGGATGGTGGGCGGGGCGTCAGTCTATTGCAAACGGCTCTGATTGGGGTTCTAGCGGCTACCGCTGTCGGTTGGTCAGAAGAGGTGTTGTTTCGGGGCTGGCTGCTGCGGGAACTGGAGCAGAGTTGGTCACCGGGGACGGCTTTAGGAGCAACTAGTCTAATTTTTGCGATCGCCCACTTTATCAAACCCCTCGATGCCATTCTGGCCCTGCTGCCTCAGCTAGCAGGGCTGTTGCTGTTAGGGCTTGTGCTGGGCTGGGCCCGCCGTATACCAGTCGGAGCCAACAAAACCGGGTTAGGCCATCCGGTAGGTCTCCACGCTGGGCTGGTGTGGGGCTACTACATGCTTGAGGTGGGTAACTTGCTTCAGCCCACTGGTGTCGTCCCCGCCTGGGTAACTGGCCTAGGCGGCAACCCCCTAGCCGGGCTGCTGGGGATGACGCTGCTGTCAGGCTTGGGGGTGGTGGTGTTTCGCTGGAGCCGTTCACCCGGCTAAGGATTTGGCTGCATTTGCCATCAGCTGCTCCTGGACACTGCGGATCGTCTCGTCTGTCTCAGGGCGACGCTGGCGGTAGCTGCCGTCGGTTGCCAGGTCCCAAGCACGCCGGTTGTCTTCTAGGCACAGGTTGAGAATGGCTTTGAGTTCTCCTTGCAGCGCTGGATCGATAACGGGCACCATCACCTCTACTCGGCGATTGAGGTTGCGCGGCATCCAGTCGGCGCTGCCTAAGAGCACAACCTCCTCTCCCCCTTGCTGAAAATACAAAATGCGAGAGTGCTCTAGGAACTGCCCCACAATGCTGATGACGCGAATATTGTCGCTTACCCCCGGCACCCCTGGCCGCAGGCAGCAGATGCCCCGCACAATTAAATCGATTGAGACGCCTGCCTGGGAAGCCCGGTATAGTAGCGCAATTAAATCCGGGTCTACCAAAGAATTCAGCTTGACGATGATGCGGCCATCCTTTCCCTTTTTCTGGCAGGCTATTTCGTGCTCGACCAGGCTCACTAATTGCTGGCGCATAGCTATGGGGGCGACGAGCAGCTGGCGGTAGACCTGCTGGCGGGAATAGCCAGTTAAATAGTTAAAGAGCTCAGAGATGTCGGCACCCACATCATCTCGGGCGCTGAGTAAACCGAGGTCGGTGTAGACTCTGGCGGTTTTGGGATTGTAGTTGCCTGTGCCAACGTGATAGTACCGACGAATGTACTGTCCTTCACGACGTACCACCAGCGTGACTTTGCAATGGGTTTTAAGCCCTACTAGGCCATAGACGACGTGCACGCCCGACTGTTCGAGCTTGCGAGCCCAGTTGATGTTGTTTTCTTCGTCAAAGCGGGCTTTGATCTCCACCAAAACCGTCACCTGTTTGCCGTTTTCTGCGGCAGAGATCAGGGAGCTGACAATGGGAGAATCGCCGGAGGTTCGGTACAGCGTCATCTTGATGGCCAGCACTTGAGGATCGTGGGCCGCCTGAGTGATGAATCGTTGCACCGTTGCTGAGAACGAGTGGTAAGGATGGTGCACCAACTGCTCCTGGCGCCGCAGCAATGAGAACAAATCTTCGGCGGTCTCGAGGGCCGTGTCGTCGTGGTCTACACCTGGCGGGCTGAGGCGCTCCAGATCAGGAGGCACGGCGGCTGTCCAGCTGGGGGCTTTGAGGTCAGGCAGCGGGAGGGCCATGAAGGTCATTAGGTCTCCTAGCCCCAGCAACCCGTCAATGTTGTACACATCGGTTTCGGCCAGGTCCAGTTCTTCGGTCAGCATGGCTCGCACTGGGCCTGGGGTGGCCCGCTGAATCTCCATGCGTACCGCTGATCCGCCCAGGCGACGCTTACGCAGCTCTTGCTCAACCGCCTGCATGAGATCGTCGGCTTCGTCTTCTTCAACAGTCAGCTCGGCGTCGCGGGTAATGCGAAAGCAATAGTGTTCCTGCACCACCATGCCCGGAAAAAGAGCGGAAAGATTGGCGGCAATTATCTGTTCTAGGGGGACTCCTAGCCAGTGACAGGTTTTGCCATCAAGTTCTTCCTTTTGCGGTGCTGGTAGGGCAACAAACCGGGGTAGCACCCGTGGCACTTTAACTCGGGCAAAGTGAGGCTGCTGGGTATGAGGGTCTTGCACCACGACCGCCAGGTTTAAGCTGAGGTTTGAAATGTGCGGAAATGGATGGCCCGGATCGACGGCCAGGGGGGTTAAAACTGGGAAAACTTGCTCTTCAAAGTAGTCGCGGCAGTAGGTCTGCTGAGCCGTAGTCAGTGCTTCATAGTCGAGCAGCCAAATGCCCTGGTTGACCATCTGCTGTCTAAGGTCGGTGCTAAAGGCCTGATGCTGCTGCTCGACAATAGGGTGCAGCGCGGCGCTGACATCGTCAAGGTGTTCCTGGGGCGATCGCCCATCGGGCGATCGCCGGGTTACCTGGGCCTCGATCTGCTGCTTGAGAGTCGCCACCCGCACCATAAAGTATTCGTCTAGGTTGGTGCTAAAAATTGCCAGAAACTTCAGCGCTTCTAACAGCGGAGTGCGCTCGTCTAGAGCTTCATGGAGCACCCGTCGGTTAAATTCTATCCAGCTCAGCTCGCGGCTAATGTAGTACTGAGGGTCGCTGAGATTGGCCGCTGGTTTACCACTGCGACGCTCTACCGTGGCCATTGTTTTAGGACTCCCCTGAAAGTGACTTTCGGCTACCCAATTCAGGGTTTTCCTGGCTCTGCTATCTGTCCTCGAGACACAGGCATTAAGCCCAGTCTTTGCTGTCCATAGATGCCTCTGGCTATGGATTACAGCCCCTTAAGCAGATTTGTTAAGGCTGAGTTAAACATACTAACGTGCGAAAAGGCCGGAGGGGTCAACCCCCCGGCCTAAACTGGTTGTATTGGTTAGTAGTGGTTGGGACGATTATTGGCGCTGTTTAAAGCTAGATAGCCACTCCCGCAGTTGGTCGGCGGCAACGTCGCGCCCACCCAGACCAAACGCGATCGCGATCGCCACTGCGATCGCCCCCAGCAATAGCCCAAAGGCCAGGTTGACGATGTCGGGAGCCACTCCCATCTGCTGTAGGGCCATAGCCCCCACAAAGATCAAGATGGCAATGCGAGCCGCTTGGGCCAGTACCCTTGCCTGTCCGGTGCCCATGGCGTTGACCAAGCGAAAGGCCAGATTGGCTAGATAGAGGCCCACCGCAAACACCACCACGCCACTGAGCACCCGTGCCCCAATGCGCAGAATGGCCCGCACAATCTCCGTCAGACCAGCGAAATTGAGAATTTCGGTGGCGGTCACGGCCCCAAACAGCACGATCGCCACCAGGGTGATGATGCCAACGATCTCTGAGGGCGTGCGGCTCGGGGTCTGCACCATAGCCATGGGACGGCCTTCGGCATCGAGCCCGGGCTGTACCGTAGCTCCTGTGCGCAGGTTTAGGTCTGGCAACCCCAAAACGCCCAGGATGTTGTCAAAACCAGCCCCTCGCAGCAAGCTCGTGACCAGGTCGGCCACAAAGCGCCCTACAAAGTAAGCTGCGGCGATCACGACCCCAGCCATAATGACTTGTGGAATCGCAGTCAAAATCTGCTCTAGCATCCCAATAGCGGGAGTCGAAATGGCCTCGATATCAAGCTCGTTGAGGGCGGCTACCACAGCGGGGATAAGCACCAGCACGTAGGCTAAGGTGCCGGCCAGACTGGAGAGGGAAACGCTTCCCGACGTGCCGCTTTGCAGCCCCAGACGGCGACCGAGCTGGTCGACTCCGGTGGCCATCAGCAGATTGGTCACTACGCCGCGCACAATCCGCGCAATCACCCAGCCGATAGCTAGGACAATTGCGGCGGTGACAATGCGAGGAATGGCCTGGAGGAAAGAATTGATTAACCCTTCCACCGGAGCCAGCAGCCCAGGCAGCTGCAGGGCGCTCAAAACTAACGGAATAAACAGCAGCAGAATGAACCAGTACAGCACGTTGCCGATGGTTTCATTCAGCACGACCGGGGAGCTGCCCTGCTCCATGCCAGTCTGCTGGGCCAAGCGATCGTCTAAGTTAAAGCGACCTAGGCCATTAACAACAAGCGATCGCACCAGAGTCGCTGCGAGCCAGGCCACCCCCAGCAATAGCAGCGCGCCGCCGATGCGGGGTAGGTAGAGAAAGATCTGGTCGAGAAAGTTGTTGAGCGGAGCCGACACCGCGGCCAGGTTAAGGGCGTTGAGCGACGCCACAATGGCGAACAGAAAAATCACCCAGTACACGAGGGTCGATACCCATTTCTCAATGGGTATGGGCTGATCTGACGGACGACCCAGAGCCCAGTTGGCAAGGCGGTTATCGATGTCGGTACGCCGCAGTATACTGCGCACCACCAGAGCCGCCACCGTGGCCGCAAGCCAGCCCAGCAGCAGCAGTGCGATCGCCCCAATTAAGCTGGGTAAAAATCGCCCCAGTTGCCCAGAAGCCTCTTGCACAAAGCGGCTAGGAGACTCCACAGGGTTAGTCAGCGGTCCAGGGTCGGCAGGTTGAACTCCAGGCTCAGTCACCTGGAGCAGTGTTAGAGATAAAAAATCAATCATGATCCTTGCAGTTTGGAGCATCCTGAAAGAGCATTGTGCAGGGGGCCGTTGCGCGATCTCGGCTGTTAGCCATTTACTACTGGCAAATAAACTGACAGCCAAATCATGTCATTCCATGAACCAGCGCTTCAGCTTAAAAACGAGACCGCCCAGGGCAAGTACGATAGAAACTTCCCAAAAATACACGTTTTTGAGGATTTTGGTATCTACACCCGGGCTGATTCTCTCAGGAGTCCGTTGAGATGTCTACTCGCCATGTCTTTGAACACAGCATTTCCATCAGCGCTAGCGCCAGCCAAGTGGAGCAGTGTTTAACCCGTCAAGACCTGATGCACCGCTGGCTCAATCCGGCCCTGCGCTGCGACCCGATTGGCGACTGGAGCACCGATCTGGGGGCCAAAAGCCGGTTTGTGATTCAGGTGCCGCTATGGCAGCCCGCGCTGGTGAGTACGGTAGTTGAGCGTCAGCCAGGACTGATTGTGTGGGCATTTGACGGATTTTTTGACGGTCGCGATCGCTGGGAATGTACCCCCGAGCCAGCAGGAACCCGGCTGCTGAACCGGTTTGAGTTTGAGATTCCTAACCCCGTCATACAGGCTGGGTTTAACTGGGTTGCTGCTGGCTGGACTCAGCGAGACATGGCTGCTCAACTGCGTCGCTTGAAACAGGTTGTTGAGACCCAAACCCATCGATGTTGATCTCGAGCCTGGCCATCAATCAAAAAGGCCGTAGAGACAACGCTCCCTACGGCCTAGCTATAAAAATTGGAGGTAACTTTCAGAGAGGTTAGCTGGAGGTCGTTTGAGTCGCTAGCATCTGCTTGAGCTTCTCTAATTCACCAGCCCAGCGAGGATCGGGCTGAACTGAGGCACTGCTGCTGGCGGCTGTCGCTGCCGCTGGGGTAGAAGACTTACGGGTGCTTCCTTTAGCGGGTCGCTTGCTGGTGGGTTCGCCACTGGGACGAGCCTCTGCTTCACCCTCAGGCTTGGTGCGGGGCAGCGCTTTTTCAATTTTAATGGGCAGTTCCGCCAGCATCTGGCCATTCAGTTTTTCTACAACTTCATCAGCCTTTTCGTCGGTCTTTACGGTTACAAAGCCAAATCCCCGACATTTTCCAGTTTTTTTATCGGCAATTAGCTTGACAGAGACCAAGTCATCCGTAAAGTCAGCGAAAACGTTTTCAAACTCCTGCCGCTCTAGATCCTTGGAAAGGTTACCAACGTAAAGGCGAATTGACATTTGAGATACCTCTGGTGTTCTAAAACAAAGGGCAAAAATTGAAATCGTTGACTTGCCAAGTGAAGTTTGAACAGCAAGTCAACCGCCACCTTTGACAACCCTATTCACGCAATCGACTTCTATCAGGATTACAGATTCTGCTCCAAAAGCCTAATAAAGTCGTATTAAAACGTCAAATCTAAATCCTGTATCAATTTAACAAATTCTTACTTCGTGCGATCGCCCCTAGGCCCTAATCTACTATTAAAAATAATCTAAAAGCCCAAAGCTCAGGGGTATGATCTTAACTATTGTCGCCCTGGAAAGAAACGACTCATCAAACTCCTTGAGTTTCTCAGAAGCTGCCTACCTTAATCATCTTCCCAAGGAAAGACCTAACATTTGTAGGCCATTAACTACGTACCTTGGATAGTGAAATGCCAGCGCTGCTGTCCCTCTATACAATTATCTCTTACCGTAACACGTTAGATGCCTCGCGACTGGCGCAGCCGCGAACCAAAATTAGCACCCAAATAAAAACCAGCCGACAAGGGCTGGTTCATTTGCTGTGTTGAGAGTAGGAGAACCCATTACCCAATAACCCCAAGCCAACCCTAAACGGGTAACCCAGGAACCTAGGTATGTGTTTCTGTAAACTAACTTAACATCTAATTCACCATTTCGCAACACAACTTTACGTGTCTCGGCTATCCCCCTCGAAAAATCGTCAAAATTCCAATCAGGCTGATGGCTAGGCTCAAGAGCGTAGCCCAAATCGGCCCATAGGCTTGAAAACGATGGCGGGAGTCTAGCTGCACTTGATGAATGTCGACCCACAACAGGCCACCGCCATAGCGACTCCAGCCACTGACCGTGACAGCTTGACCAATCCATTGCCGGGGGTGGCGCTGCAATAACCCCTGAAGACTGCCCAAGGGAACCGGATTAACCAGTTTGACTAACCCTGAGGCATCGTCAAGGTACAAATTTTGGCAGCCCCAGTTTTCCAACCCGGCGGAACCTCGCAGCTGGCCCCGGAGAGTTACAGGTTTTCCCTGCACAGGTAGGACTGAGCTGCTGTGGATCAGTTCCGCAATAGTGTCTAGGGCGGTGGTGCTGGTTTGTCCGGCAGGAGGCGAGCTATCCGGATCGGGAAACAGGGCGTTGATGCGCAGCAGCAGGCCTAGGCTCAGGCCCAACCATAGCCCTCCCACGAGTACGCTGGGGTCTTGGTAGAGCCAGCTTAACCGTTGCCAACCCAGCCGATTGACAACGCCGCCCAAAAACCACAGCCCCATAGCTATGCCGCCCCCCATTAGGAGGCCAGCTAGTGGACCTTTTTGCAGCAGCAGCAGTGGGGGTGAAAAGCTGTTTGGAGTTGGAGACGCCAACGGCAAGGCGACAGCAGTGGGCTGCTGACGAAGGATGGCCTGCTGGCTGAGATCGAGCAGCCGCTCCCCCAAGGGTAGGTGAGAAGCACTGACGCGCAGCCACTGGCGGTAGGGGTTGAGGCTGTCTAACGCAATCAGGTTAGCGATGGTGGTGGCGCGATTCGTGAAGCGATCGCTGTGAAAATTTTCTGTTGTATCTAGGTCTTGACCATCGCGCCCTACCTTTGCCAACAGGCTGCCTGGGGTAATCGCCTGACGACTGCTGATGGGCATTAAAACCTCTAGGCTGGTGAGCAGAGGGTGGAGGGTGCCCCGCCGCTCAAGGTCGGCTGCGATCGCCTCAGTAAGCTGCAGCAATCCATCCGCTAGGTGGTCGGGGTGCTGCGTGAGCACAGTGGCGCGGCGATCGCCCCAGCTACAGCACGATCGCGACAGCCATAGCACGAATTGCCGCAGCAGCCAAAACAGGCCGTAAAAGATGCTGGAGAATACTCCTAAGGGGTTGCGTAGGATAGGTTGGGGCAACCTATCCCCAACCTGGGCTAGGCGATGGTAGGCAGTGTGCAACAGCAGCAGCAGCAGCCCTACCGCTGAGAGAACCGATCCGCTACCGTTCGCCCTCCGAGCCAGCTCGTACCCATACAGCGCCGTTATGGCTTCATCAGGCCCCTGGTCTAAAATGCCTTGACTGACGACAATGCGAGTATTGCGTGGCAACCAGCCATAGCTAAAGCACAGTGGGACCGGGTCGGGAATAACCCGTAGCTCGGGTAGTTGCCAACCGCGCTGGCGGCACACCTGGTGCAACAGGCGCAGGGCTCCTGGGCTGTGTTTCTGAAGCTGGCGCGTTGACAGAGGCTTTTGGCTATGCCAAAAAGCCAGGGCAAAATCCATAATCCACGGGCTGGCCAGGGCTAGCAACACCAGCCCACTGATAACCCAAACGGTGTAGTTCTCATACGCTCCCGGCAGGCCGAGCTGTACCGGCCACCGCACCCATCGCAGCAGTCTATCCACCGTTCTGAGGGCAAAATGGATGGCCCAATTTATTATCCAGAGCAGGGCGATCGCCGTAAGCCCCTGCTGTAGCCACAGCCCCAGCGGGTACTTCGGCAAAGGAGCTTGGAACTGCCGCTGGTAGCCTGGGGTAGCCTTTGAACGCAAGACTGGCTCAGCACTAGATGCAGAAGCCGGAATCGCTGCATCGACGGGGGCATCTGAAGGGCGATCGCTGTCGTTTTGATCTACACCCGAGCGCTGGTTAAGCTGCTGAAAGTGAAAGAGCGACTGGTATGTTGACTCTGGTTCCTTCGCTTCAGCGGCGTCCAAATTGGTGTCTTCTGGCTTTGGCTGGTCAAGTTCTTCTGGGGCAGGGAGGGAGATGGATGTTTTGGAAGCGGATTTTGGTGGTGAAGCCGGTAGCGTCTGAGAATTTGCGGTACCTGCTAACGGTACAAAGCCGCTTAAATCTGCCCTATTTGGTGAAGCGGTTTCCTGAGTTACTGAAAGGACCTCTCCCTTAGTCCTGTCGGGCAACTGGCTCAGAACCTGTTGAGCCCACTGCCGAGCCTCAGATGAAGAACTGGCGAGCAGGACTTGGCAACCCAATCGGGCCTGGTCAACCTGCTTCAGTCGCTGGTGTACCCTTACCTGACCCATCAACGCCTTTAAATAGTAGGGAGAACCCGGCGGCAATTTCTCCAAACGCTGAAAAAGTGCCAGAGCTTGGTCATAGCTTTGAGCTTTGAAGGCAGTTACCGCCTGTTGGTATACCTGCTTGGGTGAGGCACCAGAGCGATTACCAGAGGCAGAAGCTTGGGATTTGGGGTCTATGGGCTGCGCCATACGCCGCTAGTTAAGGATAGAAAAGCAGAGGAGAAGTTCAAGGATAACCAACTATTGCCATTCTGTTTCTTCCCCCTGCGGATGACCGTTTGTTAACAGTTGGCGAGACAAACTCTGGCAGTGGGCCGCAGTTGCCCTCTAGACTAAGCAACAGTGCCACTGTTGCTGCTGCTCTATGATTGCCGTTAGCCTTTTTATTGCTAGTTTCCTGGCCTGGTTTCTCAGCATGCTAGCAGGGGGCGGCAGCCCGTTTATTCTAATTCCCATGATTTCCCTGTTGCTGGGCTCCGCAGCGGTAGCCCCGGTAATTACGACAGGACTGCTGATTGGCAACACCCAGCGGGGAATTTCTTTTTGGCATCATGTGGACTGGCAAGTAACAGCCTGGTATGTGCCGGGAGCCATGGTGGGTGCGATTATTGGCTGCTATGGACTCACCCAGATTCATGTAGAGGGACTACAACTGCTACTTGGCATTGGGCTGCTGATTATGGTTGCTAATCACCTACTGATTCCCAAAGACGCTCAGTTTGTAGTCAAAGCCTGGTACTTTTTGCCGCTGTCCTTTATCAATGCCATTGGGTCTGGGCTAATCGGCAGCACTGGCCCAGTTATGAACCCGTTGTATCTAAACTACGGGCTAGAAAAAGAAGCCATGGTAGCGACTAAGGCCTTCAATAAGGTGGTGCTACACCTGGTTAAATTAACCGCCTACGCTGTCTTTGGCAGCCTCAGCTCAGACTATTTGGTTTATGGGTTGGTGATTGGGTTAGGTGCTATACCGGCTAACTGGTTGGGTAAGATGGTGCTGGCAAAAATGTCGGCGCAGCAGTTTAGACAGCTGGTGTTTGCCTTTGTAGCGGTAAGCGGTGTAACCATGATCTGGCAGCAGCGCCATTTTTTGATTGTCTGGTTTATGTAGGCTGACTGCTAGCTTGCAGATTCTCTAAGACGTCTTGAGTTGTTTCTGGCGGTTCTTCGGAATATTCTGTTTGGCGGTCCAAACCCAACAACGTTTCGACGAGCCCGTAGAGTGAGATTTCGTCGGCGCCAGAAAGCTGGCGATCTTTGAGATCGGTGAGTCCTTGGGCGAGTTCGGGGGCTCTGCTCTTGTAGTCGCGGTTGGCAGTGAGCATATCCTCAAAAATAGATTGCTCAATTTCAACTCGATTTTGGCCATCGTTGAGGGGAGTTTGATAGGCCACATCCTCCACGTCATACTTAACTAGCACCACCAGTGCATTACTGGCGGCTTTAATGGCTTCCTGCAGGCGGCGCGTGTCGAGTTCGAGCCGATCAAAGCCCACCTGGCCAGTAATTTTTAGCTCTACAATCGGGGCGATGCTGTTCTGATGTTTAGCCGCGGCGGCGATCGCGCAATCTAGAGCCATCTGGTTTAGTTCATCCAGGCTTTCCTGACCCTTAGCTACCAGCTCTACCCGTTCGATGGGGCGCTGAAAGTAGTCGGTCTTAAGCTGCGCGTCGATACTATCGGGCAACAGTTCTACTAAATAAGCACCTCGGGGATAGCGGCTTTCCTCCACATTGTTAGCCTCCAGGGAGCCAGGATTGAACACCCATCCCTCGGCGGTGTAATTCTTGTGGATGTGTCCCAGGGCCAAATAATCTACCCCAGCTTCCTTGAGCGGCAGCAGTTCGCTGTAGCGCAGTGCTCCAGCATAGCGAGAGATTTGCCCTTCTAGTCCGTGGTGAAACAGCAAAACTGTATGGTCGGGACCGGTAGGCAGGTCTTTGATCGCGCCAGCTAATAGCTCAATGGCGCGAGGGGCAGTAGCCCCATACCAGTTTGATCCAATCACCCGCACGCCGCAGGGTAGGTCAATATAGCCGCCAGAGCGGGTGCTGCCATCCCACGGGGTGAGCCGCTCTTCGGCACTAGCTCCGTCGTTGGGCTCCAGCAGCTTGAGCAGGTTCCACTCAGAGAGATACTTGAGCCAGCTAGTGCGAGTGCCATAGGGGCGGTTGTCGTGATTGCCCTCAATGGCCACCACTGGAATATTGGCATCCTTCAGCGTTTGGAGGCAAACCTGGGCTTGGTTAAGGGTAGCGGGCTTAATGTTGCGGTGCTCAAAGAGATCGCCCGCGATCGCCACAAAGTCCACTCCCTCCTCAACAGCGTATCGTTCCAACACCGTTTGCAGGGCGCGGAAAAAGTCCTTGGTACGCTCAGGAGTGTCGTAGCGGTCAAACCCCAGGTGGATGTCGGCAATATGGAGAAACTTGGCCATCAGGCTGTCCGCAGCGCTACTTCCTCAGCCTAGTCCCGATTTTCGATTTTGGAAGTTTGATTTCGGCAAAAAAATTCTAGTTGGTAGTCTGGCTGTCCGTGACCTCGCAGATTCCTAGACTGGGGATGACTCAGCCGCCAGCTCTTCCAATCGTTCCTGCTGGTCTCGGCTAACACAAGACTGAATCAGGTCTTCAATATCCCCTTCTAAAACCGGGGTGAGGGTAAAGTTTTGGTTGAGACGATGGTCGGTCACCCGATTGTCTTTGTAGTTGTAGGTGCGAATTTTTTCCGATCGCGCCCCACTGCCCACCTGGGACTTTCGCATCGAAGATACGGCCTCCTGCTGCTCTCGCATCTTTATGTCAAAGAGCTTAGCCCGCAGAATCTGCATGGCTCGTTCGCGGTTTTTAAGCTGCGAACGCTCTTCAGTGCAAAACACTCGAATGCCCGTAGGCTTGTGGATCAGATCGACCGCCGTTTCCACCTTGTTGACGTTCTGACCGCCGGCCCCGCCCGAGCGCGCCGTGGTGAGCTCAATATCCTTGGGATCGATCTGCACTTCTACCTCGTCCACCTCAGGCATAATTGCCACAGTGGCCGTAGACGTGTGCACTCGCCCGCCCGCCTCGGTGACCGGCACCCGCTGAACGCGGTGAACCCCCGCCTCGAACTTGAGCTGGCTGTAAACGCGATCGCCCGCAATTTCTAAAATTGCTTCCTTAAAACCGCCCATATCAGCGGCCGACTCGCTGAGCAGCTTCACGCGCCAGCCCTGCGTTTCGGCATAGCGAGAATAGAGGCGTACCAAATCCCCAGCCCAGATACTAGCCTCATCGCCGCCGGTACCCGCACGAATTTCCAACATGATGTTCTTGTCATCGTTGGGGTCGCGTGGCAGCAGTAGCACCTTGAGTCTAGCTTCTAGCTCCGCTAGCTTTGCATCTAGAGCCTCAACCTCTAGACCTGCCATCGCTTTCATCTCAGGGTCGCTGTTGGCTTCCTTGTAGATTTCGCGCGCGTCAGCCAATTCCTCGCCGGTGGATTTCCACTCAGCGTAGGTTATGACCGTTTCCTCCAAGGAAGATCTAGACTTGGCAATACGCTGAAACTCATCCGGATCCTTGGCTACATCAGGGTCAGCCATTCTCCGCGTCAGCTCTTGAAACGTTTGTTCCACAGAGTTGAGTTTTTCGATTAAATACGCCTCAGCCATAGTCCCCTTTTGTCCGCCGTCTAGCCAGAATGCTTTGCCCTACTACTACAGCACAGCAAACTAGGCTTTGTCGGCAGCGTCGTCGGTGGTAGTAGCCGATGTGTCAGCCATACCATACTTACGCAGAAAGCGCTCCACGCGGCCTTCAGTGTCAATGATTTTCTGGGTACCAGTGTAGAAAGGGTGATTCCCAGACCATACGTCTACATGCAGTTCAGGCTTGGTAGAGCCCACGGTCATAATCTCTTTACCATCGCAGAAGACCTTGGCCTCGGGATACCAAGTGGGGTGAATATCAGACTTTGCCATGATAGGGTTTGAAACAACGTCAATAGAACGAAACAGACTTAGCAGAGAGAGGAGCAAGGATTTAGTGGTAATGGCAAAAACTCAAAATTGAGCTTTGCCAAACCATGTCTAAACCACTAAATCCAATCTAGCGCTTGGAGAACTGAGGTGCCTTACGGGCCTTCTTCAGGCCGTACTTGCGGCGTTCCTTAGCACGGGGATCGCGGGTTAAATACCCTTCTACTTTGAGAGGCTTGCGGTTTTCGGGGTCGAGCTCACACAGTGCTCGAGCCACACCAAGCCGAATTGCATCAGCTTGACCTGTTAGGCCGCCACCCTTGACGTTGACTAAAACATCATAGGCGTTCTCCAAACCCAGCACCTCGAGGGGAGCCTTAGTGGCGTTGAGATAAGCTGGGTTGAACTGTAGGTAATCGTCACCAGGGCGCTTATTGATTACCAACTGACCACTTCCAGGTACTAGACGTACTCGCGCGATGGAGGTCTTGCGGCGACCGGTACCCCAGTACACAGCCCGTTCAGATTGATCGGTAGCCTGCATTATTTAGCTTCTCCAGGAATAGTATTTACAGTGTGGATTACAGGATTTTGAGCCTGATGAGGATGCTCTGGCCCGGCATACACCTTAAGCTTGGTGAACTGCTTGCGACCCAAAGAATTCTTCGGCAGCATACCCTTCACGGCTTGCTCAAGAATCCGCGCAGGAATACGAGCCTGGAGCTTATCGAAGGTCTCAACCTTCATCCCCCCAGGACGTCCCGAGTGGCGCCGATAGAGCTTCATGCTGGACTTACGACCCGTAACTACCACTTTTTCAGCGTTCACCACGACAACAAAGTCGCCGGTGTCCATGTGGGGAGTAAAAGTCGGCTTATTTTTGCCGCGCAGAATTGTGGCGATTTCGGTTGCCAACCGTCCCAGGCGCTGACCTTCAGCGTCGATTACGTGCCACTGCCTCTGAATAGAATCGGTGGGGGGAATGTAGGTCTTAGTAGTCATAGCGCTTGAGCTGCCTTTCTTGAGTAAACCACACTAAATAAAACAAACGAGCTAAACAAAACTGGACAAACTTTAGGCTACCGCCGAACCCCAGAAAAAATGGGGCTGAGTATCAAACCAAACCTCCTGAGCAAAGGGATGGTCGTCGTAGCCAACCCGAAGCAGACACAACCCTTGGGCAGGGGCCGCATATTTAACCTGCTGGCGCTGGCGTTGCTGCCACAGCTCACCAAACTGTGTCGGCGTTAGTTCGCCACTACCTACCTTCACCACCAGGCCCATAATTAGCCGCACCATGCCATACAAAAAACCCTTGGCCTGAAGCTCAACGGTAAGGAAGGTGTCTTGGCGGCGACACTCAGCCACCTGTAGGTCTACCCAGGAATGACTCTTGCCTGAGCGCGCCCGGTGAAAGGCCGTCATATCATGATGGCCCACCATGGCGTCGAGGGCCACCTGAATTTTTCCCTGGTCTAAATACTGACGGTAGTAGTGCCAGACAAAAGGACGCACAAACAAATTTGGCCGCTGCCCAGTGTAGAGGGTGTAGCGGTAGCGCCGCCAGCAGGCTGAAAATTGGGCATGCCAGGTGTCAGCCACCGCCGCCGAAGCTCGAATCAGAATATCCTCTGGCAGTCGGGCATTAAGCACATCGGCCCAGCGGTGTGCTGGGATAAAGCTAGGCGCATCAAAGTGAGCCACTTGAGCCGCCGCATGGACACCCGTATCGGTTCGTCCTGCACCACTGAGACGCACCTCATAGCCCAGAACTGAACGCACAGCTGCTTCAATCTCGCCCTGCACCGTACGAGCATTGGGCTGCCATTGCCAGCCGTGGAGATGTGTACCCACGTACTGCACTACCAAAGCTACCCGCTGAGTTGACTGAGCAAACTCTGCGGGCTGGCTTTCTAGACTGCGCTGTATGGGTGACGACTTCTCCATCAATACGGGCTAAGGGCTAATAAACAAGAGCGTTGGCACAGAGAAGCTAGGTTAACTCAATGATGGCCATCTCAGAGTTATCGCCTCGGCGGCGAACGGTCTTGACAATACGGGTATAACCGCCGTTACGACTGCCGTAGCGTTCGCTCGCTTGGGTAAACAGAGCATGCACTAGCTGCTTGTCGTAGATATAGCCCATGGCCTGCCGACGGGCCGGTAGAGAACCATTTTTGGCTAGGGTAATCATACGGTCGGCTTCTTCACGCACAGCTCTAGCCCGAGCTTTAGTCGTGGTAATTCGACCGTGGCGAATTAACTCTGTAGTTAGGGAACGCAGCAGAGCTTTACGCTGGTCTGCGGGCTTCCCAAGTTGATGAACGCGACACTGGTGACGCATGGTGCTGAACTCAGATGAACAACAAAATGAAAGAACAGATACTCAAGTAGATTAGAACTAGAACGGCTCAGCGTATTAGGCTTTTTAGTTCTAAGGCTAATCCCTAAGCTTAGGCTGTCTTAGATGCCTTCTCGAGGGGTAGGGTGATACCCAAACGTTCCTGAAGAGCCTCAATTACCTCTTCAGCAGATTTCTGACCAAAGTTTTTGATCTCTAAGAGATCTTCTTGACTAAAGTCAAGTAAGTCGGCTACAGAATTAATTTGAGCCCGCTTCAGGCAATTGTAGGCCCGTACCGAAAGCCTTAGTTCTTCAATAGGAATTTGGTTGTTGGGGTCTTCTTCCTTGACTTCTTCGTCAAACTTGGGCTCTAGGGTGACATCCTTGAGGGGCATAAATAGACCCACTAGGATATCGGCGGCCTGGCTCATTGCCTGCTGAGGAGTAATGCTACCATTTGTCCAGATGTCCATAATCAGCTGGTCGCGCTGCATGGACCCAGAAACAACGACCTCTTCGACGGTGTAGTTGACTTTCTTGACTGGCATGAACACCGAGTCAATTTGAATAAAGTCTAATGCCGTAACATCGTCTTTGCTGCGTTCAACGGCTCGATAGCCCTGGCCCCGCTCAACCCTAAACTCCATTTCGAGCGAATGGCCATCGGCTACTGTCGCTACATACTGCTCTGGGTTGACCACTTCTACTTCAGACGGCAGCTCAAAGTGACCCGCAGTCACTCGAGCAGGGCCTTGAACTAGAAGCCGACCGATTTGAGGCTGGCTGGTATAGCTCCTTAAGACGATCTCCTTCATGTTGAGAAGAATGTCGAGAACATCTTCTCGCACCCCAACAATGGTTGAGAACTCATGGGTCGCCCCAGCAATTCTCACGGCTGTAATGGCAATACCCTCTAGGTTGGATAGCAATACCCGCCGTAGCGCATTGCCTACGGTGGTACCCTGACTCCGCTCCAAAGTCTCGATGACAAATCGACCGTACTGACTTTGGTCGTTTTCAACGACAGACTCTACGCAATCAACATGAAACTGTGCCAAAATCCTGCCTCCCTTAAACCTCGCGAAACCCTGCCCACCAAATGCGCCAACGACACTATGGTGAGTGCCTAAACCCGACGACGCTTGGGTGGTCGACAGCCGTTGTGGGGGATAGGAGTAACATCTCTGATCAGAGTAATTTCTAAACCCGCTCCCTGTAAGGCACGAATAGCGGTTTCGCGACCAGCCCCAGGACCGCTCACCATGACCTCAATCTGCCGCATCCCTTGATCCATTGCCCGTCGAGCAGCGCTGTCGGCCGCTGTCTGAGCTGCAAAGGGGGTACCTTTTTTTGCTCCCTTGAATCCACTAGAGCCTGCTGAAGCCCAGGAAATTGCTTCCCCTGACTGGTCAGTAATAGTCACAATGGTGTTGTTGAATGTTGAACGGATGTGAGCGACACCGCTCGGTACGTTCTTCTTACTCTTCCGAGGTCCAGTCTTTCGAGTCGGTTTGGCCATAGCGTTGTCACTAAATTCAATTCAAGGAAACTTGAGTCAATGCGATTGTCGGTGAGCCACTAACGGTAGCAAACACCAGTAAACAGTCAGAAAAACTCGCTACAAAGCTTAGCGAGCTTTCTGCTCCAACCCTCATGTTGACTGAAGGCTAAGGAGGCGAAGCAGTTTTACTTGCGAGGCGCTTTCTTCTTGCCAGCCACCGTACGACGCGTGCCGCCTCGACGGGTGCGAGAGTTGGTTCGGGTACGCTGACCACGCACTGGCAAGCCAGCACGGTGACGCCGTCCACGGTAGGAGCCGATGTCCATCAATCGCTTGATGTTCATGCTTTCCAACCGTCGTAGATCGCCCTCTACTTGATAGTCGCTTTCGACGGAATCACGTAGCTTTGCTACGTCGGAATCGGTCAAGTCCTTAACCCGCACGTCAGGACTAACCCCCGTTTTAGCGAGAATTTCCTTGGAACGGGTAAGGCCAATACCGTAGATATAGGTCAAGCCAATCTCAACTCGTTTGTCGCGTGGCAAATCCACGCCTGCTATCCGTGCCACCTTTAACTATCTCCCCAGTATGTGGTTTTAACCATGCAGCCTAGCTATGGCTACTCAGTTTGCTATGTTAGGCCGCTGCCCAAACCGTCAAAAGTCTATATAAAAACTCGAACAGAATGTTTAAGTTCAGTTGTTCCGAGTCAGTATACTCAACACCATCTGGCACATCAAAACGGCATTCGCACTGTTGCAAACACCCTGCCAGACCTTACATTACCCCTGTCGCTGCTTATGCTTAGGGTTAGAACAAATCACCATGACCCGGCCGCGGCGGCGAATCACACGACACTTATCACACATCTTTCGCACAGACGCACGGACTTTCATGTCCAACTCGCACTTCACTACAGAATTGCTATGCTAGCAAGCTGACGGCAATCCGTCAAATAAAAACTTGTCTTTAGGGTCATGCCGGAAGCAAAAAGAGGTCGTCCACTGAACGACCTCTTTTTGGGAATTAATAAGAAAGTTGGTGAAAGAATGCGGTTTCTATCTCTAAGCTCCACGTTTTAAGGCAGATTCTACCTGCTTCAGTTCCTGCTCGACACGAGTCTTGAGCTTTTCAGGCAGAGGGCGGTTGGGATAGCTGCTGTAGTGACCTGCGATCGCATTGAGTGCCGTGCGCATCGTGGTAAACGAGCTGAGGTTGGCCACAGAAGTATCCCGGCGGTAGCGAGAGGCAAAGTCGCTGATGACAGCTTTGGCCTCAGCCTGAGCCTCTACTTTAGCTGGGTCGTCCTCGGGCAGGTTAATCGAAGTTCTGAGGCTATCTACCAGCATCAAAGTGTCTTGACGGTAATCGCCAGTGAGCATGCCGCTGGTGCCTGCGCTGCACCCTGTTAGGCCAACAACGGCCACCAGTACCAGGGCCAAGAGACGAGTAATTAAAGATTTCATAGGATTCTTTGAAAGAGTTCAGGTCGAACGACCGGCCGGTAATAGGCGCTGGGTCCTGCGCTAAAGCTGCGCTAGTTTCATTGCGGTGATTTTATTCTATAGCTCACCGTGGTCATAGTATTCTCTGGTTGTTGATGGGCGCTCTGTCTCAGGCTGGATAAATGCGCAGCCGTCGGTTAGGTTCTTCGCCACAGCTAAGGGATTTGAGCCGATAATGTTCGGCTAGCTCGTGCTGCATCTTGCGGATGTGGGCTGAGCGGGGCAGCAGTTCAACAGGTTGGCCTTTGGGAATCACAATCTGCTCAACTGCTAGACGAGCTTCTTCCAAGGCTTCTAGCTCATCGTCACCGCCACTGTGACTAAACAGTTCCAGGTCAATGGCGGCTGGATTGTCATCCATGTCCAGCAGGCGCTGGAGGGCGCGGGTAATTTGGGGAATGCTGTTGGACTTGACCAAGTGGACAGGAATCTGCCGCCCCTGGGCCATGTGCTTGAGCTTGGCTTGGGCCTTGGCATGCGATCGCAGCGCTATTACTGCATCAGCGTTGTCCAAATCTTTGGTGATCACTACAGGCATGTGCAGGGTCTGAATCACCCGCTCAATCTGGTAACGGCTGAGGCCGTAGGGATAGAGGCGCATGGCATCTTCCCCATTAGGACCGATGATGTCGTCATCGGGAGTCGTCTCTAGCAGGTGGGCGAACATGGGGTCAGTGGTCGGTTCTTGGCTATAGACCTTACCCAGAGGCCGAATGTTGTTGCCGTTGCTTGTGGTGCGCTGGGCGATCGCGGCATTGGTCGGAGGCACCATCTGCCCTGCTGCACGCCAGCCCATACCCGAGCGCGATGGCTTGGCAACCTCTCGCCCTGAGCCCGGCAACTCGTGGGTAATGATTACCTTCTGGTTCTCATCTACAGTGCGAATCTGTAACCCCGGCTGTCGCCCCCGCAGCAAGTTATCAATAGTGACCGTCACATCCTCATGGACGGCCCAGCGCTGCCGCTCTAGCATTTCCACAGCGATGTCAAAGGTCGGAGGAGCCTTGCGCTCTAGCACGCTTTTTTGGCTGCCTCGACGGCGAGCTTCTTCATCCCCTAGGGTGACCGATTGAATACCACCAATCAAGTCTGAAAGAGTTGGGTTTTTAATCAGATTTTCGAGCTGGTTGCCGTGGGCGGTGCCCACTAGCTGCACCCCACGCTCAGCGATGGTGCGGGCCGCTAAGGCCTCTAGCTCGGTGCCAATCTCATCAATGACAATCACTTCAGGCATGTGGTTCTCCACCGCCTCGATCATCACCCGATGTTGTTCTTCGGGGCGAGCTACCTGCATGCGCCGTGCTCGACCAATGGCGGGATGGGGAATGTCGCCATCGCCCGCAATTTCGTTAGAGGTGTCGATAATCACCACTCGCTTTTGCAGGTCGTCCGCCAGCACTCGGGCAATTTCGCGCAGAGCTGTGGTTTTACCTACGCCAGGCCGACCCAGCATCAGAATAGACCGACCTGTTTCCACCAGATCTCGAATCATGCCGATAGTGCCAAAGATCGCTCGCCCCACGCGGCAGGTGAGGCCAATCACTTCCCCAGAGCGGTTGCGAATGGCGCTGATGCGGTGCAAAGTTTTTTCGATGCCGGCTCGGTTATCGCCGCCAAAAATGCCCACTCGCTTGATGCAGTGGTCTAGATCGGCATGGGTAACGGGGTCTTCAGACAGATATTCGACGCTGCCAAAAAATCTTGCTTCGGGCAGGCGACCCAGATCTAAAACGACCTCAATCAGGCTCGGGCGTTGGGGGTGGTGCAGGAGCTGGGCACGAATGGACGGAGGTAGAATACTGAGGATTTGCTCGAGGTCATCAATGGGCATGTCTTGGGCAGGGGCAGACTGGTGTTGGGCTGTCCCTTCAGATTCAGTGGGTAAAAAATCCACGGCAAGGTTGTTAATGGCAGAAAGGTTGTCGGCAGGGGCGTTGCTGCTCGATCCGTCACTCATCGAGCGATCGTCGCTATAGCTAACCATAACGTGTTGGTAAAAAATGTCTATGGGATTTGAGTGGGCCTACCAGCTGCCGGGCCAGGGCTAGACTTTGGCCCAAGACACTACTCTCTAGCCGCTGCCAAGGGGCAACGATTGGTTTGGAAAGGCCGTCACTGATTGAAGTGCTTTGACTGATAGCAGACTGGTCAAGGGAGCCATTCCCCAGCCAGGGTTGAAGCTCTTGGTCAAGGGCGTCAAGCAACGGCAGTACTTGCGATCGCCCGTAGCTACCGTAGGCAATGCCCGAAATAGTTTTGGGGGCTGAGGTTGTATCACTGTCGACCATCTCAACCGGCTGGGAAGAAGGCCAGGCACTAGGTTGAGACGCATCAGGCTGAAGTGGAAATGCTGTATTGACCAAACCGAGATTGAGCAACTTATCTACAGTGTAGCCATTGGTACCGCCAGCGGGTTGCACATAGCCCGGTAGCCCTGCGTCGAGAATCTTTTGGGCCAGACGAATAGCGGCGTGGGTTGTGCCTTTACCTAGGTCACCGCTCATAGGTCGACCATCGGTTTGCCAGATCAGAGGCACCTCTAACGGCGCCATTAGGGCATAAAGATCCCATAGATACGGCACTACCTGGTCGTGGTCTGGGCAGCTAATGGAGACTAGCTTGAGGTGGGGTCGCCAAGCCTGCAGCCGCTGCCAGAGCTGTGCAAACTGAGCATGATGCCCAGTTTGAGTGTGAATCTCTACGGCGTCAATTTGGGCCAGTTGCTCACTAGAGAAGGCTTCTGGGCTGGCTAGATAAGATTGGGCCTCAATATTGTCAATGGGGCAAACGGTGATGCAGCGACCGCAGCCGTAGCAGAGGTTCGCAGCCACTCCCCCTAGTGTAGGAGCCTGAAACTGAATGGCGGCAGTGGGACAAATAGGTTCGCAGGGGCGATCGCACTCGGGCGGGCAGTGCGCCGCGTTGAAGTGAGCCTTGCGAAAGTGAGGGTCTTCACTATCATTGAGGCTCACCATGAGCCAGGGCAATCCGGGAATCAGATGGTTGTAATTTTCTGAAGACGCTTCGCCGTTGTCCAAATACTCCGCCAAGCGCATAGCATCCGCTAGTCCCTGGCGGGCAGCGGCCACTACTGCCCCATCGGCGGCGACGTCGATGCAATCTACTCCCGCTAGCGAATAGAGCATCACCAAACGACGCACCGTCGGCATGTCCTGGTAGCTAGCACCGCAAATTAGCTTTACCCACTGCCCCATCTGTAGCGATCGGTGGGGAAACGGCAGGGGGCTTTCTAGGTAAAGAGGCCCCGACACAGCTCCAGAGGCGATTTCAATATCCATGGGGGCGTAGATTTTAGCGAGGATAACCCAGCTCTTTGGGAGCCAGCCTCGCGTTTAGACTGGCCTTGGGTCTATACAAGGTTGGCCAAGGGCTCCCAGCTAAAGGAGCGATCGCCTCCCATTTCCACCACTATCTTTACCCGAGGCTCAAGGGTTGGCAGGCTAACCAAATAGGCCAGCTCTTGGCGCGACAAAATATGTCCCTCAATCAGCCATAGCACCATGCCCTTAGCCTTAGCCGACATAGTATCTAGACGGTACGTGAGTACAGGGGGAACGAAATAGGTGTAACCTACCGCCGGACCGCTGCCCAAGGTTTTCTTACCCAGGTGGGGCGGGCGTACTCCGTGGATAGCGGTGAGATAAGACGACACATCCCCCAAGCCACGGGCCGTGAGGTTCATCGTTTCGTAACCGGTGGCCTTTAACCGGCGCTGGTAGCGACCTTCAAACCCTCCCTCTAGGGGCATGCGCACGGCGATCGCGCCGTTGCTCTCCAGATCCTTAATAAAGGGCTTACCCGTTGTCAGCAGCGCCATAAATTATCCTCGGCCGTTAGCTATCAGGTGTTATTGTACTGCCTTCAAGCGGAGAGTAAACCCAGCTGGCCAGAAGCGTTTATCTGGCTGACTCTCTGCGCGCAGGTGTGTCAGCAGCCGGACTTTAAAACTTTTCTGAAAATGGTTATAGACATGTGCTGACAAGGCGTGTACTATGGTAAGTCGCCGACAAAAAAGGATACTGAGTAGTTCAGCGGATTACCCAAGTCCTGGCATTTGGCTGTTCTGATGCCCTAGCACCAAGGTGTTTGCGGTTTTGGCTCTAGGGCCAACTGTGGTCAGAGTAAGTCAGCTTTCTTTTGAATAGTGACCGGTTTAGGCCGGCAACGCTTACCCCCAGTAAGCTTTTTAGTCTGGGGTGTTCAAAAGTCGATGTCGTTGATGCGCAAAGCTCTCCATTTAGGGAGTCCTGCGCATTTCGTAGTGTGTTAGTAGGGAGACAGGACTGTGGCAGTCGGTATTCTCGGCAAAAAGCTGGGCATGACCCAAGTATTCGATGAGGCAGGCAATGCTATCCCCGTAACGGTGGTGCAGGCCGGTCCTTGTGTTGTTACTCAGATTAAAACCTCGGATACCGATGGCTATGCAGCTATCCAACTAGGTTTTGATGAAGTGACCGAAAAGAAGCTCAACAAGCCTGAGTTAGGCCATCTGGCTCGCTCAAGTAGCGCTCCTTTGCGTCACTTGAAAGAATATCGGGTTGACGCCGCCGATGGTTTTGAGTTGGGGCAGACCGTAACTGCTGAAACTTTTAGCCAAGGCCAGCTGGTGGATGTCACCGGTAAGAGCATGGGCCGCGGCTTCGCGGGCTATCAAAAGCGTCACAACTTCCGCCGTGGTCCCATGGCCCACGGTTCTAAGAACCACCGCGCTCCGGGCTCTACCGGTGCTGGTACGACACCTGGACGAGTTTACCCCGGTAAGCGGATGGCTGGTCAGATGGGCAATGCCCGGGTGACTATTCGCAAACTGGAGGTGGTGCGGGTAGATGGCGATCGCAACATTCTGCTGATCAAAGGTGCCATTCCTGGTAAGCCCGGTGGGTTGTTGAGTATTGCTCCAGCCCAATGGGTAAAGGCCTAGTTCTTCCAGGGTTGCAGCAAGCGGTTTAAGTCTTTGACTTTCGGGCATCCAAAGCTTTTTAAGAGATAGGTTCAGACAATGGTTGAGTGCGTCGTAAAAAACTGGGAGGGCCAAGAGGCGGGTACGGCATCCTTAGATCTTCAGGTTGCTAAAGAAGAGTCTGCCTCTCACATTGTTCACCGCGCTCTAGTGCGTCAGATGAACAACGCCCGTCAAGGCACGGTTTCTACTAAGACCCGTGCTGAAGTCAGAGGTGGTGGCCGCAAGCCCTGGCGTCAAAAAGGTACCGGTCGGGCCCGAGCTGGTTCCAACCGTTCCCCTCTGTGGCGCGGCGGCGGTGTCATCTTTGGCCCTAAGCCCCGCGACTATAGCGTCAAGATGAACCGCAAAGAGCGGCGGTTAGCTTTACGTACCGTCCTCCAGAGCCGGATTGATGATCTAGTTGTAGTGGAAGGATTTGAGGATAAATTCTCTCGCCCCAAAACCCGTGAGCTGCTCGATGCTATTGCTCGCTGGGGTATTGATCCCAATGCCAAGATTCTCTTGATCATTTCCGAACGACAAGAACTGGTCTACCTCTCGGCCCGCAACGTTGAGAACGTCAAGCTGATTACCGCTGGCAACCTCAATGTCCATGACTTGCTGAATGCTGACTACCTTGTCATTACATCCCCTGCCCTAGAGGCTATTCAGGAGGTTTACAGTGATTAATGCCGCCAATACCCCATCTTTGGCTGATCTCATCCGTCGGCCCCTGATTACCGAAAAGGCTACCCTTCTGCTGGAGAATAACCAGTACGTTTTTGAAGTTGACCCTCGTGCTAACAAGCTGCAAATCAAGGCAGCGATCGAGGAGTTATTTGAAGTCAGGGTTGTGTCGGTCAATACCTACAACCCTCCCAAGAAGAAGCGTCGGATGGGGCGCTTTGTAGGCCATCGTCCCCATTACAAGCGTTCCGTGGTCACTCTGGCCCCCGGGAACACCATTCCTCTTTTCCCTGATCTCTAGATCAAGTTTTCACTGTCCCAACCTTTAGCCGTGTAGCCAGCAAGTACTCCCATGGGCATCCGTTCCTATCGACCTTATACCCCTGGTACTCGTGAGCGAACCGTTTCTGAGTTTGCCGAGATTACCCGCAGCGAGCCTGAAAAGTCTCTAACTCACTCCACCCATCGTCCCAAGGGGCGTAACAACCGAGGAGTAATTACCTGTCGCCATCGGGGTGGCGGTCATAAGCGCTTGTATCGCGTCATCGATTTCCATCGCAACAAGCTGGGCGTGCTCGCCAAGGTAGCTTCCATCGAGTATGACCCTAACCGCAATGCACGTATTTCTCTGCTTCATTACGAAGACGGTGAAAAGCGCTACATTCTCTGTCCCGCTGGCCTAGCGGTAGGGGCAACCGTGGTGGCTGGTCCTGATGCGCCTCTAGAGGTAGGCAATGCCTTACCTCTTTACAAAATACCCCTAGGCACCACGGTGCATAACGTGGAAATGCAGGCTGGGAAAGGCGGACAAATGGTGCGCTCTGCCGGCACTGGTGCCCAAGTTGTAGCTAAGGAGGGTGACTATGTCACTCTTAAACTGCCTTCCACTGAGGTTCGCCTAGTGCGTCGCGAGTGCTATGCGACTATTGGCCAGGTCGGCAATGCTGATATCCGCAACGTTAGCCTTGGTAAAGCAGGCCGTAAGCGCTGGATGGGCCGCCGTCCTGAGGTACGAGGCAGTGTGATGAACCCGGTTGACCACCCCCATGGTGGTGGTGAGGGTCGGGCACCCATTGGACGCTCTGGTCCTGTAACCCCTTGGGGCAAGCCAGCCTTGGGTTACAAAACTCGCAAGAAGAATAAGGACAGCGACAAGTACGTGGTGCGTCGTCGTCGTCGCGTATCTAAGCGGGGTCGTGGCGGTCGTAACGCCTAGTTGGCAATTTGTTGGCTGTTTCTTGATTGTTGTTAGGGCTGAAGCATCATGTCTCGCTCATTAAAAAAAGGGCCATTTGTGGCCGACCACCTTCTTTCCAAGATCGAAGCCCTAAACACCAGGGGTGACAAGCAGGTAATTAAGACCTGGTCGCGGGCGTCTACAATTCTGCCCCAGATGATTGGTCACACGATTGCGGTGCATAACGGTCGTCAGCATGTGCCAGTCTATGTCACTGAACAGATGGTGGGCCATAAACTGGGTGAATTTGCCCCTACGCGAACCTTTCGCGGCCACGCCAAGTCCGATAAAAAAGCTCGTCGTTAGGTATTAGGTAGAGGAACTGGAAAAATGGCTGTGGATACCTCAGAGCAGGTTAAGGCGGTAGCTCGCTATGTGCGCATGTCGCCCCGTAAGGTGCGTCGGGTACTTGATCAAATTCGTGGCAAGAGCTATCGGGATGCGCTCATCATCCTGGAGTTTATGCCCTACAAAGCGTGCGAGCCAATCATTAAAGTGTTGCGTTCTGCCGTAGCTAACGCTGAGCACAACAATGGCCTTGACCCAACAGGTTTGGTCGTAAGCGAGGCTTTTGCTGATGCAGGTCCAGCCCTGAAGCGGTTTCGCCCACGAGCCCAAGGTCGGGCTTATCAAATTCGCAAGCCGACCTGCCACATTACTATTGCGGTGGCGCCGGCTGCTGAATAGCTTGTCGTATTGATTCCATTGTCCAAACACCAGTTGTTCAAAAACCAATTTTCAGAGGGTTAGTTCGTGGGACACAAGATTCATCCAACCGGGTTTCGCCTTGGCATCGTTCAAGAGCACCGCTCTCGCTGGTTTGCAGAGGGCACTCGCTATCCTGATTTACTTCAGGAAGACTATCGCATTCGCGAGTATGTTCAGAAAACTCTGAACAATGCTGGTATCGCCGATATTCGCATTGAACGCAAGGCTGACCAAATTGATCTTGAGTTGCGGACTGCTCGTCCTGGGGTTGTGGTAGGCCGCGGTGGAGCGGGTATCGAGTCCCTGAGAGTAGGCGTACAGAAGCTACTCAAGGACTCCAACCGTCAAATTCGCGTCAATGTGGTGGAAGTGAACCGCGTCGATGCCGACGCTGCCCTAGTCGCTGAATACATTATTCAGCAGCTAGAGCGCCGGGTTTCTTTTCGCCGGGTGGTGCGCCAAGCTATTCAGCGTGCCCAGCGCGCTGGGGTGGAAGGTATCAAAATCCAGGTGAGTGGTCGTTTGAACGGTGCAGAAATCGCCCGTACTGAGTGGACTCGGGAAGGTCGGGTACCTCTCCACACTTTACGGGCTGATGTTGACTACGCCTACACGACTGCTCAAACCACCTATGGCATTTTGGGTGTCAAGGTTTGGATCTTTAAGGGCGAGATTATTCCCGGTCAAGAGGAAGCTCCAGCTGCTGCCCCCAACGCCCAACCCCGTCGCCGTCAGCCCCGTCGTCGTCAGCAGTTTGATGACCGCTCTAACGAAGATTAGGCTGTCCTTGCATTTCTTTGATTGATTTTACCTGTGACTTCAAGAGTGCCGATCCATGCTAAGTCCAAAACGAACTAAATTTCGCAAGCAGCACCGCGGGCGTATGCGCGGAATGGCTCAGCGGGGCAGCGACATCAACTTTGGTGATTTTGCCCTTCAGGCAACCGAGCCCTGCTGGCTGACTGCTCGTCAGATTGAGGCAGCCCGTCGAGCCATGACCCGCTATGTACGGCGAGGCGGCAAAATCTGGATTCGCGTCTTTCCCGACAAGCCTGTGACCATGCGTCCCGCAGAAACTCGCATGGGTTCTGGTAAGGGTAACCCTGAGTTTTGGGTAGCTGTGGTGAAACCCGGGCGCATCGTTTTTGAGATTGCTGGGGTACCTGAAGCCACTGCCCGAGAAGCGATGCGGCTGGCCGCCTTTAAGCTGCCGTTTAAGACTAAGTTCATCGCCCGCGAAAGCAAGGAGGCGTAGGCCAATGGCATTAACCAAGATTCAAGAGGCGCGCAGCCTGAGCGATGAAGAGTTGCTAAATGCGATCGCCGAAACAAAGCGCGAGCTGTTTCAACTGCGGTTTCAAAAAGCTACTCGCCAACTCGATAAGCAGGTGCATCAGTTTAAGCATCTCCGTCATCGTCTGTCTCAGCTTATGACGGTTCAGCGGGAGCGCCAGCTGATCGCCTTAGATGCAGAGGTAGAGGCCCAAGCCACCGCCGTAGCAGCAGCCACAACAGAATCGGTACCAGCGTAGGGAATAGGTGAACTAGATGGCGGTTAAAGAACGAGTGGGAATGGTCGTTAGCAACAAGATGGATAAAACCGTCGTGGTTGCTGTGGAAAGTCGCACCTCCCATCCTAAGTACGGCAAGATTGTGGTGCGAACGAAGCGCTATAAGGCCCATGACGAGGAGAACACGTGCCAGGAAGGCGATCAGGTGCGTATTCTTGAAACCCGTCCCCTGAGCCGAACCAAGCGTTGGATGGTGGCTGACATTGTTAATCGTGCGGCAGACGCATAGGGGGAATTGTGATTCAACAGGAATCGTATTTAAATGTGGCGGACAACAGCGGTGCCCGGAAGCTCATGTGCATTCGCGTACTCGGTGGTAATCGCCGCTATGCCGGCGTGGGTGATGTAATCATTGCTGTGGTTAAAGATGCACTGCCAAACATGGCTGTGAAAAAGTCTGATGTGGTCCGGGCTGTAGTCGTTCGTACTAAGAAGGGCTTGCGCCGCAGTAGCGGTATGAGCATTCGTTTTGACGATAACGCGGCCGTGATTATCAACCAAGATGGAAATCCCAAAGGCACGCGCGTATTTGGGCCAGTAGCCCGTGAGCTGCGCGACAAAAACTTCACCAAGATTGTGTCGCTGGCACCGGAGGTTCTCTAATGGCAACAACAAAGCAGCCCGTGCGCCACAAGGTGCATGTGCGTAAGGGAGACACAGTCCAAGTGATTGCTGGACGCGATCGCGGCAAAGTAGGCGAAGTGCTGAGCGTTATTCCTAAAACCAGCCAGGTGCTTGTGCAGGGCGTAAATATCCGCACCAAACACGTTAAGCCTCAGCAAGAGGGCGAATCGGGTCAGATCGTGACCCAGGAAGCCCCCATCCACAGCTCTAACGTCATGCTCTACTCCGAGAAGGAGAAAGTGGCCAGCCGAGTTGCTTACACCTTTACCGATGACGGACGTAAGGTGCGGATGCTGAAAAAGACCGGTGAAATCATTGACTAAGGCTTTTAGTCTTACGCTCATCCTCTAGTCCTGACCAAGCCCAGGAAAGCGATAGAAACGACCCATGACCGACCAGTTAAAGACCATATATAAAGACACTGTCGTACCTAAACTAATGGAACAGTTTAAGTACGGCAACATTCATCAAGTGCCCAAGGTGGTCAAGGTGACCGTCAACCGTGGCCTGGGTGAAGCATCTCAGAATGCCAAAGCGCTGGAGTCTTCTCTGAGCGAACTGGCTTTAATCACCGGTCAGCGTCCGGTGGTAACCCGCGCCAAAAAGGCGATCGCAGGGTTCAAAATTCGTCAAGGCATGCCCGTGGGGATGATGGTCACCCTACGTTCTGACCGCATGTACGCCTTTCTAAATCGCCTTATCAACCTGACCCTGCCCCGCATTCGTGACTTTCGCGGCATTAGCCCCAAGAGCTTCGACGGACGTGGCAACTACACCTTGGGTCTGCGAGAGCAGTTAATTTTTCCTGAAATTAGCTACGACAGCATCGATCAAATTCGCGGTATGGATATCACCATCGTGACTACCGCCAGCACCGATGAAGAAGGCCGAGCGCTACTCAAGGAATTGGGTATGCCGTTCCGTGACAACTAACACAGGTTTATACGCGTACTAGAACTATGGCTGCTAACGACACAATTGCGGATATGTTGACTCGCATCAGAAATGCGAATCTGGCGCGGCACCAAACTGTAGGTATTCCTTCTACTCGGATGACCCGGAGTATTGCAAAGGTGCTTAAGGAAGAAGGGTTCATCACGGATTACTCTGAAACTACTGTCGAAGAGCGTCCTCAGCTGGTGGTCGCCCTCAAGTACAAGGGCAAGACTCGTCAGCCCATCATTCGCAACCTTACTCGCGTTAGCAAGCCCGGTTTGCGCGTGTATTCCAACCGAAAAGAGCTACCTCGGGTGCTGGGGGGTATTGGCATTGCAATTGTTTCTACCTCTAGCGGAATCATGACTGACCGCGATGCCCGTCGTCAGGGTATTGGTGGCGAAGTGCTTTGCTATGTCTGGTAGGTAGCTGAACAGCAATGTTGTTACCTAACGGCTAGTCATCAAGGGCGTTATCGAGTGCTAAGGATTTAGGAGTTTTGCATCATGTCACGTATTGGCAAACGGCCAATCCCAGTCCCGGCTAAAGTGTCAATCGTAATTGACGGTCAGGACATTCAGGTCAAAGGGCCTAAGGGCGAGCTGTCTCGTACCCTGCCCAGCGGAGTAATGGTGGTTCAGGATGGGGAGACCGTTCTGGTCAACCGCAAAGATGATTCTCGTCTAGCCCGCGAGCGTCACGGTCTCTGCCGCACTCTAGTCGCTAACATGGTTGAGGGGGTTTCGAATGGCTATCAAAAGCGCCTAGAAATTCAGGGTATTGGCTATCGGGCACAGGTGCAGGGCCGCAACTTGAACCTCAGCCTCGGGTACAGCCACCCTGTTATATTTGAGCCCCCTGCTGGCATTGAGTTTGTAGTCGAAAACAATACCAATGTCATTATTAGCGGCATCGACAAAGAATTAGTAGGCAACATTGCCGCAAGCATTCGGGCAAGCCGTCCCCCTGAGCCCTATAAGGGTAAAGGTGTGCGCTACGCCGGTGAGCAGGTCAGACGTAAGGCCGGTAAGTCAGGGAAGAAATAAGCCATGAAAGCAAGTCGTAAAGAATTAACCCGTCGCCGTCACGTCCGCATTCGCCGCCGTGTGTTTGGCACCTCTGAGCGGCCTCGGTTGGCCGTGTTTCGCTCAAACCAGCATATTTACGCTCAGATCATCGACGATACGGCTCACCATACTCTAGTGGCCGCCTCAACTGTTGAGCCTGACGTTTTGAAGGATGAGACGGGAGCTACTCAGGACTCAGCTGCCGTAGTTGGCAAACTAGTGGCTGAGCGCGCCCTCAAGGCTGGTATTACGCAAGTGGTCTTTGACCGGGGCGGCAAGTTATATCACGGACGAGTAGCGGCTTTGGCTGAGGCAGCCCGTGAAGCAGGCTTGAGCCTGTAGGCCAAGTGTGATTGTTGGATAGAAAGCACCTGATTTTGCTTGATGTAAACAAGGCTGGGGAAAGGCATGGCAAACCGTCGCAAAGAAGCGCGTACTAAAGAAAAGAAGACCGACTGGCAGGAACGCGTTGTCCAAATTCGTCGTGTGACCAAGGTGGTGAAGGGAGGTAAAAAACTTAGCTTCCGTGCCATTGTGGTTGTCGGCAATGAGAAAGGCCAGGTCGGCGTTGGCGTTGGTAAGGCAGGCGATGTCATTGGCGCTGTAAAGAAAGGTGTGGCCGATGGCAAAAAGCACTTGGTAGATGTGCCTTTGACTCGTTCTTATTCCATTCCTCATCCCTCCAATGGGATTGGTGGTGGTGCCAAGGTGTTTATGCGCCCTGCTGCCCCTGGTACTGGGGTAATTGCTGGTGGTGCCGTACGCACGGTGCTTGAATTAGCTGGGGTACGGAATGTCTTAGCTAAGCAGCTAGGCTCTAATAACCCCCTTAATAATGCTCGAGCTGCGGCGGACGCTTTGGCCTCTCTGCGCACCTTCGCTGACGTAGCTGAAGAACGGGATATCCCGGTTGAAAGCCTGTACATTTAATCCATTTCGGTATCGCTGTTTTTATTTTCCTCAGCCATGAGAATCAACGACGCACAACCACAAGTCGGCTCTAAGCGCCGCCGTCGCCGCGTCGGTCGCGGTATTTCTGCCGGCCAGGGCGCGAGCTGTGGCTTTGGCATGCGAGGGCAAAAGTCTCGTTCGGGTAGCGGTACTCGGCCTGGCTTTGAGGGTGGCCAAATGCCCCTCTACCGCCGCGTTCCTAAGCTCAAGCACTTCCCTCTGGTCAATCAGAAGGAGTACACCATTATCAATGTTAAAGGGTTGTCTGACCTGGCAGCAGGGACTGACGTATCCCTTGAGTCCCTGCTCGAAGCAGGCATATTGACCACCAATGACGGTCCTTTAAAGGTACTGGGTCATGGTGAGATTGGTGTGGCCCTAAACGTTAAAGCGGCGGCCTTTACCCAGTCTGCCAAAGAGAAAATTGAGCAGGCTGGCGGTACATGGGAAGTTGTCGCATAGCGGGATTGCTCGCTCATCCCTTAGACTAAAGTCAGGGGCTGTAACCGTAGATTCTGCGGTTATTTATTGCCGTCAATGTATTGCTAAACGTAGGCCTGAGGTACATGCATGGTCGTAAGTCGGGGTAAAAATCCAAGCGCGCAGGAGACATTTATGCAAATGGCCCAGGCCGCTGGCCTGCGAAGCCGTTTGCTGGTGACCCTAGGGCTTCTGGTATTAGTTAGACTAGGGATTTTTATTCCGGTACCAGGTATTGATCGCGAGGCTTTTGGGGCTTCTATTCAATCGGGCAGTTTGGCTGGCTTTGTAGGCTTCTTAGATATCTTTGTGGGGGGCGGTCTGTCCGCTCTAGGTATCTTTGCTCTGGGGATCCTGCCTTTCATCAATGCTTCGATTATTATGCAGCTGCTGACGGCGGCTCTGCCTCAGCTGGAAGACCTGCAAAAGAATGAAGGGGAAGCTGGTCGTCGCAAGATCTCCCAAATTACTCGCTACGTAGCTTTGGGCTGGGCGATTTTGCAGAGTACTTTGCTGGCGTCCTTCTTGCTCTATCAATTTGCGGAAGTTCCTGGCCCTGCGTTTGTGGCCCAGACGGTAATTGCTCTGACAGCCGGGTCAATGTTTGTGATGTGGGTGGGTGAGTTAATCACCGAGCGTGGTATCGGCAACGGTGCTTCGCTGCTGATTTTCCTCAACATTGTTTCTACCCTGCCACGGTCGTTAGGCCAAACAATTGAGCTGGCGCAGAGCGGCGATCGCGGTCTAGTGGGCGGCATCATCATTCTGATGCTTGCCTTTCTAGCAATGATTGTAGGAATTGTCTTTGTGCAGGAAGGGACTCGCCGCATTCCCATTATTTCTGCTCGTCGCCAGGTGGGCCGCAAGCTCTATTTAGAGCAGAGCAACTACTTGCCTCTGCGGCTTAACCAGGGCGGCGTCATGCCAATTATTTTCGCCTCTGCTGTGCTGGTGCTGCCGATTTCGTTGACCCAGTACATCACCAATCCTGGATTCAGTCAGTTTGTGAATAACTACCTGAACCCAACTTCTCTGTTCTATGTTTCGCTGTACCTCGTTCTGATTCTCTTCTTTAGCTACTTCTATTCATCTCTGGTGATGAACCCAGATGATGTATCGCGCAACCTGAAGAAGATGGGGGCCAGCATCCCTGGCATTCGCCCTGGTAAGGCGACCACTGAGTACATCAGCCGAATTCTCAATCGGTTAACTTTTCTAGGCGCTGTTTTTCTGGGCATGGTAGCAGTTGTCCCCAGTGCTGTAGAGAGTTTGACTCGAGTACAAACTTTTAGGGGTTTCGGAGCTACTTCTCTGCTGATTCTAGTAGGTGTTGCTATTGACACTGCCAAGCAGATTCAGACCTACGTAATCTCCCAACGCTACGAAGGGATGGTGAAGCAGTAGTGACTCGACTTATTTTTCTAGGTCCGCCGGGGGCGGGCAAGGGTACCCAAGCTCTGCTGCTTGCTAAGGACTGTGAGGTTCCTCATATTTCTACTGGAGACATTCTACGGTCGGCAGTAGCGGCGGGTAGCGAGCTGGGCCAAAAAGCAGAGCAGTACATGAGCGCCGGGGAGCTGGTGCCTGATGAGCTCATACTGGATTTAATTCAAGAGCGGTTGGGTCAGGGTGATACTCAAGCAGGCTGGCTGTTGGACGGTTTTCCTCGCAATGTGCCCCAGGCTGAGTTTTTGCAGAAGCTGCTTGATCAACTTGAACAGCCCGTTGACTTTGTAGTTAACCTGGATGTTGAGGATGATGTGATCGTCGCCCGTTTGCTGCAGCGGGGTCGCGACGACGATGAGGAGTCCGTGATTCTCAACCGGCTCCAGGTATACCGTGAGCAGACGGAGCCGCTAATTGACTTTTATCGCAGCCGCCAACAGTTGGTGTCGGTGGATGGTAATCAAACCATGGACGTAGTTCATGCGGACCTAAAGCGCCTAGTGATCGAGTAGTTACTGGGGTTATGCTAGAGTTCAGCCTGTTGATTGTGTACAGAGGGAGAGTTCAGCTTGTCTAAGCAAGACCTAATTGAAATGGAGGGCACCATTACTGAATCGTTGCCGAACGCGATGTTTCGGGTTGATTTGGATAATGGGTTTAACGTATTAGCCCACATTTCTGGGAAGATTCGTCGTAATTACATCAAGATTTTGCCAGGCGATCGCGTCAAGGTAGAGCTTACCCCCTACGACCTCACCAAGGGGCGCATTACCTATCGTCTTCGCAAGAAGTAGCCTAACTAGGCCAAGATGGGTGTCAATAGTTTGTCGGCCCCTGTGCGGAAGATGTCTGCACAGGGAAGTTTTGTTTGGGCTTCAACCGACTGGATGGCCTCCTCGGCAGCTGCTGCGGTTAGGTGACCAGTGTTAAGGGCGATCGCGACTACTTTAGCCGGGTAAAACGCCCCTGCCGCTGTTGTTACCTGTTCGTAGAGGGCGATCACACTGGGTAAATCGGGAATTTTCACCTGAGGGAAATTGTGGATGTGGCTTTGCCCAGCTCGGTGTACCAGCACTAAATGGGTGGGTTGGGTGCCTCGCAGCAGAGGCAGTGTAGCGGTCGAGGCCGGGTTGAGTAGCGATCCCTGCCCTTCTACAAAGACGAAATCGTAATGAGGGCCATGGCGCATAAGCTGCTGTTCAACGGCTCCTGACGCGTAATCAACCCGAATGGCATCTAACGGCACGCCATTGTCCCCCAACATGAGGTTGGTTTGGCCCGTGGCAATCACTTTAGAACGCAACCCTTGCTTTAGGCAGGCGCGGTGCAGCTCTAAGGTTGCCGACATTTTGCCCACGGACATATCGGTACCTACGGTCAGAATGCGCTTGCAGTTTAGCCGACTGGCCTGCCCGCTCCCCACAGTCAGCCCTTCCGGTTCCTGGCGTACGTCCCAAATCCATTGGTGGTCTCTCAGCCAGGGCTGGAGTGCTGGGTGGGTGGCCATGGGGGTATGGAGGCCGTTCACAATACTCAGCCCGGCCTTGGCTGCCTGCTCAATTTCTTGAAACCAGGCATCGGGTAGCTTGCCACCGGAGGGGGCAATGCCAATAGCTAGCACATCTGGGGTGTAGATCAGGGCCTCGGTGAGCGATTCGACAACGGGGATGGGCTTATCGATGCCGGTGAGATCGTGGAGCGATCGCCCTGCCGCCTGATAATCAATCACCGCTACAATCGGCGATTGGCTAAAGCGCAGCAGGGCCAGACCCGTCTTACCCATGGTGCTTTGGGTGCCCTCGTGCATGAGTAGGGCAATGCGACTATTGGGCTTGAGGTGCATAGCTAAGTCCAAGTCCAGGTTTGGTGGAGGGGAGTAGGCGTCCGTCAGCTAAGGTAAGGCCACTGAATGGGTCGTCCCGCAGGTTGAGGTGGCTGTCGAGGTCGAGATAGTCAGCTAAGGGTGAGAGCTGAGCCATAGCCCCATTCGCCAAGCTGCTGTCGGAATAGCACCCGAACATCACCTGAAGGCCGCAGGCCCGCGCAGTATGGATCATCCGCATGGCCTCGGTTAGCCCCCCAGCTTTCATCAACTTAATGTTAATGCCATCGACTAAACTCGCTAGGCGAGGAATATCTGAATTGTTGAAGCAGCTCTCATCTACAAAAATTGGCAGCGGTGAGTCCCGCTTGAGCTTGGCCAAGTCAGCATCCTGGCTCACGGGTAGGGGTTGTTCTAGGTGAGTGACGCAGCGATCGCTCAGCCAATCTGCCATTTGTTTGGCTTCCTCCAGACTCCAGCCGCCGTTGGCATCGACGCTGAGGCTGACGGTTGTGGGAACCTGGTTGTGTATGGCCTGAAACATGGCTTGATCGGCTTCGATGCCGTGGGGACTACCGAGCTTCACCTTAAGGGCACGGGCGGAGGTTTGCTGTAGCCAATCCTGCGATCGCTGCTGGGCCGCCTCGGGTGATGAAATGCCAACAGTAACTGACGTCGGCTGAATGCGCCCTAAATCTAGCCCTAGCAGCCGCCAAATCGGCTGCCCGACCAACTTACCGCACCAGTCCCACAGCGCTACGTCGAGGGCGGCGCGGGTAGCCGAGGGGAGAGATAACGCGGCAATAGCGGCCTCAATGGCCTGGCGTTCCAACGGATGGTAAGGCGATACGGCCGTCTGCAAGCGAACTATATCTGCCTGCAATGTGGCCAACGTCTGCTGGTGAGTGCCGATGGAAAAAGGAGCCGCTTCCCCCCAACCCTCTATGCCCTCGGCGCTGAGCTTAAGCCAGAGGTTAGTCGATTGGGCCGTGGTGCCGCGACTGATAGTGAGTGGTACCCGTTTGTGAACAGTAAACGGCTGACAGGTGATTTCCATGCAGGTGGTAGCTAGCTTGGGGGCGGTACTTGACAGCACCGTAGTTAACACTGAAGCGGAGCAATGCGCTTACGGAGCTGCTCTTAGCCCAGCAGTTACGCCACTGCTGGTCGGGCTAGCTGAGTTTTTATGCCATGCTACTGCATCCAATTCAGAGGGGGCTGCGTACCGGGTATGAGTCTGCAATAAAGAGACTTTTAGCTGTTTGTTAGATGGAATGAAACATCATGTTGAGAGAACGAAAGCATTTGCGCAATAGCTTAATTGCCCTGGCCACCTGTCTGTTTGTAACAGTGCTGTATTCTCCCCTGCTGGGCCGAGTGATGGCTCAGGCGCCGCAGGTAACCCCTGCGATGGCAGCAACTCCCTGGTCCGGTGCCCCTAGTGACACTTTTGCTGTAGGAGAACAGATTGATGCAAACCTAGCGGCGGCAAAGGCTCCCCTGCTGGCTCAGGGTCTAAATGAGCCCATCGTTACCTATATAGCCATGCTCAGCGGTCAGAATGTTGTACCCAAAGCGGCTAAAACCGATGCTCGTGGCGTGGTTGGGGCTGCCCTGTCCGGCAATCGCCTGGTGGTGCGCGGCAGCTTTCGAGAGCTGAGCAGTGCCCCGCGCGACTATGCTACCGACCCGCTCGATCCGCCCAACCCCAACATTACCTCGGCGTTCCACGTCCACCGGGGTAGCGCTAGCGAAAACGGGCCATTTCAGTACGCCCTAGATGTAACCATGAATGCCAACGGACGCGGGGGCAGTGCCATGGGCGACTACACCCTCACGCCTGAGCAGCTTCAGGCGCTGCAAAACGGCACGCTGTACATTGACTTCCACACCAGTCGTTACCGGGCTGGCGAACTGCGGGGCATTTTAATGCCTGCTTAGGCGAACGCTACGTACTCTGTATCCTGTTGGGTGGTGGCTGAGCGCCAGCCCCACCTAACGGAATGGCAGCAGACCCGAAGCATGGCATTGTACAAAGCAATGATTGCGGTACGATCCTTCAGTTACATGACGGGTCTGGTGTCTGAGCATCCGATATATATGGATTTTGATCGACTGACCTCGACTGAAACTGAAGCGCCCACGGATGCAGACCTTTGGTTAGCTCTAAAGGCGGATCAAACTGACGCCCTGGGTCTTCTGTACGATCGCCACGGTGGACTGGTCTACGGCATTGCTCTTAGAGTGCTGGGTCACACCCAGGAAGCCGAAGACCTGACCCAAGATATTTTTGTCAAGCTACCGTCGACAGCCTATAACCCCCAGCGAGGCTCGTTGCGCACGTTCTTGGCCATACTGACGCGATCGCGCGCCATTGACCGTCTGCGATCGCGCCAAGTGACTCAAGCTGCGGTGGAACGCCTTCAGTCTATTCAGACCATACCCCTAGCCCATACCCCTGCTCAGGTGCTAGCTCAGGCCGAACGTGCCCGAGAAATCCAGACTGCTCTGGCCCAGCTATCTGAAAGTCAGCAAAAGATTTTGCGCCTGGCCTACTACGAAGGGCTATCCCAGGCCACCATTGCCGAACGGCTCGAGACCCCCTTGGGCACCGTCAAATCTCATTCTCGTCGAGGCCTACTAAGGCTGCGACAAATTCTCCAAGAGTATTGGGGGTAACTAGCACCATGACTGGGCCGATTTCATCAGAACAATTGCAGCATCTGCTGGCGGGCTATGTCCTCTACGACCTTAGCCCCGAAGAGGCGGCTACCTTGGCAGATCTACTGGCGGCTAACCCCAATCTCCAGCAGGACATCGACCAGCTTCAGCAGGCGTTAGAGATAGCCTATGACGGTGATCCGGTCAGCCCGCCTGCCCATTTGAGGATGGCTCTGCTACAGACCGCTGCCAAGCCGGTTGAGTCTGGAGCTGAATCGGTGAGTGCTCCGGTTTCGACTCCGAGGCGGCGGCCTCGTCGTTGGGGACGAATTTGGGTAGCCGCGGCAGCGGCGCTAATTGCCGGCCTCAGTGTGAGCAACCTGATCCTTTGGCGCACGCTACAGCTCGAGCGCGCCAGCCAGCCGGAGGACGAGACCTTAACCATTGCCCTAGGTGCTCCTGAGGGGGCGTCGGCGTCAGGGCAGGCTCAGGTGGTGATCAACCCCGGTACCCTAGCGGGCTCTCTCACGGTGGAGAACCTACCTCCCCTGGAGCCCGGCACTGTCTACGTGCTGTGGACGGTGGTAGACCCCAGTGCTACGGCCACCGTGGATCAAAAAAACGCCATTCTCACCACCGTATTTACGGTGGATGAGCAGGGTCAGGTGTCGCAACCCATCGATTTGCCGCCCGTCTACCGCCGCGATCGCGATCTTGTGCGAGCCGTGGCTATTACCAAGGAGAGCGCTACCGCTCCCCAAGCCCACCTGTCGTCCCCTCTGCTAATTCAGCCCTTGTAGAAACCCAGGGTTTCTCTGGCATGGGATAGAGCATTGGCGAGATAATTGAGCCATAGTTCTCACAAGAGGTGTGTGTTGGCTCCATCGGTCTTGCCTGCTACCGCGTTTATTGATCCCCAGGGCCACAACCGCGCGGCCATCGCAGCGATTTTGCAGACCGTGGTCGAGCAAATTCTTGACTACTCCACAGGGGCGGGTAGCCACGACCCTCTGCCCTCAGTTAAGGATGTTGAGTTTAGCGGTATTCCAGCTCAGCCCACGGCGATCGCCCCCCTGCTGTCATCCCTGGGCGACCTGATGGCCCAGTCGATGAACCCAGCCCACCCCGGCTATATGGGCCACATGGACCCCTTGCCGAGCACCGCGTCTATTGTGGGCGACTGGGTGGCGGCAGCTCTGAACAACAACATGCTGAGTGTGGAGATGTCGCCGGCTCTATCGCGATTAGAGCCACTGCTGCTGGCCGAATTGGCCCAAATGTTTGGGCTGGGGGAACGGGCTGGGGGACTGCTGGTCAGTGGCGGCAGCCTAGCGAACTTGCAGGCACTTACTGTAGCCCGCAACGTCAAACTGGACTGTTTACGGCAGGGATTGGCCGGAGGGCCACCGCCGGTGATCTTGGCTTCGGAGATGGCCCATACCTCGATTCAAAAGGCGGCGATGGTGCTGGGGCTAGGGCTAGAGGGGGTGGTGCTGGTGCCTGCAAACGCTAATGCTCAAATGGATGCGAATGCCCTAGAAGAGAAAATTCAGAGTGCGATCGCCCGGGGACAGCGGCCCTTTGCGGTGGTGGGCACGGCGGGCACCACCGTCACTGGCAACATTGACCCACTGCCCGAGATTGCCCGCATTGCCCAAACCCACGGGCTCTGGTTCCATGTGGATGCGGCCTACGGTGGGGCGATCGCCTTTTCGTCCCAGCACCGACATCGGCTAAGGGGCATTGAACAAGCTGATTCTGTGACGTTCAACCCTCAAAAATGGCTGTATGTCACTAAGACCTGTGCCTCAGTGCTATTTCGCGATCTGGGATTGCTGCACAGTCACTTTCGAGTGTCGGCACCTTACATGAATACTGAGCCTGACTGGGTAAATCTGGGGGAACTGACGGTGCAGGGAACCCGCCATGCCGACGTGCTCAAACTGTGGCTCACGCTCCAGCATTTGGGCCAGGCAGGCTGCGCCGAATTGATTGAGGCCAGCTATGCTCTGAGCAATCACTTTGTCACCCAGGTGCGCCAGCGGCCCTACCTGGAACTAGCGAGCGAGCCCGAGATGAATCTAATCTGCTTTCGCGGCTGCCCTCCCTCGCTGCCGCTGGCTCAGTGGGATGCCTGGAACGCTAATTTGCAGGACTACCTGCTGAAGCAGCACCGGATCTTTTTGTCGGTGCCTAACTTTCGGGGGCAGCGGTGGTTGAAGGCGGTGCTGCTTAACCCATTCACTACGGCAGCTGAGGTGAGTAAGCTATTTGAGGCTGTTGATCAGTACGCTGGTATCGCTGCGAGTTGAGGGGGCGATCGCCTGTTTATTAACCCAAAACAAGTTATCCACAGACTGCCAAAAAACTGTGGATAACTCAAAGATTTTGCAATTTGCGAAAACAAGTGATCCTAAAAGCCCTGACTGTGCAGGTCTTTCAGCGGATGCCTTAAAACTGAGGCTCGCGAGCAGCCTGTGGAAAACTGGCACTAAATTGAGCTTTTAGCAACCGATCTGCCCCAGCAAAACTGCGGCAGCACAGGCCTAAATGGATTATGGGCTCCTTATCCTAAAGAGGCGACCCCATTAGCACTGTAAACCACAATACATTAATACATTTCTTTGCAATTGACTATTTGTAATTGACGACTGGCCCTGCCCACTACTTCAGACCAGGCCAAGTCCAGAGGAGCCTAGAATCGCTATGCTAAAGAAGCCCCAGCACAGCGGCCGGGCGCTGCTTGTGCACCAAACCTGAATCGGGAGAATTTTTAATGGTTGGAACTCAGCTTGCAGCACGGGACTTGTTTCGCGCTGCCTACGAAAATCGCTACACCTGGGATGCAGCTTTCCCTGGTTACACCGCCGATGTGACGTTTACCCACAACGGTCAAACCTATAGTGGCCAGGCCAAGGTTAGCGCCGACCTCAAGCTTGAAGTGAGCGGCATTGCCGATGAGGCTGCCCAAAAAATGGTGCACGGTCAGCTGTTTGAGGTCTCGATTCACCGCGTGCGACGCGAGTTTGAAGACAGCCACGGCAACAACACCTTTAGCTATGGCGAGACCCTGGCCGATGGTTCGGTAGAGATTTTGATGGGTGGCAAAGCTGAGGGCGATCGCTACCAGCTCAAAAACAACGAAGTGTCGATGGTGCACCGCCACATCCATGGCGTCGTAGTGACCATTCACACCTATAGCAGCCATGACACTGGGTCAGGCTACCTATCGTATCGCTACGACTCGGTCTACCACGATCCTAAAACTGGCGAGCAAAAGGGCGGCCTTAGCGATTTTGAAGACGAATACACCGAAGTCGGCGGCTACTATATCCTTTCTCGCCGCGCCATCGAAACCGGTGTTGACGACGATACGGATAAGCAGGAATTTGTGTTTTCTAACATTGCTCTGATCGCGGCCTAAGGGCTGCGCCCATTTAGTTAACGATGGCACCTCACCCGCCCTGTCTAAGCAGGACGGGTTTTCTGTTTATTTCAGACGTGCGCACATGGTCGTTATCTATGGCGCTATTTCGAACTCAGTACCCAAACTTGCCCCGTCACCCTTTGGTGGTGTGCGCCTCTTTGGTCGAAAACCCCATGAACTTGGGCATGTTGTGCCGCACCGCCGAAGCCTTTCGGCTAGAGGCTCTGGTGCTGGATGAGTTAGCGCTGACTCGAAATCGCCAGTTCCGCCAAGGCGCGGTGGCGACCCACCAGTGGCAGCCCATGGTGGGCTGTGCAGCGGAGCAGCTGCCCCAGTGGCTAGCGGCGCGGCGGCAGCAGGGCTACAGCCCCATTGCCCTAGATCTTCAGCCCCAGGCTACGCCCTTGCCTGAGATGCATTTTCCTCAACGCATGGTGTTGGTGCTGGGCCGCGAGCTGACGGGCATTCCCTCAGGGGTAGCGGCAGCCTGTGACCAGGCTGTAGTGATTCCGCAGTATGGAGTAGTGCAGTCGCTCAATGTGCAGACAGCGGCGCTTTGGCAATCCATGCCTACATTGGCCAATGGGGAATGCCGCCCCCGCCTTTAGCCCCAACGCCTTTAGAATGAAGGGTGTAGCGTAATTGTGATGTTTGGCCTATGCCACCCCGTTGGCCCCGTAAACCCACCCGAGAAGACCCTGCCTACCGCAAGTTAGAAGACCGCATTAACTTTGCGGTGCATGTGGCGGCGTTTACTGCCGTTAACTCTGGGCTGTGGTTTTTTAATACCCTCAACCCTGAGTGGGCGCCTTGGGCGAATAAGGTAACCCTGACTTGGTTACCGATTTTGGTAGCTAACGCTATCTATATTTTTGCGATCGCAGACTACTCCCCTGCGCCCCTAGCGTCCACAGCTGACACTGACCCCAACACAGAGCCTTAGATGGAGAACCTGAACTATGTCTGATGCCTCTACCGCCCGCGCCATAGAATCCTTAGCTGCCACCATTGGCGACAAAGTGTATCTCGATGTGGCCAAGTGGCACCTATATCTGGGCGATGCCAAACTGCACACGCCCCTAGCGGAAAAGCTCTATCCCCTGGTCGCTAGCGATAAGGTGACCGAATCTGCCGTAGCGGATATTTTGACCAGCACGTCAGTGGCTATTGGCGGTGGGCAAAAAACTATTACCCTGGCCGATTTGATTCCAGCGGCGGGCAAGGCCGATCTGCTAGAAGCGATCGCCGATTACCAGCGCGACCTGTAGCTAACGCCTGTCGGAGCGATGACCGGGCCGCTCTGGCGGAAAATCGTCCTCCGGCCACAGCTCCATGGCATCCACATCGATGGTGGGCGTTTTGTCGTCGCGTAGGTTGGGGCCGGAGGGCAACCCAGCGGTGGCGTCGGTGACAGCTTCGCGGAGCTGGTTGCGTAGGCTGCGGGTGCGCTTTTTCACATTGCCCAGCAGGCCGCCGAGCTTATCCTGGGCCTCGGCCTGAAGCTTTTGGCGACGGTCTTGAGCTTCGGCCCCCAGCTTGTGACGACCTTCCTGAAACTGTTCGTTCACCTGATCGCGCATAGTTTGGGTGCCCTTAACGGCAGCATCCCAGCTGCGCCGGGGGTCGGGCATCTTGTCTAGGGGAATGCGATCAAAGGGCGACTGGGCGGGGGCTGGCTGCCGGGGTGGCTGCACCCCAGCCTGAACTAGGGCCGGAGCGCTCAGGGCGGTGTCCTCTGCCATCATGCGACGGCGACCGGTGCTGATGACGGCTACTGGGGCCAGGGCGTAGAGACCAGCAGGCAATGGGCCGGTTTCTGTCGGGACGAATAGGTATTGCAGGATGTTGCCGGTAGCGGGGTCGAAGCGGTAGTCAGTGAGCTGGCCAATGCGATCGCCGTGGTCTGACCACAGCTCGATCTCTCCTAGGGGCAGGCAGTCTTGCAGATGCTCGTCAATCGCCTCGATTCGCGCCCCGGCTTTTACCACTACTCCATCATGCCCGATGGAGCCAATTTGGGACCACAGGAACCGACGGCTTTGGCGGGTCAACAGGCCGCCGACGCTACAGCCAATGCCCCTGACCTGGTGAGTGCGCCCATTAACCCAAATTTCGGCAATGGGGCCAAACTCTTCGGCGGTGTCGAGGTTAATGGCCAGGCGGTTGAGCAACTCGCTCTTCAGCATGCTCTGGGGAAATGACCCGTCCATAATCAGCACTCCTATGATCGCTAGCCCAAGCCCAAACGCGTCTTTGACCAGGATGGGATCTTTACTCAATGGTAGTCGATCAGAATTTGAGGTTGAAAACTCCCTAGAAGGTTGGGAGTGGTCAGGTACCGACTACTTCGTTTCTTGGTGAACTGTCTGTAGGGTTTGTCGAGCGGTAATAAAAACAGTCAGCAGATATAGCAACCCCAACGCGCCGCCGCCGTAGATTAAGCCTCGGGAGAGAGCCGAATCGAAGGTATAGAGAGGGCTATGCTCAAGCCGTTTGTGCAGCCCGGCATGGATGGCGAGAAATAGCGCCACGGCAAAGCGTGACCAGCGGCGAACAGCGGGAGCCTCGTTATTGGTTAGCCACAGCAGCCCCGCCACCAGGGGAATGTGAACCAGCACAAAGGCCACTTCGGCGATCGCGTCGGGCAGGCGATTGAGGATAAACAGGATTCGCCATTCGGCTTGGGTCATGGCGTCGAGTTCATGGGCCATGAGGGTGGCAAAGCCCAAGTAAAACAGCAGGTTTTCCATATTGCGTTACCGTCTGGTTGGGACAATGATGCAAGAAAGTGGGATAGCCGTCTCGGCTGTCTGGGGTCAGGCATTCTGCCTCGCCTCCAAAGCTTAGATTTGATCGGATCCTGATTCAAATCGTCTCGTTGTTTTCTAGGCCGTGAACTGATTCCGCCCTGACGATTCCGAGTTAGAGTGAGCAGTGATAGGTCATCTGGGGCGATGTTATGTCTGAGCAAACCGGGAATATCTTACTGGTAGACGATGAGCCAGGTCTGCGTGAGGCGGTGCAAGCCTATTTAGAAGACAGCGGCTTTACGGTGCGATCGGCCAGCAATGCCAAGGAAGGCTGGGATCTGCTGCAACAGGAGACGCCGGATGTCCTGATTTCGGACATTATGATGCCTCAAGTCGATGGCTACGCCTTTTTGGCTCAGGTGCGCGACGACATTCGCTTTAAGGGGCTGCCAGTGCTGTTTTTGACGGCGCGAGGCATGACTACCGATCGCATTCAGGGCTACAACGCGGGCTGCGATGCCTATCTCTCTAAACCCTTTGACCCCGAGGAACTGGTAGCGGTGGTCAGCAACCTGATGGGCCGCCGTGCCGCCCAAACCCTCGATGCCGGCGACGTACCCGACATTGCCGTCATGGCTCGCCAGATCGAGGAAATCAAGGCCATGCTGACCCAGAAGGGCGGTATTGCCAAGGTGACCTCCGACATTCGCATCGACCTCACCCCCCGCGAACAGAGCGTGCTCGACCTGGTGGCTGAGGGGCTGATGAACAAAGAAATCGCCAGCCGCTTAGAAACCAGCGTGCGCAACGTTGAAAAGTACGTCAGCCGCCTGTTTAGCAAAACCGGCACCAACAGCCGCACAGAGCTGGTGCGCTTCGCCCTAGAGCACGGCATGGTGACAACTTGATAGGCTGAAGGGATTGATGGCACTGAGGTAAATTGTGGCTGTTGCGATCGATCAACCCATCCAGCAGAAGCCCGTTAGCTTTGACGAATTTCTGGCCCGGTATGGTGGCGATAACCGCTACGAACTAATCGATGGTGAGGTTTTCGATTTGGAACCCACTGGCCCCCATGAGGAAGTTGCGGCTTTCATCACCGCAAAGCTCTGCGTGCAGATTGATAGATTAGACTTACCTTGGTTTGTGCTTCAGCGAGGCCTATTGCGCCCTTCTAGCATCGGTATGACAGGCTTTCGGCCTGATGTTGCGATTGTCGATCGCAGTGAGCTTTCTCAAGAGCCGCTTTGGGCCGAGCAGTCAATTTTGACGTTGGGTAGCTCAATTAAGTTTGTGGCGGAAGTGGTAAGCAGCAACTAGCAAAACGACTATGCCCGTAAGGTTGAAGACTACGCCGTTTTAGGAATTCCAGAATATTGGATCGCAGACTATGCAGGGTTGGGGGGCACTCGACACATTGGTAAGCCTAAACAGCCCACTCTCTCAATTTGTACATTGGTCAGCGGAGAGTACGAAATTCAGCAGATTCGAGACGATCAGCCAGTTGTTTCGCTCACCTTCCCAGACTTAAAGCTGACGGCTGACCAAATATTAAGAGCTGGTCGATAAAGGTGCGCTTAAAACGTTTGGGGCAGTCGCTAATTAATCCTTGATCCTCGGATGGCGATGAGTGTTGTTTTGGTGTCGCGATCAGATTAAAGCACCAGCAACCAGGCCTACCAGCGCTCCCATAGGTACCAGTTGCCAGGTGGGGCGGCTAAAGCGCACCAGAGCTATCAGGGCAGCGAGGCCCACGGCGATCGCAACGACCGTGCGAGGCAAGGTGTCTTGCAACAGGGCGGCGGCAAGGGGGATAGCGGCAGCGGCGATTGCCCCCAATACCGCTGGCATCACCCCTTTCAAAAAGCTCTTGACCCAGGGGTTTTGCCGCAGCCACACCAGAAACGGTGAGGCAAACATGATGAATAAAAAGGATGGGGTAAAGATTGCGATCGTGGCGACCAGCGCCCCCAGCGCCCCGGCAACCTTGTAGCCCACAAAGGCGGCGGTGATTACCACCGGGCCGGGGGTGAGTTCTCCTAGGGCAACACCGTCGATGAACTGGTTGCGGGTCATCCAGCCAAAGTCATCCACCACTGCCGCTTCGAGTAAGGGAATGATCACCAGGCCGCCGCCAAAGATAAAGGCCCCGGTCTTGAGAAAGAAGGTTGAGAGGTGGACGAAGTAGTCTTGAATGCGATCGAGACCCCAGAAGCTAGAAACCGCAACGGGGTCGGCGGCGAGGTTCGCTAGCAGATTGGGAACGCCCTGGGTGATGGGCAGCAGGGGGGCGAGCCAGGCACTCGTGCGGAGGGACGGCCCAGCGGGCGGTGGGGAAGTGGGGCGATAGATGACGAGTCCAGCCAAACCCGCCAGCAGAAAGAGCAGCAGGATGTTGATGCGGAAGATGATGGAGAGAAGGAGGACGGTGAGGGCGATCGCCACCCCCTGCCAATCTTTAATCGCCTTTTTGCCCAGCTTCCAGCAGAAGCCGAAAATAATGGCGATCACCACGGGTGAAATGCCCAAAAACAAGTCCTCAATTTGGGGTACTCCCTGGAATTTGAAGTAGGCCCAGGATAGGGTCAGCACAATTAAAAACGCCGGCAGAATGAAGCAAACACCCGCCACCAACGCCCCCAACTGCCCCGCTCGTAAGTACCCGATATAGATACCTGTTTGGGTTGAGGCGGGACCGGGCAGCATTTCGCAGATTGCTACCCCTTCAATAAACTGTTCTTCTTTGAGCCAGCCGCGTCGCACCACTGCCTCATCGTGAATCATGGCAATGTGGGCCTGGGGACCGCCAAACCCGATCGCTCCTAGCCTTAGAAAAAGTTGGGCTAACTCGCTTAACCGAGCCGATAAACTTTCCTGAAACGGTTCTACAGCTGGAGAACTCAATTCTGGCGGCTGGCTCATGGGGCAACACATAACGCTGGAGCCACTGTATCGAAATTCGATCGTGGACTCCTATATCGGGCGCTACATTGGTTTGGGGCTGTGGGTTACCGCCGAGAAATCGGGGGCGTAGGGGGGATGAAATCCTTCGATGCCTTTGAGGTTGAGCACTCGCCTAGTCATTGCTTTGGACTACCTATTCAAAAATTCTTCAAGCTGGTAAATAAGGACTATGAAGCCCTATCAGGCCATTCCAATCTGCGATCGCGGTGAACCGTTGGTGCCCATACCCCGCGATCGCTTTGCGCTGGTGCAGCCCCACCCCTACCAAACGTTGGGTGCCCCCTACGGTAATCAATCGCCCTATTCCCTAAGAGCCGGCGTGCTCGCCGCCCTGGTCGAAGCTCAGGATCAGCTTCAGCAGCAGCGTTCTGGTTGGCGCATGCAAATCTTTGACGCCTTTCGCCCTGTGGCGGTGCAGCGGTTTATGGTAGAGCACACTCTCGCAGAGCAGGCACGGGCGCGGGGCTGGGTTGCCGAAGCACTCACCGCTGCTCAGCGCGACGAGGTGATGGCAGAGGTAGTGCAGTTTTGGGCCATACCCAGCGATGACCCAGCCACGCCGCCGCCCCATAGCACCGGGGCCGCGCTAGATGTGACGCTGATCGATGCTACCGGGAGCGTAGTCGATATGGGGTCGCCCATTGATGAGGTGTCACCGCGATCGCATCCTGACCATTTCGCGGCCAGCACGACTCCTGCCGAGCAAGCCTTTCACTCTCACCGTGCTCTGCTTAACCAGGTGATGACGGCGGCGGGGTTTCGCCGCCACCCCAACGAGTGGTGGCACTTTTCATTAGGCGATCAGCTTTGGGCTTGGCTGCGGCGGCAAGAAACCGGCAGCGACAAGTTTTTGGCCCACTATGGGCGAGCCTCGGTAGACTTGTGGGTACAGTGAGACCAGCGGATTGGGCAGTACCTAGAGGAGTCAGCGGCGATGAGAGGGGTGACGAAAGTTAGGTCTTGGTTATACGAGGCAACGATTGTCTTACTAGCGACGCTGGCTGCTGCTCCAGCCCAAGGCCAATCCACCGCCATTTTGCAGGAGGCTTTGCGGCTAGCGGTCTGCTTGAACGACTGGGATAGCGCGATCGCCCACACCAGTCAGCTCGAACAAGTCTCTGAACTGCCCGTCAAAACTCGCGCCCAGCTGGTGGCATTTCGTCGCCAAATGCAGTTATTTGATCAAAACCGAACGGTAGTAAACCCCATTGATGGCTGTGAGCCCGTGCTCGCCGGGTTTGGCCTGCCTGGCTACACCGGTCGACCCCTGGATTTTGATCGAGGGGTGTACTCTAGCGTGGGTCGTGGTGCCCCCGTCGTTGCTGCCGACCAAACCCTGCGTCAGTACGAGGCGCTTTGGCAGGCCGGGCTGGGCGTGACCGCCGACACTCCCCTCAGCCCTTTAGCTGAGGCCCAGCGCGTCAACACCCGCAGCGGCAGCGGCGTGACTACCGGAGCCGTGAGCCGTCGGGTTGACATCTACGCCTTTCTGGGTGCCGAGGGAGACAGCGCTAACCTCGATTTAACCGTTATTCAGCAGCGCCGTGGGCTGCTCTACACTGACGATGCGGCGCAGCTTTTTTTGTTTGATGCTGCAGGTCGATTGCTGTCTGCCGGCCGCACCACCGCTGGCCAGCAGCCTTACTTGGCTGCCACACCCTTGCCCGCTAGTGGCGTTTACTATGCTGCGGTCACCACTCCTCAACACCATCCCGTTCTCGACGAGGGTGGGTTTATCACTGGCTGGCAGGGCATTGGCACCAGCGCTGTCACCTACACAATAACCATTGACGGCCTGACCCCTTCCCCGGAGCTGGGGTTGCGGTAGAGGGGGAGATAGGGAAGGTAAGAGAGGTGAGGAAGATAAGGGAGATAGAGAAGTTTGGAAGTTTCGATTCTCCTCATCTTCCTCACTTCCTCATCCCCTCACCTTCTCCCCTACCCCTAAGGCTGCCGACAAATTCCAAACACTGACGTAAACCCGTGCAGAAACGTCGTCTGCCCCACGGGGCCGATCTCGCCGCCGCAAAAAAAGCCTCCTATGGGGAGCCCGGGCAAATATTGGGCAAACAGACCTGAGTCAAAGTTGGCCTGGTTATAGAGCCCGGCACCGCGTCCCATGCAGGCAAACATCAGCGCTCCGGCGGGGGCGATCGCAACAGGAGCCTGCTGCTGGTAGCGCTGCAATAGGGCTTCGAGATCGGTGGCGGAGGTGTGGGCATCGCGCAGGTGAAACTGCACTCGTTGTCCGGGGCGCAGACGATCGCCCACTGCGATCGCGCCCATTTTGGGGTCAACTCCCAGCAGCGTGCGAATCAAAAAGTCGCCTGCGTTGAGGCTGAGCTTAAAGCTGTCCTGAGCCATGCCGATGAAGAGAGAACTCTGGGCCAGCTGGCGATCGCCCTCGGGCAGAGTTTCAAACAGCTCTTGCAGCAGCTCTAAGGGCGGGCGCGCCGAGTCGCTATCCTCTGGGTCGCTCAAAGACAGCAGAATGTTGCGCTCGGCCTTATCAACCCGATAGACAGGCCCAATGGGGCGACAGCCCTGGGCCACAATAGTGTCGAGCACGATGGGCCCCGCCAGGGCTACCCCAACAGCGCCTTCGGTATGTAGGTTGCGATCGCAAAATAGCCCACTGTGGCGATTGAACCCGTCAACGCTGGCCAGACCACCAATCTTCACGCCGCTGGGGTAAGCAAAATCAAGCCCCTGGAGCAGGTCGGTGACGTTGGATGAAAACGGGTCAGCCATCAAAATAAATTGGGGGTTATCCTCTGGTGCCACCCCCATCAGCTCAGACCAAGCATTGGGCGGGCTGTCTAAATCCGGGAGGTCATCGCTCGACAGATGAAAGCTTCGTACCGTGACCCCTGGCAGCCGAGCCAGCGTCAAACTTAAGGCTGGGGCGTCTTCTAATTCTTGAGGGTGGCCTTGGTCATCCATGCCCACAATGCCGCCGCCGCTGCATCCCACCAAAGCCGGTATGGGCAACAGGTCTTGGAGCAGGGGCAGCAGGCGAGCAAACTCGCTGGTAAACGACGACGAAATGAACACAATGCCCAGATCGGGGGCCCCCGTCAGTCGGTGCTTCAGCTGCTCTACCACGTCCTTCACCGCCCCCTCAAGGGAGGGACGAGTCGACACCGCATTGGCCCACTCCATAGGTGGATGGTCTAGTTGGGGAATGTCGGTCATTGGGTAGCCCCCTCCTTGGGTGGTTCCAGTCTAGATCGGATTGCTCCTCCCCCTGAGTAAATTGACCTGGGCTCAGAATGTTCAGCGGTTACCCCTGCCATGGTGGAGATGTGTACAATGGGTAATGAGTACTTATACTGACCTCGTCGGGTTAACCGGGGGGGCTGTCAAGGGCGTAACCCTGCCTCTATGGGGTAGAGTTTTCACCGCCAGAGCCTCTGAATCGGTGCAGTATACTGAGCCTGGAGTTGGGATCTGACAATCTAGAGCCATAGTTTGCCCCCGCTGACCAGGCCACAGGCCCCCGCTAGTTGTTTACAAACGGTAAGAAAGGACATGAGCGAGAACATCAAAGAGCGCATTGAAAAAGAGATTGAAGGTGCCCGGGCCGCCTGTGACGCCAGCGGCGGCAGCTCCCAGGAGTGCGCCGCTGCTTGGGATGCCGTAGAAGAGCTTCAGGCAGAAGCATCTCACCAGCGCGAGAAAGGCACCGATAAAAACTCTCTAGAAGTTTACTGCGACAACAACCCTGAAGCCGACGAGTGCCGAGTGTACGACACCTAAGCTAACGGGCTACCTCACTAGAGGTTAAAGCGCTGCAAAAACGTCTCGATCGCCGGGGCGTTTTTGGCGTTTAATCCCTGTTCTGTGCTTGGATTTATCCTTTAACTGATCGCTGCTATGCCGCTAACAGTCTATGGCATTCCCACCTGTAGCACCTGCAAAAAAGCCCTGCAATGGCTAGATAGCCGCGCCATTGCCTACGACTTTGTCAACACCAAAGAACACCCTCCCAGCCGTGCCACGATAGCAGCTTGGGTAGACAGCCTAGGCAGCAAGCCCATGCGCAATACCTCGGGGCAATCCTACCGGGCGCTAGGAGACGAGAAGCAGACCTGGGGTGATTCCGAGTGGGTCAACGCCTTCACCAACGATGCCATGCTGCTGAAACGCCCCCTGTTTGTCAAAGACGACCAGGCAGTATTGGTTGGGTTTCGGGCGACCGAGGCCGAGCTAAACGATCTTTTGGGCTAAACACATTAAGCCAAAAGCGTCGGTGCGTAAGGCTGAGAATGATACGAAACGCGCCAGGGGGGCAGTTGGTTATCACCGCTGTCCTCCGTAATCAAAAGCTCCGACCCTCTATGGATCGGAGCCTGTAAGGTTAGACAACCTTAGGCAGAGTTGCTAATGCCTAGTCAATGGCGCGTTTGACGTTGTCTTTTGCATCTTCTACACCATGGCGCACATCGGACTCAGCCTGCTTTGCTTTACCTTCGGCTTGAGCTTGACGATCGCCTGTCACCTTGCCGGCACCTTCTTGGAGCTTGCCTTCAACGTCTTTTGCAGCGGCCTTGGCTCTATCTTCAATAGACATGATGTAATTATCTCCGTGAGAGGTTCATACCCTCAGTCTATGAAAAGGCCAAGGAAGCCTCCTCTGTAGAGAGATAGAAGAGAGTCTCTATCAAATTGTAGGTATTGCTACAGTTTGGACCTGAATGTTTGCTGGAGTAACAGTGCAGGCTTGCCTCTAGGGAGTATCCTGAAGCATCATGGGTGGCTTGTCTCCCAAAACAGACTTAAACTCAGGACTTAAACTGGGGCTTGAACTATGGAGTATTGGGAATTTCTGCTGCAAAAGGAGGGTGACCAGAGCTGGTTGCCCCTCGACACTTCCCAGGTAGAAATTTTGGAGGGCCGCTACCGAGTGATGGCCCACACTAGCCATACCAATACTCCGGTATATATTCAGATCGGCCAGCTGCTAGACGATCGCCAGCGCTCTGAGGGCGATTCTGGGACGGAGCGCTTTGCCAATCGCGTGCCCCCTCAGCGCCGTATCCTGCGTCGCCAGGGCCAGATCAACGAAAATGGCCTGATGGTCGTCATGCCCTTTACTCGCCTGAGTGAGGGATCTTGGGATATTGAATGCGCTAGCGCGATCGCCTCAGAGGCAAGCCTAGAGGATGCCACTACCGCCAATACCCCTCCGCCCTGGCGCTACGCAGTGCAGCTCCAGGTGGCGGCCCAAGACTCCGCCGACGAGGGCGACTGGTTTGCCGACGACGGCAGTGATGGCTTAGGCGCGATCGCCGCCTCTTCTCCCCCAGCCGCCGGAGCAGCTTCGGTGGCCCCGGCGCCGGTCATTGACCTCCAGACCGCAGCGGCTGCTATGGATGCGTTTCAAACCCAGCTGGCCTCCGCTACAGCCCCATTGCCCTATGGGCTGCTGCTGCCCCACGCCGCGCTCTTGGGTAGCACTGGCGAAAGCCTAGGGTTAACGGCGACGGTAACAGGCCCATCCGATGGTGAGCCTTGCCCGCCCCTGACCCTGGTGCTACGGCTATCGGACCCCCAAACCGCGGTCACTGTGGCCATGGCTCCGGTGCCGCTAGCGGTGGCAATGTTGCCCAGCACCGTGACGCTGACCGTAACCGTACCTACTCAGCTGTCAACCCGGCTGCTGCTGGGAGAAGTGGGGCTCTTTGTCGGGACTGAGATAGCAGCCCTACAGCGATTTACGGTCACGGTGGATGTGGCCTCGCTGTTCGATGCGATCGCCAACCAGGCTGAAACCGAATCAGGTCTAGACGTGGTCTTTCCGGCTGAAGACCCAGAGGAAGGCCCGGCCTCTCCCCTGCCCTCTGCCCCCGAGCTCAAAACCTGGGACATTGTCGGTCGGTCGGCACCGCCTCGGCAGATGCCCATTCTCACCCTGCCCCGCAACAGTCCTGAGCTGCCGCCCAAAATCTACTACCCGTCTCCTCACGAGGTGGCCGCCCATCAGCCGTCGCTGCCCCTGGTAGGCCGCTCCCGCCCTGTTCCCCCGCCCCCCGGCGATCGCAGCCCTGATAGTCTGAGCGCCCCCGCTACGTCTAGCCCAGAGCCAGTCCGAGGGCTAAGCTTACCGCCCATTGCTTCGCCTCCCCAGGCCGATGACCCCATTGCTATCTTGACTGGGCAGGCATCCCCTAGTGCCAGCCCTAAACCCCCTAGCACGGTACCCCAGCTAATGTCCCACGAGGCTATGGGGTTCAGAGACCTCAAGCTGCAAGACCGCTTCTGGAACCGGCTCAACGAGCTAGCCGTCAACCTTCAGCAGGAGGCGATCGAGCAGCGCACCGAGGTCGCCGCTGCCCCGGCGGAAACTCCGATAGAAACCCCAGTTGAGCCGCCGCCGTTTGTCCCTTTTGCTGGCGAGGTAGTGATCTATGAAGATGAAGACCCTACCCTACGCGACTTGGAAGCGGCAGTGGTGCCTGCCCTAGAGGCCGAGGAGCCGCCTGAGGTGGTGACCCCACCTATGCCCACCCTAGAGCTGCCAGAGGGTGATCTGACCGCGGGTGAGCCGGTATTTGTGACTCTGCGGGTGCCCTTTCATCCCAACCGCCTATACCTCAAAGTGTGGATTACTGACCCTCAAACCCGCACCCTGGCCGACGAGCCGCGCCAGCTACTCAATTTGCTGCCCAACGGACTGGGACAGCTGGAGGGCAATCTACAACTCACGGCTCCCTTTGGTTGTTTAGAGGCGTGGTTTGAGGCAATTTCTGTGGATATGGTTACCCAGCAGGAAAGCTATAAAGCCTCGGTCAGTCGCGCGATCGCCCCTGCAGGACTTCCCCCAACCTCCTTAGACGAATTTCAGATTTAGAGACGCCTCTAACGGGCCTTTAGAAAAACACAGAACTGTAGGGTGAGGTTTTGCAACGAATCCTAGTAATTCCTGCAAAAATTAGGGTTCTACAGTGGCGATAACCCTACAATGATGGCGGCTTTTCTAGGCTAAATCGTGAGTCGGTTTGCTGACTTAATTCGTTCGGATTGAGCTTAAAAAGTTTATTCGGTCGTGACCGTTGGTCGTGGTTCGCTTAGGTCTGGGCTTGGAGCCAGCGACCCAGGTTTTAGGTCTGGGTTAACTGAGATTTGGCCACTGATATTGGGTCGTCAGCTTGACTATCAGACGGTCTGATAAGTGGTTGAGGTCAAAGGTTTGCCCCCAATTCCCAGCGCTAAGGTAAAGAAACTATTCCCCCCATCACAAATCGCTATCTACTAGGACGGGTGACAATGAATCTCATGTCAACTTTAAAGGCGGCTGCGCTGACTGCGGCTACCCTCGGGGTAGTGAGCGGAGCAGGGCATGCCGTTGCCCCCAAACCCACCTCAGTTCAACCCGCAGTGCGCGAGACGGGCACGCTGCTGGCCCAAACCTTTGGCAACATCGCTATCAATCAGGCCAATTTTTTGGTGGTTGCGGTGCCGGGGAGCACCTCCCAACCCTATCGGCTCTATATTGTGGAGCAGCTTCAGCCCAATCCCCCCTGCTGGACGATTGCCAACCCCGGTGCCGAACCCACTCAGGTAAACGCCCTGTGGAATACCTTTGACTTTACGGGCGTCTGTCGCCTCCAGCGCGATACCAATGGCTATGCTATTCGCTTGGCGGGCCAAGACCTATCGGGAGTCCGGTTTGAGGTCAATCAGCGAGACGGTGATTTGCTGCTCCAATTTGCTCCCAGCACCGTTTCTCGCGATCGCATCACCATCGGTCGCGCCAATGGCATTAGCCCTACAGGCTTCACGCAGCTCGATCTCAACCCAGGCTGGTCACTAACTAAGCGCACCTTCAACGGGGCGATCGTCAGCTCGCACTTGGTGTATTTCACCAACGAACTGACCCTGGCTCAGATTCAGGGGGGGCAAACCGGTGGTGGCACACCGCCCGTGACGCCGCCGGTGACCCCACCAGTGACGCCGCCCGTGACGCCGCCTGCCGTGGCCTTTAACGATATTCGAGGCAACCGCTATGCTGCCGAGATCACCCGTGCATCCAGCCTAGGGGTAATTTCCGGCTTCCCTGAAGATGGCACCTTCCGGCCCACCGCGCCGCTCACTCGCGAGCAGGCAGTTTCTGTAATGATGGAAACCGCCCGGAAAGTCTTGCCGACCTCGGCGCTGGCTAACTTGCCTCAGTCGGTCTTTAGTGCCCCCTTCGGTGACGTAGCCGCCAATCGCTGGAGTGCGGTCAAGATTCAGCAGGCTAAGCAGTTGGGCATCGTGACGGGTGACGCTGGCACCGGCAACTTCCGTCCAACAGACAATGTCTCTCGGGCCGAGCTGATGGCGATGACCTACAAACTGGCCCTGGTGCGCGCTAACGCAGGTGCGGGCGATACCACCAACACCAGCCCGGTACCGGGCATCGACCAGACTACTCGGGGGATTGTTCCTAACATCAGCAACCCGCCCACCTTCACCGACATCGGCGGTCACTGGGGTGAGGCTACGATCAGGCAGATGGCGGCCTTCTGTGCGATCGCAACCCCTCTCAACGAAACCGGGACTAACTTTTCGCCCAACTCCAACGCGCTGCGTGACTATACTGCTGCCGTTGCCGTACGGGCCATTGACTGTCCGGCTGCTCGACCCCAGTAGGTCAGCTAACGTACAACTAGGCACTAACTCAAGGGTGAGTTCCGTACGGAACTCACCCTTTTTTAGGTTGTCTGGCTTAGCGCACCGCGCACAGCAGCCCGTAACGAATGAGGCCGCTATGTAACCCCTGGCGCATTGGCCCCAGGGCCAGCGCCCCCTGGAGGGTGCCAGGCCCCGCCCGAAGCAATCCTGCTAAGCCTTCAGGGCTGAGGGCCGAGGCAATTACCTCATCCCAAAAGGGGGCGACCGCCAGTGACCAGTCAGCGGCTTTTAGCTGGCTAAAGCCACAATTTTGGGCGATCGCCTCATAGTCAGGCAAAGAAATCACATAGGGCAGACCATAGACGCGATAAATCCAGTCGAGCTGCCGCTGCTCTAGCCAGGTCAACGGCCCTCCCAGCGAATCCGTAGGGCGGTGGCACCAGGTGGCCATCAACAGTTTGCCCCCTGGCTTCAGCACCCGGTAGCACTCCTGCAAAAATGCCACCTTGTCGGGCATGTGCTCACCGCTCTCCATCGACCACACCAGGTCAAAGCTGTGGTCAGCAAAGGGGGTATTTAGAGCATCCGCGACCTGAAACGTTGCACAGGGAGCAGCATCGCCGCTCAAATTCGCTGCGATCGCCCGCTCCGTGGCTCGCTCAGCCTGCACTGGGCTGAGGGTAATGCCTGTCACTCTGGCTCCATACCGGTTCGCCAATTCGAGAGCGCTGCCGCCGATGCCGCAGCCGCAGTCGAGAATAGTCTCCGCTTGGGTAATGCCCCCCCAGGTCAAACATTCGTCAATCAGATCAATCTGGGCCTGGCGACGATTTTTGCGCTGACGGCCATCGGCCCCGTAGTAGCCGTGGTGCATGTGCTCACCCCAGATCTGCTCCCACAGCCCAGAGGAGTCGTCATAGAAAGTCTGAATCTTCTTGTACAGGGCATTGGTCATGACAACTCGACACCTAGAGAACAGCGTGGCTAGCCGGTTAAATCTTGCGGCATAGTGGTCGAGAGCGTCAACTCGTGGAAATATAGGGTTGCCTCTCTACTCCGTGTCTTACGGAAAGCCCAACCTATGCAGATGACGGTTCCGCGCACTATATGCCTTGGTTTTTTAGTGTTAATTGCCGTTGGCACGCTTCTACTGGCGCTGCCCATTTCTAGCACTCAACAAGGCTGGGGTGATCCCCTTGTGGCCCTGTTTACGGCTACCTCCGCTGTCTGCGTCACCGGGTTGGTTGTGGTCGACACGGGTACCTACTTCTCTGACTTTGGCGAAGCGGCCATTCTGGCGCTGATTCAGGTCGGCGGTTTAGGCTACATGACCGTCAACACCTTCCTACTGCTGCTGCTGGGGCGACGGTTGGGGCTGCGCGAACGACTTGCGATTCAGCAGTCCATGGATAACTCAGTTCTAGCGGGTGGCAAGCCTCTGATCCTCTCTATTATTGCCATGACGCTGGTGATTGAACTGACGGGCCTATTTTGCCTATATCCAATCTTCAGCCGAGAATACGGACCTGGCTATGGGCTATGGCTCTCCATGTTCCACAGTGTTAGCGCTTTCAACAATGCGGGTTTTAGCCTGTTTAAAGACAATATTGTTGGCTATGCGCTCGACCCCTGGGTCAACGCGGTGATCACCACTTTAGTCATCCTGGGTGGCATTGGCTATCAAGTGATCATGGAGTTTCTGTCATGGCTCAGAAATCGACTTAGTGGCAACCGCTGCCGCAACCCGTTTTCCCTCCACTTTAAAGTTGTCACCAGCACTACCGCCGTGCTCTTGGGGCTAGGCACCCTGGCATTGTTTCTCGTTGAGTACCAAAACCCCGATACTTTGGGGCCGGTGGCTCCCCAACACAAGCTGCTGATGGCTTGGTTTCAGTCTGTTATCGCCCGCACTGCCGGTTTTAACAGCATTGACATTGGTGCGATGGGCAACGCCTCACTATTCATCATGGTTGCCCTCATGTTTATCGGGGCTAGCCCCGGCAGCACTGGTGGCGGCATCAAAACCACTACCCTTAGCATTCTGCTAGCCTGCACTCGTATGGCCCTGCAGGGCAAAGAGCAGGTTCTAGTCTTTCGGCGGCAGATTGCTACTATTCGGGTGCTGAAAGCAATCTCCGTAGTCGTAGGGTCGGGCATTGCGGTCGTCGTGGCCACTGCCTTAGTCTCTTTTTCCAATCCAACTGTGAGCTTTATTGATATTTTCCTTGAAGCTGTGTCTGCATTTGCGACGGTGGGGCTTTCTACCGGCATTACCGCCGACCTCTCTAATGTTGGTAAGTGCGTGCTTGCTTTCACCATGTACATAGGACGGGTGGGGGTACTGCTGTTTATGGCAGCGCTGCTTGGCGATCCCAAACCGTCCTCTGTGCAGTATCCCGAAGAAGAGCTGCTGATTGGCTAGTTTCTCAGTCAGGAAGCAGGTAGATAGCAAAAAGGGGAGCCGCTGACTCCCCCAGATGAGTATTTGTATGGTCTGATGGCGATCGCCCAACAAGGCGCTTACGCAAAGCTTGCTGTCGTTTTTGCAGCTGGCGCTGGCGGGCCGTGCCGCCTCGTCCTTTGTCATTGCGACCCAGCTTACGGGGCGACTCCCACCGTTTCAGGTATTTGGCCATAGCTAACCTCTACTCGACTGTCTCCCCAATCTTAACCTTCCAGTCCCCAGAGGTCCGCTGTCCAGAGTGGGGAAGACCAACCCAGCTATAGAAAAAGCTCCCCGTGAAACCACAGGGAGCTATCAAACGTCACGCCTTAACGGCAAAGCGTTAGGTTACTTGACAGATACCTTGCCGCCAGCTTCTTCAAGCTGCTTCTTGGCATCTTCGGCGTCGTCCTTGGTGGTGGCTTCCTTGACGGCCTTGGGAGCGGCTTCCACCAGTTCCTTGGCTTCCTTCAGACCCAGACCGGTCAGGGTGCGCACAACCTTGAGAACGGCGATCTTCTTGTCGGCGGGCACTTCTTCGAGAACGACGTCAAATTCAGTCTTCTCTTCTTCGGGCTCGGCAGCAGCAGCGGCGCCACCACCCATCATGCCGGGGGCCATCATCATCATGCCGCCGCCAGCGGAGGCAGAAGCATCAACACCAAAGGCTTCCTCAATTTGCTTGACCAGCTCGGAAGCTTCTAGCAGAGAAAGGGTTTTTAGCTGTTCGAGAATTTCATCGGTTTTAGCAGACATAGTTACCGGTTAACTCCTATTTGAAAACAATTAAACACAGACAAAATCGTAAGAGATGGGCCTAAGCCGCATCTTTTTCGGAGACTGCCTTGAGAGCACGGGCCAGAGATGCAGGCACTTCTTTGACGCCCACCGCCAGTTTGGTCGGTACGGCGTTGACGCCCACGGCCACCCGAGTTGGCATCGCCTTGATGGCTCCAGCCAGACGAGCCATGAGCTCTTCCTTCGTGGGCAGTTCGGTGATGGCCTTAATCTGGTCTTCGTTCAGGGCCTGGCCTTCCATGACACCGCCCCGCAGGGTGGTTTTTTTGGTGTCTTTTTGGAATGCCTGGTATTCCTTGATTGCCCCGCCAAAGTCTTCTTTAACCAGCACAAAGGCCGAAGAATCTCTGAGGAACTCGGTGATCGGTTGCCAGTTTTCGCTGCCGTCAACGGCGATCCGCATCAGCGTGTTCTTGGCAATCTTACACTCGGCACCCTTAGGGCGCAGCCGGTTGCGTAGGTCGCTGATTTCCGATACCGTCAGACCTTTGTAATCAATCACAAAGGCTAGCTGGGCATCGTCTAGCAGGGCCTTAATTTCGGCTACCAGCTCTTTCTTATTCGCTAGGGTTCTCCCCATATCGATCTCACCTCCTTTAAGTTGGGGATTGGGAACTTAATTACCCGATCCAGGTTTGGGCTCAGCCCTTAGTAAAAACAAAACCCCGACAGCTCTGCCGGGGTTAGACCAACAACCCAGAGTGCTCAGCTTGGGCAAGAGCACTGTAGTCATTTACGTCAACCTCGGCAGGGTTTATGCAGCGCTGGGCGGCTACCTGCTGTCTCCGGTCGTCTATGCAGTTGTGGGGGGTTGTGTCAGTGGGCGTAACTCCTGGTTGGCTGGGGTAAAACTTGTTGGCCTAGGCTGCGTCGCCCATCTTGAAGTCGCGCAGAGCATTCACATCAAGGCGAATAGAAGGCCCCATAGTGGAGGCGATCGCTACTGTTCTCCAGTAGCGGCCCTTGGCTCCAGACGGACGATTGCGATCGACAGTCTCTTGCAGCGCCTTGAGGTTGACTAGCAAATCCTCAGCGCTAAAGTCGGCCTTGCCAAACATAACATGGACGATGCCTGTTTTGTCGGCGCGAAACTCTAACTTACCTGCTTTAAACTCATCAATTGCTTTGGCCAAGTCGAAGGTTACGGTGCCGCCCTTGGGGGAGGGCATCAGGCCACGGGGGCCGAGTTGACGACCGAGCTTGGCTACCTGAGGCATGACGTCGGGGGTCGCAATCAAAACGTCGAAGTCCATCATGCCTTGCTGAATTTCGTTGATGAGTTCTTCAGAACCCGCCAAGTCAGCTCCAGCAGCGGTGGCTTCAGCCACTTTTTCGCCCTTAGCAATGACAGCGACTCGAATGGTTTGACCCGTGCCCTTGGGCAAAATGACCGTGGTACGCAGCTGCTGGTCGGTGTACTTAGGGTCAATACCTAGGCGAATGTGGGCCTCGGCCGACTCAACAAACTTAGCGGTAGCGGTTTCCTTAAGCAGTTCTAGGGCCTCTAGGGGCTCATAGAGACGGTCTTCTATTTTGGCCTGGGCTTCGCGCAGGCGCTTGGATACTTTAGGCATGGTGGTCTCCTTGGGGTCAAACGAAGCAACGCCTCTTCCCCGTAGTGTGAATAAGTGAAACTTGGATTATTGCCAGTGGTCTAGGGCAATAGCCTAGCCAGAAACGGTAACACCCATGTTGCGGGCGGTACCCTCGACAATGTTCATAGCTGCCTCAATGTCGTTGGCGTTGAGGTCAGGCATTTTGGTCTCGGCAATTTCTTTGAGCTGAGCCCGAGTAATGGAACCCACTTTCTTGGTGCGGGGCTCGCCTGAGCCACTCTCAATGCCCGCCGCTTTTTTAATCAATACTGAGGCTGGCGGCGTCTTGAGAATAAAGGTAAAGCTGCGATCTTCAAAGACCGAGATCTCAACCGGTATCACCAGACCCACTTTCTCTTGGGTACGGGCGTTGTACTCTTTGCAGAACGCCATGATGTTAACCCCGTGCTGACCCAGGGCTGGGCCGACGGGGGGAGCTGGGTTTGCCTTTCCGGCAGGAAGTGCCAGCTTAATTAGCGCTACAACTTTCTTAGCCATTAATTAACTCTCTTTTTCCACTTGGTTAAATTCCAGCTCCACCGGAGTGTCGCGCCCAAAAATCGACAGCAAAGCTTTCAGCTTACTGCGCTCAGGACTGACTTCCACTACCTCGCCCTCAAAGTCTTTGAAAGGACCTGAGAGCACAGTAATTTTGTCCCCCGGAGCCATGTCGACCTTGATCACTGGCTTTTGCTCTTCGGTGCGCTTGAAGATGCGCTTCACCTCGCTCATGCCTAAGGGCATGGGCTTAACGTGACCACGACCGCGACCGTAGGCCCGGCGCTGCTCAGCCCCGACAAAATTGATGACGTGAGGGGTGTTTTTAACCACCGACCAGGCTTCGTCATCCATATACATCCGCACCAGCACGTAGCCGGGAAAAACTTTCTCGTCAATATTTTGACGACTGCCGTCCTTGCGGAGCTTAACCGCTGGCGTTTGAGGAATCTCAACCTGAAAAATTCGGTTCATCACATCGAGAGTGCCGATGCGCTGCTCGAGGTTGAGCTTGACGCGCTTTTCGCAGCCAGAGGCCACCTGGACGGCATACCACCGAGCTTTACGCTGGTAGAAGCGGGCTGCTTCGCCTTCGTTGCCTTCTTCGGTAGATGGTCCAGCCCCTTCTGCTGAAGGCTCGGCCCCTAGATCTTCGTCCAAGGGAGCGTCATCGTAGTCGAAGTCTTCTTCAGTTACCGCCATTAAAATACTTGCCCCGAAACCCACCCAAACAGACGATCAACCAGATAGATCAGCGTTGCGGAAAGGCTAACCATGAGGATAACGGCGGCAGACTCACTGATGAGCTGCTGTCTACTGGGCCAAACAACTTTTCCCAGTTCTTCCTTAGTGCCCTGCAGGAAGGTCACCACACTAAAGCCCTGCTCAGCAACCTGAGGATCTACAGCCTTCCCCTTAGACTCTATTGCGGTGTCTTTTTTAACCACTGGCTTGGCTCCTGTTGGCGCTTATCCACACTGAACTAACGGGAAAACACGGACCGGAAAACCGGCTTAGCTAACCTGAGAAAACATCAGACCGAAGGGCTAATGGCTCCTGGTTTGATCACGAGTTGGGGGCAGTGACAGATCCCGCTGCTCCAGCGGACCCTAGGATCTAAGAGCTTTGGGATGTGTCGCTACCGTTACTCAGCGCGCCCTGGAGGACTCGAACCCCCGACATCGGGTTTTGGAGACCCGCGTTCTACCAACTGAACTAAGGACGCATGAAACCAGGTGCCACTCTAGCACCACTGCCCAACTTTACCTAATTCTAGTTGATTGGGCGATCAAAACGCTGCTTCAGACGGGTAGCTTTGCCCACGCGATCGCGCAGGTAGTAGAGCTTGGCCCGACGAGCCTTACCCCGACGTAGCACAGCAATGCTGGCCACTTTGGGAGCATGGACGAGAAAAACTCGCTCAACGCCGACCCCTTGAAAAATCTTTCGCACCGTAATGGAGCGATTGATGCCGCCATTGCGCATGGCGATGACGGTGCCCTCATAGGGCTGAATCCGCTCTTTGCCACCCTCTTGAATGCGCACGCCAACACGGATGGTGTCGCCGACGTAAATGGTGGGAAGGTCAGTCTTTATATGCTCCGCCTCAATCGAGCGGATGATTTCCTCTGCGTTCATAGGGCCTGCAAATGTGCACGGTCTACGATTATAGACCATCGGTGGCGCTAAGCAAATAGCTCGGGGCAATGTTTTTCGGCAGTGGGTTTTTGTGGGACTGGATTGGGTATTTTCAGGTGGCTCTGGGCATAGTGTTCATAGAGCATGCTCCCCTTTTTGCCAAGGTTGTTGTTACCTAAATCTTCCTGAGCCCCTACGGATATGTCTACTCTGCCCCTTGACCCTTTACCCCAGGGAGAGTGGCCTCAACCTGAGGTCGCTGACGCCACCCTAGGGGAGGTGCTCAATGCGATCGCCACGCCGCTTTGGATAACAGACGCTGGCGATCGCTGGCGCTTTTACAACCGGGCCTGTGCAGCCCTGCTGAGGGTGGATTGTTGGGCTGACGGCGAACTTCAACGGGGCGTGGACGTACTGCCACCGGGGGTCGGCCAGCCAGTGCTAACGGCGGGACAGCGGGCCTTAGCCAGTGGCGACGAGCAGACCGCTGTGGTGGAGATCACCGATGCATCGGGGGAGCGACGTCGGCTGCTGGCGACGGTGCGACGATTTGGGGCTGCCAGCGGTGAACCTCAGCTGATGGTGAGTCTTCAGGATATGCCCCCCCTCCATGAGGTGGAGCAGACCCTACAACGGCAGTCGGAGCGCGAGCGGCTGCTGGGGGCGATCGCCCAGCACTTGCTGCGATCGCTCAATTCTGAGGATTTACTGCAGACGACGGTGAACGAGGTGCGTCGCTTTTTGCGCATCGACCGGGTGCTGTTTTACAGCTTTGACCCTGATTACAACGGGGTGGTGGCTGAGTCAGCCAGTGGCACCATGGCCAACGCGGTCACAGCTCAGACCGATCTCAGCTTTATTCCTGCGGACCTGATGCGCTACCGCCAGGGCGAGATGGAGGTGATCGATGACATTGCCACGGCGCACTTGCCACCGGCCTACCTGGCTAAGTTTGCCCAGGCCCAGGTCAAAGCCTGCCTAGTGATGCCGATTGTGCAGGGTGATGCTCTCTACGGCTTGGTGTGCGCCCTCAACTGCAGTGGCCCTCGCCCCTGGGCCGCCTGGGAAATCGAGACTCTGCGAGAGGTGGCAACCCAGGTGGGCGGTGCCATCAAGCAGGCCCGCCTCTACAACCAGGTGCAGCGGCTAAATACTGATCTAGAACAGCAGGTGGCCCAGCGGACCGAGGAGTTGCAGACCGCCCTTGAGTTTGAGGCGACCCTTAAACGGATTACTGACCGGGTGCGCGACAGCCTCGACGTCAATCAGATTATGCTGACGGCGGTCAAGGAACTGACCGAGGCCCTGGAGGTAAAGGGATCAAACACCTCGCTCTACGATCTGGAACAGGGCACCTCGACGATCTATTACGAATACAACAGCTCTAGCCCGTCGTACCAGGGCCGCGTTGCTCAGATGGAGGCCTTTCCAGAGGTGTACCACCAACTGCTGGACGGTCAGTATTTTCAGTTTTGCTCAGTGGAGCCGAATCCAGTGCGGGGCTATGTAGCTATGCTGGCCTGCCCCGTGGTGGATGACCGGGGTGTGCTGGGCGATCTTTGGTTGATTAACGATCGCGACTACGGCTTTAACGACATTGAGATTCGCCTGGTACAGCAGGTAGCCAACCAATGTGCGATCGCCATTCGCCAAGCGCGGTTGTACCAGGCGGCCCAGTCTCAGGTCGCCGAACTAGAGCGGCTCAACACCCTCAAAGACGATTTCCTCAGCACCGTTTCCCATGAGCTGCGCACTCCGGTAACCAGCATGCGAGTGGCATTGCAACTGCTGGGTGTCACCCTAAATCAAGAATTTGACCTCACTGCCGATCTGCAAAAGCCCAAGACCGAGCAGACTCGCATTGGCCGCTACTACAGCATCCTGCAAGAGGAGTGCGAGCGCGAAATTAGCCTGATAAACGATCTGCTCGATCTCCAGCGATTGGACGTGGGCAATCATCCCATTCAGCCCGAGCCAATCTTGCTAGAACCCTGGCTCGCAGGCTGGATTGACAGCTTTGTGACCCGCGCTAAAAGTCGTAATCAAACCCTGAGGTTAGTGGCAACTTCGACCCTGCCGGTGCTGCACACTGACTTGGCTAGCCTAGAGCGAGTGCTGGCCGAACTGCTAAACAATGCCTGCAAATACACCCCACCAGGAGAGTCTATTACGCTAGAGGTTTTGCCTAACCCAGCGGCTCCTAGTGAACAGGTGCGCATTGCCCTCACCAACAGAGGGGTGACGATTCCGGCAGAGGAGATGACCCGGATCTTTGACAAGTTTTATCGAGTGCCCAGCGCCGACCCCTGGAAGCAGGGGGGAACAGGTCTAGGGTTGGCTTTAGTGAAAAAGCTGGTCGCCCATCTGGGAGGCGATATCGCGGTTACTAGTGATCCCAGGCAAACCTGTTTTACCATCACCCTGCCGACGCAACCGGCTCTCACTCGATAGGCCTTAACTCGGTAAGATAGAGACACGAGTCAACCGTAGTCTCTACTGGACAAACGCCAATGGACAGCGCTGTAAACGAGATCCCTTCGCCAGCGATCTACACCGGGCAATTTGGCGACTACACCATTACCCAGGGCGATCGCCGAGGGGTCTTGCTCTACCGTACGGGCTTGATGGTGGCGGCTCTAGCCTTTGGCTTGGGTACGGTTCTGGCTCTGGGGTTCAACCAAAACTCCACCCTGGTGCAGTCTATCAGCCTGCTCTACACGCTATTTTGGTTGGGCTTGGGGCTGAGCTTGGCGACAATTCATATCTACTTGGTGCCGCTGCACCGGGTGCTGCAAGGGGTTTGGTTGTTGGGAGGGCTGGCGTCGCTGGTGCTCTCCCATGGAATTGACGGCCCTTTAGCTCAAACGGTGGTGGAAACTCCTGCGGTATTGTGGGGTCTAGGTTTTACCTTCGTAGCACTGACCGGCATTTTCTTTAAGGAAGCCTTCTGCTTTGACCGTGTAGAGACTAAGCTGCTAACGCCCTTGGTGCCACTGCTGCTGTTGGGTCATCTGTTTGGCGTGTTGCCCCTGGTGGCAGAACAAACTCTGCTAGCAGTTTGGGCAATCTTGTTTTTGGTATTTGCGCTGCGCAAGGCTGTGCAACCCATCGTGCCTGACATTGGTGATAAATCGGTTTTCGACTATCTAAAACAGCAACGTTCAAACGCATAAGCCCTACGGCTTATGCCTTGTTCGTAATACTGGCTTAGGGGTAGAGTGACTGGTTCACCCCCGCATTTATATTGAGGGTATGCCTGTACGAGCTCGGTAGCCCTGTAGCCTACGAAGATGTTATGCCGACGGGCAGTGATGGCCTTTGAGACTCATTTCGCCAGCACCTATTTCCTCTGAGGCAATATGAGCAACGCCCCTGGTCCTGCGATCGCCCGACCCTTCACACAACCCAATTCGCAAAGGTCAGATCGCTCTGGCCTAAAGAAGACGCCTGATTCAGGCACAGCGTCCCTGAGCGACGATCCGTGGGTTAAGGCATTATTTGGCTTTAGCCAGGCTGTTGCGAATAGGCCGCGAGTGGGGCAGCGTGAGGCCTACGGTATCTCAGAAACGGGAACTGGCTCGAAACGCGAGTCCGTTCCGGAATTGCGCTGTCCCCAGCCCGATTCGACATTTGGTGGGGCTACAGCAGCGCCCTATTCCCTAGCGGATTTGGCTCCTCAGCTAGCGAACCCTCTGGCCCCGTTGCGCGATCGCGATCGCCAGGCATTGACGGAGATTTTTGATCACGAGCACATGGTCGCCGTTGAGGCCGATATTCTGACTCGCCTTAGCTACCTAGTGCCTGAACCCCCGTGGGATGTAGAACCTTACGAGTTCCTACGAGAGTTTTTGTAGCTTTGACCAAAGTACGAATAGTCCTTGGGTTGTAGCAAAATGCCGATATAGCTGTACGGGGAACTCGCGGGCCTAAAGCTATTACCCGTGCTAATAAAACTTTGTGTATAGCGATCGCTTTAGAGATTACAGAAACGTATAGCTAGCTTGCAGAACCTATGTTTTTAGAAAGTGTCATCTACCTCAAGATAGATTCGCTTTTTTGATAGCACTATCTTTAGACTGCTGAAAGCTCGATAGGCTCGTGCCCCAAATTTGAATGTAACTAATCAACAGAAGACTCAGAAATTCGTGGTGGCTTTGCACCCTATGAGCTAATTTACTCTCTTTGGCTTAAATAAGTTTATACTTTTGAAGTTTGTCTAAAGCTTCCTAAGATCACCCCTTCTTTTAAAACATAAGCAACTGATTGTAGATAGAATATGCCTGTAAGCCAGCATTTGCCTGCTAACTTGCTGTGGCAAACGGCTAAGGCTTATCTTTTAACTTTGCGCTCCCTTGGCCAACGCAGAATCCTGATGCTCTAGCTTGCATAGTTTACCTTTGAATAAATGTCCAAACAAAACCAATAGCCGCAAGAAACAAATTTTGGGCTGCTGTTTTTAGAAGGGAACTATTGGATTAATAACGCCGTCCTTCTCCTTTGATGGAGAGTTTAAAAGCTAGCTTAATATCTATTTGCTGGAGGATGTACTCCCTCCGTACAGGTCAGTTAGCTTGTGTAATTATCTAATTCAAAAATTTTAGAATTGTACGCACAGTGTTTTGTGTGGCCACCTGCTTAAAGATGTGGTATTAACCCCTAGCGGATTGAGTGATTATGTCTGCCTTAGCCCAAGTCCGTTTAGTAATTCTTCAGTATGCTGGTGATTTGCGTGAGGCTTATCACTTACTTACTCAGTCAGGTAAACAAGAGTATTTCAGCCATCGATACACTATAGAAAGCTCTGTTGAAATAGGTTGCCAGATTGACGAGGTTATTCATGTCTGCTGTAAAACCAGTTCTGAATATAGTGAACTCCTAGAACCTGGCCTTAGAGCTGTAGGTGGCAACCTTGATCCTTACAAAGAGCCAAGACGACTGTTGGAGTTGCTTCAACAGCAAAAACCTACACATCTAGTGGTTCATTTCCCGCTGGTCGCGGCGTTCAAATGGGCCAAGCAAAATAATGTGAAAGTTATGGGCCTGTTTGCCGATTCCTTTCAAGGAAGTGGGCTGTCAACAAAGCTGCGCAATTTTCGCCTATCAAGCATGTTGAATAACGAAGCTGTTGACTTAGTCGCTAACCATGGTTTGAGCGCGTGTCATTCCTTAAAACATATTGGCGTTAAGCCCAGCAAAGTTATTCCTTGGGATTTTCCCTACGAAATTACTCCCAGCGATTTTGTGCCAAAAAAATTGGCGAAATCGACCATAGATAATAAAAACATTGTCTATGTCGGCTGCATCGTTCAGACGAAGGGCGTGAGCGATGCTTTAAATGCCCTAGTGGAGTTGAAGCAGTCTGGTATTACTCCTAACTTGACTTTAATTGGCAAAGGAGAACTGGACTGGTTTAGAGCTGAAATTGATCGTTTGGGGTTAGACGATCAGGTGACTTTGGCGGGCGGCTTATCTCACGATCAGGTGCTGACAAAAATGCGTTGGGCTGATATTGTGTTAGTCCCTAGCCGCCATGCCTATCCTGAGGGCTTGCCCTTAACTATTTACGAAGCTTTGACCGTTAGAACGCCACTGATTGTTTCTGACCACCCGATGTTTTTGGGAAAATTTGAGCTGGGACGAGATGTATTGATGTTTCCCGAAAAAGATGTTGCTGCACTGGCGCGCTGCATTAAAACCCTGCTAACTGATGCAGAACTGTACCAGGCGCTATCTTCAAACTCTGCGGCTGCCTGGTCTAGATTGCAGCTACCGGTCAAATGGCATCAGCTGATCGAGCAGTGGATCAGCGATACGCCCGACAGTCGCCGATGGTTGTTTCAGCACAGCCTGGAACGGTGCTCGTATCAACAGCAGCAACTTAGCTCCAGTCGTTTACAGCCAGTTCTGACTAGTTCTTAGTCAGGATGAATTGATCCTGCGACGGTGGGGCGGGTATGCCTTTGGGATGGTCTAGCATTGAAGTGGCTGGATGAACGCTTGCCGCTTCAATGCTCTGTACATCTTCCTAGCATGCCTACTCTTCCTGGCTCTAATACTCCCTTTTGGCAGCGTGCACCTAAGCTCATTCTGCGCCCGCTAGATTATTTTGAGGACAACTACCGGCGCTACGGCTCGGTGTTTCAGGTGGGGAAGGGGCCGCCGCTGTCAGTCTATGTGGCTGACCCAGTAGTGATTCAGGGTATTTTTCAGGCCGATGCGGCTCAGTTTCACATTCCATCCCAAAGTGCGGGAAGTGGACTGACCTTTTTGCTGGGCGAGCAGTCGCTGCTGCTGCTGGATGGAGAGCGGCACCGCCGCCACCGTCGCTTGTTGATGCCGCCCTTCCACGGCGATCGCATGCGCGCCTACGGTGATGTAATCTGCACGTTAACCAAACAGGCGATCGCTACTTGGCAGCCGGGTACGGCCTTTAATGTGCGAGCCGCCATGCAGGATATTACCCTCAGGGTGATCTTAAAGGCCGTGTTTGGTTTGGGTGACGGCGATCGCTACGATCGCCTGCGCCAGCTGCTTAGTACGTTGCTGGAGGGGTTGGGCACTCCCTTTAGCGCTTTTTTTATTTTCTTCCCAGGGCTGCAGAAAGATTGGGGGCCGATGAGCCCTTGGGGGAAGTTTGTGCGCATCAAAGCCGAGATTGATGCCCTGATCTACGCCGAGATTAGCGATCGCCGCCAGCATCCTTATCCCAACAGCACCGACATTCTCTCGTTGATGATTAGCGCTCGCGATGCCCAGGGCGAACCCCTCAGCGACGGCGAACTCCATGACGAGCTGATGACGCTGCTGGTGGCGGGCCATGAAACCACAGCTTCTGCTTTGGCTTGGGCGCTGTACTGGGTGCACTGGCTACCCGAGGTGGGCGAGCGTCTTTGGCAAGAGTTAGATGCTGTAGGTCCATCCTCCGACCCTTTGGCTGATGCCAGCCTGCCCTATCTCACCGCCGTCTGTCAGGAGACCCTGCGCATTTACCCTGTCGCCCCCACTACGGGCATTCGCATCGTCAGTCGGCCGATGACGGTGGCGGGCTACGAATTTCCGGCTGGGTCGGTGTTGTTTCTCAATGTCTACCTGGTGCACCACCGAGAGGACCTCTACCCTGAACCCGACAGCTTTAGGCCCGAGCGATTTTTAGAGCGGCAGTATTCGCCCTCCGAGTATCTTCCCTTTGGCGGCGGCCACCGCAGCTGTATTGGCTCAGCTTTTGCTCTGATGGAAATGAAGTTGGTGCTGGCGACAATTCTGCGCCACTGGCAGCTGGAATTGCTTGAGGGACTGCGACGCCCGCTCAAACCTGTGCGCCGCGGCCTGACCCTAGCGCCACCGGGAAACTTGCGGCTGATACCCCTGGCCCAGCGTGTGGCTCAGCGCCTGGCGCTACCGCTCGGCTAGGGCCGCATCGACGGGAGCCACACCCCCCTGATCGAGGATTTGGGGAATCAAATCTTCGCGACGCACGGCCATCAGGTGCACGCCCTGGCATATCTGGCGGGCGGCCTGCACCTGCTCGGCGGCAATCTGTACCCCTTCCTGTAGGGGGTCGGAGGCAGCAGCCAGTCGATCGACAATAGTTTGGGGAATGTTGACCCCAGGCACGTTGCGGTTGATGAAATTGGCGTTTTTGGCTGACTTAAGTAGGAAGATGCCGGCGAGCACGGGGCGGTTGTAACCGGACGCCACCTGATCCATAAACTTGGCTAGGCGATCGAAATCGGTGATTAGCTGGCTTTGAAAGAACTGCGCCCCGGCCTTGACCTTGGTTTCAAAACGGCGCTGCAACCCTGACCAACTGGTTGATTGAGGATCGATCGCGGCGCCGGCAAACAGATCTAGCGCGCCATCGGTGAGGGGCTTGTCGTGGCTGTCTACGCCAAAGTTGAGTTTTTCTAGCAGTTTGAGCAGCCGCACTGACTCTAGGTCAAACACCGATCGCGCTTCGGGATGGTCGCCGGCTTTGACCGGGTCACCGGTGAGGGCCAGAACGTTGCGTAACCCCAGGGCGTGGGCCCCCATCAGGTCGGCCTGGAGGGCAATGCGGTTGCGATCGCGGCAGGCCATCTGGCACACCGCTTCGATTCCCTGCTGCTGGAGCAGCAACGCCGCGGCCCAAGACGACATGCGCATGACCGCGCGGCTGCCGTCGGTGACATTGACGGCGTGCACTCGACCCTTGAGCATTTGACCCATGGCCAGCATGTGCTCTGGGTTGCCCCCCTTGGGCGGCATCACCTCTGCTGTCACCAAAAACTGGTCGGTTTGGACCGCCGTGCGCAACCGATAACCCAGGGGTGCAGAAGCCAAGCCATCCTCCTTTGGATTTGTACGAGTGAATCTGTACGAACAGGGGTGATTGAATTGATTAGTATATCTTGCCAGCTACAGCGGTTTAGAGTAGCCCAGGGCGTCTTTTACCCGAGCCAGGGTAGCGTTGGCCACATCGCCTGCCTTTTCGCGCCCGGTTCTGAGAATGCTTTCCAGGTAGGGGCGATCGCCCATCAGCTCATTAAACCGGGTCTGAATTGGCTCCAGAGCGGCCACCGCCGTGTCGGCCAGCAGTGGCTTAAACTGGCCCCAGCCCATCTCTTTGCACTCTGCCGCCACCGCCTCTTTGGTCTGGTCCGACAGCAGCATATACAGCGTCAGCAGGTTGTTGCATTCAGGTCGGGCCGGGTCATCGAACCACAGCCCCCGCTCGGGATCGGTTTTGGCTCGCTTAATCTTTTTGACGATCGCATCGGTGGGGTCAGTCAGGTCAATGCGGCTCTGGTCAGAGGGGTCTGACTTCGACATCTTTTTCGTCCCGTCGGTCAGGCTCATCACCCTGGCCCCCTCAGCGCGAATCATCGGCTCAGGCACCTTGAGCACCGGGTTTTCTTCGCTGCCAAACTGAAAATTGAGCCGGGCGGCGATGTCGCGGGTGAGCTCTAGGTGCTGCTTTTGGTCTTCGCCCACAGGCACCAAGTCGGGTTCGTAGAGCAAAATGTCGGCGGCCTGCAGCACCGGATAGTCGAGCAGGCCAATGCTGACGTTTTCCCCCTGCTTAATCGCCTTTTCTTTGAACTGAATCATGCGCTCTAGCCAGTTGAGCGGGGTAATGCAGTTAAACAGCCAGGCCAGTTCTGAGTGGGCTGACAGGTGCGACTGCACGAAGATGGTGGCTTTGTCGGGGTCAATGCCGCAGGCGATATAGGTGGCCGCCACTTTATAGGTATCTTCTGCCAGCCGCTTGGGGTCGTGGGGCACCGTAATGGCGTGGAGGTCAGCCATAAACAAAAAGGCGTCGTATTCTTCTTGCAGGTCAACCCAGTTGCGAATCGCCCCCAGATAGTTGCCCAGGTGTAGGTTGCCCGTTGGCTGAATGCCCGAAAGAATGCGCTGTTTGGCCATAGGTCTAGGGAGTGTAGCTAACGTAAATGGAATTGGCGTAATGCCAGCGGGCGAACCCCCTATGAATCTACCCCAATCTCTGCCCGCCGCAGTAGCCAGAAATGAACCAATAGTCAGGCTTTCCTTGTCGGGAAAGGTCAGATTGCTTAGATTTGTAACAGGCAATCACAAAACCACTATTCCTATGACTCTCCCCACCGACCTGTCGACCCGCCTGCAAACCGCCATTGGCTTGGCTAAAGAAGTGCAGCAGCATCCCGAAGCCAACCAGGCCTTTCAGGAGGTAGTCGGGGAACTCAAAACCGAGAGCCCGATCGCCGCTGAATTGCTAGAGCAGCTTTGGCAAGAGTACATTGGCACCAAGCGCTCTTCTCTATTTTGGGAACAGCTGTCAGATGTAGAAAAGAACTTGTCCGATCGCCTCAGCCAGAGCCACATTCAGCTCAAGCAAAACTACCTGAGACTAGTTCAAGAGCAGTAGAGGCAGAGGGGGCTTTTGGTGGAACTAACTGCGATCGCCCCGGCTGATGCACTCCATACAAATACGGAACAGGACAATTACCAAAGCCACCTCAACGACAATTTGTAGTCCGTCGGGAGCTGCAATTAGACCGGCTAGCACTAACCCCGAGCCAACCAGCATCGTCACGATGAGTATTACCTCATCGTTAAACAGCTTTAGCCCTGCCCAGAGGGTGCCAAAGCCAAGAATCCAGAAGATAAGGTAGGTGTTCATTCAGGCTGCATTGCAAACCGCAATACTGAGGCAGAGGAGCAACCCCATCGTACGTCTTTCAAGGGCGCTATCCTCGGTTAGGGTATGGGGCAATTGCGATCGCAGCCCTTCTTTATAGCGTGAGCAGGCCCCAAACTTTTGGGCAACTTTAGGGTGGTACACCATTAGGAAGCACTACCCAAATGCCGATAAACCGAATTAGCTCTAACCTGTCTGTGACCGACCAGCATGAGGTGATGGATTTGATCGCGCAGATCAACTAGAAGCTGGCGTTTTTGATTGATGTGGGGCCGCAGGAGCGGCGATCGATGACGAAGCTGGGAGACCACAACCGGGCCTTTACGCGCAAGGCGCTGGAGATTGCGACGCAGACACCGGATTTTTTACCGCGATCGTTTGACATTACTGAGATGCGCCGTGACTTGGAGCTGTTTGAGGCGCTACAGCCGATGCTGCTGGCGCTGACGCGACTGCGCGAGCTGGTGGATGATACGGCGGTGGCGGCGGGGGATGAGGCCTATCGGGCGGCGCTGGAGGTTTATCGCTATGCGAAGGCGAATGGCAGCGTGGCGGGGTTAGATGACTTGATTGACGAGATGGGGCGGCGGTTTGCCCAGCAGGGTAGTCGGGCCAAAGCACAGGCGACGGAGCCTGCGAAGGCGGGTTGAGACGTTCTCTTTCTCTTGAAACTCCTGGATAGGCTGGCTTCGTGGAAACCGAAGCCAGCCTATTTTTTTCATCATCGTCCCCGCGCTTTGCGTGGGAACGCCGTCCTGGGCGCTCCTGCGGCCCAAACTTAGGCGACGCTAGAGCGTCTGGAGTTGCGTCTTGACGCTAAAGCGTCGAGACGATGATGCAAACCACTTGACTACAGCCGGAACTTACGGAGTTGAAACCCACCTTCATTACAGTTTTAGCTACCAAGATTTACTCATTTGAGCCGTCATTTGAAGGTCTAGCTCCTACGGTAATATCCCAACCGAAATAGGCTAAAAGCTCTGCCACCTGGGCATCAATGTCCTCAGTGCGAATACCCACCTGTTTCGCCGTCGCCTCGATGTGGTCGCGGGGTAACGGTTCCAGCGGATCGAGATATGGATAATACCCATTTAGGAAGCGGGTTGGCAAAACGCGGCCAAACTCGGAGTGCAGTTTGCCTAATGCCGCCCAGGCTGAGCTACGTGGCCTTTCGTTCGGGTCCTGGAAAACTCGTTGGGTAAGCAGATCGTGGCTCTCATCGGGCCAAGTCTGCGCTAATGCCCCCAGTGCAGCGCTGCGGGGAGATTCGTTTTCATCCTCAACGGCGCGCTGGGCGAGCAGCTGTTGGGTGGTCTCGTCTGGCCACGTCTTAGCTAAGGCTTGCAGTGCGACGCGGCGGGGAGATGCATCGTTATCCTGGACGGCGCGCTGGACGAGCAGGTGGTGGGTAGTCTCATCGGGCCAAGTCTGCGCTAATGCCCCCAGTGCAGCGCTGCGAACATCGGTATGGGGCGCCTCAACTACCCATTCATCCAGCAGGTGACGGGTAGTCTCATCCGGCCAAGTCTCGGCTAAGGCCTGCAGTGCGGCGCTGCGGGGATATTCGTTTTCATCGTCAACGGCGCGCTGGGTAAGCAGTTGGCGGGTGGTCTCGTCCGGCCACTTCTTTGCTAGGGCTATAAGTGCTTCTCCGCGAGCATTCCAGGGAACGGTACTTTGTGCAAGGTTGGTAATTAACTTTGGTGCATCGAAGGCAATGGCTATAAAACGCACAAATTGGCGTGCTACAACATAGGAAGTATCGTAAGACAAAGCAATTTCAGTAATTGCTTCGTTCCACTCACTTTTGAGCAGGTAAAGTCTTTCAACATCTTCTATAGCCTTGAGAGTCTCTTCAAAGTCGCTCGCCGTCTGACGAAACGCATTGAGAACCTGCCAAACTAGGCAATCTGTAGCTAAATCAAGCTTAGCTGCATTCCTCACCTCACTTAAACACCAAATCGCCAATGGTAACTCCATCGGTTGCTTGTCCTCTTTCCATTCTTCCAGATTTGTTCGTGTTGCCAAGCGCTCAACAATCTGTCCTACAAAGGTCTCATCGATTTGACCACAGATTAATCGCAGCACTTCGCGCCAGTCGTCATCGCGGCAGTGGGCATCGAACAAAGCAATCAGGCCATCCTCAGTCAGTGTTTTAGCAACATTAAACTGGTGAACGATTTCGGCGGCACAGAAATATTCCAAGAACGTGCGGTGAACGAAGGCATAGCTGTTTGCACCCAGATAGCAAAGAATAAAGTTTCGGGCACGTAATTGCTCGACCAGCGCTCTGGCCACAGCCCGAGACTGCGCAAAACGTAACTCTGTACGCAGATACACTTCAATCAGACCAGTTAGCGTATTGCCGTCAATATAGTTCGCTCGCGATTCATCCGATACCCGTGTCTGCATCGCATAGGCCACAACCCGCAAAATGTCAGTCTTTTCCCGCAGACCTATTTCTGCACTCAGACCGGGAAAATCTCCCATTGTTCGCTCTACATCCCACTGGTGCAGCAGCAAACGCGAGCATTGCTGATACAGGTCAACCCGATCGCGCGGCAGTTCCTGATGCCGATTCAACACCGCCATCATGGTTAGCAGCAGCGGGTTACCCGCTAGTTGGGTAATCGACTTAGAGTTCTGAATCGCCTTATCCAACCGCTCTCGCTTAGTTGCGGCTTCTTGTTGCTGCGATTTCTCAAACGTGACCTCATGCCACCGATCTAGAAAGTAGCTAATTTGGTCTTTATCCAAATCTTGCAGCATAAAGTGGCGAAACTCAGCACTACGCAGCCGGTGCGGCTGATAGCCCACCACCCGCGACGTCACGACAATACACACCTGCTTGTACTCATTGCTAAAGCGATGAATGTCGTTCACCACCTGCTCCCGCTCGCTCGGGTCAAACACCTCGTCCAGACCATCCAGCAGCAGCACTACCCGGTTGGGCTGCTCCAGCAGGTGCTTCAACGTCTGCTGGTTGAGTCGATGCCAAGTCGAGGCTTCGTGCAGATATTTCAAAAAGCCTTTGCTGCTGGGGCATTCCCAGCGGTTGTAGTCGCGCAGCTCAATCAGCAGCGGCAGCGGCTCAGTATATCGCTGATTAGCATCGGTAATTCTGGCCCACTGCAAGGCTAAGAATCGCAACAGCGAAGACTTGCCCGACCCTGGATCGCCCAAAATCACCAACCGCTGGATGGCAGCGTCGCTGGTGACATCCAGCACAGGCTTCGGTGTCTGGTTCATGTAGGCCCGCCGCCGCTCATCGTGCAGCTTTTCAGATACCGCCAGTTGGGCCGCATCCAGCTCACCCGATTCCACCAGCCGCAGCAATTCATCCTTTGGCACTTCCAGCAGCTGCGGGTCGTACTCGTGGCACTCTCGCATCGACTGCGGCACAAACACCGTCCACAGCCGCACCTCGCTGTAATAAGCTCCCGTTGCTTCAAGGCTGGCAAAGTCCAGATTGCCGTAGCGCTCGACTAGCGCCTCGCGGTAGGTCTCTAAGTTAAAGTCTGGGGGCAGACCGGCGAGTTCTCGCAGCGCCTCTGAATTCTGGGATTGGGCAAGCGCATTAAACGTATCCTGCAGTTCCGCTGAGGATTGGCGAATTTCAACCACTTTGGCGGCGAAGCGTTTAGCCACATATGGCCAGGAGAACCCCTCCGGCATCGCGAGGGGATGATCAAGCTGTTGCCAGGCTGTAGAAAAGAGTATCGGGTCGAGATAGTAGTCAGGCTGCAAAAACAGCGCAGCAATGGCTTCGCGCACCTGGCTTTGATTGATGAACTGCTTCACGTCATGGACCCATGCCTTCAGCCTTTTACCTTCGATATCTGCTCGGATGAGTTCGTTTTCAATGAGTTCTAGCAGTTCTTTCAGCGCCCGCCCGGTGGCCTTAGTCAGCGGTTCTTTGTAAATGACTGAAAAAACGCTCTTAAAGCACTGCCCAACATAGCTCTTAGCTGCGTCCTTCGCGACATCCTTAGCACGTCTTCTAAAATCGGGCGAAAGACCGATAGCGCCGCAACGCCCCAAATGGCCAACAACTCCACCATTAGTCACCCGAGAGAAACTGCCTGCATGTTAATCAGTTCTACTGCGACGGCAAGGAAGTTTCCGCATATCTTTGACATGTCTTCCACACTTGCTGTAAGTGAGCGACCCCTACATCCCCTCTGTAGAGGGGATGTAGGGGCGGGGTGGGCCAGATCAGCGATCGAGCCCAGGCATCCACGCCCCAAATTGCAGCTGATTCCGCCAGGTACCAAGTCAGCTGCCCTTTTCATGAACCTAGTTGCATTCATGGCGAACCCAACTTCGTCGGCGGTGAACTCAGTTTCGCGGATGGTGAATCCAGCTTCGTGGGGACGAAGCCAGCTTTGTGGCGAGCGAACCCAGGTTTGTGAATGACGAACTCAGCTTCGTGGGCGGCGAATCCTGCTTCACCAGTCGTGGGGCTAGGTTCGCCGTCGGGGCACCCAGCCTCTTTTAGGAAAGTGAGCTAAGCGTGGTTTGGTTGCAGCAAAGAAACGCAGGCCTGGGCGATCGCCCACTCCTCCTGGGTATGCACCACCAGCACCCTCACCGCCGAATCCGCTGCCGCAATATCCTGATCCGCCTCATCCCGGCCCAGCTCATCCTTTAGCCGCAGCCCCAAAAACTCAAACGGCGCGCAGGCCTGCTGCCACACCAGCGGGCTGTTTTCGCCCACGCCAGCGGTAAACACCACCCCATCCAAGCCCCCCAGGCTAGCGATCATCGCCCCCATCTCGCGCCGTAGGCGGTGGATAAACACCTCAATCGCCAGCTTGGCCTGAGCATCGCCCTGCTCCATCGCCTCCACCACAGCGCGCATGTCATTAGAGCGGCCCGAAAGCCCCTTCAGCCCAGATTCTTTGTTTAGCAGCCTATCGAGCTGGTCAGCGGTGTAGCCCTCCTGCCGCATCAAATAGATCAAAATGCCAGGGTCAACACTGCCCGAACGACTGCCCATCATCAGGCCATCCAGCGGCGTAAACCCCATCGTCGTATCGACGCAGACACCGTTTTTGACCGCCGCCAGCGAGCAGCCGTTGCCCAGGTGGCAGGTGAGCAGCCTCAGGTTGGCTATATCTTGCCCCATCAGATCCGCTGCCCGCTGAGCGACATACTGGTGGCTGATGCCGTGGAACCCATAGCGGCGAATGTCCTGCTCAACCCAAGCGTAGGGGCCGGGGTAGGTAGCCGCCGCCTCGGGCATGTGGCTGTGAAAAGCCGTGTCAAACACCGCCACCTGGGGAATGGTGCCTAGACTCTGGGCGATCGCCTCAATGCCTTGCAGATTGGCCGGGTTGTGGGCTGGGGCCAGAGGAACCAGGCTCTGAATCGTGGCTTTCACCTCGTCATCCACCACCACAGGCTGCTGATAGTGGCGCCCGCCGTGGACGACTCGGTGCCCAACGGCAGCAATCTCTGCCAGCTCGCCCAACACCTGCGTTGGCCCCTCCACCAAGGTCTTGACCATAGCCGTAATGCCCTCGGCTTTATCGGTAATCGATAGCACCTGCTGAATGGATTCTCCCGCACCGCTGGCGGAGAGTTCTACGCTGCCTTCCTGGTGAGTCCAGTCGAGGGCGGCTCGCCACAGAGGGCGAGGGGCATGGTCGGCATCCTGCGAGCTGAGGTCAAACAGACAGCTCTTGTGGCTGCTCGACCCGGCATTGAGAACCAGAATTTTCATGCCACCTCCCCCATCTTCCCCATCTCCCTCATCTTCCCCACTCCCTTAGGTTCCTGGCCTCGCGTCTAACTCCTCGGGCAAATGGGAGCGATCGCCGTGTTTGGCCAGCATCGGTCCATGCTGGTCGAACCGGACCAGACTGAGCGAAGCGACGGGTAGCTCGATGCGATCGCGGTACCGACCGCTATCAATACCCAAAAGATTGCAGAGCACTAGTCGAATCGTGGTTTTGTGCGACACAATCAGCACATTGCCGGCCCTGTGATTGGCCTCAATTTCGGCCATCACCAGGGCGGCACGGCTAGCCACCTGTACGCCCGTTTCGCCGCCCGTGGGTGGGTTCCAAGCGGGTTCGGCGAGCCAGCGCATGTAGTCTTGGGTGTACTCTGCCTGCACCTCGTCGTGGGTCTTGCCTTCCCACTCGCCAAAGAACATCTCCTTCAGCCCGTCACGCAGCTGCATGGTCTGGCCCGTGGCCTCACAAAAGGGCGTGGCGGTTGCCACCGTACGCCGCAGCGGGCTGGCATATACCGCCTGCCAGTCTAGGTGCTGGTATTTGTCAGCAAAGGCCTGGGCCATAGCGACACCTGAGTCGGTCAGCTCTGGGTTAGATAAGCCGCAGTAGGTGTCGCTCTGGCTCGATTCGGTTTCGCCGTGGCGGAGCAAGTAGAGGTTGAGAGTCATGGTGGAACGTTCAAGAGATCGAAGGAACTACCGTAGGGGAACCTTTGCAGGCGCTACTTAGGGATTCGCCCTGAAATAAGCTACCGACCAGACAAGCCCATCCATTATGGATTTCCGCCTACGCGGGAATGACGTCGGGACTTTATGGGTTTGCAGATTCCTTACCTATCGTCTTGCTCCACTCGATCGCTGGCATCCCCCCTAGGTGCCTGGTCTGGTCTCCAGCTCTGGGGGCAGGTGGGTGCGATCGCCGTGCTTCATCAACATAGGGCCGTTGTTATTAAACTGCACGTGGGTAACGGAGGCGACCGGCAGACTGATGCGATTGCGATAACGCCCCACATCCATCCCCATCAGGTTGCACAAAATAATTCGAATGGTGGCCTTGTGAGACACCACCAGCACGTTACCTTCGGCAAAGCTTTCTTCAATTTCGGCCATCACCAGCGAGGCCCGGCTGGCGATTTGCACCGAGCTTTCGCCCCCAGTAGGCGGGTTCCAGGCTGGTTCGGTGAGCCAGTGCAGGTAGTCGTCGGCAAAGTGCTCGCGCACATACTCGGCGGTTAGCCCCTCCCACTGGCCGTAGTTAATTTCCTTTAGCCCATTGCGCAGCTGCACATTCACGCCCACGGCTTTGCTCAGGGGCATGGCCGTCGCGATCGTACGCTTCATCGGGCTGGCAAAGATGGCCTGCCAGGGCATGGCCTGATACTTGGCCGCAAAGGCATCGGCCATGGCCACACCTTCGGGGGTGAGTTCGGTGTCTAGCTCGCCGCAAAAGCCGCCAGTTTGGCTAAATTCGGTTTCACCGTGGCGCAGGAGGTAGAGGTTGAGGGGCATGGGAGTGTGGGGAGTGGATGGGTGGGAGAGTGGGAGGGTGGATGGGTGGGAGAGTAGGAGAGTGGATGGGTGGGAGAGTGACTTGGGCTTGGGCTTATTCATCTACCCACCTACCCGCCTACCCGCCTACCCACCTACCCATCCACCCATCTACGCATCTACGCATTCAAGCCGGCCTGGGCCTGAACGTATTCCTTCAGTTCAATCTGCACGGGCTTGACGTGCCAAATCTGCTCGCAGTATTCGCGGATGGAGCGATCGCTGGAAAACTTGCCCATGCGCACGGCGTTGATAATTGACCGACGCGACCAGTCCTCCTGGTCTTGGTAGGCGGCGCTGGCTCGGTCTTGGGCATCGATATAGGATTGGTAGTCGGCCAGCAGCAGGTAGGGGTCGTGGTGGAGCAGGTCATCGATCAGGGGTTTGAATAGCTCGCTGTCGCCCTTGGCAAAGTAGCCGCAGTTGATCAGATCAATCACGGCCTTTAGCTGAGGATTGTTGTTGTAATAGTCCCAAGGGTTGTAGCCGCTGGCTTTAAGGGCCATAACTTCTTCGGTGACCAGGCCAAAGAGAAAGAAGTTTTCGTCGCCGACTAGCTCGCGAATCTCGACGTTGGCCCCATCCAGGGTGCCGATGGTGAGGGCACCGTTCATGGAAAATTTCATGTTGCCGGTGCCGGAGGCTTCTTTGCCGGCGGTGGAAATTTGCTCAGATAAATCTGCGGCTGGGTAGACCCGCTGGCCCAGGGTGACGTTGTAGTCGGGCAAAAAGACGACCTTGAGGCGATCGCCGATCGCAGCGTCGTTATTCACCAAGTCACCGACGGCGGTGATGAACTTGATCATCAACTTGGCCATGCGGTAGCCGGGGGCCGCTTTGCCGCCAAAGATAAAGGTGCGGGGGGTGATATCCAGGCTAGGGTTCTGCCGCAGCCGTTCGTAGAGGGTGATGATGTGCAGCACGTTGAGGTGCTGGCGCTTGTACTCGTGGATGCGCTTGACCTGCACGTCGAACAGGGAATCAGGACTTACCGTGACGCCGGTGCGGGTTTGGATGTAGGTGGCCAAATCCTGCTTGATGTCGCGCTTGATCTGCCGCCAGTGCTGGCGAAAGCCGGGGTCGTCGGCACTGCCTTCCAGCGATCGCAGCTTTTCCATATCCTGGAGCCAGCCGTCGCCCACCTTCTCGGTGTAGAGGGCCGCTAGGCGGGGGTTGGCCAGGGCCAGCCAGCGGCGGGGGGTGACGCCGTTGGTGATGTTGCGAATCTTGCCGGGAAACATCTCATGGAAGTCTTTGAGAATGGTCTGCTTGACCAGCTGGCTGTGCAGCTCGGCCACGCCGTTGATGGCATGGCTGCCCAGGCTGGCCAGGTTGGCCATGCGCACGTAGCGCTCCCCCGACTCATCGATCAGCGACAGGCTAGAGAGTTTGGCCGAGTCGTTGAGGTATTGCACCCGCACCTGATCCATAAATCGGTGATTGATTTCAAACACAATCTCCAGGTGCCGGGGCAGCAGGCCGCCAAAGAGAGACAGTGACCACCGCTCTAGGGCTTCGGGCAGCAGGGTGTGGTTGGTGTAGGCAAAGGTGTTTTGGGTGATCTCCCAGGCCACCTCCCACTCGATGCCGTGCTCGTCGATCAGCAGGCGCATCAGTTCGGCGACGCCGACGGCGGGGTGGGTGTCGTTGAGCTGAGCGGCAAACTTCTCGTGAAAGCTGTCGAGCTGGCGGCCCGAGGTCAGGTGAATGCGAATCATATCCTGCAGGGCGCAGGAGACAAAGAAAAACTGTTGCTCTAGGCGCAGCTGTTTGCCTTCGATTTGCTCGTCGTTGGGGTAGAGCACCTTAGAGATATTCTCGGAGGTGACTTTGCTGTTGACCGCGCCGTAGTAGTTGCCGACGTTGAACGACTGAAAATCGAAGGACTCCACCGCTTCGGCCTTCCACAGGCGCAGGGTGTTGACGGTGTTGACCCGATAGCCGGGAATTGGCGTGTCGTAGGGAATGCCCTTCACCTGCTTGGCGGGAATCCAGCGCTTGCGGAAGCGGCCATCGGAGTCGGTGTAGCCCTCGGTGTAGCCGCCAAACCCCACGGTGACGGCCTCCTGGGGGTGGGCGATCTCCCAGGGGTTGCCGTGCTGAAGCCACTTGTCGGTGATTTCGACCTGCCAGCCGTCGCGAATTTCCTGGTCAAAAATGCCGAACTCGTAGCGAATACCGTAGCCGATCGCCGGGATTTCTAAGCTAGAGAGAGATTCCATATAGCAGGCGGCGAGACGACCCAGGCCGCCGTTGCCCAGGCCGGGCTCTTCTTCCTGGGCCATCAGCTCGTTGAGGTCGAGGCCCGATTCTTGTAGCGCCTGCCTAACCGGCTCTTCGATACCGAGATTGAGTAGGTTGCGGCCTAGGTGCGGCCCCAGGAGAAATTCCGCTGACAGGTAGGTGACCAGCCGAACCTCAGAGCGCAGATAGTTGCGGGTGGAGTTGAGCCAGCGCTGCATCATGCGATCGCGCACCATATAGGCCAGCGCCAGGTAGAAGTCGTTCTTGCTGGCCACCTCGGGCCACTTGCCCTGAATGTAAAACAAGTGGTCGGCCAGGGCCCGGCGCAGGGTTTCAACGCTAATGCCAGTGCGATCGTCTTCGACGTCAACGGTGGGGCAATTCATGAAGGCTGTCATCGCGGAGGCTCCTTGAACAACGGAGGGGAGAAAGGTGCGGGAGGAGTTTTGAGTTCTTAGTTTTGAGTTTTGAATTCAGGCAGCAATTCAAAACTCAAAACTCAACGTTCAAAACTCTCCAGGCTCTTAGGTGATCACCGTGGGCTGGTCGCGCCCGGTGAGGGTTTTGATCTGAGCGATCTCGTCGGCTAGGGTAATCAAGTCAGCCAGAGCCTCTTGAGTATCTTGGTTGTGTTTGGCGGCGTCCGGCTCATAGCGCTCCACATACAGCCGTAGAGTAGCACCGGATGTTCCTGTGCCCGACAGCCGGTAAACAATCCGCGAGCCGTCGGTGAAGCCGATGCGCACGCCCTGCTGGCTGGCCACGCTGCCGTCGATCGGGTCCGTGTAGGCAAAGTCGTCGGCGTAGTCGACGGTGTAGGGGCCGAAGGTTTGGCCAGGCATAGTGCCCAGGGCCGATCGCAGGTTACTGATCAAGGTGTTGGCGCGATCGCTCTCTACGCCCTCGTAGTCGTGGCGCGAGTAGTAGTTGCGGCCGTAGGTGCTCCAGTGCTCTTTGACGATGTCCTCAACTGACTGGCCTTTGACGGCGAGAATATTCAGCCAAAACAGCACCGCCCACAGCCCGTCCTTCTCGCGGATGTGGTTGGAGCCGGTGCCGAAGCTCTCTTCGCCGCAGAGGGTGGCCTTGCCTGCATCCAGCAAATTGCCAAAAAACTTCCAGCCGGTGGGGGTCTCAAAGCAGTCTATGCCCAGCTTCTCGGCGACGCGATCGGGGGCCTGACTGGTAGGCATCGAGCGGGCAATCCCCGCCAAGCCATTGCGGTAGCCCGGCACCAGCGTGGCGTTGGCGGCGAGAATGGCGAGGCTGTCGCTGGGGGTGACAAAGAAATTGTTGCCCAGCACCATGTTGCGATCGCCGTCCCCATCGGACGCCGCCCCAAAGTCGGGGGCGTTATCCCCAAACATCACCGCCACCAGGTCGTGGGCATAAACCAGGTTGGGGTCGGGGTGGCCACCGCCAAAATCCTCCAGGGGTTCGCCGTTGACCACAGTGCCCGCTGGGGCATTGAGCCGCCGCTCAAACAGGGCTTTGGCGTAGGGGCCCGTCACCGCGTGCAGCGAGTCCATACAGAAACGAAAATTGCCGCTGGAAAGCAGCTGCTTGATCTGGCCAAAGTCAAACAGGGTTTCCATCAGCGCGCCGTAGTCGGTGACGGAGTCGATCACTTCCACGGTGGTGCGGCCCAGGCTGTGAGTGGCGACGCGATCGAGGTCGATGTTGGCAGCGTCGAGAATCTTGTACTCAGTAATGGTCTGGCTGCGGGCATAGATCGCATCGGTCACGCCTTCGGGGGCGGGGCCGCCGTTGCCGGTGTTGTACTTAATGCCAAAGTCTTCGTCGGGGCCGCCGGGGTTGTGGCTGGCCGAGAGAATGATGCCGCCAAAGGCGTTGTTCTTGCGGATCACGCAGGAGGCCGCCGGGGTGGAGAGAATGCCGCCCTGGCCCACTAGCACCCGACCAAAGCCATTGGCTGCCGCCATTTTGAGAATAATTTGAATCGCCTGGCGGTTGTAGTAGCGGCCGTCGCCGCCCACCACTAGAGTTTCGTTTTGATAGCCCTCTAGGCTGTCAAAAATCGACTGGACAAAGTTTTCTAGATAGTTTGACTGCTGAAAAACCTTAACTTTTTTCCGCAAGCCCGAGGTTCCGGGCTTTTGGTCGCTATAGGGCTGTGTGGATACGGTTTGAATACTCATAGGGTCAAAATTTGCTCCAAGGTCAACCAGGTGCAACCTCAGGATAAATCCCTAGCTAACTCTGAAGGATAAATCCCTGTCTAACTTATGGGGTAAATCGTAAGCCTTAGTTAAGGGAATGGAGGTCAGGAATTCGTCACTGCCAGGCTGTAGCAGCTTAAAGCCCCCTAGTCGATGTGCATCTATGACGAATCAACAGCTGACCTCAACCCAGTCGCGCCCCAGCACGGGCCATGCCGACTTGCCTGCGATCGCCGCCTTTTACGCCCTCTGCGAAACCGTCGATCGCCTCGACAACACCCCCACCCTCGCCGAACTTCAACGCCACCTCGACTACCCGCCCCCCGACGGCACTCGCCATCGCCAGCTTTGGGACACTCCCGAGGGTGAGCTGGTGGGCCTGGTTTCCCTGTGGCTAGAAGACCCCACCGATGTACTAGAAGGCTGGGTGGGCGTCTTTGTGCATCCTGACTGGCGCGGTGCTCACCTAGAAGCCGAACTGTTGAGCTGGGCTGAGCAGCAGGTGCGGGAGCAGGCCATTGTCGCTCAGCGCCCCGCTAAGCTCTGCGCCGGAGCCAGAGCCAATGCCACCTTCTACCGGAGCATTTACGAGACTGCGAACTACGAGATTATTCGCCAGTTTTACACCATGGCGCGATCGCTGGCCGAGCCCACCCCCCAGCCGCAGTTCCCGCCGGGTTTTGCCAGCCGCCCCACCTGCGCCGATGAGGCCGCTGCGTGGGTGGAGATGTTCAACGAGAGTTTTGTCGATCACTGGCACTTTACGCCGATGACGCTGCGCGATCGCGAGTTTCGCCTCACCTACCCCACATATCAACCCGAATTTGACCGGGTGGCTGTGGCCCCCGACGGCACCCTGGCCGGGTTTTGTAATGGCTACATTAACCACGAGGAGAATGCCCTAAAAAACCGCAAAGAAGGCTGGATCACGGTATTGGGCACCCGGCGAGGCTATCGTCGGCAGGGATTGGCGCGAGCGATGCTGCTGCAAGGGCTGCATCGGCTCTGGGCAGCGGGCATGGAAACGGCTCTGCTGGGTGTAGACACCCAAAACCCCAACCAGGCCCAAAGCCTCTACGAATCCGTCGGGTTCTACACTAAAAGACGCTCTGTGACCTACCAGAAGTCCCTCGGATGAGAAACTGGGGCTCTGCCCAGGTTTGGCTGAGGAATTAAGGATTTGATTAAAATCACGTTTTGTAGGGTAGGCATCCTGCCTGACTGTGGACAGCCGAGACGGCTATCCCACGATATTGAATCCTTGATCCTTAGAGCCAGAGAATCCGCTGGAACCCCGATTCTTACCCTAGGACTTCCTACCGCTTCGATACGGCCTTAGAGTCGCTGACGTACCAGCGCCAGGGCAGATCGGCCCCCTGAGTGAGGCCGATGCGGGTGGTTTGGGTAATGGCGATCGCGCCTGCTACCACCCGCTGCTGCCAGTCAATATCCCGATGCTCTAGCCAGAGACCGGTGGCCGGAGTTAGGGGCAGATCGGTGAGGGTGCGATTGATATCCAGCAAGAGGCAAAGCTTGCCAGGACCAGCCCCCCAGCGAGCGAGTTTCTCTGTCCGATACCCGACTAGCCACGGTGGAATGGTGTCGAGTTCGACGGCGCGAATTAAAACAGCGCTGGGGATGCGATCGCGATCGGTGACTACGTTAAAGCAGTGGTAGATACCGTAGATCAGATACACATAGCTGTAGCCTGGCGGGCCAAACATAACTCGATTGCGGACCGTTTCGCGACGGTAGGCGTGACAGGCCGGGTCGCCCTCGGTATAGGCCTCGGTTTCGACAATGGTGGCGCTGAGCTGGCGACCATCGGCCCAGCGGCGCACCAGGCGGCAGCCCAACAGGTCTGGTGCCACTTCTAAAGACGATCGCCCTAGCCAAGTTGGGGTAATGGGCGCAGACTGATTACAAAGCTTTATATTGTCCTCTGAGGCAGGCTTGTTAAGATGACTCAAAACCAAGGCTCCGATAACACCGACCTTTCTATCATCCCTACTGCTCCTATGGATATCAAACTTGTACTGGCTGTGCTCACCGGATTGTTTGTGGTTGCCACCCTCTTCTTTGGCACCAAAAACGGCTTCTACGACACCGACGACTACCACGGCAACGGTTCAGCCCACTAGGCTCACTCAGCATATTGGCCTGTTCATCGGCTTTGCTGTGCCGCCGTTAGGGTGTTCGCCATTCCGTGAGTAATCTGGTCTGCTTTCCGTTTGGTACGGGTCACGGCCAAGAAGGGCTGTGCCTAGAGCTGCGCATGGGGCCACGGCGCATCGTGCTCGACTGCGGCCTGCGGGATCTGTCAGTTTTGACGGCGGCGGGCGATTCTGGAACGGATACTCCTTCTGAGTCGGTTTCCGAACGCTCTGCGAATTGCATCGCCTCTGCCGACCTGCTCTTTTGCAGCCACGCTCACAGCGACCATGCTCGCGGGGTGTGGGAGTTTAGTCAGCAATTTCCCCAGGTGCCCATCTACGGTAGTGAGGTCACGGCCCAACTGCTGCCGCTGAACTGGCTGGGGGAAGACGTGCCACCTCACTTGTGCCAGGCATTGCCCTGGCAAACTCCCATCAGCCTAGCCGATGATCTCACCGTGCAAATCTGGCCCGCCGGGCATCTGCCGGGAGCCGCCTGTGCCCTATTCACCTATCACGCGCCCCAGCGCCCCTACACGGTGTTTTTCACGGGCGATTTTTTTATGTCCAATTCGCGTCTGGTGGATGGGTTGCCCCTAGAGGCGCTGCGGGGCCTCAAGCCAGATGTGCTGATCATCGAAGGTAGTTCTGGGTCTGCCCGCCATCCCCACCGCCGCCAGCAGGAAAATTTGTTGGCCAGCACGCTCCATAGTCTGGTGCAGCAGGGGCGATCGGTGCTGCTGCCCACGCCAACCCTGGGCATTGGGCAGGAGCTGGTGATGCTGTTGCGCAGCCATTACCAGTTCACCGGGCAAGATATCACCGTCTGGGTCGATGAAACCGTGGCGGCAGGCTGCGACTTGTATCTGGAGCTAATGCCTGCATTCCCCAGCAGCGTGCAGAACTTCGCCCGTCACCAGCCGCTATTTTGGGACGAGCGCATTTTGCCTCGCGTGCGCCGCTTAGGCATAGATGGGCACCCCCAGGGCGATTCTTCTTGTGCCCCCTGCATTGTGATCGCCCACCGTGAAGCCGATCTCAGCGACTACTGCCTCGCCTCGGCCCAGCCCTGGACTGTGTTGCTGCCCGACTCGTTTGCCACCGCCGTTGCCGATACAGTGTTGGGTACGCCCAGTACCGCTGGGGCCACCCTGGGCTGGCTGCAAACCCTGGCCGCTGAGCTAGAGTCGGAGCGGGTGCAGCTCGATACTTACCAGCTCACCACCCACAGCGATCGCGTCGGCACCACCCAGCTGATCCATAACCTCAGGCCCCAGCACGTGGCCTTTGTCCACGGCAACCCCACCCACCTAGCCGATCTGGCTGGGCTAGAAGAACTGCAAACCCGCTACCAGCTCCACCTGCCCTCCGCCGGCAAGGAGGTGGAATTTCCGATTGGCGATCGCTTCATTCAGCCTGCCGCCCCCGACCCAGTCTTTGAGGGCGAAATTACCCAGGTTGACGACAGCGTCCTGCTGCTGCTGCCCGAAGACCTGACCAACGACCCTCGCTGGACGGCCCTAGCCGATACTGGCCTAGTGCAGGCCCGCTGGCAGGGCAACGATTTGGTGATCAAAGGGCTAACCCAGCGCGACCTGCTGCGCACTGTAACGAGTGGCGATGCCCCCTGGCAACCGCCCAGCTGTCAAACCTGTCGCTATCAGCGAGAAGGTCGTTGCCACGGCGGCGATTCTCCCCTCTATGGGCTACAGGTGAGCCCCGAGGGGGTATGCCCTGCCTTTGAGGCCCGTCCGACTCAGCCAGAGCGGGATGATGAGGTGACGGCCCAGGGTTGAAAAGATGAGGGAGATAAGGAGGATGAAGAAGAAGTGTGCTAAATTCTCTTCCCTATCTCCCCCAACGTCCTCACCCTCCTCATCGTTATCGTTTTATGGAAACCTTCTGCCTGCGCCTTACCCCAGGCCAAGATCTCAAGCAAGAGCTGCAAACCTTTGCCCAGAACCAAGTGCTGGAAGCTGGAATTATTCTAACAGCGTTGGGCAGTTTGACCCAGGCATCTCTGCGGTTTGCGGCTGCCCCAGAGGCCACGGTAATCAATGGCCCGCTGGAGCTGATTTCCATCAGCGGGACGCTGTCGCGGCATGGAATGCATCTGCATGGGGCGATCGCCGATGTCCAAGGCAACGTCTACGGTGGTCACATCATGCCGGGCTGCTTGATTCGCACGACGGCGGAGATTGCGATCGCCGATCTGCCCCACCTACGCTTCTTTCGCCAACCCGATCCGGTCACAGGTTACCTAGAGCTGGTGGTAGAAGCCATTCCTTAAGGGCGGTTCAGCTTTAATCTTCAACTCGGTAGCCGAAGTCTTCGAGGCGGCTGCGGGACTGTCGCCATTTGGGCACCACTTTAACAAACAGCTCCAGGTAGACCTGACCCATCACCAGCTTTTGAATTTGCTGGCGGGCATCGGAGCCAATCACCTTCAGCATGCTGCCCTTTTTGCCGATCAAAATGCCCTTTTGCGAATCACGCTCGACGTGGATAGTGGCGAGAATACGGGTGATGTTGGTGTCTTCTTCGACCCGATCAACGGCGATCGCCACCGAGTGCGGCACCTCTTCCCGCGTATTCAGCAAAATCTGCTCGCGGATGAGTTCACCCATAATGAATCGCTCGGGTTGGTCGGTGACCAGATTGGGCGGGTAGTAGTAGGGGCCGGGGTCGAGCTGGTCGATCAGCGTGGCGAGCAGGGTGTCGAGGCTGGTTTCGTGCAGAGCCGAGAATTTGACCAGCGGCCAGTCGTGGGCGTCAGCCATCCGCTGGTAGCTGGCGTCGAGGGCGGCGATCGCCTCCGTCTCCTCGGGCTGCTGGTCAACTTTGTTCATGCCCAAAATCACCGGGCCACTGGTGTGGGCCAGCAGTTCGGCCACAAACTGGTCGCCGCGCCCGGCATCTACGCTGCCATCAACCACAAACAGGGTGGTATCCACCGAGTCGATGGCCATGCGGGCGTTTTTCACCAAAATTTTGCCCAGCTCGTGGTGGGGTTTGTGAATGCCGGGGGTATCGACAAAAATAATCTGGGCCTGATCGTTAGAGAGGATGCCCCGCAGGCGGTTGCGAGTGGTTTGGGCGGTGGGGGAGGTAATAGCTACTTTTTGCCCCACCAGAGCATTCATCAACGTCGATTTGCCCACGTTGGGACGGCCCACAATGCCCACAAATCCAGACTTAAACCCCTCCGGCGGGGTGGGGATAGCGCTGTAGCCGATCGGGTCAAAGGTGTCGACCATGCTAGTAGCCTGTGACATGGACGATCACCTCGCGGTTTGACCCGCGCGTTCGGTGCTCCCACAGGTAAAGTCCCTGCCAGGTGCCCAGACCCAGCCGCCCCTGCACCACCGGAATAGTTTCGCTGGTGTGGGTTAGCACCGTGCGAATGTGAGCCGGCATGTCGTCAGGTCCTTCGGTGCTGTGGATGTAGTGGTTGCCCTCGGGCACCAGCTGGGCCAAGAAATTCTCCAAATCTACCAGCACGTCGGGGTCAGCGTTTTCTTGAATAATCAAGCTGGCGGAGGTGTGGCGCAAAAACACCGTACACAGCCCGGTCTCGACCCCCGAGGCCTGCACCACCTGCTCGACTTCAGCCGTAAACCGCTGGAGAGATTTGCCCCGCGATCGCAGGGTCAGCACCTGCTGGTGGTGTCGAGTGGTGGCGGTAGAGGGTGTCATTGGGCAAATTACTAGAATAGACCGTTCTCTATTCTGTCAGAATTAACCCCCCTCGGAAAACTTTGTTCCTTCACCCTGCCGCTCTCCGCCCTAGGTCACTCCACACACAGGGGCACAAGACGGCCTTGAGCGGTCAGCCCCAGCCGCATGGGCTGGTTGGCGAGAATGGGATTGCCAGTTAGGGCACACACCTGTTCGCGCTCAGCCACCGCTTCAAAGCTGGCGCAAATGTCCTCAGGCTGTACCTGGGTTGTACATTCGCTCGGCCCTTGCTCCACGTACTGCCAAAGAATGTCGCGAATCAACGCCTGATACCCCCGGTTACCGGCCAGGGCTTTGAGTTTTTCTTTCAGCGATCGCTCTAGGCGAATGCTGGTAACTTCCATATCAGTGGTCGAGACGCGAGTTAGGGTTGGCATTAGCGGGCACACCTCCAAAGGGAACATAAAAGACTTTTTCTGGAATGCGTCACAACTTAGCTGTTGTGATCACTAGCTAACTGTGGCTGTCTCAAACTAGCCGTTATCACTACTAACAGTTTAGACAGACTAGACACGTTTGTATTACACGTGTAGTATTAACGTCATTAGAGCGTATCCGTCAAGCCTCTTCGCTCAGCGAGCGGGCTTGAGTTCACAGATACCCTCATGCCTTCCTAAGCCTTGCTGTTTTACGCTTGAGGAACTCCGCTATGTTACGGATTTTGTCTACTGGCACCGCAATGAATATCGCCGTCACCACGGGCGATGCTGGCCAGCTGGGCATTGTGGCGGGGTTCGATGGGTATTTTAGTGGCCTGATTAGCCGACTGCGCCCTATGGGTGGGTTAGCCCTAGGCGATTCTGACAGGAGCGATCTATCTAAAGGGGACGCCTTAGGGGGCGATTGCCTCTGGGGAGATTGCTCTCTGTGGTTCCGGCTATCTCTAGTGCTAATGCAATGCCTCACTTGGGGCGATCGCATGGGCTGGCCCTATCCCCACTATTTCTCCCAGCATTCTGTGTTTCAGCATTAACCTGACCCCCGATCCGGCCCAGCGCCTGGGGATGGCTGTTCTCAGCTAATTCCGTTTCGATCGGGCTCCAAATTTGGGTTTGCAGCAGTATTGCCAACCTTGGCCTTTCCGAAAGCCAGAGGTTCGCATCGGTATTCACCCACGATCTGGCTGATCAAGGCTGTCTGTGGCGCCCGTGATCCACCGTGCGATTGCCTTGGCTAGGCCTCCGTTTTAGGGCCGCTGCCGCTTCGACACAACAAACTTAAGCGACGAAACTAGTTCACAAGTATTAGGACATGAGGGATCATGTTGAAGCTAACTTATTCCGATGCAGATTTATTGATTGAGCATTTAGACCTCACCGTAGAAGCAATGGTGACCCAACGCAGCCTGGTGGCCCTGCGGGCCGGACAGCCCCTGGTGGTGCAGCCGGGCTATGGGGCCTTTGCCCTGCCCGCCGACCTGCCGGGAATTGCTGCACTTAAAGGTGGAAGTCAGGGGGCGATCGACGTCGCCCCCTGCGACATTGACTGGCTCGAGGTCACCCTGCGGGGCACTTGGCTGACTGACAATGCCGCCAGCGCCGAAGGTATTTTGGTGGCCGAACTTGGCTCCCAACTAGAGTCTCAGCTCGTCGCCCTGTGGCAGCGCAGCCTGAGCTGGGTAGCGGCCCCCTGCTCCCAAGGGCGCTAAGTTGGCTGGTCATGACCCCATCGCCTTGGCTTTGCAGTACCGTAGAAAATGAGGGCTGGATAGTTTTTTACACCCATAAAATTCCAACGCAGACCTAAAACGACGCAGAGAAGGAGAGATTCAAATGGCTGACGATGCAACCTACCTCACCCTGACCGCCGACAACTTTGAGGCCGAGGTGATGCAAAGCGATATGCCGGTGCTGGTCGACTTTTGGGCTGCCTGGTGTGGCCCCTGCCGCATTATGAACCCGATCGTGGAAGAGCTGGCCGAAACCTTTGCCGGTCGGGCCAAGGTCGCCAAGCTCAACGTCGACGAAGAAGATGCCCTGGCCCTCCAGTACCATGTGATGGCCATCCCCACCCTGATCTTCTTTCAGAATGGGGAGCGGGTTGACACCGTCGAAGGCGTCATCTCAAAGGATGATCTAGTGGCTCGGCTAGAGGCGTTGGTAACAGCCGGTTCGGCAGTTTAGACGGCTTTAGTTTTGGGTAGCACCGCGCAGCACGGCCTCGCCGTTGACAAATTTTAGGCCGTCGAGGGTGAGCCCGGCCTGGGGTAGGGCGAGGTTAATGCGCTCGGTGATTTGGGCTGGGTCGAGGCCGGTAAGCCGGGCTACATCCTCCAGCGATAGATTGACCCGGCCGATTTGAACGCGGGTGTCGTTGCCTAGCACCAGACGGCCGTTGTCTACGCGAGGGCTGCCTTCGATGCCTATGTAGAGGGGGCGATCGCCCAGCATAGGCATGCTACTCAGGGCCGTCTCTAGGGCTTGCTGAGCTTGGGGCGGCAGCGATTGGGTGGGCAGGTCGGCGGGGTTGACGACAATGCCGCCGGCGACGCGATCGCCGCGAATGGTGGCATTTAGGCTATCTGCCTCGGGCAAAAACTGTGCCACTTCGGGAGTCTGGGCTATGCCCTCGGCCAGTAGCTGGGTCAATTCCGCCTCGGTGAGAGAAATTTCAACTCGATTGTTGTCGCCATAGCGCACCCCCTGGCCACTGGCCAGCTTGCTCTCCAGCAGGTTACCGCTGCTGGTGCTGACATCGGCCACGGCCGTATCGGTACCGCTGGTGCTGTACCAGGTCGGCAGTGCCGTGGCCCGGTTCCAGTAGAAAGCGGTGGCAGCGGCGGCCCCCGCCGAGAGACCGATCAATAGTGATAGCGCCAGTACAACAGCCTGCTTCGTCCGCATGTCTGACAACCCTCCCCCGGTCGTTTGACAGATATCATCGAGCCAGTCTAGCTCAGCTCTCCCACGCTAGCAAAAAGCTGTGTGGCGATTGCTGTAAAGACCCTAAAGTGGCCTATGGTATTGGTTGTAAAGACGTAGAGAACAGCAGCATGGGCACGACACAAGGGTTCATCCGCAAGGTCATGGGACTAGGACGGCGGGTTGTGGCCCTCTGTGCGATCGCGCTGATCTTTCTGGCCAGCTGCGCCAAACCTGTGCAGCCCACTGAACTGCTGTCAGAGCCTACCCCCCAATCCAACCGTCTCACTGGGCAAATTGCCGAGGTCTCCCCCCCCGAAACCCTAGAGACCCTCAAGCAAATTATCGACGCCTACACGCCCCAGGTGCGCATTCTTAGCCCCCGCCCCGGCGAAGTGCTAGACGACACCAGCGTCTCGGTGCGGCTCCAGGTGCGCGGTCTGCCGCTGTTCAAAGACGATGCCTACCAGCTCGGTCCCCACCTGCATCTGTTCCTGGACAACGAGCCCTACACAGCTGTCTACGACCTGGCAGAACCCATTACCTTTGACGGGCTCTCCCCCGGCACCCACACCCTGCGCGTGTTTGCCTCACGCCCCTGGCACGAAAGCTTCAAAAACCAGGGAGCCTTCGACCAGCGTACATTCCACGTGGTAGCCCCTACACCCCAAAACGAGCTTAACGCTAAGGCCCCCCTGCTCACCTACAGCCGTCCCCAGACGACCTACGGGGCCGAGCCGATCATGCTCGACTTTTATCTCACCAATGCGCCCCTGCACATGAGTGCCCAGGCTGAGGCCAACGATGACCTGCACGACTGGCGCATTCGCTGCACCGTCAACGACCAAAGCTTTGTGTTTGACCAGTGGCAGCCCATCTGGCTCAAGGGCTTTAAGCCGGGGCGCAACTGGGTGCAGCTCGAACTGATTGACGAAAGCGGCAACCCCATCGACAACCGCTTTAATAACACCGTGCGCATCATCGACTACCAGCCCGGTGGCAGCGATACCCTCTCTCGCTTGGTGCGCGGTGAACTGGGCCTAAACGACGTAGCAGGAATTATTGACCTCACCTACGTACCCCCGGCCCCTGAGCCGCCAGCCGAGACTCCAGAACTAGAACCTCAACCTCCCGCTAGGGTAGAAACGCCAGAGCAGAATGCTCCTGAGCCTGAGATTACTCAACCAGACGCTGCCCCAGAGCCATCCCAACCCGAAAATACCCAGGAGCAACCCGAGTCTGAATCAACTGCTCCAGATGCCCAGGGCATTTCCCCAGCTGAACCTGAAGACGAGACCCCACTCACTCCATCTCTTCTGCCAGAGAAATCAATAGAGTCGGAGTCGGCTAAGGACGATCAACTCATGCCGGAAGACAATGGTGCTGCTCCAGATGCCCAGGAGGACGCCCTTGAGCCCGATCGCTCTGCTGTCGAAGCCCCTGCCTCGATTGCACCTGAGTCAAAGGATGCCATTGAGGATATGGTGCCACCGGCAGTCATAGAAATTCCCCCTGTGCTGTCTCCTCCTCAAGTGAAGCCCGAGCCTATACCCGTGCGCCCAGTTCCCCCTGCAACCCCAGAATCTACTCCAGAACCTAGTTCCAAAGGGTTGCTCAATCGTTTTAAGCAGTGGCGCGACCAGACCAGCCAGCCAGCGGCACCCGCACCCGTTACGCCAGCCCCAAACACTACCCCAGAAGATACCTTCGGCAACCTGCCCCAAACTACGCCTGTGCCAGATAGATTGGCTGCCCCAGAGCCTGATGCAGCCCCTGAGCTACCTAGGATACGACCCGAGGTGGTTGAACCTGAATCCTACACCGATCCTTCTCTAGGTGAGGAACAGACAGAGCCTAACTCGCCCAATATCGAAAAGGCCCCTGAGGCAGATACCTCAGAGGCCAAACCCGACGAGCCGGTGGAGTCGCCCCGTAGTGAGGGGCCTAAGGTGGCACCGCGATCGCCCCTCGTCCCAGAGACGCGTCCGTTTATCTAGCGTTCTACTTTATTAACCGCAGCGTTAGGGGATAGCGATAGGCTGTCCCTTCGTTGGCCTTAACCGCTGCTAGAATCGACAGCACTAGCCAAGCTATGCCTAATACTGCCAGCATTAAGAATCCAACAGCGATAACAATTAGCACCGCTGATATCAGCCCGTAGATGGCCATAGATATGTTGAAGTTGAGTGCTTCCTTGGCCTGGTCGTCGACAAAGGACATTTCGTCGCGCTTGACCAGCCAAATGACGAGAGGCCCAATAATATTGCCGAAGGGAATAACAAAGCCAGACAAAGCGCTGAGGTGAGCAAGCATAGCCCACATGCGCGATTCTGGATTGGAGTCGAGCTGGTTCATGGTAGTGGCAGAATGGAATAAGCTGCCGCCAAGCTAACTTAAAAAGCAGGATAGACGCTCTATCCTGCTTACAAAATGTAGTATTCGGTTGCTGAATACAGACGACGCAAATCCGCTAGGGCCAGTGAACATTGCCCCAATACTCTACTCTTCGTCGTCTTCCTCATCATCGGTGGGATATACAAAGCTAGTAGACCGCCCACTGAGCACAGACTTGCCCAGAGACATAGCTTTCTTAGCCTGAAGCGCTGCAGTGCGCTTCCAGGTAGCGCGACGCTGGTCACGCTTTTGTTTGGAGGTTTTCTTCTTGGGAACCGCCATGACAGCAATACTTTAAGACTTCACAACCTTTCAAGCATAGGGCAAGTGGGCTATTCTATGCAATTTTATTTTTTATCTAGCCCTGCGAAATCGCAACCACACCTAAAATCAAATCTAAGGTTGATCGATCGCATCGGCATCGCCGACTAGGGCTCTAGCCGCTTCAAAGTAATTGGCCCACTCGGGTACATCGGGTCGGAGCTGCCACTCGCTGCGGCTCACTGGCACCGTGAGAATGGGGACAGTGATGCCTTGGTTGTCGCCAATGACGGTGACAATAACGTCGGTCATCAGCACATCGGCGTCGAAGCTGCGCTGAATGGCGGCTCGAGCAATGATTTCTGAGCGCTGTACCAGGGTTTCAAAGCTTTCGCCCTGTTCGCGCACCAGATAGAGGTTGACTCGTGAAGTATAGGCCTCGGCCACGGGCGGAGTGACGAGGGACGGCAGAGCCACGCCTCCGAAGCCCATCAGCGCAGCCAGGGTGAGGCGTATCCAAAGAGATGCAGGGCGGGGCTGTGCCTGGTACTCAGTCCCATTGCGCTTGGTTAAACGAGACATCAATTTCATAGCCTACTTGCTCCACACATCCTCGCAGGATGCCCAAAAAGTGCTTTAACTCTAGCGATCGAGCCGCCAATCGTCAATTAAGAATTGTCGCCGTCTGGTGTTGCTGGTCAGAGCTTCCGTTTGGCCAGGCAGGCGCTACTATGGCAGGGGAATTTTATCCCTCAACTCTACAGTACGAGAGGCATTCAAAAGGCATGGCAAGCCACTGGCCCGTTATTGTTGGCATCAACCAATATCAATCGCTTCAGCCCCTAATGTATGCCCAGTTTGACGCCCTCGAACTGCGAGACTTTTTGGTGGCCGAGGTGGGGTTGCCGGCCCAGTATTGCTCGCTACTGACGGATATTTCTGCGGTGATCTATGAGGGGGCTGCCGCACCGACCCGCGAGGTGCTGCTGCAACGGCTGGCTCAGAGCTGCGATCGCGCCGGTCCTGAAGATACGGTGTGGTTTTTCTTTAGCGGCTACGGGGTGCAATGGCAGGGAAAGGATTACCTGCTGCCCATCGATGCTGACCCCAATCGCATTGAACAAACCGGCATTTTGGTAGAAACTCTGCTCGATCGCTTAGCCCAGGGTAAACAGCGCCAGTCGATTGTCATGCTCGACATGAACCGACCCCAGAGCGCTCTCAGTCCTGCTCCCGGAGGGGGCAATCTGGGCGATCAAACTTTGGCTCTGGCTCAACAGCAAGAGATTCCCTTGGTTCTCTCCTGCCAACCGAACCAGTTTTCTCAGGAGACGTTGGCGGTGCGCCACGGGCTGTTTACCGAAGCCTTGATCGAAGGAATGCGGTTTCACGGCTGTTTGACCCTAGCGCAATTGGTAGATTACCTGCGCGATCGCGTGCCTGAGCTGTGCCAACACCACTGGCGGCCCGTGCAAAACCCCGTGGCAGTGGTGCCCTCTGGCCAGCAGTACGCCATGCTCGTGCCCCCCAGCCTAGTAGGCCAAATGCCCGTTGGTGTGATGCCCCAGCCTGAGATTCTGCCAGAACCTCAGCCCGAGCTAGGCCTCTCCCTGCCGGTGGAGTCGAGCCCAAACTGGCCGGCTTATCCAGCTCCGGTGCCTGTAGAGCCACCCAACAACGAGTTTGCTAAGCCTTGGCCACCGACCAAGCCGTTAGATCCGGAGCTGCCGCCAGGAGTTCTGCTTGAGGTCACGAAGTCACCTGCTCCAAGTCAGCCTGCTGCCCCGAGCCTGGTGCCCTGGCAGCGCTGGGGACTTTTAGCGGCGGCGGGGCTGCTGCTGCTCGGTGTGCTGTGGCGCAACCAAGACAGCTTTGTGGGGGGAGCTGACCCTGATGCCACTGCGCCGTCCGTCGTCCCCTCTGCCGGGGGGGAAGCTCTCGATCCTGCTGCTGAGACGGTTGGGGAACCCCTATTTCCAGGAGCAGCTGCGAGCGGTGCCGAGGCCCTAGCGCGAGCTAGAGCGGCCCTTGACCAGCGTCAGTTTGGCGAGGCGCTGAGCTGGTTAACCCAAATTCCTGAAGGCGAGCGCCCCGAAGACTACGAAGCCCTGGTTAACCAAGCTGAAATGGGCTATACCAACGCTGAGCTGTCGGGGGGGGCCGCCCTCAACCAGGCCCGCCGCCTAATTGAGCCAGTTTCGGCTTCCCTCTTTAACGATGCTATTGAGCAGGCTCGGCAAGTGCCCGTCGGGGATCCAGCCTTCGACCAGGCCCAGGCCGATATTGAGCGCTGGAGTTTGGTGATTTTAGACCTGGCTGAAGGCCGAGCCGCTGCCGGTGATTTAGATGCAGCCATTTCGGCCGCCCGCTTGGTGCCCGAAGATCAGGGCGAAACCTGGGGGCAGGCCCAGGCCCAAATTCAAAAGTGGGAACAGAGCCGAGTCAATCGGCAGCTGTTGCAAGAGGCCCAGAGCTTACTTCAGCCCGACCAGGCCACCTCGTTTCAGTCGGCGATCGCGATCGCGCAGCAAATTCCCCCCGACTACCCTGAATCGGCGATCGCTCAGGAGCGCATCGACCAGTGGAGCCGAGATATTTTAGCGATCGCCCGCGCCCGCGCTGCCTCTGGCCAGATCCCTAGTGCTATCTCCGCCGCTGGCCTAGTGCCCCCCGGCACCAGCGCCTACGACCAGGCTCAGCAGGAGATTCAGCAGTGGCAGGGGCAGTGAGGGGTGGATGGGTAGGGGGTGGATGGGTAGGGAGTGGATGGATGTGAAGTTTATGCTTTAGATAATTGGACGCTAATAAATCTAATTCAAGTCCAGCTCCCTTACCCTCCTACCCCCTACCCATCCACCTATGTTCTCTCTCCCCAACCGCATCACTCCTGGCCCCGGTCAAGAATCTGTCTGGGATTATCCGCGTCCACCCCGGTTAGAAGACTCGACTCGGCATATTCGTGTGGTGTTTAACGGCGTGGTGATTGCCGATTCGCGGCGCACCAAGCGGGTGCTAGAGACTAGCCATCCGCCGACCTACTACATTCCCCCCGAGGATGTGCAGATGCAGTATTTTCAGCCCGTGCCCCGCTCAACAATCTGCGAGTGGAAAGGGGCAGCGGTGTATTTTACGATAGCGGTGGGTGAACGAGTTGCCGAGCAGGTTGCCTGGGCCTATCCTCAGCCTACGGAGGCGTTTGAGAGCATTGCCAACTACATCGCTGTCTACCCCAGCCGCATGGAAGCCTGCTACGTGGATGATGAGCTGGTGCAGTCCCAGCCCGGTGACTTTTACGGTGGCTGGATTACCTCAGAGATTGTTGGCCCATTCAAAGGGGACCCCGGCACCTGGGGATGGTAGCTTGTGCTTGACAAACTGACTGTGACAGAAGCATTTTAGGGTTCAGGGTTTAAGGTGTACGGTTCATGGCCTGCCATGAACCTTCAATCGCTCACCCTTATTAGTATTAGGGTGCATCTTTAGATTGGTAGTTTACTAGGTCTCTGGCTAGCCACCCATCCACCCATCTACTCCCTACTCTTCCCCCGTCTCCGAGCTATAAGTTGGCGCAATTCCTAGGGTGTCGCGGCTGGTGGTCATAATATCCACCGTGCGCTTAAGCTTGGCTTCTAAAAATTGCTTGTGGTCGAGTAGCTGGCGCAGCTTTTGGTGGCGGGCAATGGCCAAACTAATCGTAGACAACTGCTCAGGCGGGCAGGGAAAGTACTGCACCCGACCGTCAGAGTCGAGGCTGCACAGACGATAGCCGGGACGCCCCAGATCGGTGCCAGCAGGGGCGGGCTGCTCTTGGGGCGACTCTAGTGATTGGCATAGCTGCTCAACGTAGCTGGAGAGGGCTTGGGGGTCGCCGTGGCGCAGCAGGGCAGCATCGAGGGCAGCGGCTTGGCCAAGGTACTCGTCCACGGTCTCGAGCCAACCATCAACAATCGGCCCTTCCATGTAGAGCGCCTGAATGCGATGCACTGTCTGTTTTAAGTCTTGGTGCCAGGCTTCTACTGCCATTTGAATGTCTTGTAGCACCTTGACCGCCAGAGCTGGGTTGGCGTCGTGGCGGTGGCGACTAAAGGTTGGCGACTTGCGGCGCGGAAGCAGAGGCAAATGCGACAGCTGAGCCTGCACTGGAAAGGGAGCCAGGTGAGCCGGGGCATTCATAGCCTGGAGCACCGGCTCGGGATCAGAGCCGCTAGCAGGGGTATCAGCGCTAGCGGCTCTGCTGATACCGATGGTAAACGAAACCGGCCGTTGAGCAGAACGTCCTTCTCCGGCACCCACAGTAGGGGAGGGCACTGCGGAGAATTCAGCAGAATCAAACGAGTTGTCCATAGGGCATAGGAGAGACTGAGTCAGGCGGATGAAGGTAGATCAGGAACTGACTTGGGAAACGATTGCCCTGGATCAAATGGTTTGAAGGGCAGAGTTAGGCACCATCTGCTCCAATTTATACCTGAATAGTCAGGTTTAGACCAGCAAAAAGGTTTGCAGGATATAAAGTTTAGAAATTTTCAAACTGCAAACTTTAACAACAATTGTTCCAGCTTTTGAATATTTCCTTAGTCCAACTCGACGTTTAAGGCCTTATGAAAATCGCTCCTGGCAGAGCCGGCGGAAGTGTTCGCCCCGCTGCTCGAAGTTAGGATATTGGTCAAAACTAGCGCAGGCGGGGGAAAGCAGCACGACTGAGGCTCCCAGGGATGGGGCGGCCTCAGCGCCCCGCTCCACCGCTCGCTCCATGGTTTCGACGATGGTGTAGTTGCGATACCCTGCGGTTTCTAGCCGCTGGGCGAACTGGGGGGCGGCCTCGCCAATCAGCAACACGGTGGCGGCCCGTTCGTGAATGCGCTGCACCCAGGCGGTGTCGTCGCCTTCCTTGGCTTCGCCACCGGCAATCAGCACGGCTGGGGCCTCTACCGATCGCAGCCCCACCTCAGCCGCATCGTAGTTAGTCGCCTTTGAGTCATTGATGAAATCAATCCCCTGCCAGGTGCAGATGTGCTCTAAGCGATGGGGTACGCCAGGGAAGGCGGTCACTCCGGCGGCGATCGCCTCCGCATCCAGCTCTGCCAAACAGGCCGCCGTGACCGCCAGCAGCAAGTTTTGTTGGTTGTGGTCGCCCACCATTCGCAACGCATCGGCCCGCACAATGGGGATGCCTTCGAACTTCACCCAGCCGTCTTCGATATAGGCGCAGGGCCGCAGCGGAGCAATCGCCCGCTTCCCCGCCACGCTAGTCCAATAGGCCGAGGAAAACGCCTCTGGCATGTGCTGGCGCAGGTAGGGGTCGTCGCCGTTAAACACCGCCAGTTCTGAGCGGTGCATCAGCGTGGCCTTGATCTGGGCGTAGTTCTCAACGGTGCGGTGGCGCTGGAGGTGGTCGGGGGTGAGCGTAGTCCACAGGCCAATCTGCGGAGCCAGAGTGGCTGAGGCCTCGATCTGATAGCTGCTCAGCTCGGCGATCACCCAGTCGGGCACCGTTGGCTCTAGGGCCAGTTCGCAGGCAGCGTAGCCAATGTTGCCGCAGGCGGGCGCGTTGAGCCCAGCGGCCTGGAAGATGGCGGCGGTGAGGGCCGTGGTGGTAGTTTTGCCGTTGGTGCCGGTAATGCCGACCCAGGGGCGATCTTGCAAAAACCGCCAGGCTAGCTCGGTTTCGCCAATCACTTCTAGACCGTTCTCGCGGGCGGCCACCAGAGCGGGGCTATCCCAGGGAACACCGGGACTAACCACCAGCAGGTTGGTGCGGCTATCGGGCACAAAGCTGTAGCCGAGCAGCACAGTAATGCCGTCCTGACGCAGAGCCTCCTGCTGAGTGACTAGGGATGGGCTGGAGCCGCGATCGCTCAGTACCACCTGCCAGCCGTCCCGGTGCAGCAGCCGAGCCGCTGCTACCCCTGACTTACCCAAACCAATCACATGGGCATTTTTCATGGCATCGCTATCCCTTAACGATGGCGCCAAAGTCGCCCAGCACTAGGGCGTGGTTGCGCAGCAGCCCCAGCAGGTTGAGGCGGTTTTGCCGCACCGCTGGCTCGTCGGCCATTACCAGTACGCTGTCAGGACCGTCAAAGAAGCCGCTGACCACCGGGGCCACCTGCTCTAGGCCCGCCACCAGCTGATTGTAGTCGTGGCTGGCTTGGGCAGCCTGGGTCTGGGGCACCAGGGTTTTGAGCGCCGCAAAGAAGGCCTGCTCTGCCTTGGCCTCGAGCTTGGCCGTGACAATTACGCCCTCGGGGTCAAGCACATTGGTGTCGAGGGTGCCCTGGGCAGCCAGGCGGGTGGCGCGATTTACGGTTTCGTAGACTTTGTCCATGCGGCCGCTGCGGCGCATGGCCTGCAAGAACAGGGCGCGATCCTTGACATCCAGCGGATCGCTAAGGGCGCGATCGCTCAGTACCGCGTTCACCAGGTCGTAGTCGATGCCCTGCTCGTCTTGCAGCAGCGTCTGCACCCGCTGCAAGAAAAAGTCGTGGAGCTGGGTGCGCAGCGTCTCGGGGGCCTTGATCGCCAGGGTTGGATCCTGAGCAAAGTCCTGCACAACGGTATCTAGGAGTTTTGCCAGGTTGAGGGGTAGCCCCGCCGCCCAAATAATGTTCAGCACCGCGTTGGCGGCCCGTCGCAGGGCAAAAGGATCCGAGGAACCCGTCGGCAGCTGACCAGTGCTAAAAATGCCGACCAACGTGTCGAGGCGATCGGCAATGCCCACCACCTGACCGGCTAGGGTTTGGGGCAGACTGTCCTGCGCCCCCTTAGGTAAATAATGCTCGACGATGGCGGTGGCTACGGCCTCCGGCTCGCCGCTGTGAAGGGCGTATTTTTGCCCCATCACCCCCTGGAGTTCGGGGAACTCGCCCACCATTTGGGTAACCAGGTCAGCCTTGCACAGATAAGCGGCGCGGCGAATATGCTGACGGGGCTGAGCCCCCAGGTTGAGCTGGTCGCAGAGGTGGTCGGCCACGGTGCCAATGCGCTTCACCTTGGCGGCCATCGACCCCAGCCGTTCTTCAAAGGTAACGGTTTCAAGCTTGGCGACAAAGGCGTCAAGGGGCTGGGCGCGATCGGCGTCAAAGAAAAACTTGCCATCTGAAAGGCGGGCGCGAATCACCCGAGCGTTGCCCTCGGCGATAATCGCGTCTTTGCTGGGGTCACCGTTGGAAATGGTAATGAATACGGGCATCAGCGCCAAACCGTCGGCTTTCTGCTTCAGCGGAAAGTAGCGCTGGTGGCTCTCCATTTCAATGATGGCAACCTCCGGCGGCAGGTCGAGAAATTCCGTGTCGAACTTGCCCACTACGGCGGTGGGCCACTCCACCAGGTTGGTGACTTCGTCGAGCAGGGCGGGAGAAACCATCGGCACGCCCCCCAGGGTCTTGGCCGTCTCCTCGACCTGGTGCTGGATCAGCAGACGGCGGGCGGCGGGGTCGATTTCGACGTAGGCGTTGCGTAGCGCCTCGACGTAGTCTTGGGCGCAGCGCAGGGATATGGCCTCGGGGTGCAGCACGCGGTGGCCCTGGGAGATGCGATCGCTCGTACAGACCAGCGACCCATTCTCGAGGGTGATGGGCAGCACCTCGCTGTCCATCAGCGCCACTAGCCAGCGAATCGGGCGCGGAAACCGCAGGTCGCCGTCCCCCCAGCGCATAAACCGTTTGCCCTCCAGCCCCAAAATCCACTGGGGAATCAGCTCAGTCAGAATATCGGTGGCAGCCCGTCCCGGAATGTCTTGATTGACGAACACAAACGAGCCCTTGTCGGTGTCACGCACTTCTAGGGCAGACACATCTACGCCCCTAGACCTGGCAAACCCCTCGGCAGCTTTGGTCGGCTGACCATCCTTAAAGGCCGCCTGAGCCGGCGGGCCTTTGACCTCTTCCTGGCGATCGGGCTGGCGCAGCGGCAGGCCGTCGAGTATCACCGCCAGGCGGCGGGGGGTGCCGTAGAAGCGTACCGCTTCGGGGGCTAAGGCTTGCTCTGCCAATTCGGCAGGAATTCGGGTCTGCCACTGGTGGAGGGCATCGCTAACGAAACTGGCGGGCAGTTCTTCGGTGCCAACTTCCAGTAAAAATGTCGCCATAGAGTAGAGGTGTGAGTTAACCGTGTGTGACCCGGGGGCTGTGATTGGGCATCGTGCTGGGCAAGGTCGTTCTGTGTCTACAGGATAGCTAGCCCAGCTGCCCGAATTTTAGCTTCCCCAGTCTATCAAGCTTTTTGCCCTGGGCCGCTGTATTGATAGGTCGTCAAATAGCCATGACCTTTGACCATTACCTGACCCACTTCTTCGAAGGCGTAGCGGTGCTTGAGGCGCTGGTGGGTCGCCTCGGTGATTTGAATTTTGCCCGGCGATCCCTGCGCCTCCATGCGGCTGGCGATATTGACGGCATCGCCCCAGAGATCGTAGCTAAACTTTTTGATGCCAATTACGCCGGCCACTACAGGCCCAGTGTTGATGCCAATGCGCAGCTCAAACTTCTGCCCGTCATTGCGGGTGAAGTGGGCGGCCGCCGCCTGCATAGCCAGAGCCATTTCCATGATGGTTTCGGCATGATCGGGCCGGGGCAAGGGCAGTCCCCCCACCACCATGTAGGCATCGCCAATGGTCTTGATTTTCTCCAGCTGGTATTGCTCGGCCAGGCGATCGAAGGTTGAGAAGATCTGATTGAGCCAGTTAACTAGCTCTAGGGGGCTAATCTGGGCGGCCAGGGGCGTGAAGTTAACGATGTCGGCAAACAGAATAGTGACATCGTCGAAGCGCTCGGCCAGCGACCCCTCTAGCTGCTTGAGTTTGTCGACCACCGCCCTTGGCAAAATATTTAACAACAGCTGTTCTGACTTTTGCTGCTCTAGGCGCAGAGCCTGTTGGGCCTGTTCGCGCTCCTGCATTTCTTGCTGAAGCTGAAGGTTTTGGGCCTGCAAAAGCTGGGCTTGGCGGCGCAGAGCCTTTTGCAGGTCGGCCAAGAGATTGGTGGCACTGCCCGCTGATACTGCCCGCTGAGCCTGCTGCCGCAACCGTCGCTGCATGCGGTGGGTGGCCACCTGGACTTTGATGCGGGCAGCGGCCTCTTCAACCCAGAGCGCCTGGTCTATGTAGTCGACCACGCCAAATTCAAAGGCTCGCAGCCGTCGAGCCAGGGCCTGATCTTGACCAATGACGGCTATGGCTACCTGGCGAGTGAGAGGCCGCTTTTTGAGACGGTGGCACAGCCGCATAGCGGCCGTATCAAACTGCTCTAGCGCTAGCAAAATTAGATCTGGGGGGGTTGCCTCGGCCGCCGCAATGGTGTCGTCTTCGCCACTGGCCTGGTGCACCTCATAGCCCGCGGCTCGCAGCACGTCTAACAACTCCACCAGAGGCCCCAGGGGGCTATCGGCCACTGGTGCCACTAAAATGATGCCGGGAATTGCGCCGGAATCTGGCGAAGCGTTGGTCATGGGGCCCAGGAGCAAGAATGACAGCCCCCATAACTATAGGCGCTGACCCGGAGGCGCAGAACAGTCACCATTAATAAGCACCTTGCGGTGGGGCAAAGGAGGAAACCTTAGTTGGGGCTAAGCCCTGCCCTGCTGCCCTTGGTCGAGGGCATAGTGCCTCAGTTATAGCGCTCCCTAAGCAATTCATGGTTGAATCGGGAAAAACCGGATCAACTGCAACATTGGGTAGCTTGAGGGCTGATAGCGCTGATCTGCGGTTTCTAGAACGGGTTTTGGTCTATGGCAGCGTGTGACAACAATCCGTTTCTGGCCCTTAAAGCCCGATTGGTAGTGGTGGCATTTTTTGCTATTTCCATGAGCTTGGCTCTGGTATTTGGCACCCTGGGTGCCCTAGAGCTGCTGCCCCTAGAGGGAGACGACCCAATTCTGGCACCCATTCTCTACAGCCTAATTTTCTTGGGTTTGTGTGGGTCGATTTTGCTGGCAGCTCGGCGATCGCCCCTCAACCTGGCGGCGCTGCTGGGTGCCTGGCCTAGCCAGCTGGCTTGGGTGCAGCTGCTGTGGCTGGTAGTGGGGGTGTTTCTGTTTTCGCTGGGGGCGTTTCAGGTGTCGTACCTGGGTCTGTCTGTGGTGGCCCCAGGGCTGGTGGAGGCCACGCTGCGGCAATCGCTGCTGCTGTCGGCTGAACAAGCGACGGATCCGAGTCTTTACAACGGGCTGATGCTGTTTTCGGTGCTGGTGGTGGCTCCCATTACCGAAGAATTTATCTTTCGCGGCGTGCTGCTGCACCGCTGGGGGGTAAAGTGGGGCATTCGCCCAGCCATCGTGCTAACCTCGGTGCTGTTTGGGGTGCTGCACTCCAATTTGATTGGGCTATTTGTGTTTGGGGTGGTGATGTCGCTGCTGTACCTGAGCACGCGATCGCTGCTGGTGCCCATGGCGGCCCACGCTATTAACAATGCGATCGCCTCAGGCATCGACCTTCTGGCTAACCAGCCCACCGCCAACACCATTGACACCTTGGCGGAGTTTCGCGCTAGCTGGTGGCTGGGAGTGCTCTGCCTGCTGGTGTCGGCCCCCTGGGTCTTGCGCTACGTGGTCTATCACTGGCCAGAGCGGCGGGCGCTGCTGCCCTACTTCGCCAACCAGGGCTGCCGCCGTCCTGGGTAATACCACTCGACCCCGTTCCTCCCTATCTAGGGAAAGTTGGCGAGGTTACGTAATTCCCTGGACGCCGCCAGGGTCGAAACCGAAGAGAATAAATTTAATTCTGAAGAACGCAGACGGGTTAGCTCGGCGGCTCACTTGGGGGCATTTGAACCTGAGAGCTAGTCTGTTTGAGAAAGCGTCCTTACAGGTAATGTGTCTGACTCCAGGGGGCTTTCAGGGGTCAGGCACTTTTATTTTTGGGGTAGCTCACGCGGGTGGATGCCCTGGTTGTGTGGTCCTGTAGCAGCGTCCTTCTCCTTTGGGAGAGGGACGCTGCTGTTTTGGAAGCCAAGGCTGCGATAGTCAGAGACTGGCCAAAAGCCAACGCAGGGGGAAGGATCTGCCCTACAGTGGGCTAGGGTAAAACCCGCCTACTGCTCCGGAGTCTGCCGTTGCCTCAGCTCAATCGCGCCCAGCCGCCCCTGGGCTTTATTCCCCCCCGCTACAAGCCCTGGGTTGTGCAGGGATGCTACATCGTGCTGCCCCTGATGCTGCGGCTGCGGCTACGACCCTGGCTGCCAGCAGGCATTTGGCCGGTGACTTGCCACAACCCCGAGGTGCTAGCAGATTGCTTTCACCAGTTTCAAACCGGCAAAATTCGGCTGATGATGGCCTTTCGCCACAGCCAAGTGGACGATCCGCTGTGCCTGTCGTATCTGTTTTCGCGGCTGGTGCCTCGGGCCGCCCGGCAAAAAGGCTTTAGCCTCAAGCGCCCGCTGCACAGCTTTTTTATGTATGACCGGGGCATGCCCCTGTGGGCGGGGCGGTGGCTGGGCTGGTTTTTTGCTGCCATTGGGGGCATTCCGGTGCACCGGGGTCGGCGGCTCGATCTCAAGGCCCTCAAGGCCGTGCGCGAACGGATGATGAATGCGCCGCTGCCGGTGACAATTGCCCCCGAGGGTGCCACCAACGGCCACGGCGAAGTGATCAGCGATTTGGAACCCGGCACGGCTCAGCTCGCCTTTTGGGCGGTAGAAGATCTGAAAAAGGCGGCGCGATCGGAGCAGGTACTGCTGCTGCCGGTGGGGTTGCGCTATATCTACCCCCACCCCGATTGGGCAGCCCTCAACCGGCTGCTGGCTCGGCTTGAGGCTGATTGTGGCCTGCCGGTGCAGTCGTTTAGTGAACCGACGGCCATGAGGCCAGAGGACTACTATCCTCGGCTGCTGGCTCTGGGGCAGCACCTGCTGGGCCGATTAGAGCAGTTCTACCAGCGGTTCTATAGTCTGCCGCCTGCCGCCGATCCCAATGATGATTCCGTCGCGATCGCCCAGCGGCTGAGACCTCTGCTAGACGGATCGCTCAAGGTGGGGGAGCGGTTCTTTGGTCTGCCCCATACAGGCACTTTGGTGACCCGCTGCCGCCGCTTAGAGGAGGCCGGGTGGGCCTATATCTACCGTGAAGACATTGCTGACCTGGAGAAGCTCTCGGCCTTCGATCGCGGCTTGGCCAACTGGATGTCGGAGGAAGCCACGCTGCACATGCGGCACATGCGCCTAGTGGAAAGCTTCGTGGCGGTGACGGGCACTTACGTGAAAGACAAGCCCACCTTTGAGCGCTTCGCTGAAACTACGCTGATTCTCTTTGATCTGGTGGAGCGGGTGAAGGGGACAAGGGTGCCCAAACGTCCCCAATTGGGGATCCGCCAAGCGGTGATTAGCCTGGGGGAGCCGATGAATATTAGCGATCGCTGGTCTGACTACGCCGAGTCGCGGCGGTCGGCCAAGGCGGCGGTGGAGACCCTGACGGCAGATATTCAAGCGGCGTTAGAGGAGCTGATTTTGACGGCTGATGCCGCTAGGGGAGAGGCGTCATGATCCAGGGGGTCAACGCTGGGGGATGGTTAAGCCGCCATGACCGCTGAATTGTTCCAAAGCGATCGCCAAACTGCCCTTGTAGTGGGCGCTAGCCAGGGTATTGGCCTGGGCTTTGTGCGGCAGCTGTTGACTGATGGGCGCTTTGAGCGGGTGTACGGTACCTACCGTCGGCCTGAGACAGCCCAGGGGTTGTTGGCACTGGCCGAACAGTCGCCTCAGCTCGCGTGCCTGCCGATGGATGTTACCGATGAGGGCACGATTGAGGGGGCGATCGCCCAGATCCAAACCCTGACCCCTCAGATGCACCGGGTGGTGTACTGCGTGGGGGTGCTCCACGACGGCGACTTTCAGCCTGAAAAGAGCCTGCGACAGCTCACCAGCGAAAACTTGATGCGATCGTTCCAAACCAATGCCTTTGGGGCGGTGCTGTTGGCCAAGCATCTGATGCCTCTGCTGAAGCACGACCAGCCCAGCGTTTTTGCTGCCATATCGGCCAAGGTGGGCAGTATTGGCGACAACCGCCTGGGAGGCTGGTATGGCTACCGGGCTTCCAAGGCTGCGCTGAATATGTTCATAAAGACGGCCTCGCTGGAGTACGCTCGCCGCAGCCCCAACACCACCCTAGCCTTGCTGCACCCCGGCACTACCGACACCCACCTGTCGGAGCCCTTTCAACGGGGGGTGCCGCCGGAGAAGCTGTTCTCGGTGGAGCGCACGGTAGCACAGCTCATGGCGGTGATGGACGGGCTCACCCCCGCCGACAGCGGCGAATTTTTTAGCTGGGATGGCAGCCGCCTGCCGTGGTAAGGCAGGTCTTTCACAGACCTTCGGGGTTGTTGCGGTCCAAACTGGGGGCTATTCTTAGGCCAATGGCCGGCATTTATGAATCATCGGTGAGGGACGCGCAATGGATCTAAGCCTTGTGAATCTACAACTGTTGGAGAGCATTGGCCTAGGCCTGGGCCTAGGCGTTGCCGCCGGGTTTCGAGTGGTGGTGCCCTTTTGGATGCTGAGTGCCGCTGCCCTGTTTGGCCACCTGGAGCTGACTAGCGGCATAATCTGGCTGGGCAGCTCCACCGCTTTTGTCAGTCTTTCTATTGCCCTGGTGGTCGAAATTTTGGCCTATAGCGTGCCCTGGCTCGACAACGTGATTGACACGGTGGCGCTGCCGGTGGCGGCGGTGGCGGGCACGCTGCTGATGGCGATCGCTGCCAACCAGCTCGACCCCTTTGCTCAGTGGAGCGTTGCGATCGTGGCTGGAGGTGGGGCCGCCGCGACGGTGAAGGGGCTGAATGGTCTGACCCGACTGGTCTCCACGGCCACCACGGGCGGCGCGACGAACCTAATTATTGCTGGGGTGGAGCTGGTGGGGGCGATCGTGATCTCGCTGCTAGCTCTGGTGGCCCCCATCGTCATGTTTGTGCTGGTGCTGGCCTTCTTTATTCTGCTGGTGCGGTTTGCGATCAAGGCTTTTTACCGCTCGAAAAAAGCTGCTCCAGACGCTGAATAACGGGCATGCAACTAGAGTTGCGTCTGATGCCAAGCCGGCGACTTGGTAGCTAGCGGCTAAGCTTTGCCTCCACGTGGATAGCCAGGGCGGTCATCTCGGGTAGGGTGGCGGTAAATTGCCCGGCGCGGTTCACCAGCACGACTTTGGCCTCGTTGGCGCAGGCGGTGCCGTCGGCGTTTAGCCCGCCCTGCACAACGTTGCAGTAGCGCCCCTGGGGCAGCTGGGTTTGAAAGGTGTGGGTGAGGGGTTCGGTCTCGCGGTTGATGGCTACAAAGCCGCGATCGCCCCGACCAAAGGCGATCTGATTGGCCTGGTTGCTCCACCAATTGGTGACTTCGGCCACGGGCTGGGTGGCGTTGCGAAAGCCGACCATGCCAGAAATAGCGGGCCAGCGATGCTCGCAGACCCATTCATCAAAGCAGTTAGCTTGGCCATCTTGGTAGACGGGGCGGGTGGTGCCGTCGGCGTAGGCGGGTGGCCCCTGTTCGGAGTCGTCAAAGGCAAAGCTCGACATTACCTGGGGTTTGCCGTAGGGAAAGGCCAGCATAAACACGTTGGCCAGGGCATAGAGGTCGCCGTTTTTGTAGGTGAGGTAGTCGCCGCCGCCGCCGTGCCCCCGCTGTTTGTCGTGGTTGTCGGTAAAAACTACCGCCTGGCCAGAGGGGGCCAGGCCCCAGCCCTCGCCTAGGGTTTGCAAATTGGCTAAGGTTTGGCCCTCTAGTCCTAAAAAGGCCTCGCCGATAAAGCGACCATACTTAAAGTCGAGCACATTGCCGCTGTCGTAATAGTCCTGTTGGCGAATGGCTTCGGTGCCAGGGTCGATCACTTCTTGATAAATGTAGAGATCGGTCTCAGGGTGGCGATCGCGCAGTCGGTCTAAAATTTGCCCTAGCTCTTCGTTGCGAATGTGCTTGGCGGCATCAATGCGAAAGCCCGCTACACCCATGTCGACCAGTTCGCTCATGTAGTCGACGATGGTCGCCTGCACATCACCAGAACCGGTGTTGAGGTCGGCTAAGCCCACTAGCTCGCACTGGGTGACGTTTTCGGCGTCGCCGTAGTTGGTGACGGACTGACGGCAGTTGTGAAAGTCGTCGGGGGCATAGAGATCGGGATAGTCGTACTTGCTGAATTGGGTGCCAGCGCTGCCGACTCCGCTCTCAAACCCGGTCATGTGGTTGATGACGGCATCGGCGTAGATAGCAACTCCAGCATCTCGGCAGCGATCGATCATGGCCTGTAGGTCGGCGCGGCTGCCGCTGCGGCTTTCGAGCTGATAGCTAACTACCTGGTAGCGCTGCCACCAGGGATAGTCATAGTCGGCCAAGACAATGTGCTCGTGGGGCGGCGAAATTTGCACGGCCCGATAGCCGTTGGGGCCGAGGTAGGTTTCGCATTCGGTGGCAATGTCGGCCCAGGTCCATTCAAACAGATGCACTAAGGTAGTGGGGGCGGCGGTTGCGACTGGTGCCTGGGTAAGCGAGGCTTCAGATGACAGTGCTGGAACCAAGGCACTGGGGGAAAGCAGCATCACCAGGCCCAACAGGCTGCTGGCCGAAACTGCGCCCAAGACGATTTTCCACATAGAGGTATTTGGTCTAAAACGTATAAAAGCCCACACTTTCGAGCAATAGCTTTGACTATTGTCCCCGCTATCATGCACCTTCACCCCGCAAAAATAACCCTGTTCCAATCAAGGCCTCCACCGGGTTGGAGAAAGCTCAGCCAGGGCTACCATCCAGATAGGGAGACTAGGTATCATTAAGTCGCAGGAGCGGCGGCAGAGGTTGCCAGGGTTAGCCATGCTCGTCGGTGGCAAAACCGCTAAGAGTCTCGATACCATCGCCATGATTGGATAGCTGGTTCCCTGGGCGATCGCCCTATTTCCTGACTAACCCTGATTTGCGCCTACTGTTGTCCGCCAGACTGCGCCTCACGAGCCACTGGAACTGATGGTTTGCCACCTGGAAGAAGCAATCTTTTTCTAGCTGAGCTAAATTCAGAATAGGCCTAATGCAATTGTTCTATCAGCGGCTGGCGGTTCCATTGGGGTGGGCTGTCGTGAGCACCTCTAGGCAGTCTAGCGCTACCGCAGAACCTACAGAATGGCCCTGAGCAGAGTTGTTGCTTGGCCTCTCCCCAGGAGAAAGGGTGCGTCTCTCACTATCCATCTAACCCCCAAATTTCCTATGTTTCTTCCATTTTGTGCCCCCCCTTCCGCTGAATCTCGTCGCCACTACCAGCGCTATAAGCTGGAGATGATGAAATCCTGGCGCGATTCCTTAGAAACTCGCCTAGCTGCCCTCAACGCCGCAATTAGCACCGTGGAGCAGCAGATTAGCCAGGAAGGCGAATAGGGCGATGGGGGAGGTGAGGGAGATGAGGGGATGAGAAGGGGATGACAGCAGCTCTCTTGTCTTCCCCACCTTCCTCATCCTCCTCACCTTCCCTATCTCCCCCACTTCCCTACCTTCCTCATCGCTCCAATCAAAGGAATTAGCTACAGTTTTCTTACGATGGGCTAGGGAAATTACACTTTTTGCCGTCCCAGTCCCCTAGGATATGACCTGAGCGGATACGGTTGCGGCTCCGCTAGCTGTTTTAGTTTTGGGTTGCTCCGCTGGTTATGCCTGACTCTCCTTCTATGTCCCCAGCCCTGCCCCTGGCGGGTGCTTCGCTGCTACAGCCGATTGGAGTTAAGGCGCTCTATGGCCTGACCCTACAGGGCGAGCACCTGCTGGCGGTAGACCCCTTTCGCGGTTACCTGCTGCGCCTCGACCCTAAAACCGAACAGGTAGAAGTTCTCAATACCTCTCAGGCTGAGGCCTTTTATGGGGCGACGGGCATTGCCTGCTGGCAAGATCAGCTGTGGTTTAGCTGCGATCACACCGTCTACACCACCACCCTTAGCGCCATGCAGCCCGAGCCTCTGCTGACGCTGCCCTACCCCGCCGATGGCATCGCCGTGTGGGAAAACACCCTCTACATCAGCTGCAAAAAGGGGGGCTGTATCTTTGTCTGCGATCGCACCTCGGGCCAGCGCATCACCCAGTTTCCGGCTCCGGGCATCGGGGTGGAAAATCTTTCGGTGTGGGGCGACTATCTGTGGGCCTGCGACCAGACCGAGCAAACCGTCTACTGCCTCGATCGCGCCACGGGCGAGCTGATAGTCAAAATGCTCACCCCCTTCGACAACCCCACCGGGATCGCAGTGCCACCCCACACCACCCCCGACAGCGGCACGGTTTGGGTGGCTTACGCCGATGAAGAGCCCTACGTGCGCGACGACCCCAACGGCGAAGAACCCTTCGTGCTGTCCTTTCGCGATCGCACCCTAATTCATCCCCTCAGCTATCGTTGGTACAAAGAGGCCAACTACTGCCGCACCACCGGCTATCTGGTCGAGATGACCTACGTCGAAGAAATCGACACCCTCGAAGACGCTCTGCCCCTAGAGAACGTTGAGTGGCGCATTGCCTTCCCTACCACTACCGATCGCCAGCGAGTGAAGTCGGTAGAGCCTGTAGGGTTGCCCTTTACGGAAGTGCAGCAGGCGGGCGATCGCATTGCCTGCTTTAGGTTTGACCGCATCGACCCCAACCAGCGCCACCTCTTTGGCTGGAAGGCGCTAGTCGAGGTTTACGGCATCAAGTATCAGCTCACTCCTCGCCAGGTCGAGTCGACCCCACCCTTGCCCCAAGATTATGGCCCCCGCTACCTGATCGATGACGACGAACTGTCCATGGATAGGCCCGCGATTCAGGCGGCCGCTCGTGAGAGCGTGGGCACCGAAACTAACCTGCTGCGTCAGGTGCTCAACATTCGCAACTACGTCTACGACAAGTTGTCCTATGCGGTGACGCCGGCGATCGAAACCCCCGAGGTCGTGCTCCAGCGGGGGCGCGGTTCCTGCGGTGAATACGTTGGGTTGCTGCTGGCCCTAATGCGCCTTAACGGTATTGCCTGCCGCACTGTGGGCCGTTACAAGTGCCCTGCCCATGCCGACCAGCTCGGCATTTACCTGGAGCCCGACTTCAACCACGTGTGGATAGAGTTCTACGTGCCCGGTTTTGGCTGGGTGCCCATGGAGTCAAACCCTGACGATGTGCAGGAAGGCGGCCCCTACCCCACCCGCTTTTTTATGGGTCTGCCCTGGTGGCACGTAGAAATGGGCAAAGAAGTATCCTTCGAAAAGCTGGTGCTGCCAGCGGGTAGCCCAGACACGCGCCTGGGCGACATCGCGGTTAACCACATGCGATTTAGGATTATGAGCGAACTTGCCCCCTAGGGTTTTGAGCAATAACCGAGTCGCATATAGTGGCGCACGGTGTGTCCAAGGCTCAATTCTTAGACCACTTGAGGGCAATTAGTATAGGTAGACGTGAGCCGTCACATCAAATGCTTAAGCGGCTGCCAGCAAGGCGACTAAATCTGCTTTCTTGAGCTTGGAGAGGCCCTTGAAATCCCGTTTTTGGGCCATGGTTTTGAGTTGTTTGGTGCTGAGCGACTCTAGCAGCTGACGGTCTGTAATCACCTCTGGCATGGGCTCTGGCGTGAGGTAAAAAACTTGCTCCAGCGTTTTTAGCTTCTTGCCAGCGGTAATGCGGCAGCCGAGTTTAGTAATCGGTTGCAGATTTTTCCAATACTGTCGGGGAGCTGCATCTAACCGGACGACTAAAGAAGCGTGGCTGACACCTTTGAGAGGAGTGCTGGGTTGACTCATCAAGTAATCTAACGCGGCAGAAATTTCCTCGCGGCTAGCGGTGGAAAGGTTGGTTCTTGGCAGGGTTTCTTGGGCCAATGCTTGAGTGATGGCAACAGTCTCTGGCGCATCATCGGCAATAATGCACCAAACTTCTTCGAGCCCAGCCTCGGCGGCGACGGCATAAATAAACGAATTGCCAATCACCTGATACTGATCAGGCGCAAGTTCTTTGACCACAAGCGGAACCCAGTTGCGCCCCTCTGGCCCGAGCTGACTAGCTGCCGATTGAATGAGATATTCGTGGGCTTCGGTAGGTTCGCCAGGTTCAATTTCGTCAAAGGGCAGGCACATTAAATTGCCAACGTCTGAAAGGCTCATTAGAGAAAGTACTCCTTCACAAGGTTTAGGTATTGCTCCCGCGCTGCCTTAAATGCAAACGCAGCCGGCATATGCATAAAATCAGCTCTTGATATGTAAGCCATGTAGGGAATGCTGATCATTTTGTGGTTCTCATGCCCTGGACTAGATTTCGGATAGAAATAAGGCTTAAGATCAAAACCATCAAAATTTGCTTTTGCATCTCTAATGATTTTGTCAATGGCCTGATGCATAAGCTGAATCGCTGGGCTGGTAGGCTTAAAAGTGTTGTTCATGAAAATTGGCAGCGCAACAGGCCCAGATTCTCCCAACTGCTGCCGCTCCTTTTGGATTTCAGGGATGAAGCGAGTAATAGCTGTCCCTGCATTTTGCAAAGAATGCAGATTGTCATGTCGTGCTGGAATTAAAACTGCATCGGCAGCAAAAATAGCTTTCTTAGCAAAGAGCCTCCAATTCGGAGGAGCATCAATAAATATGTAGTCATAATCATTTCGTACTGATTCTAATGCACGTCTCAAGGCATGTAGCTTGAGCTGTTGGCTGAGTTTAGCTTCGTCAAGATTGTTAGCCAGCTGTTCATCTGCAAGAATAATGTCAAATGATGGAGGCTTTTGGACTCTTGGATGCTGTAGCTTATGGGCTCTTATAACTTCCCTAATATCTGGATCCCTACTTTTAAGAATGGTTAATAATTTGCCCTGCAATGGTTGTAAATTAAGGGAATCGCCTAAATCACTCTGATTAGGATCAAAATCTACAATAAGTACCCGCTTCTTTAGAAGAGCTAACGTAGTGGCTAAATTTAGCGTTGTTGTAGTTTTTCCTACACCACCTTTATTATTGTAGACTGTAACTATCAATCCCCGTTTTGGTGATTCAATGCGTTGCTTTAAATCTCTGATAACACGTTGAATATTAGCATCTAATGGTATGCAGGGTGTTTCAGGATGAATTACCTTGCCATGCTTACGGAACAACTGGACATGCAGAGAGTTCACCAGAATGCCCCACTTTACCGATTCGGAAGCTGAATCTAAAAGATATCCTTTAAGTTGCTTAGCTGCTTCACGGTAATGATTATGATGTTCGTCCCCTAATTTTTTGGCTCGTCCTTTGACTTCCATATAAAGATATGGCTGTTCCAAACTTTGAGAAAAGATGTTCTCGTTAATATTTTTGCGCGCAGCGTAGTCAACCTTAAACCTTCTGCCTACCGGAAACTCACTAAACCTCTCTGAATATCCAAACCCTAAAGCTTCTAGGAATGGTGCGGCAAAAACCTCCATGACTTGCGCTTCAGCAGCATTTGGTAGGAGAGTTTGCAAGGCTTGCTCTAAATTCATGGGGGCGAGCGCATGGCTTTAACCCTTTGTACAAAAGGAAAGCTCGAACGCTAGAGCATTCAATGCAAAGTTGATGGAAGCTTTATGGAACCATTCGTAAGTACGAGGTATCGCGCAGAGGTGCGATCGCCTCACCAAACTATGATTAGCGCCCCTGCACGATAAAATAAGTCAATTCAGTTATTCTCTTTAACTTCATGTCTATTTCTAAAGACGAAGCCAAGCAGCTGCTAGAGCGCATGATTTTTGACGCCACCGACCCCCAAGACTGGGTGCAAGACGTGTGGGGTCTCAGCCCGCTGATGGGCGATAGCGCTGCCAAGCTACTAGAGGCTTTCTATATCCTCATCGACTGTTGCCCCGACGAGCAGCTCGACAACTTAGTCAAAGGACTTTATCGCGACCAGCTAGAATTCTAGCTATTTACCTCGTTCGACACAAAACTGGGATTTGAGTCAGCATTTAACAAGGGGCGATGGCTTGCTTTGCGTCCGTACTTATTGAGATTTAAGTTGTTTCTACAGATCTTTCGAACAACATCTTCCACCTGGGCTTCCCAGCTTTTTGAGTACGAGAAAAATTGTTCTCTCAGAGCCAGAGCGTTTCTCTGCTTTTGCCGATAAAACTCTTTGTCCGTCGCCAGCTTCAAAATAGCGTTTAGATAATCATCTACGTTGTCAGGAGCAACTTCCACCGCTGCATCTCTAACTACAGATAGTGCTGGGCAAACAGGAGATGTGACGATTGGTTTTCCCATGATGACACCCTCAGCAACAACCTTGTTGAATCCTTCAACAAAATCCTTGGTTGTTGGAACAGCGATAACATGGGACATTTCATACATCTTGCGAAGTTTGTTGCGATCGCAGTGCCCATGGAGAACAAATTGTTTCTCAATGCCGGCCTCTAAAGCAGCGGCTTTAAGCTTTTCTACCTGGCTACCAGTACCACAAATGTTAAAAACGCAGTTGGGATTGGTAGCTATAAATCTCTTCGCAACTTCTAAAAGTAGGTAAATCCCTTTGCTTGCTTCCACTCTGCCAGCAAACAAAACTTGGAATGTTTCAGATTCAGCATCGGAATTTCGGTTCTTGATGTCGTCAAGAAATTCTCTTCTGTAGGCAGGAACAAACGTTCGGATAGGACGGCTGTGACCATTGGTGATCTTGATAATCTGATCTTTAATGTCTTCAGAAACAACGCAGATTTCTACACAACCGTACCGAAAGAACCAGCTATTCAACTTCTGAATGATTTGCTGTACAGTAGTAGGCCGCTTGTATTTTGGCCACAAAGTGCAGTGAATTGTAGGAATAACCTTAATACCAAACAGAGGAAGAATACCCAGTAGAAACCAAAAGGTTCTATCTTCGGTGACGACTAAAATGTCAGCCTTGAAAAGAATCACTGAAAAAATCAGCCTTAAACCTGACCAAAGCTGACCGGCAAAATAAGCAATACTACTTCTAGACTGATGTTTTAGAGATCTAAATTCAACCTTGAAGTCACCATCTTGAATAAAGCCTTTTTTGTCTCTTGCTGAGATTAGCCAAGACTTTGCATTGAATTTTCTAGCTAATTCATAAAAATGTTGAGCGTAGGTGATTGCAAAGTGAGAAGGGTCATCTTGACCCAGAACCCAATGCATATAAACGCTTGTAGCATCTACGGGGGCTGAAGAATATACTATCTTTAACTGTTTGGCAGAGTTCATAAGTGACGATGGAGGAAGCTAGGTTGAGGGCTTTTATACTAGTTGTTGTATAGCGTTTTGGATGTTATTTGAATAACATCCAAAACCACCGTGGCGGCTTTAATTTAGCGACTTTGGTATGCGCTAATCTTTTTGAGAGCTTGAACCGATACGTTTAAGTTCTTATCAAATAGAATGAGGATAAAAATATATGCAGCCTGGAGTTGTTGCCAACTAAGGTCAATAATATATAAGGCTGCCAAGCGAACCATATGCCCTTAGATAGGCTTTAGTGCTTAGTTTTAATAGAGCCATTCCTGCTTTTGTTAAGACAAGTTAAAGGCAGCGGTTTAGCCGTGCGATCGCGACCTAGAGCGTTTCAACTTCTGGTTTTGCCAACGTCCTGTATTTCAATACTTCTGACGGTTCTTGATAGCCAACAGATAATGCAGGTCTTAAACCTTTGTCGCCGTTATTTGGTTAAGGGAAAATTAAAGAAGAAATTAATCGTTTCAGCGCCTGCTCAGGAAAACAGTCGGCCTACTGGTATTTAGCGCACGCACATAGACCAGAGCGAATGCCATTCGCCTTGGCCTATTGAATTAGCTCAGTAAAATGTAGTTCTAGCCCCTCACACAGCTCAACTCAAGGAGCTAACTCAGTATCTACGCTATGGCTGAGGCTTTCAGGCGTTAGACCGGACAGCTAGGGTAATACTATAAAGCCGAATTTATAGGCCCTGATTTCGAACAGGCCAAACTGTAGGGTCGCTAAGAGGTGTACCAGGCGAGCCACCTGGCGTATGTACATTCTCCTGCGCTCAAGGCAGTGCTGAAGTTGCAGGCTAGCTCTTTGCCACTGTTTGTCGAATCAGCTCAAACACCGCCCGTATGCCCATCGCCTCGCCGCCCTCGGGGCGACCGGGCAGGCTACGCACGTTCCAGGCCATCAGATCGAGGTGTACCCAAGGAATCTCAGGCCGGGTGAACTCCTGCAAAAACAGAGCAGCCGTGATCGACCCGCCAAAGGAGCTGTTCGAGATGTTGGAGAGGTCGGCCACGGAGCTGTCGATCATGCTGCGGTAGGGTTGGTGCAGGGGCAGCTGCCAGAGGGGGTCATCGACTTCTAGACCACAGGTCAATAGTGTATTGGCCAGCTCGGGTTGGTTGCTAAAGCAGGCGGGTAGCTCGGTGCCCAGTGCAACGCGGGCTGCCCCGGTGAGGGTGGCAAAATCGACTACCAGCTGGGGGGCGGGTTCTTCGCAGACGGCTTCCCAGAGAGCATCGGCTAGCACCAGACGACCCTCGGCGTCAGTGTTGCCAACTTCCACCGTTAGCCCCCGACGGGAGGGCACCACATCCAGCGGGTGAAGGGCATTGCCCGCAATACTGTTTTCGACTGCCGGAATGAGTACCCGTAGGCGCACAGGCAGCTCGAGACCCATGATCATCTCGGCGAGACCGAGGGCGTTGGCGGCACCGCCCATGTCTTTTTTCATCAGCTTCATGCCGGCGGCGGGCTTGATGTCGAGGCCGCCCGTATCAAAGCAGACGCCTTTGCCCACCAGAGTGACTTTGGGGGCATCGGGGTTGCCCCACGTAATGTCGAGCAGGCGGGGAGCCTGGGTGTAGGCGCGCCCCACGGCGTGGATCATCGGGTAGTTTTGGTTGATCAGTTCCTCTCCAACCAGGGTGGTAAGGTTGGCGAGGTGGCGATCGCACAGTTTCTGCGCCGCTACCTGAAGCTGCTCTGGCCCCATGTCACCTGCGGGGGTAGTGATCAGATCGCGCACTAGGGTCGTGGCTGCTACGGCGGTGGTGACGTAAGCGGTGTCGGCCCCAGTCGGAGGCACAAGCTCGGCCGCCGGTGGGGGAGCTTGACGTTTGTAGGGTGCAAAGCTATAGCGGCCCAGACACCAGCCTAGCCAGAGCTTGGTAGCGGTGGCGGCAGGCCACTCGTCGGCTAGGGTGTAGGTCTGAGGAGGCAGGGTTTTAGCCAGATTTCCCAGAGTCCAGGTGTCGACTGGGTCGGGTTTACCCACCAGAATCTTGGCTAGGGTGCCCTCGGTGCCGGGTACTAAGCAGACGGTGCTGGGGTCAGCCTTAAACCCAGTGGATTGGGCCCAAGTCTGGCTGTCGGTGTGGTCTTTGGCGAGGTCGGTCTGATTTACCAGGTAGATGGGAATCGGCGTTGACAACGTTACATCCTCCAGGGGTGCACCCAAATGAATCAGTCTATCGAAGTTTTGGCCTTGGGGTAAGGCCCAGCTGGCGCGAGCCTAGCTTTGGGTTGGTGTAAGTAGTTAATGAGCCTAAACCGGGTTTCTAATCAACGGGAGTCTGGGGCGGTAGCTGCCAATAGCGGTAGCTGGCGTAGGCCATGGTCAGCACTCCAGCAGCGATCGCCGACTCATCCACTTCAAACTTGGGATGGTGTAGTGGGTAGTTGATAGCGCGGTCGGTAAAGCCCACACCAAGGCGAAACATCGTGCCTGGGGCATGCTCCAAATACAGCGAAAAGTCTTCGGCCCCTAGGGATGGCTCGTGGATAATTTGCAGATACTCGTTGCCTAGTGCTTCACTAACACAGCGGGCGGTGAGTTCGGTCAGAGTGGGGTCGTTGAGCACCGAGGGCACCCCCCGGCGATAGTTGATCTCGTACTTGGCCCCGTAGGGCTGGCATACTCCGGCGATAATCCCCTCAATCCATTGGGGCAGGTGGTTGCGGGTGTCGGGATGAAGCGATCGCACCGTGCCCAGCAGCTTCACCGTATCGGCAATTACGTTGGGGGCACGCCCGCCCTGAATTTGACCAATCGTCAGCACAATTGGGTGCAGTGGGTTCTGGGTGCGGCTGATGGCCTGCTGTAGGGTCGTAATCACCTGCGACGCGATCCAGATAGCGTCGATCGCCTCGTGGGGCCGTGCCCCGTGGCCCGACTCCCCCACAATAATAATTTCCAGGTCGTCGGCGGCGGCGGTGAGCGCCCCGTAGCGAATGCCAATGGTCCTCGCTGGCACTGTGGGGTAGGCGTGCAGCCCTAAAATAGCTGCGACCCCGACCATGACCCCGTCCTCAATCATCCAGCGGGCACCCTGGGCGGTTTCTTCAGCGGGCTGAAACAAAAATCGTGTGGTGCCCGGCAGTGGCAGGCCTAGCTGAGCCAGCACCATAGCTGTACCCAGGCCCACTGTTGTATGTACATCGTGACCGCAGGCATGCATAATGCCCGACTGGTTTGAAGCAAAGGGCAGGTTAACCCGTTCGGCAATGGGCAGGGCATCCATATCAGCCCGGATCGCCAAAATCCTAGAGTCACCATTGCCCGGCAGCTCAGCCACGACCCCGGTTTTGCCCACCAGCTCTTGCACCCGCAGCCCGCAGGATGAAAGCACCCCCGCCGCATAGGCTGCGGTTTTATACTCCTGTCCGCTGAGCTCTGGGTGGCTGTGCAGGTGGCGGCGAATCTCAATCAGGCGAGGCGAAATTGCCTCAACAATCGATTTAATCTGGCTCAGCATGGGTTAGCACTGTCGGTAATGGCCACGTTTAGCCTAAAACAGGCCGGCCTTGATGTAACACACCGCACCAACCCGATAGACTGGTTGCCCACTGACAGCCAATATATCCCTGGGCGAGCCAAAGTCTACTTAACAGGAGGAATAAGGTCCTCGGATGGGCCAACGCCGCCACCAGGGTTGTCACCGCCACCAGGGTTGTCACCGCCACCAGGGTTGCCACCGCCACCAGGGTTGCCACCGCCACCAGGGTTGCCACCGCCACCAGGGTTGCCACCGCCACCAGGGTTGCCACCGCCACCAGGGTTGCCACCGCCACCAGGGTTGCCACCGCCACCACCGCTGTTGTTATCGCCAGGGCCGACGCCCTGGTTGTTGCCGGGGTCACCGCCTACACCCACACCGATGCCATTGTTGCCGTTGCCGTTGCCGTTGCCGTTGCCGTTGCCGTTGCCGTTGCCGTTGCCGTTGCCGTTGCCGTTGCCGTTGCCGTTGCCGTTGTTTCTGGGATCTACGCCGAGACCGATGCCACCGACACCGATGCCGCCTCCGCCAACCCCAATACCTATGCTGCTGCCACCGTTATTACCGAAATCACCCCCTCCGGCGATCGGAGGTTGATTAAGAGTTGGGTCAGGCGCAGGGGTATTGCCAATATCCGTGGGGAACTGAGCAGGGGTAGGAGAAACCTCAGACGTAGCTGGAAATGGCAGCAGGGGTTGGCCAGTGACGATCTGACCATTGCTATCTACGCCAATCAAGGCTGGGTTTAGGGTAATGCTTTCGGAAAAAGGCACCTGCTCTGACAGAGCTTCTAAGGTCTCTTCACGCACGGCCTCCAAGGCCGGTCCCAAGGGAGACTCAGCATTTGGATTGTCGAGCTCTAGACCCTCAACCAAGGGGCTGGTCTGATAGAACGTAGGCAGGTCAAATTCAACCACCTGCACCTGATTGTTTTGAATCAGGGCCATTTGGCCGCCGTAGAGGGCGTATTCGGTAGCGCCACAGTCGGCAACGCTTCCGCCGCAGCTGCTGGTCGTAATGGTCATGGGTCCAGCGGGGTTGTTGGTGAGGGCCATCACCAGGGTCAGGTCGCTTTCTGGCACGTAGCGCACAACCACCGCTGAGCCCTGAATGCCCGTAACGGCGCTGGGGGTTTGAATATTGGTGCGGCCCTGCCCCGGCGGAATCAGCAGCAGCACGGTACCGTTGGTGAGGCGAAAATTGCGGGTGTTGGGCACAAACCGAAAGGTAGCTCGCTCTCCGACCCGGGCCAGCGATCCATCGTTGAAGCGTAGGTCAGCCTGGGAGGATGCGGCGGTCCGTAGGGCATCCCCGAGGGCTAAAAAGTCTGACATTCTTGCTGCCCGAGCCTGCCGCCCTCGAGGAATAAATTCAACTCGGTTGCGCAGAGCTTCGACTTCGGCTCGGGTGAGGGTCACACTGGCTTGGGCCGGCAAACCCGCCAGCACTATTGCTATCAAAGAGGCTAGCCCGGTGATTTGAGTGGCTAGATGTCGGTGGCTCCGACGATAAAACTTGCCGATGTTCAGCATGGCATAACCGCAGTAACAGCTTCTTAGGGTTTGAATGCTCTGGGCCAGGCACTGACGCGCCAGGGAGCAGCTATTGATAACACCAGGAATACGACCAATTCAGCCAGTGACAAACAGGGACTCTGCGTATTTCTACTAGTAATGTGATAACAGATTCGTAAGAAAGCTATAAAGTGCCTGATTGATATTTTACTTCATCTTCATATACACATTACTTGGCTATTGTAAAAAACGCTTCACAAGGTGATAGGTGCCAGGGGCTCTATTGTCGGATCGTGGCCTCCTACCTGGTTGGTACGCAATACCCACAGGCTAGCTCCGTAGCGAAGGCAGAGCTGGGTTATGGTGTCGCTGGCTTTGCGCGGCAGCATGGTGCGCCAGCTCAAGAGTCCACGGCCCACTGTCTGAAGCGGAAAATCTGATAAGTTGCTGCCCAAAGATTCTCGCTCGTCGGCCCAGTCGGCTCGGGCGCTGCCAAAGGGCAGGAGTTTTTGCTGGAGGTGCCGGCGCAGGTCAAGCAACTGCTGAAACTGCTGGGCCTGGTCGGGGTTGTCAGCCTCCCAGGCTTTGAGGGTAGCTCGGTGGGAGATGACGGCAGCTTCCAGGTGGGCGGCGCTGGCATACATGGCCTGATTCGAGTCTTGGGCGCAGTTGTTGGCGGGGCCGACGTAGGTGACGCCGGTGCCATCGCCGGTTCGGTAGCGGGCAGTCATGAGCTCTAGCTCGATGCGCAGGTCGTCGAGGGCAGCCCAGGCGGCTCCGTTGAAGTCGAAGGGCTCGGTGTAGGCGGGCAGCTTGATCAAAATATCGGAGACGGGGCGGGTGCCCAAGAATCCCCACTGGCGATCGCCCATGTATTTTGACCAATCGAGGGTGCCCGCTACCAGCCCCCGCCGGTTGTGGGTATAGACCTGGTGATAGTGGATATCGAACTGAAGTTCCTGGGTGAGCGGCTCGCGCGCTACGGTGGCAATGCCGTAGGCAAAGTGACCAAAGTAAACCGGACCTCGGGCGGCAGGCTCGCGGTTTTGGCCGCCGATGCCGCCGTAGACGTGGACCAGCAGAGCCTGGTCCCCCTCTTGCCACTCGGCGATCGCTGCCTGCTCAGAGGGAGTTTTAGGATCGATCAGCACTGACTCGGTGGTGCCTTTCTTCTGCACCAGGTTTTCCCACGATTCGTGGTGCAAGTGCTGTCGTCCCTGGCGACCGCTGTCGATGATGCGATCGGGTCGCAGTTGAAAGAGCCGGCGGGGCCGCAGCGCCTGCACCACAAACTCGCCGTCGTGGGCCTGGGCCCCGTGGATATACCAGCCGGTGGCGTTGAGGGGCGATCGCTCTAGCTCCCGGCTGGTTGATGGCTCTATGCCATCCCCATCGGGCACAACCTGCGGTAATCGCACGGTTTCTTTAAGTCCATCAAAGGCCTGGGTGTCAGGGTTGTAGTGGACTACATGGTAGCGATCGCTCGCTCCTGCCACCGGGCTCAAAAACTGCACTAGGGCGTAGTAAAGACCGGCAATTTGAATTGGCTCATGGCCAATGGTGATGGAAATGGCTGCATTCGACAGCGTGCCATCCAATTCTGTAGACTCCTCAATGCTGACCGGCTCAGGCAGCTTGACGATAATGTCGTCAACGGGGTGAGCCCCGGCCAAAGATTCTAATGGGGTGACCAACCGCCAGTGGTTGAGGCGAGTAGGCAAAATCATGCCCTCCCGGTGCGAGGCCTCGGCCTCGGCGCTGAAGTGAATGTCGCGGGTCACGGCCTGGAATCGTTTTTTCAGCCCCGGATTGCACCGCCAGCGCAGGTGTACCCGCTGCCCAAGGTAGTGCTGGTAGGCCGGAGGTGTGTGCAGGAGCTCAAACCAGATGCCCTCCAGCTGAAGGCGATCGCTGGCGTTGGGCAAAATCAGCCGCCCCAGCCAGTCGCCCACCGGACGGTACTGAGGGGTGGGCAGGGTTTGCTGCACCGGGTAGTAGCTGGGATGGTTAAAGGGCGCGCTCTGGAACCGGTAATAGTCGCCGGGATTGACCACCTGAATCTTCTGAATATCCAGGTGCTGGCGCAGGTCGCCCGCCACAATGTCGAGGGTGAGGTCGAGGGTTTGCTGCAAGTGGCTGCGGCCATCGGGCAAAAAAGCCTGGTCGTCGAGCACGCCGCCGGGCACCTGATGGCCCACCGGTCCTAGGCTGATAAAGCTAATTTTGCCCTTGCGTTTAGCCCGATTCCAGTAGCTCAGGGGGGCGATCGCCCAGCGACGCGGAAACATAATTGGCCCCAACCGCTCGACTGGGTCGCGGCTGCCCACCAGGTGATAGAGCTGCTCCGCCTCCATTACCCGCCCGTTGCCGCCAATCACCCCAGCCAGAGAAATTACCTCAATCGGAGCTCCTAAGGCCCGCTTGAGAAAGGGCACAATGCCCACGGCAATCTGCCCACCTCCGCTGTAGCCAATCAGCGTGAGGGGAATGCCCCCCTGGGCTGGGTAGCCGTTTTCTAGCAGGCTTTCGTAGACCTGCTGGGCCACCCCCTGGTTGTAGATCGGGCCAAAGCGCTGGTCGGCCGACACTGCCACAATCAAAATATTGCGAATGTTGATGATCATTCCCACCCAGGGGCCGAGCCGCCGGGTCAGGGTTTCGACCCCGCGCCAAAAGAATGCCAGGGGGCGGTTTTCGGTCAGCGAACGGTTGAGCACCGAGTAGGAAATCAGCCCCTTAACCAGGGTGATGTCGGCAGGGAGACTATGGTCTAGTTCGTTGAGGTAGCGAGCCACGGTGGGCTGGTAGTCGGCGGTAGACTGGCTGATGCCGTCGAGGTAGACAATATACCGGCGAGGCAGCTTGGTGGGAGTTCCTTCTGTCTTGGGCGGCTGGGAAGGATGGGTCGAAGCTTCGTCGCTGTACCAGCCAGCCCACCAGCCTAAGGCTTCTAGGGGAGCCAGCATGGCCCCCACCACCAGGGCGATCGCGCCAATCCAGATCAGGTCAGCAAACCAGCGGGCCGGACGACTCTGGCCGTACCACTGCGTCATCAACCCTCGCAGGGGCTCTAGGCTTAGGGCCACGACCAGGGCTAGCAGACCCAGACCGCCATAGATCCACAGCAGGGTCAACCGCCGCGATCGCCGCTTGAGCAAGGCCCCCGGTAGGGGTTTGGCACCCGTAAGGACGGGCGTCGCTAGGACGAGGCCCTCGGAGGCGATCGCCGTGGATGGCCCTGGCCCTAAAGGATTAGCCGCAATGAGCAGTTTGAGCTGACCGCGATCGACCACCAGCTGTACCCCCGCCGCCCAGTTGGCCAGCCAGCGCCCTAGGTTGACAATCGGTTGCCCCACGGTGGTTTGTTGCACCACTACCAGCCCCAGCCAGCCGAGCGCCACATGCCCCGCCGCCTGCCCCACCGGAATCTGGCCCAACACCGCCAGAGCAAACACCACCGCTAGCAAGCTAAGCAGCGCCAGCAGCCGCAGCAGCGGCACGCCCAGATAGGGCATGGCTCCCAAAAAGCTAAACATCAAAGGCAGATAGCTCAAGGCCAAACTACCCTGCACCACCCGCCAGGGAATCGGTTGATCGAGCAGCCAGCGACTCACCATCCAAATGCTGAGCACCCAAAACAGGTAGCCCGCGACAAACAGTAGGGCCGACAGCACCAGGCTGAGCACAAACCGCAGCGGCTTGACTCGGTTGACGAAGAGCACAATGCCCTGACCCACCGCCTGGGAAAAGCCCGCGACAAACACTAGCCCCAGGACAACGCTGTCGGGCGTCTGGTGAAAGACTTGAAAGGCCTCTGGGTCTAATCTCAACACCCCTGCCACCAGCTGCCAAAGGGTGTTAAAGGCAGGGTCAGCCATGGTTGGAGCTCGACAGGCAATTCTTCGCTGGAGAGGCTGCGCCAACGCCTAGAGTCGCTGCGGCTTGCTTGATCGGGGGCAGCAAGTCTAAAGGCAAATGGAGCTGATTCAGCCCAGCAGCTTCCTTAGGTTGATGCTTGGCCCTGGGGTTGGGAGTACTGGCTTTCGCTTCTGAGGGGCCGTGGAAGTCACTGCCGCCGGTCATCACTAGGTCGTGATCACGGCAGTAGGTTTCTAGACGCCGGACATCGCTGGGGCTGTGGTGGGGATGATAGACCTCGACCCCCATCAGCCCGGCCTCCACCAGCTGGGGCAGGAGCGCGTCAACGGTGGAGCCCTTAAAAAGATAAGGATGCGCCCACACCGGCACAGCGCCGCAGTCCCGCAGCAGCTGAATGCCCTCAGCGGCAGAAAATTTGTCGTACTGCACAAAGACGGGGCCATTGTCCCCTAGCCAGCGATCGAAGGCCTCCCGCTTCGACTCGACGTAGCCCGCTTTGACCAGGGCGGCCGCCAAGTGGGGACGACCGGGAGCCATATTGCTTGACATGGCGGGTAGCTCAATGGGATAGCCCAGTTCAGCCAGCTTTTCGATCATCTGCTGGGCGCGGCGGCGGCGGCCCTCAATGCGCGATCGGAGAGGTGGTTCCAGGGATTCTCGGTCGGGGTAGAACCCTAGAATGTGAAGTGATCGCCCGTTTTCTACGGTGCTCAGTTCTACCCCCGGCACCACCTCTAGATGGTCTCCCGCGGCGGCGATCGCCTCGTCCCATCCGGCCACGGTGTCGTGGTCAGTAATTGCCAATGCCTTCACCCCCGCCGCGATCGCTGCTGCTACGAGTTCAGCGGGGGATAGAGTGCCGTCAGAAAAGGTGGTGTGACTGTGCAGATCGAGCATTGCAGAGAAGCTGGTTTATTTCCATTGTGCCGTATTTGCCCGCTACGCCGCTGCTGTGGCCTGGTCAATGGCTTTTTCTACCAGGGCTTTTGCCTTTTCATCAAGGGCTAACCAGTTGATTTCACCATCCTCGTCCAGCAAAGCCGGATCCACCGAAACGGGCTGCTGTGGATGATAGTTGTCGAAGCACACCTCAAAGCACAGCTCCCAAACGTCTAGGGTAGCCGTGCGAGGCTCCTCGGCTGAGGCTTTGTCAGCGCTCTGGGTCAGCCGCAGCTCATAGCCGGGGGCTGGGGTAGGCAGCTGACTGAGCTGTTGGCGAATGGCTTTTTCGTCATCTGGGGACGCCTCAGAGAGCTGAGCAGCTAAATCACGCACCTGCTGGCGCTGCTCAGGGGTGGCATTGCCGGGCCAGCGCAGCTGCTCTAAATAGTCGGTGCGCCAGTCGAGGGTTTCAGTGTGTTTGCGAATATTGTCGACTACGCGAATCAGGCAGGGCTGCATTAGCTCAGCCGCTTGGGCTTCATCGGTGGGAGAGGCAAAGGTCAGCATGGCAAAACCTAGGACAGCATCGGTGCGTCGATTGGGGTTGGCCCAGCTGAGATCAATCCCGCCAGTGCAACCGCGTGACAGCATTTTAGCTGACCCCTGCACCCCCCAAATTTGTCTGCCCCTGCTTCAATAGAAGGCGAGAGGGCAGCCCTGCACTGCCATCACCCCCGAGGACCTATGCCCCAGAGGCCTTTCCATAGCCCCGGTGCCGGGCTTGAATATCGCTTGCTGATGGCCCTGATCCTAGCCAGTGCTGCCCTGGTTACGGTGCTGCTGATTCAGCTATTGCTACCCTGGCTAGTGGTTGGCGGGTTAATTGTGGGTGCCCTGTGGTTTTGGCGACGGCAAAGGGCCCGAGAGCGGGCGCTGCACCAGATTTTTTATGCCCAGGTTGCGGCTCATCAGGGGCGCATTAGCGTGCTTGACTTTGCGATCGCCGCCCAGCTTACCGGCAGCGAGGCCCGGCGATTTCTCGACCAGCGCGCCCAAGACTTTTGGGGCGACTTTGAGCCCACCTCGACCGGGGATGTGCTCTACACGTTTCGTTCCCCCAGTACCCTGGCGGCTGAGAGCGCAGCGCTTCAGGTGCTCTCGCTCACCGCTGCCGATCTGGCCCAGCGCCTAGGCTGCACCGAAGCTGAGCTAACCCAGCCATCAGTGGCATTAAATCTGCTGGCGTGGAGCCGCGATCGCGACCCTGACGGCTGCGGCTGGCGATACGATGCCGGGCGCGATCGCTACTGGCCGGTACCGAAGGGGTAGAGATACAAGGTTTCAGGAACAGCTCTCGCCTTCAAGCTGTGACCCTAAACCCGAAACCCAAACTTCCCCTCAATCATGAATCTTTGACCAAATCCTTTACAAAATGGCCACCGTTTCTGAGCATGGTAAAGGTCTTTCACCACGCACTAGGAATAGGTATCTATGGAACGCACTTTTTTGATGATCAAGCCCGACGGCGTTCAGCGCGGTCTGATCAGCAACATCATTGGCCGGTTTGAAACCAAGGGCTTCACCCTGGTGGGCCTGAAGTTCATGGCTGTCTCCCGCGAGCTGGCCGAAAAGCACTACGACGTGCACCGCGAGCGCCCCTTCTTCGCTGGCCTGGTTGACTTCATCACCTCTGGCCCAGTGGTCGCCATGGTGTGGGAAGGCGAGGGCGTGATCGCCTCGGCCCGCAAGATCATTGGTGCGACCAAGCCCCTTGAAGCTGAGCCCGGCACCATTCGCGGCGACCTGGGTGTGACCGTAGGCCGAAACATCATCCACGGCTCCGATGCTCCCGAAACTGCCCAGGCTGAGATCGCCCTGTGGTTCACCGAAGCCGAACTTGTCAGCTGGGAACCCGCTGCCAAAGGCTGGCTCTACGAGTAAATCTTTAGGCTTAGTCTTAAGCTGATTGCAACAGGCATTGCAGCTTTCTTCAAGAAAGCTGCAATGCTTTGTTCTTTAAAGGGTGATGCTTTTGATCTGCCGCTGGCCCTGGCCGGAGCTGCTGTGGCAAAAGAACGAAATAGAAGAGCGAAAAATGAAGAAAATGCCCCGTAGGTTTAAATCTTGGCATTTTGGGCTGTACTAACCCAGACCTCACCTGCTATTCGTTCCGGCTAAGCCTTCAGCCGTGTTTTTAAGGATGCAATTTGCTGGCACAGAGCGCGGATTTAAGCCCCGGCAAACGTGATTTGTAATTCTTCAAAGTGGCGAATTGTCGGTACATCTGGGGGGAAATCGGGAGTGCCAGGGCGCTGTACCCCATAGATTTGCCAACCCGCCTGCTGAGCCGCCTCCAGTTCACCCAGGTGGTCAGACAGAAACAGCAGTTCTTCTGGAATGATTCCTAGAGTATTGGCAATTTTTTCGTAGGAAGTTGCATCGACCTTGGCTCCAGTGGTGGTGTCAAAATAACCCTGAAAACAAGGGGTGAGGTCGCCCACGATAGTGTGGGCAAACAGTAGTTTCTGTGCTGCGATCGAGCCCGAGGAATAAATATAGAGCGGTGCCCCTCGCCGGTGCCACTCCTGAATGTGGGCGGCAGCATCGTCGTAGACGTGGCTATAGTAGGCCTTGGTGCGGTAACCCTCGTCCCAAATCATGCCCTGCACGGCTTTGAGGGGGGTGACCTTTTGGTCGGCTTTGGCCCAAGCCAAGAGTTGGGCGATGCAGTCTTCTACAGACAGGTCAGCATCGCCAACCTCAGCCCGCACCTGAGCCAAAATTGCTTGCCCCTCGGCGGTGGGGGCAAGCTCAGCCATAAAGGCCTCTAGCCGCTCCGCCGCGTAGGGAAATAGGGTGTTTTTGACAAAGGCGATATCGGTGGTGGTGCCCTCAATATCGAGCACGATCGCCCCTAGGGGCTGCTCTTCAAGCAAAAGCATGGTACTCAGGATATCCCTTAGCGATGGGGCTGTCGGTGAAATGGGCCACCCAGCCCTCGGGGTTGTTAAACAGGCGAATGGCGGCGAACTGAGGTGCTTCACCCATGTCGAACCAGTGGGGAGTGTTGGCGGGTACACCAATTAGGTCGCCGGCGGTGCAGAGGGTAGCGTAGATTTTGTCGCCCAGGTGTAGGTAAAACACCGCCTGCCCCTCCACGAAGAAGCGCACCTCGTCTTCTTTGTGAATGTGCTCATCCAAAAACTTTTGCCGCAGCTCGGTCTTTTGGGGATGCTCTGGGTGCATGCGAATCACGTCGGCGGTGACGTAGCCGCCCTCGGCTTTGATGCGATCGATATCTTTGGCGTAGGCAGTCAGAATGGCTTCTGGGTCGGCCGCTGGGGGCAGTGGTGCCTGAGTCTGCCACTGCTCAAAACGGACGCCAGCGCTGGCTAGGGCAGCGGCGATCGCCTCCGCATCCCGGTACTCATCCAGCAGGGTCGCGCCATCTTGATCGCTAAAAACACGAAGTAGGGTCATGGGGTTTGTCCTTAAGTCGAGGGTGTTCTGAAGGGATAAGCAAAAGGGGCTAAGCAAATTTTTGATCGAGCAGTATGGCTTGCAGGGCGCAGCTCACCAGCACTTCCAACGCCTCAGTCGCCATGCGCGCCTGGGGCACCGTAGCCCCCCAGCTATACAATCCGTGGCCCGCAATAATGTATCCCACTGGTGCCTGCACTGCCTGTAGCCGGGTTAACACGGTCTTGCTGAGAGCTACCATATCCTGGCTGTTGGCTACGATCGGGATGGCAACCTCTCCATCATGGGTGGTAATGCCCGGCAGTGCTTTGAGCAATTCATAGTTTGTTAACAGCAAGCTGTCTTGCCCCCGGCCCAGCAGCCAGCGAGAGAGGGTGACGCAGTCTATGGAGTGGGTGTGTAGCACTGCTCCCACCTCTGGGTATGCCAGGTAGAGACTGGTGTGCAACAGCGTCTCGGCCGACGCCCGCTTCCCCGTGCTCTGGGGCTGCCCCTGACCGTCTACCACCATAATGTCGGCAGGGGTGAGCCGTCCCTTATCGCGGCCCGAAACGGTAACGGCGACCTGATTCTCGGCCAGCCGAGCCGAGTAGTTGCCGCTGGTGGCTGGGGCCCAGCCTTTGCTGGCCAAGAAACCGCCTACCTCGGCTAACGACTGCGCGATCGCCTCAAACTCCATCCTCCAAACCAGCCCTTACCGATAATTTTGACTCATTACTCTAACACCATTGGCCACACCACTGATGTCGCCTGCCACCGTTGGCTAGGGGCTGATCATAGGACTGGTACAGCGATCGCTTCAAGCAGACTGATCTAGGTACAGTTCAGTACCCTTGGCAACAAGAATTTCGCTGGTATCTGGGCCTCAGCACAGCGAAATCTGGGTAATTATTACGTCATTGCGTATAAGTACGTTATGAAAAAGGTTGATTTTTGGGCATAACTATAACAAGCGCCCACATAATTTCAAGAGGTTGTTCGCATATGTCCACCTGCGCCGTCACCAAACAAACCGTCCTATCGGTGGATGACAGCTTAATTAGCCAGCAGATGATTAAACGCGCCTTGGATAACAGATACCGAGTGCTGTTGGCTGACAATGCAGTGGATGCGCTGACGGTAATTTCTCAAGAGGCGATCGAAGCTTTGTTGCTCGATATCTCAATGCCCGGCATTGATGGGTTTGAGCTCTGTCGCACGGTGCGCAGTCTGCCTCGGTTCAAGAACTTACCGATTGTGATGGTTACGTCTCGCGATACTGAGGCTGACCGTCAAGAAGCCCGCATGGCGGGAGCTTCCGGCTATTTAACTAAACCCTGCGAGCCTGAGCGGCTCAAAGCTGTCATGGGTAGGCTGCTGCCCAACAGCATAGCCACAAATTAATCTCAATTATCCCAATTTGCTGAACTGCTGCGACGATGCGTTTGAGCCTTTCCCTAACTCAAATTTTGAGCACCTTTGCAGTTCAAGTAGAGCCTGGAAAACCTAGTTTTTTCCAAGTTTTTGTTTTAAGTTTTTTTACTACTTAAGACGGCTGGCTAGCTTTGTAGAAGTAACTCGAGGCCGCTAAATCAGTCGGTTGAGGGTTTCAAACAGCACATCCTGAGTAAAGCTGCCCTTGGTGATATAGGCGTTGGCTCCGGCTTCGGCACCTCTGCGGCGATCGTCTTCACTAGCCAGGGTCGTCACCAGCACCACGGGGAGTTCGCTGTATTCGCGCTGCTGCCGAATGCGCTGGGTGAGGCCTAGGCCATCTAAATTCGGCATTTGCACATCAGATACGACGGCGTCAAAAGACCTCGTCTGCAACTTGTTAAAGCCGTCTAGGCCATCCACTGCGGTCACCACTTCGTAGCCTGCCGATTCTAAAATGCGTTTTTCCTGGGTGCGGGTAGCGATCGAGTCTTCCACCAGCAGAATGCACCGAGGACGAGTTTCAGTCGGAGCCGCCGTGTCGGCTGGACTAATCTCTGGTAACGCTAGGGAGCTGCCCCGATGGCGTACTGCCGCGATCAAATCCTGGGGGTTGAGCACCATGCAGACATCGCCAGTGCCTAAGATAGTGGCCCCAGAGATGTACCGCACCCGCTTGAGCAGTTGGCTTTGGGGTTTGAGCACCACCTCCTGCTCGTCTAGCAGGGCCTCGACAAATAGACCCAGGCGATCTGGGCCAGACTGCAAAATAATGCAGGCATGCCGCTGCTGGCGTTGTTCTCCCCGGTCGGAGGTTTGCCACCGTCCGCGCTGCTTAGGCTCAACCCTTGGCAATCTCAACAGATCTGACAGCCACACCACTGAGAGAGGGCGATCGCCGTGCCTGATTGCGTTGTGGCCCTCCAGCGTAAAGATCTCGTTAGCCTGCACTAGGCAAGCCGTCTCTACAAACTCAGCGGGCAGAGCAAAGGTTTGACCTCCTGCCGCCACTAGCAGAACGTGGGCAGTGGCCAGGGTAGTGCCTAGCTGAACGCGGAGGGTGCAGCCCTCGCCCGGTTTCGACTGGACATCGATACTGCCCCTGAGGCGATCGACGTTGGTGCGGAGTACATCTAAGCCGACTCCGCGACCGGAAATTTCGGTTACCAGCGTGCGGCTCGAAAACCCAGGACTGAGAATCAGCCCTTGAATTTGTGCGGCAGTCAGTAGCTCTAGTTCTTCCGAACGATACAACCCTCGGCGTACGGCCGCTTGTTTGATCGACTCTACGTCGAGCCCCCGGCCATCGTCGCTCACTTCAATGCTGATGCCAGCCGATGTGCGATAGCCGCGCAGGGTTATGGTTGCAACTTCAGGTTTGCCCTGCCGCAGGCGCTCTGCGGGCGACTCAATGCCATGGTCAATGGCGTTATGAATCATATGCAGCAGCGGGTCTTTCATCTCTTCAAGAATGCGCTTGTCGGCGCGCGTGTCGCCACCTTCGATCAACAGCTGCACCGCTTTACCTTCCTGACGGGCCAGATCGCGCACCAGTCGAGGAAACAAATTAAAGAGAGTAGACAGCGGCAGCAGGCGCAGGGTACGAATGCCCTCCTCCAGGCTATCGGTGATGGTCTCTAGGCGAGTGGTGTCGGCGTGGAGGGCGCTGCCAAGCTGGCGCACGAGAGCTCCGAACTGTTCTAGGTGCTGCTCGGTACGATTCTGAAAACTGTCGAGCTGTTGCCAGACGGGCTTACCCTGCTGGGCATCGTGAAGCAAAAAGCGACTCATTAAAAAATCGCGGCTCCACTCTTCCCACAGGTTATTGATGGCGTCGATCTCGGCCAAACGGTGGGCAACGCGAATTTTGGTAACCGTGAGCTCACCGCTCTGGGTCATCAGCGCGTCGAGGCTTTGGGTGGGGACGCGGATAGTTTCGATGCGGTAGTTGGTGGCGCTGGTCGGGTCGGGATCTGAGGAATTGTGGGTGGGTATGGGGGGAGTTGAGTGAGGGGGGGCAGGAGCAGGGGATGAGGGTGGGGTAGGTGAGGGAATGGGGTCAGGGAGATCTAGGAATAATTCTATGGAGTGATCGAGTAGATTAGAGATTGGGGGAGGGGTACTAGGGGTTTCAGTAGTGGGGCTAGCGGAGGCGCCCATGAGCTCGGCGAGGACGTAGAACGGGTTGACACCGGTGGGTTCGCCAGTGGTGGCTTCGTGCACTAACTGCTTCATGGCGGTTAGGCCATGGGAGAGGCGATCGCATAGCTCCGCTGAGAGTGCTGCGTCGCCGCGCAGGAGGTCGCCAAGAATGTGCTCGATATGGTGGGCGACTTTGCCCAGATCGGTGACCCCGAGCATGTTGCCGTCGCCCTTTAGGGAGTGGGCCTCGCGCATGAGTGCTTCGAGGATAGCCGAGTCGTCGGGGTGCTTTTCGAGGTGGAGCAGCCCGTCGTCGAGGGCTTGCAGGCGCTCTTCACTGGCAGTCTTGAAAATATCGCGCAGTTCGCTGTCGGTAATGTAGCGATCGCTAAGGCTATGCGCTTCGATCGTAGAGCCGGCAATCGGTGCCGTACCGTTTTGGCTATTTGCCCCCCGCTCAATCGTTAGCAATTGAGCGGGGGTATCAGGGTTAGGGCTCACACCGTTGGTGCTTACAGTGGCGATCGCGCGATCGAAAATAGCATCGTCTACCTCCAGAGCCATGACTGGCGCAGGTATGGCGGCTTCTGCCCCCATCAGCCTAGCCAGCACGTAAAACACCTCCACCTCGGCGGCTTCCCCCGTCACCGCAGCGTGGACGAGCTGACGCATAGCCGCTACCCCGTGGGCGAGGCAGTCAAACAGATCAGCGCCGAGGGCTTGCTCTCCGCGGCCGATGGCCCCCAAAACATGCTCAATCTGGTGAGCGACCTTACCCAAGTCGGTAACCCCGAGCATGTTGCCATCGCCCTTGAGGGAGTGGGCCTCGCGCATGAGTGCTTCGAGTATGGCCGAGTCGTCGGGGTGCTTTTCGAGGTGGAGCAGCCCGTCGTCGAGGGCCTGCAAGCGTTCCTCGCTGGCGGTCTTAAAAATGTCGCGGAGTTCGGTGTCGTCAATCATCATGGCAGAGCGCTTCCCTCCGATGGGGGCGTGGGTTGCAGGGGCAGGTGAGTAGGCACAACCTGTGGAGATGTCTTCTCCCCAGCTCCAGACGTTTACAGGAAGGGGAAAGCAGCTTAAATAGCCACCTTGAGCTGTAGGGCGCTCTCGTTGAGCTGATGGGTGCCAACTTTAATTTGGGTAATGCCGTGGGCGGTTTCTTGAGCGCCGGTATTGAGGCTGTTCATGGCGCTCACTACCTGCTGAATGGCAACCGCCTGCTGCTTCACGTTCAGGGAAATCTGCTGGCTGTTGAGCACCACGTTGTTGACCGCCTCGGCCACTCCCGCAAAAGCATCGGCGGTTTCCTCAGCGATTCTGACCCCCTCTTCGACGGTTTTGGTGCCCTCGTCGGTGACCATCACCGTTGAGTTGATGGCGGTTTGAATGTCGGCCACCAGAGCGTTAATCTTCTCGGCCGATTTTTTGCTTTGATCGGCCAGTTTGCGAATTTCGCCAGAGACGACCGCAAAGCCCTTGCCGTGCTCGCCAGCGCGCACCGCTTCGACGGCGGCATTGAGGGCCAGCATGTTGGTTTGGTTGGCCAAATCGCTGACCAAGCTAGAAATGCCGCCAATTTGATTGGTTTGCTCACTCAAACGGAGGATCTGATCGGCGATCGCGTCCACTTTTTCTCTAAGGTCGCCCATACCGTCGAGGCTGCGTTCAACGGCGCGGGTACCACCTTCGGCCAAGGCTAGAGCCTGTTGAGCACCAGCGGCGGCGGCTTCAGCCTGTTCTGCCGACTGCCGTGACGAAGCCCCTAGCTCATCCATAGTGGTGCTGGTTTCGCTGACTGAAGCGGCCTGTTGGCTGCTGCTGCGCTCCTGCTGCTCAATGCTGGTGGCAATTTCGCTGGCTGAGCTAACAATATTGCCTGCCGCCCGATTCATAATGCGTGAGGCCTTGAGCACCACCAAGGTACCAATTAGGGCCGACAGCAGTAATGAGAGGGCTGCTGCTGTCAGCAGGGTAAATTGCAGCCGCCGTAGGGCAGCCGCTTGGGTGGCTTCATCTCTGGCGACAATCTGACCTTCAAGGTCCTCCATCGTGGTTAACAAATTGGTAATCTCGTTACTCAAAGCACGACCGTTGTTTTCTCGCCAGACCTGTGCCCCTACTTCGCGGTTTTGGTAGACCAAATCGATCATGTTTTGATGGGTGCCAACGAACTGATCGATGAGAGTCGTGATCTGAGCCAGATTTTGCCGCTGCTCTGCGTTTTCGACTTGAACATCTAGCTCATCGATTACTTCTATATAGTCGGCCTTCGCTTTGTTAAAATCTGCTAATGCGGCTGGGTTCCTCTGGAGTAGATAGCCGCGGGTAGCGCGAGCCATAATTTGAACGTTGAGGTTGACATGGTCGACCTTTTCATGAATTTCCCAGGAACGTTTGAGTTCTCCAGAGATAATAACAAGCTGGCGCACATTAACTACTGTCACACCCGCAGATACTATAAGCGCGAGTATTGGTACGGCGTAGCCCAGTACGATCCAGTGGCGCAGCTTCCAAAACTTGTTTTTGTTCACGGCATCTCTCCGTAGAGGGGATAAAGAAAAAAGACCAAAGGGATTAGTTTTAGGGTTTATATCTAAGGAGTTTTTCATGGTTAGCTAGTTGAATGATCGACAATAAGATCGCCTGCGGTCAGCAGTTTGGGCAAGTCTAGAAGGGTGAGCATAGAGCCGCCATGCTGAGCAAATCCTTTGAGGTAGGGATTGTTGCTGGAGTGGACGGCGCTGGGCGTTGCGGCTATCTCTGAAGCATGCAAATAAATCACATCGAAAACATCGTCAACGACAACCCCTGCTACTAAAGAACCTAGCCGCATCACCACCGCCGTTTTAGGCTGGAGAGGAGCGGCTGGAGCCAAATTTAGAAAGTGACGCACATCTACTAGTGTTAAAATTTCACCGCGCAGATTTATGTTTCCTACAATGTGCGCCGGGCAGCAGGGAATGGGAGTAATCTGAGGCACTTCAGCAAATTCGTGCACGTTCTCCAACCCTAGGGCAAAGCGCTCGCCTTCTAAGCCGATGACTGCCAGCGCTGACAGATCTGACGTGCTTTCGTCGGCAATCAGCGGGGTTAACCCAGCGGCTCGGGCCTGAAGCACCTGTTGCTCGTCCGGGCTAAACTGCGCCATGAAGCGGTAGGTCTGAACCTCTGTAACCAGGGCAGGGGATGCACTGTGGGAGCCTTGCCGCAGGGCCTCTGGGTCTATCAAGATAATGACGGTGTCTCCCTGGCGGGCGAACCCGACGGTCAGTGGGTGTTCCCCATAGCCAAAATAGGGAGTCTCTAGGGCCGCCGTGATGTTGCTAGGGGCGATCGCCTCTACGTTTTGAATTTGGTCTACAACTAGGCCGAGCCGTCGACCGCCGCACTGCACCACAATGATGGCTTGGCTGAGGGCGTTAGCCTGCTGGGGATAGCCCAGGCACACTTTGAGGTTAATGACCGGCAGCAACTGACCGCGCAGGTTGAGCACTCCGGCAACCTCCGGCCCCGATTCAGGTACTGAGATCAGGGCCGGAAGCAAGAACATTTCTTGCACGACCTTAGCGGCTAGCCCGTAATGGGCACCGTCTAGGGTGAACAAGAGGTAGGATGTCGGGGTCATCGCGGATTGCCCCCAAGGGGAATAAAGCACGGCAGGATAGAATGCAGATTCCTTCAGCCGACCCGATTAAGTTTGGGTTAGAGAGAAATCAATGCTTCGGGCTTAGCATTCCCCCATGGAATGAGTTATCCGCAATTCAGAGAAAATGTTCGGGTTTTAGCCATCATCAGAACGATTAGAATATTTCATATACGCTTGCGTAGAAGTCGATGTCCCAAGCGCAATAGCGATCGCTATATTTTCAGCACTCCGCTCATGGCGCAACTATTGAGCCATCCTACAAAAACCGTGATTTTGCTCTGGGCTGGAGACGAGATCAATCTTGAGATGACTGGCGATCGCCGCCTGCGACCTGTTGCTTGAGATACGCTTGCCATTGGGCAACGGTGGCATCGCTATGGTCATCTAATACGGTATTGGGAGGCAGCTTTGCCAATAGATTAAGAGCATGCTCGCGGGTTGTTTTAGCTTTCTCAGGCTGTTTGGCGCGATCGTAAATGCTAGCTAGATCGAGATAGGCTTTAACGAAGTCAGGGTCTAGATAAATAATTTTACGCAGATGCTCTTTAGCAGTTTCTAAATCATTTTCATCTTCCGCGATTTGGGCCAGCAGATGGTGCATGTCAAGGCTGAGGGGATGGTCCTGAATCACCCGCTGGCAGAGTTGTTTGGCCTGGCTGTAGCAGCCTGTGTTGGCGTAGGCACGAGCGGCAATTTGGCGCGCGGCGGTGCAGTCCGGATGGGTAAGGTAAAGCTGTTTAGCGGCTCGAATGGCGCCGGTGTAATTGTTTTGTTGGAGAAACTCGGTTGCCTCTTGCAAGGCTGCCGTTAAGCTATCGTCAAGCCTGGGTGGTGTGGTTCCAACGGCAAGACGAGATGGCTGTGGGTTGGCAAAGGTCTCCCATTGAACGGCTGTAGTCGACGCAGCAGGTAGAGGTAGGCTGGCCTGGGGTGGTTTTTGGTAAACCACGGTCTCGGGGAAACTCGTAATCAGAAACGGGCTGGTGTTTTGGCCGTAAAGTTCTGCGTGTCCAGTGAGCAAATACCCTTGGGGAACTAGAGCACCGTGAAATTTTTGAATAATTTGACCAATCGCCAGGCGATCGAGATAAATAAATACGTTACGGCACAAGATTAGGTCTAAACCGTCTGGCCCCTGCCCCAGACTAGGGCAAGGGTCTTTGAGCAGATTGCCGACTTGAAAGACCACATGCTGCTGAAGGCGATCGCAGATTTTGTAGGACTCGCCATCGGCCTGAAAATAGGTTTGCTGTAGAGCTGCGGATGTTTGCCGAAAGGACCAACTGCTGTAAAGCCCTTGGCGAGCGCTATGGACAGCGGCGGCGCTGATGTCGGTACCAATCAGCTGCACATCCCACTGGTGCCACGGAAGGTTGAGTTGGTCGAGGGCGATCGCAATTGAGTATAGCTCTTCCCCAGTGGAGCAGCCGGCGCTCCAAATGCGCAGACTGGGTTTGGAGCCCAATGGGGCTGCGGCCTGCTTGCGCTGGATGATTTCGGGCAGGAGGCGATCGCTCAGTAGCCTGAGCTGGTTGCTATCTCGAAAGAAATAGCTCTCATTGATAGTCAAAATCGAGTACAGCTCTTGCCATTCAGACCGCTGCTGGGGCAGGCTAGGTCGAGCCTTAAAACTATCTAGGGCAAGGGAACTGTGGTCTAAGTCCTTCAGGTAGTCGTGGTAGTCGGCTAAGGTTCTCAGCCCCAACGCTTTGGCCCGCAGCCAAACTTTGTCTGACAGGAGCTGAAAATCCTGGGGGCGGACATACAGGCCAGAATGGTCGGCAATGAGATCGCTAATGCGCTTTAGGATCAGATCGTCCATGGCTAGTTGAGGGCGCTAGAGTCAATGGTGATGGCGTCTCTATCATGGCCCGGATGGGTCAAAATCAGCTGACCCAGGTTGACGCGCCACAGGTTTGTCTTTTTGAAGTTGGCCCCCGCTAGCTGGGCATAGTCGAGGCAAGCTTCAGAAAGGTTGGCCCGAAACAGGTTGGCATTTTCTAACGAAGCGTTGCTCAGATCGGCTAGCCGCAGCACCGCTTCGCGTAAATCAGCTTCAGTTAGGTCGGCACCGCTGAGCACCGCTCTAAACAGGTTAGTGCCCACACAGCTGGCCCGCCTGAGATTGGCTTTGGCCATATTGGCGCCCATCATGCTGGCGCAGTTCAAATTGGCTTGACACAGGTTGGCGTTGCACAGGTTGGAGTAATAAAAGGTGGTTCTGACCAGATTGGCCGATTGCAGAATCGCCTCTCGCATATCGACTTCGTAGAAGTTAGACTCGCCCAGATCGGCATCGTTGAGCAGCGTCTCTTGCATATCTGCTTTGTAAAAGTGTGAGTGGCGCAGATTGGCGTGACTCAAATTGGCGGTGTAAAGGTTGGTTTTATAAAAGTCGACCATGCTGAGGTTCGCCCGCCTCAGATCAGCCATGCACAGGTCACAGCGATAGAGGGTTGACGACTCAAAGTTGGCCCGAGTGAAAACACTTTCTCTAAGGTTGGCTTCGTAAAAATTGGCGTGGCGGAAGTCGATGCCAGGCAGGTGCAGTTTGCCCAAATCTGCTCCCTGAAAGTCTGGCCGAATACTGGGATTGTGAAGTCGCCAAGCATTCCAGCTCTCCACCCCTTTGTTGAGAATGTCTAAATGTTCCGCATTTGCCATAGTAGATATGTGCTCCCTAAGTTACGCATGGAGGTCGCTTACTAAGGGACCCTGCGCCAGGTGACGATGCTGAAAGAGGCGTTAACTAGGGGGTGATGCGTTGGCTAAACCCAGTACGGCCAAAGGGCCGCTAGGTAAATCTTTACCAAACCAAAAATGCTTCAGCTTTAGGGCTGAGCAGTAGATCTTTGACGAACTCTGTAGCTAGCCGATAACGGTGCTACAGCAGCCTACCCCAATCCCAATTTGCCCCAGGGAGGGCGCTTGTTAACGCTTGTTCATATAGTTGGGTAATTTCCTCAGTCGCTGTTGAAGCGATCGCATTGCCAACGGCTAAAACGACGGCAATAAAGTATCTAGCAATACTTTTGGGGATTAGCTAGGGCCATTTACAAAAACCTGGCTGAGCAAAAAAGGGGCGATCGCGCTCAGGGGCAGCACCTGCTGGGCAGCCCCTAGTGCGATCGCCTCCTTAGGCATGCCAAACACCACACAACTCGCCTCGTCTTGGGCAATAGTGAGCGCCCCTGCCTGGGACAAGTTTTGGAGACCATCGGCTCCGTCGCGCCCCATGCCCGTGAGCAGCACGCCCACAGCCGACCGGCGGTAGTAGGCGGCGACAGATTTAAACATCACCGTTACCGAAGGGCAGTGCCCGGCCACTGGCTCACCTTGAGAAAGCTGAATGCGCCCGCCCGCGTCGATTTCTAAGTGATGGCGCTCGGGGGGAAAGTAGACGACACCGGGCAGTGGCACAGTGCCCGCTGTGGCGATGGTAACCCGCAGGGCGCAGCTGCTATCGAGCCAGTCGACTAACCCCTGCAAAAATCCGTTGCTGATGTGCTGTACGCACACAATCGGTACCGGAAAGGTTTTGGGCAGCTGCTGCATGATCGCCAGCAGAGCTTGGGGACCGCCCGTAGACGCGCCCAAGGCCAGCAGCCGAGGCCGTCTATCTGGCAAGGCGGTAGGCAGGGGCGACCCCGATGGAGCAATTGGAGCTGGGTTGCGCCGTCGGTGAGTAAACACCGACACCCCCGCCAGCACTCGAATTTTTGCCAGCAGCTCAGTCTTTGTCTTTTCATACTCAGATGCTAAGCCGGTACGGGGCTTAGGGAAGATGTCTAGCGCCCCTGCTTCTAAAATGCGAAAGACGGTCTGGGTATCTTCTTTCTGCACCGAGGCACTGATCACCAAGATAGGGCAGGGGCAGCGGGCCATGACCTCTTCAGTTAGCTCTAACCCGTTCATTTTGGGCATGTGCAAATCGGTGCAGATCAAGGTTGGCTTCACCGTTGCCATTATGTCTAGGGCCTCTTGGCCGTTGTGGGCCACCCCCACGACTTCCATGTCGGGTGCCTCCCGCAAAATGCGCTGCAAAAGGACTAAGGCGACGGGTGAGTCGTCTACCAGCAAGAGGCGGATTGGGCCAGAGGGCATCTAGGTCTCTCTCGGAGTCGTGGGCGGCTGGGTTCAGCGTAATCGATCGCGGCTTTGAACCTCTATAGTTTTCGCGTTTAGCCTCTGATGGGGCTAGGGCTAAGTTGGGATCTTCGGTGGCCTTGCCAGGGTGCTGTTGCTAAACAGAGTCAGCGGTGTTAAATAGTAGAGCCTAAGCACTTGGGGAAGGCACTTTGCCTTAGCAGGTTAAGCGGTCGAACCTACAGTGCTGCGACAGCTTACTGATACTTAAATTTTCCCGCTTAGTGACTGTGGCTACCGTCTAGTTGCACAACTATGCAATGGCAGATAGTTCTAATGAAACGGCCAGCTGCTTAGGAAGAGACTTGTATAAATAAATACCCAAAATAGGGGTTAAAGCCTGGGCTTAACAATTTGTGAGAGGTGTCATTCCCCAGGGTAAAGCTCTAAGATAGAGCTGGGAAAATTGCCCTGGCACACCCTATCTTGGGTCGTTTTCCCTTGCCAGGCTCTAAAGAGCAATTCTTAAAAATTAGGCGGTTCAGTTGAGCCCTGTAGTTGTTTGTAAGCCTGGTGAGACGAAGGTGATGAGCTTTATTTAATGTCTGGCAGGGCAGCATTTCGTCGACGGGCTTAGTGGTAGGCCACAGCGCAACTGGGCCCAAGATCTGGTTTTCAACGTAGTTCATCACTGATTAGGCGCGTGCAGTAAAGAATGGCATTATCTAGCGAGCTGGCCTTTTTAAGAAACGGAGGAGAGACAGGATCTCTAATTCGAGCCTTTAATTGGTCAGATACGTCTTTAGGGCCGATGGAAACTTGGCCCCAAAGCCTACGCATTGCGCTGCAAATTCTGCTTTCGTCTCGGTTTCCCATGCAAATTTTGTGGGGGCCAGACGATATTCAATTCTACAACGATGCCTATATTCCCATTGCTGGAAATAAGCATCCTGTCGGTATTGGCCAGCGGGCGGCGGAATGTTGGCAAGAAGTGTGGGATTTCTCGGGGGCGCTGCTGGCGCAGGTTAAGGCTACGGGAGAGGCCACCTGGTCTGAGGATCTGCCGATGAGTCTTAACCGCAACGGTCAGGCTGAAGAGGGGTATTTCACGTTTTCTTACACGCCTATTTGGGATGAGCCGGACCAGGTGGCAGGTATTTTTATCGCCGTCAATGAAACCACTCAAAAAATTTTGGGAGAGCGGCGCGAACGGGCTTTGCGAGCCGTAGCTCAAACGGCTGCTGAAAGTTTAGAAAATGTCTTAACCAGTATCAGCGACGAGTTCATGATGTTGGACTCAAACTGGTGCTTTACCTACGTGAACGATCGCGCCGTAGTCGCTTTGCAAAGGCCTCGCCACGAGCTGCTGGGGCAGTCGATTTGGGCGGTGGTTTCGGAGGCGATTGCCCCTCTCTTTTATGAACAGTTGCACCGGGCCGTTGAGGCTCAAACCGCCACCAGTTTTGAGCTGTTCTTTGCCACTGAGGGGCGCTGGCTTGAGAATCGGGTGTATCCCTTGGGCAATGGCGTCTCACTGCTGCGGGTTGACATCACAGAGCGCAAAAACCTGGAACAGGCTCTGCAAACCTCCCAAGAAGAGCTCAATAGTCTGCTCAACACCGCCCCAGCCTCGATCGCCCGCTGCCGCTTTTTTGCCGATCGCAGCTATATCCTTGACTACCGTTCCGTGGGCTGTGAGGCGTTGACTGGCTACACCCTGGCCGAGATTACCCCCGAGCTCTGGATGGCGCGTACCTTTGCGGAGGATCAGGCCATAATCGCTGGCCCAATGTTTGATGCCGTATTTGAGCAACGGCCGATCACGGTCGAGTATCGCTTCCGCCACAAAGACGGCTCGACCCGGTGGATTGCCGATAGTCTGACCTCTCGCCGCGATCAGGAGCAAGACTGCTGGATTGTAACTTTGGCGGGGGTTGATATCACTGCTCGCAAGCAGGCTGAAGATGCCCTCCGCTACAGCGAAGCTCATCTAGCTATGGCCCAGCGATTGGCCCAATTTGGCAGCTGGGAATTTTACCCAGAGAGCCAGCAGAGCGTTTGGTCAGCGGCGATGTTTGACCAGTTTGGCTATGACCCATCCCAAACAGAGCCCAACTATGGCGAACTCATGCAGCGTATTCACCCCGACGATCGCCGCATGGTGCAGCAGTTTATTGAACGGGCGATCGCCGATCACCATTCCTCCGCCTTTGATCTGCGGGTGGTCTTAGCCGATGGCTCGGTGCGCTACTTGCATTCTCGCTGCGAGCCGGTGATCGATGCTCAAAACCAGGTGGTCAAACTCATGGGCACCTGTTTAGACATTACCGATCGCAAGCAAATCGAGGTTGTCTTGCAGGACAGCCAATCGCGGCTACAGTTGGCCCTACAGGGAGCCAACTGCGGCACCTGGGACTATGACTTGATCAACCAAGATTTGGTTTGGTCCGATCGCTGCAAGGCGATTTTTGGCCTCGCCCCAGATATTGATGTGAGCTTCGAGGTGTGCGCCCAGACCATTCACCCTGAGGATCGCGATCGCGTGCAGCAGGCGGTGGTGGAGGCGATCGCGCACCACCAAGACTACGATGTGGAAATGCGTGCCCTGTGGCCCGATGGCACCGTGCACTGGGTGCGCTCCATTGGGCGCGTGTATGACAACCAACAGGGTCAGCCCTACCGCATGGCGGGCGTAGCGCTAGATGTGTCTACTCTCAAGCAGACTGAAATCGCCCTTCGGGAGAGCGAAGAACGCTACCGGGTACTGGCGGAGGCCATGCCCCAAATGGTGTGGCTGGCCGATCGCACCGGCGTTCAGTACTGGAACCAGCGTTGGTATGACTACACCGGCATTTCAAAAGACGCCGCTGTTGGCATCGGCGGCACTGAATTTGTGCACCCCGATGAGCAGGCGCGCGCGCTAGAGCTGTGGCAACAAGCCATAGACCAGGGCATTGGCTTTGATCTTGAGCAACGCATTCGTCGCCATGACGGTGTTTATCGCTGGTTTATCAATCGCGGCCTGCCGGTGTCAGACAGCAGCGGCGCAGTCACCCGCTGGGTGGGCACCATCACCGATGTGGATGACCAAAAGCAGCTAGAAACCCAGCGCGCTCGGCTGCTAGAGCAGGAGCGTGTGGCCCGAGAAGCTGCCGAGACTACCAACCTCATTAAAGACGAATTTTTAGCGGTGCTCTCCCACGAGCTGAGGTCGCCCCTCAACCCGATTTTGGGCTGGGCCAGGCTGCTGCGCATGGGCCAACTCAGCGAGACCAAGGTTGAGTACGCCCTAGAAACCATTGAGCGCAACGCGAAACTTCAGGCGCAGCTGATCGACGACCTCCTCGATGTGTCGCGGATTCTGCGCGGCAAGCTGGTGCTCAACAGCCTGCCCGTTTTCCTGACTACGGTTATTCAAGAGGCCTTAGAAACCGTGCGCTCTTTGGGCGAGGCTAAGGATGTGCAGTTTGACACCGAGCTTGACAGTGCGCCACTCAAAGTCTTAGGAGACCCTAACCGACTCAAGCAAGTTGTTTGGAATTTGCTGTCGAATGCCGTCAAGTTTGCCCCCCAGGGCGGGCGCGTCACCGTGCGCCTAGTCTATGACGACAGCTGGGCGCAGATTCAAGTCAGCGATAGCGGCAAAGGTATTGCCCCTGAGTTTCTGCCCCACGTGTTCGATCGCTTCAGGCAGGCCGATAGCACCACGACCCGAGACTTTGGTGGCCTGGGGCTGGGGTTGGCGATCGCCAACCAGATTGTTGATCTGCACCACGGCACTATTGAAGCCGAAAGTCCGGGAGAAAATCAGGGAGCCACCTTTACGGTGCGGTTCCCGCTCATGTTTGACGCAGTAGAAATCCCTGTGGATGTGAGCCCTCCTCTGGCCCAGGGCAGCTTGCAAAATATTCACGTTTTGATTGTTGAAGATGACGCCGACAACCGCGATCTAATTACCACGACTCTTCAGCAGTTTGGCGCTAGAGTAACGGCTCTGTCCTCTGCTGCCGCTGCAATCACGGCCCTCGCCCAAATGAAACCCGACATTTTAGTCAGCGACATTGGTATGCCTGGGATGGACGGCTACATGCTCATGCAGCAAATTCGAGCAGCAACTCACAACCAGCCAATTCCTGCCATTGCTCTGACCTCCTATACCAGCGCCATGGACCAGCAAAAAGTGTTGGCCGCTGGTTTTCAAAAGCATTTGTCAAAACCGATGGAGTCGGCCCAGCTGGTGGAGGCGATCGCAGCCCTAGTGCAACGGCGCTCGGTGTAGCTGAAGGAACGGCACTGAAGTTAGAATTCACCTATGAGATCTGACCTTCGCAGCGGCAAACTCATCAAATGGAACGACGATCGTGGGTTTGGATTTATTCAACCGGCTGACGGAGGCCAAGATGTTTTTCTCCACGTGTCTGAGCTGAAGGATGCAACCCGTCGCCCTCGAGAGAATGACACCATTTACTACTACTGTCTAGTTAACCCAGACGGCAAAACTCGCGCCATTAAGGCTTTTATTGCTGGTGCCAGGCAGCGATCGGAGTCTTCACTAAATGCTTCCAGGGGCAACCGCAAACTTGGCGAGAAGTCATACTCCCGCCTGCCGATTGCTAAGCTACTGCTGCTGTTGGCGTTTCCTTTGGCGGGTGCAGCTCACTTTGCCTGGCTGACAGGCAACCCGCTGCCGCTGGTGCTCTACCCTTTAATGAGCGTTGTCACCTATTTTGTCTATGCCGACGATAAGAAGCGGGCTAAGCAAAAAGTTTGGCGAACCTCTGAACAAACCCTGCATTTCTGCGAATTGGTTGGCGGTTGGCCTGGCGGGTTTGTGGCTCAGCAAGTACTGCGCCATAAGAGCCAAAAACAGTCTTACCAAACTGAGTTTTGGGCGATCGTTGTAATTCACTACTTGGCCTGGCTAGCCTGGCTGTTTCTGGGAAGAACGCTTATAGGTTAGCCAGCAGAACGTTGTGTAATAGCAGTTTCGAAACACCTGCATATGTGTGAGCCGCTATGTCTATTTATTCACAATGTCTTGCCCCAGTTCAGTATGGATTGGTCGCTAGGGTCCTGGCCAACTGATCTGAAGCAGCAGGTTGCGCAAAACTGCGTCGCAGCTAATGAGATAGTGACAACGGTTGCCTAAACAGTGCCGCACTATCCCTTAAACTGGCTTCGCGAACATTTCTAAGCAGCCTAACCCACCATGGTTCCTATCTTTGCAGCTTGCCAGAGGTTTGACTCCCAGCGGGGCGATGCGTGGACTAGCTACGTTGAATGGTCTGGCTACGCTCACCTAAGCGAAGTTGTGTCGATGGACACGATACTTTGCCCATCTCTGATCGATGCCCTGATTGATGAAGATTGGAATTTTAATATTCATGCCAACAATCGGGTTCACTGCTTTCACGATTATGAATACCTCAAACGTCGCATTGCCTATGACGCTGCGCAGCACAATCTGTTGGCACTAATTGAAGCTCCCGATCGCCAGTTGTCTGTATCTGATCTCTGGCCCAGTGCCTTTAGCTTTTGTGGCTACGACATTTTAGATGTAAACAACTCGATTAGTCTGCTACTGAACTGCGGGGCGTTTCCGTCGGTTTTTGGGCCTGAGGATGTTAACCAATTTGGCCTGCTCGATCAGTTTGTCCGGGCTGTAGAGATTGCCCATAGCCTGCGTCAGCTGTTTCCCGACGATTTTCACTGCGGCGATTGTCGGATATGGGCGATCGCTCGGTATACAAATGCTACATAGCTATTCTGATTTGGCAAGTGTAGGCATTGGTAGATAAACCTCAAAACAACATGCTTGCTCTAGAAAAACTCGATTTCTTTTACATCACGGCTAAGAGGATGTTTTAAAAGGGTCGGATTGAGGATAAAAAGCCACCTGTACGGGCCACCTCGTTCCTTGAAACCCTCATTCCTTCGTAGCAGTTCCTCAGTAGTTAAGGTAGTTCACGTTACTCCAGAGGACTTTTCAAACACCCTCTAAACTCGACTTTATCCATTTGATCCAAACAGGAAAGCAGCAAGCAGAATTCAGATGAGGGCTTGAGGAGCTTGCTGCGATGGAATTTATGGCAATGATGATAGCGTTTGCGCCGCTGTTTTCCCAACGGG
>JAHHHQ010000043.1 GCA_019359285.1 Nodosilinea sp. WJT8-NPBG4
TCGCCTCGGTCAACAGCAGCAAGCGCTTTTTCGCGCAGATCATTACTATAAGCGGCTGGCATCGTTACTCAAGCAATAGTCCTACTCTCCTAGAATGTCCTATCTACGCCTTCATCTGCAATAGATAGCGGCCGTCGCCGTGGGTCGGTATAAACCAGTGAATGTCGAGGCTCATAGCAGTGAAAAACGCAGAGAGAACAACGAAGAGAAAAGACGTAGGTGAGAGTCAGAAGCGCATGCGCAGTTTTGAGCTGTATCGGCCCTACGTCAAGCTTTAGTGCCTTGGTGGCATTACCTAGCCGTTCCAAATGACGGTGGATACGTCAATTTCTTTGGGAATCAGCTGTAGGTCATAAAAGGTGTCGGCAATATCTTGCTGGTAGGTCACGACCTCGTCGGTGATGGGCTGAATGCCATAGCCGCGCCGACTTTCCACCAGATCCAGCACGTCGGTGGGAATCCCTAGCTCGTTCGACAGAAACTTAGAAACCTCGGCGGGGTTTTCTTTGGCAAAGGTGCTGATGGTTTCGGCCTCTTCTAAAACCGCCTGCAGCACGTCGGGCTGGCTATCGGCAAAGGATTTGGTGGCGAGATAGAAGCCTCGATTGCGGGCGATGCCTTTGCCGTCGCGCAGGGTTCTGGCCCCCAGCTGCTTTTCTGCCGCCCCCTGGAAGGGATCCCAGATCACCCAGGCATCGACGCTGTTTTGCTCAAAGGCCGAGCGGGCGTCGCCGGGGGGCAGGTAGGCGGTTTCGATGTCGCTGTACTGCAAACCCGCTTCTTCTAAAGCTTTGACCAGCAGATAGTGGACGTTGGAACCCTTGTTGAGGGCCACTTTTTTGCCCTTCAGCTCGGCAACGCTCTGAATCGGCGAGTCTTTCTGCACAAGGATGGCTTCGGCGAGCGAACCGACGTCTTCCCAGGCAACATAGACCAGAGGAGCATCGGCGGCCTGGGCGAAGATCGGCGGGGTTTCGCCTGTGTAGCCAATGTCAATGCTGCCCACGTTGAGAGCCTCGAGCATTTGGGGGCCGGCGGCAAACTCGTTCCAGGTGATGGGGAAAGCCTCGGCCTCAAAGCGCTTTTCGAGGAGTTTTTGGTTTTTCAGCAGATTCAGCACGGTCGATGACTTTTGGTAGCCCACCCGCAGCTGCTTCGTGGCGGCGGGGGCGGCACCACCGGCACTAGCCTGGGTCGAGCCGGTCTCGGCCAGGGGTGCAGACTCGCTGCTGCAAGCCCCCACAGCCCCGGCCAGGGCCATGCCCCCTAAGAACATGCCGCCCCGGTGCAGAAACCGGCGGCGGGAGGCCAACCCCCGCAGCGCTGAGGTTGGGGTCTGGCTATGGGAGTGGTTATAGCGAGGCACAATCTGCAAAGACTTTTCAAACTCCGTCTTTTCAAAATTCATGAATGGGCTCAACTTTGGTGAATGGCAATAGGGAGTTAGGCGAGGAGATTGGCAGTAGGTCGCTTTAGCCGGGCCGAGGAAGCTGAGCTAGGGGTCCAGATCACGTCTTGCACGCGCACCGCTTTAGGTATCAGCTCTAGCTCGTAGAAGGCGTCGGCAATGCGCTGTTGCTCTGCAATCGCCTCGGCCTGCACCGGGTCAAAGATCCAGCTGCGGCGGCGGGTCACCACATCTAAAATCTCTGGCTCTAGGCCGGTGATGGGGGCCAGCACCTTCACCACTTCGGCGGGGCTGTTGTCGGCCCACTGGGCAACTTCAGCGGTATCTTCGAGCAGGGCCACCAGCAGCGCTTCGTTGTCGGCTACAAAAGCTTTAGAGGCCAAGAAAAACTCTCGGTTGGGGGCTAGCCCTTCCCCGGTGGTCAGGGTCCGTGCCCCCACCTGTTTTTCTGAGGCCGCGTAGAAGGGATCCCAAATGCCCCAGGCATCGATGTTGTTTTGCTCAAAGGCGGCGCGGGCGTCGGCGGGGGTGAGGTTCACCGGCTCAATGTCTGACCAGGCTAGCCCGGCTTTCTTAAGCGCCTGCACCACCAAAAAGTGACCACTGGAGCCGCGCTGAAAGCCAACCTTTTTGCCCTTGAGATCGGCCAGGGTTTTCACCGGCGAATCGGCTTGCACCACAACGGCCGAGCTTTTGGGTTGGGGTGCACCGCTACCCACATAGAAAAAGGGCGTATCCGCCGCTTGGGCAAAAACCGGGGGGGTATCGCCGGTGCGGCCAATGTCGATGCTGCCCACGTTCAGGGCCTCCAGCAGGGGCGGCCCCGACTGAAACTCAATCCACTCAACGCGGGTGCCAAAGGTTTTTAGCCGTTCCTCGAGCCCGCCCTGCGCTTTGATCAAAATGAACGGGTCAAACTTTTGGTGGCCAATGCGTAGCACTTTGGCCTTGGCATCAGTGGCGGCGGGCTGAGGTTCGGTGCTGGTGGTGGGGTCGCTGCTACAGGCGGTGATCGCTGCACTCAGCCCCATGCCGCTGGCAAACAAATAGGCAAACGACTTTAGCGACTGTCGCCGGGTAAGACCCCAAGCTGAGCGATGCTGTGCCATGGCTGTGCCTCCACAAATGATCCTTTCCTGGCACAGACCTGACCTTGCAGCAATTGCTTAAGGCTGGAGCTAAACCAGGAAACCACGGTAAGTCGGTAGAAATACCGCTGTTTGCTGGCGCAGTATGGCACGCGGGTCGAATGAAGTTCAAGTAAACTCAGTTACAAATGAAATTAAATTTCATTCAATATTTTGTCGAAGAATTGGGATGCCTCAGTGTTAGCCTCTGGGCGTAAGACACCGACGGGCAAAGGAGCTATTGCCGCTTGAGTCCTAGTAAATTCGGATATGAACGACAGACGTGGATCTCCGCCTAAGGACGAAAAGCCGCGCGCCTCCAGGGAGAATTTAGGGACGTCCCGGCTCAAGGGGCTAGATGGAGCGGTAAGCCGTCTTGAAAGACCAGCAGTTCACCGGGCTGGATTGGGGTCCAGGCCTCGTTGTCGGTGAGGGAGGTGGTAGCGATCACGGCGACGCGATCGCTCGGGGTGGTCAGCTCTTGAAAATCCACCGTGATGTCCTCATCAATTAAATGGGCCGCCGCAAAGGGTGCCTGGCGCACGATGTAGCAGAGTTTGGTGGAGCAGTGGGCAAAGCAGTGTTCGCCATCCGACAGCAAATAGTTGAAGATGCCGTGGGGGGCGATCGCCGCCGTAATCTCTTGCAGGGCCAGGTACAGGTCTTGAATGGGGGGCTTGCGATCGGGGAACCGCTGTCGAATGTGGTTGAGCATGAGGCAAAAGGCCTGCTCGCTGTCGGTTTGCCCCACCGAGCGGTAGATGCCCTGGTTGTCAAAGGGCAGCGTCGGCAGATCGCCGTTGTGAGCAAACACCCAGTAGCGCCCCCACAGTTCTCGCTTAAAGGGGTGGCAGTTTTCTAGCTTGACTGGCCCGATGGTGGCTTTGCGAATGTGGGCGATCACATTCATCGATTTGATCGGGTATTGCCGAATGAAGGCGGCTATGGGCGATGAGCTAGACGGGTTGTCGTCGAGAAAAACCCGACAGCCTAGGCCTTCAAAAAAGGCGATGCCCCAGCCATCTTTGTGATCGTCGGTTTTGCCCCCCCGCGCACAAAACCCCTCAAAAGAGAAGCAAATATCCGTGGGCACATTGCAGTTCATCCCCAACAGCTGGCACATAGTGGCGTATCTTCACGAGTCTTTCAGTAGCTCTAAGGCTACCTCCGTTACCTCTGCAACCGATACATCATCGACAAATGATGCCCTGTGGTCACATGGACCCTCTGTGCAATTGACGCTGCAAACGGGGCAGTGCAGTCGGCCTGAGATGGCGGGCTAAGGTTGGTGGGGCTAATCGACTTGCTCCAGCAGCCGGTACTCTCTAATCATTTGCCTAGCCAGGGTTTTGTAGCCCATCTGATCAAACAAAATCACGATCTTGTCGCCCTCATAGCGCATCACCGTACCCTCACCCCACGTTCGGTGAACCACGCGGCTATTCAACGCAAAGGGCTGCCAGGCACTCTCGTCTTCGACCACGATGCCTGCCTTGCAGTTATCGCAAAAGCCGCAGGGCTGATCGCGGGTCTCACCAAAGTAGTTGAGCAAATAGCCGCGGCGACAGTCGCGCAGTTCGGCGTAGCCGCGCATCATTTCTAGGCGCGATCGCACGTGGTTTTGGTGCCGCTCTTGGGCCTCAACGGCAGCCTGGGAGGCTTCCTCCACATCCGACAGCTCACAGGCAACCACTTCGCCCGTGGGTAAGGTTTCGACGGTATCCACCGCCTCCAGGTGGCTGAGGGCGGCGGCCACCTTGGTTCGGGAAATATTGGTTTTAGCCTGTAAATCCTGCCGCTTGATCGGGTCATCCTGCTCTTGAAGCACGGTGGCTACCTGGGTCACCTGCTCCACGTTCACCTGGCCGCCACTAGCCAAAAATCGGCGAATATTCAGGTCGTCGGGGCAATAGAACAGCAGCGCAAAGGCTTTTTCACCATCTCGCCCTGCTCGCCCAATCTCTTGGTAGTAAGAATCGACGGAATCGCTAATGTTGTGGTGAATGACAAAGCGAACGTTGGGCTTGTCGATGCCCATGCCGAAGGCGGTAGTGGCGACCATGACCTCGGCCTCGTCGTTCATAAAGGCGACTTGGGCCTGCTCGCGATCGGCGGCTTTCATGCCGGCGTGGTAGGCGATCGCGGCGACACCGGCTTCCTCCAGCGCCTCAGCTAGAGCCTCGGTATTTTTGCGAGTGGCCGCATAGACAATTCCCGGCTTTTTCGCACGCACCACCTGGTCGAGCAAGGCTTCGGTCTTTTCGGCTTCGGCCTCAAAGCGCCGCACCTCTAGCCAAATATTGGGCCGGTCAAACCCCTGCACCAGCACCTGAGCGTCTCGCATGGCCAGGTGTTTGATAATTTCCTCCCGCACCGCTGGGGCGGCTGTGGCTGTCAGGGCCAACACTCGGGGATGACCGAGGGCGTCGATCACCGCGCCGAGTCTGAGGTAGTCGGGCCGAAAGTCGTGGCCCCACTCGCTGATGCAGTGGGCTTCGTCAACCACAAACAGCGAGGGTTTGGCCGCCTGCAAACGGTCTAGGGTCTCGGGGTTATTGAACTGCTCGGGTGCCAGAAAGATGAACTCTAGCTTGTCGTCGGCCAGTGACTCAAAGGCCGCCTCTCGCCGAGACGCGCTCAGGGTAGAGTTGACCGCTGCGGCCTCGCCCACTTCTTGATCTGCGATCGATTCAACCTGGTCGCGCTGAAGCGCTACGAGGGGCGAGATCACGACGGTGCAGCCGGAAATCATGGCCCCCGCCAGTTGGTAGATGGCCGATTTACCTGACCCTGTGGGCATGACTGCTAAGACATCGTGCCCCTCAATCAGGGCAGCGATCGCCTCCTCTTGCCCCTCCCGCAGCTCTGCGTAACCGAGCTTTGCCCGCGCCGTTTGCCGAATTTTTTCCCTAGACACCGATTTGGGTGGTTGAACCATGCGGCTTGAGACCTGCTGGTAAAAATTAATTGAGCCGCTATTTAGCTTGCCGTTGCCACTCCAAATCTGCTGTTTTCAGCTTCTTTATGATGAAAGTGGCAACGGCGGTAGAAGTCCTTGGTGCTTGTGTCAACCGCTAACGCAATTGTGATCGGCGTTGAACTCGAAACACAGCGCTTTAGTCAATCTCGCCAATGGCTTTACTCACATCAGCCGGGGTTTCAAACTCTTCGTCAGACAGCTGTTCTAGGGTTGCGCAAACGTTCTCATCGGCCCCATTTTGCTTAGCATGGTCGACCACGTCTTGCTTGCTAGCGGGATAGTCCATCCCCTTCAAAAATTTCTTTACCTGGATCGGGTTAACTTTAGCCATTTTCCCCTCCTTACGTAGCAGCGTTGGGTTGTGATTGGCTGTCCTCAACCTAATGCCCGCTACGCTAGATTTTCCTCTGCCCCAGGTACAACCTCCCATGCGTCCGCGGCATCGCTCGGGATAGATGGCAAAAGCATAAATCGTTAAGCGCGCCAGGGTTACCCAAACGCAATTGGGCATGTCTGACGCGCTTGACTGTCGTTTTCCCTTCAACTAGGAAGCGACGGCCACCAGTCCGTTGTAGGCCGCAGAATCACCTTTGAGGGCGGTGCTATGGGTTCCGCTGGGGCTGATGGGCAGATCGCCAACCACGGTAACCCGCTGCACGCGACGGGGGTAGTCACCGTAGTCGGCGATCGCATAGTGCTGGGTGGCCCGGTTATCCCAAAAGGCGACGTCGCCCAGTCGCCACTGCCAGCGCACGGTGTTTTCCGGGCGGGTAACATAGCTTTGCAGGGTGCGCAGCAGATCCTCCGACTCGGCTTGGGAAAGCCCTTGAAAACGGCGCACAAAACCACCGAGCACCAGCGCCCGCTCCCCCGACTCGGGGTGAATGCGCACAACTGGGTGGCGAGTCTCAAACACCGTCGATTCAAACACCGCGCGGTTCTGCTTAAAAAAGTCAGATAGATTCGCGGCCCCGGTGCTGTAGTCGTAGGCGTTGCTGTGGATTGCCCAGAGCTGGTCGGCCAGAGCCCGCAGCGGTGCAGGTAAATCTTGATATGCGGTGACCGTGTTGGCCCAAATGGTATCGCCGCCCACAGGCGGCAATTCCACCGCCCGTAAAATTGAACCCAGGGGTGGGCGATCGACGAAGGTGACATCGGTATGCCAGTAGTTGGCGTAGAGATGGTTTTGACCGTAGTGCAGGTCGAGCACCTCGGGACGCTGCTCGAGGGGTGGCAGGGTCGGGTGGGCAGCGGTGAGGGGGCCAAACCGTCGGGCAAAGGCGATTTGACCCTCTGAGTCGAGCTGCTGCTGGTCGCGGAAGAAAATTACCTTGTGCTCTACTAGGGCCCGTCGCACGGCTTGAATGGTGTCGTCACTGAGGGTATCGCTGAGATCTAGGCCAAAAATTTCAGCGCCAATGCGCCCGGCAACAGGACGCAGGTTGAGAGATAGAAAGCTCATGGCAAGGGGATTGTGAACAACTCGCCGCTAGCACCCACTGGTTGGATCGGCCGGATCGGCCAGATCGGCGGTTACGGCGGACCGAGTATGCCACAGGCTACAGAGAATAGAAATTAACTGAATTACAATTGCAAATAAACTACATTTTGCTTCGGCTGCTCTATGTCATTCTCCAATTCTTCTCCTGCGATCGTCATCATTGGGGCTGGCTTTAGCGGCTCTCTGGTGGCGGCTCACCTACTCAAAACGGCCAACCGTCCCCTCGTGATCAAACTGGTGGAACGTCGTCCAGAGGCAGGCAAAGGGGTGGCCTACAGCACCACAACCAACGGCCACCTGCTGAATGTTTCGGCGGGCAAGATGAGTGCTTTTCCCGATGAGCCAGGCCATCTGCTGCGCTGGCTCAACTACAACCGCAGCGCCCTGACCGGCTTATTGCCCGAGGATTTTGACGCCAGCACCTTTATTCCCCGACAGGTTTTTGGCCTCTATATCCAATCCATTTTGGAGGAGGCCGAGGCTGCGGCCCCCAGTAATGTGCGGCTAGAGCGGCTAGAAGACGAGGCAGTGGCGGTAGCGCCCCAGGGCCAGGGGGCGGTGGTGTCGTTGGCCCTGGGGCAGAGTTTTGCCGCCGACCGGGTGGTGCTGGCGTTGGGAAATGCCCCGGCGGGCGTCAAAACCGACAGTGATCCGGCCTATTTACGCCATGCTTGGTCAGCGGATGCCTTGGATGACTTGGCCCCTGACGCGCCGGTGCTGCTGGTGGGCACCGGGTTAACTATGGTGGATATGGTGGTGTCGCTGCACAGCCGCCGTCACGTGGCCCCGTCTACGCCCTGTCTCGGCGGGGGCTAGCCCCATTGCCGCACCAATCGACTTTGCCCTACCCAGCCTTTTTGACCTTAGATACTGCTCCGACCACCCTGCGCGGACTCACACAGCGGCTGCTGCGCGAGGTTGAAACGGCCAAGATCTACGGCTACGACTGGCGATCGGTGATCGACTCGCTGCGCCCCATCACCCAAGAGCTTTGGCAACGCCTACCCCGCCCTGAGCAGCGACGATTTTTGCGCCACCTCAGCCCCTACTGGGATGTACACCGCCACCGCATTGCGCCAACAATTGGCGAGATGCTCAAAACCTTGCAGCAATCTGGGCAATTGACCATCGCAGCTGGGCGCATTCTGGGTTACCAGGCGACCCCTGATGGCGTAGCCGTTACCTTTTGCCGTCGCGGCTCCCGGGTAGAAGAGGCGCTCCAGGTGAGCCGCGTAGTGAACTGCACGGGGGTGCAGGCCGACTACCGGCGATCGCTCCAGCCCCTGATCGCCAGCCTGCGCCAGCAGCAGCTCATTCGTCCTTGTGATTTGGGCTTGGGCATTGATACCGCCGCCGATGGGGCCGTGCTCGATGCCCAGGGTCGCCGCTCTACCCTGCTTTACACGCTGGGCACCCCCCGCAAGGACCAGCTCTGGGAATCCATTGCTGTGCCAGAGCTGCGGGAACAGGCCCAGCTGCTCGCCTCGACGGTGCTGCAATCGCTGCCGGTACGGGTGCGGCCGCTCCACTCGGGTCTACGCCACTCCCCAGCGCGCGGCCTTTGCCCAAGACTGCGGTGAACCCGCCCCTGCGTTGCCTCAGTCCACCCTGGTGTTTCGCCCGCTGTTTGACCCAGAGTCAAGCACCTACACCTATCTGATTGCTGATAGCCAAACCCAAGAGGCTGCCCTAGTCGATGCCGTGCTTGAGTGGAGCGATCGCGACCTGCAAATTCTCCAAGACTTGGGGCTGACTCTGCGCTACTGCCTCGAAACCCACATTCACGCCGACCATATTACTGGAGCGGGCAAACTCAGGCAGCAGACTGGCTGCCAGGTGCTAGTGCCCCAGAATGCCTCTGCCCGCTCCGCTGACCACAGCCTAGCCGATGGTGAAATACTCACCCTAGGGGCAGTGCGTTTGGAGGCGATCGCCACCCCAGGGCACACCAACACCCACCTGGCATACCTGGTCAATAACACTCACCTACTCACGGGCGATGCCCTGCTAATTCGCGGCTGTGGCCGCACCGACCTGCAATCGGGCGATGCAGGCACCCTTTATGACACCGTGACCCAGCGGCTCTTTACCCTGCCCGATACCACCCTGGTCTACCCCGCCCACGACTACCAGGGCCGCACGGTTTCTACCATTGGCGAAGAGAAGCGATTGAATCCCCGGTTTACCGATGGTCAAGGGCTAGCTGCGGGTTATCGCACCCGCGACCAGTTCATCACCCTAATGGCCCACCTGGGCCTGAGCTACCCCAAAAAGATCAATCAAGCCGTGCCCGCTAACGAACACTGCGGCGATTTCATTCCCCCCAGAGATCTAGGAACCAACTCAGATGTTCAGGCAGAGCGCGACCAAACGGAGCAAAACCTGACTACCAATGCCGGAATCTTTGAGAGTTACTTCGCTATGTATATTTGAGAGCTGGGTTTAAGCCATTCAGGCACAATGCTGGGGCTTGTAGCTCAAGCAACAATTGTTACTAAGCCTTACAACGTGCTTAATAACTAGTAGCTAAAAGAGCAATTAATTGTAATTTCAGAAACAAATAAATGACGATTTAGAGAATTTTTTGTAGTTGCAGAAACAACAGCGATCGCTAAATTTTTTGTAACAAAGCAATCTTCTGATTTGCTATATAAATAACTCAGGTTGGTTTTGCAAGCAGCCTTTGCCGACAGCCTAGCTCAAGCCGCCGCCAATGCGGTGTACCAAAAATTCCCTTATACCAACCAATTGCAGAGGCTAAATTATGCCGCTGACGATCGCGGCAAAGCCAAGTGCGTGCGCGACATTGGCTACTATCTGCGCATCATTAGCTATGGCCTAATCGTGGGTAGCACTGGCCCCATCGACGATTATCTAGTGGCCGGGCTAGCTGAAATCAACAGCACCTTTGAGCTATCGCCCAGCTGGTACATTGAGGCTCTGAAACACATCAAAGCCAACCACGGGCTCAGCAGTGACCCCGCTGTAGAGGTCAATACCTACATTGACTATGTCATTAATGCTCTTAGCTAGGGCATTGATTTAGGCGGTGGGCTCTCCTACCCAAACGCCTGTTTAACAACCAATCTAAATGCGTCAAACAATCATTTGTGTAGCATTCTGACCATGCCCTGATCTTTCATGGATTTATGGTTAAGGTCAGGTGCTACGCAGGTGATTTTTTTGTTGGGTAGGAATAGCAGATACCCATGATCAACGCGAAGCTTACCGGTCTGCTATAAACAATAGAGACGGCGATGGAGCTCGCCAAAACTGCCCTAGGCCGTTGATGCTGCAAGGGCTGATGGCTCCTACTTATTCCGGCTTGGGGCGGAAGGGTAGGGGCCTTGGAGTCTTTTAACTACTGCCCTAGGCCACGTAACCGATTCAACTTGGGCGTGGCGACATGTTAGAAAGCGTGATCTGGATTTTGCTGATGGGCTTTTTCGTTGGGCAAATTGCTCGACGGTTAAAGCTTCCCGCCCTGGTGGGCATGGTGCTGGTGGGTACTATGCTTGGTCCCCAGGTGGGCAATGTGATTAGCCCAGGGGTGTTGGCCGCGGCAGACGGGCTGCGCACCATTGCTGTGATGGTGATTTTGATGAAGGCGGGGCTGGGCCTCGATCGCGAAAAGCTAGCTCAGCAGGGGTCAGTGGCGCTGCGGCTGGGGTTTTTGCCCGCCGCCTGTGAGGCGATCGCCGTTGCCATTGCCGCTATGGGGCTATTTCAGTTTGATTTTGCCACCGGGCTACTGCTGGGCTGCGTAATTGGGGCCGAATCGCCCGCCGTAATTGTGCCCGCAATGCTGCGGCTCAAAAGCTTGGGTTGGGGGGTCAAAAAAGGCATTCCCGACGCGATTTTGACGGGCAGCGCCCTTTCGAATGTGCTGCTGCTGCTGCTGTTTAGTCTGCTGCTAGCGTTTCTGACCCAGAGTGCGATCGCTGTTACCCTACCCGGCGGTGTTACCCTAAGCCCGCTTCAGCTGCTGCCGATGCAAATTGTTGCCCAGATTGCCCTGGGGGTATTGCTGGGGTGGCTGACGGCCCGCCTGCTGGTGTCGCTGCTAGCCCGGCAAAACTGGACTCAAAACGCGGTGCAGGATGCTCTAGTGGCAGCGAGCTTTGCCCTGTTGCTAGTAGTAGTAGCCAACGATTTTCCGGTGTTTTCTGGCTATTTAGCGGTGGTGACCGCTGGATTTTTTCTGGTTGAGCTTGATGCTCCGCTGGCGCGACGGCTGCGGGGCGACTTTGACAGCCTGTGGACGATCGCTGAAATCATTCTATTTGTGCTGCTGGGGGCGAGCATTCAGCTCAGCGTGCTGGGGGATACGCTGCTGGTCGGTCTGCTGGTGCTGGCGATTGGCACCCTAGTGGGGCGATCGCTGGGCTGGTATCTATCTACCCTGGGCAGCAATTGGACTGGTCAGGAGCGGCTGTTTTTGCTGCCGGGCAACTCGGCAAAGGCTACGGTGCAGGCGGCGATCGGTGCAATTCCGCTGGCTCAGGGCATCGAGGGCGGCGAGATTATTTTGGCACTGTCGGCCCTCTCAATTTTGGTGACGGCTCCGTTGGGGGCCTGGGCAATTCCCACCTTTGCCCCCAAAATGCTGGAGCGCGGCGAGGTAGACCCAACGAAGGTGGCGGTGGCCCGTGAGATTACCCTGCTGGCAGCGGTGGATACGTCGCCGCTGGCAACAGGGGTGCTGACTAAAGCTGCCGAACTCGCCCGCCGCAGCGATGCCGACGTGGTGGTGCTGCACGTGATGCAAGTTGACGATCCGGCGGTGGTAGAGGAACTGCGCCAGCGGGCAAAGCAGTGCTTGGCCGACATTCGCTATCGGTTTATCACCACTTCAGGCTCGGTACCGGAGGAGATTGTGCGGGTTGCCCAAGAGTATGACGTGGCTGAGATTGTAATGGGAAAGCGTAGCGATCGCACTCTAAACAAAGCGCTGGTGGGGTCGGTTTCTCAGGCGGTGCTAGAAACCAGTCTGCTACCGGTTGTTGTAGTTGAAGACAGCGCCTCAATGCCAGAACAGCGCTGAGTTATATCAATTCCGCTTATTTAGGCATGATTAAGCGCCTCTAACCACCAGTGAAAGCCGGTTAGTCCTTGGATGAACCTAGGGCGGTTTAACAGAACCTGACAGCGCTGAGTGACCACGGCTTCAA
>JAHHHQ010000044.1 GCA_019359285.1 Nodosilinea sp. WJT8-NPBG4
CCAGGCAGCCAATCCTTGATTCGTTCCCATTGGTCATCGCGTAGGGCGTAGCGGCGGGTTGGCATCAGTATCACAAACCTGAAACTCAACTTCTCCCACCTTACCTAATTGATGACACGCCCTAGGGGTAATTCGAGTTGAAGCGGCAGCGCTTTTGGTCAAGGCTGAGGCTGAAGCATCTCCCGGACACAGAGCTAAACAATCAAGAAGAGCTCATCCCCCTCAGAAAAAGTCTCAGAAGCAAAAATCTGACAAGCCCGGCAAAACCCTTTACTCTTGGCTATCTGAGGCATACAAGACCGCAGAAACAGATTTGTCTAAGTGCGCGATCGCCTATCTGCTAAAGAACAACTGCCAGATTCCCACGAAAGCAGAGCATCCCGGAAAATTTCAGAAGCGCCGCCGTAAAGCCGAAATTCGGGTAGAGCGGATTATTGAGCAGTTAGCCCGCACCCGACTACCAAAAGGGCGCGACTTAACTAACGAGAAGTGGCTTGACACCCTCAAGATGATCGTTCAGCAAGTTCCAAAAGATGAAACCGAGATTGCTTTATGGGCAGCCGATCTACAGACAGACTCTAGCCCCTTACCTTTTCCCATAGCCTATGAAAGCAGTGAAGACCTGAACTGGTCTCAGAATGCCAAGGGGCGACTCTGCGTGAGCTTCAACGGGCTAGCGAAGCACACCTTTGAGGTCTACTGCGACACCCGCCAGCTCCACTGGCTTAAACGCTTCCTAGACGACCAAACCATCAAAAAGCAGGGAGGCAAACTACACTCTGCTGGTGCCCTAACACTCCGTTCGGGTCGCATCGGTTGGCGGTTAGACGCTGGCAAAGGTGAACCGTGGAATAGGAACCGGCTGGTTCTGTTTTGCACTGTTGATACCCTGCTTTGGACTAAGGAAGGTACCGAAAAAGCTAGCCAAGAAAAAGCCTCTAAAATTGCCCAGGTAATCTCTGGTACCAAGGCCAAAGGCAACTTGACCAGCCAGCAGGAAGTCTTTGTTCGCAATCGGGAAAAGACCTTAGCTCTGCTTCAGAACCCATTTCCCCGCCCTAGCCGCCCCCTCTATGAGGGAAGTCCAGCCATCCTTGCTGGTGTCAGCTTTGGCTTAGATAAACCCGCCACTCTAGCTATCGTGGATGTCACTACAGGCAAAGCCATTGCCTATCGAAGCATTCGGCAACTGCTCGGCGACGATCATAAGCTGCTTAATCGGCAACGCCAGCGCCAACGGCAAAAAGCCCAGCGACGACGCAGCAACCAGTTAAAGTTTGCTTCCAACCGCATCTCTGAAGGTGGACTAGGAGACCATATTGACTCGCTAATAGCCAAAGCCATCGTCCAAACCGCCCAGCGGTATAACGCCAGCAGCATTGTACTCGGTGATCTAACCAACATCCGCGAGATCATCGAGAGCGAGATACAGGCCAAGGCAGAACAAAAGACTGCCCTTAAGGAAATCCAAGCCAAATATGCCCGAGACTATCGCACCAGCATTCACCGTTGGAGCTACAGACGGCTAGCTCAGAAGATCGAGAGCAAGGCTCTGCAAGTAGGTCTAACCGTAGAAACGATAAAACAGCCACCCATTGGTACTCCGCAGGATAAAGCACGAGAGATCGCGATCGTAGGCTTTCAATCCCGTAAAATCAGCTAAATTCTTGACACTGGTTCATGGGTACCAGTACACTGTTTCTAGCGCCGCAGCTCATGCCAGTAATGGCCAATGTGTTGTGTTAAATGCGAGCTAGTTTGACTACCTGCTAAGTAGTCTTGCTTTCTGGCTCAGGTAACTGTCCACCCGCAAGGTCGTTGCTGCGCTGGCGATCGGAGAGCATGGGTCCTGTAGTGATGGTTACCGCTTACACCTCCGATCAAGGAGGAATCCACCCAAACCCTAAATTTGGCAAACCTAAGCAAGGGCGAAATCTCTAGGGAGTTTGCCAAAAAAGTGAAGCCATTATTGTGGCAGGCTTTCGGCTTATTGGCTGTAGCCCAACCAGTACCCAAAATCCTTTTCTTGCTGTAACAGTGTAACCTTTGCCAAAAAGGCCATTGAAACGCTTGATGGATACGGGCTGTAAATCACAGGGGTTGCCTCACCCTTTGAGGCCCAGGAGCGATTGAAAGATCGGGCTGCACAGAGAAGTGATAAAGATGGCTGCAGTTGCCTCACCCTTTGAGGCCTAGGAGCGATTGAAAGCTCAAGCCAGACCCCTACGATAAGGGTGGAATCGCTGGTTGCTCCCCAGCTTGAGGCCTGGGAGCATTGAAGGGCGACGTAATCAAGTATTCCCCATGCGACAAGGTTGCCTCCCCCTTCGAGGACTGGGAGGGATTGAACGCATAAAACGAACTGATGCAGCATCACGAACGGGCAAGCTGCATCACCATTTGGGCTTAGAAACTAAAGTCCCAGCAAACTGAACTAATGTCTTTCAGGACAAGCGTACTGCCACACTGGGTTTGCGTTATTCTTAACTTGGGTGGATTGAAAGGCGCGCTTCCTTCACACTAGGCTGATAGAAGCGCTTTTGAACGACACTAAAGTGTTATCGACCGATCTTAAGGCTTTTGATGACATCAGACTGTTAAGACGACATCGAACCCGTTAGGACGACACTAAAGTGTTATCGACGACAACTAAATCGTTACTCGACAACAAATGTATGGGCGATACTGGTTTCGAACCAGTGACCTCTTCCGTGTGAAGGAAGCGCGCTACCACTGTGCTAATCGCCCTTGGGTTTTTTAAGATAGCACATCTTCTGGGGCAGTTTATCGAAAATTTTAGGTCAAGCCATATCGGGAGGGGTGGGGCTGCTCTGTTGTGCTTGCTGAAGCTGCGCTTGAATCAGTGCCTGCATGTCTTGACGGCGAATCTCGACGCCTTGGCTGGCCTGTCCTGGCGTTTCAAAAAAGATCAGGCTGTCGATGGGCTGCATAGCCAACAGCTGAAACAGAATGTGCACTACGGGCACCGGCAGAGCCATGACCTGAGGATCTTTGACGGTGGCCTGACTGGTGGCGGCGTCTTGTAGGGTCGGGTAGGCGTAGACAATATTCTTTTGGCTGTTGGGCTGGGTACGGTTGCTGAGGGTGGTCATCATCCAGCCCTGCTCTAGGGTTTGCAGCACGTAGTATTGCTCATGCTTGAGCTGCCCGGCGATCGCTTTGAGAGTGGGCGCAATGGTAGTAATGGCATTGCTGGTTACGCCATCGTTGGGGGCGCTGTGCTGGAGGGAGGCAACTTGGGCATCAAGATCCATAGCGGGTTCCGAGGGATAGTTGGGGCTAGCGTTGGGAGTGACGGCTTGGGCCAGGAGATTCTTTAAAGACGGCGATGGTCGAAGACCGTTTTAGGGAACCATCGCGCCCGATCTAGCATCACTTTACCGCAGGGGGCTACTGGCGAGGTGCCCCGCCCCGCATCCATAAAATTACGGACAGATGTTAAGCTGTTGGGTAGCTTGTGACTCTTGGGCAATCAATCTACTTAGACCCAGACTTTTCTACCTTCTGCGTCTAGATTGGTTTCATTAGCTAACTGCTACAGGTCAACTCCAAGGTTGCAGCGGGCGCATCCACCACGTTCCTAAAAATACCTGAATATCGCTTCACGGGTCTGTGTAGCTTTTTGAGGATAGCCAGATTGAGTCAGGGTATCTGTGCGTTGAGTGTGGATTCGCTTAGCCAGCTTTTCTACCAAGATTTAAAGAACGGTACTGGTGCTCCGGAGGCGGGGTGCCAGGCGATGGCTCAGCGACTGGCCAGCGAGGTGCAGCGCATTTGTACCGAGAGCGATCGCATTCAGTCGTCGGGCGATGTCGAAGCCTGGGCCAAATCGCTAGGCAAACACCGCCTAGATCAGTGTTTCAAATACTACAACCTGGGGTCGCGCCAGGGCCGCGTTGAGCTGCACAGCACTCTCAGCGCCATTGTGTATCGTTACATTACGCCGCCCCAGGTGCAGACCAGCTATCCAGCCCGGCTGGCGATGATCGAAGATTTCTTGCAGGGGTTCTACGTCGAAGCGCTCAACGCCTTTCGGCGGGAGAATCAGCTGGGCGATCGCTACCAACCCCGCACTCTGCTTGAGTTAGCTGAGTTCATGGCCTTTTCTGAGCGCTACGGCAAGCGGCGCATTCCGCTGCCCGGTCGGCGCAGCCAGCAGCTGATCATCCTGCGGGCTCAGACCTTCTCTAAGCAGCAGCCCCCCGAAGTCGCCATCGACATCGAGCAGGCCACCGACTACGGCGGTGACGGCGACGATATCCGCCCCGCCGCCTCCCACCAGCGGGTGCGCGAAGAGATGATTGCCCAGTCCGACGATCTACCCGAAAACTCCCTGCGGGGACGGGTAGTCGAAGAGCTGCTGGCCTATCTCAAAGAGCGCAATCAGGATGAGTGTGCCGACTACTTCACCCTGCGACTGCTCGACCTGCCCACCCACGAAATTGAGGCTCTCTTGGGATTGACGCCTCGCCAGCGCGACTACCTCCAGCAGCGGTTTAAGTACCACCTGCTGCGCTTTGCCCTGTCCCATCACTGGGAATTGGTGCATGAATGGCTAGAGGCCGGCCTAGAGACCAACCTGGGCCTGACCGCCCAGCAGTGGCAACAGTTGCAAGATAGCCTCAACACCAAGCAAGCCCGACTGCTCTCCCTCAAACAGCAGGGCGTACCCGATGGCGAAGCCGCTAAAATCATGGGCATAACCGCTACCCAATTTCAAAAACAGTGGACTAAGCTCCTAGAGCACGCGTGGGAAATTCGTAACGTTTAAACATCCGGACAGACCGGAGCAGGCTATGAATAGAGACTCAGATATCCCCGAAGACCTCTTGCTAAAGCTCCTGCTAGAGCCACTTTCGGCGGATGACTCACCATCAGGAACGCGCTTTTTCCCGGCTGCTGACGCTGACACGGCGGAGCTAGAGGGGGCAGGATTGCCTACCCCTCCGGTCTACCCTGATCCTGAGACATCTACCCCAGCGCCAGCGGCTTCAGAGAATGATGCGCTCAACCTCAACTACACCCCCGTCTTTGACTCTGGAGACCTATCCACTGTGCAACCCCATTTTGAAGCCCTTTTGAAGCGCCGCCTGCGGCAAGAAATTGCCCATCGCCCGCCTCTGTTTCCCTGGGAGAAAGGTCTGCAAGACTATCCCGATGCCCTGCGCCCTAGCGCCGCCTCTGTTTGGTTAGACCACCTTAGAAATCTTTCGGTTCCCGGCGATGTGCCTGAGGATGTGCTGGCCGACTTGCTCAACCAGTGCCAGCAGGTGGCCAAAGACATTCGCCAAACTGGCCGGCGACTGGTCGCGGCGGTCGAAGGATTGTTTCCGGATCAACCCCAGACCCTGGAGTACATCGCCGGACTGGTGGCTCGACCGGCCTATCGGTCAGCTCAAACCGAGGCTTTGACCCAGGTAGATTACAATGCGGCCTCGACGCAGCAGCAGGTGGCGCTAGCTATGCTGGCCGCCCAGGGCATTTTTGAAGCCCTATCGCTGACGGTGGGAGAGGCTAACCCCACCCAGACTCAGACTTGGCTCACGGCCTCTGGGCTGTTGACGGTGCAGGCGACCTACGCCGCGGAGCAGCTGGAGGTAAAAGCGGTTCTACCGACGGACGGTAGCCTGGTGCTGACTAGCCTGGGTGAAACCGTCGGCTCCGAACGCTCTACCCCTGGCGAGCTGGTACTGCGGTTGACCACCCAGCCCGGTGCTGTGCATCGTTTGGATGTCAGCCTGGGACAGGCCCAGGTGGCTCCCCTGAGCTTTCAGGTGATGATTGCTGAGCGCTAGAGCGACTCTGGGCAGGGGCTAGCCCAGCGGTTAGCATGGAGGCGCCCCTCCTCCGGTTTGTCTATGGTCGCGTCCCGCTGGCTGGCCTCTTCTCCCTTGACCCGGCCCATCCCCCTTGATGAAATTGAAGACTCGCGGCTGCTGCGGGTGCTGGTGCAGGGACTAGTTACCGTAGGCATTGGCTCGGTGGTGGTAGCCGCTGCCGGGGTGACTGCGGCCTCTTGGTGGAACTTGCTGGCTATACCCCTGAGTGCGGTAGGGGCTACCTTTAGCTGGCAGCGGCGGCGCGATCGCAACATAGCGGTGAAATTTTTTATCGCCATCGGCATGCTGGTGGCCCTGGCGGCGTTTTTCTCCCGGCTGCTCGAAGCGCCCGGCGACACCCGCATTGTGCTGGCGGAACTCTTGGTGCAGCTGCAAGTGCTGCACAGCTTTGACCTCCCCCGCCGCAAAGACCTGGGCTACTCGATGATGATTGGCCTGATCTTGCTGGGGGTAGCCGCCACCATCAGCCAGACCTTGGCTTTTGCGCCGCTGCTGCTGCTGTTTTTGGCGCTGGCGGTACCAGTGCTGCGGCTCGACTATCAGTCGCGGCTGGGGTTAGGGCCGATCGCCTGGGGCGAAATCAAGCTGCGGCCCACCCTGGGGCGTTTTTTGAGCTTGATGGGGCTAATCGTAGGCCTTGGGCTACTGATTTTTGTCTTTTTGCCCCGGCTGCCGGGCTATCAAATTCAGAATTTTCCGGTGAGTTCGGTGATTGACACACCGGGGGATTTTTCGGGGGAAGATATTCTCAACTCGGCCTACCGCAACGAGGGCGAAGACGGGGAGGGCGACGGCTTTGGCGACGGTGCTGGCACCATTCGGGGCCAGGGTAAGGCCAGTGGGCCGGGGGTGGTGGATACCGTTTCCTACTACGGCTTTAACCAGCGGATGAATCAAAATCTGCGGGGCACGATGACCCCCCAGGTGGTGATGCGGGTCAGGTCGCAGGCGCCAGGCTTTTGGCGGGTGCTGGCCTTTGACACCTACACGGGCCAGGGCTGGGATATCTCCCGCAACGACGATGCTCAAACGCTGAAGCGATCGCGGTTTTCGGCCCAGACCTTTTTGCCCATCGATCCTACCCTGGCCCGCAATCGGGAGGTGGTGCAGACCTATACCCTAGTTAGTGATCTGCCCAACCTGATTCCGGCCATGTATCAGCCGAAGCAGCTCTATTTCCCCACCCGCGAGGTGGCCATCGACGCCGAAGGCAGTCTCAGGTCGCCCGTGATTTTGCAAGAGGGCATGACCTATACGGTGGTGTCGCGGGTGCCCTTTCGCGATCGCACCTTGCTGGGGCAGGCGGGCACCCGCTATCCCCCCGGCATTCGCTCCCACTACCTTCAGGTGCCCGAGGAAATTTTAGAGCCGGTGCGGGCCAAAACCGAAGATCTGCTCGCCACCTCCCCAGTGCCCCTGACCAATGCCTACGAAAAATCTCTCTATCTGGCCCAGGCCCTCAAGCAGCGCTACACCATTCAGCCCGAGCTGCCCTTTTTCAGCGCCGAGCAAGATCTGGTTGAGAGCTTTTTGTTTCAGGCCCAGGGAGGCTATCCCGACCATTTCTCCACCGTGCTGACCATCATGTTGCGCTCCATCGATATTCCGGCGCGACTGGTGACGGGGTTTGGGGAAGGAGAATTTAACCCCTTCACTGGGTTCCACGTGGTGCGCAACACCGATGCCTATGCCCTGACTGAGGTTTACTTTCCCCAATACGGCTGGTTTGGCTTTGACCCCATCCCTGGCCATGAGCTGATTCCGCCCAGTCTCAGGGAGTACGAAACCTTCAGCACGGTGCGGCGAGTTTGGGCCTGGCTGGCTGGCTGGCTACCCTCTCCCTTGGTGGGCTTTATCGACGGTCTAATCACCCTGCTCAGCGATGGGATCGCTTACTTAGTACGCACCTTCAGCGCGCTGCTGAACCTCGGTTGGGTAGGCATTCTGCTCGGCATTGCGATCGCCACCGCCTTCGGATTCATCGCCTGGCTAGCCTTTTTGGGCCTACGCCGAGGCTGGCGCTACCGACAGCTGCGCCAGCTCGCTCCCACCGAGCGGTTATATCAACAAATGCTGACCTGGTTTGCCCACCAAGGCCTCGGCAAAACCCCTGCCGAAACCCCCATCGAGTATGGCCAGCGCCTCTATCAGCAGACCCGACCTCAGCGCGCCCGAGCCGCTAACGAAATCACCCACGCCTACGTCCGCTGGCGCTACGGCGGTGAACCCCAAAACCTCGCCTACCTGAGTGAAAAATTGGAGACTATCCGCAAAAAGGACAGTGCCCGCCAACGGCTCATTCGCCGCTAACCTGGCACCAATTGGTTCAGCATAATCATTGATTTTCCTGAGGTTTCCGCTATGCTCGATCCATTGGATTGAGTCGGTGAGTTAGGGCTATTGGTGAGTCGGCGGCTAGCGCAATCAACCGCTATATTGCTCTGACGGCCCTACCCCCTCACTCCCCCACCCCCTTATCTTCCCCACTCCCCATATCCCCACCGTGAGCCTAAAAACCCTCGTCAAAAATTCCCTCAAGTCGCTCAATATTGCGACCAACGGCAGCGCCGCCTTCTCGCCGGCCCAGTTCGATGCCGACGTGATGACCACCTACGGGCGCTTCCCCATCGCGCTGACCAAGGGCCGAGGCAGCTTTGTTTGGGATGATCAGGGCCGTCGCTATCTAGATTTTGTAGCTGGCATCGCTACCTGCACCCTGGGCCACGCCCACCCTGCCATGGTTGAGGCCGTGACCCAGCAGATGCAAACCCTGCACCATGTGTCAAACCTCTACTACATTCCCGAGCAGGGGGCGCTGGCCCACTGGCTGGTGGAGCATTCCTGCTGCGATCGCGTCTTTTTCTGCAACTCCGGCGCTGAGGCCAACGAGGGGGCGATCAAGCTAGCTCGCAAGTACGCCCACACTCAGCGGGGCATCAATAATCCACTGATTATTACGGCCCAGGCTAGCTTCCACGGGCGCACCCTGGCTACTATCACCGCCACCGGCCAACCCAAGTACCAAAAGAACTTTGACCCGCTCATGCCGGGGTTTGCCTACGTCCCCTACAACGACATCGCGGCCTTGGAGTCACTGGTGGCAGAACTCGACGCCGAGACGCCCCAGGTGGCCGCCATCATGCTGGAGGCTCTGCAAGGCGAAGGGGGCGTCTGCCCCGGCGATGCTGCCTACTTCCAGCGCATTCGCCAGCTCTGCGACGAAAAAGGCATTCTGCTGATTCTCGACGAGGTACAGGTGGGCGTAGGCCGCACCGGCACTCTCTGGGGGTTCGAGAACCTGGGCATTGAGCCCGATATCTTTACCTCAGCTAAGGGGCTGGGCGGCGGCATTCCGATTGGGGCGCTGCTGTGCAAGGCTTCTTGTGCGGTATTTGAGCCCGGCGACCACGCCAGCACCTTTGGTGGCAACCCCTTTGCTTGCAAAGTGGGCCTCACCGTGTGCGAAACCTTGGAGTCTGAGAACCTGCTGGGCAACGTGAAGCTGCGCGGTGAGCAGCTGCGCTTTGGCCTGCAACGCCTGGTGCAGCAGTATCCTGCCCTGCTAGAGCAGGTGCGTGGCTGGGGTCTCATCAATGGCCTGGTGCTTCAGCCCAACTCCACCATTAAGTCAGTGGATATCGTCAAAGCCGCCATGGATGAAGGCTTGCTGCTGGTACCTGCCGGCCCTCAGGTTGTACGCTTTGTGCCACCGCTGAACGTCAGTGCTGACGAGGTGCAGCAAGCGCTAATGACAGTAGAAAAAGCTGTAGCCATGCTGGTTAAGCGGGAGCATGCTTAGTAACGTCTGAGTTAATCGGTAGATTGTTGGAACGCTTTGCTCATTCCGATCTGATGCTGAAATAGTCGGTGGCTTTGACTCCGTTCAACTACCGACTATTTTTGATTGAGGTAAAGCGTTGTGCTGTGGACGATGGGTGTTACCCAACTTTTTCAGCCTCTGCCGATTTGCGGGTGAGCAGATAGAACAATGGCCCAAATGATCCTGTGGTTAGGGTGGCAATCATCCAAGGCCATGGGTTACGACCAGTTGTTTTGGCATCCCGCCACATCCAAACCATAGCCAGGCTGAGAGCAATGACCAGATCGGCCAAGACTTGGCCTCCCCCAAAACTCTGAAAGTGGGGTGCGACGATGCCCCAATAGCCAGACTGCCAAAGCGCTATGGCGCTCAGTGGTCCGAACAAAATGAGGGTAAAAACGATTAAACTGCGTTGCACAACTAAACCTCCTTAGGGATGGCATGTTTAGTATTGAGCGTCTACATCATAGAATCAATTACCTTAGAGGTAATGAAATTGGCGCTGGCCGTAGTTAGTTCCGGCGATGGATATGTCTACAGAAATTTTGACTAGCACCTTGCGTCAGGTGCGTAAGACGCAGCGACTCAGCCAGCTAGAACTATCGCTGCGCCTGGGGGTGTCGCAGCGGCATGTAAGTTTTGTTGAAAGTGGCCGTGCCAAACCCAGCCGCGAGCTACTATTGGCCTGGCTGCAAGAGCTAGACGCTCCGCTAGTGGTGCGCAATGAGGTTATGTTGCAGGCGGGCTATGCGCCGGTTTATACCTCCGCCCTACTGGATGACCCGGCACTGGCGCAGGTAAACTCGGCATTATAGCAACTGTTGTGTGCCCACGACCCGATGCCCGCGTTGGTGATTGACGAGCACTGGGATGTGCTGCGTCTAAATCGGGGAGGGCAATGGCTGGCCGCCGCATTGATGCCGGGAGCGGCTGACCTACCAAACGATGTGCCAATCAACTTGCTGGATCTGTTGTCTCACCCAGAAGGGTTTGCCAAACCGATCGTCAATTTGGAGGAGGTCGGCCCCACTCTGCTAGCGCATCTGCGGCACGAGGCCTCTGTGCAGCCTGCGCTAATGCCCAAGGTAGATGCTTTTGAAGCCATGCTGCAGAGTCGTCTGGGCACACAGAACCTGCATACCAGTTGGTCGCGCCCTACAGCTCCAGTATTGACGACACGCTATGCCACTAAGTATGGTGAGCTGGCCTTTTTTAGCATGTTTACAACTTTTGGAACACCGCAAGATATTACGCTGGCATCGTTACGGGTAGAGCATATATTTGCCGCCGATGAGGCCACCCATGCGGTGCTCAGAGCGCAGGTTCAATAAGTATTTGTGGTAAGTCACTTAGGGCAATGTGGGACGCATTCTCCTAAGTAGGTGGACAAAACAAACGCGAGTACCTGTAGGTTGTTGTTGAGAAACGTTTCAAGTTCAAAAACCTCCCCGGAAAGGAGGCTTTTGCTAAGTCTGGTTCTATTCCTCTATGTTGGTGTCTGGGTCAAGGGGCATGCCAATCGGGTCGGTATTGGGTAAGGTGCCTTGCCCCCCCTCCCCTGGGGTATCAGGATTGTTCTGCAACTTAACCTGTCCCCGCTCGGACGACTGATCCGCTGTAAACGGCCCGCTGACGGTGGCAACGTCTGCTGTTTTGGCATCTCCACTGGCAGAGGCGGTTGAGAAATTGGTAGCGATCGGATACTCAACCGGGTCGCCCTCGGGCTGGGCTTCGCCGACAGCGGCACGGGCGTCGAGCATAGCGCTGCCGGAGGCGTTAGTAGGTGCCATTGGCTGGGCCTGCTCTGACGAAATGACTGCTTGGTCAGGATTGGTCTGCTGATTGGATAGTGCGGGTTCAGACATGGGTTTATACCGGGTTGGGAACAATTAATAGCTTTGGGAAACGGCAGATGGGGGTAACAATTAACCAAGAAAAAAGTTTTTATTGCGCCCCAGGTTAGGACTGGGCAGACAACCAAGTCATCGCTTCACGGGAAATGTCAGCCGGAACCGTGTGCCCGCCATTAAATTCTCGATAGCGGGTGTCGTAGTGCGCCTGCTGCAATTGCGGGACGATTCTACGGCTGCACCTATCAATCGGTAGCACTGGGTCTTGGGTGCCGTGGGAGATGAAGATATGGGGTTCTCCTCGTTGGGTTGCGGGAGTCATAAAACCAGGGGAAAAGGCAATTACATGGGTAAATAAATCCCCGTTGGTAATGCCCACTGAGAGTGCATAAGAAGCCCCATCGGAGAAACCTGCGATCGCAACTCGGCTCGGATCGATTGCGTAGCGGCTAAAGGTCTGGGCCAGAGCCCGATCGATCGCAGCAATATCGGGCCCATAGTCGCCGATAATCACATCCCAGGTGCGACCCCGTGACTCCACAGCCAGCAGTAGCAGCCCGTAGGTATCGGCCAGCCCTTCCAAAATTCTGAGTGCCCCTTCCGCATCGCCGCCTGCACCGTGAAGCATCAGCACCAACGGCACCGGAGTATTGAGCTGATAGCCTTTGGGCACATAGATGAGTCCATCTCGCTGGCTTTCCAAGCCTAATGGATGTAAGCCGCTAGCCGCGCCTGCTTCAGTTGGCAGGCTGGGACGCGAAAGGAGATGGCCTATTTCCTGTTGGGTGCTTTTCACAGGCTGTGTACTTCCTGAGATCAGATCGGTTGTGCAAGCCGCTAGTGCAGCAACAGCGCCCATAGATCCCCCTTTGAGGAGCCTTCGCCGCGTTAGGGTTAAGGGACTGTTATCACTTCTCTTAGACACTTCTCTTGGACAACCAGAAGATGATGTTGAGAGGATGAAAACAGTCTAAGAAGATGCCCGTAATGATGGCCTCTGACTAACAGCCTTTTAAGGCTAGAAACCTCTCTACCTAATGGAATATCTGACTATCCAAGTTGTGTTTACTGAATGCTTGCCTATTGCCTAAAACGTGAAAAATTGGCACCTTTTAGATTGTCTTACTCGCTGCACTAACAGGTTTACCCATTATTTTCAAATCTAGTGCTACTGCCCCAACGGTAAGCAGTCACAATCAGCAACAAAAAGAGGCCAAGGTTTAATACCCTGACCTCTTTTTATTGTTTACCCTTCAAACAAAGGCTAACCCACTCGTTCTAGCATGTTCTAGCAATCGTAGTAGAGAGCCAGTTCGTAGGGGTGGGGGCGCAGGCGCATGGGGTTGACTTCGTTGTCGAGCTTGTACTCGATCCAGTTGCTGATGAAGTCTTCGGTAAAGACGCCAGTGCTGGTCAAGAAGCCATGATCGGCTTCGAGAGCCTTGAGGGCATCGAGCAGCGAACCGGGGGTCGAAGGAATCTTCGCCAGTTCCTCGGGGCTGAGGTCATAGATGTCCACATCCAGCGGGTCGCCGGGGTCGATCTGGTTTTTGATACCGTCGATACCAGCGCAAAGCATCGCTGCAAAGGCCAGGTAGGGGTTAGAGGTGGCATCGGGGCAGCGGAACTCAAGACGCTTGGCCTTGGGGTTGTCGCCGGAGAGGGGAATGCGCACCGAAGCTGAGCGGTTGCCCTGGGAGTAGGCCAGGTTCACCGGCGCTTCAAAGCCCGGCACCAGACGCTTGTAGGAGTTAGTGGTGGGGTTGGTCAGCGCCAGCAGGGCGGGGGCGTGCTTGAGAATGCCGCCGATGTACCACAGAGCCATTTGGCTCAGACCAGCGTAGCGATCGCCCGCAAACAGAGGCTCACCGTTGTTCCAGATTGACTGGTGGGTGTGCATGCCAGAGCCGTTGTCGTTAAACAGCGGCTTGGGCATGAAGGTAACGGTCTTGCCCCACTTCTTGGCGACATTCTTGATGCAGTACTTATAGATCATCAGCCAGTCAGCAGCCTCGATCAGCCGACCAAAGCGAATGCCCAACTCGCACTGACCACCGGTAGCCACTTCGTGGTGGTGCTTCTCGATCGGTACACCTAGCTTGGCCATGGTCAGCAGCATTTCGCTGCGCATATCCTGGGAGGTGTCAGTGGGGGCGACGGGGAAGTAGCCCTCTTTGTAGCGAGGTTTGTAGCCGAGGTTGCCGCCCACTTCTTCGCGACCAGTGTTCCAGCGGCCCTCAACGCTATCAACGTAGTAGTAAGCCGAGTGCTCATTTTGGTCGAAGCGCACGTCATCAAAGATGAAGAATTCAGCTTCGGGGCCAAAGAAGGCAGTGTCGCCCAGACCAGTGGACTTGAGGTACTCGATCGCCTTGGTTGCGATCGCCCGGGGGCAACGAGCATAAAGCTCGCCGGTGCGAGGCTCCTTGATAGTGCAGATCATGCTCAGGGTCGGCTCCGCCATGAAGGGGTCGATCCAGGCAGTGTCAGGATCGGGCACCATCATCATGTCTGACTCGTTGATAGCCTTCCAGCCACGGATGCTGGAGCCGTCGAAAGCTACCCCATCGGTAAAGCTAGTCGCGTCAATCTGGCTCTTGTGTAGAGTGAGGTGCTGCCAGATACCCGGCATATCAATAAATTTCAGATCAATTAACTCAATGCCGTCATCCTCAATCCATTTCAGGATGTCTGCTGGGGTTGCCATGAACTACTCCTTAGCCTCTTTAGCGTTCAAACGTGGGGAAACCGATTTAACTCGTCGTAGATGATGCCCTAGCTCCGTCCCAAATTCCCTGCCAAATCGGCAAGGCTGCAACAGGCAAGCCCTATACAACACCGGTTTGTTGGCACGGGCACTCTGATCCTGCTGGTTGCACAGGTATCAACTCATCTGAATCATCCTAAGGAGAGGGGTTAGCCCGTTTTGTATCGCCCACTACTTTTTGTCAGGGAAAGCTAACAAATGCCCTGAGTCAGACCATGATGTTTTGTAACAATTCGCTCATAAAGCCCCGCCTCTGACGGGCCTGGGCAACCCAGGGGTTAAGCCCCCATGGTAAACTTCTTCGAAGATAAAACCTGGTATTTATCAGGGTTCTGGCCTTTGGGGTTAGAATCTTCCGCCAGGGGAGGGCAGCCTGCGCCTGCCACCATTTATAAAATGCTGTTTGCCAAGTGAGAGTTGGGAGAAACCACCTATGCGGGACGCTGTCACCACGCTAATCAAGACCTACGACAACACTGGACGCTATCTCGATAGCAGCGCCCTCGACTCGATCAAGTCCTACTTTGACAGCGGTTCCGATCGCATCAAGGCGGCGGCAATTATCAGCGCTAACGCCGCTGGCATTGTCAAAGAAGCAGGCGTTACTCTGTTTGCCCAAGTCCCCGAGCTAATTCGCCCCGGCGGCAATGCCTACACCACCCGCCGCTACGCTGCCTGCCTGCGCGATATGGACTACTACCTGCGCTACAGCAGCTATGCCCTAGTGGCTGGCAACCCCGACGTGCTCGACGAGCGAGTGCTGACCGGGCTGCGCGAAACCTACAACTCCCTGGGTGTACCCATTGCTCCTACGGTGATCGGCATTCAGCTGATGAAAGACATCGTGAAGGCCAAGGTACAGGAAGCGGGCGTAGCTGATCCCTCTGTTGTCGACTATCCCTTCGACTACATCACCCGTTCGATCAGCGAGACCAGCATCTAGGCGATATTTGAGGAATGGTGTAGCGAACGGCTGCTTCGTGACGACCCTTCCCCTAGCTCTGGGTATAGACTTTGGCACCTCTGGGGTGCGTGCCGCTGTGGTCAATCCACAGCGGCATTTATGCTGGCAATATCGTCAGGGCTACCCCGACTTGCCCGCCCCGGAGTGCTGGCGGCAGGGATTCTTTGCCCTGCTAGAGGCGCTGCCGAGGGCGATCGCCCCTCAGATCGGTCGAGTGGCGATCGACGGCACCTCAGCCACCGTGCTGCTGTGCGACCCAGCAGGGGAATCGTTGACACCACCGCTGCTCTACAACCATCCCTGTAGAGAATCCCTAGAAACCGTCAGAGCGCTGGCCCCTGCCCAGAGCCCCGCTGCCAGCGCTACATCGAGCCTGGCCAAATTGGTGTGGTGGTACCAAACATTGCCCTCCTCAACCTGGAATCAAGCAACCTATCTGCTACATCAGGCCGACTGGCTCAGCGCCCAGCTCCACGGCCAGTGGGGGCTGAGCGACTACCACAACAGCCTCAAGCTGGGCTACGACGTGGGTGCCCTAAACTACCCCACTTCGATGCAGGGGCAGCCTTGGAGCCGAGTGCTGCCTCGGGTATTAGCGCCGGGGGAATTGGTGGGATGCATGACGGAAAGCGTAGCCCAACGGTTTGGCCTATCTCCCCAGTGTCAAATAGTCGCAGGCACCACCGACAGCATTGCGGCCTTTTTAGCCAGCGGCGCGATCGCCCCAGGCGATGGAGTCACCTCCTTGGGGTCAACCCTGGCCATCAAGCTACTCAGCGACCAGCGAGTCGATGTGGGAGACTACGGCATCTACAGCCACCGACTGGGGAACCTCTGGCTGGTCGGTGGTGCCTCTAACAGCGGCGGTGCCGTGCTCGAAAAATTCTTTGACCGAGAGACGTTAGCCACCCTGAGCCAGCGCATCGATCCCGCCGTGCCCACAGAGCTAGACTATTACCCCCTGGTGCAGCCGGGGGAGCGCTTTCCCATCAATGACCCCACCCTGGCTCCGCGGCTCTCGCCCCGACCCGAGGATGACAGCGAGTTTTTGCACGGTCTGCTGATGGGCATTGCCCGCATTGAGCAGCGAGGTTATGAACTGCTCACTCGGCATGGGGCATCGCCCCTGCGGCAAATTTTCACGGCTGGGGGCGGTGCTGCCAACGAGACCTGGCGACAACTGCGAGCTACCCTGCTGCCAGTGCCTATTAAAAACGCCGCCTCGGTGGAGGCGGCGGTCGGTAGTGCCTATCTAGCGTTTGGCTGGCTGGGGGATGCTGTTGAGTGATTCTTAAAGCAAGAGGCGCGATCGCCCGCCCTCGCCCCCAGCTACTGAGCTATGAATTAAGCTTATTATCCCGGCGATATTGCAGGTAAGCCGCAACGAAAAGCCCGGCCAGGGTGACAGGAATAAACCCTAAAACGATGCCACTTAGCAAAGGCTCAACCACAGCAATAACTCCTTGTCTCAACAAAAATCTATGGTCTAACCATAACACTAATCAGGGCCTGGACTTAGGCCCTGGCGATGTTGTCGGCAGACCTCAACCAGGGCTTGCGCGACCTCTGGGCAGCCGCCCCAGTGCAGGTGCAGGTATGAAGCATGAATGCGCTGCGGTCCCCAGCCCTCGGTAGCGTGGCGCTGGGTTGCTCCGTAGCGCTTGAGTTGGTACAGAGGCGTGGAGGAAGGCGTTTCTGTTTCAGAGCGGTGAAACTCGTGCCCCCAGATGGTTTGACCGGCCTGTAAGAGTAAACTGCTTTGTTCTGCCAAAGCGTGACGGTAGCCCAGAGTGAGTCGTCCGGTCATGCGCACGCTGGTAGGCAGCACGCCGACCATAGACCAGGCATTGTCGTTTAGATCGACCAGGGTAGTGGCTAAATACATCAGCCCACCGCATTCGGCATAGACGGGTAAGCCTTGATGAATCAGCGCCTTGAGCGTTGAGCGCAGGTCCTGGTTGGCAGCTAGCTCCGCCGCAAACATTTCGGGAAAGCCGCCGCCAAAGTACAACCCATCGGCATCGGCAGGAGGATGGGCGTCCCGCAGCGGGCTCCAGGGGATAATCTCGGCTCCCAGGGCGGTGAGAATGTCGAGGTTGTCGGGGTAATAGAAGCTGAAGGCGGGGTCTTGGGCGATCGCGAGGCGGGGGCAGGGAGTAAGGGTGTGTAGGGCTGTACCCTTCTCGAAGAGTGGGGGTGTAGGGCTTTGCCCTTCTCGAAGAGTGGGGGTGAGGGGATAGCTTGGTGGCGTCAACCTCGAAATGCGTGCGGTTTCTAGGAGGGGCGTGAGGGCTTCCCAGTCAAAGCAGGTGTGGCCAAGGTGGGCGAGGCGAGCGAGGATATCGGGGAGCTCGGGGAGTTCGGCGGTGGGCACTAGACCTAGGTGGCGATCGGGGAGGGCGATCGCTGTTTGCCGCCGCAACACGCCAAAAATGGGCAGATCGATGCTGGCGAGGGCATCGGTGAGGAGTTCGAGGTGGCGATCGCTACCCACCCGGTTCAACACTACTCCGGCAAGCTTCACGCGCGGATCAAGATTGCGGTAGCCATGAAGAATCGCCAGCACCGATCGCGACAGACGACTGCAATCGACCACCAGCAGAACCGGCAGGTTTAGCAGACGGGCGATATGGGCAGTGCTGGCAACATCCGAGAGCCCAGACGCACCGTCGAATAGGCCCATGACCCCTTCGACTAAGGCAAAGTCAGCCCCCTGGCAGCGGTGGTCAAAGCAATGCTGCACATAGGTTTCTGAGGTCAGAATAGGGTCGAGGTTATAGCAGGGCCGCCCCGTCGCCTGCTGGTGGAACATTGGGTCGATGTAGTCTGGCCCCACCTTAAACGACTGCACACGGGGCGATTTTTGCGCTAGGGCCGCCAGTAGCGCCAGGGTAACGGTGGTCTTACCCACGCCGCTGCGCTCGCCCGCGATCACTAGGCCGCCAGGGCCAGCCGCTATGCTCAAAACCCTGCCCTCATAGTTAGCTTCCTACTGTTAAATCTGTGCCAACCATCTTATCGAGGGACGGGTACCGACGGTGGCGGTTGGGTAGCCTGGGAATACCTAACGGTTATGGGATAGCCCGATGCAATGACGACTCCTTCGCTACTGGAGCAGGCCAAGGATGGAGATGCGGCAGCGATCGCCGCCCTGCTCACCCATGCCCTCAAGCCGAAGGGCATTACCGTGCAGGGCGATCGCCAGAGCTACTGTTTGCAGCTGTGGTTTAGCGGCAGCCCTGCCCCACCTCAACCGGCAACGGTGGCTTACGTCCGCCGCGCAATGGAAAAGTTGCATCCCTCTGTCATTGGTATTGTGCAACTCTACGGCCAACAAATAGGCGAGGCTCAGCCCATTTGGAGCGAGGAAATTTCCCTGCTGTCGCTGTCCTCAGAGGCATCCCTGTCTGATGAGTCACAGCCCTGTGAGACGTTAACCACAACTGATGTAGGCGAAACTGCTACCCCGGCACTCCAACCAAGTTCCTTCACGGCTGCCCCAACTCCAGTAGCAGTGGTTCGCGCCTACGAGGAACTGGGGCTAAAGCTAGGAGACCCGTTGCCCCAGGTAGAAGCGGTGTATTTCAAGCGGCGGGCGGAGCTGCTCCGACGGGGCGATCGAGCTTCTCTGGAGCCCCTCAAGTGGGCTTTCACAACCCTCAAGACACATCTAGAACAGAGTGGCGCCGAGACCAATCCCGCTAGCACCACGCTGCCAGAGGTGGCTCTCACTACAAGTTTGGGGTCGGGGCGGCGATCGTCCCGGCAGACCAAGCCGCAGCCCAATCTACCGGACGACGACACTGATCTGCTGTCATTTCAAAATCGCTACAGTAACGGGCTGATCTTTCCGGGGCTGCTGCTGCTGGGGATGCTGATGAATGCCATGCCCATCATGAATGCGCTGCTGTTCGGCATCAAGATTTGGCTCCATGAGTTTGGACACGCCACCGTCGCTTGGCTGTCGGGGCGACAGGCGCTACCTCTGCCCATTGGCTGGACGAGCTACAATCCCCAGCGATCGGGTTTGGTCTACCTCGCCATTCTGGTGTTGCTGGGTCTGCTCTTTTGGGCCGGACGACGCGAGGGTCAGCGCTGGCCCGTGGCGCTGGCTGCGGTGCTGGCCATGGTGCAGTTTTATATGACCTGGCTGCTGCCCGCCCAGCGTTTTGAGATGCTGATGGCCTTTGGCGGCGTAGGGGGCGAGATTTATCTGTCCGCCCTGCTGATGGCGGGCTTTTACTTCCCTCTGCCCAACTACTTTCGGTGGGATTTTTACCGCTTCCCGGTGGTACTGGGGGCGGCCTTTTGCTTTTGGGGTCAGGTGTGGCTGTGGCAGCAAGTTCCTAAAGGCAAAGCCTCAATTCCCTTTGGCAGCCTGTGGGGTGAGGCCGAGCATGGCGATATGAACCAACTGATCGACGTTCACGGCTGGATGCCGGGCGATGTCATAGGCACCTACAGCACTCTGACTCACCTCTGCCTGCTAGGGATTGTCGGCGTCTATGCCTACACCCTCTTCCGCCAGCACCGCGAGACCTTTATCGCTCTTGGGCGACAGTGGTTGCCCTAGCGGTGCCACTCGGTGATGCCGCCGGGCTTATCGATCAAGGTAATACCCTCAGCCTGGAGCAGGTCGCGGATGCGATCGCCCTCCGCAAAATCCTTCGCGGCCCTGGCCTCGCGCCGATGGGTCAGCAGCGCCTCAATCTCCCCGTCCGAGAGCCCGCCTTCAAAAGCAGTCTCAACCTCGGGGGCTGCCTCTAAGCCAAGCACCTGGGCCAGGCACACCAGAGTTTGCCACTGCTGGCGGAGAACATCGCTAGCGGTATCAGCCTCGCCTCTGTGTGTGATCAGATTCCCCGCGCGGCGGAGGTCTTTGGCCAGGTCAAACAGCACCGCCAGCCCCCCGGCCGTGTTGAAATCGTCATCCATGGCGGTTTGAAAGGCTTGGACGGGGGCACTGTTTCGGTCAATTCGCATGGCAGCAGGGTCGCCAAAGGCGGCATCCTCACTGTCGGCCCAGCCCAATTTAGCGCCGTATTGATAACCAAACAGCAGACCGTCTCGCACCGTGCCCCAGCCGGTTTGGACGGCGGCGATCGCCTCATCGGTAAAATCTACCGGCTTGCGGTAGCTACCCTGCAGCAAAAATAGCCGCACCGCCATGGGGTCAGGGGCGTTCGGCCCATTCAGCAAATCCCGAATGGTGGTGAAGTTGCCGAGGGATTTAGACATCTTCTCGCCGCCCACATTCACCATGCCGTTGTGCATCCAGTAGCGCGACAGGAGATGGCCAGTGGCCGCTTCTGACTGAGCGATCTCGTTCTCGTGGTGAGGAAACACCAGGTCGCTCCCGCCCACGTGGATGTCGATGGTGTCGCCGAGGCGATCGCGAATCATCGCCGAGCACTCGATGTGCCAGCCCGGTCGCCCTGGCCCCCAAGGTGACTCCCAGAAAGGCTCGCCTTCTTTGGCACTTTTCCATAGGGCAAAGTCGAAGGGGTCTTGTTTAATCGAGTCTTCGGCAGCGACCCGACCGCTGGCCCCGGCCTGCATGTCGTCGAGCTTGCGGCCCGAGAGCTTGCCGTAGCCCTCAAATTTACGCACCGAGTAATACACATCGCCGTTGGCAGGGTAGGCATAGCCCTGCTGCTCTAGCTCGCCAATCAGCCGCTGAATGCCGTCTAGGGTTTGGGTAGCGTAGGTGTACTCGTCGGCCTCCATCACGTTCAAACGGGCAATATCTTCTAAATACGCCTGGGTGTAGCGCTCCGCCACCGTCTGCATGGTGGAATTCTCTGCCTTGGCCCGATTGAGAATTTTGTCGTCAATGTCGGTGAAATTCTGCACGTAGTGGACAGCGTAGCCCCGCCACAGCAGGTAGCGCCGCACCGTATCCCACGCCACGTAGCAGCGAGCGTGCCCCAGGTGCGAGTAGTCATACACCGTGACGCCGCAGCAGTATATCTTCACCCGACCTGGCTCTAGGGGGACAAAGGGTTCCTTCTTACGGGTCAGGGTGTTGTAGAGAACAATGCTCATGGCAGGGCGGGGCAACGGCGCAGAATGCCCAGTATATAAGTATATAGAAGGCGCTAACAGAACGATTCAACACCGAAACTGCCTTTGGCGCAACGCAGCGCTCAGGTATTGAGGGTAGCAGCCCACCACAAGGCTAAGATCCAAATTGCTCCCGCTCACCGCAGCACCTCCGCCAGGGTTTTAACGACGGTGCTGCTCTTCCAGTAGCCACTATGGGCATCGCCACCCCACAGCAGGGGCAGTCTTCCCCAGGTAATGGGCAAGCCGCGGTGCTCAGTAATCACATCCCGCAGATGCACGTAGAGCTGAGCGTTGCCCATCAGTCGAGGCATGAGCCCCTGTAGGGGATAGGCAATGGGATCTCCAGGGTGCAGGTAGTTATACCAGGGCAGCGCTTTCTTGCCTCGCTGGTGGTACAGGGTTTGCAGCATTGCTCGCAAATCCTTCGTCAGGTCATGGGTGCTATCGCCGGTCACCGACAGCAGGCTAAACAGCGCGATCGGCGACCCCAGGGTGTGCACGCTGGAAATAGGTATTCCCCGCTCCGGCTCTTGGCCCAGGCCAAACAGGGTATTGCGCAGCTGGGTTACCGTTTGCCGAGTCTGGCGGGTGCTGGCGTCTTTGTCCAAACTGGGGTCATCCCAGCGGGTGGCAAACAGCAGGTCGAAGAGAATGACGCTGCCCAGGCTGTGGGGACAATGTGGAGGCGATCGCCAGAGACTGACCCCTGCGCCCCTTGCAGTATCGGCAAAGCGATTTGCTGAAACCGCTGCACCACCTGAGCCCCCACGTGGCGGCTGAGATACAGAGCCGCATCTCCAGCAAACTCAACCACCTCTTTAATGCAAAAGTCGGTCAGCCACAGGTTGCGCCACTGGGGAGAGGCTTCAAGCCCTTGGCGCAGGCTGGCCTGGGGCTGCACGTTCAAATCGCCCCAGAACACCACGATGGGTTTAATCGTGCGTCCGTTGCTACCAATGTTTCGCTGCACGTTCTGGAGCAGTTCCTGAACGGTGCGGTTAAACGCCTCAGGCTGACGCTGCTTGACGCCATGGACGAATAAAACGTAGTCGGTGGCCATAGCAGTGTTCTCCGGGGGCAATGAGTAATACAGCTCACCTGCACAGCACCACTAGGTCGCAGGCATTGCCCTATAGCTACAGGAGTTGAGGCAACATTCCAGAAGATCGCCGCTGGCAGAATGCAGGATACCTGTAGGCTGGGGGATTGGTTCGACCCAAGTCAACCTGTAAAATCAGATATGTAAGATTTGATGTGAATACATTGGGAGCCATGGTTAGTCGATCCAGCCTGTGTCGGATAGTTGTAGCCACGCTGATGGTGCTAACCCTTTGCCTCAGCTGGGTGAGCCCCGCCCAGGCCACCAGCTACGATCGCCAAAACCTGAGAAAGACCGACTGGTCTAACCAAGACCTGCGCGACAACAACTACACCCGCGCCGACATGGCCGACGCCGACATGAGCCACGCCAACCTGCGCGGGGTTCGCCTGTTTGACACCACCCTGGCCCGCGCCAACATGGAAGGAGCCGATATGACCGGAGCCACCCTAGATGGGGCCCGCTTCTTTCAGGCCAACCTTACCAACGCCATCCTAGAGGGGGCCTACGCCTTTGGCACCGACTTTCGCGAGGCCATTATTGATGGGGCCGACTTTACCGATGTGCTCCTCGACCCCAAGGTCAACAAAATGCTCTGCGATGTAGCCCAAGGCACCAATCCAGTCACGAAGCGCAACACCCGAGATACCCTCTACTGCTCCTAGGGTTAGATCAGTCCCCCTCAGCTAAAACTGGAACGGCGACTGGCGTGTAGGCATTGCCGACTACCGATGAAAACGTCCTAACCTTCGTGGCAACGGCGATGAGATAACCAGTCAGAAACAAAAGCCCCTGTGCTGGACTCAGCGCAGGGGCTTTTGGTATGGACTTTAGGCGGTCAAGTCACCCTACGCCGCAGCGGGCTCAGCCGAGTTGACTGTAATGACCAGATCGTTGAAGTCATTGTCAGACAGGTCTTCGAAGCCCCAAACGTTGCCGTTGCGCTGGATACGAGACTCACCGATGGTAGCCAGGTCATTGATGTCACCATCCACCAGCAGCACAGGGGCATAGTAAGTGCCACCAGGCAGAGTCAGGTTGACACTGTCAGTCACCAGGTTGTCGACAAACAGCTCGGCATCGAGCAGGTTGGCGGCAACAGCCTCCTCGTAACCAGCATCCTCAGCCACAAGGCCATCCACGCGCCCCTGGGCATCGGTTTCATAGAACCTCAGCACGTTATCAAAGGTTGCTTCGCGGGTCACGGTGATATCAACGACGACATCACCGTCGATACCAGTCAGGTCCACTAGCTCAGCCACAGGCGGCTCAAACGCCTCGTCCCCAAACAACGTGCGATACATCATTTCATAGATGAAAGTGTTGTCTAGGGTAGAGGGCAGCAGGTCGGCATTGAGACCGTAAGCTTTAGACACAATGCTGCCGGGGAAGTCGGGGGTGCCCACCCAGGCCACACCAAAGTTGCCCATGGGGCCGTCAATGCTGTCGGTAGCCGCAAACGAATCCCAGGGAAACTCCACACTGCCGGTGCTGCCAGTAGCACCATCCAGAAAGACAGGGGTACCTGCTTCGGTGGTGGGGTTGACGTAGATGAACGGTACCTCAGTTTCTTCTGCACCCAGAGCCGGTTCTGGGGTGGCATTACCCGAGGGGCGGGTGTAGGGATCGAACTGGAACACCTGCAAACCGCCGGCATCGCTATCGGCAGCGGTGACCACCAGGGTATTGGGGTCAACGTTATCGACGTAGTCCATGGCGACACCAATGGCCGCATCGGCGCGGCGCACGGCTTCGATAGTGCCTGCTGCATTGTTGCTGTTGGCAAAGTTGTCGGTGCCCTCTTCTTCCATCACCACAAAGAAGCCATCGGGATCTTCAGAGACCAGCTTGAGGGTGGCATCCAGCATCTCGGCAACGGTGGGAGCGGTTGCGACGTAGAGGGGCAGGGGAGCATCTGTATTTAGCCCTAACTCCTCTTCGGTGGTGGCGTCAAAGGTAGCATCAGCGGCAAAGACACCTAGCAGCTTTTCGGGAGGGTTGTCGCCATTAACGACCTCATTCATCTGATCTTCTGTGTAGACCACGGTGTAGCCCAAGGATTCCGCCAGTTCGATCAGGTTGGTCTCAGGGCGACGCTCGGGCCGAGTTTCAGCGGCATCGATTTCGGTGGTGACGTGGAAGCCAGTGGTACCGCCGGGCAGCATGTACAGCTCACCCCCGCCGAAGATGACGTTGGTGCCAGAGCGAATGGTCTGCTCGATGATTTCGGCGTACTTGTCGCGGGCGCGGATGTCGTCGCCGTCGCGGTTGGTGGTAGCGGCGGCGAAAGCAGCGGTGCCCGGCTCGGCCATCTGACCCGATTGAATCAGCGCGGTGGCTTTGCCGGCCTCGATCGCCTCCTCCAGAATGGTTTTGCCTACATTGCCAGAGGCCGGTACTACAACGGAGTTGTCTTCTTCCAAACCAAAGGACTCGTTGAAGACCTTGACCCCGTTAGCGTGGGTAACGGCCCCGGCGTTGGAGGTGCCGGTCAGCTGGTTTTCCATGTGGCCCAGGTAGACCCCGGCGTTAGACATCTTGTCCCAGTTGAGGCGACCGTCTGGCCCCTGGTCAATGTTGCGCAGCGCCATGTAGTGGGAGGGGCTGGTGCCGTCGGGGTGAATGAAGATGACGTTGCCAGTCTCAGCGGTGGGGGCAGGCGCCACCTTAGTTTGGTCAGGAATGCGAGACTTAAGTTCTACATCGAACAGAGTTTCATACATCAACTCGTAGATGCCGGTGTTGTCGACGGTAGCGGGCAGCTTGTCGGCGTTGAGACCTTCGGCCTTGGAGACGATCGAGCCCGCGAAGTCAGGAGTGCCAGCCCAACCCACCGCAAAGTCGAAGACGTCGCCATCGGCATCGGGGGCAGACACAAAGGGCAGAGTGCCCACACCACCCACGCCGTCGAGGGGAACCGGACGGTCTTCGAGGGTGGGGTTGTTGTTGATGGTGCCGACGGGCTCAGCGGGGTCTACGTCAGTCACCTGCAACCCACCGGCATCGCTGTCGGCAGCGGTGATAATCAGGGTGTTTTCGTAGCGGCTGAGAAAGTCTTGGGCCACACCGATCGCTGCATCGGCCCGCCGCACCCCCTCAATGGTGCCAGCGGCGTTGTTGTTGTTGCCAAAGTTATCGGAGCCTTCTTCTTCGACGATCGCGATCGAGCCGTTTTCAAAGTTGGGATGGGCCTCCATCAGCTGTTGGGTGACCTCCAGCATCTCGGCGAGCGTGGGTGCTGTCTCTAGGTAGAGAGGCAGATCAGCCTCAGTCAAGACTTCCTCGGGGCGATCGTTGAAGGTGTGAACGGGCGCGAAAACCCCCAGCACCTTTTGGGGCGTTACTGGCTGCTCCAGCAAGGCATTGAGTTCATCGCGGGTGTAAACCACAGTGTAGCCCAGAGACTCAGCCAGCTCAATCAGGTTTTCAGAGGGGCGACGAACGGAGTCGCTGGCGATCGCATCGTATTCTTCAGCGGTGCCGTGAAAGCCGTCAGTACCCACTGGCAGCAGCGTAACTTCGCCCCCAGCCAAAATAAAATCGACCCCTGATTCAATCACCTGACGGGCGATCTCAGCGGTTTGGCCCCGAGGCACAACCGTTCTGCCATCGACCTCAACATCGCCGGTCTCAGCCACAAAGGCTGCCGTACCCGGTTCGAAGATAGCCCCAGACTGCAGTAGCGCGGTAACCTTGCCAGCGTCGATCGCCTCTTCAACAATGGTTTTACCCGTGTTACCCGATAGCGGCGTAATCTCCGAGCCATTTTGCTCTAGACCAAAGGATTCGGCATAGACCTTGGCCCCAGTAGCGTGGGTGACGGCACCCGCGTTGGAGGTGCCGCCGAGCTGGTCTTCCATATGCCCCAGGTAGACCCCGGCATAGTCGAGGTTGTCCCAGTTAAGGCGGCCATCGGGGCCTAGATCGGCAAATCGCGCGGCAGCGTAGTGAGATGGGCTAGCCCCGTCAGGATGAACGAAGATAACGTGGTTATTAGCCATTGGTATGCTTCCTTACAGATTGTGTCTCTAAAACCGGGCAAGCTCTACGCAGCAACCTTTCATCTCGCTAGCCCATACCGAGCGCTGCCAACCAGGCAAAGCGCACTAAAGCAGGCCACACGGGTTGCGACCGTGCGACGTCTCATTGACTGGCCTGATACCTCAGGCTTGAGACAAGGGTTAGAGCGGGGCAACTCCCCTGATCGCTTTAGAGGGATTCAGAATTAAGCGTCGAGATCTGGTTACTGCTTGACCGCCGCTTGATAATCTCTCACAGGAACTTTAAAGAGAGGCTGACATCGGGTTAACGGATCCCCCGTAATTGGTTTAACCATTTTGAAAAGTTCTTAACCGCGAGTTCTAGCCCACCCCACCGACCTGTTCAGGTAGCCCTTTCAGGCCAATGGAGTGAGTTAGGAGCCTCAGGCTACTTAGGCAACAGCCTCAGTCGAGTTGAGGGTGACGATCAGGTCGTTGAAGTCAAAGTCGTTTAGATCTTCGAAGCCCCAAACGTTCCCGCTGCGCTCAATGCGAGACTGCCCCAGAGCCGCATCGTCAATTGTGACCAAGTTCTCAGGGTTGCCTTGAATCAACAACGCTGGCGCGTAGTAGGTGCCACCCGCCAGCAGGAGGGATTGATTGACAACGCTGAGGTTGTCGAGGGCGAATCCCTCTGCATCGAGCAGGTTAGCCGCAACCGCTGCTTCGTAACCGGCTTTACCCGGTAGAAGCCCATTCACAGCACCCCGAGCATCGGTTTCATAGAACTTCAGGATGTTGTCGTAGGTTGCTTCGCGGCTCAGAGTAACATTCACAGCAACATCGCCATCAAAGCCGGTCAGGTCAACTAGCTCCGTGACAACGTCTCCAGACAATCCGGCGACACCCAAACGAGGGTCGAGGTTTAAAGGCTCGTCAAGCTGGAGTTCGATGATTTCGTTGTTGTCAATCCCCGGTGGACGGCCCACCGAGAAGGGGTAGTTGTTGTCGTTGGCCACTAGGATGGTGTCGGCATCGAGCACCAAAACATCCTCAATCGTTTGGAAGGGGAAGTCAAAGGTGGTGCTGCCGTCTCCGTTGAGATCGTTGGGGTCGCTGATGTTCAACAGATCGACCAGCTCTTCTTTTTTGACAAAGCCTTCGCTGTTGGTCTGAGACAGGTCAACTTTGAAGATCTTCTTGAACTCGGCGGCATCACCCTGGTTGTTATCCCTCTCAATCACGAGAAACTCGTTGGCATTGATGGGGGTAAAGTCGCCGATCGCATGGGTCGTCGACTCCAACTGATACAGCCCTGCCACTCCCTCAAAAGAACTGCTGGCCACATCAAATTCGTAGATGCGCAATGAACCAGCGGGGTCACCGACGACGGTGCCCTCTAGCATCGGGTATAGGGTAGCGCGATCGGGGCTAAAGGCCATGCCCTCAAAGCCCTGAGAGCGGTTGAGGTTCGCTACCTCTGGCTCGTCGATAAACGTGCTGCGAGCGGTAAAGCCCGTACCGGGGAAATCGGTAAAGAAGCCGTCTACGCCCAGCTCAATGAATTGCTTGTATTCATTGATGGGATTCCCCTCATAGCTGTCGGGGAGGAAGAAGCTCTCGTTGCGCAGCGTGTAGAGGTGAACCAGCAGCCCAGCGTCATGGGCGTCGGCAATCAGGGTAGTGGGGGTGCCGGTGACGCGATCGCCATCGCTAATCGCCCCGTCGCCATTCAGGTCATCGGGCTGACCGTTACCGTCAGCATCCACCGTGCTTAGAGGCACAATGCGCTGCTTGTTGGGGCCAATGCCAGCGGCATATTCAGCGATTTCTGCCAGCCCTGCGGGGGTAGTCAGGTCGGTGTAGGTGCGAGCATCGCCAGCAGCCACAAAGTCGTAGGGCTGACCCGACCCGCCAAACAGCTGCACCAGCGGAATGTCGATCTCCGCAGCGGGCATGATGGTGTCGTTTAGCGCCTTCAGGTTGCTCACCTCAAAGGACTGGATATAAACCCGGCTGGGGTCAGTGAAGCCCTCAGCCTTGAGAGTATCGACCAGAATTTCGCTGGTGTTGAAGCCCCGCTGCTCAAAGAAGGTGGGGTGCTTGGTTTCGGGATAGATGCCGATCTTGCGACCGGTTTCTAACTCAACCTCTTGCACCAGGTCAATCACCTCAGCCAGGGTGGGCACCTTCAAACCATCGTTGTCGAATTCGGTACCCCGGATAGCCGGAATCCGCTCAATGGCGTTGAGCTGCTTGACCTCTGCCAGAGTAAAGTCTTCAGCAAACCAGCCGCCCCGCGGAACGCCGTCCAGATCTTTCACTTTTAGGCGGCCGGCAAACTCAGCGCGCAGGTAAACATCTGTGCTGGTGTCGGTGGTGTTGAGCACGGGGTTGCCGCTAGCGTCCAGCTGGATGGTGCCATCAGGATTCAGCGCCACCACCCCGAGCATGGGCTCGTGGCGAGCAATTAGCACGCCGTCCTTGGTGACAACCAGGTCAGGCTCGATGAAGTCTGCGCCCTGGGCGATCGCCAATTTGTAAGCTTCCAACGTGTGCTCGGGCCGCAGGCCAGAGGCACCCCGGTGACCAATCACGATGGGAGCATCGCCCGTCAGCGTGTCGAACTCTGTAGTGGCCAGCACTTCAGGGTTTTGAGGAGAGCGGACGAAGTCACTGGTGATTTGGTCACGCACCAGGTCACCCGTACCGGGAAAGTCGGTGAAATAGCCATCAACCCCCAGGTTGATGAACTGCTCAAACTCCTTATTGGGGTTGCCCTTCTTACTGATGTTGTCCTGGTAGTCAGAGGCCAAAAATCGCTCTTCGTTGCGGAAGGTGTAGGCATGGACAAACAGCCCCGCATCGTGGGCATCGGGAATCAACGTAGAGGGAGCCGTGGTCGTTTTATCGGCATCGTTGACCGCGCCATCGCCGTTCACATCGTCAGCCGCGCCATCGCCATTTGCATCAACGCCCTCAACGGAAACAATCATGCGCTTCCAGGGGCCAATGCCATCGGCGTAGGCGGCAATTTCGGCCAAACCTTCTGTCGTTTGCAGGTCGCCGTAGGTGCGGGTGTCGCCAGCCACTGCAAAGTCGTAGGGACGAGCATTCACGCCCTCATAAATGAGCGAGCCATCCAGCGCCACATCGTAGGCATCCAGCAGCTGCACTAGGGGAATGTCGGTCTTGGTGTTCAGGTCCTTTAGGTTAGACACCTCAAAGGACTGAATGAAGACGCGGCTGGGGTCGGTGAAACCCGTGGCTTCCAGGGTCGCCAGCAGGGGCTCTTCCAGCGACAGCCTGAGGTCGTCGTCGTGGTAGGTGGGGTGCTTGGTTTCGGGGTAGATACCGATCTTCTTCCCGGTGTCGGCCTCAACCTGCTTGACTAGGTTAATGACCTCTTCGAAGGTTGGGATCTGGAATACGCCATCAAATGCATCGGTGCGGTAGCCCTGAGGCATAATCGCACGCAAGGTCTTGATTTCTTCTAAGGTAAAGTCGGAAGCAAAAAATTCGTTTTCGTAGGTGACGCCATCGATCACACCGGTGCGCTTGCGATCGGCAAACTCGGGGCGGCTGGCGACATCGGTAGTGCCTCCCAGAATTGGCTCGTGGCGAGCGATCAATACGCCGTCTTTGGTAGCCACCAGGTCGGGCTCGATGAAGTCTGCACCACGGGCGATCGCCAGACTATAAGCCTCCAGCGTGTGCTCAGGCAATTCACCACTCGCGCCTCGGTGGCCAATCACTAGCGGCGCTTCGCCAGTGAGAGTGCTCAGGGGCTTGACATTGGGAGTTGCAATGGGCGCATCTAGCAGCACACCGCTGGCGTCAAAATGCAGTAGGTAAGGGCCAAACTCATCCCCAATCCAAATTTCACCGTTGCCGTCGATTACAAACGATTCCACATCAAAGTCAGCGCCAGTGAGGAAACGCTCTGCCGTCTCCCCATTCACGATGTCGAAGGGAACTAGGTTATTGGGATCGCGGAGCTGTACAAACCCTTGAATGTCTACACTGCCATCGCCGCCTTCTGACCCAGCCAAGTTCGGATCAGCCTGATACAGCCGCAGCAAGTAGTCGGCGCTGTTGGCCTTAGCGCCAAAACCGTTGTCAGAGAGGAACCAGAAGGTTGAGCCATCGCTACCGGGGGCAAACTGAACACCGCTAAAACCTTGGATCGGCTGACCATCAAACGGGCCAGTGCGACCATTGCCAGTGACGGGTGCGCCAGTGCCATCGTTGCCGCCAGCGTCAGGGCCTTCGGCAAAGGTGTCAGCGGGCAGAGAAGCAAAGCCAGTCAGCTCTGCACCCTGGGTTGTATTTAAATCCATAGCTGTCAGGCTCTCCCAAACGACTCGTTTTAATCCGTTCAAATAGGCATCAAAATTCTTTGCCGAGCTATTTAACTCAGCAAATTGTTTTCACCCCGTTTTCCAGGGAAAATGCTCTCACAAAAGCTTTGAAACGAGATTAAATAGGGGTTACTTTAGGGTTAATTTTGTTCCCTTTATAAATTAAGAGATTGTTTAAAGGGAATTCGTTGTGGCCCTAGCTACCTACGGATCCCGCCTGCCATTCTAAAAAGAAGGTCTGCTTAAGCTTAAAGTTCTACCTTCGACGCAAACGTCCGTTTAATGCAAACGTACTTGGATTAGGACAGATTCGGCGTAGCCAAGCTATATTAATTAGCCAGTTCATCTTCAAAAGCCAATTTCTTAAAGGAAGACATTAAGCAATAAAGTTTGGTTTAAATTTAGAGGGGGTTTAAGTTAAATATCTGCATAGCCGATGGGGTATTGATAGGGCAAAAGCGATCGCATTTCTATAAACATTCTGCCAAATTCAACTATTCAGAATGTGCAAGTTTTGTAGAACATATCCCTTGCTAGCTAAGCAAGTAGCCAGATGGTTCAATGGCCCATCTCACCTGAACGATTCATGCTGATGCAGTGAAGATAGCGGCTTTAGCTCTTTGGCAAATTCAGAGCGTCAGGTCGATTACTGGTGCTAATGCAGTAGCGATTGCGGCCCGCCAGCTTGGCTTGATATAGAGCGGCATCGGCAGCGGCTAGTAGCTCACTGGATGAATTCTCTTGAAGGGGTACGCAGCAGGCGATACCAAAGCTCAAGGTGATGTGGTCAGCTACCGACGAAAATCCATGGGGCAAGCGGGTCTGGCTAAACTGGTGTTGAATTCTAGTGGCCACTGACATGGCCCCCACCAGCGTAGTTTTGGGCAATAGCACCACAAACTCTTCTCCCCCATAGCGAGCTAGCACATCCCCAGGGCGTTGAATATGAGCCCTCAACAGTTGGGCCACCTGCTGCAAACACCGGTCCCCTGCCGGATGCCCATAGTGGTCGTTGTAGGGCTTGAAATAATCCACATCACACATGATTAGCGCCAGAGATGTGGTGGCTCGTTGGGCCCGCGCCCACTCCTGAATGAATACCTGATCGAAATGGCGCCGGTTAGCCAGTTGGGTGAGGGCATCTGTAGTGGCAACTTGATTCAGTTCTTGGTTCGCCTGCTGTAATTGTTGAGTCAGCTCTTGCAGCTGCATGTCTGCCCGCATCTGGTCATCAATATCTTGAAACGCTCCAAAAAGGCGTATGCAAGTGGCATCGACAAACTCCGCCTGCCCCAGCGATCGCACCCAGCGCAGATTCCCCTTAGCGGTCACTAGCTGTAGCTTCTCATCCCAAGGTTGCCCGGTGAGGCGCGCATTCTCGATGGCAGCGGCCATGCGCTGACGGTTAACGCCTGAAGGGTAGAAACTGAGCGCCGTCGCCAAGGTGGGTTCAAAGTCGGCATCTACCTCATGGATTTCTCGGGTAGTGGGGGTCCAATGCACCAAGTTCCGTTGCAGATCGACTTCCCAGCCGCCAACGCGGGCTACGCTGTTGGTCTGCTCTAAAAAGACTTTGGTGCGCTCAAGCTCTTCTTCCATATGCTTGCGCTGGGTGATGTCGCGTCCCTCCGGAATCAGCAGCACCACCTGACCTTGATCATCTAAAACCGGCCGCAGGGAGAAGTCGATGGTCATCATTTGCTGATTGGCCCCCTTTATTGCCACCTCATAGCGCACAAACTCGCCTCGGCAAGCAGCCGCGATCGCCTGCTTGAGCTGGTCCTGGGTTTCAGGGGAAACATCCCACCAGCCCGTTTCCCAAGCGGGGCGATTCACCACGTCTTCTCGACTAAAGCCGCCAAAGGCCAGGGCAGTTTGATTGGCCTCTAGCAAAATACCCTCTGGCGTCAGCAGACCAATGAACTGGTACATCTGGTCAAAAATGGCCTGAAAGCGCTGCTGACTTTCCCGCAAAGCCTTCTCTGCCGTTACCCAGCCAGAGACATCTCGCACCATCACCAGCGCTTTGTCCCCCTCCAGTGGCACAATCCGCGCCTCTTCGTAGTAGGGCTGGCCCTCTACAGTAATGGTGTATTCGTAGATCTGCCGCTCGCCAGTGTCGAGCGCCTGCCGGATGAAGTGCAGCCGCTGATCGGCCAGAGCTTCAGGCAGCATCTCGTAAATGGACTGGGGGCGTTGGGTGTCAATATCGCCATAGAGGGTGATCTCGCCGCCAGAGATAAAGTCGTAGCGTAGACCATGGCGATCGATGCGCATGAGCAGATCGGGAATCGCTGACAACATAGCCTGCTTTGTAGCCTCGCTCTCCTGCAGGGCCAGCGCCGTTTGCTTGCGCTCGGTGATGTCCTGCACGTAGCCCAAAAACCTGACTACTGTACTGTCGGTTCCATAGATGATCCGAGTAAATTCATCGATCCATCGATAGTCGCCGTTGGCATGGCGCAGCCGATATTCTGTAGCCAGGAAAGGTGTTTGGGCGACCACAGCCGCCCTTACCTCAGCCTGTACCTTGGCAACATCGTCTGGGTGAATGAGCGAGGCGAAGGCTACACGGCCCTCCACGAGATCGCTCGGTTCATAGCCAAGCTGGGCCTGCACGTTTGGGGAGACGTACTCCACGGGCCACTCATCGGTTGGCCCCCAGCGAATTACGACGGTGGGGCCATCGATGAACAGGCTACGCTCTTCTTCAAGGGCTTGCTCAATCTGTTTGCGATCGCTGATATCTTGAACGATCGCAATGTCTGAAATGGCCTGCCCATCGGCATCACGGAGAATAGACAGCACTAAATTTGTCCACCGAAAGCTGCCATCTTTGTGAAAGTAGCGTTTTTCTAAGGTGACTGACGAGGTTTGCCCAGCGTAGAGCTTGGCCAGGGCAGCTTCAGTTTCTTGCCGTTCATCGGGGTGAACAATATCTTGATAGCGCAGATGGAGTAGTTCTGCCTCGCTGTAGCCCAACAGGTCGCAGTAGGCCTGGTTAGCCTGCAAAAAATGACCGTCTAGGGATGCCTGGTTAATGCCCAGGGCCGCCTGCTGAAAAATGGCCCGCAGCCGACTTTCACTCAGACGCAGGGCTTCCTCTAGCTGCTTTTGTTCAGTGATGTCAGTGGCGACGCTGTCTAGACGAACCGGCTTGCCCCCTGGGTCATAAACCACCCGAGAGCGATCGCGCACCCAGCGCAGCTCTCCATCGGCTCGGGTAATGCGGTACTCCAGATCAAAGCGTTCTTGCCCGTCGAGCTGCCCCAAAAACTGCTCAATTTTGGGTTGGTCGGCCGGGTAAATCAGACTGCGCCACAGGTCAGCGGCATCCAAAAAAGCCTCTTTAGAATAGCCATAGAGGGTTTCTACAGCAGAATTGACATACCGAGTTGTCATCGTTTGTAAGTCGATCGACCAAACCACGCCATCGATATTGCTGAGAATGCCCTCAAGCAAAGAGTGCTCGTGGGCTAGCTGAGTTTGAACAACTCGCAATTCCTCGGTGCGTTCTTTGACCTGCTCGGCGAGCATTTGGTTGAGGTGCTCCTTGAGCGCTTCAGCCTGCTTGCGCTCAGTAATATCTCGCAGAATAGACAGGTGAAAGTGGGGAGAAACATTAGCCGTAGCCGCGTACTCCACAATTCGTTCTTCTCCGTTGCCTACCCTGAAAGCAATTTCTCCCTGCATGTGGCCCTGGGCCAAAAACATCTGCCACTGTTGATGCAGCTCAGCTCCAGGGCGCAAAACACAAAAATCGGCAATGGTGCGGCCAATAATTTGGTCTCTAACACAGTTCAGCAGCCTGCAGGCAGCAGGATTAGCCTCAACATACTGACCCTGATCGTTGACAATCAGCATGGCATCCAAGGCCATGTTAAAGAGGTTGCGACCTTGAGATTCTAAAGCCACTCCCTCTCCCCCTAAGCCAGACTGGGGCAAGGGGCCAAGGTTTACAGGCAACCCATTAGGAGTTAGAGACACAATCGAGGGTAGGACGAAAAACAACGGGGAAATGGAGACACCCTACGTGGGCAGGTTTCACCACACCAGGGTTTTAGCAAACGCGAGGCAAAAAGAAAGTTCTAAGCGTGAATATAATCTAAGTTGTTTAACCACTAATTTAGGGCTGGGGTAGCCTTCTTTCTGTATCACTACCGCTATGCCCATAGCAATGGACCTATATTTCCCAACTGCTCGGCAATTTATCCCGCCCAATCTACTTCTTTCGGTAACAAACCCGCTGGGGGTGCGCTTGGTATCTACAGCCGGATTTCTCTAAAGGACAGTTGTCCTGCATCAGCCGCCAACAAAACAGCCCCTGCCAGACGTTGCTGGCAGGGGCTGTTCAGTTAGTGGGTCGAGTGCTTAGCTAACAGCGGCACCGCTGCGGCTGTAGGTAGCCCAGAAGCTAGGGTGCACCTTGCCCTGGATGTGGTTCCAGTATTGGGCGGCTTCGGCGGGCAAGCCGGCTTCGGTAGCCAGACGGCCCAGCATCGATTGCTGACGCTGCTTCACGGAGCGATGACGGTTCATCATGCTCATGCGGGCTTTGTCTTCGGTGCTAAGAGCGGTTGCCATTGCAGGAGCGGCGATCGCAGCTACAGGCACTGCCTCAACCGCAGGTGCTGCCGCAACTACAGGGGCTACCTTAGAGGTACCAGTCTGGTAGGCCGTACCACGATAGACCAAGTCCAGGGTGGGCTGTTGCACAGCCGCTTTCTTAACAGTGCGGAATCGAATATCTACACCGCGGAACTTGCCAACTTCATCGGTTAAGTTGGATTCCACAACGGGGGGAGTGTAGTCGTAGCTTACGCCGCGATAGGTGAGTTTCATGGGGTCGCCTCCAAAAGATCAAGGGTTTGATCAGAACATTGGGGCGCGTTCCTTCGGGGGCTATTAACCCCTACTTCCGTCTCACTTTAGCCAGTAACGAAAAAGCGAGATGAACGAATTTCTGATTACTTCTGTATAGTAAGCTACGGTTTTAGGCGATGTCAAGGGAATTTCTATTCTGTATAAGCTTCTACATAATCCCGTATGCCAGGTAACTCAAGCCTTTGGCACACCCAGCGGCTGCTCAGAGAAAATTTGCCATACCTGCCCATCGTGACGGAGCAAGGTGAGGGTGGGCACGTCAAAATCTGCCGAGAAAGGACGGTGCTCAAACTCAGCCCAGGCCTGGTGAAAGGCGGCGGGCGTGAGGTCACGGAAGCCCACGGTGACGTGAGGGGTAAAGGGCCGAGGGGCGCGGCGATGGTCACTGGCGCGATCGCTTTGCCGCAGCCCACAGTGGGTTTCTAGATGGGCTATTAAGGCTGGTTGAACGGCCATTAGCGATGCCGTCTGGTGCACATCTACATAGATCACTCGCGGCGGAAAGGCGCTAAACCCTTCTAGAACAACGGGAAGGGGCCGCTGCTGACGGGCAAATCTATGCAGATGGTGCTGTAGCTCGTCTAGCCGCTCTAGAGACCAATCAAAGGGCGGCTGTAATGTGATGTGAGGCGGAGATTGGAGGGCGGCCCTGCTGCCAAATCGCCGCTCAACGTCCTGTTTGATGGCGGTGATGGCGTCCTGCACCGGCTGGGGCGGCAGTAGGGCCACAAAAAATCGCGCCGATTCTGGTGATGGGCTGGCCATGGGGGGCAAACCTTGACAATGAGGGTTGGGGCTAGGGCCAGCGATCGCGGTCCCGCTCATAAAACGACAGCCGGGCATAACCCATGAAGGTGGATTCCACCATTTCGCCCACTGGGTAAGCTATTGCCCCGAACAGGTAGACACCGCCAAAACGAGGATTCCGCACAGGCCGCAGGGCTAAAGTAATGGACACCCCAGGCTCAGCGGGTGGGTCAAAGGTGATGGTAACCTCACGGGCGTCTTGGTCTTGGGTGAGTTCGCCCAAGGGTAGCGACACCCGGCCATTGGGGGTGTTGGCAAACGCTTCAGTGGCGTCTAGCCGGTAGCGAAAAATTGGGTCATAGCCTTCATTCAGGCGAATTACCACCCGATCTAGAGGCTCAACCGCCGCCTCAGGAAAATCAAAGGTGAGGTAGTAGGTGGCATTGCTGTCGCGAACCAGATTGCGGGTGGCGTAGCTTTCGGTCAGGCGCGGCGGATACGAAAAGCCCACGGTGCCGTCAGAGTACTGAATCGCCGGGGCGGAGGTTGGCGCTAAAAATCCCCAGGTAGATCCCAGGGTTAGTAGACCGGCACCGGTTAGCGCAATGCCTCGTCTAAAGGATGGCCAAGGTAGGGATGGGAACATAGCGCGATCGCGGCAAAGGGCTACCTCACCTTCGGAGACGGCAACATCGCCAAACTGAGGCTAGATATCTCAAGTCTAGCGCTGTCAGCCCAAGAATTTGGGCCGAGAATTTGGGCCGAGAACTTGAGATCGCGCTAGCTGTCAAATAGGTTGAGCTGAAGTTCTGGCTTCACCCGCATCACCACCAGAGTCATGTCGTCGTCGTTGCTTCGATCGCCCCCAATGAAGCGATCGATCAAGTCAAAGGTGTAGTCTAAAATCGCCTCGGCTGACGTGCAGTTGCGGCAGGCCCACTGGAGAGCTCGCTCCAGGTTTTCCTCCTCAAAGCGCTCACCGCGAGGGTTGGAGGCCTCGGTAAAACCGTCGGTATAAAACACCACCGTGTCGCCCGGCTGCAGCTCCACTTCGGCTTCGCAATACTCGGTGTTCATATCTAGCCCCAACAGCATGCCGGGGGTATCGAGCCGGGTGATGGTGTTGGTGGCAGCCTGCCACAGCAGCGGTGGATTGTGGGCGGCGTTGCCGTAGGCTAGGCGGCGAGTCTTGGGATTGTACTCGGCGTAAAACAGCGTCACAAAGCGGTTCGAACTTTCTAAATCGCTGTGCATGACGAAGTTTAAGTCTTGTAAAATGCGGGCGGGCGAATGGCCGTTGAGCACTTCAGTGCGCAGCATGCCCCGCATCATGGTCATAATTAGCCCGGCGGGCACCCCTTTACCCATGACATCCCCGATGGCAAAGCTCCAGGGAGCCGCCGCTGTCTGCTGGGAGCCAGCCTGGCGCAGCTGGTCAAAGGTGGTGGGGATAAAGTCGTAGTAGTCGCCGCCTACCTTGTGAGCGGTGCGGCACTTAGCTGCCAAGTCCATCCCCTTGATGGCGGGACACTCGCGGGGCAGCAATTGCAGCTGAATTTCGGCCCCAATTTCGAGTTCGCGATCGAGGCGCTCTTTTTTGCGCACCGCCGCTGTTAGCTCATTGTTTTCGATCGCCACCGAGGTCTGATCAGCTACCAAGCGCACTAGCTTCTGGCGGGTTTCCGTCCAGGCATAGTCAGGGTCACGACTGAACACATAGAGCCGACCCCGCTCCACGTTTTGCACGATGATAGCGGTGCCAAACAGCTGAAACTCGTCGCCCAGGTAGCGGTTGACCTGGCGATCGAGGGCCAGCATGGCGTTGCGCGCCATCGACATCATGCTGCTCTCAGGGGCGGCTTTAAAGCTAGCCGTCACCTGGCGGGTAGCGGCCTCTAGGGCCGATCGCACATCCTGGCACTGGTCTTCGCTCTGGCAGTGCAGTCGCTCTAGGCGGACCTGCCCATCGGCCCGAAATAGCACCAAGGCACCGCCGCTAGCATCAGTTACCCGACTGGCAATCATGGGAATCAGCTCTAGGAACTGATTCAGGTTATTGAGGCTACGGAGGGCGAACCCCAGCGAACTGAGCAAATCTTGAATTTTATACTGCTCACGCTGCAGCCGAGCCACCAGTTCCTTAAGGGCAAACACGGGTGGAGTATCTGGCAGAGCGCTACTGCTAACGCTCTCAAAAGGTGATGGCCCGGATGGCATGGGAAAAGCTGTCATGGACGACCTGTGCAAAATGCTCTCGTGAGACTCAACAAACCAAATGACCAACTAAATATAGGGGCTAACCGAAAAATTGGCGCACGTCTTTGCCCTTAGACGTAGAAAATCCCTATTTTTGGCGGCATACAGCAACTTTTGCGAAGGTAATCCCGGCCGGCTGAAACTGGGGATAGCCCATAGTAGCGCACAAATTGAAGGCCAAGAATAGCATTCTCGAGAGGACTTAACTACCTCTGGGGAAGGAGATCAGCCAGTGAGGCTGGAGGGGATGCATAGGCAGTTTTTTACCTATGACCTTGGTGCGATCGCCACCACCTTAAGCAAACCGCCAAAGCCTCCTCCTGGCTGCGACACACCGCCGGGTAATCGAGTTGAGGACGGTTCAAAATATACAGAGAAATTTTTAGCTGTTCAGCGATCGCGCTCTTGATATCTTCTCCCCCAGGTGCGCCAGAGGCTTTGGTAATAACTTGAGTGATGCGCCACTGCTGCCAAAGGGCACGTTCTAACGTAGCGCTAATGGGAGGTCGGAGGGCGATCAGGCGATCGGGAGTAAAGCCAGCTGCTAAGGCCGCTTCCAATGCCACCGGCGACGGCAGGATACGGGTAAATAGGGTGGCCTGGGTCTGCCAAGGGGCAAAGCGGTGCAGCCAGCGATAGCCGAGGGTCAGCAATGTCCGCTGTCTCAGCAAGACTTCAGGCGTAAGCACGGTCTGGAGGTCTTCTATATAGTGAATACGCTCGTTAGCAGAGGGTTCTATAGCAGGACGTTCGTAGCGCCAGTAGGGGAGGTTGAGGGCGCGGGCGGCGGCGATCGCCCCTTGCGAAATTTCCACCGCAAACGGATGCGACACATCCAGCACCGCCCCAATCTGCTGAGCCCGGATAAACTCCCCCAGCGACGCCACGTCCAATCCCCCGACTAAAACCTTCAGGTAGGTACTCTTTTTATAGGCATGCTGCGCGATCGCCGTGGTCACCGTGACCAAACAGGGAATCTGCTCCGCCGCTAAGGCAGCGGCCAACTCTACCGCCTCCCCTGTACCCCCAATTACCCATAGAACTGAACCTCGATTGTCCACAAATTCCCCTCAGTATCGTGTCTTCCCCCAAGCCGCGAAAATGCGTTTCTCCATCCCCTCGCCTCAAAAAATTAGAGCAGACCCGTGGGTCTGTCCCTACACTCTGCTACCCTTTCCCTCATGATCTGCCTGGCCCGGCCATGAACCAACTGCTGCTGATTCCTATTATCGCGTTTGCTAAGCTGCTAACCCTGGCCCTGCGGGTATCGGGTCGGGGGTCGGGTACCGCGTTGCCAGGCTACTTGGTGGGCCGCTATTTTCCCTTTGTTCTAAAGGCACTAGTCAGCCAAATTCCGGTGGTAGTGGCCATTACCGGCACTAACGGCAAAACCACCAGCCAGACCATGCTCAGTGCCGTGCTTGACCAGGCGCCGCAGGCTAAGGTGCTGCGCAACAAGGCCGGGGCCAACCTCAGCCAGGGTATTTTGTCAGAGCTCCTCAAGCAGAGCAACGCCGTTGGCCGCCTCGACTTTACCCACGCGGTGCTCGAAGTAGAAGAAGCCACCCTACCCCGCATCGCCAGACTGATCAAACCCAATATCATCGCCGTCACCAACCTCTACCGCGACCAGCTCGATGCCTACGGTGAAATCGATCGCACCGAAAAGCTGATTCGCGATGGCATAGCCCAGTGTCCCACCGCTGCCGTAGTCGTCAATGGCGACGATCCCCGCACCTCTCGCCTCACCCAGGGGCTGGATAACGCCACCTATTTTATGTCGCTTGCCCCAGAGTACGCCCGGTTTCTGCCCTATGAAGGCAAGCTCAACAGCCGCATCCCTGGCAGTCAGGGGCTAGAGGCGACGAACATTCACATCAACGAAGACTTGACCACCGATTTTTCAGTTCAGGGGCAAATCAATCATGAAACGGTGCACCTGCCCCAGGCTAAGACAGTTTCGCCGGGGTTCTTTCATGTTTACAACGCGCTGACTGCGATCGCGATCGCCAACCTCCTAGGCATAGACGGAGCCACTGCGATCGCTGGGCTCAAAACCTTCAAGCCAGCCTTTGGCCGTGGCGAAATCCTCACCCGCCAGCAGGGTGATAAACAAGTCAACTACCGCCTACTGCTAGTAAAAAATCCCGCCAGTTTTAGCCTTAGCCTAGAGCTGCTGCGCAATATTCCCGCCCTTAAACTCATTCTCGCCATCAACGACAACACCGCCGACGGCAAAGACGTTTCCTGGCTGTGGGACAGTGAACTCGAAAGGCTTAACCAGGCCAATATTGACTGGATACTTTGCACTGGCATTCGCGCCAAGGATATGGCCGTGCGGCTAAAGTATGCGCTGGATGTTCCCCCTGGCCCCATCCCAGCCGAAGAATCTATCCGCCAAATAATTGATTTATCTTTTAAAGAGGCTGGTTCTGGCGACACGGTGTTTGTGCTGCCCACTTACACGGCCATGCTCGAATTTCGCAAGCTCATGGGCAAAACCCTAGATGTGGTCTAACCCTACCCTACCCATCCACCCCCTACCCATCCATGCCCTACGCCCTCACCATCACCCACCTCTACCCCGACTACCTCAACCTCTACGGCGACACCGGCAACCTCATCGTGCTGCGCCGCCGCTGCCAATGGATGGGCATCGACTGCACGGTGAAACCGTTAACGATGGAAGAGGTAGCCCAGAGTGGCCAAACCGATTTTTACTTTATGGGCGGTGGCCAAGACATGGATCAGGTGGCCATAGTTAACGACTTCCACCAGCTCAAGCACGAGGCCATTCAGGCCGATACTGAAGCGGGAGTAGTGTTTCTGGGGGTGTGCGGGGGCTACCAGCTCATGGGCAACACCTTTCTAATGGGCAATGGTGAGGAAACCCAGGGTTTGGGCATCATCAACGTCAGCACCCGTGCGCCCAGCACCGATGTCAAGCAGCGGTGCATTGGCAACCTAGTTGTGGAAATTAATTCCGCTGTCTACGCCGAGATGCAGACCATATACGCTACTCCTCGAAAAATTCCCCGTACCCTGGTGGGGTTTGAAAACCACTCAGGGCAAACGTATCTCGGCAATGGCGTAGAGCCTCTGGCTAAAACCATCGCTGGCTTTGGAAATAATGCCACCGCCGAGTACGAGGGCGCGCGTTACAAAAATGTCTTTGGGAGCTACATGCACGGATCGCTACTGCCCAAAAATCCGCATTTTGCCGATTACCTGATTGGGCTAGCCCTACGCCGTAAGTACGCTGATGTTAACCTTACCTTGCCTACCCTGACTGATACCGAAGAATTTGCCGCCCACGAGTTCGTTGTTCAGCGCTACAGGTAATCCTGAGCTATGAAGGCAACCCCCAAGGTACTGGTGGGTCGACAAAAAAGTCCTTGGCTGGCGGTTAATCTGTCCGCAGCACTGCCCGGCATGGGGCAGATTTATGAGGGTGCGATCGCCCGTGGTCTGGTTATCATCGCTGCCCACTTAGGGCTCGTTGTCTTCATCTTCTGGTCGATCTTTGCGCCTAGGGGCAACACCCTGCGAGGGCTAATGACCCTCATTCCATTGATTAGTCTTTATATATTTAATTTGTGGGATAGCCACTATGCAGCTAAGCGGGGCATTACCCTCAACGAATTCAGCCCGCTGCGCTACCAATCTAGCGATCCTTGGTACCCCGTATTTCTCTCCCAGATATTGCCGGGGTTAGGGCACATGTTTTTGCAACAGGTCACCGTAGGGGGGACGCTGCTAATCTTAGGCATTTTCACCGCCTACCTAGCCAACTTCAATTCAGCTCTGCTACCCATACCGCCCATCATTTGGGCAGTGGGTTGCGGGCTGGTCTACCGAGTTGCTCCCGCCCGTCAGTGTCAGTGGAGCTGGCTAGGAGGGCTGCTCGTAACATTGCTAATCACCCGTCTGGCGATCAGCTCTATCCCGTTTGTCGTGCCTCAGAAGGTAGTGCAGTGCATTGTGCCCAGCGAGTCAATGCTGCCCACACTGGAGGTGCGCGATCGCATATTCGTTCGCCCTCTCCCTTTCGAGTATTCCCTAGCTGTAGGCGACATCGTTGTCTTTTCTAACCCCGAACGTACTCCGATTGAACAGGCCGGAGAACTCAAGAATTTGATGGTGAAGCGGGTCATTGCTCTACCCGGTCAGCAGGTAGAGATCCGCGACGGCCAAGCGTGGCTCGATGGCATCCCTCTAGTCGAGTCCCGCCTTACTGCGCCTATCCTCTATCAGTGGGGGCCACAAACGGTACCTACTGACCACCTGTTCGTACTCGGCGACAATCGCAACAACAGTCGCGATTCCCACGTGTGGGGGTTTCTGCCCCGAGCTCACGTAGTGGGCAATGCGTACAAAATATACTGGCCACCCCAACGGGTACAGCCTTTACCTTAGTTAAGAATATTCTCAACTAACATATTCGTTCATCACAAATTTAAGTTAATTCTCATTCTTTTCTAGAGTTAGATCAATCTCCCATCAGGGTAATTTAAGGGTGATCTTGTCTGCTAAGGCTAATTTAACCAGCTACCGCTATATTTATCTGGTTTTCACATGCTGACTGCCTGACTTCACCGACTGCTCACAATGATAGTCCGGGTCAGGGCTAAGCTAGCCAACAGGCGTATCCTAGGGAAGCCTGAACATGAATATTGTCGCTATACAAAGGGATTTACGTCATGCTTAGGCACGCCGACTACACTTTAGCAGCGACTTTATTAGCCCTAAAGTACACAACTTCATGATCAAGTTAAAAGCTTGTTAATGCAGCTGAAGATAGCAGGTAGAGTATAGGAGTCTGACGTAAGCTACGGTAAGAATACTTAAGTCAAAGATCTGCTAATCTCCTTAGTTTTCCAGTCCTAACGACTAAATAAAATTTTAGAGAAATGAGGATTTTAAGTTGACATAGGCAGTGTTTTACTGGGTAAATGAGTTGAAATCTAGCTCAGCTTCCGCAAGTTGAGTGCGTCAGTTCGAAGACCAGAACTTCCTAGTTTATTATTTTCTAGAGGGTTTATGAAAGCAGTTATATTAGCTGGTGGTTTAGGTACTCGTCTAAGTGAAGAGACCAGCATTAAGCCTAAACCTATGGTTGAGGTCGGGGGCTATCCCATCCTTTGGCACATCATGAAAATTTATGCTGCCCACGGCATTAACGAATTCATCGTTTGCTGCGGCTACAAAGGCTATGTCATCAAAGAGTATTTTGCCAACTACTTTTTGCACATGTCAGATGTAACCTTTGACTTGCGTTACAACCAAATGAATATCCACAACGGTAACGCCGAACCGTGGAAAGTCACGCTAATTGATACTGGCGCATCGACGCTAACCGGTGGACGCCTCAAGCGGGTAAGAGAATATATTGGGTCTGAGCCCTTTTGTTTCACCTATGGTGATGGGGTTAGCGATGTAAACGTCACCGAACTCATCAAATTCCACGAAGCTCAGGGTACCCTGGCTACGCTTACCGCAGTCAAGCCCCCTGGCCGATTTGGGGCCATCTCCCTACATGACGGACAGACCACGATCGCATCCTTTGCTGAAAAAGCCGATGGCGATGAAGCCTACGTTAACGGTGGCTATTTTGTCTTAGACCCTCAAGTAATCGACTTCATCCCCGATGAGGATGTCATGTGGGAGCATGAGCCCCTGACTAAACTGGCCGAGATGGGACAGTTGTCAGCCTACCGTCACGACGGATTTTGGCAACCTATGGATACTCTTCGAGATAAAAATAATCTTGAAGGATTGTGGAAGTCTGGGGAAGCTCCCTGGAAGGTTTGGTAATTCAAGTCCTGCGTTCCAAAACAGCCTGCATAACTGCATACTAGAGCAAACATAATGTCCAATACCTACGACTACGCCATTGTTGGCGGTGGCATTGTGGGCTTGGCTACAGCTATGAAGCTGAGCCAAATGCTTCCCAGCGCCAAAATCACCGTCATCGAAAAAGAGTCCTCCTGGGCCTATCACCAAACAGGTAACAACAGCGGAGTTATTCACTCCGGCATCTACTATAAACCTGGCAGCTTCAAAGCAAAATTTAGCCGGGCCGGCTGTCAGTCAATGGTAGACTTTTGCCGCCAGCATGACATTCCCTATGACGTCTGCGGCAAGGTCATCGTTGCCACCCAAGAAAAAGAACTACCACTCCTAGAGAATCTCTTTCAGCGTGGTCTTCAAAACGAAATTCCCGTTGCCAAGATTACGCCAGAGCAAGTTAAGGAGATTGAACCCTACGTCAACTGTATTGCCGCTGTCAAGGTAGACTCAACCGGCATCGTTAATTACAAAGCCGTCTGCCAGAAGTACATCGAGATTATTCAGGAGTCCGACAACGATCTCCGCTTGAATACTAAAGTGCTAGGTATCTCCATAGAGCCACAAAATGTGGTTCTAGAAACCAACAAAGGCACTATTAAAGCGAAGTTTTTAATCAACTGCGCTGGGCTATTCTCGGATCGAGTAGCTCAAATGGCTAATCTCAAGCCCTCAGCCAAAATCGTGCCTTTTCGCGGTGAGTACTACGAGCTAGTGCCCGAGAAGCGGCATATGGTTAATACCCTGATCTATCCGGTACCTAACCCCAGCTTCCCCTTCCTTGGGGTGCACTTTACCAAAATGATTGATGGTAGCGTTCATGCTGGCCCTAACGCAGTCTTAAGCCTGAAGCGGGAAGGCTACAAAAAGACCGATTTTGATCTGAAAGACTTTGCTGAAGTAATGGCTTATCCAGGCTTCTGGAAGCTGGCCTCCAAACATGCAGATGAAGGTGTCCGCGAGATCGTTCGCTCCTTCAGCAAAGCAGCCTTCGTCAAAAGCTTACAACGCCTCATTCCAGAGGTTCGTAGTGAAGACGTTGTCCCTACCCATGCCGGGGTACGGGCTCAAGCACTAATGAACAACGGCAACCTAGTTGATGACTTCCTCATCGTCAACGGAGAGCGGTCAATTCATGTCTTGAACGCGCCGTCTCCGGCAGCTACATCGTCTCTGGAAATTGGTAAAGAGGTCGCCTCCCAAGTGGTTAATGCCACTGCTCCGACCTCCGTCGCACTCTAGTCACACTCAAACAGGTAATTCACCCATGAAAGTATTAGTTACTGGTACAGAAGGCTATCTCGGCTGTTTGCTGGCGCCGTTGCTTTTGCAAAAAGGCCATGACGTTATCGGCGTTGACACCGGCTTCTATAAGGCAGGGTGGCTCTACAACGGCATTAACTCGTCAGCTAAAACCCTAAACAAAGATATTCGCAACATTGAAGCTGCTGATCTTGAGGGTGTAGAAGCCATTGTTCACATGGCTGAACTATCTAACGATCCCCTGGGTAAGCTCGCCCCTAACATCACCTACGACATCAACCATAAAGGGTCTGTGCGCCTAGCAGAATTGGCCAAGGCCGCTGGGGTCCGTCGGTTTGTTTATATGTCATCCTGTAGCGTTTACGGGGTCGCTGAAGGCGATGACTACGTTACCGAGGAATCTGAGGTTAACCCTCAGACCGCCTACGCCAAGTGCAAAACCTTGGTAGAGCAAGATTTAGGGCCGATGGCGGACGACGACTTCTCTCCCACCTTTATGCGTAATGCCACTGCCTATGGGGCATCTCCCCGTATGCGCTTTGACATTGTGCTCAACAACCTCTCGGGGTTGGCTTGGACAACCAAAGAGATTCGTATGACCAGCGATGGTACGCCATGGCGTCCCCTAGTGCACGGTTTAGATATTGCTAAGTCAATTATCTGTGCTCTCGAAGCTCCCCGCGATATTGTTCACAATCAAGTCTTCAACGTCGGCGACACCAACCACAACTACCAGGTGCGCGAAATTGCAACGATTGTTGCAGAGACTTTCCCTGAGTGTCAGCTGAGCTTTGGTAAGCCTGACACAGACAATCGCAGCTATCGCGTATCCTTCGACAAGATCAACAGCGTGCTGCCTGGGTTCAAGTGCGATTGGGATGCTAGGCGTGGTGCAGAGCAACTTTTGAAGGTGTTCCAGCAGATTGATATGACCGAAGAGATGTTTACCTCTCGCGGGTTTACCCGTCTTAAGCAGCTGGAGTACCTCATTCGCACCCAGCAAATTGATAAAGATTTCTTCTGGAGCTAGCCATGATTTTTGAAGCAACTAATCTCAAAGATGCTTTTGTCATCGATCTCGAAATTCGCACCGACGACCGAGGCGGCTTTGCTCGTACCTTTTGCGCCAAGGAGTTTGAAGAGCATGGACTAAAACCCATGGTTGCTCAGTGCAACATGTCCTTCAACTACAAGAAGGGTACTCTGCGCGGCATGCATTACCAACTTGCACCAGCAGCCGAGACTAAGCTGGTGCGCTGCACCCGCGGCGCTATCTATGATGTCATCATCGATATTCGCCCCGACTCTCCTACATACATGCAGCACTTTGGCATTGAGCTAACTGCTGACAACCGCAAGGCGCTGTATGTACCTGAGCTGTTTGCCCACGGCTACCAAGCGCTGACCGACGATGCCGAAGTAATTTACCAAGTGGGTGAATTTTACTCGCCTGGTTACGAGCAGGGCATTCGTTATGATGACCCCACCTTTGGCATTGAGTGGCCAATTCCTGTGACGGTTATTTCTGAAAAAGATGCTAAGTGGCCTCCCTTTAAAGGCTAGGTAATTCTTTGCCAGTTCTTTCGCTGAGGACTTTTTCTCAGCCAAAGAACTGGCCTTTCTTAAGCTATTTCAACCTGATCCATCGCTTAGGTTTAAACACCATGTTTATTGTTGATACGGCGTTAAAAGCCAGACAGGAAGCCGGTAATCCGATTCGAGTAGGGATGATCGGTGCAGGGTTTATGGGGCGCGGGGTCGCTAACCAAATGCTCAACTCCGTGCCGGGTATGGAGTTGGTGGCGATCTCAAATCGCAACGTAGATACCGCTAAGCGAGCTTACCAGGAAGCAGGTGTCGAGGACATTAACGTCGTCTCCACTGTGGCTGACTTGGAAAACAGCATTGCAGCGGGCGGCTATGCTGTTACCGATGACCCGATGCTGCTGTGTCGAGCAGAGGGTATCGATGCTCTGATTGAAGTCACTGGTGCCGTGGAATTTGGCGCCCATGTGGTGATGGAGGCGATCGCCCATAAGAAGCACGTCGTGCTGATGAATGCTGAGCTAGATGGCACCATCGGCCCTATTCTTAAAACCTATGCCGATAAAGCCGGGGTGATTTTGTCAGCCTGTGATGGCGACCAGCCTGGCGTCGAGATGAACCTCTACCGCTTTGTTAAAAGCATCGGCCTTACTCCGCTGGTGTGCGGCAATATCAAGGGCCTACAAGACCCCTACCGCAACCCCACCACTCAAAAGGGGTTTGCTGAACAGTGGGGGCAGAATGTAAACATGGTAACCAGCTTTGCCGATGGTACCAAAGTCTCTTTTGAGCAGGCCATTGTGGCTAATGCTACCGGTATGACTGTTGCTAAGCGCGGCATGCTGGGCCATGACTTTAGGCTCCACCAGGACGAGCTGGTAAAGCAGTACGAACTCAATTACACCGGTCATATCGATGACTTGACCAAGCTATACGATGTCGACCAGCTCAAGGAACTAGGGGGCATTGTCGACTATGTAGTGGCAGTCAAACCTGGGCCGGGGGTTTACGTATTTGGCACCCACGATAATCCCAAACAGCGCCATTATCTAAACCTCTACAAGTTGGGCGAGGGGCCTTTGTACAGCTTCTACACCCCCTACCACCTGTGCCACTTTGAAGTGCCACTATCGGTTGCCCGCGTTGTCTTGTTTGGCGACGCCGTTATGACCCCCATCGCTGGTCAGAAGGTTGATGTGGTAACCACCGCGAAAATCGATTTGAAAGCTGGTGAGACCATCGACTGCATTGGTGGCTTTATGACCTATGGCGAGTGCGAAACCGCTGAAATTACAGCGGCGGAAAACTTGCTGCCGGTGGGGCTAGCTGAGGGCTGTAAGCTAAAGCGGGATGTTGCTAAGGATCAGACGTTAACCTACGACGATGTCGAGCTTCCCCCTGGGCGTCTGTGCGACAAACTACGGGCTGAACAAAATGCTATGTTTGCTCCGCAAAAATCCCTAGCAGGGGTAGCGTAGCTAGAGCAATTCACTACTGCTCAATAGAGTTAATACCAAGAGGGGAAGTCCACAATGGGCTTCCCTTTTTTATGATCTCGCTGAGGGAGGTGCTTGCTTGAAAAGCAGCGCAGAGGTAAAGCCACGGCTTCCTAGCCCAGGACGTAGCGATAGTGTATCTAGGCGAACGAAAGTTGGTAAATCTGCTACATATAGCCCATCTTTGTCATTAGCTATAGCGGGTCAAGCTGACACGATAGCGCTCTTTTTTGGTAACAGCGACTTCACCAATTTCAAGCCTTCCCTTGCCACGAATTGCGATTAAGTCTCCGGTGGACAAGGTGTAGCTGGCTTGGGTTATTGGCTTCCAGTTCACGCGCACGTCACCGCTGTTGATTAGATCAGCCATTTTGCTACGCGACATGCCAAACCCGGCAGAGGCTACTGCATCGAGCCTTAGGGAGGCTTCAACAGTGGTAAGGGCTTTTTTCTGAGGCGCGCGCACCCGCAGTTGATCCCACTCTAGGGGCTGGGTCTTTACAGGTACAGAGCGTACCTGAGTGAGCGACTGGGTGAGAAACTCTGCCAGTTCAGGCACAACGATTGCCTGCGCCCCTCTCTCACCAAGCACGATGATGTCGCCTACTTTGTCGCGGTGAAGGCCGGTATCGAGCAGCGCCCCCAAGAAGTCGCCGTGGCTGGCGGGATCGAACATGAAGTTTCCCCCTACTGTCAGGAGCGATAGGGGGATCTGACTCTGATCGAGGGGGATATCGGCTCGTGCGATCGCCAACCGCTGCCGCTCAGCCTGGGGATAGCCACCCCAGGCAAGACTATGGACATCGGTCAATCGCTGGAGTAGTGCTTCGGCCTCGATTTGCTCGGGTGGCGACAAAAAGTCGGTAACGACAACATCCCAGGTTTTGACGGCCTGGTCGGCTTGGTCTGAAACACGGGCTAAGCAGTCGCGGTTGTCGATCGATTTCGGCAGGTCATCCTTGGGCAGCATGGGCAGAGAGCGTTTAGCAACAGATCAGTAGTTGGGAGGACTTGGGCAAGCCCAACCGTCGGGCACTGATCCTAGCTTACTGTCAGGCAGACCTGGGGCAAAGGCGGAAAACCAGGTGGCTATATTGTGGCTAGATGAATCTAGCCCTTCAACGTAAACACCCAGTTTCTGCAGCGGTAGTTAGTTTGCGATCGCTTCAGTCACCTCCTTACGCTTAGCGTAAATGCTCTTCAGGTGGCGCTTCACTGTATTGACGGTAATGTAAAGCTCCTGGGCGATTTCGTCATAGGTGCGATTGGCCCGGCGCAGCACCCACACGGCTCGCTCACGGGGGGTAAGATTATACTGCACCGCCTCAAGCATGGCAGAGGTATGCGCTGCGCGGGTTTGATTCTCTAAAGACATCAGCAGATAAGCACTGGTCGTGGCGGGCAGTTCGAGCCACTGAATACGGGCTCGAATTTGATGGCCAGAGCAAGACGTAAACTCTTGAGTGAGCACCAGCAGGGTTTCGGGGTAAAAGTCACGGCTTTCTAGAAGGTTCACGCACATGGCCTTGAGGCTGAGGGGCAGAAAGCTGGGGCTATCATTGCCGCTGAGATCGCGGCAGAGGGCTCTACCTTTCTGATTGCTGTGGATGCAGGTGCCGTCTTCGGTTAAAACCAAAATTCCATCAACAAAGCCTTCGAGTACGGCGCTGAGCAGGGGTAGATTGGCCTGGGTTGCTTGGGGGGCAATAAAACGAGAATTAGATAGGGTTGTGGATGAACTCATAGTGACCATGGGGCTACCTGGTTTAAGACACGACAGAGTTAAGGGAGTCATCCGGGAACACAGCCGGTTAATTTGCGTTGAGATGTTTTGCGCTTGAGTTGCGATAGGGAGAACCTCAACCTGGAGGATGGGTTCTCCGTACACAAAGGACAGTTTTCTAAGTGGTTTCCACAGGGTTGATGGGGCGACGTTGGCTACTTGTAGTGGCAAAGCGCTTAAAACTGACAGATTCTTCACCTAGATGAAGCGCTGTTCTGGAAAGTTTGACAAGTTTCTGTAGTGATTTGCTGACTTTTTGGGTAATTTTACTGGCGCATAAAAACAGCTCTAGGGTTGAAGGAGTTTTTGTGGTCGCTGTTTCAAATCTTCTGAGCTAGTAGAAAGCTCGGGCTCGATGGATGGCTACTAAAACGCTCCATCAATCTGCTGTGCTAACCGTTAAGTGATTGCTGTCTGGTGAGACGGTTGAAAAAAAATGCGCTTGTCTATATTGTTATGGGCGTTCTCTTGGGCTAAGGGCCATAGCAGCGAGTATGATATCGGCCAATCGACAACTGTTACGACGTTTGCGGGGGGGCATGATGGCTGCTGCGATCGCACTTCCCCTCCTCGCTCCAGCCCTGCATGCGGAGAGCTATGCCCAGGAGGCACCGTCAGCAGCGGCAGAGGCCGCTCTCAACCAAGGGTTGACGCTCATTCAGCAGGGGCAAATCGACGGTGCTCTGGCCCAGTTTCAGCAGGCGGCAACCCTTGACCCCACCCTGGCTGCTGCCCACTACAACATTGGCCTAGCTCTGCGCCAAAAGGGTGAGCTGCAAGAGGCAGCCTCTGCCTTCTGGGCAGCGATTCGAGCCGATCCACAGTTCGCGCTGGCCTATGCAAACCTAGGCGGTGCCCTAATTGAGGGCAACAACCTTGACCAGGCCGAACAATATTTGCAGCGGGCTATCGCCATTCAGCCCGACCTAGGCAATGCCCACTACAATCTGGGCTTGGTTTACCAGTCCCAGGGGCGATTTCCCGAAGCGCTAGCTGCGTTTGAGCGGGCAGGTCAATATAGCCCCAATGCCCCTGAGTCATTTTTGCGGCGGGGCATTATCTACCTACAAACTGAGCGCAACGGCGAAGCTGAGGCTGTGCTGCAACAGGCTCTAACGCTTCAGCCCCGCTACGCCCAGGCCCACTATAATTTGGGAATTGCTCGATTCAACCAGGGTCAAACCGAAACCGCTCTCAACTCATTTCGTACGGCGACTCAAATCAATGGCGGCTATGCTGATGCCTACTACAGTGCTGGGCTAGCGTTTATCCAGCTCGGTCGTTTTGCTGAAGCCCGCACCGTGCTGGAATATGCCAAAAACCTTTATATCACCATGGGTAACCCGACCTGGGCAGCTAAAGCCCAAAGCCACCTAGGGCAATTGCCTGAGAGCTAACGGGTTTAAAGGGGGAGTTTAACAATTCACGCCACTATTTCACTACCGACGCACTACCGAAACTTGAGCTTGCGCGAGGCGTAGAGACACATTTTCAGCAAGATTAGCCCTTCTCTGACATGGGCAATATTTGAGCTGCCGTAGGTGCGAGGCTGGTAGCGAATTGGCACCTCCACAATGTGGAGGTTGAGCTTGGCGGCCCCAAACAGCAGGTCAAAATCTCCAAAGGGGTCGAAGTCGCCAAAGTAGCTGCGCCCAGCGGCAATACGCTGGTAGTCGCGTCGCCACAGTACTTTGGTGCCGCAGAGGGTATCTTTAAGCGGCTGCTCTAACAAAAACGAAAAGAGCAGGGCAAAGATTTTGTTGGCCACCATATTGAGCCACGGCATGGCGGTCTTGGAGCGAGGGTAAACCAACCGTGATCCGTTGGCAAATTCTCCCCGTCCTGAGGCCAACACCTCGACGAAGTGGGGCAAATCTTCTGGAGGAACGGTCAAGTCGGCATCGAGAATCAGCAGAATGTCGCCGCTGGCCTGGTCAAACCCAAGGCGTACTGCATCCGCCTTGCCCCGCCCCGTCTGCTGAAAGGCCTTTAGGGTAAAAGGCCCTCGATAGGTCTGCACCAAGTCCTGAATGGCTTGCCAAGTATGGTCGCGGGAATGACCTTCAACAAAGATAATTTCGGTATGGGCACCCAACTGGGGCAGCCGAGCCACGGCAGCGGCGATATTCCCGGCCTCGTTGCGGGCGGGGATGATGACTGAGCAGGTCGGTAGCTCTGAACTGGGCACGGGTTGAGGTCGAGCCACGATAAAGGTGGTTAGGCACAGGTGCTTGACCACGGGCAGGGGCGCTAGATAGCGGTTCACCAAGTCTGCTATCCCCGGCACAAACTTGGGCCAGAGAAACCGATTGCCCCGCTGAAGGGGGCGATAGCCGGTGATGGTAAGCAGGTTGGCCACATCATCCATGCTGAGCCAGTTTTGGGGGGGCTGGGGGCGGCGCTGCCCTATCCGTTCGGCTAGGCCCAGCAGGGGCTCCCAAAGGTGGCTGTGGAAGGTGAGAATAAGGCGGGTGTGGGGCTGGCAAAAGGGCTGCAACCGCTGGAGCACAGCTTGAATATCGCCTAGGTAGCCCAGCACTCCTGACAGCAGAATGTAGTCGAATTGGCGGTGTTCTGGGGCCAGCTGAGCGGGTTCGATCGCCTCAGCATCTAGCGTATAGAAGGCGAGCTCAGGATATTTCTGGCTGGCGATCGCCGTCACCGCTGGAGCAAAGTCAATGCCTACCCCAATCGCTGGAGCAGTGGCATGGAGCAGGTCACCGGTACCACAGCCGACTTCTAGCACGCGGCTGCCAGGCGGAATAATAAATTGATGAAGCCGAGCTAGATCGCCGTAGTAGTAGCGGTTGCGACGACTCCAGCAATCTAGCTCGGGGGCAGTGTAATCAAAGTAGGCCCGGATATCTTGCTTGAAGTCTTGCTTGGGGGCCTCAAGCAAATCAGTGGAATGGGCTTGAATCACAGACGATTAGGACTTCTTTAGGGGCTCAGCGGCGTCATCCCGCTCAATGTAAAGGAATAAAAAGGCCATTGCAACGGCGGGAAAGACAAGCCCCACCAAAGGAACCAGAATAGAGGGTAAGAATGCAGCTGGCATAGGGTTTCTACCTCAATAGCAACATCACAGCGTTGAGCATAAGACTACTGCGAATCGGCGTGCTATATGTCTGTTTTGTTACAAACTTTCTCACTCGACGGGTTTGGCTCCTCCAGGAGCAGGCGGCTGTGCCACCAGGCCTGAGTTTCGCGATCGAGCTTGGCGGTGTAGAGGGTGGTGACAAAGGACTGGGCTCCATAGCCCTGGCCGACAATTTCAACGCAGTAGGAGGGCGACTTGCGGGTGGCCATATCGGGCACAAACCGCTTGCCAATGCGCCGCCAGCTCGGTTCTTTGCCCCGCCACTGAATGCGACAGCAGGGCCAGGGTAGCTGATCGCGATCGAACAGTCGGCAGCACGGACCGACGACGCGATAGGTCAGGTGGGCCCCTGGGCTCTGAAAAATGTGGCCCGTAGACCAGGGATGCTCTGAGGAGGGCGGCAGGGGCGGTATCATAACAGCATGTAACAAATGGCCAATGTTGAAGTAGTCTACGGGATTTTCTATGGCTGAGCCAATTACTCCAGCGGTGAGCAATCGCATCTGCAAGCACATGAACGACGACCACACCGAAGCGGTGTTGCTCTATGCCACCGCCTACGGCAACCAGCCCACCGCCACCGCCGCCGTGATGGAATCTGTGGACCCCGAAGGCATGACCCTGGCAGTGACCGTAGACGGTGCCCCGACCACCGTGCGAGTGCCCTTTGACCACACCCTAGAGGGGGCCGAAGATGCCCACCACACCCTAGTTGCCATGCTCAAACAGGCAAAGGCCAGGACTTAAGCTGGGATCTTTGCCATGAGTGTCTCTATTCAATTTTTGCCCGATGGCATCACCGTCGAAGCCGAGGTGGGAGAACCCCTGCTGGCAGTGGCCGATCGCGCTGGGGTGAACATTCCCACGGGTTGCCTTATGGGGTCGTGCCACGCCTGCGAAGTCGACTTGGAGGGGCAAGCAGACCCGATCTGCGCCTGCATTTCGGCGGTGCCGCCGGGCCAGGACACGCTCGTCGTCAACCTCTATGTCGATCCAACCTGGTAGGCATATTGCTCAAAGACATTCAGCTATACTCTGAATCCTTTGCCGAACGCTGGGAACAGGCTGCGAGGACGGAATGGCTGAGTGTGGGTTGTGCTGCGATCGCTCGCTGGGTCAAGTCTTAAGTCATCGCCGCTCGGCACCAGCTCCTGTAAATACCCCCAAGCCTTCTGTTGAGCAGCATCCCAACTAAGATGCTGGCGGTAATGCTGCCAAGCCGAGAGGGCCAGAGATTGATAACGGGGATAGTCGGCCATCACGGCGGCGATGTATTGGGCATAGTCACCGGCGGTGGCCTCTACCGAGAAGGCTCTGCCATTAATGTCGGCCTGCAATACGGTGGGAATGCCCCCAACGGCGGCGGCCACGCAGGGCAGCCCAGCGGCGTTAGCTTCACTAATGGCAACTCCAAAGGTATCGGCTTTAGTGGGAAAGATCAAAAAGTGGGCGGTGCTCAGCAGGGGAGCAAACTGGGCCTCGCCCTGGGAAGTGGCGCGATCGATAAACCCAAATGACTGCACGAAGCTGGGGCGATCGCCCGCCCATTTAGGTTCGCAGCCGACGACCCAGAGTTCTGTCTTCACGCCCTGCTGATTGAGGGTTTTGGCCACCTCCAAGGCCAGCGGCCCGCCCTTGCGCTCCCAGTCAACTCCAAGAAACAGCAGTCGACAGGGGCCAGGGGGCCGCCGCGCGATAGAGGATTCGATCTCGGTTTGAGTCAGATCTTGGGCCCGGCTGGCGCCTCGGGGAATAATGCGAATCTTGTCGGCGGACAGGCCGTAGAGATCCATCGCTGACTGGGCCGCCCATTGGGAGGTGAGAATGACGCGATCGCACCGTTCCAAAGCCGCCTTCTCTGTGGCGTGCAACCGCCGCCGAGTCTCTGGACATAGATTGGTTAGATAGGGATAAAAATCCACCAGACTGCCCAGCAGAGCATCGGTCCACAGCACCACCGGCAACGCAGTACGTACCCGTGCCAAAGGAATTGCATTTTCAGGACAGAGCAGCAGGTCAGCCTCAGATCGAGCAAGTTGGGCTTCAATCTGGCGGGCATAGTGGGGCGCAACCCAAGGTTCCACAGGGCTGTAGTAGCTCTGCCCCAGGCGTTGGTAGACCAGCCATTTGAGCCGGGTAATCGGTACCCTGCGCCGTTCCAGTGGGCCGAGAAACTCCAGCTCAGCCCCAACATTTTGCAAAAGGTCGGCGATTTTTTGCCCGGCTCCGTAGAGGCCTAAGTGGCGCCGGGGCCAGGTAGCGCGATCGCGCACGTCATAGGTGGTAGCGTAGGCAATTTTCATATGAATAAGGGTTGAGCTATGGCTAGCCCAACCCTCTCAGCGACTGATTCTAGAGTGCCCAGGAAATCGTGCCCTACAACGCTAGTTAAATGAGGCGAATCCAGTAGCGATCGCGCCCTCTTCTTTTGGCTTGATACAGCGCGGCGTCAGCGGCGGCAATCAGGTCTTCGGGCGACTGGTCTGCTGTGGGCACCACGCTGGCAATGCCGATGCTGATGGTGAGGTAGTCGCTCACAGACGACTGGGGATGGGCAATTTCGAGGGCGGCAATTTCCTCTTGAATGGCCTTGGCAACAATCTCGGCTCCGGCGCGACGAGTGTTAGGCAGCACCACCGCAAACTCTTCGCCGCCGTAGCGAGCCAGCAGGTCGGCAGCACGCTTGACGGCGCGGGTGGCAGCGGCAGCAAGCGCGATCAATGCCTCATCCCCCTGCTGGTGACCCAGGCAGTCGTTGTAGGGTTTGAAGAAATCGACATCAAACATAATTAGCGATAGGGGCTGCTGCTCGCGCACCATGCGCTGCCACTCTTGCTCCAGGTACTCGTCAAAGCGGCGGCGGTTGGGGATATGGGTCAACCCATCTAGAGTGGCTAGACGCTCTAGGGTTTCGTTGGCCTCAGTTAGGGCGGTTTCCATCCCCTTGCGATCGGTAATGTCGATGCAGTTAGTAATCACGCCATTGACGGTGCCGTTGGCATCCTGGAAGGGGCTAATCACAACTTGATACCAGCGGCGAACGCCATTTCGGTCGATCACTTCCTGCTCGCCCTGGTAGGGAATTTGGGTCTCAATCACCTGTTGATGAATGCGGTACTGCTCGATGGCATCAAAGGCCGAAACGTTGGGGTTAACGTCGGTGTCAAGTTTGCCGACCATGTCGACGGGGGTAATGCCGTGCAGGCTGGCGCTGGCCCGGTTGGCTATCTGCACCCGGCCCTGCCGGTCTTTGACGACAATGATGCTAGGAATGCTGTCGATCACATTTTGCAGAAACTGACGCTGGCGAGCGATTTCGATCTCGGCCTGCTTGCGCTCGGTAATGTCGCGCACGATCGCCAACACCTGGTCAGGGCCACTGGTGACAATCCGAGCTTCTTCATAGCGCCAGCCGTCGGCCGTCGAAAAGCGATATTCGTAGACCTGAGGCTCCCCGGTTTGCAGCGCCAGCTGAATGTAGTGCATGCGCTCGGCAACCATGTCGGCGGGAAGCACCTCATGCATGGGTCTGCCGACATGGGCGCTGGGTTTAGCAATTAGGTTGACCGCTCCGGCATTCATCACATCAAGGCAGACGCCGTCGCCTGAGAACCGCACCAGCAGGTCGGGAATCGCCTCTAGGAGAATTCGCTGGGTGGCCTCGGCTTGGTGTAGAGCAGCGGTGCGATCGGCCACCTGGCACTCCAGGGTTTGGTTGTAGTCGGCCAGTAGCGTTTGGGCCTGCTTGCGGGTGGTGATGTCTTGAAAGGCCGCGATCGCATATTCCACCTCCCCCCTCTGGTCAAAAATGGGCGTTGTCACCATCTCAATGGGTATAGCCTGGTTGCCGGGCCGCAGCTCAATATCGTCGGCCCAGCCAGTCTGGCCTCGCAACGCCATGGCAATGGGCAGGGCCGCAGTAGGGTAGCGCTGGCCGGTGCTGGCCCGGTAGGCAATGCAGGTTTCATCCAAACCGAGCGACGGTACCGAGGGCATGTCTTCAAGGCAAAGCAAAATGCGGGCCTGCTGGCTCGCAAACACCATCTGGCCGTGGCGATCGTAGACGGCAATGCCCAGGGGAATGCCGTCTAAAAACTGCCGCCAGCGCCGCTCGCTGCGCTGGAGCTCGTGGTTGAGGTGCTCTAGCTCAGCAAACGAATCGTGCAGCTTAGCCGCCATGGTGTTGAACGCCCGCGCCAGCTGCCCCAGCTCGTCGGTGCTTTCGATGGGGACTGGAGTTTGCCAATTGCCCTGGGCCGTAGCTTGAATGGCTCGGCGCAGTTGGGCAATGGGCTGTAGCACCCGGTTGACCACCGCCAGCCCCACCACCACCGAGCTGCCAATGACACCCAGGCTCACCAATGCTACGGCCCAGTTGCCGAGATAAAAGCTCAAAAACCCCAGCAGCCCAACCGCACTAACTAGCTGAAGCACAAAAATTGCTACCAACACCGTGCTGAGCGAAAAGGGCTTAAGCAGACGGCTCAATGGTCGGTAGAACGGGAGTTTTGGCACTGGATTGAGCGGCAATATTAAGTGAAGCAAAACACCCTACCTACTTTTCTAGAATAAAGCGCCTAGACCGACCCTGAAACACTTGCTGTGCCACATGTTCAAAGAAGGTTAGGGCGGGGCTTATAGGCTTATCCTAGGGGCTAAGGAAAGGCTAGCCCGTGATCTCAAACAGCTATTTCAATACGCTGGAGGAACAAGCTAGGTGATTTAAAGCAGTTGTGGCGGCAAAGTCTTGGTTCTAGGCAGCTCTAGTAAGTCTGGTATAAAAAATCTAGGCCTCCTCTGTCCACGATTCTTTAGTACTTGGCCGGGTTGGTTGTGACAGGCCTTAGCGATTTAGGGTTCAGGGTTCAAGGTGCCGGGTTCAAAGCAAATCCTGTCCCCAGGACCTTACAGCCTGAACCTTGAACCCTGAACCCCCACGAACCTGTCACCTTTGGCCTAACAGACTGCTGGGTCGGCAGTCTCTTAGCCTCTCCTTAACCCCAAAGTGTATCTGGGCCTGCAATAGTTAGGATGTCCATGCTTGCTGGCCTGTAGCGCGATTCTGGTGCCCTCATGTTAAACACCCAAGCTCTAACCTCTACAGATGTAGCCCTAAGGGCCGAAAATCTCAATGTCTACTATGGCTCTACCTTGGCCGTACGCAACGTAGACCTATATATTCCTCGGAATGAGATTATCGCCTTTATCGGCCCCTCTGGCTGTGGTAAGAGCACCGTTCTGCGCTGCTTTAACCGCATGAACGACCTAATCGCGTCATGCCGAGTAGAGGGTAAGATCGCCTTCCACGGTAGCGATATTTATGCCAAGCAGGTAGACGCTGTAGAACTCCGTCGCAGAATTGGCATGGTGTTCCAAAAGCCCAACCCTTTCCCTAAGTCGATCTACGAAAACATTGCCTGGGGCGCTCGTATTAATGGCTACCAGGGTGACATGGATGAGCTAGTAGAAACGTCTCTACGCAAGGCCGCCGTGTGGGATGAAGTGAAAGACAAGCTTAAGCAGAGTGGTCTGTCGCTGTCGGGAGGGCAACAGCAGCGCCTCTGCATCGCCCGCACCATAGCCATTCAGCCTGACGTCATTTTGATGGATGAGCCTTGCTCGGCCCTTGACCCAATCTCGACCATCAAGATTGAGGAAACCATGAAGCAGCTCAAGCAAGACTACACAATTATCGTGGTCACCCACAATATGCAGCAGGCCTCGCGAGTGTCTGACCGCACGGCTTTCTACAACGCCGAGGCCACAGACAAAGGGGGCAAGGTCGGCTATCTGGTGGAGTACGACTATACCGAAGTCATGTTTAACAGCCCTCGCGAGCAGTTTACCCGCGACTACGTATCGGGCCGTTTTGGCTAGGTCCATCCCAATAATGCTTGGTTGTGAAGCGTGTGGTTGATCTAGATCAACCACACGCTTCATTGTTTAATAGCTTGGCTGAGCAGATAATTGTAGTAAGACGAGTCCCTCGATAGCCGAGCGCCATAACGTTTATAGGCCGTACAACCAGGCAATCAAAAGTGGCGTTATCACAGTCAAAATTAGGTTGAGGGGCAAACCGACTCGGGTAAAGTCAAAGAATTTATAGCCTCCTGGACCATACACCATTGTGTTGGTCTGGTAACCGATGGGCGTGATGTAGCTGTTAGAGGCAGCAAAGGTGACGGTGAAAATAAAGGCCATGGGGTTAAGCTCTAGGCTTGTAGCTACCCCCGCTGCGATCGGAATCATCAGGATGACGGCAGCATTATTTGAGAGCAGCTCGGTCAAAAGATTAGTCACCAGATAGAAAATTATCAGAAGAACAATACCTGATGCTCCACCGCCAATAGCGGCTAGTCGTTGGGCAAGCCAGTCGGTAGTACCAGAATTTTCCATGGCTGTACCGAGGGGTATCAACCCAGCTAGCAAAAAAATCACGTCCCAGCGCACCGAACCGTAGATTTCTCCTGGTTTTAGGCAGCCTGTAATCACCATTGCCATCACCCCCATCAAAGCGGTGACGAGAATAGGCGCCCAGTTTAAAGCGGCGACCACAATTACTCCTAAGATGATGGCGATCGCGATCCAGGCCTTGTCAACCCGCAGGCCCTCAGCCTCTCGCTGCTCTAGAACCAGCAGCTCTCGGGTGGTTTGCAACCCGGTGAAGCTGCTCTGGGGGCCCTGCACCAGCAGTAAGTCACCGAAGCGAAGGGGAACTTTGCCCATGCGATCGCGCACCAGGTCTTCGCCTCGCCGGATAGCCAATACTGTGGCGTTGTAGCGTTGACGAAAGCGCATTTCCTTGAGAGTGGAACCGACTAATCGAGAATTTGACAGAATTAACACTTCAGCAATGTGATCTTCGCCAGTATCTAGCTCATCTTCAATGGTGGGTTGTTGGCCAAATTTGACCTCGGGCAGAATGTCTAGCCCGCGCTGAACTTTAAGGCTGAGCAGTTCATCCCGGCCGCCTCGAATCAGCAGTACGTCGCCCGCCTGCAGCACCTTGTCAGCTAGGGGTTGGGCAAAATGGCTACCATCGCGAATGATTTCCAGCACGTCTACGTCGAACTTTCGCTGAATTTCGCTCGCTTTGAGGGTCTGCCCGATTAGGGTTGAGCGCGGGGTGATGACCACCTCACTCATGTAGTCTTTCAAATCGTAGTTTGCCAAGTTAGGGGACGACGACTTGCGATCGGGCAAGAGCCTGGGTGCAAACAGAGTCAAGTAAGCCAAGCCCACAGCAAAGGTGATTACCCCTACGGCGGTGAACTGAAACAGCCCAAATTCTCCATAGCCCAGGTCTTTAGACACCCCGCTGGCCAAAATGTTAGTCGATGTACCAATTACCGTAATCATGCCGCCTAGCACCGTGACATAGGACAGCGGAATCAGCAGTTTTGACGGAGAAACGTTCTGTTTTTTGCACCATTCTTCTACAATCGGCAGAAAAACGGCTACTACAGCGGTGTTGTTGATAAAAGCCGTAATGGGGCCGACTAGCACACCCATCACAAAAATCTGCCGGGAAGGAGTTTTGCCTCCCCACTTCATCAGCCAGTCTCGCACAATCTGAATTACACCAGTTTTAGCGATGCCAGCGCTCAGAATGAACATGAGCATGACGGTAATGGTGGCTGCGTTGCCAAACCCGGCGATGCCTTCCTCGGGCGTAACTAGCCCTAAAAGAATTAAGACAGTGGCGATCGCAAGGGCAGTCAAATCTACCGGTAGCCACTCTGCCACAAAGGCGATCAGAGAGCAGATCAGCACCACCAACATCAGAAAAACAGGATCTTGAATAAAGCTCATACCCATTTGAAGCTTGGATTAAGCTTAAGTTTTGCACACCGCATGCTTTAAACAGAGGGGATTCACCTGAAGCCCATTTAGCTTTTTTTGGGTTTCAGGCTAAAGCATAGACCTGCTGCGTAGAGACGCAATACCCCACTAAACACAGGACTTCAAGAATATTTTGACAGCAGTCGTTGAACAGTTATTGCTGTCTTTCAATAATTGGGCTTAGCAGCTCTCTTTGTTTGGTTTAGCTTAACGGACGATGAAAATGTTTTCCTTAGCTTACGTACCAAGTTAGGAGCGCTCTGATATGGCCATACAATGAGGTTCTAAGGTAGTACTATCCTCTGAAGATTTTTCTTAAAAGCCTATGACTAGCCCCGATGTTTCGCCCTCGGCGCCGGGCTCGGCGGCCGTCCCCAAGCCCAACCTGAGCATTTTGACCATGCTGCGCCTGGGGGTGTTCAACATGGGTTTGGGCATTATGTCGCTGCTCACCCTGGGGGTGCTCAACCGGGTGATGATTGAAGAGTTGCGAGTACCGGCGCTGGTGGCAGCGGGGGCGATCGCGGTACATCAGTTTATGGCCCCCGCCCGGGTGTGGTTTGGCCAGATGTCTGACTCTAGGCCAATTTTTGGCCATCACCGCAGCGGTTATATCTGGATAGGCATTGTGACGGTGGCGGTAACGGCGTTTTGCGCGCTACAGGTAGTGTGGCAAATTGGCAGCCGCATTGCTGAGACTGGCTGGGGGCCAGCGGTGTATCCCTGGGTGGGGCTGCTAGGGCTGCTGTTTGCGGTCTACGGCCTGGCGTTGAGTGCCACCTCGACCCCATTTACGGCGCTGCTGGTGGATGTGTCGGACGAAGACTCGCGATCGCGCCTGGTGGGCATTGGTTGGGCCATGCTGATGGTGGGCATTATCACCGGGGTGATTATCACCTCTATTGTGCTGAAGCCGATTGAGCTGAATGCCCCCTTTGACCAGGTGCGCAGCGCGGTGAATCGGCTGTTTGTGATCGCCCCGGCGGTGGTGTGCGTGCTGGCGGTGCTGAGCACCTACGGCATCGAGCGCAAGTATTCGCGGCTGACCCAGCGATCGTCGTTGCGCAATCGAGAAGACAGCATCACCCTCGGCCGGGCTCTCAAGATTCTCACCGCTAGTCGTCAGACGGGGCTGTTTTTCACCTTTTTGCTGGTGCTTAGCCTCAGCCTGTTTATGCAGGATGCGGTGCTGGAACCCTACGGTGGCGAAGTCTTTGGCATGACCATTGCCGAAACTACCCAGCTCAACGCCGCCTTCGGCCTGGGCACGCTGCTGAGCATTATTGTCACCGGCTGGCTGGTGGTGCCCCGCCTGGGCAAAAAGCGTACGGTGGTGCTGGGCTGTAGGTGGGCGGCGGTGTGCCTGGTGGGCATTACCCTGTCGGGGTTGACGGGCAACCCGGCGGTTTTGCTGACGGCAGTATTTCTGTTTGGCACGGCCTCTGGCATTCTCACCCTGGGGGCGATCGTGCTAATGCTCGATTTGACCGTGGCGGAGACAGCGGGCACCTTCATTGGAGCTTGGGGGCTGGCCCAGGCGATCGCCCGAGGCAGCGCCACCATCCTGGGCGGCGGCGTGCTCGATCTGGGTCGCGCCATCTTGAGAAACTTTAACGGAGCAGGGGAAGTGGGGCAGCCCCAGGCATTTTTAGCCTACGGGCTGGTGTTTACTCTGCAAGCGCTCGGGATGATGATTGCGATTTGGCTGCTTAGCAGGGTGAATATTCAAGAGTTTCAGGCCAATGCCAAGGCGGCGATTACCGCTGCCATAGCAAACGATATGGATTGAGCATGTCACAAAATTTTTGGGACGAGGTGCTGACCTTTGCCGAGGCGACCACCAAGACCGTGGGGCAAAAGCTGCTCGAAGACTTTGGTCAGGTGCAGGCCGACTTGAAGGCCGATGGCAGTTTGGTGACAAGGTGCGATCGCTGGGCCGACGATACCCTGCGCGCGGCCATAGCAGCAAAATTCCCCGACCATGGCGTGCTCAGCGAAGAGGTGGAGCACATCTTCCCCACCACCGACTGGTGCTGGATTATTGACCCCATCGACGGCACCACTAATTTCACGCGCGGCATTCCGGTGTGGGGTATTTCCCTAGGGTTGCTGTATCGGGGGACGCCAGTCTTTGGCTACGTGGCCATGCCGCCGCTCAGCCAATCTTTTTACGGCTACTGGCCAGGACAAAGCGGACTGGAAATGCCCAGCGGAGCCTTTTGCAACGGTCGCCCCATCCACAGCAGTGAGGCGGCTCCCGACAAAACCCAGTTCTTTAGCCTCTGCGCTCGCAGCACCGCAGTGCTGGAGAACCCCCTTCCCTGCAAGATTCGCATGCTGGGCTCAGCAGCTTACAACCTGCTGATTGTCGGAGCTGGCTGGGCGATTGGTGCGGTAGAAGCGACGCCTAAGATTTGGGATATTGCAGCAGTGTGGGCGATCGCCCAAGCCGCCGGAGCCTCCTGGGTGCCGCTAGATGACGTAGAGCCCTTCCCCCTGGAAATAGGCAAAGACTATAGCACTCGACCCTACCCTACACTGGCCACAGCCCGGGCTTCCTTAGTAGAAGTCTTCCGGCCGTTGGTACAGCAAGTGGCCAACCATTAGGCGGCATGACCACCTTAGAGCATGCAGGGAAGCCAGAATCATAGGGAATCGGTGACGGCAGGATGCACAAACTGCTTGCCGCAGGCCTTGCAGAGGTAGCACTGCTTGCCCCGCCGCCGACCGTTTTTAGCCAGCTCCTGAGATTTACAGTGGGGGCAAATCATTACATTCATTACATGACCGTGAATTTGATCGCCCACATCGGCAGCTAGGTACGCGGCCAGTAGCACTGGAATTTGCTGCATCAGGCGATCGCGCTTTCCTTCATCTGACTGTCGTAGAGCCGCCAAAATCAACGCGTTGCAGCTGTGGACGCAGACCTCCGCCAAGAGATCGCGCCGCTCCGTTGGCAGGTCTGGGTTGCGCTGGTACAGGATAGCGGAAAGGAATGCGATCGCCCCCTGGGTCATGCTGTCGTCGATGGTTTGGAAGCGATCGCGCGCCGTGTAAAACTGCACAAACATTACCCGCGACACCGGCTGCTCAAACAGCGCCACCACGCCAGCGGTTAGCTGAGTCAGCATCTCCCTCAGCGGCAGTCGCCAAAATTCTTGAGCACTCGCCTGGCTCCACATCGCCCGCACCCGCTCTAGGTGGCGCAGTTCCATGGCGTTAAAGATCGCCGCTTTATCGGGGAAAAACTGGTACAGCGATCCGATTGCCGTGCCCGCTCGCTCCGCAATTTGATGGGTAGTCGCCGCCTCATAACCCACTTCATCAAAGACCAGGGCAGCAGCCTCTAGAATTTTTTCGACCCGCTGTTGACCCCGGCGCTGCTTAGGGTGACGACGCAGACTGCTTGACGAATGCGAGTCATTTGTCATATTTTTGAAACACGACGAATTTCTCACAATTTTATATCTATCGGAGGCTTCTATGCAGTCCATGCTTCCCGGTGCGCCCTGGCTTGTGGCGCACAAGTCTATGCTGGCTACTAATCAGCCCCGTAAAATTTCCCTCTACGGTAATGATTACGTCTTGTGGAAAGATGGCGCAGGCGAAGTTCACGCCCTGCCCAACGCCTGCCCGCACATGGGAGCCATGCTGTCAGAAGGCTGGTGCGAAGCAGCGGGTGATGGCAACAGTCGAGTCGTCTGCCCCTTCCACGCCCTAGCGTTTGACGCTCGGGGTTGCACGGTACTGCCCGGTTCTGATCGGCAAACTCTACCCCAGTTAGAACCTTTAGAGTTAATTATTCAGGGCGATTTTGTTTGGTCCTACGGGGGCTACGAGCCCAAAGTACCGATTCCGGGGGTGCTGAACGCGATCGCAGCCGAGTACACCTTCATCGGCCACACCGCCGATTGCACGGTGGATACTGACTTACTCACCATGCTGCTCAATATGCACGACTACAACCACCAAAACGGCACCCACCGCGATCTGTTTCGCATTGACGAGGTGCAGTTCCACCAGTTCATCGATCGGGGGCACGAATCCCATGCCTACTACGATATGCCCACCGCCCCCTACGCTCTAGCGGAAAAACTGCGCCGTCCAGATTTGTTTTTGTTGCCCAGCACCATCAAGGCCCACCTCGAAAATCACTTTCCATCGCTGATTATTTTTCACGGAGAATCACCCCTGGGCAAACTGGTGCAGTGCCATCTATTTGTGCCCGAGGCCGAAAACCGCACCCGCACCTATATTTTGCTGTTTGGTTTGGCCAAGCATCCCGTTTTCAAGCTAATGGGACGCGCCTATCTCAACTTTGGCCAGGTAGTAGTTGATCAAGATGCGGCCATTTTGGGCAAGATTTACCCCAACTCGCCGCAGAAAATTAGGCTCAACAACGAGGTGGGCATGGACTGGGTACGCCGCAACTTTGCCAGCTTTCCGGCCGTGGTTGAGCCTACGTTTTCTAAATAAACCTGCGTCTAAATCGATCTACTGCTCTGGCACCAGTTCCGAATTCACCTCGTTGACGGGACGGCGGCGGCGCAGCTCTTCGGACTCGGTTCGGGGCAGTAGGTCAAAGACCTCTCGCATGACATCGTCGATCGCCTCGTAGGGGACTATGCCAACTTCGTTAAACACCAACTCTCCCTGGGTATTGAACACCAGGGTTTGGGGGACAGCATCCTTAAAGTAGTAGCCGGGTTCGTTAGGCTCGTAGGAGGCTTTGACAGGAATTGAGTCGGCCATAATCGGCACAAAGTTAGCCACCCGTCCGTAGGGGGCTTGCAGCTGGGAAACAACCGACGCAAATTTTTTACAGTCGCTGCTGTCATCCACGTAGATCACCACAATGGCGGCCTTGCCGTAGCGCAGCGATTGCTCCAGGCTGACCTTGGGCGGCACCAGCGACCCGTTGCCGGCATAGAGGGCAAAGATATTGCCGTCGTAATTGTCGTCGGTGAGGCCAGCTAGGGCAAAGGGCTGCCCGCCAAGACTCAGCCACAGCACCAGAGCCGCGCAGGCTAGGCCAAGGGCACGACTCAAGCGGGTCATAGCCTTAAGGAAAACGGCTAGGGTAGAAAATGGTGTAGCAAGCCAGCGCAGCATGGCAATGTCCTTGGTCTAGGGGCTGAGGCCGAGGCGTAATAGCCACGAAGCCACAGACTCTATTAGGCCACAGAATGGCGGCGCTTAAAGCTGAGTACCGCGAAATTCCTCCACTACGGCCCGCATGGCGTCGGCATTGGCCGTCCGGAGATCGTCGGGGGTCCACACTACCACCTGGTAGTATTCTTCGCCCATTTCAATAGTGGTGTGCAGATAGGCCACGGCCTGCTCAGACACATTGCCCCGCACCTCGTACTGCACCGCCGGAAAGCTGCTGATCCGCTCGACACCGGTGCGAGCCTGATTGGCCAAAACTTGGCTAAAGCCGCCCTTGAGAATTTGCAAATAAACGTCGGCCTGCTCCTCGATATTGCCGGGGCCTACCGCCTCGCGATTCTCTCCTAGCACGACCATAAACATGTTTTCGTCGAGGTTGTAGGCCTCGAGGTCGGCGTTGTTGTGCAGGGTGCCCGTGGGGGCCGCGCTCCAGCCGTTGGGCAGGCGGATCTGCACGGGCTTGAGGCGGCTCACCAGCATATCGCCGCGAAACCCGCTGTCAACATACTGGTTGCTCATCTCGCCAGTGCCCTCGGGCGATCGCGACAGACCCAGGGTGTTGCACCCCGCTAGCCCCAGCGCCACCAGCCCCGCCACTAGAACGGGCCGCATCCGCTGCTCTGCCCCTGTCACTCCAGCCATAGCTCACCCTTTTGCGGTCGTTGGTTTGGTTTGCCTTAAGGGTATAGCAACACCTCCGCAATGGCCCCATCCTCTCTTATGCTAGGTAGGGGTTTAAGGTGCAAGGTATCAGGTGCAAGGCAAAAGATCTCAGATCGGCCTTGAACCCTAAGCCTGAGACCGTTTACCCTCCCCCGTTGCCCCGAATCTAGAGTTAACCCCCATGTTACGAGCTGGCATTGTTGGCCTGCCCAACGTTGGCAAATCTACCCTGTTTAACGCCGTGGTGGCCAACGCCAAGGCCCAGGCCGCAAACTTTCCCTTTTGCACGATTGAGCCCAACGTAGGCATTGTGGCGGTGCCCGATGCCCGGCTACGGGTGCTGGCCGACATCTCTAGCTCAGTGGAGACGGTGCCGGCTCGGGTCGAGTTTGTCGATATTGCCGGTCTGGTGCAGGGGGCCAGCCAGGGCGAAGGGCTGGGCAACCAGTTTTTGGCCAACATTCGCGAGGTGGATGCGATCGTCCATGTGGTGCGCTGCTTTGAGGACGACGACATCATCCATGTCTCCGGTTCGGTTGACCCGGTGCGCGACATTGAGGTGATCAACCTCGAGCTAGCCCTGTCTGATCTGGCCCAGCTCGAGCGTCGGGTCGATCGAGTGCGCAAGCTGGCCCGCGCTGACAAAGAGGCCCAGGCCGAGCTAGCCATTCTAGAAAAAATACTGCCGGTGCTCAACGAGGGCAAAGCCGCCCGCCAGGTAGAGCTCGACGCCGAGGCCGAGGCGATCGTCAAGCCCCTGGGGCTGCTCACCCGCAAGCCCGTCATCTACGCCACCAATGTCTCTGAAGAGGATCTAGCCAGCGGCAATGCCTGGGTGGAGCAGGTGCGGGCGGTGGCAGCGGCAGAAGATGCCCAGGTGGTGGTGATTTCGGCCCAGGTGGAGTCGGAACTGGTGGATTTGAACGACGAGGAGCGCAAGGACTTTCTCGAAGCCCTCGGCGTCGAAGAGGGCGGCCTCAAGACCTTAATTCGCGCCACCTACGAACTGCTGGGGCTGCGTACCTATTTCACCACCGGCCCGAAGGAAACCCGCGCCTGGACGATTAAGGCGGGCATGGTTGCCCCCCAGGCCGCTGGCGTCATTCACACCGACTTTGAGCGGGGCTTTATTCGCGCCGAGACGGTGGCCTATAACGACCTGGTGGCCGCAGGGGCAATGGCTACGGCCAAAGATAAGGGGCAGGTCCGCAGCGAGGGCAAAGAGTATGTGGTGCAGGAAGGCGATGTGATGCTATTTCGGTTCAACGTGTAGCTCGCGTTTTACTATCCTTCAAAGCACACAAAAAACCTCGTCGCAATAGTGGTTTGTGGGGGAAAATCTATCTACAATTTGACCCATTGGCAGGGCTGGTTCTCTAGCTCCAGGTTTGTAGGTATATCGCTGTGGCTTTACCGCTTCCACCCTATCTTCAGTTTCGCTCGGCGCTGCATCGGCTTCAGGGGGTTCCCCCCTGGGCGCTGTTGTCGCTGGTGTTGAATGGGCTGCTGTTTATTACGGCGATGGCGATGCTGCGGCAGCTGAGTCAGGCGGGGGATGCGGTGCTGCCTCAAGCCAATGCCTTTGCGGCTGACCCGCACCCTACAGTGGCCCCCTTTGAGCCTGAGTTGGGAACGCGCCACAGCCTCGATTACGAGCAGTGGGTAGCGCTACTGGCGGCCGAAGCTGAGGCTGCGGTAGCCAGAGATGCGCCAAGTCAGACGGTTTTGCTAGGCGATTCGCTGACGCTGTGGTTTCCGGCCAACATGCTGCCGGGCCGCAGAACCTGGATAAATCAAGCGATTTCAGGGGAAAAATCGACCGGGCTGCGCGATCGCCTCTACCTACTCGACGGCACCTCGCCCGAGGCGGTGTTCATTATGGTGGGCATCAATGACTTAATCTGGGGAGGCTCTGAGGCTGACCTGGTCTACAACGTCCGTAAAATGGTGGACTACCTGCACCAGACTCATCCCCAAACACGGGTAGTAGTGCAGTCAATTTTGCCCCACGGCGGCGAGATGGCCACCTGGGAAGGGCGGGCTCGCCTGGTAGCCGTTCCTCCCGACCTGATTCGCACGGTGAATGTTCAGCTCAAGGCCGTAGCTGCCGAGACCGGGGCTGAGTTTTTGGATTTGTATCCGCTGTTTGTCAATGGCGACGGCTATCTGCGAGCCGACCTCACCACCGACGGGCTGCATCTCAACCAGGATGGCTACATGGTGTGGCGCACCGCCTTGGCCCTGCTCAACGAGACAGAGTTTCAACCCTAGGGTTGGCAACGGTTGGGGTATGCCAAAACTGTTCTTGACCTGCTAGGGCCTGTGAGGGTGAGCGATCGCCCACCACCGTCAACGGGCAAGCCCCTGGCACCAGGCTAATAGCCAGATCTACAGCCGCAAAGCTGAGCCGGCGATCGCTGTGGAGAACCTCTACCTGAGCAGAGGTCACCCCGTGGCCGCGATGGGGCAGGGTATAGGTAGCCGTAAGCGTATAGGAACCGGCCGGCAGGTCATAAAAGCAGTAGTGACCATCGCCGCCGCTCTGGGTCTGGTCGGGTCGGGCTAGGATCAGCGACTGCTCTAGGCGGTCGAGCAGTCGCTGCGCTGTTGCCAGAGGGGCCAAAGACCGCTGCCAGTCTTCGATTAGGTCACTGTAATGGGCTTGAATTTCGGGACGGTGGGCGATCGCTGCGATCAAAAGCGCCATTACCCCTTCGGCAAAGGCCGTCGGGGCAGCGGTAATGCGCACTACGGCCTGGGGCATGATGTCGCCAGTAGCGGCGTTGGTAATGGTGCCTGCGATCGCAACTCGATAGGGTCGAGCAGCATCAGGCACAAGCTGATTGGCTGTCTGGGAGCCGAGCATAACTATCTTCCAATAGAATTACAAGGGAAAGCAGGCACTGCTGCACAAATTGGAGCGCACCGGCCAGTCATAAAACCAGAGCTGCCAAGCATTCGGCAGACCAAGACACAGCGGTTTTGCCTAGAAATTTAGAGATTGCGGTCTGATTAAGGTCTAGCAAGCCAGCTTGCAGCCAAGCCTGCCCAGGAAAGACAAAGAATTACAAAAGTAGCTTTAAAGCGCTTGGGCCTGATTGAGCAGGCATCCCTAGGACCAGCGCATTTTTCAATGGCACAGCAAATTTAATTGAGAGAACAATTGCAAAGAATTTATCGTTAGCGTCAGCATATACTCGCTTGGAGCCAAAGGCTATTCGAGCCCAAGCCCATGCTACTGCGATTCGTTGCAGCGTTGAAGTGCCGTTAAATTAAATTTGCATCAAGAACGTTTTCAGTTGTGTGCTGGAAGAGCAATTAACCCGGCCAATAGACTTTAGGAGGTGGTTCAGCGGTTGAGATTTAGGCAGAATAGCCCACTGACGCCCGCACTCGGCTCACATCGAGACTAGTTCCAATCGATAGCGATAGAGCGCCACAGGTTGATTTTGGGCCTTAAGAAAATCGGGGTCCTGGGGCGATAGATACACCGCCGTCACCTGGTCAGCCCCCACGCGATCGGCGAAACCTGACCCTTCGGAGCCGTCTGCCGCTCGGCGATAGGCGGTGGTAGTTTCCACCTCGTTGAAGTAAGGGATCGCAGCGCCGCCCCGAAACACCTGCTGAAATCGTTCTACGGTGACAAACTCGGCCTCCCCAGGCACTTCCACCGCTCGGGCCGTTACGGTGGACTCAAGCTGACGGTTGCCCGCCAGCAGCGTCACCTGGCGGTTGGGGTTGTCGGGGTCTACCTTGACCGCCTGCACCGCGGCCTTCCCTAGGTAGGCCCGGGCCATGCTTAACCCATTAAAGGCGCGATCGGCCACGGTTTGAGGCGGACCGGCTACAGCAGGGATTAAACGCAGTGATGCCCCCAGCGGGCCACGCTGCGTCCTGTGCGGCGCTGCTACAAACTGCACTGGGCAGGTCACTGGTACATCTAGCTGGGCCCGATTGCCCTCAAAGCTAGGGCTCACCAAGTCAGGAGCCATTGGGGCCGCCAAATCGACCAAAGTGCTTGTCAGCTGCCACTTGCCCCGCAACCAGTCGGGGTAAACCAAGTCACCTTGAGCCGCAGGTAAAGCAGGCTTAGTACCCCACTGGGGGAAAGCCGCTAGACGCTCAACCAGGCTTTGACCGCCCCTTAGAGCCATCGCTCCCGCTGGAGCCTGACCACTGCACAATAGCCACACCGTCAGCAGCAGGGTGAGCCAGAACAGGCGACGGCGCAGGAGGGTGAGCAGCGATCGGGGCATAGGTGAGCGACCAAGATGACAAGCTAGAACAACCTAAATTCAGATTTAGCATACCTTAGGCGAAGATCTGCTCCATGCCTCCTATCGGGACAGGACAGGGTTGGGCTACCGAAGCCTACAGCTTGAATGGATTGGCTGATCTTCCTGGCCTCACCTAAGCAGGGCAGATTGAGAACTGTTAAGGTTGCAGAGATCAGAGCTGCCCTAGCTCAGGCACCGTTTACCGAGAGCGAGCTTCTGGTTATCCTAAAACATCTACCCTAGGCTAGATGACAGTTCTTTTTTGCTTCAATATTCGCTCCTGCGACCTGAAACGCTGGGAGTTGTAACTCAAACCCCAATTATCGTCGCCGTTGAGGATTTTCTTTGGAAACGCCCCCTTCTAGTTCTCAGTTTTTCAGTTCTCAACTCCCTAATCTGCCCGCAGATATAACCGTCGCCGATCTGCTGGAACGCTACGCGGCGGGAGAACGAGACTTTCGCGGCATTCAGCTTATTGGCGCTGACCTGAGTCGACAGAACCTCAGCGGGGCCAATTTTCGTCAGTCTAATCTGCAAAATACGACCTTTGCTGGGGCCACGTTGGTTGGGGCCAACTTCCGCGAGGCTAAGCTCACCGACGTCAATTTTGATCAAGCTACGCTGATTTTAGCCAACTTGATTGGGGCTGACCTAGCTGACGCTAGCCTGGTGGAAGCCGACCTGAGCGAGGCGGGCATGCGGAGCGCCAACCTGGTGCGAGCCAACCTCAACCAGGCAGTTTTACGCGAAACCAACCTTAACGAAGCGGTGCTCGATCACGCTACGCTTCACAAGGCCGTGTTGAGCGAGGCCAGCCTCAGCCGAGGCAGAATGCTGGCGGCCGACATGGAAGGCGCTAACCTGGAACACGCCAATATGACCAGTGCGCTCATGAACCGAGCTGTACTACGGGGAGCCGTGCTGGTGGGGGCGGTGTTTACTGGAGCTACCCTCGAGGGGGCTGATTTTCAAGAAGCCGACATGAGCCGGGCTAAGTTGACGAGCACGAACCTGGTGAATGTCAATTTATCCTATGCCAATTTGCGCGGGGCTAATCTGAGCTGGAGCTCGCTGCGGGGGGCCAATCTGCGGGGGGCGACCCTGTATCGCACCCGCCTGAGCTGGTCAAATCTGAGCGGAGCTGACCTCACCGATGCGGTCATGATCAACGCCAAGCTCGACTACACCAACTTGCGACGCACCGATGTGCATGGCACCATCATGCCCGACGGTTACACCATGGGATCTCAGGAATAGCGCTTTGGAGCCAGGTGCCAACACTAAACCCCTTCACTGAGAGGTGGCTGGTTTGCTGCCGGGCTGGTTGGCCTGCATGGGTAGCTGTGGCACCAAAAAGGGCCAATATACTGCGGTTAGAGAAGGGGGAGTATGGCGCAGATAGGCGACCATCTGGCGCTGTAGCGCCTGAAACTGGTCTTGAATTGCCAGGGCCTCGAGATGGAGTAGAGAGGGCAGGTAGCTGATTAACCCTTCTTGGCGGTGCAGCCCGCTTTGACGCAGCCGAGGCCAGGCGGCCAGACCCTCGGGCACGGTCTGACTCAGGCGCAGTGACATCGTAGTAGTCGAAAACGCATGGGCAACTGCGGGGTCTAAAGCTGGAGCGTAAGCTTCGGCTTTGGGAGTCTGCTGCATGATAAAGCTGAAGCTCACCCCTTGGAGAAAAATGCGTAGAGGGGCAGTGGTAACGTCGGGCAACTCGGCCATAAACGGAATACGGCCCAGATCGGCGTTGAGGTTGTTAGGGTCGCCAACGCTCAGATGTGATCCACCCACCACGGTAACGAGATACTTATCGGCAGGTAGCTGCATGAAGGGGCGCAACTGCTGGCTAGCCATAGGCGTAACGGTATCGTGGGTGCCGGCTAGAACTAGGGTAGGCACCCGCACCCGACTCAGCCCCGTTTCGCCAAACAGCACTCCAGTGAGAGGGTTGGCCACGATTAGCTGAGTGATCCGATCATCGCGCAGGTTAGCGTATTTAACGGGCAAGTCTTGGGCGGCGCACTGAAGCCAGTCGGCGGGGGAGACGTTGACTGGGTTAAGGGTTTGACAGTAGGCCTCAAGCGATCGCAGATCGAGCGCCGCCCCAGCTAGGGCCAACCCCGTATAGCCGCCGAGGGAATGGCCAATGAAGGCCACCTCGTCCGTATTGATGCGATCGCGCAGGCTATAGGAGTAGATATTGAGTCTCTCTAAGCGATCGAGCACGTAGCTGATATCGCGAGGCCGATCAAGAAACTCGGTGGCGGGTAAAATGCGGCTCTGGGCAGCGGCCTCGGGCAGGTTGTCGGTGGGCAGCGACAGCAGGGCAGCAACATTACTGCCGGGGTGCTCTACCGATACTACTGTGAGCCCGTGGGAGGCCAGGTGCTCAGCCAAGTAGGCAAAGAAGCGGCGATCGGCCCCAAACCCGTGGGAGATAACTACCAGAGGGCCATGGCTGTCTTTGCTCCAGTACATATCGATGGGGATGCTGCGATCGCGGCTGTGATCGCGCAGCACCAGTTCCCAGCGCTCGACCGTTGAGGAGCCCTTGGCGAAAGGATCAGGCCCTAGCAGAGGGGCAGGTGCAGCCGTTTCGGCCGCAGGATCCTTGCGCAGCACTCGGCTGAGCGCCTTGCTCTCCATCTGCGCCAGCTGAAACTGAGAGGCCAGGGTGAGCAGGGTGCCCACATCAATCTCGAGCGTGTCTTGGGGCATGGCCCGCAAAATGCCCAACAGGGTCAAGCCGGCCTCTGCCTCAGACACCTGCTCAAGGGTGACGCGCAGGTCGGCGGCAGCTAGATTAGGGGCGATCGCTCGCAGGGTATCGAGCAGTTGCGCTCCGCCGGGGGTTTGCAAAATCTCGTCTAAAATTACCTGGCTCACCTCGGGTTCTAGGGCGATTTCGCCCTGAAGCACCTCCTGGATGCTGGCGTTGAGCAGCGGCCGGTAGAGCCGCAGCGATCGGGGTACCTCCCCCGTGGCGGCAAACGCTTGTAAATCGTCAAGGCTCACCGTCTGAGACAGCCGACCCAGACGCACTGTCACCGAATCTGCTGCCGCTGCCGGGGGCGTCACGGCTAACCCGCCCGCAAGCAGTCCGGTAGCGGCGATCGCGCCCCAGCCCCACCGTCTGAGGGGGGAGAAAAGACTCAAGCAAGACGCTGTAGATCGCACGGCAAGAGGGTTAAACGCAGGGGGCAGCGGGCCAGGGTCGAGCAATGGTACAGAGTTAAGCTAGGAGTACAGTACGCAAATTTTCTCTAATCGTTAACTTAATCTAAACGACAGCTCCCCTGGCTGGTGGAGATCCATCGTCAAGTTTTTTTGCGATCGCTCATCCAATCAGTTCACCACCTTTGCCTGCTGAGGAGCCAGGCCAACAGCGAAACTTGGTCAACCACCACCGCGCTAACAACCGTAAACCCGAGTAATTCCTCGACGGATTGCCCAATGACTTACATCATTATTGGTGTCATGGGACCGGGGAGCTCAGCAACCCCGGTTCAAATGAAAACAGCCTACGATCTTGGCCAAGCCATTGCCTCGGCTGGATGGGTAGTACTCACTGGTGGACGCCAGGTAGGTGTCATGGAGGCAGCCTGTCAAGGGGCCAAGGCAGCAGGCGGGCTCACGGTAGGTATTTTGCCCTCCATGAACGGAGCTGATAGGTCAGTTGCTGTAGACATTCCTATAGTGACGGGACTAGGGGATGCCCGCAATGTGGTCAACGTGCTATCGAGCCAGGTAGTGGTGGCCTGCGGGCTCGGTTCGGGCACCGCCTCTGAAATTGCCCTCGCCCTCAAGGCCCAGCGGCCCGTCATTTTGATGGAAATGCCCCCCGGCGCGATTGCCCTGTGGCAGAGTTTAGCGACGGGGCCGTTGGCGATCGCCGACACCGTTGCCGCCGCCCAAGAGCAAATTCAGCGGTGGCTGGCGTCCTGATCTTGCCAACTGGCGTCAGTTGGCGCGCTAATATTCTTGCCAAGCGCTGTTATCGGAAACCAGCGGTGGGCGTTGCAAACGGCAGTTGGGTTGCGCTCGCCGCCAGCAGGCAAGAATTTATCTAATGTAAGGTAAGAGCTATGCCCTCCACCCGCTGGTGCCATGACCGACAACCAACCCTCCCCCAAGGAAAATTTTCTCTTTCCCCGCAGCAAGTACTGGGGAGAATTTACGCCTCAGCAGTTAGCCTTTAACGCTAACCTGCAAGAGTTTGCTCAGCGGGTTTCCTTGGTCTGCAACCTTGAAACCGGCGGCAAAATGTCGGCTGACGAAGCCTACGACGAAATCAAGCGCCTGTGGCAAGACCTGAAACGGTCCAAGGCAAATCTGCTAGACGTTGAAGCCTCTCCCCCACCAGAGCTCCCTCCCGAGGCTTAGCAATCCGGCGACGAGAAGGGGGAGGGATAGATTTTTCTAAGTGGAGTTGCAGCCCGATAGACTTCATCTTTGGTTCTGATGTCAGTAGTCAGGACAGATCTAAAGGTGCTGCTGAAACGAGCCGGGTTCCCTTTGTTTCGGTGGGCAGAATTGGGAATCTGTTCAGTTTTTTTGAACCCAAATGACCATTATCTAACCTCAAAACGCCGAGGAGGCCAACCAAAAGCTAACTAAAAACCCGGCAATGGTTGAGAAGGTCACTGAACCGCCGCCCATTTCGTAAGCCTCAGGCATCATGGTGCTGGCGACCATAGCGAGAATGGCTCCCCCAGCGGTGGCCTTGGCCATGGCCAACATCCATTCAGACGCCACCGGCACCAGTTGACTGCCGACCATGGCTACCAATCCGCTGAGTAGCACTGCCCCACCCCACAGGGCTAGAATGCGCCCGGCTGAGGTGCCCGCTTGACGCATACCGATGGAGCTCGACATCGCCTCGGGAATGTTGGAGATAAACACCGCCATTAAAAATGACGCCCCCGTGTGGCCTGTGCCCACGTGAAAGCCGATCACCAGGGCCTCAGGAATGTTGTCGATCATGGTACCCACCAAAATGGCCAGGGGGGCCGAGCTTTGGGCCAGCTCCTTAAACTGCTGCTCTGAGATAGGGATATCGACCTCGACGCTGTCGAGCACCTGCCGCCGCCACTGGTCATCATCCACCGGAGCCAGCTTGGCGGTGGACTGGGTGGTTTCGCGCAGCCGTCGAGCCAGAATGCGGCTCAGCCCGCTGGAGAGCTGAGGGGCGTAGGTGAGCATGGCGTCAAAATCGGCCTTATCGAGTTCGTAGAGCTCCATAGGCGTTTTGGCCACCACCGTCGCCGATCGCTCCTCGCCAGTCAGCAGCGCCATTTCGCCAAAGATTTCCCCAGAACCCAGAGCGGCCAGCCGTTGAGGGCCTTTGTAGATCTCGGCATCCCCCTCCACAATTAGGAACATGGAGTCGCCGGGAGCGCCCTCCTGGCACAGCACCATCCCCGCCTCGACATGGAGCGGTTTGAGCAGGGGAATAATCGCTTGCATTTCGTCCGGGGAGAGGCTGTGGAGCACTTCGATATGGCCAATGCGATCGAGCACTTCCGAGGCTTCGTCCTGGCGATGATGGTAGAGAAACCGCCGCGACGACGATGGGTGACGAATAAAGCCCCCCTGATTGTCGATATAGCCCACGATGACGGTAAACAGGGTGCCGCCCAGGGCAAAGCCTGCCACCAGCGGCAAAAAGCCGCTGCTCTGGTAGGCGGGCAGGGTAATGTCGAAGGCGATCGCAGAGAGCAGAGTGCCGCTGCCAAAGGCCATAATTGCCGCTGTGAGCGATCGCGCCGGTCGCCAGGCAATGCCTAAAATGGCCCCTACCAGCAAACTAGAGGCCGCCAACAACCCTTGAACTAGCGCAGCAATAGGAACGCTCATTAACGAAATGACGGGGCATTATGACCAGGTTACTGCACAATGCTCCGCTTCCTGGCAAACTAGAGCCTAGGATTTTATCGGTCTATGGTCTGTCTGCTATGAACCAACCGACCCAGCGCCGTCGCTCCGCCTTTAATCGTCAACCGCGCCAGAGGCCGACAAGGCGCCCCTCTAACCGCCGCCCCTTTTTTGGGCTGTGGCTGCTGTGCGGCCTGCTCTACGCCGCCGCTGGCCTGACTTTGACCTCCCTGGCCAACCCCTGGATTTGGCTGGTGGCCGCTGGGGGCACCGTAGCGCAGGGGACAACCCTGGCGGGTCCCGAAGCGCTAAAGCGATTTCGGTGGCTAACGGCTAACCTGCTGGTGCTGGGCAGCATCATGGGGGGCACGGCCTTGGCGGTGGCGCTCTCGATCGCCCTCAACCACCTGGGCACCGACAACCTAGATGAACTCACCATTGTCAGAGCGTTTTTAGAAATAGTGCTCTACAGCCTGTTAGCGGTCCTGCTGGCAGTACTGTGCAGCCTAACGACAGCGGCCCTGGGCGATCGCCTGCTGCGGAGCAACAAGGGCAGCAGAACCAGCCTGGTTTTGCTGGTAACCTGCCTGCTGGGGCTGGGGTTGGGCGGCGCGATCGGGCTGCTGATTGCCTAGATCATCCATTGCTTAGGCAATGGCATAACGAAAACTTAGGGTGGCCCAGTGATCGTGGTGCAGCGCGTAATAGTCAGGGGCAGGCCTCTCCACCATCTGGCTGGTGCTTAGGTCCTGCAGCAGCGCTTGGGCCAGCCGCAGGGGCTGGGGCACCAGGCGAAAACCTGTAGCCAGCGATGGGGGATCGTCACCCAGCACGGCTAGGCACTGCTCTAGGGGCTGGGTGCTGAGAATGACGTAGGCTTCTACCCAGGTGGACGTTCCCGGCATGGCCCAGCCAGCCCCATCGGCGGGGATAGAAATGAGCTGCCCCGGTGACAGGGGCATGGCAGCAGGCGGGACCTCGGCCCCGTCAGCGGCGATCGCATCGGGCAGGGTGATCAGGGCGTTGCATTCTCCCCGGCTGTCAAAGCTAATCCACAGCAGGTGGAGAATCTGGGTTGAGGTGTTGGCTAAGCGGTAGCCAATACGGCCATCGCGGGGAAGCATAATTGGGTCATCGGTCGCCGTCTTCTGGGCTTGCTGAATAGCTAGGGGCCAGGTAACAGTGGGACTGCGCTCGGTGATCTGCACCAGCAGCGGCATGGGCTTGGGCTGCACCGCCTCCAGCAGCGCCGCCGCCCCCACCTGGGAGGCCGCATGATTTTCGGTCAATCGCACTAGCTTGAGAGCTAGCAGGGTTTGCAGGTAAGGGGTGAGCCGGTTGACCGTTGTTTTCACCGCCTCTTCTTTGGCCAGCATGGTGCCAGGCAGCAGGGTGCGGTTGGGAGCAAACAGCCCGTAGCTGCTCTCGGCAGGGCGTTCTCCCCCCTGGGAAGCTCCCCGAGCATCTCTATCTAGCTTATGCAGGGTCTCGCCAGCATTGGGTAGGGCAGCGGTTAGGGTGGGGGCCGGGCCAGTGGGCAGGCGGCCAAACAGGCAGTCGGCGGCCTTCTCGCCGGCGGTCACCGAGGTGACCAGGGGAATACCCGACAGGGCGCTAGTAGCATCAACTCGCTCCACCCGCTTGAGCTGACTGTCGAGGGCCACAATTAAATCGATGGTCTGGGGCAGTCGCCGCACCTGCTCAAATAGAGGCCGATGGGCGAGCGATGGCAGGGAAACTTCGCTCTCCAAAAGCCGGACCACGGCCTTTAAACCCGTGCGCGACTCCAGCCGCAGGAGCACAGCTGCCCCATCGGCTTCGGCCACCAACCGGGAGCCGGGCTGTAGGTAACGCAGTACCTGGGGCGGCACACCTCCCAGCCACGCGGTCAAAGGCCGCTCATCGCTGCCCAGCAAAACTACCCCTGCCGCTGGCGGCAGCTGGGGCGGCAGGCCGTAGGTCGTCGGACCGGTGTAAGGCGGCAGGCGATCGCTCAGACCGGGCCGCTGGTCGGCTCCTACCCAGCGCTGTAGTCGCGAACCAGCGCGCTGTATTAAGACCTTAGCCGTGGAGTCAGGTTCTGTTTCCCAGAGGCCCTGGGTGAGGGCGTAGGTGAAAACCCCAGCGCTAAACCCGTCCCAATGGCTTTCTAGCACCAGTCGCCCTAGATCGGCCGCCCGCAGCACTAGCCCTGGCCAGGGAGCATCCAACGGAAAGGGGGCTGTTTCCGTTGGCGACGACAGCAGACCTGTGGGTACCGTAGGCCGAGATCTAACTCGAGAATTTCCCCAGCGCAGGTAGCCCGCATCCTGACTGCCGGCATCGATGACGGTGGTTAGGTTGGCAGTGGCCAGGGGCCTGAGCTGAGCGACAATTTCGGCCTCAAGCAGATCGTCCAGAACAGGATTGGCTTCGCTGGGTAGGCGGCTGTCCACCGTTACCCAAGCGGCCTGTAAAGCGCCCGAATCTTTGGCCTCAACCACTCGCACCTGACTGCCGTAACCGCTAAAGTGCAGCAGCACGACATCGTCGGCCTGGGCCTGCTGCACCAAATGTTCATCAATGGCGGTCAGAATGTTGGCGCGGGTGGCCTCCTGATTGGTCAGCGTCACCACATCCACTGGCTGAAAGCCAAAGCGATGCACCAGCAGCTGCCGCTGTAGTTCCACATCGGTGACGCAGCCCTTGAGAGCAATGTCTTGGGCCACTCCGGGGTCGAGGGCGCGATCGGGGTAGGCATTAATGCCAATTAGCAGAGCCAGCCGACGACGGGCAGGCTTGGCCAGGGCCGCCTGGTAGCGGCTGTAGGTTGTTAGCCAAGTCGTACCGCTTACTCCCAGCACCCCTAGGGCCAAGCTTGCCTGCTGCAAAAACTCCCGTCGTTTCAGTGTCACCGAGTTGATTGCATCCTACTAGCTGACGGCTTCGGGAACCCGCATGGCCTTGGCCAGCTCCGCCGCCACCTCGGGCCGAGAAAACTCAGGGGGGGGCAGTTCGCCGCGGCGCAGCATCTCCCGTACCTTGGTACCCGATAGGTGAATCCGCTCGTCCTTGGTGCTGGGGCTAGTTTTAGAGGTGGCCATGCCCCCGGTGCGGGTGCAGTAGAAGGCGTGCTCAAACTTCATGGGCATAATGCCCAGCTCCGTCGGCTCAAACTCGTCGAAGATGTATTGAGCGTCGTAGGTGCCGTAGTAATCGCCCACTCCAGCGTGGTCGCGGCCCACAATGAAGTGGGTGCAGCCATAGTTCTTGCGGATCAGCGCGTGGAAAATCGCTTCCCTAGGGCCAGCGTAGCGCATTGCGGAGGGATTGATCGCAAGAATCACGCGGTCTTGGGGGAAGTAGTGTTCCACCATAATTTCGTAGCAGCGCATGCGCACATCGGCGGGGATATCGTCGGATTTGGTGGCTCCCACTAGCGGGTGTAAAAACAACCCATCAACGGTCTCTAGGGCGCACTTTTGAATGTACTCGTGGGCCCGGTGAATGGGGTTGCGGGTCTGAAAGCCAACGACGGTCTTCCAGTTGCGATCGCGAAATAGCGCCCGCGAGGCAGCCGGGTCAATTTGGTAGGCGGGGAAGAGGGGATGGGGATCGCGCTGGATCAACCACACCGGGCCAGCTAGGTTCACCGCCCCTTGGTCGTAGACTACCTTGACACCGGGGTGCTTTTCATCGTCGGTGCGGTATACGTTGACGACCTCGCGGGCTTTGTCGTAAGTGTATTTTTCTTCCAGTTCCAGCACGCCGACAAAGCGGCCGGTGGGGTCATCCAGACGCACCAGGCTGCCCTCCACAAGAGGGGCGGCGGTGGCTTCATCCACCGACAGGGTGACCGGAATTGCCCAGGGCAGACCGTTGGCCAGACGCATGTCGGTGACCACGGTGTCGTAGTCGGCCTGCTTCATGAAGCCGCTGAGAGGACTAAAGCCACCGATAGCAATCATCACTAGATCAGAGAAGGCCCGCTCATCAAGGCTGACTCGGGGCAGGGTGTCGGCTTTGGCCAAGAACTGGCTTTTTTGGTCGGGCGTCGCCAGGCGATCGACCAAGGTGCCGCCGTGGGGGGCAATACCGTCTTTTTGTAGAGTCATGGAGATACCGCTGCCTTCTGCTGATGAAATACGAAAGATTTGAAGCTAAGCCATGGCCTATCTGACCAAGGCAACTCCGGTTTCCCGCTGGGGAAACGGGGTAACTGTCTTGTTCTATGAAATTACATCTTGGTACCAATGTCACGCGGGCGCTGGGCCATGCCTAGAATGGCCACCTTTAGCGCTCCATCAATTAATCGCGATAGATCTGCTTCCAGAGAGGATGGGATGGACCTTGGGCGGCAATGCGATCGCACTGTTTCTCTAGCCGCTGCTGTTCGTCTTTGGTCATGCCCCACAAAATATAGCGGCTCTCGGCCACCAATAGAGCGACGGTAAGGCCGACGCATAACCCTAGCCCTAGGGCGGCAGGACGGTTGTAGGCCAAACCCAGCCGTACCGTTGACCAGGTAAAGTACTGGCGCAGCTGAGCAATCTCAGGCCGCAGGCTCCACAGACTGAGGGGGGCTGCCGTCAGCCACAGCAGCCCGCTAATCGTCCACCAGCGGCGTAGCATGATCGCCCGCAGGCGCTCCAGAGGCGCAGGATAGCTAGGAGTGCCCATGGCTAAAAATCCGTTAGCTTTGGGTTTCGGGCTGAGCTTCTGATAGGTCAGGGTCATCACTGTAGGCCTGGCCCGTGCGTTCTCGCCACAGGGCCAGCAGCGAGCTGGCCACAAAAATGCTGGAGTAGGCTCCGGCCACAAAACCCACAATCAACGCCAGAGCAAAATATTTCAGGGTTGGGCCACCAAAGATGACGATCGCCACCAGCGGCAGCGTTGTCGTCAGCGAGGTGTTGATCGAGCGGGCCAGGGTTTGATTAACCGCGCTGTCGACAATGTCATTGATGTGGCTGCCGGGGCTGAGCTTCATGTTCTCACGCACGCGATCGTAAATCACCACCGTGTCGTTGACCGAGAAGCCCACGATGGTAAGCAGCGACACGATGAACAGACTGTCGACCTCGACGCCGAGCACCAGCCCCAGGATGGCAAACACCCCAGCGGTAATAATCACGTCGTGGGCCAGGGCCAAAATTGCCAGCAGCGCATAGTCGAGCTTAAAGCGCAGGCTCATATAGGCCACAATTCCGGCAAAGGAAACTAGCAGGGCCAACAAGCCCGCCACCAGCAACTGTTTCCCCACCACTGGCCCGACGGTGTCAATCTGGGTAGAACCGGGGTCAAAGGGGCCAATGGCCTCGTCGAGTGCGCTTTGCAAAGGAGCGCGCTCATCTACAGTCAGGGTGCGGGTGCGAATAGCGAGCACCTGTTGGTCTTCCCCTAAAAGCTGAAGGCTGCTGGAGTCGAGCCCCTGATCCCCCAACACTTGTCGAACCTTTGCCAGTTCCAGAGGTTCGGTACAGCTATCGGTAGCAACGCAAGCCCGGGTCAGCTGTAGTCTGGTGCCGCCAGCAAAATCAAGGCCCGGCTTGAGGGGTGCACCAAACTGCTGCCATGAGATTGCCATGGCCATTAGGCTAACAAGCACCAGCACTCCCGAGATTCCCCACCACAGACTGCGCTGCTGAATAATGTTGAGCTTCATGGGGCACTCCTAAGAACGAACGGGGTCGGGGCGAGCAGTGGTCAAGCCGGGGCAAAACAGGCTGGGGCGCCGAAACTGCGGCAGGCTAATAGCTAAGAACATTAGGGTGCGGGTGCAGGTCAGGGCAGTAAACATGCTGATAATGACGCCGATGGCCAGGGTCAGGGCAAACCCTTTGACCAGTCCGGCTCCAAAGTAAAACAGCGCCAGACAGGAGATTAGGGTCGTGACGTTGCCATCTAAAATGCTTGAAAAGGCCCGGTAGAAGCCGGATTCGACTGAGCGGTAGAGAGTTTTGCCCGCCTGTAGCTCTTCTCGGGTGCGCTCAAAAATCAGTACGTTGGCATCTACTGCCATACCGATACTGAGAATGAATCCGGCAATACCCGGTAGGGTGAGGGTCACCCCCAGCAGGTTAAAGGCCGCCCAAGTGATCAGGGCATAGATGATCAGGGCGATATCGGCCAGAACACCGGGCAGCCGGTAGTAAATAGCCATAAACACCAGCACCAATCCCAAACCAGCGATGCCGGCGTAGAGGCTACGCTGAATACTGTCGCGGCCTAGGGTAGGCCCTACGGTACGATTCTCAACTACCTCTACAGGTAGGGGCAGGGCACCGCCGCGCAGCTGAATTTCCAGGTCGCGGGCCGACTCGGCAGTAAAGTTGCCAGAGATAACGGCGCTGCCCCCGGTGATGCCGGTTTCGGCGTACTGCACAGCCACCGTGGGGGCGCTCAGCAGGCGGTTGTCGAGAAAGATGCCGATGGTGCGGCCGGTACCAGCGATCGCCTTGCTGATCTCAGCAAACTCGTTGCCACCCTCGCTGTTGAACTGAATCACCACTTCCCAGAGGGTGCCGCTGGTGGGTCGGGCGATCGCATCGGTTAGCTTATCCCCGCCCAGGGTACTGGGCTCAAACAGAGCCGCCACAGCCTTTTCACTAGCGGTGATCTCGGCCTGGAGCTTGTCGATGCGAGCTTGGGTGTCGCTGTTGATTTCCCCATTTGATGGCCGGGAAGCCTGGAGCGCTGCTAGCTCGCCCAGGTGGCCTTGCAGCACTTGATTTTCGATCTGGAGCTGCTGGTCGGTGCCGGGCCGCTGGGCGCGAAATTCGAGCTGAGCCGTGCCCCCCAACACCCGCTCCGCCTGCTGAGGATCGCTGACGCCGGGCAGCTGCACCAGCAGCTGGTTATTGCCCAGCTGCTGCACCACCGCCTCCGACACGCCTAGGCCGTTGACTCGGCCTTCGACCACGGTTTGCACCGCCTCCAGCTCCCGCTCAGTAATGGTGGGGATGGCTGCGGTGGGCTGCACCTGGATGGTGAGCTGAGAGCCCCCCCGCAGGTCCAACCCCAAACGAGTGGGTATTTTGGTAATCACCACCACGGAGGCGATGGTGAGCACCAAAATTACCCCTAGCCAAGCTCGATATTTTGCCATTGCGATTTGCTGCGGTGTGGGTGCGGATAGTGATCCCTAAGCTGGGGCTATGCCCTGGGGATCGTGGCGTCAATTGGGAAGGCTGTTCCTAGGAATTAAGTGTGGTGGGTGGTGCCCACCCGACAGCGGTTCCCTAGACTTTGAGGGCGACCATGTTTTCGACGGCGGCCTCGATTTGTTTGGGCTGCACGATGGTCAGTGTCTCTAGCTTACCGTTGTAAGGGGTAGGGATGTCTTGGGACGACAGGCGCACCACCGGGGCGTCGAGTTCGTCAAAGTAGCGATCGTTAATAGAGGCGATGATTTCAGCGCCAATGCCGCCGGTTTTCATGCACTCTTCCACAATAATCACCCGATGGGTCTTCTTGATTGAGGCGCCAATGGTGTCAAAATCTAGCGGCTTGAGAGAAATCAGGTCAATCACCTCAGGGTCAAGGCCCTTTTTCTCTAAGCCCTTGACCGCTTGGGTGACGTGGTGGCGCATACGGGAGTAGGTAAGGATGGTGACATCCTTGCCAGGGCGAACAATTTCGGCCTTGTCTAGAGGCACTACATACTCGTGGTTGGGCAGGTCTTCTTTGAGGTTGTAGAGCAGCACGTGCTCAAAGAACAGCACCGGGTTGTCGTCGCGGATGGCGGCCTTGAGCAGTCCCTTGGCGTTGTAGGGGGTTGAGCAGGCCACGATCTTTAGGCCCGGCACCGCCTGAAAATAGGCCTCGAGCCGCTGGGAGTGCTCGGCCCCCAGCTGCCGCCCCACGCCGCCAGGCCCGCGAATCACCATGGGAATTTTGTAGTTGCCACCGGAGGTATAGCGCAGCATGCCAGCGTTGTTGGCGATTTGGTTGAAAGCCAGCAGCAGGAAGCCCATGTTCATGCCCTCGATAATCGGGCGCAGGCCGGTCATCGCAGCACCGACGGCCATGCCGGTGAAGCTGTTTTCGGCGATCGGGGTGTCGAGCACGCGCAGCTCGCCATATTTGTTGTAAAGGTCTTTGGTGACCTTATAGGAACCGCCGTAGACACCGACATCTTCGCCCAGGACAAAGACAGTGTCGTCGCGGCCCATCTCTTCGTCGATGGCCTCGCGTAGGGCGTTAAATAGGAGGGTTTCTGCCATTGCTTTGGTCTAAATAGGGTGGGAGGGTGAATGAGTGGATGGGTGGGCGGGTGGGGCGTTTGCCGAGGAGATGCCGATACCTGGGGCTACTCGTCGGCAAAGATATATTTATAGAGGTCGTCGGGGCTGGGCTCAGGGCTCTCTTCGGCGAAGGTGAGGGCATCGTCGATGCGGGTTTGGATGCGATCGCGCACTTCTTTGAGCGTCCCTTCGTCAGCCAGATTTTGCTCTAGCAGGTAGCCCTCAAACCGCTTGATCGGGTCGCGGGCCAGCCAGGCTTCTTTTTCGGCCTTCGATCGCAACTCGTCGGGGTCAGCTAAGGAGTGACCCCTAAAGCGATAGGTGAGGGCTTCGATCAGGGTGGGGCCTTCGCCAGCGCGGGCGCGGGCTACGGCCTGCTGGGCGACCTCGCGCACGGCCATCACGTCCATGCCGTCGACTTCGACGCCGGGCATGCCAAATACTGCGGCTTTTTTATAGATCTCGGGTTGGGAGGTGGCGCGCTCGTGGGCCATGCCGATCGCCCACTTGTTGTTTTCCACCACAAACAAAATCGGCAGCTTCCAAAGGGCAGCCATGTTTAAGCACTCAAAGAACTGGCCGTTGTTGGTGGTGCCGTCGCCAAAGAAGCAGGCGGTCACCTGGTCGGCGCTGGAGTCGCCCAAAGCGTCGCGGCGGTAGCGCGACTGAAACGCCGCCCCTAAAGCCACGGGAATGCCTTCTCCAATAAAGGCAAAGCCCCCTAGCATATTGTGCTCACTCGAAAACAGGTGCATCGAGCCGCCTCGCCCCTTGCTGCAACCCGTTTCTTTGCCAAATAGTTCGGCCATGACATTCTTGGCGGGCACCCCGGCGCTGAGGGCATGGACGTGGTCGCGGTAGGTGCTGCACACGTAGTCGTCAGACCGCAGCGACTTGATCACCCCGCTAGAGACCGCTTCCTGGCCGTTGTAGAGGTGCACGAAGCCGAACATCTTGCCCCGGTAATACATCTCGGCGCACTTGTCCTCAAAAAAGCGCCCCAGGATCATGTCTTCGTAGAGCCTCAGCCCCTCTTCGGGGGCAATCTGAGCTGCTGGAGCGTGGAATTGGGGTAACGTCCGTTCTTGAACCATGGGTTTTGCTGGGTCCTACGCCGCGATGTCCAACATTTGACTATACCGAAAAGTATCCCCCCTTGGGCAGAGAACCGGCTGGGATATGCCTTTCATCATACCGATCGGGCTGCTGGGCAACAGTGTTCACCTTGGCCATCAAGCCAAGACTATTCTGACTGTTGTGCTCCCTGATTGCTCTCTGCTGCTCGATGTGAAGCCGTCTGGAGTCAGGAATAGGATCTTTATTCAACCTTTATGCTCGACGACCAGGTGAATGGTCTTTAACCTAACTGAACGGGCATTGACACTGCGAACGCACTGAAGTATCTCGCTGATCTAGACTGAACTTGAATATTGATGGGCCACCAGATGTTGTCGGCCGGGTTAGTCAAGGGTCGCGATCGCTCTGGCAGTGGCGGCGAACATGTGTTATAAACTTCACTTTTGTCCTGATTTTGGGGCAAACGCGATAGGGTGTAGCTATTTCCTAGAATGCCGTTGGGTCACAGAGTGGCACGGCCTAGGGAAAGTGACGGCTGAAACTAGGTCTCAGGGCCATGGACGCGTGGCGCGGGCTTGGGGGCGAAGATGGGTCCTAAGGGTATGGGGCGCGTTAGAAGTTCGGCGGTTTAGACAGTCCGCAATAAATCTTTTCGGATACTATTTCGAGTGAATTCGCCGTTGGGGACGTGAGCTGTGCAAATTCCGTTAGATTACTACCGAATTCTGGGATTGCCCATTCAGGCGACCGCTGACCAGCTGAAACAGGCCCACCGCGATCGCGGCTTGCAGCTGCCCCGGCGCGAATTCTCCACCGCCGCCATTGAGGCCCGCAAGCAGCTCATCGACGAAGCCTACATAGTTTTGTCTGACCGCGATCGCCGCCGCAACTACGACAGCAAGTTTCTCGCCAGCGCCTACACCGTCGATATGGCCCCGGAGCCCCTGCCCGAGGGTATGCCGGGTCTAGAGGTGAGTGCCGATGTGGGAGAAGCAGCGCTCAGGTCGCTCGCCACCGAACCTGGCGGCAGCGAATCCCAAAGTTCCAAAATTGAGATCGAGAGCGATCAGCTCGTTGGAGCCCTACTGCTGTTGCTAGAGCTAGGGGAATACGAGCAGGTGCTTCAGCTGGGTCAGCCCCAGCTGGTCAACCCTTACGCCAGCGGCGGTTTGGCCAGCCCCGAGCCCGCCCAGGACGACGTGGTGCTCACCCTGGCCCTAGCCTGTCTCGAGCTAGGCCGCGAGCAGTGGCAGCAGCGTCAGTACGAAATTGCCGCCGAGTCGCTACAGACGGGCCATGAGCTGCTGGCCCGAGGCAACCACTTTCCCGCCATTCGGGCTGAGATTCAGTCCGAGCTGTACAAGCTGCGCCCCTACCGGGTGCTGGAGCTGCTGGCCCGCCCCCTCGACCAGACCCGCGAGCGCCGTCAGGGGCTCAAGCTGCTCAAAACTATGCTCGAAGATCGGGGGGGCATTGAGGGTACCGAGGACGACCTCTCGGGCCTAGCGATCGACGATTTTTTGCGCTTTATTCAGCAGCTGCGCGACTATCTCACCGCCAGTGAGCAGCAGGAGTTGTTTGAGCACGAGGCCCGCCGACCGTCGCCCGTGGCCACCTACCTAACAGTCTATGCCCTGCTGGCTCGAGGTTTTGCCCGCCATCAGCCCGCTCTAGTGCGCCGCGCCAAGCAGCTGCTGCTGCGCCTGGGGGCTCAGCAAGACGTCCACCTAGAGCAGGCGGTGTGCGCCCTACTGCTGGGCCAGACCGAAGAGGCCAACCGCGCCCTGGAGATGAGCCAGGAGTATGAGCCCCTGGCCTACATCCGTGAGCACTCGCGCCAGTCGCCCGACCTGCTGCCGGGGCTGTGCCTCTACGCCGAGCGCTGGCTTAAGGATGAGCTGTTCCCGCACTTTCGCGACTTCAAAGATCAGAAGGCCACCCTCAAGGATTACTTTGCCGATGTCCAGGTGCAGGCCTACCTAGAGACTATGCCTACGGGTTCGGGTGCAGAGCTGCGATCGGAACCGCGCCAGTCAGCACCTTCCCAGGGGGTGTTTGAGCAGACCTCCCTGAACACCGCCGCTGGGGCCAGCCAATCTCCAACAACTCAGTTTCCAACAATTGAGGGGTCGTTGCCCATTGGGGCACCCACCATGCCCAACCCCACCGCCACCGCCCGTCGCCGTCCGCCTGATCCGACTCAAAGCAGCAACGGCAACGGTGCTTATCCTAAACCGGCTGCCCGCAATGGCAATGGTCGCCCCAGTCAGCCCGAGCCCCGGCTCAGATTGGCAGAGGAAAGCACCCCTGACCCCGAGTTTCAAAGCGGCTATGCCGACGATGACGATCTCTCGGTAGCCGAGCGGGTCGCCCAGCTCTCACCCGAAGGCAAGATGACCACACCGGGAAGCGAAGCACCGACTAAGCCGATATCTAAGCGACGACCCACGCCAGAACCAACCGCCCTAGATGCGGAGCAGACTCTGCCGCCCGCCGTTTCCCCTGGGCGGCGCAGTCGCGGGGCGCCTCACTGGGGTCGGTTGGCCTTGGTTGCGGCGGCGGCTGTTTTGGGGGTCGGAATTTTGGGCTTTGGCACCATGCGGGCATTGGGTTGGGTTACTGGCATCTTTAGCGGCCCTAGAATTGCGGGCAAACCCCTAGCTATTAGCGTCGACCAACCCGCCTTTGAAATTCCAGAGGCACCGCCAGCCCCTAGTGAGATTGGCGTCAACGATATGGCCGGTCGGGTGATCAACGAATGGCTAGAGATCAAGCGTGGGGCACTGGGAGAAAGCTACCAGGGCGATCGCATTGACGATATTCTGCTCGAGCCGGTGCTCACCCAGTGGACTCGCCGGGCCGATGCTGCCGCTGCCGAAAGCTGGTATTGGGAATACGAGCACAAGGTGGCGATTGAATCGGTCACCCCCGATGACCCGACCGCTGACAATTTGCAGGCAATCGCCGTAGTTTCTGAACAGGCAAAGCTGTTTGAGTTTGGCGTCGAAAATGCTGACGCCGCCTACAACGACACCCTAAGAATGCAGTACGACCTGGTGCGCCAGAACGGCAAGTGGTACATAAAGGGCATGAATAAGTTAGCCGATGTGAATTAGTAGGTAATGACTGGGCTTTCTGTCAGAGGCTGGTTGTTGCCCTGACCGCCCCATGAGTTACCATAAACGCCCCCTTCAAAGGCTGTGGTTCGGCAATTTCTCCGGACGGGCAGAGCCTAACTGTGTTTTGATAGAATGCTGTTCGTATTAACTCCAGAGCTGAATGCCAGTAGATAGCCCGCCCGCTCCCCAGCCGCCCCTAGTGATCGACACCCTTGCCAACCCAGGGTTGCCCAGCGACGAATGTCCTCGTCGGGCACGCATTCAGCTTGACCTGCTATTGCTGGCCATTGAGGCCCTCGATCTGGGGGGCAGCGAAGCCATGTTAGGCACCGCTCGCGACCTTGGCCTGGAGGGCTTGGTCAAAGGCCGGGTGCACCTGTGGTTGCTGCGGGGCACCAATCCCATGCGCCGCTACAGCCAGCGGCAGCCTTTAAATATTGAAGAAGCCAAAGCCCTGGTGATTATTATTTGCACGCTGGCGCGGCGGTTGACGGTGGTAGTGCGCCAGCTGCTGGTGGGCTATCAGCAACTGGCCGACAAACAGCTCTCCCCTGAGCACCACTTTCGCTTGGCCGACTATCTGAGCCGCTTTCGCAGCCACTTTCGCGCCCGCATGAACCCGCGCCGGGCCGGGGTAATTGCCTATAGCAGCGACGAAAAGCTCGACGAGCTGGCCCTTGAGCTTTTGCAAGAACTGCTACTGTGCGCTGGGGTGCTCGGTCCCCAACGCCTTTGGAATAGCCTGTTTGACGGAGAAGTATCATGACCGTTCAACGGCAATACACCTTACCCCACTGCAACTTGGTTTTAGAGGGGCTCAGCGCTGACGCCAACGACCCCCTGTCGCCCCTGGCGGTGTTGATGAATGCCGAGTGCCACCTGCCCGGCGCCACCGATGCCACCCTATCCGGGGGGCGCGAATTTTTAGATAGTTTAGTGGCCGCTGTGAGCCGCTACGGGCAGCAGTTGCTCAGCGGCGTGCCCTACCCCAGGGCGACGGGGTCAGCGCCACCCATGGTAGAGATCAAACCAGGGGATCTCCCCTACCACCACCACCTGATTGTGCAGCAGCAGCCTCTGGGCGATCGCGTTAACGACGTCAACGCGCTGCCGCCGCTGGATATCCAGCTCACCACAGTGCAGTTCTACGACTTGATGGAAGCGGTCGACCAGCTACTGGCTGACACTCAAACGCTGCCCGATATGAAGGCCCAGTTTCAAGCGGTGTCGCGACGACTGGTGCGGCCCACCGAGCCCATGACGAAGCGGGCTACCCCCGCCGCTCTGGGAGCAGCAGCCCTGGCTGCCGCCGGACTGGCCCTATTCTTTGTGCCGCCGCCCGAGTTTGAGCCCACTCGTCCAGAGTCTGAGGCCTCGGCCCCGGCAGCAGCCAGCGCGGTGCCTGGAGAACCACCCAGAACCGACGGTGAAACTAGCGAAGCGGTGGCTGCTGATGGCGATAGTCTAGACCGTCTAGAGAGTGCCCCAGCAATTACCGACGCAGCCACCATTGCCCTGTTGCAGTCTGACGTGACCCAGCGGTTGCAGGAGGCCTGGGCCGATGTGCCACGACCCAGCGGCGACCTGGCCTATCGGATGGCGGTTTCTGAAGACGGCGATATTTTGGGGTATCAATACGAGAACGACCTGGCTCTAGAAGAGGTCGACAACACCCCACTGCCCCAGCTCACCTTTGTGCCGGTGGCAGGCGCAGAGCCAGTGCGGGAGCGCGTGGCTCAGTTTGTGGCGACCTTTACCCCTGACGGGGAAGTGCGATTAGAGCCGACAGAGACCCCAGCGGAGACGGAGGAGCCTGAGACCAATGCGTCTGAGACCGATACGTCTAAGGCGGGTACGTCTGAGGCCGATGCGGCTGAACTGCCGACTCTAGAGGATAAGGTGACCGATAGCGATCGCATTCGCGAACTCAACAGCGACCTTTACGACAGCATTTTGGCTGAGCTAGAGCCCCTGTCGGCCAATGAGGATCTGCGGTTTCGGGTGCGCCTGACCGAGACGGGCGAGGTGGTGGGCTATGAGCCCGTCAACGCTGCCGCTGGCCTGTTGGTGAATGAAACCCCCCTGCCCAATTTGGTTACCACGGCTGACAGCACCGCCAACCAGGCTGACTTTCAGGTGGTGTTCACCGAAAGCGGCGTGCTAGAGGTCAACCCCTGGGATGGCTGGCCCCAATAGCTCCTCTCCTAACGCTGCCGATGCCCTTATAATGCTGGCCCAATGTTTCTAGCCCGATCGCGTCATGGCTGATTCCCCCGATCTGCCACCGTTGCCCTCAGACCCTGCTCCAGCGGCTCCCCGCTCGGCCCCACCGCCTGTCCCTCGGTCTCGACCTTGGGCCGGGCTGCATGCGCTGTGGACCCTGGTGGTGCGCCTGATTATTCTGGGTGCCGGGGTGAGCGTAGGCTGGCTAGTTGGCATGCTAGTGGCCCAGGCGATACCCTCCCGCAATCCTGACCCACCGCTAACGGAGGTGGCCCTGCGCCAGAGCAGCCAGACCGGGCGCAAGCTGCGGCAGCTGCCCGGCTGGTGGCAGGGCGATGGCCCAGTTGACGGGGTTGTCGATGAGGTGGCTCCAGCAATGGACTCTTCCCCGTCAGCACCCTCTAGCGTTGCGGCTGCACCGCAGGCTGCACCGCCTATACCTGAGGATAAGCGCGATCGCATTCGAACCGACCTCACCGCCCTGCGCCAAGATCTAACTGGCCTCAATACTCGCCTAAGCGAGCTAGAAACTAGCCTAGGTGCCGCACCTACCGGCACGATTGAAGAGCGGCTCCAGCGCCTCGATCAGCAGCTCGGTGCTGAAAACGTTCCCAATAGGGCACCTCAAGCTTCTGCAACAGAGACTCCAGCGGCTAAGCCAACGCCTGAAGCTGGGACAGATGAGACAGCCCCAGCGGCTCGGATCCCTTACCAAGAGCCTCGCTTTCCACTGGTGCGCGATCGCGTCGTTTTGCCCAGCGCCCTGCTCTTTGAGCCGGGTAGCAGCATCCTCACTCCCCCTGGCCAGCAACTGCTCGACAGCATTGCCGTCGACCTGAGCCGCTACGGTGCCGCGACCCTGCTGGTGGGCAGCCATACCGACGGGGCGTCATCCCCTGACCTAGCCAGTCAGCTCACCCTGCAACAGGCCGTGGCGGTGCAGCAATACCTGAACCCTCAGCTAGAGGGCGGCGGCATTCGCTGGGTGCCGGTAGGCTATGGTCAAACTCGGCCCACGGCTGTAGGCACCACCCCCGCCGACCAGCAGCGCAACCAGCGAGTTGAAATTGGCATCGTGCCAGGTACATAACCAATGCGACTTGTATTTTTTGGAACCCCTCACTTTGCTGTGCCCAGCCTCCAGCGGCTGCTGGCCGAGCCAGGGTTTGAGGTGGCCGCCGTCGTCACTCAGCCCGATCGCCGCCGGGGCAGGGGTAGCCAGGTGGATGCTTCGCCTGTCAAACAGATTGCCCTGGAGGCCAACTGTCCAGTTCTGCAACCCACGCGCATCAAAAAAGATCAGCCTACCCTGACCGCCCTAGAGGCCATCCAAGCCGACGCCTTTGTGGTGGTGGCCTACGGTCAGCTGCTCTCTCAACGCATTCTGGATATGCCTCGGCTGGGCTGCATCAATGGCCACGGCTCGCTACTACCCGCCTACCGGGGAGCCGCCCCGATTCAGTGGTGCATCGTCAATGGTGACACCGTCACCGGCATGACCACCATGCTGATGAACCTGGGCATGGATACCGGCGACATGCTGCTCAAGTCATCCCTGCCCATTGGCCTGCTTGATACTGCTGGGGAGGTAGCGACAGCCCTAGCTCAACAGTGCGCCGGCTTGCTAGTAGAAACCCTGCACGGCCTGGCGGATGGCAATCTCAGCCCGCTGCCCCAGGATGAGGCTCTGGCCACCTACGCGCCCCTGATTCAGAAAGACGATTTTGAGCTGGACTGGGGCAAGACGGCGATCGCAATCCACAACCAGGTACGCGGCTTCTACCCCAACTGCGTCACGACCTTTCGCGGGCAGCCGTTGAAAGTGATATCTACGGTTCCCTTGGGAGAACCCTACTGGGCAGAACTGCCCTCAGAACTGGTGGCCATGCGAGAGGCGGTGGATGGCATGATGGCTGAAACCGTTTCCCCAACTCCTCCTGGAACCCTGGCGGGCTTGCTTAAGGGCCAAGGCCCTGTCGTTCAAACCGGCGACGGGCTGCTGCTGCTGCGCCAGGTTAAACCCAGCGGCAAACAGGCCCAAGCGGGGGGCGATTTCGTCAACGGCAGCCGCCTACAAACTGGCGAATCCCTCAGTTAGGCAAATGCCTCACACGCTATTAGTCAGCTAGATCTATTTGGCCATCCTTTCCGCAGAGATAACGACCGATGGAAACAGAGCCTTCAGCATCGGCGGCGGTCCATGGCCCCGTACCGGAATATCTGCAAGCCCGCCGAGAAATCGTGTTTTTGGTGCTCGGGGGGCTATTTCTTGGCACCCTGGGGATGCTCAACATTCTGGGCATTAGCCGGTTTATCAATATATTTACCTGGGGCGATTTTGCCGTCACTGTAGCGGTAGGGGTGCTGCCCTACCCCCTGACATTTCTCTGCACCGACCTGATCTCAGAACTCTATGGCAAAGAGCGGGCCAATCAAGTGGTCTGGGTGGGGCTGCTGCTCAATCTGTGGGTACTGTTTGTTGTTTGGCTGGGGGGCGTGCTGCCAGGGTTTGAGGCCACCGACCCAGTCACCGGCGAGCTAATGCGCGATGCCGCCGGGCGACTGCCAGTCTTCTTTGAAATTCGCAACCTCACCTTTGGGGCGGTGACGGCCTCTATGCTGGCCTACCTGATGGCCCAGTTTGTCGATGTCTATCTGTTTCACTTCTGGAAAGAGCTGACCAACGGTAAGCACCTGTGGCTGCGCAACAACGGCTCTACTCTGATCAGTCAGCTAGTCGATACCATCGCCGTCGTGCTGATTACTCACTTTCTCGCCGGAGCGCTGCCTATTGATGCAGGCCAAGAGCTGTGGCCACAGCTCATTCGCTTTATGGGCTACGGCTACTTGTTTAAGCTAGTAGCCGCCTTGCTCGACACTGGGCCGTTTTACCTAGGCGTATTTTGGCTATCAAACTATTTGGGCTTAGAATCTCCCATTACCCAAATCAAAGCACCTTTGCCTGAGCAACCCAGGGCAAAACTGACCGATGGTTCCCGATGATTTCTCTCCAAGATTGCATTTCTACAAAAAATCTTCCTACAATCATTGCTGGTAGCTCCAGGCATAGTAGTTTGGTCTAAAAATGAAGCTCAAAATCAGAAAAATTCATGATTTGGCCATTCTTCCGTCCTACGCTCATCAAGGAGATGCTGGGTTGGATCTCTGCTCAGTTGACGATGTAGACATTGCTGCTGGTGAGACAGCTCTTATCCATACTGGAATTGCGATCGCCCTACCCCAAGGAACTGAAGCTCAAATCCGGCCTCGAAGTGGGTTAGCGCTTAAGCATTCGGTGACAGTACTCAATACCCCAGGTACCATTGACGAAGGGTATCGAGGCGAAATTGGCGTAATTTTGATCAACCACGGCAAGCATGCCTTTCAGGTCGTCAAGGGCATGAAAATCGCTCAAATGGTGATTAAGCCAGTCCTTCAAGTTGAAATTGAAGAAACTGATGAGCTATCTCAAACCGTAAGAGGCCCGCAAGGATTTGGCTCAACAGGAATGTCATGAGCCGATTGTTTTAGAAAACAACAGCCGATCGCCAGGCCGCTCAACAGAACTAACCCGGCTGCACAACCGGTAGGTCTGACACTTCGTTAATTTGCTCTAAGCTGCGGCTTTTAAACTCGGTTTGGGTCAAAAAGCGAAAGGTTTCCTGATACATGGGCTTCCAGTAGTCATTGCTCATGTTTTGGCTTACCTCCAGTGGGTCAACCATCGGATGGGGTACCAAGGCCTCGCTGGGGAAAGTGTATAGGTAGTGGTTGTCGTAGCGCTTGAACATTGAGGGCTGGCTGAGAGACTGCGCAAATTTTTGGTTGGTTCGTAGGTCAGCGGCGTCTTCGTTTTCGGTCAAAATCATCAGCGTTGGCTGGGGACGCAGAGCCGCGACGTTGTCTTTGTTTTGCACAAACGCGCCAAACCGATTGGCGGCCGTAAAACAGCCCAACGGAAACCGTAATTCATCCCAACCAAATTCTTTAACATCCAACGGGCCAGCTAGGTTGATGTAGCGCTCGCGGGTTTCTCCGCCGTACACCTCTAGCAGCGGCGCAAAGGCCACCACTTTAGCGACTCGCTGGGGATTTTTAGCCCCCAAGGCCACGGCCACGGCCCCACCAACGGACAGGCCTACTGTGTAGATGGGGCCAGGCAGCGCCTCTAGCTCGGCCAGGCGAGCCTGGGCATCGCTGAGGTAGGCCAAGTGAGACGACACAAAGTAGCGGTCAAAGTCAGGGTCGTTTTCGCGCTCGATCGCGGCAATAATATCCAGCAGGCGAGGTTCTAGCTTGCTGAGGCGAGCCATCAGCCCAACCATTTGTACGGGAGTCGGGGTGGTGGCACCCTCGCCAGAGGCCGCGAGGTTGGCAAGAAAATGTTGCAGCACCGAGTCGGCGCTGACTTTTTTCCGTAGGGGAATCAAAATTTCGGGTTTGAGGTCAACCTGGGGCCAGTTTTGGTCGGGATTGATATAGGCATGGCCCGCCAGCGTGGCCTGATACACATTGAAGCCATTGCGAAACAGATAGTCGGCCAGGCGCGACATCTGGTGGGGTTTGGCACTAAACCCATGGAACATCAAGACGGTGCCCTTGACTGGAGTGCCTGCCTCATGAAACAGGTAGTAGGGAAAAGCGCCATCTCGTCGGTCGGGACGGGCAGCAATCGTTTGTACGTAGGTGTCAATGCGCTGCCGCGTAGTCTGGAGCTGATCGTGAGTCAGTGTCGTGGAGCTGGTTTGCAGGGTGACCATGAGCCTAGGGGGTGAGGACTACATCGCAACTACCGACGGAAGACTAAGGCTGCCTCCCCCGGTTGCTACAGTGACACTAGCCCAAATTCCACCAGAGCGGGATAAAAATTGCGGTTTTCGTGGCTGGGGCGGCTGAGCTTGATCAGGGCGAAGCGTTGCAGGGGACGCAGCGATCGCCACTGCCCCAGCCCAATTTCAGCCCCAACGGCCTGCGCCTGCACCTGCACATCTTCAGGGATGGCCTCCCCGTTGTGCCAGGGTGGGTGGGGGTCGATGGCAAAGGTAGAGGCGGGGGTGCCCTGCACGCGGTGTACTAACGACTGCACATAGGCGGTATAGGCCACGGTGGAGTCGCGATCGCTACACTGGAGCTGAGTAAGCCGATCGCGATCGGCCTCGCTAAACCGATGCCAGTGCTCTAGCTTGAGCTTGACGCCACAGGTGTCGAGCTTGAGGCGCACCTGCATAGGAATGCAGCGCAGCGACTCAACAAAGTCGGCCTCAAACTGAAAGAAATCGTTGGTTTCTAGGGATGTATTGGCCTGGGTCATAGCGTAGTTAAGGGCAACGGTCCTATCGGGGCTGAAGTGAATGCACGTCGAGGCGGTAGGTCTGCCCCTGGTGGGTAATAGTTACCGGGGTAGGGCCAGCTCCAGCCGCTGGTGGAGGAGCAGGGATGGGGGTAAAGGTGACCCGCTCAACCTGGGCGCCAGCGGCGGGGGTGAGCGACCCGGCCACCTGGCTAGCCTGCTCTAGTTGGTTGGTCAGCGACACCAGACCATTGAGCCCATTGATTAAATCACGCAGGTTGCGGCGCAGAACCGGGTCGCCAGTCAGCTCATCCACGTCGGCCATCACCTTGTGGGCGCTTTGAAAGACGCTGCGGGCCGAATCTAGGGTTTGCTGAAGCATGACCAGATTTTCGGCGCTGTTGAAGGTGCCCGTGATCGAGCGAATATCGGCGGCAGCCACGGCGGCATCGGCGGAGAGACGCTCGAGGTTGGTAACAAATTCGCCCTGCCGTAGGGCCGGACTGAGGGTGGTGGTAATGGCTTGGATCTCGGTGGCGCTGCGATCGAGGTTGGTGAGGGTATTTACCAGGGTGCCCCGGTTAGTGACCACCAGACGGTTGACCTCAGCACCGGTAATTTGGAACTGAGCGGCGGCGGCGCTGACATTGTTGGTGGCCCGATTGGCCGAGGCTGCCAGCGGCCCCAGCTCGGTCTGCAGCTGCCGCGACAGCACAATCAGCTCCGCTGACAGCAGGCTGGCGCTCTCGGTCAGGGTGGTGGCGTTGTCGAGAGTAACTTTGAGGTCGGCAATCAGCTCTGGATCGGAAAAAGCATTGGCGAGCCTTTCGGCCGAGAGCAGCAGTGACTCGTAGCTGGCTCCCACCTCACCGCTGAGGCGATCGCCGTCGCAGATAACTGTCTGTCCGAGGCAGCTCTCCCCCGTCGGGTCGACAGCTAGCTCTTGATCGCTCAGCAGCCGCTTGGGGGTAATGTCGATGGTGGTATCGCCAATCAGCCCCGACTGGTTAACCGCAATCACGGCATCGCGGGGAATACGCAGATCGTCGCTGCCAATTTCCACCGCTACATCTACAGCATTGGCGGTGGGCATAATGCTCAACACCTGCCCTATGGGCACTCCCCGGTAGCGCACGCTGGTGCCCTCCTGCATGCCCAAGGTGTTGTCAAACACAATGGTGGCTCGGTAGGTCTGGCTGCCCGGTTTTAGCCCCCGCAGCCACAGCACCAGACCGGCAAACAGCCCCACGGCTATGAGAATTAACAGCCCCACCGATCCTTCTCGAATTGCCCTTGCCCGCATGGTGCCCCTTAACTCAACCGCTTAACGGCTTACTCACAATTCCATTCTCTACCGAATCAGCTCTACCTGAGCACGACTATCAATCGCGCTGACCGGTTTGAGCCTACTGCACCATCTGAATTGGCCCCTCAACCCGGCCGCTAAAGAACTGCCGCACAAAGGGATTATCGGTTTCATCGACGGCGGTGACAGGCCCCTGCCACTGAATCCTGCCCCGATGCAAAAAAATCACCCGATCGGCGGTGCGCCGAATGGTGCTGTCCTGGTGGGTGACAATCAGGTATGAGCTGCACCCGTTGTTACGCTGAATGGCGCGAATCAAATCTTCGATCACCGTAGAGGCGATCGGGTCGAGGCCAGCCGTAGGCTCATCGTAGAGCAGCAGTGCCGGTCGATCCTGAGGGTTTTCAGGGTTTGAGACAATTGCCCGGGCAAAGCTCACTCGCTTGCGCATACCCCCAGACAGCTCTGCCGGGTAGCGGCTGCCCGTACCCGGCAGCCCCACCATGTCAAGCACGTCATCGACGATCTGGCGAATCTGGTGGGCGGGCAGCTGAGAATGCTGATAGAGCAAAAACCCTACATTCTCTTCTACCGAGAGGGAGTCAAACAGCGCCGCTTGCTGAAACACCATGCCAATGCCCACCGGATCGGGCGAATCTTCGATCAGCCCCTCTCGCCGGTTCCCCTGCACATAGATCTCGCCCTCGTCAGGGGCAAGCAACCCGGCAATGATTCTTAAAATAGTAGATTTCCCTGTACCTGAGGGGCCGATGATCGCCACCGCCTCGCCTCGGTTTAGCGTGAGATCGACATTGTCGAGCACCTGATTGCTATCAAACTGCTTTGAAATACCCTTGAGCTCTAGCAGGACCCCGCCGCCCGCTCCGGGCTGGGCGGCACGGGGAGACAAAGGGACGCTAGACTGCCCTGGGATAGTGCTGGAATTGTGGAGATCGGCCATAGACCTTACCGATGGGAGTACCCGTGTCTGCTCAGCGGTCTGGTTGCCTAGGGTTGTCGAGCTAAGCGGTTGGGTTTACCAACCATTAACAGCCACTGGGCATATCCATGCCTTGACTCTATCAAATAGCCGCTAAAATCGAAGGCGCTGGTGCTCATCCTATCAAAGGCTGTTTGAAACACCTGGGCAAATTTCATCCACCCACCGGGATATTGTCTGGGATAGGTCATTTGGGTTAGATACGACAGCCCAATCGCCCACAGCCCTACTGTCCGCTGCAAACCACCGCTCAGGTTGGTCAGATCGTTATCGACCTCCTTTCATGTTCTTAAAACCTTTTTATAAAGCCCTGACCAGACTGTTTCAGCAGGTCAGACGGGAGACGTTAACCCTGGCGCCGCCAAGGCGGATTAACCGGCTCATGTGGTGGCTAGCACCGGGACTGCTAGTTAAGCGCTGGCTGTTTCTCAGCATGGCTGGGGTGCTGCTGGTTGGAACCGGCGGCATGATCTGGCTCAAGCTGACGCCGGTATTTTATACGGGGCGGCTTCTAGGGGCGGCGCTGCGGGCCTTTACGACCCACGTACCCAACTACGTCAGCGGCCCCGTGGGGATTTTGCTGGGTCTGGGTCTGATTTTTTGGGGCCAGAGCCGCACCGTGGGCGCCATTACCGATGTATTAATTCCAGGAAATGAGGAGGACCTGCTCGACGCCCTGCTGACCCAGCGGCGGCTGTCGCGGGGGCCGAAGATTGTGGTGGTGGGCGGCGGCACTGGGCTGTCTAACCTGCTGCGGGGCATGAAGCGCTACAGCTCTAACATTACGGCGATTGTGACGGTGGCAGACGATGGCGGCTCGTCGGGACGACTGCGGCGCGAAATGGGGGTGCTGCCGCCGGGAGATATTCGCAACTGCCTGGCAGCCCTAGCGGACGAAGAAAAGCTGCTGACAGAGCTATTTCAGTATCGGTTTGAATCGGGCAGCGGCCTGGTGGGCCACAGCTTTGGCAACCTGTTTTTGACCGCCATGAACGAGATTACGGGGGATTTGGAGCAGGCGATCGCGGCCAGTTCTAAGGTGCTGGCGGTGCGGGGCCAGGTGCTGCCCTCGACCTCAGTAGATGTGCAGCTGTGGGCTGAGCTAGAGGATGGCCGCAGAATTGTTGGTGAGTCAAAAATTACCGAGGCACGGGGTCGGATTGTGCACATTGGCTGCCTGCCCCCCAACCCACCGGCGCTGGCCAAGGCGGTTAAGGCGATTGAAGAGGCCGACTACATCGTGATTGGCCCTGGCAGCCTCTATACCAGCATTATTCCTAACCTGCTGGTGCCCGATCTGGTGAAGGCGATCGCGGCTCGGCAGGTGCCTCGTATCTACATCTGCAACATTATGACCGAGCCGGGCGAAACCGATGGGTTTTCGGTGTCTGACCACATTCGGGCGATCGACTCGGCCTGCGGCTGCTACCTATTTGATGCAGTGCTGGTGCAAAAGGTGATGCCCTCCGATCCGGTGATTAGCCACTACGCCATGGCAGGGGTAGGGCCAGTGCTGCTCGATCGCGCCGCCATTCTCGACTCAGGCCGCCGTATTATCGCCGCCAACGTGATGGAAGAGGGCACCGATCTGACGGTGCGCCACCACAGCGAACGGCTGGCGCGGGTGCTGCTGCGGTGGTATACGCGGACGCAGCGGCTTTGGTGAGCAGGGTTTAGGGTCTAGGGTTTAGGGCTATAGCCTTATACCTGGAACCTGATACCTTGAACCTGTAATCCCTAAGAAGGGTTAGCGTTAAAGCGACGGCTAACCCAACCGACGATGCCACTGGCGATCGCCCCAGCCATCAACACGCTTAGGGCGGGCATAATCAGCGGGTTCCACAGCGAGTACCAGAGGTCCAACCCGAGGTCAACATTCATGCTGCGCCCCAGCACGGCCACTAAAAACCAGCCCAGGCTAAGCAACACCAGGCCCAGGTCGGCCACCAGGACCCAGCTAATCAGGCTAGAGATGCGTTGTGTGATGGGCGTTTCTTTCATGGGGTTAAAGGTAAGAAGGCTTGGAATGAAGGCGACATCGGGAACGAGCGTGCTAGCGAGTGGCGATCGCGCTCAGCCCCAATTTTAAGTCAAAAATTAGGCTGCTCTAAGGACTAGAGCAGCCTACCAAAAAGACTAAGTATTAACTGATTGATACAAAATTTGCCTTGGCTGAGGCAGGTAGCTGGCCTGGAGTTATCTTAAGCGTCAAGATTCTGGATCAGCAGATTGTCGGGGTCAACGTAGTGACAAACGGCATCATCAACGCAGATGAGAGCCCAGCCAGAGGCCTCAATACTGACTAATTCGTAGTCAGCATCCTGAACAAAAAATCCCTTGTGATTCCGAGTTTCGGGCTTGATTGCAACGGGGTTAGTAGACATGACTAATGCTCTCCAGATAACAACGACCAGCAATGGTAAGAAAAGCTTATGGCTTACTTGAGGAAATCCTATCACCGCCTTCATGAGAATTTTATTAAGTAATTTAAGGCTTTATTGCAGAGAAGCTGTGTAACTGGATGTTACGAGGCGATCGCACCCCCGATGTAGCTTGTCAATCCCTTGATTTATCGTTTGCTGGCTGCGGAATCACATAATTTTTGCCGTCAAAGGAAGGTTAACTAAAGTTTTATGAATTCTCTATCAGTTCCGCAGAATCACTGAAAAAACGGTAGAAATACTCATGGATTGCGGCAGTTCTTTTAACATTTATCCCGTTTTTCTCGGATTCCCCCTTAGGTTAGGTGCATTCTCGGCGGCGACATGCACAGTTGGGTTATTAACTTGAATTCGGTCACTGTTGCACGATTATAAATGTTCGCCAAAACCGCTCATTCCTCTCTGTCAGACGGCCGCCAATATGCCAGACCTACGGGAATTTGAGTTCAGCACCCAAAGCTAAGCCCTAAAATTTGGGTGATTTAATTCGATGGATCAATCGTTTCCTATGACCTCTCAGTGGCTAGGCTGGATTCAGCAACTTCAAGGCATTGCCCAAACCGGGCTGCACTACAAAAATCATCCTTTTGACGTAGAGCGCTACGAACAGATTCAGGCGATCGCCGCTGCCATGCTCGCCGCCCAAATTGAGGCCGATCCGCCCACTGTTCTGAATTTTATTCAGCAAGAGCAGGGTCACGCCACCCCCAAAGTCGATGTTAGAGGCGTCGTGTTTCGCGATCAAAAAATTCTGCTGGTGCAGGAGCAATCGGATGGGCTATGGGCACTACCTGGCGGCTGGGCCGACATTGGCGACTCCCCCAGCCACGCTGTTGAGCGCGAAATTTTTGAAGAATCTGGCTTCACGGCTCGGGCCACCCAACTGCTGGCCTGCTACGATCGCGCCCACCCCCGCCACGGGCACCCTCCAGCCCTGCACCACAGCTACAGGCTAGTGTTTCACTGCGAAATTACTGGCGGGCAACTCACCCCCAGCTACGAAACACCAGCGGTTGACTTCTTTGGCCCCAACGACATTCCGCCCCTTTCCCTAGGGCGCACTGGGCCAGAACAAATTCAACGCTTTTTTGACTATCTCAAAAATCCCGATCAGCCCACCGATTTCGACTAACCCACTGGCTCAACCGCCCCCACCTCCCCTACTTGCCTACCCTCCCACTCCCTTCCCCCTTCTCCCCACCCTTCTGCAACGCCCCCTGAAACACCCAGCGGCCAACAGGCTCTTCGCCCGAAGGCACCAGTCGCAGCGGGCTCTGTCCATTTGAACTAGCTACCAGAGGTTCGTAGGCAATGGCGATGGGAAAATCGCGCTGGTCAAAGGCCTCTAGCAAGGTCTGTCGGGGCAGTTCAGCGGGGTCAATAAAGGTCGGATCGTAGTCAAAAAAGGCCTGGCGCTGGCTTTCGATCTGCACGCCGCTGGCCCGCATTTCTTCGTCGTAGGCCAAGGTGTAGTTGACGAAGTCGGGCTGGCGTTCCCCCAACTGCATGCGGTCTTTGATCACAATGCGATTTTTAACCGTGAGAGTGTACTGGCTAGGGGCAGATGTGTCGTCGGCGAAGTAAAGGCGCTTGAGGTCAGTTTTGGCGGCTAGGGCAACGCGCTGGCCCGCTGGCAGCTTGAGGCCGCTGAGGTCAAACCCAGAGCTTTTAGACACCTGGCGATCGGTGAGCGAAAATCCGGTTTCTGGAGTAGAGGAGTTGAACTGGTAGGTTCTGATCTCATCGGTGAGATTGATCGACAGGTGGGGCAGGTCGGTGGCTCGGTTGGCCACCAGGCTGATCTCTGGCCCGGTGGCATTGGCCACCAAAAACAGGGTGAGGGTTTGACTGGGGTCAAGCCTGAGTTCCTCAACGTTGGCTGTGTACCCTGGCCCCGTGAGCTGGAGCGTAGCGGTCTGGCTGGGTGCCGTGGCCACCCCAGTTAGGGTGACCTGGAGAGGTTGCCCCAGCTGGTTGGAGGGCAGTCGATAGCTGGCGGGCACCCCGCGATTCAATCCGCCTTTGAAGGGCACCAGCTCTACGGCGTCCTGACTGCTGACAGACAGGAGGGCTAGGTCAGCGTCCGCCGACTCCTCATAGGGGGTAACGGCGAGCACCCCTTCTCCAATTAAGGTGATGTCTACGGTGGCAGCAGCTTTTGTCTCGGCCTCAGATTCAGACCCAGGGCCACAAAAGGGGCATGTGAAGGGGCCAGTGGCAGCCAGCGGTTGGTCAGCTGGGGGCTGCCGCCACGATCGCTGAGTCAGATCGAGGGTTTTGCTCTGCCCATCGCCTTGAAATGCCGGACCGCTGGCAATGGGTTGGTAGGTCCAAGTATCGGCCTGAGTGTCAAACTCCACGTGGAGGTCGGTGGGGCTGCTGGGCCGGCCGGCGGGATAGTTGCTGTCATAGACGTAAACCCAGTACTTGCCGCTGCCCTGATCCTCGACGCGGTAAGGGGTTAGGCTGTGGCCCTCAGTCAAGGCACCCTCCAGGCGACTATATACCCCCATGGTGAATGGGTCGAGGGAGCCGCCGAGAAAGACCCCCAGCAGCGATCGCAAAATTTGAGTCGGGGTAAAAGTGTCGCGCACAGTCTGGGTCTGCTGAGCCACCTCAGTTACTCCCTGCATCAGAAACAGGTTGGCGATGAAGGTTTGCAGGACAAACAGGGTGCGCACTAGACCAAACACGGTGCGCCCCAGCACGGCATTGACCAACCGCTGCCACCAGGGTAGACGTGGCTGGCCGGGTTGCCACAGGTCGAGCACCGCGGCGGCCATGCCCTCCGAGAGCCCCTGGTTCATGCGGCCCAGCTGAGTTTGTAGCCAGCTTTGGGCAGCGGCGGTGAGCACGCAGGTGGTCGATTCGCCCCCGACGCAGACCTGAGTACCAAACAGTTGTTGCAGCTGCTCGGTCAGCACCTCTTCCCAAGCTTGAGGATTGCGGGTGATATCAATGGCCTGGGTTAACTCCTGGTTAGAAAACTGAAAACCGTTCACTGCCGGATCAAAATTGGGCAGGGCCGCGCTGCCGCCGGGCAGTTGATCGAGCTGAGCCAACCAGTCTGAGTTAGCAGTAGTTGGGGCAGCCGTTGGGGTCTGAAGCCTAGTTTCCCAAGGCGAAACGGCAGCCAGCGCACCGTAGGGTAGCAGTTGCACAGTGAGGTAAGTTGTGAGCAGCATGACCGCCAGCCATCGCCACCGCCGCCATCGACCCAGTTTGATGCCGTGAAGAATTGCCACTACCATGCCCACAACGCACTGCCTGGTGATTGTAACGAAAGAGGTCATCGCCTTCGTCAGTGCCTAGGGCAGATGAGCTATTGGTCAGAATAATTCACGGGCAAACATTCAAACCCACACGGCATTTCCTGCTGACGTAGGCAGTCTGCGGCTTTCGTTCAGGATGGCTGGATACAGATATGAATCAAAAATTCAATGTCTCTCGTAGGGGCAAGCGGCTGTTTGCCCCCATCCAAAGTCATGCCACCGTTTAGCAACGCCTTCGTTCTGTTTTGCGGGAGGCAGCCCGTCGCTTTTCATTGTTTATGGGAGCCTGTCTGCCTAGGGGCGTGAAGGTGCAGCCTGAGAATTATTCCTCAGGTTCACTAGACGCTTAAGCTCTTTTCTTGCAACTTTGAGGGAAGTTTTAAGCTTTGTAACAGCGCTAGGGCTTCTAGCTAAAGTGATAGTCCTCTGCGATCGCCAACTTGGCTAAAATTACGACCACATCAGGGCGACTATAGGAATTAACTATGTTTTTTCAGCTACCTCCGACTCTGCCAACCGACTCTGCCGCTACAGTCCCCATTGTCGAAACCATGGCTGAGTGCAAAAAGGGCAGTCGCGACTGTTTCCCTGAAGATCGAGTTGGGGTTGCTGTTGAGCTTGCCAAAATAACTGTTCTTGACCTTAAAACAAAGGCCGTGACCACCGGGTTTCATACCGGAGTGAACGCTTAAATTAGTTAACTGCTGCTACCGCCACCGGCCGCTAGGACTAAACCTAGCGGCTTTTTGCTAGGTTCAGTGCCGATGCTGGATAGAGTGCCTCTAACTCTAGATTGGCCGCCGCCGCCGCCAAGGCCGCCGGTGACTCTGGGGTAGGCAGGTAGGGCAGCGTGCCCAGCACAGGAATCTGGGCTAGGCTGGCGATCAGCCCCGCTGGCGCCCACTGATCGATCTGCTCAGGGGTACAGGGCTGAGGGCAATTGAGCACAATGCCCCGCAGGTCGATAGCGTTTTGCCGAGCCAAGGCTACGTTAGCGATCGCCTGGGCGATCGCCCCCAGCCTGACCGGCACCACCAGCACCACCGGCAGGTGCCAAGCCGCCGCCAGGTCAGCCACGGTGAGTTCGTAGGTGACTGGTGACCCCAGCCCCCCCAAACCTTCAACTAAAACCCAGGGGTTTTGCTGGGTAGCGGTTTCCAAAGTGCGCCAGGCCGAGGTGAGATCCACCGAGCGCCCCTCTAGGGCAGCGGCCAGGGGTGGGGCCAGGGGCGCATCAAAGTACTGGGGCGTAATGGCCTCCAAACTTGTGTCAGGAAAAAAGAGGCGCTGGTACAGCTCGCGATCGCCCACGCCAGACTGAAACGGCTTCAGCACCGCCGGAGCCTGATCTGGCCGATGCTGCTGCCAGTAGGCCAATAGAGCACTGGTGAGAACGGTTTTGCCCACTTCGGTGTCGGTACCGGCTACCAGTAGCACATTCAAAGAAACCATATGCCCTTTTAGAAAAAACTTGAGTCAAGGAATCGGTTTAGGGTTCAAGGTCTAAGGCTGCCCCCTGAACCTTGAACCCTAAACCTTGAACCTCTACATCACCCCTAGTTTGCCGATATCGTCAGCACGTAGTTAGACGGGCGGGGCGACGACACATCCACAATGTAGTTGCCGCTGCTGGGCAGCTGACCCTGCCACGACAGCACCCGCGACGCGTCAGGAATCAGCTCGCCATTGGGAAAGCGCACGTCAAGGGTGACCGGGCCGCTGACGCTGGGTAGCTCGAGGGCCAACACCTGTCCCTCCTGAGCATTGATGATATAGCGGCGAGAGCGAGCTTCGTTGACCTGGCCCGACACCTGTACGCTGGTTTGCCCGGGCGGAATTCGCACCTGCTGCTCAACCACGTTGGCGTCGGGGTTTGGCCCCGGCTCAGGCTCAGGCTCAGGCTCAACCGTCGGGGGTGGCTCAACGCTGGGCTCGGGCTCGGGCTCAGCCGTGGCTTCGGGGTCAGGCTGGTCGCTGAGGCTGACCTCTAGCTCATAGTCGCTCTGCTCTAGACCCTGAACCGGGCGCAGCTGCACAATGTATTCGCCATTAGCTGGTAGAATGCCCTGCCAATTAAGCACGCGCTGGGCCGAGCTGTCGACCGGCTCTCCCTCGGGGGTAAGCACGGTGATCAGCACCCCTTCGCCGGTCATGCGAGCTAAGAGCACCTGACCAGCAGCGGCGTTGAGGCGGTAGTTAATAGTTTCATTGCTGCGCAAACTGCCCCTGACGGTGCGATCGCTCCCCGGTGCGATCGACAGATTTTGGCTGTACTCAACCGGGCTAGTTTCGGGGGTGGGCTCAGCGGTGGGTTCGGGAGTCGGTTGGGGCTGTTGGGGGTCAAGGGTGATCTCGGGGCTGGGTACTGGAGTAGGGGCTGGGGTGCGGTTGAGCACACTCACCAGCGTCCAGCCACCAAGGCCCGCCAGCAGGGCCAAAATGCCTCCGATCACGGCCACGGCCCAGGGGTTTTCCCACACGGAGGCGGGCTCGGCAATGGGCACCGGGGCTGTGTAGTTGGGGGCCTGGGTTGGCGCAACGGCCTTGGTCGGCTGATACTGTCTTCCCACGGCCACCGTTCGCACTTGGGAAGGTGGCGGGGCAGCGACAGTACTAGGCGCTGTGCCCACGGCCCCGAGGGCCTGGGCCATTTCGCTCACCGATTGGTAGCGATCGCCCGGTCGGTAGCTGGTGGCCTTTCGCAACACCTGAATTAGGCCAGGGCTGAGGGTGTTGGGCAAATGCCAGCTGAGGTTGACGTCGTCAAAAATTTCCTGGGGTTCTTTGCCGGTGAGCAGCACAATGGCGGTGACGGCCAGGGCATAGAGGTCGCTACTGGGGTAGGCCCGGCCCGACTGCATTTGCTCGCTGGGGGCATAGCCCAGCTTGCCCACCGAGGTGGCCTGACTCAGGGTGCCCGGCGGCTGAATGCGGGTGACGACTTCTTTTACCACCCCAAAGTCGATCAGCACCGGCAGGGTATCGGCCCGGCGCTGCATGACGTTGTCAGGGCTAATGTCGCGGTGAATAATGCCTTTGCTGTGGATGTGGGCTAGCACCGGCAAAATCTGCTGCAAAAACTGCCGCACCCCGGCCTCTGAGAAGGCCATACCCTGCTGAACCCGCTGGTTGAGCAGGTCGCGGTAGGTGACACCGTCGATATAGTCCTGCACCAGGAACAGGCGCTGGTTTTCCTCAAAAATGGCCTGAAACTTGGGAATCTGGGGATGCTCAATGCTGTAGAGAATGGCGGCTTCGCGCTGAAACAGCTGCAGCGCCTTGTCAGAAAACTGCTCGCCCTGCTGGGGTTCGAGTTCTTTAACGGCGCAGCGTTCGTTAAAGCGGCCCAGGTCTTCGGCTAAGTAGGTGCGCCCAAAGCCACCGTGACCCAGCTCTTGCAGCACACGGTAGCGGTTCTGAAGGGTGGTACCAGGGATCAGGGTAGGGTGCATAGATTTGGAACAATTCAGGGCTGAAAATAGGCAGCCAGTCTGCCAGAGCGATCGCTACACCAGTTTACAGTAGGATTACCGACCGCTTCATGGGTACCCTGGGCGGGCATCTACGCCGCCAATGGGGAGGAAGACCCTACTGGAGGAATGCTAACCCCTTTGCGACAATAGTAAAGCGGACACCAAAGTTAGGGCAGGCTGTTCCCCAGGGTTCGAAGCTGGCTGACGCAATGATGGTGGCGATCGCGATTCAACTTCGGGTGAACCAGGGGAAACGATCGGTCGCATTGAGCCGTCATCACCGCTTAATTACAACCTATATGGAAAGGCAGTAGGCCATGGGGCTAGGGTTAACGGGCAAAGACAACATCGCCAGCAATATAGATAGAGAGACTACGGGCACCAACGCGGCAAGAACCTTCCCTCAGCTGAACCCGATGCTAGCTTTGCCAGCGCTGCTGAAGCGACCGCTGCTGGTGGGCGGATTGGGCCTTTCTGCCACCCTTGCCCTGCTGGGCAGCACCCACATCAACCCGTTGGACAGCTCGACACTGCTCAGCGCCATTGCAATGGGCTCGGGGCTGTGGTGGTGGCGGCGAGGCGTACCTATGCCAGTGGCCCCCAAGCCCATTGCGCCCCCCGTGGTCGATCGCTCTCGGGTTGAGATTGAGCTAGCAACGCTGTCGGCCCTGATCGACACCCTGGCTCAGGAAGCTGAGTCAGCCGATCAGGTAGCCCAGGTCTCTGCGCCGCTCACCACCTATCGCCAGAAACACAAGGCTCTGGGGGCAGAACTCGATCGCCAGACGTTGCGGGTGGCGCTCGCAGGTGAACCCCGCACCGGCAAAACCATTTTGCTCACCTTGCTCACCGTCCAAGCCGACGAGGCCGTTGAGAAAGATCCGTGCTTAAGCTTTGAAGAAGTAGCCCTAACCGCCACTCCCAACTGGCTTGACTACGACGGCCTGCTGCTAATCACCGACGGCGACATTACCGACAGCGCCCTCACCCTGCTGCGGGAGCGTGCGATCGCCGGTCAGGGAGCAGTGCTGGTCTTCAACAAGCACGACCACTACGACGCTGTCGACCAGCAAACCATTTTGTCCCAGCTTCAGCAGCGGGTGGCAACCCTGCCCGCCACAGTGCCCGTCGTCACCGCCGCCGCTGCTCCCCGCTCCATTAAAGTGCGCCGCCACCAGGCCGACGGCACGTTTACCGAAACCATGGAAACGCCCGAGCCTGCGATCGCTGGACTCCGAACTGCCCTCGATCGCGCTCTGGTGGCTGAACGGTCAACCCTGGTCGCCGCCACGGTACTGCGTCGCAGCCAAGCCCTGCGCCAGCAGGTGCAAACCGACCTCAACCGCCTGCGCCGCGATCGCGCCCTGCCCCTGATTGACCAGCTCCAGTGGGTGGCCGGAGCAGCCGCCTTTGCTAACCCCGTGCCCACCCTCGACCTGCTGGCCACCGTCGCCATTAACGGCCAGCTGATTCTTGACCTGGGCAAAATCTACGGCTTTAACCTCACCCTCAACGAGGCCAAAACCGCCGCTGGTACCTTGGCTAGCCTCACCGTCAAGCTGGGCCTGGTCGAACTCTCGACCCAGGTGCTCACCGCCGTCCTCAAGAGCCACTTCGCCACCTACCTGGCCGGGGGGCTGGTGCAGGGGCTCAGCGCCGCCTACCTCACCCGCATGGCCGGCCTCAGCCTAGTTGACTACTTTGAGCAAGCCGCCCTGGCTGGCACCCCCACCAGCGAACTATCGTGGGACGCGATCGCCCAGCGCCTGCAAACCACCATCCGACAAAACCGCCAGCTCAGCCTGCTGCAAACCCTTGCCAAACAGGGCATCGACATTCTCAAGCCCACCCCCGCCCAACTCCCCGCCAGCACCGCCCTACCCCTCGACCTTGACCCGATTGCTCTCAATGCGATCACCGAAACCATCCCCGCGATCGCCATCCCCCTCGAACCCACCCCGCCCCAAAATTAACCCCCTACCCATCTCTCCCACCCCCTACCCGCCCACCCCTCACTCCCCACCCCCATGCCCCCCTCCCCCCTCCTCTCCCGCGCCCGCCAAACCCTCAGCCAGGCAGTTGCTCGCTACTCCACAGCGGTACAGGGCAGCGCCAACCCCCACCAGGCGGCGGTGAAACAGGGTCTTGGCCAACTCGAAAGCCTCAACGCCAAGCTGGAGTCGCGCTGCCTGCGGGTGGCGGTGTTTGGCCTGGTGAGCCGAGGCAAGTCGGCGGTCATCAACGCCCTGGTAGGAGAAAACATTCTCGAAACCGGCCCGCTACATGGGGTCACCCGCTGGCCCCGGTCGGTGTACTGGCAGCCCGAGGTGGACAGCGACCTGCCTTGGCAAATTGAGCTGGTGGATACCCCCGGCCTGGACGAGGTTGGCGGCGATATTCGCGCCGATATGGCTCAGACCGTAGCCATCCAGGCCGATTTGATTTTGTTTGTGGTCGCGGGGGAGATTACCCAGCTTGAGTACGATGCCCTGGCAGAGCTACAGCGCGGGCACAAGCCACTGCTGCTGGTGTTCAACAAAATTGATCTGTATCCAGAAGTTGACCGACAAACGGTATACGACACCCTCAATAGTCTGCGGGCTGAGCTAGGCCGAAGCACCCCAGGGGCCAAGCTGGCTGTAGAAGAGGTCGTCATGGTGGCTGCCAGTCCGGCCCCACTTCAGGTGCGGGTGGAATGGCCCGATGGTCGCACCAGCGACGAGTGGGAACCTCAGCCTCCTCAGATTGAGCCGCTGCGCCGAGCGCTGTTGGCAATCGTGGGCCAGGATGGCTCTGCCCTGGTAGCCCTCAATGCCTTGCGCCACGCCCGCTCGATTGAGGGCGATATGGTGGGCCATGTCAGCCGTCTGCACAGCGATCGCGCCGACGAAACCATCTGGCAGTTTGCCAAGTACAAAGCCGCCGCTGTGGCCCTCAATCCGATCGCGGGCCTCGACCTACTGGGTGGCGTGCTGATTGACCTGGTGATGATTCGCACCCTGGCGCGCCTCTACGGCTTCCCGATTACGGGTCACGAGGCGGGGCGGCTATGGCGGGCGATTCTGAAAAGCTCGGGCACTCTGCTGCTGAGTGAGTTGGGCAGCGGGCTGCTGGGGGCGGGCAAAACCACCGCCGCTCTGGTCACCCTGGTGGATAGCGCCTCAGGGGTAGCTGCTTTGGCGGGGGCCATCACCGCCCAGGCTAGCGCCGCTGGGTATGGGGCATATACGGTTGGCCAGGCCGCTAAAACTTACCTAGAGCAGGGTTGCACCTGGGGGCCAGAGGGGGTCAGTGCGACTCTGGCAGCCCTGCTCAACGATACCCAGAGCTCGGCCACCCTGGCTCGTCTGCGCCAAGAGGTTGAGGCAGATCTGGTAGCGGTTTCGACACCTCACGGCTAGGCTGAATCGCCGAAGGGGTTCAGACCAAGAGCCAGCTAGAGCAGCTACGCCAGTTGGGCTGCCCCTACTGTTCCGCTAAACCACTACATGCTCCAAAGCTGCACAGTTCCTAGTCACCTGGCCTCACCAGAACTGTGCCCATGCTGTGTAAGCAATTTCTAGGGTTGCAATCCCACTGCCCGGATAACCTCATCCCCAGGCTCCAGCGTAACCAGGGCAATGCCGTTTTCATCTAGGGCATTAAACACATCTAGGGTGGTGCCGCTGTCGAGGGTAATCAGCAGGCGCGTCCAAATTTCAAGCTCGCTGCCGCCGATAGACATCTGCCCGCGGCCAAGGGAAACAGCGGCAACGGTGTCACCGAGAATGGCATCGAGTACCGCCATCCCTTCCCACAGCCAGCGCACCGTTGATCCGCCGAGGGAAAAGGGCAGCACCCGGCCCACCTCAATGGCCAGGTCATCAAACTTTTGCCAGGGGATCGACAGAGTGGAGCTGCCCACAGTTAAAAACAGCGGCAAATCCATCCAGTCGCTCCACTGTTGGTCGTCGTCACACCACATCTGGGCCAGCTCATAGCCCAAAATAGGCTGCCCAATCAGTCCCGAAAATCGGGTTTGAATTAGCTGTAGCTTGGTCTCTTTGGCGGTGACATAGAGCAAGGGATAGCCAGTTCGAATTCAATACACCTAAGTCGAAGACAGGTCCCTAGCTAGGGCAAATGGCGTTTATCCTGCCGATTCAGAAGCGACCCAACAGAACTGTGTAACAGACAGCGCTACGACGACTCTGGCAGGAACTGTAGACCATAGCGGCTGGCGACCGCAGCGACCTGACTGCGATCGAGGGGTTGTTCCTTGGGCAGTTGATCAATCTCAACAAAGAATTGCTCAAATCCGCCGGGGGTCATGGTGTTCATTGCCATGCCAGGCTCAGAGCCGATGTTGCGAAAAGTGTGGGGAATGTGGGCTGGCAGATGCACAAAATCCCCTGGGCTAGCGACTACGGTTTCGTCGCCAAAGCGAAACTCATAGGTGCCCTTGAGAATGTAAAACAGCTCGTCCTCATGCTCATGCACGTGGAGCGGCGGCCCACCCTCGGGAAGTAGTGCCAGCATCGGCCCCAACCCAGAAAGGCACAGCAGCGGTTTCAGGCGGATTGGCATTGGGTGCATCCGCCTTAGTGAGCGAGGAGCGACTGCTCAGGATTAAAATAACCAGCGTCATTAGAGCGGCGATCGCAGCCCAGCACAGACGTCGCAGCGAAAAAAATCGGTGCCATCAATCGATCCAAATCTGCTGGTCATAAGGAGTTGTTGCCAAAAATTTGAGAGATCGATTCTCGATCAATCCCTTATATTTTTAAACCCTTGTCCCAACCCCCAAATCTAGTTGTCGCTAAATTGTTACCGAAGACTCGATCTAACCCCTGAAGCATCTTGGTTAACAAGTTCTTGTATGTGGGCGGGCTGTAACCCAAGCCAGCTGATGGTTTGGTCTAAACTTGAGCCTTTGTATTCAGCGATCGCCCGCAGATGAGTCAGGGTAATAGCAGGCGAAGGTTTGGTGAGCCAAGCTTTAATTACATGTCGTTCTACGCTTAATACGCCTTCTAAGTCTTGTCTTGTGCGGTAACGAAGTTCTTGATTGAGCCAATCTACTAGAGCCTGAGTATTCCAAGGATAGTAATTTTGCATAATAAAAAGCTCTCAACAGCTATTAGGTTTCGGCTTGAACAATGGGTTATACCGATCATAAAATTCAAAAGTGACAACATCGTGACTAGAGCAACTGTCGCTATTTCGACCCAGTGACAAGCAGGCGATCGCAAAACCACAGCGATGGCCACTGCGTTGAGGCTCCTAGTACTAAACCTGACAAAAACTGAGCAGCGCAAAGGCGTATAGTCATCGCGACCTAAGGTAGAGCAGAATGCCTCAACCGACCGGCAAGAGCTGCACTATCGGACGCATTGGCGTGGACCGCTGATGGACAAAATGAAGCGTTTTCACAGTCACCATGACAATGGACAAAGGCGGTAACCTTTGCCCCATCACGTTTTTTACGCCCTTGGGATGAACTACCCAAAGCCGCTACACGGCTAAGAACTCTTGAATGATGTCGTTGGTGAGCTCGCTGGTGGGGCCGTTGGCCACAATGCCGCCCCGCTGCATGGCGTAGTAGTAGTCGGCCTGGCGCACAAAGTGCAGGTGCTGCTCCACTAGCAGCACCGAGATGCCGGTGGTTTTAATAATCTTCTTCACCGCCGCCTCAATGTCGAGAATGATCGAGGGCTGAATGCCTTCGGTGGGTTCATCCAACACGAGCAGTTTGGGCTGGCCCATGATGGCGCGGGCGATCGCCAACTGCTGCTGCTGACCACCGCTGAGGTCACCCCCCATGCGATCGAGCATGTCCTTGAGCACGGGGAACAGCTCGTAGATCTCCTCGGGCACTTCTTTCTGCGCCTTGCCGCGGCTGCCTAAGGCCTCCTGGCCAATGAGCAAATTCTCTCGCACCGTCAGCCTCGGAATCACTTCTCGGCCCTGGGGAACGTAGCCAATGCCTAACCGCGCCCGGCGATCGGGGGGAAAGCTATTCACCACCTGCCCCTCAAAGCGAATTTCACCCCTGCGCGGCCGCAGCACTCCCATGATGTTTTTAAGCATGGTGGTTTTGCCGACGCCATTGCGGCCGATTAAGCAGACCATTTGCCCCTTGGGGATAGTCATGCTCACATCGCGGAGAATGTGGCTTTCGCCGTAGTAAAAGTTCAGCCCCGAGACCTCAAGCATGGGCGCGGTCATGGGGTCTTGGAGTGCTGGGGCGGGGAGGGTGGTGGTCATGGGGAGTGAGAGTAAGAGGGTGGACGGGTAGGGGGTGGATGGGTAGGCGGGTAGGGGGGCGGGGGGGCAAGGAAGGGCCCGATCACCTTATCCCTCACTCCCTACCCCCGAGCGGCCAATTCTTCTAAGGCGGCAGCTTCTAGGCGGCTGACGGTCTCCGGTGGTAGGCCCAGCAAATTCAGCAGTTTTTGGTAGACTGCCGCCTCGGTTTGATTGATCTGGTTCGAGCTAATCACCTCGTAGCTGAGCATGAGCGCTTCTTCACGCTGGGCTTGAGTGGTGAGCTGAGGTACCAGGTCTTCTAGGGGAATCTCGGTGGCCAGCAGGTTCTTCAGATCGTCGCGCAGTTCGGCCTGCTCTTCGGGAGCGTGGGCAAACTTGCGGCTGAGGCGATCGAGAATCACCGCCTGCTGCACATCGGCAAAGTTGTCGTCGGCCCAGGCCATGGTGGCGGCAATGCGCAGCAGCAGCATTTGCTCGGGGGTGAGGCCGGTTTCTTTGCCCAGGTAGACCTCAATCACCTTGGGGTCGGTCTGCACCTGATCCATGGTGCCCTCAAAGAGAACGCTGCCCTGGTGCAGCACGGTCACCTGGCGGGCGATCTGGCGCACAAACTCCATGTCGTGCTCAATCACCACAATGGAGTGGCTTTCAGCTAACGACATCAGCAGCTTGCCGGTCTGTTCAGTTTCTTCGTCAGTGAGGCCCGCCACTGGCTCATCCACCAGCAGCAGATCGGGCGACTGGGCCACCAGCATACCGATCTCAAGCCACTGCTTCTCGCCGTGGGAAAGCAGCGCGGCAGGAATATCGGCCTTGTGGTCAAGGCCGATGGTTTCGAGCAGACCTCCCACGGTGCGCTTTTCGGCGGGCGGGGCCTTTTTGAACAGCGTGGAGAAGACGTTTTTGTTGCGATTGCAGGAGAGATCGAGGTTTTCGCGGGGGGTGAGGTTGAGGTAGACGCGGGGAGTTTGAAACTTGCGCCCAATGCCCAGGCGAGAAATCTCGTGCTCTTTATATTTGCGCAGATCTTGACCTTTAAAGTAGGCTGCGCCCTCGGTGGGTTTGGTTTTGCCGCTAATGACGTCTAAGAAAGTAGTTTTGCCTGCGCCGTTGGGGCCAATAATCACCCGCAGCTCGCCTTCATCCATGCTGAAGTTGAGGTTGTTGATGGCCTTAAACCCATCGAAACTGACGGTGACGTCTTTAATCTCTAGGACTTTGGTGCTCATTATGGGTGGGGGGTGGATGGGTAGGGTGGGCACTGCCCACCATTGATCTGTGGCGCTGATCGGGTTATTGCTGAGTTCGGTGAGCAATGCCCATGTAAGGGGTTATTGCCTTAGCTAAGCTGTGGAAGCCTTAATTAATATAGTGGGCAATGCCCACCCTACTTTTCAGCAGACTACTTTTCAGCAAACTCGGGGACAGCTTCGACTACCGAATCGCTATCACTGGCGTAGGGCACATCTGTAGGGGTGATGCCTAGGGCCGAGCTAACCACAGAGCCAAATTGGCGACGACCCCAGCCAATAATGCCGTCCGGCAAAGCCGTCACCACAATCAGGAATAACGCCCCTTGGAAAAACAGCCACACGTCAGGAAAGCGCTCGCTGAGCAGGCTACGGGCCATGTTCACCAGCACGGCACCCAGCACGGCACCCACCAGCGTGGCGCGCCCACCCACGGCTACCCAGATCACCATCTCGATGGAGAAGGCGATATCCATGACTTGGGGCGAGATAATGCCAGATTGCACGGTGTAGAGGGCACCGGCAATGCCCGCGATCGCCCCGGAGACCGCAAACACTAGCACCTTAAACGCCGTTGGGTCATAGCCCGAAAAGCGCACCCGGTTTTCGTCGTCGCGAATGGCCACTAGCATGCGGCCAAAGCGCCCGCTGGTGAGCCAACGGCAGAGGGCATACATGGCGATCAGCGCAATGACGGTGCTGATGTAAAAGAACATCCGCATGCCGTCGCTACCCACCTGCTGATTCATGAACACTGAGGTGGAGGTTTTAAGACCGTTGGTGCCGTTGATCAACTTTTGCTGACCATTGAACAGGTTAAAAAACACCACCAGGGCGGCCTGGGTCAAAATCGAGAAGTAGACCCCGCGAATGCGGTTGCGGAACACCAGATAGCCCAGCAGCCCCGCCACGATCGCCGGTATGGTAAAAATCGCTAGCAGCGTAAACGGTAGCGAGTTGAACGGCTGCCAAAACCAGGGCAACTCCGTCACCCCGTAGAGCCCAAAGAACTCTGGCAGTTGCCCCTCGCCCAGAGTATTTAACTCTAGGTACATGGCAAAGGCATAGCCCCCCAGGCCAAAGAAGATGCCGTGGCCCAGACTGAGCAGGCCCGTGAAGCCCCAGATTAAATCGACCCCCAAAGCCACTATACCGAGGGCCAAAAAGCGCCCCAGCAGATTCAGCCGAAAGCCCGTCAGCAGCATTGGCATGATCAAAATCAGAATGAGGGCGATCGCAATGACCGCGATCGCCTCAATCATAAACTTGCGCTTTTGGCTGGCCTTAGCAGCGCGGCGCGGTTGAACGGCCATATCTGTAGTCATAGCCCTATAGCTCCACCGAACGGCCCTTCGGCGGGAACAGCCCAGCGGGCCGCACCTGCAAAAAGGCAATAATCAACGCAAACACCATCACCTTGGCCATGCTGGTTGTGGCAAAGAACGTGAAGAAGTCGATCGCGGGCTGAAAGAAGCCTGTAGGCGGAAACAGCAGCGCCATCGTGCCCGACCCAACAAGGTAGGTCGTAATGCCAATCACGAGCGCCGCCACAATGCTGCCCACCAGCTTGCCGACCCCGCCCACCACCACCACCATGAAGGCATCGACAATGTAGTTGGCCCCCAGGTTAGGGCCCACCGAACCTAGCAGCGTCACCGCGCACCCGGCTATCCCCGCCAGCCCAGACCCCAAAGCAAACGTAATCGCATCCACCTGCCCAGTTGGAATACCCAAGCAGGCACTCATGCCCCGATTTTGGGTCACAGAGCGAATCCGTAGTCCCCATGCCGTGCCGTTGAGAAACCAGTAAACCGCCACTAGGCAAAGAATGGTGAGCACAATAATGAACAGTCGGGCGGAGGGAAATTGCAGCGTATTGCCCAGCGTGATACCGCCTCGCAGCCAGCTGGGCGGCGTGACATCGACGTTGCGGGTGCTAAACCAGGCCCGCGAGAACTTAGCACTGCCAGCGTTGCCAATCAAAATCCAGGCCAGCACTGCGATCGCCGCCGACAGCCCCAAAAACACCGGGTTTGCCCAGGATTGAATGCGCTCCCAGTCGGTGTAGCGCGTCAGCACCCAGCGACCGACCAAGAACAACACCGCAAAAATGCCCAGGCCAATCACCATCGGCAGGCTCACGCTGCGGATGAACTGAATCAAAATCAGGCTCACCCCCCAGGTGGCCAGCAGCGTTTCCAGGGGACGTCCATAGAGATAGCGAATCACCGTTCGTTCTAGCAGCAAGCCCAGCGATGCGGCCACCAAAAATGCCAGAGGCAGGGCCGCAAAAATGTATAGATCGGGAGCAATCCCCCCAATGCTTTTTGCCACATTTTGCACCACAAAAGTGGTGTAAGCCCCAAACATCATCAGTTCGCCGTGGGCCAGATTAATGACCCCCATCAAGCCAAATACAATGGCTAAGCCCAACGCCACAATCAATAGCACCGCACCAATGCTAATGCCATTAAAAAGGCCACCAATTAAGCCTTCCAACACAGCCTTTACCGATTTAGGAACAACGCGCTACTTAACAAATGTTAATTGGCCCACCAAAAGAACCGGGCACAATCTCAGTGGAATACTAAGGCGCCCCACAAAGAAGAAATGTTCACCTTTTACAGTTTTCGCCTGCTTAAAGGTTTGATTTTTACCGTCACTGGGGGCTGTTTCAACCCTTTACCCGTTTGGGAAATTAGCTAGGCAAAAGTCCAAAGCTCTAGGCTGAGGGGTTCAATCTTCTAGCAACCCACCGAATAGCAAGAATAGGTGCTTACCTAAAAATCTGATCGACCCTATACGAAGAGCGGGGATACAGCTTGCTGCACCCCCGCCAAACTACCGTTCGACAGCACCGCGATCGCGGCTACAGCCTAGCCCTAGACCTCAAACTTGCCGCCCTTAGCGGGGTCAGACCAGTCACAGGCAAAACCAATGGTGTCAGGCACAAACTGGTTCCAGGGCTCCGGATCAATCGGGCCGTCGGTTTCCGACACAATTTTGAACATGCCGTCATCCATGACTTCCCCAAGCCGCACAGTCTTAGACAGGTGGTGGTTAGCGTTCATCGTCACAGTACCTTCGGGGGCCGCCATGCTCTGACCGTAGGCCGCCGCTCGCACCTCAGGAATTTCAAAGGTGCCAGCGGCTTCTACAGCCTGCTTCCACAGGTAAACCATGATGTAGGCGGCTTCCATGGGGTCGTTGGTCACTCGGTCATCGCCAAACTCGGTTTTGAAGTCGGCGACCCACTTTTCGTTTTCGGGGGTTTCAACGGTTTGGAAGTAGTTCCAGGATGCCAGGTGGCCCACCAGAAACTCGGGGCCAATCTGGCGAACTTCTTCTTCTGCCACGCTCACCGACATCACAGGATAGAGGTCTGGCCCCATGCCCGCGCCCTGAAGCTGCTTGAAGAAGGCCACGTTGCTGTCACCGTTGAGGCTGTTGAAAATCACGCCGCCGTCGGGCATGGCAGCCTTAATTTTGGTAATGATGGGGGTGACTTCGGTGTTGCCCAAGGGCAGATAGTCTTCACCCAGGGTGTTGCCGCCCTTAGCCTTTAGCTGTTCTTTGATGATGGTGTTGGCGGTGCGGGGGAAGACGTAGTCAGAACCCACCAGGAAGAAGTCTTTGCCCTTGTTCTCGAGCAGCCAATCTACCGCCGGCTCAATCTGCTGGTTGGGGGCCGCCCCGGTGTAGAAGATGTTCTTAGAGCACTCTTGGCCCTCGTATTGCACGGGGTACCACAGCATGTGGTCTTTTGACTCGAACACGGGCAGCACGGCCTTACGGCTAGCTGAGGTCCAGCAGCCAAACACGACGGCCACTTGGTCGTCATCAATCAGCTTTTCGGCCTTTGAAGCAAAGGTAGGCCAGTCAGAAGCGCCATCTTCTGTGACGGCCTCAATTTGCTTGCCCAAGACGCCACCAGCGGCGTTGATTTCTTTAATGGCTAGCATCTCAGCATCGACCACAGTTGTTTCACTGATGGCCATGGTGCCGCTGAGGGAGTGAAGAATGCCCACCTTGATGGTTTCGCCATCGGCGGCGGCAGTGTCGTCGGTGCCCGCATCGGTGGAACTGGTATCGGTGGTGGTGCTGCCGCCACAGGCTTTGAGCAGCAGAGAGGTGCCCAGGGTCGCAGACCCGTACACCAAAAACTTACGTCGATTAAATCGAGTTACCATTCAACCTCGCTCCTGACTCTTTAATGGAAGACTTGTCTGATCGAGAAATTACGTAGACCGTCAGAGTGGATATTAGGAGGTGTGATTGGCAGTAAATGTAGCCTAGGGTACCAAATGCCTCAACTTCTTTGTAACGTTTCTGAGATGTACAACCTAGAATGACCTCTTTCTAAAGGCGGATTTTAGGGTGATCGCCAGAAATATTTCGGTTCTACACCCAAACCGAGCTTTGCCAACGCTCTGCACTACGCTCTCAAACCCTCTTCAGCTAAGGAACTGACGCCACTGGTTCAACCGCCGCGTGGTAGCTAATGAAGTCGATAATAGCGGTCAGACCCGCCTGGGTTTTGAGGTTGGTGAAACCAAAAGGGCGATCGCCCCGCATCTTGAGAGTGTCTCGCTCCATCACCTCTAGGCTGGCACCCACCATTGGAGCCAAATCAATTTTGTTAATCACCAAAAAGTCAGATTTAGTGATTCCCGGCCCGCCCTTGCGGGGAATTTTGTCCCCAGCTGCTACATCGATAACATATAGGGTCAAATCGACCAGTTCAGGGCTAAAGGTGGAAGCCAGGTTGTCGCCGCCGCTCTCCACAAACACCAGATCGAGGGGATTGAAACGGGCTTCAAGATCTTCGATCGCCACTAGGTTCATTGAGGCATCTTCGCGGATGGCGGTGTGTGGGCAACCGCCGGTTTCGACCCCGACGATGCGATCGGGGCTGAGCGCCTGGCTGCGCACCAAGAACTGGGCGTCTTCTTGGGTGTAAATATCATTGGTGACTACGGCGATGGAGTAGCGATCGCGCAGCGCCTTGCATAGGCTATCAACCAGGGCTGTCTTGCCTGAGCCCACCGGGCCTGCCACACCAACGCGAAAGGGAGTTGCCATGTACGCTTAAGCCAACATTGGGATGCTGGATATATTACATCGCCTGTTGGACGTTCTGGTGACAAGCGAAAGATCCCAGAGCCTTAGCAGCCCTGAGATCTTTCGCTTGCCCTGAAAACTTGGTTGCTAATGACGCTAGCTGTACTTCTCGTTGGAAGTAGTCTCTAGGTCAAATAGCACCTGGAGGGTCTGCATAGCGCGCTTGCGGGCCTCAATGTCGCGCTGGGCGCGCAGCTGCACCATAGGGTCGTGGAGAATCTTGTTGACGATGCCCCGGGTGAGGGCCTCGATCACCTCCTGATGCTTTTCGGCAAACTCGCTACCTAGGCGCGACAGAGCCTTCTCTAGCTCCTGCTCGCGAATGGTCTCGACCTTGCTCCGCAGGCTGCTGATCGTACCCACAGTGTCGAGGGAACGCCACCAGTCCATAAAACTCTCTACCTCCTGGTCGAGCAGCACCTGGGCCTCCATAGCCATGCGGCGACGGCTAGCCTGGTTTTGGGCTACCACGGCTTTTAGGTCATCTACGTTAAAGGCGTGGACGTTGTCCAGCTCATTGGCGTTGGTGTGAACGTTGAGGGGCACCGAGATGTCGAACACCATCAGGGTGCGATTGTTAACTAGCGGAGCCAGATTGTCGCGATCCAGAATTGGCTCGGTGGCCGAAGTACAGGTAAACACCACGTCGCAGGCTTCCACCGTCTCCAGCATCAAGTCGAGGGTGCCCGTGCGAATGTTGGCATCAGGGAACTGCTTGGCCAGCTCGTTGGCGCGATCGATGGTGCGGTTGAGAATGGTGATGGTGCAGGAGGCGTCTTTAGAAACTAAGTGCTGCACCAGCAGACGAGCCATCTTGCCCGCGCCCAGAATGTTGATGTGGCAGCTGTTCAGGTGGGGCACCTTCATGCGGGCCAGCTCTACGGCGGCGGAGCTAATGGAGACGGCTCCAGTGCCAATGCTGGTCTCGCTGCGTACGCGCTTGCCAGCGGTGAGGGATTGCTTCAACAGGCGGTCTAGCACCCGGCCAATGCTCTTGTGCTGCTGGGCCAGCTGGTGGGCGTGCTTCACCTGGGCAAGAATTTGCCCTTCACCCAGCACCAGGCTGTCGAGGCCCGCTGCTACCCGCATTAAGTGGTTGACGGCATCTTGATGCAGCAGGATGAACAGATGCTGGCGCAGCTCGTGGAGGGGCAGGCCGCTGTGCTCGGAGAGAAACTGAGTTACTTCACGAATGCCCTGCTCGGTTTCCTCAGTCACGATGTGGATTTCGAGACGGTTGCAGGTGCTGAGGATGGAGACTTCGTCGATGTGGGGACAGTGGGTGAGATGGGCGATCGCATCACCTGTCTGAGCCGTCGGAATGCTAAGTTTTTCGCGAATTTGCACCGGGGCGGTTCTGTGGCTCAGGCCAATTACGGCGATATTCATTCTTCCTCCACGCGTTTAGTAGTCACCTAATTTTATGGTGTTGACAGATCCTTCGGGAGAGCCTGGTCGCCTGTAAAGGGCCGCCCCAAGATTGCTGCATACACAATTGCCAATATGTTCGAACTTAGAGATAAACAGGACCCGACTCAAGGAAACTCAACAAAAGTCCATCAAAAACTGTGAACAAGGCCAAAAAAAAGAGATGCGAGGATCCCGCATCTCTAGGCTAACGAATTTAACCTGTACTCTAAAACGTTTTTGCGCCCATCAGTGTTTATTTGCCAGGGCTAGAACCCTCCAGAGCCTGCTATTCAAGGCAGCCTCTTCACCCTCCTTATTAAGGAGGTAGGGGGGATCAAATCGAGCATCTGCTAGGCCCAAGAGCGCCTAGTGCAGTTGGAGAGCCTTGGGCTGGTCAACCATGTGGATGGTGTCCACAAAGCGAGCGGTCTTGGACTGGCTAGAGATGACCAGCGACTGGGTTCGCATGCCGCCGTGGAAGAAGCGCACCCCTTCCATTAATTCGCCGGGGGTGATGCCGGTGGCAGCAAACAGCACGGTTTCGCCCGAGGCCAGCTCGTGAGCATCGTAGACCTTATCGATGTCGGTGATGCCCATTTCGTTGAGGCGAGCAATGTTGGCTTCCTTGCTTTCGCCAATCAGGCCGGTTTTAACCACGGCGGGGTCGTAGATTAGCTGACCTTGGAAGTGGCCACCCAGGCAGCGCATGGCTGCAGCGCTGATCACCCCTTCGGGCGCAGCACCGATGCCCATCAGCGCGTGGGTGTTGGTGCCAGAGAAGGCGCAGGCGATAGCCGCACCGACGTCGCCGTCGGCAATTAGCTTGACGCGGGCGCCAGCATCGCGGATCTCTTTGATCAGGTCGTTGTGGCGATCGCGCTTCATCACCACTACAACCAGTTCATCAATGCCGCGATCGAGGCACTCGCCCAAAATTTTCAGGTTTTCGGTGGCCGACTTGTTGATGTCAACCTTACCCTTGGCCTGGGCCGGAGCCGCCAGCTTCTTCATGTAGAAGTCGGGGGCAGCGAACAGACCACCCTTCTCAGAAATAGCCAGCACGGCCATAGAACCATTCTGGCCGTAGGCAACCAGGTTGGTCCCTTCGCAGGGGTCAACGGCAATGTCAATTTCTAGCAGTTCGTCGGGGTTGCAGAAATCGGTAGCATTGGGCTGGGTGCAAATGCCCACTTCTTCACCGATGTAGAGCATCGGAGCATCGTCCCGCTCGCCCTCGCCAATCACGATGCGACCGCGCATGTGAATTTTGTTCATGCGCTCCCGCATGGCTTCGACTGCCACCTGGTCAGCGATGTTTTTTTCGCCTTTGCCCATCCAGCGGGCCGATGCGATCGCAGCCTGTTCGACAACCTCAATAATCTCAAGACCGAGGGTACTTTCCACGGGATCAATCCTCCAAACTGCCTATATTTAGTGGGTTTCGCGTTCCCCATCTCGATTTCCCAGTCTATCAGACGGTGGGATCAAGGCATAGAAATTATGCTGAGTGGAGCGGAGGATGAAGGAAATGTGAAGGGGGTAGGGAGTTAGCGGGTTTAGAAGCAGACTCCTGAGTCTGCCTTGAGCAATCTTGCTGTGTGATTGAGCAATAACCCCTCACCCATCCACCCCCCACCCCTTAGGGCACCGCATACTCCGACTCCACCGCCGGTAGCTCACCCTGCTGCACCAGAGCTTGGTGAATCATCGCCACAATCTCGGCGCGGGTAGCCGCCTGGGCTGGCTTGAGCTGGTCGCGGTTGGGGTAGTTCACCACCAGGGTGTTTTCGGCGGCGGCAGCCACCTTGGGCCGAGCCCAGGCGGGCAGCGAACCGGAGTCAATAAAGGCTTGTAGCGTTTGGTCTGGTGCGGGTGGGGCAGCCAGTCCCAGACCCGAGACCAGGGAGACTAGCACCTCGTAGCGGGGCACCGCCTGATCGGGGCGAAAGTCACCCTCGGGGTAGCCGTTCATGAAGTTCTGGGAGATAGCGCTATCGATCGCGGGGGCAGCCCAGTAATTGCTGGGCACGTCGACAAAGGCTCGCACTGAGCCCTCTCGTGGGACATCCCCAAAGGCTTGGCTGAGGAAGGCTGCTAGCTCAGCTCGGGTCAGGGGTTGATCCGGCTGAAAGCTGCTCTCGGGGAAATCGGGCAGATATCCAGCATCAAACATGGGCTTGATGAAGGGGTAGGCCCAGTGGGTAGTCGGTACGTCAGAAATATCAATGGGTTGAGTAGACTCAACGACCTCGGTTGAGGGGTCGTTCGGCGCCTCATTAGGATTAACTGGAAGCACGACACCCGACGGTGATTCCCCAGGAACCACTGAAGAGCGCCGATCTTCCTGGTCAAAACTCGGTCGCTCAGCAGGGATCTCCCGCTGAGGGCGATCGCCCCGTTCAAAGGTGCGCGGTTCAAAATCTTCCTGCGTCCCCTCCGGCTCTGCCTGGGCGAGGGAAGACGGCTCCTCGACCCGACGCGACAGCAGATCCGGGTCAGCCAATAGCCCCTGGCTGCGGGTCAGGCCCCACCACAGGATGGAGCCTATACCCAAGAAGGCCAGCACTACCGCCAACAGCTCGTCAGGCTCAAGGGTGCGACGCGCACGGGGCACAGTGTCACCGACGCGGCGACTAGCGTCAGACGGGTTGGGCGGGTCGGGGGGGAGATTCACCATGGTTCAGCAGACTGGCAGCAACGTCCAGGGTTATCCTACCAGAGCTGGCTCGCGCTGGGGGGTAACAATGGGGTTACCGGCCTCGTCAATGTCGAGATGGGCGCGATCGCCCTCCTCTAGAGTGCCAGACAGAATAGCCTCGGCCAGGGTGTCTTCTACCAGACGAGCGATCGCCCGACGCATGGGGCGTGCCCCATAGCGCTGGTCGTAGCCCTCGCCTGCCAGCCGCGTCCGAAAGGCGTCGGACAGGGTGACCGCCATTTGGCGATCGGCAATGCGCTGGTTGACCTGATCGAGCATCAGATCGGCAATCTGGTTGACCTCGTCGCGGGTGAGCTGACGGAAGACGATAATCTCATCGATCCGGTTCAGCATTTCCGGACGGAAGTACTGCTTCATCTCCTCATTGACCAGGTTGCGGATGTTGTTGTACTGGGTAGTGGCCGCGTCGGTGATAGCAAAGTCAAAGCCCAGACCAGCACCGCCCTTCTCAATCACTTGAGAGCCAATGTTTGAGGTCATGATGATTAAGGTGTTCTTGAAGCTCACCACCCGTCCTTTGGCGTCGGTCAGTCGCCCGTCGTCGAGCACCTGCAAGAGCACGTTAAAGACCTCGGGGTGAGCCTTCTCGATCTCGTCCATCAGGATGACGCTATAGGGCTGGCGACGCACCGCTTCGGTGAGCTGACCGCCTTCGTCATAGCCCACAAAGCCCGGAGGCGAACCAATCAGCTTCGACACCGTGTGGCTTTCCATGAACTCCGACATATCGAGGCGAATCATCGCCTCTTCAGAGCCAAATAGCGCCACAGCTAAGGCCTTGGATAGCTCGGTTTTACCGACCCCAGTGGGGCCAGAAAACACCAGGCTAGCAATGGGACGATCGCCGCTGGCTAAGCCCGAGCGCGCCCGACGAATTGCTTTAGCGGCAGCAACCACGGCTTCGTTCTGGCCAATCACCCGCTCGTGGAGCACATCTTCGAGGTGAAGCAGGCGCACGGCCTCGGTTTCGGTCATCCGGTTCACCGGAATGCCCGTCCAGGCGGCCACGATGTCGGCAATGTTGTCTTCATCGACATTGGGCAGGGCTGGTGAGCTATCGGTCACCGCCTCGCCGTACTCGGGAATGTCGGCCTGGAGCTGCTGAATTAGCGCCTGCCGCTGCTCCCGCAGGGTTTTGGCCTTGGGAAACTCTTGCAGCTGAATAGCTTCATCCAGCTCTTTGTTGACCTGGCGCAGCTGCTGCTTGAGTTCCTTAGAGGGATACTTGGGCATGAACCGCAGCTTTACCTGGGAACCTGCTTCATCGATCAGGTCGATGGCCTTGTCGGGCAGATGGCGATCGCTGATATAGCGATCCGACAGCTTGGCAGCAGCCTCTAGCGCCGCATCAGTAAAGTTCACCTGGTGGAACTGCTCGTAACGGCTGCGCACCCCCTGGAGAATCTCAATGGTCTCGCTCACGGAGGGCGGGCTCACGGTGACGGGTTGAAAGCGTCGCTCTAGGGCAGCGTCGCGCTCAATATGTTTGCGGAACTCATCGATGGTGGTGGCCCCAATGCACTGCATCTCGCCCCGCGCCAGGGCGGGCTTGAGCATGTTGGCAGCATCGAGCCCGCCTTCGAGGGAACCAGCTCCAATCAGAGTGTGGATTTCGTCGATCACCAGCACCACATCGGGGTCTTCGCGTACCTCCTGCACGAGCTGGGTGAGGCGCTCTTCAAAATCGCCCCGAAAGCGAGTGCCCGAGACCAGGGAGCCCATGTCGAGGCTGATGACGCGCTTATTAATCAGCGCTTCGGGCACGTCTTGGTTGACAATGCGCTGGGCCAGGCCCTCGGCGATCGCCGTTTTGCCAACCCCTGGCTCGCCCACCAAAATGGGGTTGTTCTTGGTACGACGACCGAGAATTTGCACGACGCGCTCAATTTCCTTGGCGCGGCCCACCACGGGGTCGATTTTACCGGCGGCGGCTCTGGCCGTCAGATCATGGCCAAACTCAGCGAGAATTTTGCCGGGCTTGCGGGAGCTGTCGCGATCGCTCTCGCGACGACTACCAGCAGGCGTAGCGGCTACTTCGCCAATATCTTGAATGATACGGGTGCGCACCTTGGCCGGGTCAACCCCAAGGTTGGTCAGTACCCGGTAGGCGACGCTCTCCGTATTTTGGCAAAGGCTGAGCAGCAGGTGCTCGGGCTCAATGTAGGGTGAGTCCATCTTGCGGGCCTCTTGAAAGGCCTGCTCAAACACCTGCTTAACCTTGGGCGTGAAGGGAATTTCGGGCGGTACGCTGCCGCTGCCGCGGCCAATAATGGCCTCAACTTCGGCACGAGCATCGTTGATGTTGACGCCAAACTCGCCCAGCACTTTAGCCGATAGAGTCAATTCTTCTTTAATCAGGCCCAGCAGCAGTTGCTCGGTGCCGACAAAGTTGTGGCGCAGCCGACGGGCCTCTTCCTGGGCCTTCATGATGACGGCGATCGCGGTATTAGTGAAATGTTCAAACATGGCAGTTAAGTCAGTACCAATGGCGTGAGGAGTGACAGAGAGCCGAAATTGACTGAGCAAGAACGGGCTGCGACTGTGGCGATGTTGGGGCCATGGACCCCCAAAGCATGAATATATGGGCCTACTGGGTTAGTAATACTTTACGTAGATGCACGCATACTCTGCAGTGAGGAGAACCGTCGGAAACGGGTCGGGTTTAGCGTTTGTCCGCTATCTCGGCTTTAAGAGTGCGATGAACCACCAGCAGCAAAAATCATAGACAATAGTTTTTCCTTAGAGATTATTTACATTACTTAATCTTATCTTATAGCCTAGGGCATGGTTCGGCAAATTGCTGGGGTCAACCAGCAAAATGACGCAACCGCTTTAAAAAAATCGCTCTATCATTGCAGAACTGTTGCAGAACAAACCTGTTAGCGGCTAAGCGTTCTAGCGATTTTCGATCCCAATCCTAGATCTCGCTTTAGTATTAGTACATAAGAACTATATCTCCGTGAGCCGACCGTGACCGTTGCCATAGAACTTGCCAATGCAGAAGACCTTCGAACCGCGCTAGGGCGCTGGTTAGAAGACTATGGCCACAGCGTTTATCGGCAGGTACCCTGTCCCGAAGAGGGGGTCGTAGACCTGCTGACACCGGCCTACGCTATCTATTGCCCCCCTACCCTCACGCCAGCCGACCTGTGGGCGACAGTTGACAAAATTCAGCTCCACCAGCCGCATTTCCCTGACCAGCGATCGGTAATTGCCGGGCTCACCCCCGAGGAAGACTGGGAGTCTGCCCAGGCCATCGCTGAGCAAATTCAGCCGAAGGGCATAGAGATTTGGTTTCTCGATCAGATGCCTCAGTTCGTGGATTACTACAGGCAGCTCAACGCCGAGCCGTTGCCCCAGCCTGCAGGGCGATTGACTCGGCGCACCCCCCTGGCTGGCTGCTTAATTTCACTAGGCATGGCGGTAATTTTGAGCGCTAGCTTTTGGTTGGCCTACCGCATCTTGGATCGCTACCAGCTTCGTACAGCTACCAGTAGCCGGGAAAACCGCCTGTGGGAACAGCTGCACAACTCCGTGGAAGTCTGGGATATGGATACGACCCTAAGCCATTTAGACCGTCTGAAAGACAGCCGCAGCCCCTGTGCTTCGCAGTTTGCCGAACGATTTGAAACTAGCCTGAAGCAGCAAGGGGCTGAAGGATTTAGAGACATCAACCCAATTAAGCGGGCCCTCAACCTTCAAGACGGCTGCCGCTTAGAGATTCGAGAATACGACTTTTCTCAATAGCTAGTCTCGATAGTGAGGGTAGGGAGCGATCGCCCTTGTCTTGTTCTTTGTGAACGGGATGGGGGCGATCGCTTCAGCCAGCCTTGTTGAAACTATGAACCAATAGCTCCCGCCTTTCGGCCGTCACAGGCTGCTTAGGGGTTTGATGAGTCATTGGGATATTCTTACACCGCTCTTCGCACCGCGCTTCAGGACATAGAACCCTACGTCTGCGCAACAAAACTTAATCTCTAGCTATTGAGAATGATTCCGATCTGTGGTCAAATCTCCTTATTGAGTTTTCTTCTCAATAAGCGCGTACTGATTCTGACTTTAGTAAGGATTCATTAGCTATGCAAACCTATGGCAATCCCGAAGTGAGCTATGACTGGTGGGCCGGTAATGCCCGCTTTGCAAACCTGTCGGGATTCTTTATTGCTGCCCATGTGGGCCAAGTAGCGCTCATTGCCTTATGGGCTGGGGCCTTCACCCTATTTGAGCTGTCCTGGTTTGACCCGACTATGCCGATGGGTGAGCAGGGGCTAATTTTGCTGCCTCACCTAGCCACTCTAGGGTTGGGCGTTGGTGATGGTGGTGACGTTATTGATGTTTATCCCTACTTTGTGGTGGGGGCAGTTCACCTAATTGCCTCCGCAGTGTTAGGGGCCGGGGCACTGTTTCACACCTTCAAAGCCCCCGCAAACTTAAAAGACGCCAAGGGGCAGGCCCGCAAGTTTCACTTCGAGTGGGATAACCCGGCTCAGCTGGGGCTGATTTTGGGCCACCACCTGCTGTTTCTGGGGGCCGGCGCGCTGCTGCTCGTGGCCAAAGCCACCACCTGGGGCGGTCTCTACGACGCCACGACTCAAACCGTGCGGCTGGTACAGCCGACCCTCGACCCGCTAGTGATCTATGGCTATCAAACCCACTTTGCCAGCATAAACAATCTCGAGGATCTGGTGGGCGGCCACCTGTTTGTCGGGGTGCTGCTGATTGCTGGGGGCATCTGGCACATTCTGGTGCCGCCGCTGAAGTGGGCTAAGAACGTGCTGCTGTTTTCGGGTGAAGCAATTTTGTCCTACTCCCTGGGTGGCATTGCCCTGGCGGGATTTGGAGCGGCCTACTTCTGCGCGGTGAACACCCTGGCTTATCCGGTGGAGTTCTATGGCCCGCCCTTGGCCATCAAGCTCGGCGTCATGCCCTACTTCGTCGACACTGTGGTGCTACCGCTGAATGCCCACACCTCGCGCTGCTGGTTAGCCAATGCCCACTTTATTTTGGCGTTCTTCTTCTTGCAGGGCCATCTGTGGCATGCCCTGCGCGCCATTGGGTTCGACTTTCGCCGAGTAGAAAAGGCTCTGAGCGCCGTCGAATCGTAGCGTTGGGTTAACTTCTCCTCTCTTGGGGGGCACATAGGGCTCCAACATCCTGCCCCCCTTTCCTCATGCCGCTACTCACGTTAAACCAGGACAATATTTTCCATGACTAAAATTGGCCTATTTTTTGGCACCCAAACCGGCAACATCGAGACCCTAGCGGAGGCAATTCAGACTGAGTTTGGGGGTGAAAGCGTGGTCACCCTGCATGACATTGCCGACGCCAGCCCCGACGACTTTGCCGACTATAGCTGCATTGTCATCGGCTGCCCCACCTGGAATATTGGCGAACTGCAATCGGATTGGGAAGGCTTCTACGATGAACTCGAGGCCATTGATTTTAGTGGCAAGCAGGTGGCTTACTTCGGCGCTGGTGATCAGGTGGGCTATGCCGACAACTTTCAGGATGCCATGGGCATTTTGGCCGAGAAAATCACCGCGTTAGGGGCCGCTACCGTTGGCCATTGGCCTACTGATGGCTACGACTTCAACGAGTCTAAGGCCGTTCAAGATGGCAAATTTGTGGGTCTAGCTATCGATGAAGACAACCAGGCCGAGCTGACATGCGATCGCATCAAAACCTGGGTCACCCAACTAAAGTCAGCCTTTGGCGTTTAGCTTTCCTTTGCGGCTGCAGGGCATTACTAGCCCAGAGCCAAAGTGCATTCCCTACTTAAAAATAACATCCAGAGATTGTGTATCCCATGACTGTACCCACCTGCCCCGATGCCCTGTGGCTCAACGTCAGTCGCAGTTTTGAGCGATTTGACCAAAAGCTGCTGGGCTGCCTAACTCGCCATGTTGAAGTTGCCCACTGGGCCTACCGTCAAACCCCTGATGAGCCCAGTTCCCTCGATGTCGCTGTCACCCTATTGCACGACTACCTCAAAGGTCACAACCGACCGGTGCACCTGATGGGCCATGGCCTAGGTGGGTTGGTGGGACTGCTCTACAGCCGTCAAAATCCCCATCGGGTCAAGTCGTTAACGCTGCTCTCGGTCGGCGTTAACCCGATGGTCGATTGGCAAGCCCACTACTATGCTCAACTCGAACAACTGCCCTGCAAGCGGCGGCAGGTGCTAACTCAAATGGTCTATAGCCTATTTGGCCACCAATCACAGCCTTTGTTACGAGGCTGGATCAACCTGTTAGAGCAGGATTTGCTGCACTCAGTATCGCCCCACTCGCTGCTGAAGCGGGTCAGCCTCTGCCCCGGCAGCGTAGCGGTGCCTCTGCTCGTCTGCGGTGGTGAAGCAGATGCTGTCGTTGACCCCACCCAAATTCAAGGATGGCAGCCCTGGCTCAAGGAGAGCGATCGCACAGCTCTATTTCCAGGCCGCCACTTTTTTCATGCGCTGCATCCCCATCCTGTCGCTAGCCAGATTTTGAGTTTTTGGGGAACGAACGACAACCTGCTAGTCGCACCTCAGGGTGTCAGAACAGTTTCCTAGTCTCCGCCACTGCTTTTAGCGAGGTTCTATGCTTTCTGTCGATATCTTGCTTGCGATCGTAGTGCCCCTCGGCATCTGGGCTATGGTGTTGGTCTTTGTACTGGCGATTTTGCTGGCCGTTAGCGATGGCATCCAACGGCTGCGGCGCTTGCACCAAGTACCTTGTTTCCGCTGCCAGTACTACACCAACAGCCCATACCTCAAATGCCCCGTACGTCCCCTTGACGCTGGTTCAGAGGCTGCCCTCTGTTGCGCCGACTATCAACCAGCGGACTTTATTAAACTGGCTTCTGCGTCAGCGAGGTGCATCCCTGGCCAATATTATGGCCCATACCCAGGCAGAGCCTGCCGCCATACAAGCCATGCTAAACAACCTCACAGCTGCGAGATTTTTAATCCTTCACGATGACGCTGACCCCGCCGTGTTCAAACCCAATCTGGTTTCACGCCAGCTTCGCACTATGCCTGAAGAGCTGTGGGAGTCCGTTGAATAAGTCCAAGCCAGGGCAGTGCTCTAACTGACCTGCCGCCGTTGGCCCCTGCAAGAAGTCTGAGAAGAATGCGGCTTGAAGTTTAGCGATCGCGGCTGAGGGCAGGAGTGGCAGGAGCCTCAATGGTCTCGGCTTCAAACACTGCGGGCACGCCGTCGTTGAGTACCGTGAGCACCTGGGGCGGAGTGGCATCGGGAGGATAGACTAAATCAACCTCGAGGTCTTGGCGGGCTTCGGCGGGAATATTCAGCTTTAGCAGAGCTTCAGCCTCCTGCCCCCGACGCTGGACTAGGTGAACGTAGTGAGTGCGCTCTAGCCCCATCTGATTTCTAAACTTGAGCCGCACAGTACCCCGAAAGAACACTCGGTCTTCGGGGGGACGACGAAAGCGCAGTCCTTGGACCAGTTCCTCGTCGCGCATAGGGGTTTGAAACTTAAGGGTAATGGCTTGCTCGACGCCCCGATCGTTGTAGAACGGCAGCTTGAGGCTGTAGCGCACACCGTAGTTGCCGTGGGCACGGTAAGCAGTATCGGGGTAACGAGCCACCATGGGAGCGCTCTGAATTTGCCCGGTGCCAAAGGTGTTGCGATCGACAGAGCTAATTACGTAGGAGAAGGCATTGCCCGGGGCCGGAATCGTCAACACGTCGGTGTCGGGGGAGTCGGTGAGAGTAGCTTTCCAGCTAGCACCTTTGGCAACCCCGGCCACTCGACCGTAGTAAAACCGTCCAAACCGATAGGTTGAGGGGTCAGAGGGAGGAATATCGCGGGGGCCAGCGAGGTTGCCCTGCTTCAGCACCTGAAGCCAATCTTGCAGGGTGGGCACACGCTCGTTGCCGTTGGGCATCACATCGGCATATCGAGCCAGGCTGGCCACGTGCACAGGGCCGCTGCTGGAGAGATACATCATCGACGTGCGACCATTGCTGGGAATGGGGCGCGGGGCTAGGGGACGCGGCAGTGCAGCGGTGTCGCCGCCGGTTTCAGGGTTAATTTGGGCATCGGCGGCGGTCAGGGTAATAGGACGTATGGGCGGCTTGGGAATGACGCCTCCCTGGGGATAGCTGCCGTTGACCGGTACGGTGAGTGATCGCAGCGGGATGGGGGTGTTCATCAGCAGTTGCACATGGCCAGGTGGCAACGTAATGCGATCGGGCCAATGGGACTGGTTGTCCCCGCGCAAAATTTCGGTGGTGGTGCGGCTGCCGGGGCCAGCATAGACACTGCCGTTCGAGCTGAGTCGAGCATCGGGCAGATTGATGAAGGGGGCCTCTTGGCTGAGGTAGCTGACTCCCTGGTGAATGGTGATATCGATCGGTTCGTCGCCGGGGTTGTACACCACAACGCCCATGAATAGGGTGCGGCGATCGTCAGCATTCACCCCCCGGGCGATGTGGTGGGCAAAGAGATCGAAGCGGCCGTTAAAGGCGTAGTTGAGATGCGCATCGGGGGATGCCATGCCGTCCTTGGGAAAGGTGGACAGCAGAATGCCGTTCTGCTGCACGACTTCGGGGCTGTTGCTGTTAAACACAGGGGTTTCATCCAGACCGCCGGGGAGGGGGCGCACTTCCTGGTAACGAATGACCTCGGCGTAGCTGCCATCGCGCGGAATGACAACGGTTTTAGCCTCGGGGGCTGGGGTAGTTTCACCCGGCGGTAGTTGAGCAAACAGCGGGGAAAGAGTGAAAGCGACTAACGCACTCAGCATGGATAACCCGTGGAACGACCAAAATACTAGTGAATTCAGTGTGCCCAGGTAAAACAAGCCTGAAGCAGTAGACGGCGACCCTGGCAATGGTCAACATTGGTTGGGGTGGAGGGCGGTGTAACCAGTGCTGAAGTTGCCGAAATCCTAGGTAAACAACAACAAGACTACAAGCAACGGTGACCGTGACTAGATTGACCCGATCCACAATAGCACCTTGGGGGACGGGGTACTCAGACCTGTTTTCGGGAAAATCATTGAATCTTTATAGATTGGATCTGGCTTATTGGCCCCGTAGGGGGGCGTCTAACACCTTAATGATGCGATCGCTCACATCTTCGAGGTAGGCCAGAGTTGCCATGTCGAGCCGCTGACCCTGGCGGTTGAGGTGATGGGCGATCGCCTCCTGAAGCTGCCGCAGCTGGTAACGAGCCAGCACTCGAGCTTCTTCAGGGGCACCAAAGGTGGCCTCCTGGGCGACAAAGCCCAAAAAGTCAGTGACGCCTTCGCCGGAGCCGTGGTTCCGCAGCACTAGGCTGGTAAGGGTGTTGAGGTGGTGGCGCTGAAGCCCTTGCCGCAGGCTAGAAATGGGCGTTGCTTCGGCGGGTGAATTCAGCACTTCGGCCCAAACCGCTTGGTTCAAGGTGTCAAACAGCTCAGATAGGGTAAAGGGATCTGGCCCTTGATGTTTAAATTCGCTATCGCGCAGGCGCAGCAGTCGATTGCCCTCCAGCAGATTGCTAAGAGCAAAAGCCTGGGTCGACACGATGCGCTCGTAGATCGGGTAGTCGAGGCGATCGCTAAATGGATCTTCTCCCCAGTGCCACCAGCGATCGGGAGCCAGGCGGTTGACCAACTCGGGCGATAGGCTGAGGGCATTGGGGGCAAAGACCTGCTGGCTGAGGGTGGCCAGGGCGCGCCGCTGCTCCACCGCCGCCACGGGTTCAAAGGGGGGTTGCCCCCGCGAACTCCAGGGGTCGGTGCGGGTAAAGCGCTGGCCACCGATGTAGTTGGCCATGGTGTCGGCCTGGCCGCCGTAGTAGAAAAACACCAAATCCACCCGCTGGCGCAGCTGGCCGTAGCCCTCACCGGGGTTCACCGAGAACCAGTCGAGACGATCCCAAATGGCCTTGGCGATCGCCAGCTGCCCCTCGGCGTAGCCCAGAGGGTCACTGCTCATATCCCAAGCGTTGGACTTGGGGTCGACCATGGTGTAGGCGTCTTCGTCGGTGGCGTAGGCTAGGGCGGGATCTGACGCGCGGTCGGCAATGGACTGAAGCTCGCGCTGAGCGGTAGCTCGGCTGGTGACCGGGCGGTAGCCATACTCAATGGCCCAGCGATCGTAGGGGCCGAGCCGAGTTGGAAAGTAGTCGCCCTGGGGCTGACCGATGGGGGCCAGGTTGGGAGGCAAATAGTCCATGATAGAGCTGGTCATGCCCTGGGACTGGGTAATGGCCGGGTTGTTGAGATCGGCGGGAGATAGCATAGTGCTGCCCAAGAAGTTGTGCCGCAGCCCCAGCACGTGACCCACCTCGTGGGCAGTCAGCACTCGCAGATATTGCTCCAGATAAGCCGCTTTGGCTTCACGGGTTGAAAACGGTGGCGCGAGGGTAGCGATCGCTAGGGGGCCAAAAGCAGTAGTTTGGGCCGCTCGCAGGCTGGTGCAGTAGTCTAGGGTGCCGCGCTGGGGTGAGGCAGAGCCTCCAACGGCCTGAGCGGTGAGCCGGGCCATCAGGCGATCGCCTAGGGGGTGGCCACACAGCGCCATTTCACCACTGGCGATTCCTGATGCGGTTCGGTCCGGCATCGCCCCCCGAGTGGCGAATGTGTCGTACTCCAGAGCCATGTCGCGCACAATGCTGGCGTCAAGCACAACGTCAGCATCGAGAATCTCGCCGGTTAGAGGGTTGACCCGTGAGGGCCCAAGTCCGCTAGCCCAGGGGTAAAGCGAGTCTGACCAGCGAATCACGTTGTAGCGCACATCGGCAGGGTCCCAATCGGCGTTGGCGGGCATTTGGCGCACTTCGATCGCTTGGGTAAAGCCGGCCTGCTCAAAGGCGGCATTCCACCACTCGATACCGTCGCGAATGGCAGCGCGGTATTCCTCGGGTGTAGTGTTCTCAATCCAAAAAACCAGCGGCGTTTTGGGCGGCGAGAGGGCCGCGGTGGGGTCTTGTTTTTCTAACTGCCAGCGCTGAATGTAGCGGACAAAGGGGTCTGAGCTGCCGGGGCGGGTTGGGGCGCGGTAGGCACTAATAAAGTAACCCACCCGCTCGTCGGCCAGTCGGGGCTGAAAGGCAGGATGAGTGGGAATAGCCGACAAGCTATAGCGCACCCGCAGGTTGAACCCCCGTGCGTCAGGAATGCTGTTGAGGGCCAGGGCAAAGGGGTTTGCACCATTGCTGCCGCCCGAGAACCCCAGCACTGTCTCTAGCTCAATATTCTCAGGGAAGGCTTTGACCGGCCCCAGGTAAGAGGCCTCGGCGTTGAGGGCGTAGCTACCCAGCACCCAGGGAAACTGGTTGGCTAGATTGGCGGGGTCGCGGGTGATGAGCCAGTCTTTGAGGTCAATGAGCAGTTCGCCAGTTTCGCCCTGGATGGCCTGAATTGGTAAGGTCGTCAGCACTGAATCGCTGAAGGATTCTCGCAGCAGCTGCTGGGCCTGGGGCTGTGGATTGCGGAAAAACGCGTTGGGAATTGCTACCTGCAAGCGGTTGTCAGGAATCTGGCGAAACTGAACCACAAAATCGTTGACGGGCCAGCCTCGAAACAGCCCGGCTTCACCAACCCCTGATTCTAGGGTGGCGATGAACAGCAGGTTTTGGTTGAGCTGGGTAGGCTTTAGCCCTAGAAAGGCTCGATTGCGCTGGAGGTCGTGGTAAACCGTGAACAACCCTTGAGAAACGGACAGTCCCTTGACTGTCTCTTCAAAGGACTTGAGGCTAGCGGGTTCTGACCCGTCACTAGGAGCTGACTCATCGGGATAGGGCTCGCTGACCTGGGCCAAAAGAACGCCAGGAGCCGGCCCGACTGGAGAAACCTGGGGAGTGGCCCCTTGACTGCTAGGGCTGAGGGAGAGGGTCACCGCGATCGCCAGGCCCAAGAGAAAGATCAGTCCCAGCCGTATGCTCTGCTTCACCAACCGCGCTCCTTCGCCCCTAAGGTAGGGGTTTTTTATGTTGTCATATGATAGACCTCATTTCCCCGTTCCTCGACGCTATGCCAGATGCCCTCGCCCTGATTTCACCGCCGCTGCCCGACCCCTGGCCTCGGTTTGAGCAGCCACTCAAACTGGGGATTATGGCCTCGGGCAACGGCAGCAACTTAGAGGCGATCGCCCAGGCCATCGAGCAGGGCGATCTGCACGCTCAAGTCCAGGTGGTGGTGTACAACAACCCCAAGGCTGGGGTAGCTGAGCGCTCGGCCCGCCTTGGACTGCCCACCATGCTATTGAACCACCGCCAATACCCCAGCCGCGAAGCCCTGGACAACGATATTGTGGAAACGCTCCGCGCCCACAGTGCTGATTGGGTGATTATGGCGGGCTGGATGCGCTGCGTGACATCGGTATTAATTGACGCATTTCCCCAGCGGGTGATGAACATTCACCCCAGCCTGCTGCCCAGCTTTCCGGGGCTGCGCGCGGTAGAGCAGGCGTTGGCAGCGGGGGTCAAGGTGGCGGGCTGCACCGTACACCAGGTCGAGCTAGCAGTAGACAGCGGCCCAATAATTATGCAGGCGGTGGTGCCGGTACAGCCCGACGATACCCCCGCGACACTTCAGGCCCGCGTTCAGCAGCAAGAGCACCGCATTTACCCAGCAGCGATCGCCTTAGCGGCCCTGAAATGCGATAGTCACGACCGGCCCTCATCCCGTACCCAAAAGTACCCGCTCGGGTGACGGCGACCTTAGGGCGTAAATTCCACAATGGGCCTAACCCCAACCACCAAAGGCACCTCCTAGCAGGTGCGTAGGCCGCTGGGGCAAGCCGTATTTTTTGGTGAAATCAAGCCTATGGAAATTACTACCTTTGAGCTGCTGGTCAAGCGCATCGCCCCACCACCAGCCAACTCCACCGTGGCCCGCCGCGTGGTGCAGGGATATTTCCTGACCATTGCCAATCTAGAAGACCGCGACTTTACCTATCAGCTTGAGTTTCACGTCAGCCGCCCCAACCCGGTTGACCCCGATCGCACCTTGACTGGCAATGCTTTTGTAGCAATTGACATCGCTGGCGAAAACACCAAGCTAGCACTGACCGAGGTGATGCCCAGCCCAGTGACTCCAGTGTTTACCACCCGATTTAAGTTGCCTGCTAAACAGACCGCCTCGGTGCAACTGCTGCCTGACCTGACTCGGCCCGGCCTGCTTGATGAGGCTAACCCCGATGTTGAAATTCGCGGCTTTGTGCGCCTGCGTCTGCCCGCCCTGCGCCGGGGGGTGTTCTTAAGACCCCAGAGCGATCGCCCGGTCAAGGTTCTGCTCAACCCTGAGGTACGCGGCACCTTCCTGCCCAACGACCTCGCGGCTCGCGGCGGTGACTTTGACCAGATCAACTATCCGCTAGAACTTGCCAGCGGTAAGGGCCTCAATGAAGTAGAGCCCGATCGCGGCTTCTTCCCCATCGATCCCGTCATCGTGGCTGAGGTGGCTAGCAATCGCCCGGTGCTGCCCGACCTGATCAATCCCCCCATGATTGACCTATCGCTGCTCAGCCCCACTGCTCGGGCCGAGGTTTTGGCCGAAACCCTGGCCCAGGTAGACCCCAGTGCCGAAAACCTGAGCACCGTCAGCGATCTGCTCTCCAAGCTGGAAATTCCTATCCGCATGGAGCCGACCAACCGGTAGGCGCCGCCTAATTTTGATGCCCTCAGCTCTGGTAGCTCTGCCTGCCTGCGGCTGAGGAACCCTATGAAAACCGCCGTAACGCTAAGAATGTAATGAAACCTTTTACCTTTCAGCCGGTTTCCTTTAGTTGGGTGGCGCTACATCCCCAGCCTAAAGGGGTGATTCAGTTTATTGGCGGAGCATTTTTTGGCTCCTTGCCGACCCTATGCTATCGCCACCTGCTGCGCGAGCTGTATGACGCTGGCTACACCATCGTAGCCATGCCCTTTCGCTTCAGCTTTCGCCACTGGAGCATCGCCCTAAGCCTGCTAGAGGAACAGCGACGACTGCAAACCTACCTGCCGCAGTTCGCGGCCGAAGTTGGGTACGACACTGGGGTATATCATCAGAGCGATCGCTATGCCTGGCTGGGCCACAGCCTGGGCTGCAAATACATTGCCTTGCTAGAACTGCTGTGCGGTGTCGAGCTAGACCCAGTGGATACTACTCTTGATGAGGTGATTGGCGGTAAGAATGCTCAGTGGTTACGCGATCGCCTAGCCGCTTCCCCCAGCATCTGGAACCAGCCCACTCAGCTCTTAGCTCCCGACATTAGCGATACCACCAGCGCAGTGCCGCTCAAATCGTTGGCGCACCTGCTCGATCGCTTAGGCCTGGGAGTACAGCCCACCCGCCAGCAAACCCTCGATCTGATCGATCGCAGCCGCCTCTTTAACCTGACGGCCATGGTTTCCTTCACCCGCGATACCGTAGCGGGAAGCATACAAGACCCTTGCCCTGCCACCAGCGATGTTTTGTGGCTTTACCAACATTTGCAAGCCAAACAGCTGATCCGTGCCGAACTGGCAGGCAAACACCTTGAACCTCTGGGGGTAAAGGTTGGGTCCTGGCTGGTGGATCTCAACCCGCTAGACAAATTTATTAAGCCCTTGACCGGCTGGGCTACTGGAAAAACCGTGCTGAAGTTTTTCCACCAGCTCCAGCATCGCGAAACTGAATCAGAGACAGTTTTAGAAGATCTGAAGCCAGCTCTAGCTGAACGTTAGAGCCTTGATCGGAACCAGAACTGTTTAGCGCTGAGCCATCGGGTTTAGTAGTTGATTTGCCGGAAAGCGAGGGTCAAGCTGGAGCACCATCTGGCGCTGGTCGATGGTCAGCCAGCCTTCGACTTTAAAGTCTTTCAGCAGGCGAGTCACGGTGACGCGGGTAGTGCCGATGGCGGTGGCCAGCTGATGGTGCGTCAGCCGCATGGGAATGCGAATGCCGCTGGGCTCAACATGGCCAAAGTCTTTGGCCAGCATCAGCAAAAAGTGCTTGAGGCGATCGGCCACTAGGCGCTTGCCCGAGAGCGCCAGCCAGGCCTCGGCCTGCTGCATTCTCAAAGTCAAATTGCGAAACATGCCCGCCATCAGCACCGATGAGCCCTCAATTTCGACCATGGGCAGCGACAGCACATCGGCATCAGTGAGGGCGGTAGCCCAGTAGGGGTCAACGGTGGTTAGGGGTAGGCCGATGGGCATCGACGGCCCAGCCAGGCCAAGCAGCGTTTCGCTGCCGTCGTGCTGAATGGTGAACAGCTGCACAATCCCCCGACAGATGATCAGCACCTCATCGCTGCGCAGGGGAATGGGTCGCCCCGCCACAAAGGGTACGAGGGCCCGCTCGCGATAGAGCTGCTCTAGCAGCTGGATGAAGGTTTGATGACTGCGGAAATCAATGGGGGCAGTGGAGGTTGCGCTTACAGACACGGGGGTACCTAGAGTTCGCCCGGGTAGGTGCTAGCGAGGGTACGAGGGTTAGAGCAGCTCTAAAGGGCGATCGCAGCCCTATTCTAAGAGCCAAGGGTTCCCACTGGAGCCGGGCCAACGCTATCAACCTGCCCAGCCCCATCTTCGGCGGCTTAAATTAAGGAACTCCCTAGACGAGGTTAAGCCTAGGGAAATAGTTCATTAACGTTTGTGATTTACCGTACCAACTGAGTTAAATTTGGCTATTTACAATACCTTCTAGCCACCGCCTACTGTCGGGGCAAGACCAGAGCTAGTGAGTGGGTAGGTAGTCGCGTACGTCCGTTACCTGCCCGGCCAGGGCCGCCGCCGCTACCATCGCTGGGCTCATGAGCAAAGTGCGGCCCGAGGCCGACCCCTGGCGGCCCTTAAAGTTGCGGTTAGAGGATGAGGCACTAATCTGTCGGCCCTGGAGCTTGTCGGGGTTCATGGCCAGACACATCGAGCAGCCTGCCTCGCGCCACTCAAAACCCGCAGCAGTAAAGACCTGGTCTAGCCCTTCAGCCTCGGCCTGCTGCTTCACCCGCTCAGAGCCAGGCACCACAAAGGCTTTTATCCCTTCGGCCACGGTCCGACCCTGGACCACTTTTGCCGCTTCCCTCAGATCGCTGATGCGCCCGTTGGTGCAGCTGCCGATAAAGCACACGTCAATAGCGGTGCCCTTCAAGCTTTGGCCGGGGGTGAAATCCATATAGACAAAGGCGTCTTGGGCCAGCACCTGCTCTTCGTCGGGCAGGCTGTCGGGCCAGGGCAGAGTTTCGTTGATAGCAATGCCCTGGCCGGGGGTAATGCCCCAGGTCACGGTGGGGGCGATGTCAGCGGCAGCGAACACGACCACATCGTCGTACTCGGCGTTGGCGTCGCTGCGCAGAGTATTCCACCAGGCCACGGCCTCATCCCAGGCGGCCCCTTTCGGGGCAAAGTCGCGCCCTTGGAGGTAGTCATAGGTGATTTGGTCGGGGTTGACGTAGCCGCAGCGGGCGCCCCCTTCGATCGCCATATTGCAGAGGGTCATGCGCTCTTCCATCGACATGGCCTCGATCGCACTGCCGGCAAACTCGTAGGCGTAGCCCACACCACCCTTCACCCCAAGCTTGCGAATGATGTGCAGCACCACGTCTTTGGCATACACCCCAGGCAGCAAGTCGCCGTTGACCTCTACGCGGCGCACCTTGAGCTTGCCGAGGGCCAGGGTTTGGGACGCCAGCACGTCGCGCACTTGGCTAGTGCCAATGCCGAAGGCGATCGCCCCAAAGGCTCCGTGGGTTGAAGTATGGCTATCGCCGCAGGCAATAGTCATGCCGGGCTGGGTCAACCCTTGCTCGGGGGCAATCACATGCACAATGCCCTGACTACCCGAACCAATGTTGTAAAAGCGAATGCCGTGATCTTGACAGTTTTGATCTAGGGCCTGCATCATCGCCTCGGCCAGGGGGTCAGCAAAGGGGCGGGCCTGGCTCTCCGTGGGCACGATGTGGTCAACGGTGGCGACGGTGCGCTCAGGATACATCACCGTGAGCTGGCGCTCGCGCACCATGGCAAAAGCTTGGGGGCTGGTGACCTCGTGCACCAGGTGCAGCCCAATAAACAGCTGGGTCTGCCCCGAGGGCAGGGTACCTACGGTGTGTAAATCCCAAACCTTGTCAAACAGCGTACCCTTACTCATGGCAGACCTGCGGGCGATATACGGTAAAGCACTAGTGATGAAAACGATGGCGAATGCGTTGCCAGCTTCCTATCTTAGCCCAAAGCTTCTGCCCCAGACCCCAGCGAAATGTTCCTGAAGACTGAGTGAGCAACTGTATCCAGTGAGCCTTGTCGGCTCTTTATCGATTCTCTACGATTTGCTGGTAGGTTTCAACTGGTTTACAGCCACATGCTTTTGGCAAAAGCGTAAAAAGCTTTAACCAAAGCTGGTCTGCAATCCGAGGAACCGGTCCGATTCATTCAGGAGATATGTTATGGGTTTTCTAGGCAAACTGTTCGGCAAAAAAGAAGAAGAAAAAGCTAAGTCCTCTCCCAGAGTCAACGTGAAGCAAGCGGCGACTGAAGCCTCCATCGAACCCGCCAAGGTGGGCATTGATGGTCAGTTTGACGAGAGTGGTTTGGCCAAACGTGTAGCTCTGGCCCTCGACCAAGCCAATATCTCTGACACCGTTGGCCTCTGGGTGGCTCAAACCGGCTCCACTGTGGTGCTGAAGTACAACCCCGATGCTGAGGGTGTGCTAGAGCAAGCTAAGAAAATTGCCCGGACCGTAGATGGCGCTACCAACGTTACAGCTGAACCCAACTCGTAGAGCCATCCTTAGTAAAACCGTCAACCGTTACTGGTTGATAATCAACGCCAGCGCCAGCGCTAATTCCTTGGTGCTGGCGTTTTTGATGTCTAGAACGAGGTTCAACCTAACGCTGGCTCAATGAGACCGGCTGCGAACTCAATTGAGGTAACTTTTCGGCTAGCAGCCGAGCGCTGGCGGCGGGGGACAAACCACTGATGTCAACCTGAGGAATAACCCGGCGACGGCGCTCTAGATCGTGGCGGTAGGTGCGATCGTAGTAGTCCAGAATGATCGCGCAGGCAGCGCGCAGGTTCCCCGAGCGAATGTGCTGTACTGCGGCCTGGGTGCGATCGCCCCCCAATCGCTTCCGAATCCGCTCCGTCGCCTCGACCAAACCCTCCGTGGATGCTTCGCCATAGATCTCTACCAGCAGGTCAAGGCGTTCATCGAGCGATCGCACCACCTCCACCGCCGGAGCCGCGTCCATCTGCACAAATAGCTCGTCGGGAATTCGGCAGATGCCCACCCGGCGACTTTCGGCCTCCAGCCAAATGGGGCGTTGGCCCTCTGAGGCCAGTCCTTGACCATCGCCCGGGAATCTGGCCCACTGGTCCGCCAATAAATTCTCGTAGTGCTCCACAGAGGGCTGGGGCGGCAGGAGCAGTGCCCCAAAGCTGCTGCCCCGGTGGTTGGCCAAACCTTCTAAATCTAATACTGACTCCCCCAGGGCCGCTAGCTCCTCAAGAATCAGCGTCTTGCCGCTGCCCGTCATCCCGCCCAAAATCATGATTAGTTTGGGCGTCGCTAGGGTCTTCCGCACCCAGTGTCGGTAGGCTTTATAGCCACCATCGAGAAGGTGGACGGCAAACCCCGCCAATTCCAAAATCCAGCCCATGCCACCGCTGCGCATGCCCCCTCGCCAGCAGTGAATTCGCAGGTGGCGATCAGGGGCCAGCGCCTTGGCCGTGCGCACAAATTCACCGCATTTAGGGCCAGCAATGTCAAAGCCCAGTTCTACCGCCGACTCTCGCCCCACCTGCTTGTAGCAGGTGCCCACCTGGGCGCGCTCTGCATCGGTGAACAAGGGAAAGCTAATCGCGCCGGGGATGTGCCCCTGCTGAAATTCCCCTGGGCTGCGCACGTCGAGAATCGGGCCAGAGCCTTGCAGAAAGTCATTGATATCTAAAGGCTTTGGCATAGTGAGGTAGGTAATCTCTTATCTACGGAACGGGTTACGACACGATTGCTTTAGGCAATGGCCACAGACTTTGCTGGTTTTATCAACTTACCGTACCGCTCGCAGAAGAACCGTACGCATTCGGGCGCTAAGTCAATCGCGGCTTCGTCGTAGGCGCGTGTCTCTGGATTGGGCCAGACTAAGGCGTAGTCCGCTTTGACAAACTGGAACCGCGACTGATCTCTCAGAGGCAGCAACGCTGGGCCAGGGTTTTCTTCAATTAACAGGGGGGAGAAATCTAGATCGTAAATCTCTACATCCAGCAACGCTTCAAACCACAGTCGTAGACAATACTCACCCAGCCATTCGGCCTTTAATAGGCCTTTCTCTTGAGCGTTTTGCCAGTAGGTTTCGTTATTAGCCAGAGCTTGCCAAGCTTGCCACTTCATTGGTTTTAAAGTTTCAACTGTCTCGTTTTGCATTGCTCGCTGCCACTGCTCCAGCAAGGCCTCTTCATGAGCTTCTACCCAGGCTTCGATTAGCTGCTTTAGCTTTGGGGGTAACTGTTTACCAGGCTGCATCCAGCGCCGAGATTTGATTTCAAGGCGATAGCTGCCGTAACGTTCTGATATTTGACGTGAACATGGGGTGGCGCATGGTCGTTGTAGTTCATCAGCACGACCAACAAGCCTTTTTGAAACGGGTGAGATACAGGCGGCATCCTAGGGAACGAGCACAAAAATTGCACGAAAGGACAATTCTTTACGCCTTTATGCAATTTATTGTACTTTCTGACAATTGGTTAAGCGGCCTTTGATTGCCCTAACCTGGCATCTGGACCGGAGCGGGGACGACGATATAACCCTCAGCGCGATCGCCCAGCACCCAATTCCGCTCTATGACCCAGATCCACCAGTGAGCGGCCACGTAGGCGCAGGTGAGGCTGTCGAGCTGGTCTTCCACCGCTTTCATGGCGGCTCCAGTGAACGGAATATCAGGCAAATCGGATTCCTTAAGGTCGAGGGCAGGATTTAGCAAGGGCAGCACTGAGAGCTGATACTGCCGCAGTTTCTCTAGCTCAGGGCGGCGCTGGGCCAAGGTGCCCTTTTTGTACTTGAGAATTTTGCTCAGGCCAAATAGGTGAACTGTCGCCGGATGGGGAAACACCTCTAGCTGATACCGGCCCTCTGGCTGGGGCTGGCTGTGGGGTTGGTGCCGAAAGCCAAGGGATTCAAGCGCTAGACCAAAGGCAACCAATTTTTCGGCGAAGGGGCGGCCCCGGTTGGCGGGGTAGCAGCCCGCGTCGTAACGGCCAAAGTGCTTGTGGGCGAGGCGATCGGGTAGACGCATCCCGGCTTCGTTGGGAATCAGCGTCGGGGCGTCTACAGCTACCACTGCGTTGGTCGCGCCCTCAGTCCAGCAGAAAATCCAAGACAGAATGTCGTCTACCGTTTGCAGGCGATCGATCGCCACTAACCGCAACTTGCCCTCATCCAGGTGCAGACAGCAGAGCCCAGTGGCCCCGCTCTGCCAGCCTAGATCAACTCCAAGAAAGCGATGATAGGAAGGGCAATTCTGGGACAAATACTTGTTCGGAGTTGGATTCCCGACGCTGCGTAAATCGTTCATTCTGCCAAATCTACATAGTCGCGTTGGTCTCCTCGCCGGTACAGGCGGGTGTTGACCTTGGGGTAATCGCAAATGTCAAATTCCAGCCGCATGCCGCCGACCAGGTACACTAGGTCTTCCGTAAAGGGGTTGCTCAGGCTGTGGGCTAGCCCGCCAGCGGCAAAGCCCATAAAATCACCGGGGCCGACCTCCGCGGTCTCATCGCCAATTTCCGCCAGCCCTCGCCCCGAGAGAATGTAAATGAATTCCTCCTCGGCCTGGTGGACGTGGTACTGGGTTGAGTCGTGGCCGGGTTCGACCCGCACTAGGTGAACGCCGATGTGCTCAAACCCGACGGCATCGCCCAACGACCTGCCGTGGCGGATTGCTCTAGGATTGAGGGGATGGACAAAGGTAGATTCGGGCAGGGCAGCGATCGCAGCGGCGGTCATCAAAGGGTGACGGTGCATAGGCCAATCAACATTTAGGGACTATTTGGAGCGCAACGGGGTTAGAACACACCATGAAGTCTACACTTGCACAACTTACCGTCCGGTTTGACCAGGCTTTGGTCACCGTCTTTGGTGCAGATCTGGCTGGCACTGACCCGATGCTGGTGCCTACCAGCAACCCCAAGTTTGGCGATTATCAGGCCAATTTGGCCATGTCGCTGGCTAAGCCGCTGAAGCAGAAGCCCCGCGACATTGCTATGCAGATTGTCGAAAAACTCGACGTCAGCGACCTCTGCGAACCGCCCGAGATTGCTGGCCCCGGCTTTATCAACCTGCGCTTCAAAACCGCTTATTTAGAAGACCAACTGCGGGCGATGCAGGCCGACCCGCGCCTGGGGGTAGAGCCAGTGAAGACTCCCCAAAAAGTAATTGTCGATTTCTCTAGCCCTAACATTGCTAAAGAAATGCATGTCGGGCATCTGCGATCGACCATCATCGGCGACTCCATTGCCCGGGTGCAGGAGTTTATGGGCAACGACGTGCTGCGGCTCAACCACGTGGGCGATTGGGGCACCCAGTTCGGCATGCTGATCACCCATCTTAAGGAAGCCTGTCCTGAGGCCCTAGAAGCTGACTCCAAGGTCGATATTGGCGACCTGGTAGCTTTCTATAAGCAGGCTAAAAAACGCTTCGATGAAGATGACGACTTCAAAACCCGCTCCCGTGAGGCGGTAGTGGGGTTGCAGGCAGGGGATGCGATCGCCACCAAAGCCTGGCAAGCCCTTTGCGACCAGTCTCGCCACGAGTTTCAAAAACTCTACGATCGCCTCGATATCCAAATCCAGGAGCGCGGCGAATCTTTCTACAATCCCTTGCTGGCCGAGGTCGTCCAAGATTTAACCGCCCAAGGGCTCCTGGTCGAAGATCAGGGAGCCAGGGTGGTGTTTGTAGATGGCTTCACCAACAAAGACGGCGACCCGCTGCCGCTGATCATCCAGAAAACCGACGGTGGCTACAACTACGCCACCACCGACTTAGCCGCCATCCGCTATCGCACCCAGCAGGACGGGGCTGAGCGGGTCCTCTACGTAGTGGATGCGGGCCAGGGCAACCACTTCGCCCAGGTCTTTCAGGTCGCCGCCAAAGCGGGGTGGATTCCGGCGGGCGTTGAGCTGACCCATGTGCCCTTTGGCGTGGTGCAGGGCGAAGACGGCAAAAAGTTCAAAACCCGCTCCGGGGATACGGTGAAGCTGAAGGATTTGCTGGATGAAGCCGTTAGCCGTGCTCGTGCCGACCTAGAGTCTCGCATTCAAGCCGAAGAGCGACGGGAAACGGAGGACTTTATTCAAGACGTGGCTGAAGCAGTGGGCATCGGCGCGGTTAAGTATGCCGATCTGAGCCAAAACCGGACCAGCAACTACATCTTTAGCTTTGACAAAATGCTGGCAATGGCGGGCAACACCGCCCCCTACATGATTTACGCCTATGTGCGGGTGCAGGGCATTAGCCGCAAGGGTGACATCGACTTTGACCACCTGCCTGCCGAGGCCCGCATTCACCTAGAAGACGATAGCGAGTTTGCCCTAGCCCGCCACCTGCTCCAGCTCGACGAGGTACTGGGAGAAGTGGCGCAGGATTTATACCCCAGTCGCCTCTGCCAATACCTATTTGAGCTGAGCCAAAAGTTCAACCAGTTCTACGATCGCTGCTCAGTGCTCCAAGCCGCAGAACCCCAGCGTACCTCTCGCCTGCTGCTCTGCGATCTGACAGCCAAAACCTTAAAATTGGGCCTGTCTCTGCTGGGCATTCGGGTACTGGAGCGGATGTAGCTGAAGCTGGTACCGGTGGCATCTTTCCAAAGAGAGGGGACAAACACTCTAGAAAGTGTTTTCCTCAAGATAGGGGTGGCGCGATAAAAAAATGGTGCATTTATCCTGATACACCCTAAGTTAAAACGTAATTTAATTCTCTATAAGTCAACCGTTGTTTTTCTTTGAAAAAGGCATTACAACCCTTAGATAGGGGAGTTTCAATGCGTTTACCTACTTAGCTAAGGCTCAAGTTATCGACATTTTGCGCTTCCGAAAGAATTGTGCTCTTCGACACAAACAGCTGGTGAAAGCACAGTGAGTTCGGGAAAGCTAGAGGTGCATCTAAGCAATTCTATATTTAGTCTTCGGTTGAAACTACCACGATGGCCTATGCGGTTGTTGGTCATTACAACGCTGGTTTAGTCTGCTTATCTTTTGGGATTGCAATTCTGGTCTCGTACACCACGCTGAATCTAGGGCAGCAAATTTTGGCTGCAACGGGATGGCGGCAGTGGCCTTGGCTGACAGGTGGTGCCCTGGCGATGGGCACCGGCATTTGGGCTACTCACTTTGTGGCCATGCTGGCTTTAGAGCTGCCGCTGCCAGTCAACTACGATCTGCTCATTACCGCACTCTCGTTGGTATATGCGGTGCTGGCGGCAGGCATGGCCCTGTGGTTGGTTAGCCGCGCGGGCTTTAGCTGGTTGAGTTTGAGTGCAGCGGGCGTTGTGATGGGGCTGGCGATCGCCTGGATGCATTACACCGGCATGGCCGCCATGGCCATGCCCGCCCACATTAGCTATCGGTGGCCTCTGGTGGGACTTTCGATTATCGTCGCTGTCATCGCTTCGACTCTTGCCTTGGGCTTTAGCCTCTGGCCTCGCCGCTACCCCAAGTGGGGCGATCGCTGGCCCGCCCACCTGGCTGTGCTCTCTCTGGGGTCAGGGATTGGCGGCCTACACTACACAGGCATGGCAGGAACGGTGTTTTTGACCAGCCCCAACCGCCTAGAAGCGGTTGGGGTTTGGTCAAATCTAGAGGGGCGCTGGCTGGCGTTGGCGGTTGGGGCTGGGGCCGGGCTAATTTTGCTGGGCATCCTCGTCACCCTAAGAATCAACCAACGCTTCACGCAACAGCGCCTGCAAAAAGAGGCGTTATCCCACAGTGAACACCGCTTTCGCACTCTGATTCGCGAGATGGGGGTAGGGGCGCTGCTGCTCAATCCCAGGGCCGAAATTTTGATTAGCAACCGGGCAGCTCAGCAGTTTTTGATTCTGCCCGAAGCAAACGGTGCTCCGCTGGTGTTTGGTCAATCGGGAATAATTTGCCGCGAAAATGGCACCCCCTTTGCCCCTGCTGACCTGCCGGTGCAGCAGGCCATTGCCCAAAAAGCCGCCATTGGGGACGTGATTATGGGAGTAAGCCCCGCAATCGGCAACCCACCGCGCTGGCTGCTGGTCAACGTTGACCCCCAGTTTAACGAGGTCGGCGGCATCGAACGGGTGGTCTGCACCTGTAGCGACATCACCATTCAAAAGCAAGCCGAAGACGCCGTGCGCGCGGTGGCCAACCGGGAAAAGGCGGTCATCCGCATTGTGCAGCGCATGCGCCAAACCCTCGAGTTAGAAACTATTTTTGCCGCCACTACCCAAGAGCTGAAGCAGGCGATTAGCTGCGATCGCGCCTGGATCTACCGTTTCAACGACAACTGGAGCGGTTCTGTCGTCGCTGAAGCCCTTGCTGACCCCATGGCCCCCTCAACGGTTGCCGATCCGACGACGGGTGAGACGCTCCTCGAGCGGGATGACTGCGGTGCTCGCCAGATGCAAAACAGCAGCTTTGACGAGGGCTATCTGCTGTTAGAAGACACCTACCTCCAAGAAACCCAGGCCGAAACCTTCCGCCAAGACCGCAGCTATCACCGCGTTAACGATATTTACGACGAAGGGTTCGACAGCTGCTATCTGGAGTTTTTAGAGCGTTGGCAGATCCGCGCCTACGTCATCGTGCCCATTTACGCTGGCAGTCAGCTCTGGGGGCTACTGGGGGTTTACGCCCACCACCAGGTTCGCTCTTGGACTCGCCACGAGGTGAAAATGGTGCTCCAGGTGGGGGCGCAGTTGGGCACTGCGGTACAACAGGCCAACCTGCTGCGCAAAACTCAGCAGCAGGCCCAGGCTCTAGAAATTGCCAAGCGCGCTGCCGATGCCGCCAGCCAGGCCAAGGGCGACTTCCTGGCCAGCATGAGTCATGAACTGCGCACGCCCCTCAACGCCATTTTGGGCTTCACCCAAATCTTGCATGACGACGACAGCCTCAGCAACGACCACCGCGACTTGATTGACATCGTCAATCGTAGTGGCAACCATCTGCTGGGGTTAATCAACAATGTGCTGTCCCTGGCAAAAATTGAGGCCAACAAAATTAGCCTCGATGAAGCGGCGTTCGATCTACACTATCTTCTCCAGTCCGTAGACGACATGCTGCAGCTCAAGGCCGAGGCCAAAGGCATTCGCCTAGAAGTGGTTCAGCCGCCGCCGCTGGCCCATCGGCTGTGGGCTGATGAGGGCAAACTGCGGCAAATTCTGATCAACTTGATCAGCAACGCCATTAAATTTACGGCCCTGGGCTGCGTCACCGTGCGATCGCGGCTGCGGGGCAGCGCCTTAATGCTCGATAGCCGCGGCAGTAAAACCCACTGGCTTGAGATCACGGTGCAGGACACCGGAGTTGGCATCGACTCCGACGAGCTTTCCTACCTGTTTCAGCCCTTTGAGCAAACCCAGTCGGGGCGGCGCTCCGCCGAGGGTACAGGGCTGGGCCTATCCCTCAGCAACAACTTTGCCCAGCTCATGGGGGGCACCATTGCCGTAACCAGTCTGCCCGACAAAGGCTCGACGTTTACCCTTAGCATCCCCGTCGGGGCGATTACTACTACCCTGCTCGAACCCGCTGAGGAAGAACGGTCCATTGTGCACCTAGCCCCCGGACAGCCTCGCTACCGCATTTTGGTCGCCGACGATATAGCCGAAAGCCGCCTGCTCATGCGCCATTGGCTAGAGGGGGTTGGGTTTGAGGTCCGCGAAGCCAGTCAAGGGGAAGAAGCGATCGATTTGTGGACAACCTGGCAGCCCCATTTGATTTGTCTTGACATGCGCATGCCCGTACTCGACGGCTATGGTGTAGCCCGCCAGTTGCGCCAGCTGCCCGGCGGCAGTGCTACGGTAATAGTCGCCGTTACCGCTAGCGTGTTTGAAGAGCAGCAGTCAGACTGCATCATAGCGGGCTGTAATGCTGTGTTGCCCAAGCCTCTCAAGCGCGATCAACTGTTAGAACAAGTTGGTTGTAGCCTTGGTCTCATCTACCAGTACGCCGAGGTCGTGCAGACCGACGCCAGAGCAGCTGCAGTTGGCCCCCTCAGTGTTGATGGACAAAGCTCAGGCAGAGATCATCGCCCCCTTACCCAAGCCGACTTCAGTTCGCTGGCCCCCGACTGGCTAGCTCAAATTCATCAGGCGGCTCAGGCTGCCAATGATCGGCAGGTTCGTCAGCTGATTGCCCAACTTCCCACTGAGCAGAAGGTTCTGGCTCAGCGGCTAGACCGCCTGGTCAACGATTTTCGCCTTGATGTCATTATCGACCTGACGGCTGTTCCCACCGCACCCGTGTCCCTGTAGCTTCAACCTATGATTACCGCCGAACCCCACGTCAACGAGGATGTAGACATTCTGTTGGTAGACGACATCCCTGACAATCTGCGGGTGTTGTCGGCCATTCTTGAAATCGAAGGCTACCGCTGTCGCAAGGCTATCAGCGGGGCTTTGGCTCTCAACGCCATTGCCCTAGCCCCTCCCGATCTCATTTTGCTTGACATCACCATGCCCACCATGGATGGTTTTGCTGTGTGTCACCAGCTCAAAGCTGACCCAGCCACCCAGAGCATTCCGGTGATTTTTCTCACGGCTCGCGATGCGGAAGCCGAAAAAGAAAAGGCCTTTCAACTGGGAGCAGCGGATTATATCGTCAAGCCTTTTATGGCCTATGAGGTACTGCTACGGGTCAAGCATCAGCTAGCCCTGCGTCGCCAGCAGCTGCAGCTAGAGGCTCAAAATCAGCAGCTCCAGGCCGAAATCAAAGAGCGCCAGCTGGTCGAAGCCGAACTGCGTCGCCAGCGCCAGCGCTCCGAAGAACTACTGACCAATGTGCTGCCCTTTCAAATTGCCCAGCGCCTAAAGGAACGGGAGCAGGCGATCGCCGATCACTTCGACGGAGTTACCATTCTGTTCGCGGACATTGTGGACTTTAGTACTGTGGCCGCCAAACTTGCCCCCTGCGAGCTAGTGCAGCTGCTCAATCGCATGTTTTCTCGGTTTGATGAGCTAGCCGCTACCTACAAGCTCGAAAAAATCAAAACCATCGGCGATGCCTACATGGTGGCGGCAGGGGTACCCACGCCACGCCCCGATCATGCCCAGGCGATCGCCTGCATGGCCCTCGAGATGCAGACGACCATCCGCGACTTTTGCCGACCTGATGGCCGTCCCTTTGAGTTGCGCATCGGCATCAACTCGGGCAGCGTAGTGGCCGGAGTAATTGGCATTCGCAAGTTTATCTACGATCTCTGGGGCGACACCGTCAACATCGCCAGCTTCATGGAAACCACTGGCGAAGCGGGCAAAATTCAGGTGTCGGAGCTAACCTATGCCCACCTCAAAGATCACTTCACCCTAGCGCCTCGCGGCCCAATTCGCCTGAAGAGTGGCGATAGCATAACTACCTACTGGCTAGCTGAACAAGAGCAGAACAGCGCCTGCTGTCACCCGGTTGCCGCCCTAGAGTATCCCACCAGCCCAGCACTCTGCTGCGGTTAGGGACTGCCCCGCTCCCGCTCTCTGGGTATCCCTAACCCCCCAGCACCGATCTTCACGGCAGAACGGGTGCGGGCACCTGGTTATTCCGCTATTCAAACGTCCTGAATTGAAAACCATAACGTCACCTTAAGGGCATCCACACAAAACTGTATGAATGCCCACTGGCGACAGCAAGGGGCCGATCGCGCTAGCTAAAGAAGGGATTTAACCGTCTACAGTCGCCCCAACTTCCACAGGTATCGGGGTGTGTGACATTGTGGTTTCTAGGGCAGCATTGACCAACCCCAAAAACAGTGGGTGAGGGGCGCTGGGGCGCGACTGAAACTCGGGGTGAAACTGGCTAGCAATAAAGAACGGATGGCTAGGCAGCTCAATAATTTCCACCAAGCGGCCGTCAGGGGAGGTGCCGCTGACCTGATACCCCGATTCTAGAAATAGGTTGCGGTAGGCGTTGTTAAACTCATAGCGGTGGCGATGGCGTTCGTAAATCACCTCTTTATCATAAAGACGGCTGGCCAAGGTGTCGGGGGCAAGACGGCAGGGGTATAGCCCCAGGCGCATGGTGCCGCCCAAGTCAACCACGTCCTGTTGCTCAGGCAGCAGGCTAATCACCGGGTTAGGAGCCTCAGGGGAAAATTCTGAGCTATCGGCACCTTCTAGGTGAGCAACATTGCAGGCCCACTCCACCACTGAGCACTGCATGCCCAGGCACAGCCCCAAAAAGGGAATATCTCGCTCTCGGGCATACCGAATAGCCTGCACCTTGCCGTCAATACCTCGAGAGCCAAACCCCCCCGGCACCAAAATGCCGTTGACGCCGCTCAGATGAGCATCTGGGCCGTTAACCTCAATATCTTCGGAGTTGATCCAGCGCACGTTGAGGGCAGCTCGATGGGCGATCGCCGCGTGGCGCAGGGCTTCCACCACCGACAAATAGGCATCGTTGAGGCTGACGTACTTGCCAACAATGGCAATATCGACTGGACGACTGGAGCTGTAGAGCCCTTCGACTAGGGTTTCCCACTGACCCAGGTGGGGCTGACGCTGGTCGAGAGCAAGGATCTTGATAGCCTGGTGGGCCAACCCTTCGTGCTCTAACTTGAGGGGCACCTCATAGATGCTGCTGGCATCTTGGCAGGTGATCACCGCCTCGGCGGGCACGTCACAGAACTCGGCGATTTTTTCTTTCATCGGCTGGGGCAGGGCGCACTCGCAGCGGCACACCAAAATATCAGGCTGGATGCCAATGGAGCGTAGCTCCTTCACCGAGTGCTGGGTAGGCTTGGTCTTAAGCTCTCCCGCTGAGGCGATCCAAGGCACCAGGGTAACGTGCATGTAGAGCACGTCTTGGCGCCCCACGTCTTTACGAAACTGGCGAATCGCCTCTAAAAAGGGCAGTGACTCAATGTCGCCCACCGTGCCACCAATCTCAGTAATCACCACATCGGGGGTAGTGTTGCGAGCCACCCGGTGGATCCGCTCCTTAATCTCGTTGGTGATGTGGGGAATCACCTGCACCGTACCCCCCTGATAGTCGCCCCGCCGCTCTCGGTTAATCACCGCCTGGTAGATCGAGCCTGTGGTGACGCTGTTCAGTCTCGACATGGCGGTGTCGGTAAAGCGTTCGTAGTGGCCCAGGTCAAGATCGGTCTCAGCCCCGTCTTCAGTGACAAATACCTCCCCATGCTGAAAGGGACTCATGGTGCCGGGGTCAACATTGATGTAGGGATCGAGCTTCAGAATGGAAACGGAATAGTCTCGCGACTTGAGCAACCGCCCCAGGCTAGATGCCACAATGCCTTTGCCGATGCTCGACACCACGCCGCCGGTTACAAATACAAACTTCGTCATAGCAGCTCAACCCAGACCCCAGAAGCGTGAACCCGTTAATTGTGCCACAGGCACCAGGCACCCCGCCCATCTTTAATACTGGGATTAGGTGCGTTGTTAAAGGCTAGGGGCACCGTCGCTGCTGTCAGGCCGCACTCGCCGCTGCACTGAGTCGCCATGGGAGGGTAGCCCTTCGGTTTCAGTCAGCACGGCGATCGCCTCAGCCACTCCCCGCAGCGCCTCCGGCGAATACTGCATCAGGCTAGAGTGCTTCATAAAAGTTTCAGTGGACAGGGGTGAAGCGTAGCGGGCAGCTCCAGAGGTGGGCAGGGTGTGGTTGGGCCCAGCCAAATAATCACCCACCGCTTCCGGAGTCGAGTGCCCTAAGAAGATCGCTCCAGCGTGGCGAACATGCTCCAGCAAATCCCAAGGTTCGGCGACCTCCAGCTGAAGGTGCTCGGGCGCAAAGCCATTGGAAAGGTCGGCGGCTAGCTCCAGGCTATCGACAACAACTGCCAGACCATAGTTTGCGATCGCCTTCTCGGTCAGCGTCTGGCGCGGATGGCCCAGGAGCTGCCGATCTACCTCAGCTGCAACCGCCTCAGCTAGATAGGCACTGGTGGTAATCAAAATCGCGGCAGCCATCGGGTCATGTTCAGCCTGAGCCAGCAGATCGGCTGCCACATGGGCTGGATTGGCGGTATGGTCAGCAATCACTAATACTTCAGAAGGTCCCGCCAACGAGTCAATGCCCACCGTCCCAAACACCAGCTTTTTAGCCAGCGTCACATAGATATTGCCGGGGCCAGTAATCACATCCACCGCCGGAATCGTTTCGGTACCGTAGGCTAGAGCCGCGATCGCCTGAGCTCCTCCAACCCGATAGATCTCCGTGATCCCAGCCTCCTGAGCCGCGACCAACACGGCTGGGTTGACCGTGCCGGTTTTGCTGGGCGGAGTCACCATAGCTATTCTAGGTACCCCAGCCACCCGAGCCGGAATAGCGTTCATAATCACAGTGCTCGGATAGGAAGCGCGCCCACCAGGCACATAGAGCCCAGCTCGGTCGACAGGGGTATAGCGCTTACCAAGTACCACCCCATTGTCCTCAAACCGCACCCAGCTTTGGGGCACCCGCTGACGATGAAATGACTCTACATTCTTACAGGCTAGACGAATCGCATCCAGCAGGCCCTTGCTAACCTGCTGGTAGGCCGTATCCAGCTCCGCTCCCGAAAAGCGTAACCCCTCAGCTGTCAGGGTGACGCCGTCAAAATCCGCTGTGTACTGCAACAGCGCCTGGTCTCCCTGGCGCCGGACCGCATGCAAAATCTCTCGAACTGTTGCTTCCTTGTGAACGACTTGGTCGTCGTGGGTGCGGGCACAGATGCGTTGCAGCTCTGTTCTTGCCTCAGTTAGCTGATGAGTGATGCGGAGCATTACAGCTAGGAATCCCGATAAGCCAGCAAGGTACAGTTGGCTAGGTTGCCCCTCAAAGGGAGGTGGAGTGTCCCTGAAAAGCAGTCAACGCCAGCGTTCTAACATCCTAGTCGATCTAAAGACTAATTTGGCAGGAAACCAACGTATTCAATCACGCCAATAGCGCTGTTAGGTGCTAACATGTTTTATCCAGTCAATATAATCTTGTTAAGCTAGGGCGAACTGTGGCAAACATTAAGTCTGCACTGAAACGAATTGAAGTTGCCGAGCGCAATCGGCTCCATAACCGGTCCTATAAATCGGCGGTTAAAACCCTAACCAAAAATTACCTCGCCGCGGTCGAGGCTCATCAGGCTGACCCTAGCCCCGACTCTCTCAAGCAGGTCGAATCTACTATGGCTGCCGCCTACAGCAAGATCGATAAGGCCGTTAAGCGTGGTGTACTTCACCCCAACACAGGGGCTCGCAAAAAATCACGCATAGCGCGAGCGCTCAAGGCTCAGGAGGCGGCAGGGGTTGCGTCTTAGGCACCTTTGGGTTGACCTACGCTGCCTGCCGTTCTTGTCGCTGCATTCCCTATGCCTCTGGTTGATACCCACGTACATCTCAACTTTGAATCGTTCGCTGGGGATCTTGACGAACTAACCCAGGCCTGGCGACAGGCCGGGGTTTTGGCTTTGGTACATTCCTGTGTAGAGCCAGGGGAGTTTTTGGCGATGCAGCGCATCGCCGATCGCATCCCAGAGCTGTTCCTAGCTGTGGGGCTCCATCCCCTTGATATGGATAAGTGGAGTAGTGCTACAGCGGATCAGATTGCTCAGCTAGCGACTTCTGACAGTCGAGTCGTCGCCATCGGCGAGACCGGCCTCGACTTTTTCAAGGCCGATGATGAAGCTGTCCAGCGCGAAGCTTTCTGGCAACAGTTGACCATTGCCCATCGCCAAAATCTACCGGTTATCGTTCACTGTCGAGATGCAGCCTCAGCCACTGCCGAAGTGATTCGAGAGTTTCAGCTCAACGTTGGTTCTGTCACGGGTGTAATGCACTGCTGGGCGGGCACCCCAGAAGAGACCCAAACGTTTTTAGATCTGGGCTTCTACATCAGCTTTAGCGGCATCGTTACCTTTAAGAATGCTCATCAAGTCAAAGCTTCAGCCCAGATGGTGCCCAGCGATCGCCTGCTAGTCGAAACCGACTGTCCCTTTCTTACCCCTGAGCCTCGCCGCAAGGAGCGACGCAACCAGCCAGCCTTTGTATATCATGTGGCGACTCACCTAGCCGAGCTACGCCAGGTTGAATTCGAGGCTTTAGCCCAGACCACTACTCGTAACGCTGTGACGTTGTTTAACCTACCCAAGTCCCTTATATTTTCCTCCGCTGATGCCGGTACATTTCGTCTTCCAACCCCGGCGGGCGGTTAGCAGTTAGTTTAATCAGGCGAGGCGATTCGTTCGCTTTTGCCTACTGTTCCAGACGCGTCGTTGATCTTGGCCACCTGCACCTGGCCAACCTGCACTAGGAGACCCATGACTGAAACTACCGTTTACCAAGCTCCCCCCAACTTTGTCCTGCCCGACCTGGTAGAAATCCAGCGGTCTAGTTTTCGCTGGTTCCTAGAAGAGGGATTGATCGAAGAGCTGGAAAGCTTTTCTCCTATTACCGACTATACCGGCAAACTTGAGCTGCATTTCCTCGGCAAACAGTACAAGCTCAAAAGCCCCAAGTATGACGTTGACGAAGCCAAGCGGCGGGATGCTACCTACGCCGTGCAGATGTACGTGCCTACCCGGCTAATCAACAAAGAGACTGGGGAAATTAAGGAGCAGGAAGTCTTTATTGGTGACCTGCCGTTGATGACCGATCGCGGCACCTTCATCATTAACGGTGCCGAGCGAGTCATCGTTAACCAGATCGTGCGTAGCCCTGGGGTCTACTACAAGGCCGAGACCGACAAAAATGGTCGCCGCACCTACAACGCTAACCTGATCCCCAACCGAGGTGCCTGGCTCAAGTTTGAGACCGACAAAAACGACCTGGTTTGGGTTCGCATTGACAAGACCCGCAAGCTATCGGCTCAGGTGCTGCTCAAGGCTTTAGGGCTAACCGACAACGAGATCTTCGACTCTCTGCGTCACCCCGACTACTTCCAAAAAACCATTGAGAAAGAGGGCCAGTTCAGCGAAGAGGAAGCGCTGCTTGAGCTGTACCGCAAGCTGCGTCCTGGGGAACCTCCCACAGTGGCTGGCGGTGAGCAACTGCTGCACTCGCGCTTCTCTGACCCCAAACGCTATGACCTAGGCCGGGTAGGTCGCTACAAGCTCAACCGCAAGCTGCGCCTCAACGTGCCCGACGCCACTCGGGTGCTGACTCCCACCGACATCCTGTCGGCGATCGACTACCTGATCAACCTCGAATTTGATATCGGCTCTATCGACGACATCGACCACCTCGGCAACCGCCGAGTGCGTTCCGTGGGTGAGCTGCTGCAAAACCAGGTGCGGGTAGGTCTTAACCGCTTAGAGCGCATCATTCGGGAACGCATGACCGTTTCTGACTCAGACTCGCTCACCCCAGCATCTCTGGTCAACCCCAAGCCTCTGGTGGCCGCTATCAAGGAGTTCTTTGGCTCCAGCCAGCTCTCCCAGTTTATGGATCAAACCAACCCTCTGGCGGAGTTGACCCACAAGCGACGCATTAGCGCCCTCGGCCCAGGCGGTCTCACTCGGGAGCGTGCCGGTTTTGCCGTGCGAGATATTCACCCCTCCCACTACGGACGTATCTGCCCCATTGAGACTCCGGAAGGCCCTAACGCTGGTCTGATTGGCTCTCTAGCTACCCACGCCCGGGTCAACGAGTTCGGATTCATTGAAACCCCTTTCTTCAAGGCTGAGAACGGTCGGGTCTTCAAAGACGTCGAGCCCATTTACATGACCGCCGATGAGGAAGACGATCTGCGGGTTGCCCCTGGTGACATCGCCACCGACGAAAACGGCTACATCATTGGCAGCACAATTCCGGTGCGCTATCGCCAAGATTTCACCACCACCGACTCCACCGAGGTGGACTATGTCGCGGTGTCGCCCGTACAGATTATCTCTGTGGCTACCTCGCTGATTCCTTTTCTAGAGCACGACGACGCCAACCGGGCGCTGATGGGTTCTAACATGCAGCGTCAAGCCGTGCCTCTGCTGCAGCCTGAGCGCCCCTTGGTGGGTACTGGTCTAGAAGCTCAGGCGGCTCGTGACTCGGGCATGGTAATCATCAGCCGCACCGACGGGGAAATTGTCTACCTGGATGCCGATCTGATCAAAGTTCGCGATCCTGAAGGCAACGTCCACGAGTACGAGCTGCAAAAGTACCAGCGCTCTAACCAAGACACCTGTCTGAACCAGCGCCCCATCGTATTCCCTGGGGAAAAAGTGCAGTCGGGCCAGGTGCTTGCCGATGGCTCTGCTACCGAGGGCGGCGAGCTGGCTCTGGGGCAGAACGTTTTGGTCGCCTACATGCCTTGGGAGGGCTATAACTACGAGGACGCTATCCTGCTCAGCGAGCGTCTGGTATACGACGACGTCTACACCTCCATTCACGTGGAGAAGTTTGAGATCGAAGCGCGCCAGACCAAGCTCGGCCCTGAGGAAATCACTAGGGAAATTCCCAACGTTGGGGAAGATGCCCTGCGTCAGCTCGACGAAACTGGGATCATTCGCATCGGGGCCTGGGTAGCGTCAGGCGATATTTTGGTGGGCAAGGTCACGCCTAAGGGCGAGTCTGACCAGCCCCCTGAAGAAAAGCTGCTGCGGGCCATCTTTGGTGAAAAAGCTCGAGATGTGCGCGATAACTCCCTGCGAGTGCCCAACGGAGAGAAAGGTCGGGTCGTCGATGTGCGGGTATTTACTCGAGAGCAGGGCGATGAGCTGCCCCCTGGGGCCAACATGGTGGTGCGGGTCTATGTGGCCCAAAAGCGCAAGATTCAGGTGGGCGACAAGATGGCTGGTCGCCACGGCAACAAGGGAATTATTTCCCGCATTTTGCCCATTGAAGATATGCCCTACCTGCCCGATGGCACTCCCATTGACATTGCCCTCAACCCGCTTGGGGTACCGTCTCGAATGAACGTGGGACAGGTGTTTGAGTGCCTGCTCGGCTGGGCTGCCGACAACCTTGATTGTCGCTTCAAGGTAATTCCCTTTGACGAGATGTATGGGGAGGAGGCCTCTCGAAACTCTACTCACGGCAAGCTGATGGAGGCGAGAGAAACCAGCGGCAAAGACTGGATCTTCAACCCTGACGACCCTGGCAAAATCGTGCTGCGGGACGGTCGTACTGGGGAAGCTTTCGATAAGGCGATTACCGTCGGTAGAGCCTACATGCTGAAGCTGGTGCACCTAGTCGACGACAAGATTCACGCCCGTTCTACCGGCCCTTACTCTCTGGTGACTCAGCAGCCTCTGGGTGGTAAAGCCCAGCAGGGTGGTCAGCGCTTTGGAGAAATGGAAGTTTGGGCCCTGGAAGCTTTTGGAGCAGCCTACACCCTCCAGGAGTTGCTGACGGTCAAGTCGGACGATATGCAGGGGCGTAATGAGGCGCTCAATGCGATCGTCAAGGGTAAGTCGATTCCTCGGCCGGGTACCCCTGAGTCCTTTAAGGTGCTGATGCGAGAGCTACAGTCCCTCTGCTTAGACATTGCGGTGCACAAGGTAGAAACTCGGGAAGACGGCACCAGCCGCGACACCGAAGTAGATCTCATGGCCGACGTCAACAGTCGCCGTACCCCTTCTCGCCCCACCTACGAGTCCATCGCCCGGGATGAAGAGCTAGAGGAAGTAGAAGACTAGCTATCCCCAATCCGACCCCGGAATTGTGTCTGACCCAGTTCCGGAGGTCGGCCTAACCTGCATTGATCAGACCGAGCGCGCTTACAAGGAAAATACCCAGCATGGCCAAGCTAGAACAACGGTTTGACTACGTCAAAATCGGATTAGCCTCCCCGGAACGCATTCGCCAGTGGGGGGAACGCACCCTGCCCAACGGGCAAATTGTAGGGGAAGTAACCAAGCCTGAAACCATTAACTACCGCACTCTCAAGCCTGAAATGGACGGGCTGTTCTGTGAGCGCATCTTTGGCCCCGCCAAGGATTGGGAATGCCACTGTGGTAAGTACAAGCGTGTGCGCCATCGCGGCATTGTGTGTGAGCGCTGCGGTGTAGAAGTGACCGAATCGCGGGTGCGTCGTCACCGCATGGGCTATATCAAGCTGGCTGCTCCGGTGGCCCACGTGTGGTACCTGAAGGGCATTCCCAGCTACATCGCCATTCTGCTTGATATGCCCCTGCGGGATGTCGAGCAAATCGTCTACTTCAACGCCTACGTGGTGCTGGATGCGGGTAATGCCGAGAATCTTAGCTATAAGCAGCTGCTGACGGAAGATCAGTGGATTGAAATTGAAGACCAGCTCTACGATGAAGAGACTGAGCTGGCTGGGGTAGAGGTCGGCATTGGCGCTGAAGCTCTCCAGCGGCTGCTAGAGGATCTAGAGCTAGAAGCCACGGCGGAGAAGCTGCGGGAAGACATTGCTAACTCTAAGGGCCAGAAGCGGGCCAAGCTGATCAAGCGCCTACGGGTAATTGACAACTTCATCGCCACAGGCTCTAAGACCGAGTGGATGGTGCTGGACGTGATTCCGGTGATTCCACCCGATCTGCGGCCTATGGTGCAGCTGGACGGCGGCCGTTTTGCAACCTCTGACCTGAACGACCTGTACCGTCGGGTGATCAACCGCAACAACCGGTTAGCTCGCCTTCAGGAGATTCTGGCTCCTGAAATCATCGTCCGTAACGAAAAGCGGATGTTGCAAGAGGCGGTGGATGCGCTGATCGACAACGGTCGCCGGGGTCGAACCGTAGTGGGGGCTAACAATCGCCCGCTGAAGTCGCTCTCCGACATTATCGAAGGTAAGCAGGGGCGCTTCCGCCAGAACCTGTTGGGTAAGCGGGTTGATTACTCTGGCCGTTCTGTAATTGTGGTCGGGCCTAAGCTGCAGATTCACCAGTGCGGTTTGCCTCGGGAGATGGCGATCGAACTGTTTCAGCCCTTTGTGATCCACCGGTTGATTCGCCAGGGTCTGGTCAATAACATCAAGGCGGCGAAGAAGCTGATTCAGCACAACGACCCCAGCGTGTGGGACGTGCTGGAAGAGGTGATTGAGAGCCACCCGGTAATGCTCAACCGGGCCCCGACTCTGCACCGTCTGGGGATTCAAGCGTTTGAACCCATTCTGGTGGAAGGGCGAGCGATTCAGCTGCACCCGCTCGTGTGTCCGGCCTTTAACGCTGACTTTGACGGTGACCAGATGGCAGTGCACGTGCCGTTGTCCCTTGAGGCGCAGTCGGAAGCCCGGCTGCTGATGCTGGCTTCGAATAACGTGCTGTCGCCTGCTACTGGCCAGCCCATTATTACCCCATCACAGGATATGGTGCTGGGCTGCTACTATCTGACGGCAGAAAACCCTGACGCCACTAAGGGCGAGGGCCACTACTTCGGCAGCATGGAAGACGCCATTATGGCTTTTGAGCAGGGATTGGTGGATCTTCACGCTAAGGTCTGGCTGCGGTTTGACGGCGAGGTAGAGTCTGACCAGCCCAAGAGCACGTCCCCAGAGCGGATGGAATCTGAGGATGGCAGCATCACCGAAATCTATCCCGATCGCCGAGTGCGGGTAGACAGCGAAGGCCAGTTAATCTCCCAGTACATCAAAACGACTGCGGGCCGCATTATCTACAACAAGGCGGTGCTCGACGCGATCGCAGGCTAGAGGCCAAACTACAACACCGACACAGCACGAACATCACTACACAAGGGCGAAACTATGGCTGAGCAAGGGGCACCTCAAACCTCTCTGACCTTTCGGAACCGGATTATCGATAAGAAGCAGCTCAAAAAGCTGATTTCCTGGTCGTTTACCCACTACGGCACCGCCCGCACGTCCCAGATGGCCGATCGCATCAAAGACTTGGGCTTTAAGTACGCCACCCGGGCTGGGGTCTCCATTAGTGTGGAAGACCTTCAGGTGCCCGAGCAAAAGAAGGGCATGCTGGCTGCCGCCGAAGAGGACATTCGCATTACCGAAGAGCGGTACACTCGGGGCGAAATCACCGAAGTAGAGCGTCTAACTAAGGTAATCGACACCTGGAACGACACCAGCGAAGAGCTGAAAGACCAGGTGGTGAAGAACTTTAAGGAAAATAATCCCCTCAACTCGGTGTACATGATGGCCTTCTCAGGGGCCCGGGGAAATATCTCCCAGGTGCGCCAGCTGGTGGGTATGCGCGGTCTGATGGCGAATCCCCAAGGGGAAATCATTGACCTGCCCATTAAGACCAACTTCCGCGAGGGGTTGACTGTTACCGAGTATGTGATCTCCTCCTACGGGGCTCGCAAGGGTCTGGTCGACACGGCGCTGCGAACCGCTGACTCGGGCTATCTCACCCGCCGTCTCGTGGACGTTTCCCAGGATGTGATCATCCGGGAACACGACTGCGGTACGACCCGCGGCATTCCCCTGCGCAGCATGACCGACGGTGAGCGGATTCTGATTCCTCTAGAGAACCGTCTGCTGGGCCGGGTTGTCGCCGAAGATGTGCCGCATCCCAAAACCGGCGAGGTGCTGTTAGAGAAAGACCATCCCGTGTCGCCAGAGACAGCGGAAATGCTGGCTGAGGCTGGGGTTGAAGGCGTGGTAGTGCGATCGCCCCTCACCTGCGAAGCCACCCGCTCCGTGTGCCGCCTCTGCTACGGCTGGAGCTTGGCCCACTCTGAAATGGTTGACCTAGGCGAAGCCGTGGGCATCATTGCCGCCCAGTCCATCGGTGAGCCTGGCACCCAGATGACCATGCGCACCTTCCACACCGGCGGTACCTTTACCGGCGAAGTGGCCCCCCGCATTCGGGCTGGCAAGGATGGCACTGTGAAGCTGCCTAAAAACCTGAAGACCCGCGCCTTCCGCACTCGCTACGGCGAAGATGCGTTGATGATCGAGTCAAACGCTGATGTGGTAATTGAGGGCAGCGGCAAGAATAAGTCAGAATCGCTGCCTCAGGGCACGATTCTGTTTGTCGATGACGGTGAGACCGTACAAAAGGATCAGCTCTTGGCTGAGCTTCCCTCCGCAGGGCGCACGCGCAAGGTGACCGAGAAGGCTACCAAAGACGTGACCTCTGACCTGGCTGGGGAAGTGAAATTTGCCGGCCTAGTGCAGGAAGAGAAAACTGACCGTCAGGGCAACACTACCCGCTTAGCCCAGCGGGGCGGTCTACTGTGGGTGCTAGCCGGTGACGTCTACAATCTGCCTCCCAGTGCTGAGCCGGTGGTGCGCAACGGCGACTACGTCAATGCCGATGACACCCTAGCCGAGACCAAACTCACCACTGAGCGCGGTGGTTTGGTACGTTTGCCCGCAGCCGACGACGAAAAAGGCACTCGCGAGGTTGAAATCATCACCGCCTCCGTCATGCTTGATCAAGCCCACGTACGCAAGGAGCAGGGTCAGGGTCGGGAGCACTACTTCATTGAGACCGCCCATGGTCAGCGGTTCTCGCTAATCGCCACACCGGGGGCCAAGGTCACCAGTGGCCAGGTGATTGCTGAACTCGAAGACGATCGCTTCCATACCCAAACGGGCGGCATCGTCAAGTTTGCCGGGGTCGATGTGGCCAAAAAAGGTAAGGGGAAGCAGGGCTACGAAGTCGTTCAGGGCGGCACTCTGCTATGGATTCCTGAGGAGGCCCACGAGGTCAACAAAGACATTTCTCTGCTGATGGTAGAAGACGGCCAGTACCTGGAAGCGGGCACCGAGGTCGTCAAAGATATCTTCTGCCAAAACAGCGGTGTGGTCGAAGTTACCCAAAAGAACGACATTCTGCGCGAGATCTTAGTCAAACCCGGCGACATTCACATGGTGGATGCCCCCGAGGATGTAATGGATCGCGATGGCACTCTGGTCAACGCTGGGGAAGAGGTGATGCCAGGTCTGGTGGCCGATGCCCTGCGCTACGTCGAGTATGTCGAAACCCCCGATGGCCCCGCCCTGCTGCTGCGCCCGGTGGAAGAATACGTAGTGCCTAACGAGCCCGCCGTGCCCAGCCAGGACAGCGCCGCCGATGCCACCGGTTCGATCAAACTGCGCGCTATCCAGCGGATTCCCTTCAAAGATGGGGAGCGGGTGAAGTCAGTGGTTGGAGTTGAGCTACTGCGCACTCAGCTGGTGCTCGACATCGAAGACGAATCACCCCACGTAGTGGCCGACATTGAGCTGGTACCCGATGACAGCGATGCCGACCTAATGCGCCTGCAAATGGTGGTGCTCGAAACCCAGGTAATTCGTCGTGACGTAGTGGCTGACCAAACCCAGGGCAGCACCGTCACCCGATTGCTGGTGGAAGATGGCCAGCAGATTGAGCCAGGGGCCGTAGTGGCCCGCACCGAGATTCGCTGTAAAGAAGCGGGCGAGGTGCGCGGTATTCGCGAAGGCCAAGAGGCCGTTCGCCGAGTGCTGGTCGTGCGGGAGTCTGACCGTATGAAGGTCGATCTCCAAGGCAAAGAACCAACGGTGAAGGTAGGCGATCTGGTGGTGGCCGATACTGAACTGGCTCCTGGACTAACTCACTTAGAGTCGGGCCAAGTAACCGCCATCGAAGGTGGCCAAATTGCTCTGCGGCTGGCTCGCCCCTACCGGGTGTCTACTGGTGCCGTGCTGCACATTGAGGACGGTGACCTGGTACAGCGGGGTGACAACCTGGTGCTCCTGGTGTTTGAGCGGGCTAAAACCGGCGACATCATCCAGGGTCTACCCCGCATTGAGGAACTGCTGGAGGCTCGCAAACCCAAGGAGGCCTGTGTGCTGTCTGAGCGCCCCGGCAACGCTCAGGTGGTGTATAGCGATGACGAGACTGTAGAGGTCAAAATCATCGAAGACGATGGCGTGGTGACGGAATATCCGATTAGCCCCGGCCAGAACGTGATTGTCTCTGATAGCCAGCGGGTGAACACCGCTGAGCACCTCACCGACGGCCCCGCCAACCCTCACCAGATTCTGGAGGTGTTCTTTAAGTACAACCTCAGCCTAGGCATGGGCATCCACGATGCGGCGCTCGGAGCCTTGCAGGAGGTGCAGTCGTTCCTGGTGAACGAGGTGCAGTCGGTGTACCAGTCCCAGGGCATCGAAATTTCCGACAAGCACACCGAGGTCATTGTGCGGCAAATGTCATCGAAGTGCCGCATTGACGACGGCGGTGATACCACCATGCTGCCCGGTGAGCTGGTGGAAATCTACCAGGTGGAGCAGGTGAACGAGGCCATGGCGATCACGGGCGGTGCTCCGGCAGAATATACGCCGGTACTGCTGGGGATCACGAAAGCGTCGCTGAACACCGATAGCTTCATCTCCGCTGCTAGCTTCCAGGAAACCACCCGGGTGCTGACGGAAGCGGCGATCGAAGGCAAGTCGGACTGGCTGCGCGGCCTGAAGGAGAACGTCATCATCGGTCGTTTGATTCCGGCAGGGACGGGCTACAACGCCTATGAGGAGGCTCCAGCGCCAGAACTTGACCCAGCCTATGAGTCGGCCATTTTGGACGACGACCTAGTGCTTCAGGATGTGGTGTTGGACGATTTCACCGCCCGCAGCTATGACCTTGAGGGCAACCTCAGCATGCTCAACGACGATGAGATGATCGGCGGTATGTCCTTGGAAGATGGCACTCCGCGCGGCAACGGTGACTTCCCTGGATTGGGGAACGGCATTGATGTCGACGATGATCTCTTGATCGACGACCAAACCGAAGCCCTCTAGAACGATTGACCTCAAACACCCCGGCTGACTCAGGTTAGCCGGGGTGTTTTGTGTGGGTTGGGTTGTAGGCAAATAGCGATCGCCCCTATCCACTGCCATTTTTCTCAGCTTCCCCAAACCCTGCTCGTTTTAGCGCAGCGTTTCTACCCTGGGGCTTAAACTATTAACGGGAGGGAGGTAGCGCAGGTGGTTGCGGATTGGTTTTGCCAATCTGAGGAAAGTCCGGGCTCCCGAAAGACCAGACCTGCTGGGTAACGCCCAGTGCGGGCAACCGTGAGGAGAGTGCCACAGAAACATACCGCCGATGGCTTCGGGAATTTTTCCAGGGCACAGGTAAGGGTGCAAGGGTGCGGTAAGAGCGCACCAGCAGCATCGAGAGGTGCTGGCTCGGTAAACCCCGGTCGGGTGCAAGGTCGAGGGGCAAGGTTGGTCTTTTTCCAGCCCCGCTGTTACGTACCGCAAGAGGCGTTTGGCAACAAGCGTCCCAGATAGATAACCGCCCCCCTGGCAACAGGGGAACAGAACCCGGCTTATGTCTACCTCCTTCCCTCCATCTCCCTACTGATGATTTGTTGACTGTGACCGATCTCTCCCCATCTCGACAGCGCCAACTGGAGCAGTGGGTGCAAACGTCTGCCCTACCCGCCGCTGGCATGCTCAACTGGGTACGCCTCAGCCAGGCTTTGACCCACAAGTCGGTAGACGCAGCCGATAACTACGAACAGCTTGAGCTGCTGGGAGATGCGGTGCTGCGACTGGCGGCGACAGAATGTTTGCAAGAAAATTTTCCCAACGCTTCGGTGGGGGAACTGTCAGCGGTGCGCTCGGTGCTGATTAGCGATCGCACCCTCGCCCAGCTAGCCCAAGAGCTAAATTTATCCCCCTGCCTCACCGTTGCCCCTGGAATGGCAGTTGGCCCTACCCACCTAGCCGATGCCCTAGAGGCGGTAGTGGCCGTGCTCTATTTAGAAACTCATGCCCTAGGGCCAGTGCGCGCCTGGCTAGACGACTCGCTGCTGCGGCTGACGGCTGCCGTGCGCCAAGACCCAGCCCGACAAAACTACAAGGTAGCCCTGCAAGAACTAACCCAGGCTCACAGCAAAACCCTACCTCAGTACCGGACCGAAGAGCAGCGGTCAGTGGATGGCGACCCTCAGCGCTATGCATCCACCGTATGGTTTCGGGAAACCTGTTGGGGAAGCGGTCACGGCCCCACCAAAAAACAGGCCGAGCAAGCCGCCGCCGCCGCCGCCTACGATCGCCTTCGTCAAACCCTTACCCATGAGTCCTCCCCGTCTCCTTAACCTTGCTATTTTTGGTCTGGGCCGTTGGGGCAGCCACCTGTTGCGAAACTTTTTAGCCCTGCCCGCAGCGCGAGTGGTGGCGATCGTCGATCCTGACCGGCAGCAGTTGAACGAGTTGCGCGATCGCTTTGCCCTAGGCAACACCGTGACCTGCTACGACAACTGGCCCCAGGCCATGGCCCATCCAGGCCTAGAGGCCGTAGTAATTGCCACCCCCGCCAGCACCCACTACCCCATGATTCAGGCGGCACTAAAAGCCGGCCTGCACGTGTTGAGTGAAAAGCCCCTCACGCTAGACAGCGACAGCAGTTCTGCTCTTTGCCAGCTAGCTACTGCCCAGCAGCGGCAGCTGATGGTCGATCACACCTACCTATTTCACCCGGCGGTGCAGCGGGGTCGCGAGCTGTGCCAGCAAATTGGGCCCCTGCGCTATGGCTATGCCGCCCGCACCAACCTGGGGCCAGTGCGCCCCGATGCTGACGTGTTCTGGGATCTAGCCATTCATGACATTTCCATTTTGAACTACTGGCTGGGGCAGAGCCGGCTGTCTGTCGCCGCTTGGGGGTCAGTGTGGCTGCAAACATCAGCCGCAGCCACACTGCGAGATGCAGGTTGGCTGCGGCTGATGTACCCCAACCCGGTTGGCTACGCCCCGCTAGAGGTGATGGTGCACGTGAGCTGGGCCAACCCCGACCGACAGCGGCGGCTGGCTTTGGTGGGCGATCGCGGCACCCTAGTCTTCGACGAAAGCCCCCAAGCCCACCCTCTGACCTTATACTCTGGGCACTTTCAGCGCCAAGGGCCCCCTTTTGTACCCAATAGTCTCGCGGCTGAAGCTGTAGCGATCGCCCCCCTAGAACCACTGCAACAGATGTGCGCCCACTTTCTGGACTGCGTTGCCGACAACGTACCGTCACCGATATCGGCGGGACCCATGGCCACCGACTTGGTGAAGGTTATGGAAGCGATTGCGATCGCCGCTGAAACAGGTCAACAAGTAGACGTCTAAATTTAGGTCTAAAGATTTTGGCCCTGCCCCCTTACTCCCGGATCATTTCATTCGATTGAATAATGGTGGTTTTTTGCGCAGGTTGGGAAAGCTACCCCGGTAGGCTGATGCCTACTCCTGTTGTGTTTTGAGAAATTTGTCTCAGGCGCTTCACAACATCGCAGCTTCATGAACTCAGAATAAGTTTGCTTTGCCAATCCAATTTGGCGGGCTATACATGAAACAGCTCGTCGCCTTTTTGTCAGGGCAAGGGTTTGAGTTCCTGGCCGTCAGCCGTCAAAACCCCTCACACACAAAAGACCTATGTACTATTCATACTGGCTTATAGCAGCAGCCGTTCTAGGCCTTTGCGTTCTTCCAGGTCAAGCTCTGGCATCCCCCCAAGACCTGGAAACAACGCCTCAGACTATGGCTGACGCCCTTGCTGTCGAACAGCGTAACCAAGACAGCCTCAACCGCGTAGCTAGTGACTTGGACCAGCGAGTAGGTCGCCAAGAAAACAGTGGTATCACTGATCTAGCTGAGTCTTTAAACTTACCTATACTCAATGACCTGGTAGACGAATCTGGAGAGGTAAATCTACCCCTAGGTCTCACTGTTTACGATGCCATGGGCACAACCTCCGTCGGCTTTGGCTCTAAGTTTTAGTTCGCGTCCGGGGCAGCTTATGCCCTGGGCAAGAGCCTGACTTGTCGCCCCAGCCCGGTATACTACCAAGGAAAGAAATTGGAACACCGGGCCTTGGGCGTTGATCTTCGTAGCTACGTTTATATTGACAATCTTCAACCCCAGCATGCAGCCTACATGGGTACTGTCTCGCTGGGGTTTTTGCCGTTGCCCGGCGATTCCTCCCTGTGGATAGAAATCTCCCCCGGCATTGAAATCAACCGCATCCTCGACATCGGCCTCAAAGCCGCCGTGGTGCGCCCTGGGACCCTCATCGTCGAACGTCTGTACGGTCTGCTTGAGATTCACGCTAGCAACCAGGGCGAAGTGCATGCCGCCGGTGGGGCTATGCTCGATGCCCTAGGGCTTACCTACCGAGAACGGCTCAAACCCCGAATTATCTCTAGTCAGGTAATTCGTAATCTTGACCCTCACCACGTTCAGCTAATCAACCGCAGCCGCCGTGGCAACATGATCGTGGCAGGGCAAACTCTCTACGTATTTGAAGTAGAACCTGCGGCCTACGCCTCTTTAGCCGCCAACGAGGCCGAAAAAGCAGCGCTAATCAACATTCTGCAAATTAGCTCGGTAGGTAGCTTTGGTCGTCTTTATCTGGGTGGTGAAGAACGCGATATTCTAGCTGCCCAAAGAGCCGTTATGGCCGCTATGGAGGCTGTACCTGGGCGAGTTCAAAGCAGCAATCAGCGTCACGAATAAGTCTCCTTGAAGCTTGGTAGAGCTGCCCCAGGTTGGGATAAGCGAAATCGCTGGTTGCTGTTTGATGTTGACGACTCTGGATAGGTCAACATCTCAACGCGTCTTTGGGATTTGCCCCAGCTCGAACCCCCTATATTGCCCGATTGCCCCTCGATTTGCCCCCCTAGCGACATAGGCCCTTGAGCGAGGTTGAGCGATCGCGTCATCCTCGCGCTCTGTGAGTTGCAATCATTGACTAAATTTTTGAAATCAGGGAAAAGTGAGCAGGTATTGTTCTAGCCCATCAGCCTTAACCCGCGTATAACCTGCGTTTCACTGTATAAATTAGCAATCCTACTGCTGTTTTCTTGGCTAGCCCAAATAGACGTTATTGGTCAGCACAAGGGGCGATGCCACTTTTTTTGTTTTTTTGGGGAACGAAACAACTCTATCGGAGGAGGGATAGTTGCCTTCTGGGACCGTGTTACAACTCATCGAGTCTGGTTAAGCTATGTAACGCTATTAGCCAGGCATTTGTAACACTTGTTAGGACGTAACTTTCTATGACTCCGAACACTCTTCGCATTGCCTTGGGTCTAGTGCTTTTTGGTGCCGCTCCTGCTGCTATCACTGCGTTTCCTCAGCAGGCTATCTCTGATACCCATAAGCCTCAGGCTGAGCAGCCTGCCGCTGTGGATTTAGAGGAACCCACTGACACTGAGCAACCCGGCGCTATGGAGATGGAGGAATCCACTGAGGCTGAGAAGCCCAGCGCTATGGAAGAACCTACCGACGCTGAGCAGCCTACCGCCGAAGAGCCCACCGATGCTGAGCAGCCTACCGCTGAAGAACCTACTGACGCTGAGCAGCCTACCGCTAGCACCGACGAGCAGTCTATTGCTGAGATTGCCGCTGGTGACGAAAATTTTGAAATTCTGACCGCTGCTATTGAAGCGGCTGGTCTGACTGAAGCCCTGAGTAACAGCGAACTATCTATCACTGTGTTTGCCCCCACTGACGAAGCTTTTGAAGCCCTGCCCGAGGGAACTTTAGATGAGCTGCTACTGCCCGAAAACCGTGATCAGCTGGCGCAGCTTCTGACCTATCACGTGGTAGACGGCGAAGTTCGCTCCACAGATTTGATCTCTGGCGAGGTGGATACTCTAACCGGTGCTCCCGTGACAGTCACCGTGGGTGAAGAGTCTGTCACCATCAACGAAGCAAATGTGGTGATGGCTGACATCGAGGCTAGCAATGGCGTCATCCACATCATCGACACGGTGCTGCTGCCGTAATTGACCAAGAGACAGCCTTCTGCGGCACGCGTTGAGACGTGAAATGTTGCCGCGATAACCAGTGTTTGCCGCATTGCAACACAGAGGCTTAATCAACGGCAAGCGGTCGCCCTAATGTTAGGGCGACCGCTTGTTATAGGGGCAATTGCTGAGATTCACGATAACCCTGAGCGGCCACAGTGGGCCTTGGAGGGCGATCGCACGCTGATATCAGTTTGTTGAAGTATCATCAGCAATAAGCGCTAGCCCTTTAACTACGATTAGAGGGGTGGGGCTCAGAGATCGCGGTGCTGCGTTATTCAATGTAAGTGCACCGGGCTTTTGGGGGCATACTTAGTTTTAACGATGAGCTAATCGCAGTGACTGTCAAAGCATGAAGGATTCAACCCCAGGCGATCAAAAGCAGCTTCTGCTAATTGACGATGACCCAAACCTGATCTTGTTAGTCAAGGACTATCTTGAGTTCCGTGGCTATGAGGTGAAGACGGCGGGCAACGGTCGAGAAGCCCTGGACATGCTGGAGAACACCACCCCAGACATGATCATCTGCGACGTGATGATGCCCGAGATGGATGGCCACGCCTTTGTGCGTCACGTGCGAGAAAATCCCTCCACCGAGTGGATTCCGATTTTGTTTCTCTCTGCCAAAGGCCAAAGCCAGGATCGTGTGAAGGGGCTCAACACTGGGGCCGACGTCTATATGGTCAAGCCCTTCGAGCCTGAGGAGCTAGTCGCCCAGGTAGAGTCTTCTCTCAAACAGGCCTCTCGGCTGATCAAACAGCAAATCAAGGGTGGCAGCAGCCCAGCGATTCAAGTTCCCTTTGATGTGGAGTTGACGCCTACCGAGCTGAGGGTAGTGCAGTTTGTAGCCCGAGGCATGGCCAACCGCGAGATTGCCAATGAGCTTCAGGTCAGCCAGCGCACCATTGAGAGTCATGTCAGCAACATGCTGGGTAAGACCGGCCTCAATAACCGCACAGAGCTAGCCCGCTGGGCAATAGAGAATAACAAGGCCTAGAAAAGGGTTTAAGGTACAGGGTGTGAGGTTTAAGGAATTTGCCTTGAACCTTGAACCACGAACCCTAAACCTCTCCTCCTATGACCTCTGCCCCCCTCAGCTGGTCGGCCCTGGAAGAAATGGCCGATTTTTCTGTTGACTATGTCAATGGCCCTACCAATGCTCAGTCTCGGCTACGCCTGTTTGGCCAACCTGAGTCGGCGGTGCGGGTCACCCTCTACCGCGACAATCACGCCTGGTGCCCCTATTGCCAAAAAGTATGGCTGTGGCTTGAAGAGAAGCAGGTGCCCTACCGCATCGAAAAGGTCACCATGTTTTGCTATGGCGAAAAGGAAACCTGGTACAAGCGCAAGGTACCTTCGGGCATGCTGCCTGCCCTAGAGTTAGACGGGAGGATGATTACCGAGAGCGACGATATTTTGCTGGCGCTGGAGCAGGCTTTTGGACCGCTGCAATGGGGGATGAAAGACCCGGCGGTGGTGCCTCTGCGGCAGCTAGAGCGACTGCTGTTTCGGGCCTGGTGCATGTGGCTGTGCCAGCCAGCGCGATCGCCTGCGGCAGACCAGCGAGCTGGCGAACAGTTTGTGGGAGTGGTGCAACGGGTGGAGCAAGCACTGGCTGCTACTCCTGGCCCCTTCTTTTTGTCGGAATTTAGCACCGGCGATGTGGTGTTTGTGCCCTACGTGGAGCGCATGAACGCCAGCCTCTATTACTACAAAGGTTACTCGCTGCGCGAGGAGAACCCTCGCCTCAAGGACTGGTTTGATGGGTTGGAGAGCCGCTCTACCTATTGTGGTACCCAGAGTGACTTTCACACCCACGTGCACGACCTGCCGCCGCAGATGGGGGGCTGCTACGAGAATGATTTGCCCCAGACCCGACGCAACCAGGCTCAGGTTGATCTCGGCCCCTGGTTTGGCCTGCCCGATGCGGCCTACCCAGAGCCAGAAACCTCCCGCGTTGAGGCCCTAACTCGCATGGTGAAGCACCGGGACAACATTGTTAAGGTCAATCCTGCCGCCAGGGATGTGATTGATTCAGCCCTGCGCTGTGCGTTGACTTATCTCATGACAGGGGAGCCCTGCGAGCCTCCGGCTGGAGCTGAGCTGGGGCTGCGGTATCTGCGCGATCGCATTAATGTCCCTCGCGATATGTCGATCTACGCGGCCAAGCGCCTGCGCGAAGCCCTAGAGGCCACTGCCGCCTTAGCCGGAGACGCTCAGCCCGACCCGTTGCCAACTCGTCACCGCCGCGACCAAGACCCGACAAATTTCGCGGCATGATCCCGCCGTGCCTGACCTCGCCCTAAATGCCGTGGCTTTTGCCGATCACCCAGCTACGGCGGAAGAAGCGAGCCAGGCTAGTTTCGCTCAGCGTTAGGCAAATGGGTCTGCCGTGGGGGCAGGTGCGGGGGTTACGGGTCTGCTGCCAGTCGTCGAGCAGGGTTTGCAGGGTGGCTAGATCAAGCGGTGTGCCGTTGCGGATGGCGGTGCGGCAGGCGATCGCCACCTGAGCTATGTCCAAATTCCCGCCGAGGCTGAGTTCGAGCAGAGCATCGGGAAGGTCGTCGCGATCGCGCAAGGGGGCTGGCGCGGCTCGCATCGCCCAGCGATTTGGCCCAAATTCCTCAGGGTTCAGGCCTAGTCTTTGGAGCTGTTCTAGCTGCTTTTCAGTTAGCCCTTCCAGCACAACTGGCGTGGTTAATGGCACTAGCTGCCACTGGGCTTGCAGACGCTCGTAAAGAACGCGCTCGTGGGCGATGTGCTGCTCGATCAGGCAAAGGCCGTCGGTCTGTTCGGCCAAGATGTAGCGGTTGTGGACTTGAGCAATCGCTTGTAAACTCCCTGGACGCTCGCGATAGGGCAACTCATCGGACAATTCAGCAACGCCATAGGTGCTGCTCGGCTCCGCTGTCTTGAGCAGTTGGGTAACGCGGTGTTGGCTGGCATCGGTCAGGGTTTCTGCCTGCTGCCCTAAAAGCGTGGTTACGTGGCTCTGACAGAGTGCGGTCCAGTCTTCGAGCCGGTGCAGGTAAAGGGTTGACTTATCGGGGCGGCGGTTCCAGTCGATGTCGCTGGGCGGGACAGTGAGGTGCACAAACGCTAGGGGATAGCGGTGGCGAGGTAGGGTATGACGAAAGGCATTCATAACGGCCTGCTCTAGCTCGGGAACCGCTACAATCCGTCCATTGACCGCCACTTTGACCCAGTCGGGCCGGGGGCGATGGCAGCGATCGGGCAGACCAATCAGACCATAGACACCGGCTTTAAAGGCAGACTGCAAGAGACTACCCTCGCCCTCGGTCCAGGGGGCAGCCTGCCAGCCGTCTTGCAAATCGCTTTCGCTGACGGCCCTCAGCAGTTGAGGAACGAGCCCCTTGGCGGTAGGGCTGGGGGTGAAGGCCAGCCAGGGGCGATCGCCCAGTTGCACTGCCCAAGTCACCGTTGGATGAGTCAAGGCACAGTGGCGAATGATGTTCTGCACTTGGCTAAGCTGGCGAGTTGCAGTTGGTAATCGCTCCCGGCGAGCGGGCCAGGCCCCAAAGAGATCGGTGACCGTCACTACCGTACCCTGGGCAAGGGCGGCTGGGGTGATGTCTAGGGGTTCCCCTTGAGCAGAGTAGGTGACGCGCCAGCCCGACTCTGCACCGGGAGCGCGACTGCAAATCTCTAATTGAGCCACCTGGGCCAGGCTGTGCAGAGCTTCGCCTCGAAAGCCTAAACTACTCACCTGCCACAGGTCAGCCTGAGTGCGAATCTTGCTGGTGCTGTGGGGGATGGCGGCCTGGTGCAAATTCTCCAGCGCCATGGCAGTGCCGTTGTCGGCCACCTGCACACGGCCCTGGTCGGGCCAGAGGGCGAGGGTGATGTGAGTAGCCTGGGCATCGAGCGCATTTTCGATTAGCTCGCGCACAACCGCCGCTAAAGAGTCGATGACCTCTCCAGCGGCGATGCTGTGAATGACCTCTCCAGGCAACAGCTGGATGCGGCAGGGCACTGGATTAGAAACGCTGTCGGCAGGGATAGGGAGGGGGCTCCGAGGCAACTAATTCTATGCTACTGCGCAGGTTAGGCACTGGAACAAAGGATCTAGTTGTGGTCCTAGGCCTAGGGATGAATGGCGCTTGCCATACCGTAGGGTGGGCAGTGCCCACCCTACGGTATGGCAAGCTTTTGGCAATTTGTGGAAGCTTTTGTTGGAACCACCTGACTCAGGATTTGAGGCTTGGCTCAAGGAAGGTCATTAAAAATCTCAATTGATATGAGCACAGGAGCGGGTGACTTTGTCTACTAATTTCAGTAAAAGTTTGCGCCCCCCATTAAGGTTTGTTACATTGCAGGAGAACTCCTTCTCCCAGGATCCTCCTCACCATGAAACGCTTTTTTGGCTTTCTGCCTAAACCTTCGCCTCTGCGGCCCGAGTCTCGTGTCTACGATCTCAAGGAGCGGTTGGACTGGGGAGAGCCAGCGCTAACGATTATTGATGTTCGCGATCGCGCCGATTTTAATGAGAGCCACATTACCGGCGCAATTTCTATGCCCGTCGACTCGCTGCTGACCACAGCTGCCAGCTGCTTTGAAATCAGCCGCGATCTCTATATTTATAGCAACACCGATGATGAAGCTGCCGCTGTGGCTGAGCAGCTGCGGGAAGCAGGCTTCTCTAAGGTTGCCATTGTGCGAGGCGGGGTTGCGGCCTGGAAAGCGGCAGGCTTTCCGGTGGAAGTGGTGACGGCGGAAGTGGCCTAAACTCACCTAAACTGGCGGGGTTAAAGCGATGGCATTGGTATGGATCAGGCTGGGGTAGTTGATTCACACAGCGGTTTGTTGACGCAGAACAGGTCGCATCGGGTGGTGACCTACAGTCGGGCCTACACCTTGGTGCCCACCTATGAGTGCTTTAACCGCTGCACCTACTGCAACTTTCGGGTTGACCCCGGTCATTCGCCCTGGTTGAGTTTAGAAGATGTGGCGCAACAGCTGCCTACTCTGCGCCATCAGGGGGTGTGTGAGATGTTGGTGCTCAGCGGTGAGGTAGCCCCCAACAGCCCCCGCCGCGACGACTGGTTTCGCCACATCTACCAAATTTGTGCGCTGGCTCTAGAAGCTGGGCTGCTGCCTCACACCAACGCCGGTCCGCTGAGTCGTGATGAGATGGCCCAGCTACGGCAGGTTAATGTGTCGATGGGCCTCATGGTCGAGCAGGTGACGCCGAAGTTGCTCGATACTGTTCACCGCCATGCCCCCAGCAAACGGCCTGAAGTGCGTCTGCAACAGTTAGCTTGGGCTGGAGAGCTCAGAATTCCCTTCACCACCGGGCTGCTGTTGGGGCTGGGGGAAAGTGAGGCTGACTGGGTAGATTCGCTGCGGGCGATCGCCACTATCCAAACTCGCTATGGCCACATTCAAGAGGTCATTCTGCAACCTCACAGCCCTGGACAGCAGCAGCTTCAGCCGGGTATGGCGCTCGATGAAGCCGCGCTAGTGAGAGCCGTGCATCTGGCGAGAGAATATCTGCCTCCGGAAGTCAACCTTCAGATTCCGCCCAATCTGGTCAGTCATAAAGGACTGCTGGATTGTTTGACCGCAGGTGCGAGGGATCTGGGCGGAATTAGCCCGGTGGATGAGGTGAACCCCGATTATGAGCACCCGACTCCAGAGTCGTTGGAGAATGCGATCGCCCCCTGCGGCTGGCAGCTTCATCCCCGCCTGCCCATCTATCCCCAGTACGATACTTGGCTACCCGATCCGCTGCGGTCTCTAGTTAAAACCTGGCGCGAGTCACTCAACAATCTTTGAATTCACCCACCCACCCCAACAGGGTAAAATCCTCACAGGTTCAACTGAGGTTTTGCCATGGCTGCTCCCCAAACCTGTCCTGTGTGCGGCGTCAAAATTATCGTGGGTATGGTGGGGGGCGATCGCGTACTCTTCTCGGCTGGCCCGCCCGGCAATCGAGCCCGGCTCTACGCTAGAGTTTGCCGCTACGTCGACAAGGCTGGCTGCATCAACAAAAACGGTGGCAGCCAGACGCCAAACCCCAACGATTACTACAAGCCTGACGCGCCTCGGTAAGGTCAATTTTGGATTCTGGATTGGCAATTTTGGCGACAGCCGGACAGCCGGGACGGCTATCCCACAGGAATCCTACAGAAGTAGAGCCTGCCCTTTTGTGAGATGGGCCTCTGGCCTGTTCTCTAGATCTTTGAACAGTTTAGACTTTCCCAGGATCGAATGTTTGATGCTTAGTCCTGAGGCTTAGCCAACCGCGCCTTCGCCTGCTGCCACAGTGCTTCTAGCTCCTCAATGGAATACTCACCTAGGGGTTTCTCTGCCACTGCCTCCACCAGCTCAAAGCGCTGAATGAAGCGACGGTTGGTGCTCTGCAACGCCTCGGCGGGGTCGAGGTCGTACCAGCGGGCTAGGTTGACCAAGGTAAATAACAGATCGCCCATCTCCGCCTGCTGATTTTCCTTTGGCTCATGGGCCAGGGCCTGGTGAAACTCGTCTAGCTCTTCGTGGAACTTGCCCCACACGTCGTCAACGGTTTCCCACTCAAACCCGGCCTTGGCGGCTTTGACGGAGATTTTGCTGGCGGCCATCAGCGGCGGCAGGGTGCGGTTGTATTTAGTCAGCTTGGGCGATAGCTTGTGGGGCTCATGAGCAATGCCTTTTTCTTCGGCTTTGATGCGGTCCCAGTTTTGGCTGACTTCTTCGGGAGTTTCGCCTGAGGCATCGCCAAAAATGTGGGGATGGCGGCGCACTAGCTTGTCGGCAATGCCGGTGGCGACGGTGCCCAGGTCAAAGTCGCCGTTGTCGCTAGCCACCTGGGCCTGGAGCACCACCTGGAGCAGCAGGTCGCCAAGTTCTTCTGCGATCGCCTCCTTTTCTCCCACCTGAATGGCATCGACTACCTCGTAGGCTTCTTCAATTACATAGGGAATCAGACTGCTTGGGGTTTGGGCTAAATCCCACGGACAGCCGGTTTCGGGATGGCGCAGCTGGGCAATCACATCGATCAGTCGCTCTAGGGCAGCGAGAATAGCGGCGCGATGGCTAGGGGAAATATTGGACGGGATGTCGGAAGAGAAAGGCGCAGAAACCATAACGAAACCGCGTTGACGACAACTTTGCCTAGCATGGCAGTAAATGGCGGCGGCGGGTATATCAGCTACTACTGGGTAGGCCAAAAACAAGTGAGGTCGGCCATTTGGCCGACCTCACTGGGGGTATGCAAGTGAGAGAGTGGCTACGAGGCCATGCTGTTGGTATCGTCGGTTTTATAGCGAGCCACACTGCTTCTACGCACTCGCTCGCTCTTGCGTACGCCCCCAGCCATTTGATATTCAGCGCTGTCGTTGCCGTATTTAAAGGCTACGCCCAACAGCATTTGGGCTGACAGGTCGCTGAGGGCTTTTTCGTCGTCTTTGATCTGGCTACGGAGGGAGTCAATGGTGGTGAGGGCCGTGTTGTAGGCGTTAATTTTGGCCTGGAGTTCGCTAATTTGTTCATTGAAATTGCGTAAGGAACGCTCGCCGCCAAAATCCATTGCCTGGTCAATGGCGGCAATCTCAGCGGCGCGAACTTTAGCCTGTTCGAGATTACGGGTCGATTTGAGTTTGCGGTATCCCATAATGTCTTCCCTGAATCGGTGAATATGATTTAGAAAACCAGGCAAAAAACTAGCGATTAAGCTCGCTGAACTGGGGCTTTAACCTAACCCAACGAGATGGTTAAAGCCTCTAGTGGCGGGCAGTGCTGGTTGTTTGAAAGGCTGTTCTAAATGTAGGCAGGGGCGGGGTGTTGTGCCCCCAGCACAACTACAGAATCCACTGTGAAAAGTTTGTTGACCAAATTCTCGTTTAAGTACTTAAACCTGGCGATCGCCCCGGTAGCAAAAGTAATATCAAGTCCGCCTAGACAGGCATAATCAGCTCACAGCCTTTACCCACCAGTGAAAGCCTGTTAGACCTTGAATGAACGCTGGTCGATTGAGCAAGACTCGACACCGTTGGGCTACGACCGCTTCT
>JAHHHQ010000045.1 GCA_019359285.1 Nodosilinea sp. WJT8-NPBG4
ATTGAAAAATTCTGGGCTCGGCTAAAACACCATCTTCGCAAGACGCTCAGCGCTTTCGATACCCTCTGGGACGCTGTCGATGATGCCTTCAAAAAATTGTCCTAACTATCCCGTCCACTGCAATACTATTCAGCAGAGTATCTTTCTTTGCGGGCCTATTTTTGCTATAGGTTATAAGGTGTGCGCAATATGTTTTAACCGGAGAGGCCAAAACTGAATCTACGGTTTCAAGCTCAGTTTTAGTGAATTCCTTTCCTTCTTTTTTCATGCCTATGCGCTCTGCCGAGCGGCCTTGACTTTTCAGCAAATTCACAACGTGGTCTAAGTCAGTGTCATTAGAAATGATCGAAAAATGTGTCTCTTTTGGCAATTCTTGCATCAAGACTCCAGCAAAAAAGCATATGCCAAAGTCTGCTGCGTTTTTGCCGCTATTTGTCATTTTAAAAATTTTCAGCTTGCTTGAGCTTACCGTTGCGCTTAATGGAATTAGCCAGTCAAGAGGTATTTTCGCTCCAGTCTTAGCATAGCAAATTATAACTTTTGAAAATTTCTCTAGGTTTTCTTTTAGCTGATGAATCTGATCGGGGCAATTTTCCAAGTCAATAAGCAAAACTCTGTTTACTTCATTGACACTTAAACCAACGCCTTGATTGTCTTCAGACATCATTCTTGATGGATATAAACTTGTACAAAAATTAGCTTGCACAAAAACCAACAAAAACAATCATCCGAGTGCAACTATTTTTCAGCGCCTAGGGCTTAAGTAAACCCCAGACGCTGACATTTCATTCGTGTTACTTGTAAACCGCCGACTTACCGCCCCTGAGCCATTGCCTCTGCAGGGGGCCGCACCACGCGGCGAGCCAAACCCAGTTTTTCTAACAACAGAATGGCGTACCAGGTGACATCGACTTCCCACCAGCGCCAGCCAGCCGGGGCCACGTTGGGAAACGCGTGGTGGTTATTGTGCCAGCCTTCGCCGTAGGTGAGCAGCGCCGTCCACCACAGGTTGCCCGAGTTGTCTTCAAGATGAAAGCGATGCTTGCCCCACATGTGAGTTGCTGAGTTGATCAGCCAGGTGGAGTGCCATAGAAGTGCAATTCTGAGAAAACCACCGTAGATTACGAAAGACCAGCCGCCGAGGGCAAAGAGAGCGATCGCAACCGGCACTTGCAGCAGTAGAAAGTTGCGATCGAGCCAACGGTAGTAGGGATCACGGGCAATATCTGGAGCATAGCGACGGTAGATCTGGCCGTTAAAGACTGCCGGGTTGCGGTACACCATCCACAGCATGTGGCTCCACCAAAACCCGCGGCTGGCGGCGTAGGGATCCTTTTCAGCATCCTCGGTGTAGAGGTGGTGCTGGCGATGCCCCGCCACCCAAAAGATCGGGCCACCCTGGAGCGCCATCGCGCCAATGGTGGCGATCGCATACTCTAACCACTGGGGCACCTGTAAACTGCGGTGGGTGAGCAGTCGGTGATAGCCCAAACAAATGCCAATGCTGCCAAACAACCAGTGCAGTGCCACCATCACCCCTAGGGCCGACCACGAAAAGAACCACGGCGCCAGCAGGGCCATGCCGTGAATAGCGGTCAAAAAGCCGACTAATGTCCAATCTAGGTTTTTGAGTCCCGGTTTTTCTGGGGCTTGCTTCAGTAATGTTGCCATAGCACGTCCTTTTCTTCTTTTAGGGTTAAACCCTCGACCAGTCTGTTAATCCGACCGAGGGGAAGTCCTTGCCCGACTCCTTTGCACCCCTAAGGGACCGGCTGGAGTCTTTTGCAAGTGTCGCTTGCAAATTAATCCTAGCAAACTTCTCTGGTAAAATGCAAGTGTTGCTTTCTTTGTGCCATGGCAGATCAGCGCAAATCAGCTCGACAGCGTCTAGTAGATGCGGCATTCCAGCTATTTTCTAGCCAGGGAGTAGGTACTACTACTACCCGGCAGGTAGCTGATCTAGCGGGGGTTAACGAGGTTACGCTGTTTCGCCAGTTCGGTAGCAAGCATGGCTTGCTTGCAGCAGTCATGACTGAGGCTGAGGTGTTGTCTGGCCCAGACCACGGTTTTGCTCTGGCGGCTCTAGCCCAAGCCCCCACCGACCAGGCTTTGAGGGAGTTTGTGAGTCAGTGTTTGGCTACCCTCGATCAACTCTCCGAGCTGGTGCGATCGGTGATTGGTGAGGCTGGGCAGTTTTCCGCAGACAATAGCCAAGCTATGGGGCGCGGCCTGCAAACCATCCGTGACTTCATCGCTGAGTACCTAGAGGCGCATCTGGCCTCAGGAGAAACCGCTGGCCTACCCCCTGAGAAAGTGGCAGGGTTAGTGATGGCGCTGCTGCTGGGCTATGCCGCGATCGACGGCACCACCGATGGAGTTGGTGAGGGCAGCGCAGAATTTCACGGTCTGTGGCCCAGCCGGAGCGCTTTTATTGAGAGTGTCGTCAGCTGGCTGCTCAGCCTGCGACCCCAGAGCGATGGAGCCGATATTGGCCCTGCCCAACCCAGCCTGACCCCACCCAACACAGAGAGCTGGATCGACCTACCCGCCCCGGTGGTCCATGAGATTATGCAGGCGGCTCGCAAGGCTGGCAACCAGACCCATGCCCTGATTTACGTGCTGCTGGGGGCTGGGGTGGCGGCAGCAGAGGTGCCGCTGCTAAGCCGCGCTAGCGCCCTCTACGACAGCAGCCAGCACATTTTGTTGATTGGCCCTCAGCATCGTCAGGTGCCCCTCAACCAGTGGATTATGGGTCGGCGCTACGGCACCTATACCAAAAACCCGCTTACCCGCTGGCTCAAAAGCCACAGCGATGCTTCATCGGCCATGTTTTTGGGGCCGGATGATCAGCCGATTACGCCTTTGAGGGTGCGGCAGCTGTGGGCCGAGGTAACAACTGGCATCATGTCGCCCACTGGCGAACCGCTTGGCGTTGAGCAAGCCCGTGCCACCTGGTGTGTTGAGATGCTGCTGAGGGGATTGAACCGCCAAGAACTGAGCCTTTTGAGTGGGCTATCGGTAGAGCAGCTCGACCCACTGGTGCAAAAAGCCCAAGCGCGATCGGCCCTAGCCCAGGCCCTACGCCTCGATCAACAACCTGGTTCAGCCCCAGCCAACCTCGACAAGCCTGATGAGACTAGCGCTGGGGCGAAAGACTAGCGCTAAGCAAAAGAACGAAAAATAGAAAAGCGAAAAATGCCCAAGAGACTTGAATCCTGGCATTTGGGGCTGTCCCAAACCCAGGGCTTCACCTGCTGTGTGAGCCGAGAACCTTCTGACGCTGTGTGATCCAAACAACGCCAAGCGTTACCAAACGAAGCTGTAGAGAACGCAGAGTAGTAGAGATTGCCGCCGTAATTCTGCCCCCGCTGTAGGGAAACCCGCATGGTACCAGGTATGAAATGGCACGGAGTAAACCTGTAGTTACGGAGATGATTATTTGTCGCTACAGGCAGTCGAGCAACCATGGCATTTCCGCAAAGTTTGTCAGCGTTTTCTTCAATGAATCAGGTGTTGGAGGCCATTGAAGATCTTTTTGCGGCTGAGTTAGAGCGCACGGGTTCACCTTGGGTAAGTAGCCACCAGCTAAGGGAATTATTTTTGGCTACCTATGGATTAGACCTGGAGAGGCTAATTGAGCAGCGAGGCTATGGCAAAGATCTAAGGTACTTTTTGACCAGTAGTAGAAGATTCTCAATTTATAACTATCAGCAGCCCCAAAAATATTATCTCGCTCCGCTGAAGCTAGTTGTGCCAAGTGTTCTAAACAGCGATCGCCCCGCGCCAAAACTACGCCATTGACTGAACTTTGCTTTAGTAAGGGGCTTTCTGATCCCCCACGCGAAAGACACCTCGCCACCGTATTAATGTTGCAGCCAGTGTAACTGAGCTTAAGCAAAGTCAATTTGAGGCTAAACGCAAGCCACAATTTTAGCTAAAGCCGGGTAAACGGGAAGCGCTAGGAGTCACTATCAGGCCAAGGGCCAGGGGGGCGATCGGGCAGATCTTCGCGAGCAACTTTGGTGTCGTAGCGGGTGAACCCACGCGACTCGTAGTTTTTGTAGGCAAAGGGGCCATCGAGGCTACAGGTGTGTACCCATACGCGGCTGGTTCCCCGGCTCCAAGCGCGCTGCACACCTACTGTCAGCAGATGGCCGCCAATGCCCTGTCCAATAAACTGGGGCAGCAGACCAAAACAGGTGATTTCGACATCGGCTTGGGAATGTTCTTCTAGCTCGATATAGCCCGCTGGGGTTCCCGAAATATAAGCTACCCAAGTTTCGACCTGGGGGCGGTCAAGGTAGGCGAGCCAGCGATCGCGGCTCCAGGGGAGGCGATCGCACCAGTACCACTGCCCGCCCACACTGGCATAGAGAAACCGGCTCAACTCTGGGCAGGGCACCTCGGCCTGACGAATCTCCAGATTGGGATGCCCGCTGAGCTTGGGCCGCAGCTGGGCCGAGTCGAGCATTTCCAAATACCAGGTGGTGACATCGATCTGCATCAGTGCAGCAAATCTCCCTTAAAGACGGTGACGGCCTGGCCGCTGAGGCGAATGCGATTCGCGAAGCGATCCGTCCCGGAATCGCCCTCATCCTGCACTTTGACTACGCCACCCCGGGCTGATGACTGGTGGGCGAGAAAGGTGGTTTTGCCGAGCTTTTCACGCCAGTAGGGACCGAGGCAGCAGTGGGCCGCTCCGGTGACTGGGTCTTCATTGATGCCGAGAGCGGGGGCAAAAAACCGAGAGACAAAGTCGTAGGGCGCTTCGCCCCGGCTGGTGACAATCACGCTGTGGACGGGAAATTGCCCGAGGGCGACAAAGTCAGGCCGCAGATCGCGCACCACCGCCGCCGACTCTAGCTCGACCAGATAGCCCAGGGAATTCTCAACCACGGCTTGGGGGGCTGCGCTTAGAGCCTCTGCCAAACCGTCAGGTTCAGCGATGGGGTGGGACGGGTTGGCTGGAAAATTGAGCTCAATCCAATCGTCGAGGCGGCGGGCCGTGAGCACCCCGCTGCGAGTATGGAACGTAGCGGGCTGTTCGTTGCTCAGGTGACCCTCGCTCCACAGCACGTGGCAGGTGGCCAGGGTGGCATGGCCGCACAGGTCGATCTCTACGGTGGGGGTAAACCAGCGCAGCCGGTAGCCATCGCCCTCGGGGTAGAAAAAGGCGGTTTCCGAGAGGTTCATCTCCTGGGCCACCTGCTGCATCCAGCGATCAGGGCGGGCCTCGGGCAGGGCACACACCGCCGCTGGGTTGCCGCCAAAGGCGACGTCAGTAAAGGCATCAACCTGAGTTAACGAAATGGTCATTGGGCTCCACCCTTATCTTTAGAATTTCAACTGAGCCTAAACGTCTGCCGAATTTGCTCAGCGGTCATAAAGCGGCGATCGGTAGGCAAGTCGGCCATTGCCCCAGCCACTTGAGGCAGGGTACTGGCCAACTTCCTTTGAAAACGCCCCAGGCCAGCATAGCTAACCAGGCCCAGATATTCACGAATGGCCAGCAGCGATCGCTCACGACTGGCCACCCCAGTGGGCAGCGGCTCAATGTGAGGGACGACGGCAAACCCCAGCCCCTTAAAGGTTAGCCAGGCCCGCAGCATGTGGGGAGTATCGGTGATTAAAATAACCCGCTTCAACCCCCTAGCGCCAAGGGCGACGGCGGCTGACTCCGCCTCTTGCTTGGTGGTTTTTACGCCGACGGCGCTGAGCATGAGGTTGGGCGACAGGTCGCGCTGATCAAGGGCTTTAAGCACACTGACTCCTTGGGAGAGGCCCATAATCAAAAGATTGGGCGATCGCCCCTCGGCCAACATATCGACCGCTGTATTGTAGCGATCGCCTTGAATGCGGCCGCTCCGGGCCAGCACCACAATGGCATCGGCCGACTCCCCAGTGTCTGGGGGCACAAAACTTGACAGCAGTGCCGTTGCTGGAGTCGAAAACAGCGGCGACATTACAACCCCATAAGCGACCAGTAGCGCCAAACCCGCCATAGCTATACGCCAACTGGACTCAAGTCCACTGATGACTAGGACTACTGTGACAACTACCAGTAGAACCGGGGTGACTTTTTTGGGGCTAAAAAACCAGTAACCCAGCTTCCAGGTCAATTTTGGCCAACGTCGAGCAAAATCGGTCCGAAGTAGCTCTAGCATGGCAGTTTCCTAAGCCGTGAGAAAAGCGGGTTCTCGAGAAAATTCTCAAGTCCAGCCTACTCATCTGAGCGCTCACTTCAGCACATACCCCGCGCCGTCGAGCAAAGTTTATGGATCTATGTAGTCACCGCAAACCTTGCGGCCGAAGCCTTCGGCTTGCCCAGGCCCCAATCCGGCGGGAAGGACAGTCGGCTGGCCCGCTCCGCAGGATTGAAGGTGTCACCCACTACTGGTAATAGCGCTGGTCAACCCACACCCGCAGCTCTTGCTCAGAGCTAAAGGTACGGCGCTGCTGGCTGACTGGGTCGTAGGCAACAAATAGCGTATTGCCCCGGCGATCGCGCTTCACAGTCACACTTAGGTCTGCGGAACCGCAGAGGTAGGTCAGCAGGGCACCGCCTACTAGACTGAGGCGCCGCTTGGCCCCAGCCCAAACCCGAGCAATAGAGTAATCGGACTGAATGGGGCTATCGAGCGGCTCTTGAATTTGCTCAAGCTGAGCGTACAAACTATTGGGTTTCATGGAGCTGTCCTCTAAGAAAGGCGATTGGCCAACGGGAACAGCACGAATCGATTCGGCATAGGTAAAGTTTCCTCGATCGCCCCCTATCGAAACAGAGGCAGTTGCCGTAAATTGTCTTGGTAACAGTTTGAATTTTCACAACTGTTCTGGTCACTTCACCCCAAAACTGTTCCCACCCACCCCAAAAAAATCAAACCCGCTACAAGACCCTCCCCCTTCGCCATCTCCCCACCTTCCTCACCTCCCCTACCCCTGCACCCCCTACCCTCCCACCCCTTACTCCCCACCCCCATGCCCCTCTCCCCCATCACCCTCGCCCCGCACCAAATCCTTTACGAACAGGTGGCCGATCGCCTTCAGCAGCTCATTACCGAAGGCACCCTCAAACCGGGCGATCGCCTGCCCTCGGTGCGCAAGCTGCGGGCTCAGCTATCGGTCAGCACTTCCACGGTGATGGAAGCCTACCGCCTGCTGGAAGACCGGGGCATGGTGGTGGTGCGGCCTCAGTCGGGCTACTACGTCAAACAGACCACCCTGCAACTGCCCCAGGAGCCTGCCCCCACCGCACCCCCCCGGCAGGCCACCGACATCGACATCTCCCTGGCCTTTGAGGTGATTAGCCTGATGCGCGATCCCGGGTTGATTCAGCTGGGGGCGGCGCTACCCGCCCTAGAACACTTGCCGCTGGCCCAGCTCAATCGGCTGATGGGCAAGGTGCTGCGAGACAACACCAATGCGGCCCACTCCTACGGCACACCCCTAGGCTGCCCCGAGCTGCGGGCTGAGTTTGCCAAGCGCATGCTCGACGCGGGCTGCTCAGTCCACCCCGACCAAATGGTGATTACCAACGGGGCCAATGAGGCGATCTATTTTTGCCTGCAAGCGCTGACGCAGCCCGGCGACACCGTGGCGATCGAGTCGCCCACCTACTTCGCCGTGCTAGAAGCACTGAAATGCCTGGGGCTGAAGGCGCTGACCTTGCCCACCCATCCCCGCGACAGCATTAGCCTGCCCCACCTCGAAGAAGCGCTGCAAACCGGCGATGTCAAGGTGGTGCTGCTGGTGTCGAATTTCAGCAACCCCCTGGGCAGTTGCATGGATGACCGCAAGAAAAAGCACCTGGTGGAGCTGCTCAACCAGTACGATACGCCGCTGATCGAGGACGATGTCTACGGCGATCTCTGCTTTGAGGGAACTCGCCCTAAGGCAATTAAAGCCTTTGATACGGAAAATCGGGTGCTCTACTGCGCTTCGGTGAGCAAAACCCTGTCGCCAGGGCTGCGGGTGGGCTGGTGCACCGGGGGCCGCTACCACGGCAAGATCGCCCACATGAAGTCGATTCTCAACCAAAATACGGCGATCGCACCCCAGCTGACAGTGGCGGCTTTTTTGGCCAACGGCGGCTACGATCGCCACCTGCGCCACCTGCGCCGCGTCTACCAAGACCAAATGGTGCACATCCAGCAGGCGGTTCGCGACTACTTCCCTGCCGAAACCTGCGTGACGCGCCCCACCGGTGGCCACGTGCTGTGGCTCGAAATGCCAGCAGGATTTGACTCCCTGCGGCTGTATCAAGAGGCGCTAGTCCAGGGGATTGCGATCGCCCCGGGGGTCATGTTCTCAGCCTCGGGGCAGTGCTACGGCAACTGCTTGCGGCTAAATACGGCGGTCTCTTGGTCAGAGCAGGTTGAGCAGGCGATAGAAATCCTGGGCCTGTTGGCTAAAAAACAGCTGGCCGAAAATTTCCTGCGGGACGATGGCCACCGCAGGGACAACTTGCTGACCTCTGATGCTGTTTGAGGTTTGGGTTACGCCTTCTTTAGGACTTTAGGCTCAGCGAGAGCGCCATCGGGGGCAACCTTCAAAAGATGAAGAATGCGGCGCAGGGGAATGTTGATGCGGTTGGTTCGGTTGGTTAGCTCACGGCCCAGGTTGTAGATCGCCTGCTCGACCAGGTAGTTGTTGAGCATTACCTCTAGCTCTTGCTGGGTTTTGGGCAAAAAGCTATCGCGGGCAGCAGTACCCAAGTAGGCCTTGACGAAGGTGGTGCTGACCCAGCGATACCAAAATTCGGCCCACTGCTGCATTTGATGGTGATGGTCAGGTTGCCCCATGCCGCTCTCGACTTCCTTGTCGAGGGCAACGTTGACAGCATAGTAAAACGATTGCAGCATGCAGGCGACATCGCGCAGGGGCGATCGCTTCATGCGGCGCTCGTTGAGACTGCGGGCTGGGTCACCCTCAAAGTCAATGATGTAGAAGTCTTTGCCGGTGTATAGCACCTGCTCTAGGTGATAGTCGCCGTGATAGCGGGTCCGCAGGGCAGTAATTTTGAGGTTCAACACCGACTGAAACTGCTGCAAACAGGCATCGTGCTGCTCTAAGACCAGGGTGGCGAGCGCTCGCGTCTCCGGCGGCAGCGTACTCAGGCGATTCTTTAACAGCAAAAAGACCTGGCCGGTCAGGTTGCGGCTGTATTGGTAGACCGATCGCTGGTAGAGCGAGGTAAACGGTTCCGGCGTAAAGGCGGGCTGGTCGGCATCCACTGACAGGGCGATGTGGAGTTCGGCAGTACGCTGCCCCAGCAGCTGCATGTTGGCCAGATAGCTATTGATCGCCTTACAGGCCGGAATTTGAGACTCGACGGAGGGCAGCGGGCAGTAGGGCAGCGGGAAAAAGACCTCAGTTGGAGAGGCATCCACGGCCACCGGCTCAAGCTCCAGGGGCGACCCAACTGGCATGGGCGCTTCGGCAATATCCGACTGATCCATCACGACGAGGTCGAAATAGTCGCGCAAATGGTCGAGGGTGTAGTCCCAACCGCTGCGGGTGTCGGGGATAAACTCTTGCAGCAGACCGATGGTGATGGGCTCCGCCGCCGGGCGATGGTAGGTTAGCGTGCCTGCGATCGAAGGAATGTGGGTAAAGTGCTGGTGTTCGTCCAAGAAGCGGCGCACTTCCAGGTCGGGGTGCTGACCCTCTTCGACCTTTTGAAAGAGCTTGAGAATCAGGCGATTTTGAGTGGCAACGCTGCCGGTTTTGGCGTAGGCAATCGACGTGTTGTTGTGGAAGCCTTTCATCAGCGAAGCTTCAAAGGGCAGGCCGTCTCCCGTTGGCTCCTCACCCAGGGATGGGTTGGGATCACCCTTGCTCAGCTCAGCAAATAAGGCCGTGGTGTCAGCCACCAGCTTGCCTGCGGCATTTTCATAAACTCGGTGCTGGGCAATGCCTTCGAGCAGGGCGGTTAAAAACGACTTGTCGGCGATCGCATCAAACAGCACCGCCACCTCATCGCTGCTAGCTAGCTTGAGCCGTGCCGCCACCGACTGCGGCGTCTCATTTAGCAGACGGAGCGCCTTCTCCCCTTCGGCCATCGACAAAAACAGCACGTAGGTCTGCGGGCTGCCCTGAATGTAGTCAACTTGCAGCTCCAGCATCTGGGCATGGTTACCCCGATAGGGGATGGTGATGACTTCGGTAATGCGAGCCGTCTGTACCGTGCGGGTTCTGCCGCCAAACCAGGGGTGGCTAGACAAATACTGGGGCAGCAGCGTTTCTAAGCTCGCCGTAAACCCGCGCGTCTGGGCCGATTGCAGCTGAGAAAACGCCATCGGCCAGGCCCCCGCTAGTTGCAGCATCGGCAGCTCTACCTTGGGTTTGACCTCGGGCAGGGGCACGACCTGGGGCTTGAGCATAAACCAGTAGACCGCGTAGGCTCCAATGCTCAAGAAATAGGGCGACTCATCAATGGGCGGAAACTCGGTGCGGCCATTGATTTCGACCGGCACCCACCCCTTCAACGCCGGTAGCTCTAGCTCAACGGTCTGCACAAAGCGAGACAGGTTTGCCACCACCAAAATCCGCTCGTCTTCGTAGGTGCGGGTAAAGGCCAGCACCTTGCGGTTGTCGGGATGCAGAATTTGAAAGTCGCCGCTGCCTAGGGCGCGAAAGTTATTGCGCAGGGCGATCAGCCGCTTGGTCGCGTTGAGCAGCGAGCTGGGGTTGGCCCGCTGAGCCTCCACGTTGACCGTGGCGTAGTGGTACTCGGCCTCGACAATCAGGGGCAAAAACAGCCGCTGGGGGCTGGCGTTGCTGAAGCCGGCGTTGCGGTCAAAGTTCCACTGCATGGGGGTGCGCACGCCGTTGCGATCGCCCACATAGACGTTGTCGCCCATGCCAATTTCGTCGCCGTAGTAGAGCACAGGTGTGCCCGGCAGCGATAGCAGCAGACTGTTGAGCAGCTCGATCTGGCGGCGATCGTTGCCCAGCAGCGGTGCCAGCCGCCGCCGAATACCCAAGTTCACCCGCATTTCGGGGTCTTGGGCATAGACGCGATACATAAAATCGCGGTCTTCATCGGTGACCATTTCCAGAGTCAGCTCGTCGTGGTTGCGCAGAAACAGGCCCCACTGGCAATTGTCGGGAATAGCGGGCGTCTGCTGCAAAATATCAGCGATCGGAAAGCTGTCCTCCATGCGCAGGGCCATGAACAGGCGCGGCATCAGGGGAAAGTGAAAGTTCATGTGGCACTCGTCGCCGTCGCCAAAGTAGGCGGCGGCGTCTTCGGGCCACTGGTTGGCCTCAGCCAGCAGCATGCGGTGGGGAAACTTCTCGTCGACGTGCTTCCGCAGCTTTTTCAAGAAGGCGTGGGTTTCGGGCAAGTTCTCGCAGTTGGTGCCTTCGCGCTCGTAGAGGTAGGGCACGGCATCCATGCGCAGCCCGTCAACGCCCATTTCTAGCCAAAAATCCATGACGTCAAAGACGGCCTGCTGCACCGCTAGGTTGTCATAGTTCAAGTCGGGCTGGTGGGAATAAAAGCGGTGCCAGAAGTAGGCGTTGGCCACCGAGTCCCAGGTCCAGTTGGAGGTTTCAAAATCCTGGAAGATAATCCGCGCTTCCTGGTATTTTTCGTAGGTATCGCTCCAGACGTAGAAATCGCGCTCGGGGCTGCCCTTGGGAGCGCGCCGTGCCCGCTGAAACCACGGGTGCTGATCGGAGGTGTGGTTGACAATCAGCTCGATAATGACTCGAATGCCCCGCTGGTGCGCCGCCTGCAAGAGATCCTTGAAGTCGTCCAGGGTGCCGTAGATCGGGTTGACATTCACGTAGTCGGCAATGTCGTAGCCGTCATCACGCAGCGGCGACGGGAAGAAGGGCAGCAGCCAAATAGCGGTGACACCCAAATCTTGAAGGTAGTCCAGCTTGCCAGTCAGGCCGCGAAAGTCGCCGATGCCATCGCCATTGCTGTCGGCGAAGGCCCGCACAGGCACTTCGTAGATGATGGCATTCTTAAACCACAGAGGCTCATTCTTCAAGGTCAACCTACCCACCAGCACGCAATGTCCGCCCATCACGTTAGCGGAATTCGCGCCAAGCGACATCGGCCCCAGGTAAGAGCGATCGCGCCATCATTACCCAATACAACAGCGTTGAATCAACCTATTACCGATCGCTGAAAGCCTTGACCCCAGTAGAATGGGCGGTGCTCACCGTTCCCACTGCGGCCCATCACGCTGAGCCACAACACGCTCCACAGAATTCATGAAACTCACAAGAGCGCAAACAGAATGCAAAGTCTATGCAGCACTTGGGAGCTAACAACCCCCAACCCTTAGGAGGATGCGTTGAGCAACCATTTTCTCCTACCAATGACAGTGCCAGTAGGGTGAGAACTCGCCCTCGGGCGTCACTTTTCTGCATTCTAAGACCATTTAAATTTCTAAAGCATCGCCGAACCCCTATGAGTTTTCAACGTGCCAGTGGCGTTTTACTGCATCCCACCTCGTTCCCCAGCCGCTACGGCATTGGGGATCTGGGTCAAGCCGCCTATACCTTTGTCGATTTTTTGGCGAAGAGTGGCCAAAAGCTGTGGCAAATTTTGCCGCTGGGGCCCACTGGCTACGAGCATTCGCCCTACATTATGAACTTCAGCACCTTTGCCGGCAACCCGCTGCTGATCAACTTAGACCAGCTAGCCGATGAAGGTCTGCTGAAAGAGGACGAACTGGAGCCCCTGACCGATGTCGATCCGGAGAAGGTCGATTTTGACAAGGTGATTGCTCACAAAACGCAGTTTCTCAAGCTGGCCCACGAGCGCTTTTTGACGACGCGATCGCCCGAGCAGCAGGCCAAGTTTGACCAGTTCTGCCAGGAGCAAGCGTCTTGGCTCGATGACTTTGTGCTATTTATGGCTCTGCTAGAGGCCCACGACGGCAAAAGCTGGAATTTTTGGGATTCTGCGATCGCCCGCCGCGAGCCGGAGGCACTGCAAGCCCAGCGAGAGGCGTTGAAAGCCCAGATTGAATACCATCAGTTTGTGCAGTTCAAATTCTTTGAGCAGTGGCAAAATTTGCGCCGCTACGCCAACGACAAAAACATCCAGATCGTGGGCGACATTTCGATTTATGTATGCCACAACAGCTCCGACGTTTGGGCCGACCCCGAGCTGTTTAAGCTCGACCCCAACACTTTTGAACCCGCCTTTATCGCGGGTGTACCGCCCGACTATTTCAGCGAGACGGGCCAGCTCTGGGGCAACCCGGTTTACAACTGGGAAAAAGCCGAAAAAACCAATTTTGCCTGGTGGATTAAGCGCTTTCAGGTGACGTTGCAGTACGTCGACATTGTGCGGGTCGACCACTTTCGCGGCTTTGAAGCCTACTGGCAGGTGCCTGCGGGCGAAGAAACTGCGATTAACGGCGAGTGGGTTGAAGCCCCCGGCGAAAAGTTTTTCACAGCTCTCGGCGAAGCTCTAGGAACGCTGCCGATCATGGCGGAAGATTTAGGCATTATTACGCCCGAAGTTGAGGCGCTGCGCGATCGCTTCGACTTCCCCGGCATGCGAATTTTGATGTTTGCCTTTGGCGACGACCCCGACAACGCCTACCTGCCCCACAACTACACCCGCAACACGGTGGTTTACCCCGGCACCCACGACAACGACACGGCGATCGGCTGGTGGCAGCAGGCCAGCGACACCGAGAAACAGTTTGTGGCCCGCTACTCGGGCTACAGCTCGCCCGACGCGATTGAAGACATCAACTGGCTGCTGATTCGAACAGCGCTGGCCTCGGTAGCCGATCTGGCGATTATTCCGCTGCAAGACCTGCTGGATTTGGACGGGCGATCGCGCATGAATGACCCCAGCCACAACGACGGCAACTGGCGCTGGCGCTACCGCAGTTCGGCGTTGCTAACCAATGCCCTGAGCGATCGCTTACGTAGCCTGACTCAGCTCTACAGCCGCTAGTGTTGCGAAGAATGCTGTGAAAATAGATTTCAGCACCATTTTGGATCAAAAACGCGACACGATTATCGAGTTGTGGATTAACGCGGTTTTTGAAGATCAGCAAATTGAAGCCACCAACGAATTAACCTTCAACGCAGTGCGCAACAGTTTGCCTAGGGTGCTCGAATCTCTCGCCGCCATGATGGCTGACGGCGAGCCAGAAAACTTTGAAATTGTTGATGAGGCCAGTCTAGAACATGGTTTAATTCGCGCTGAGCAGGGGTTTGAACCGGCAGAAATTGCGCGGGAATATCGCCTGCTGCGATCGGTGATTTTCTCGGAGCTAGAAGCCGATCTGGTGCAGGCTGAACCCAAGGATGTGCTGTGGGCCATTCGACTAATTGATGCAGTCATTGACGAGGCGATCGCCCGCTGTTTTGACAGCTATACCCAAACCCGCATGGAGAAGTTAGACAAACTCAGAGCCCAAATGCAGTTGACCAATCAAGAGCTGACGCGTTTGGTGCGGGCCAGCCACGACAATATGTCAAAGCTGACTCATGAGCTTAAAACTCCGCTGACCTCGATTATTGGCTATGCCGACTTATTTCTGCGCCAGCAGCAGCAGGCAGAAATCAAAGATTCCTACGCCCACCTAGAAAGTATTGAGCGCGTATTGCGCAGCGGACGGCTTTTACTGCGGTTGATCAACGACACCCTACAGCTTCAAAAAGGTGATGGACAAATTAAGCTCAAGCTAGTGACGATCGATCCCCACGAGCTGATTCAATCGGTGATCGAAATTATTGAACCGCTAGTGCGCAACAAGGGATTGGAGCTGAGGGTAGCCTGCGATCGCCTGCCCCCGGCGGTGCAAACCGACCCCCTGCGCCTCCAGCAGATTATTACCAACCTGCTGAGCAACGCAATTCGCTATACCGAGACTGGGTATGTTTCCATTGCAGCCGAAATCTTGGGCGATAGCGCAGCCTCCCCAGAGGGGAATCGCCGCTGGTCAATTACCGTCACCGACAGCGGCGTCGGCATCCCTCAGGCTGAGCAAAAATATATTTTCGAGCCCTACTACCGGGTTAGCCACGGCCTCACCCCTAATGGTGACCAGGGTACAGGCTTAGGCCTAGCGATTGTTGCCCAGCTGGTCAATTTGATGCAGGGCGAAATTTTAGTGTCATCGCAAGCGGGTCAAGGTTCCACCTTTACGGTGGTCTTACCAATCGAACAGCATGAGCTTAAGCCGGTCTAGTCACCCCTTCAGTCGCGGGGCCGGGGGACTAACAGCCGGGGCGATCGCGGCGCGATCATCAATTGCCGCCAGATCTGTTCGTAGCGCTGGGCCATAGCTTGAGCCGTAAACTGAGCCACCGCCACCGCTCGACCCCGCTGCCCCATCCACTCGCGCAGGGTGGCATCGGCTTTGAGGCGGCGGAGGGCGCTGACTAGACCCATGACATCGTTTTTCTCAATCAGCAGCCCCGTTTCCTGCTCAATTACGGCTTCTGCCACACTGCCTACGCACGTGGCAATCACGGGTCGGGCCGCCAGCATAGCTTCCACAATCGCCAAGGGAAAGCCCTCAGAGCGCGATGGCAGGACAAAAATATCGACATTGGGCAAGTAGGCGCGGGGGTTGTCGACCCACCCCGGCAGGGAAACGCGATCGCCAATGCCCAAATCCTGAGCCAGCTGTTCCAGGGCTGGGCGTTCTTCCCCATCGCCCCACACCACCACGTGGGTGTCCTCAACCTGAGCGATCGCGCGCAGCAAAATATCGTGGGCCTTCATCGCGTCTAGGCGGCCCACACTGCCCACCACCAGCCTAGGCTCTTTTAGAGCGGGGCCGGGGGCGCGCTCAATCTCGATGTCAGGCACGCCGTTGGGCACAGAAAGAACCGTGTTGCGACCCAGGGCATAAAAATCCTCCATGCGTCTGGCCGAGGCCTCGCCCACCGCGACATGGGCATCGACCCGCAGCGACAGCGATCGCGTCCGCCACAGCGCGATCGCATCCGTGGTCCGCAGCGGCAGCTGATCGACCCGCACAACCCGTGCCTGGGGCAGGGTTAGGGCTGCCGTCAGTCCCGTCGCCCCAGCCCAGGGCGTACATAGATTGAGATGCACAATGTCGGGGCGCAGCCGATGCAGGATAGCAATGTGGGCAGCGATCGAGGGCAACCCCACCGGCGGTAAGACAATTTTCTCAGCACTGGGACGCTGACTGGCGATCGCATCGACCACAGCAGTCGAAAGCCCCAGCACCGTGATGGCCATATCCCGCGACACCGCTGCCACTAAATGGCCCAGGCTAAACTCTGCACCCCCTAGCCCCAAAGAATCTGTGTAGACCACAACGCGCGGAGCAGGTTGAGAATCACGGCTTGACGAAGGCGCGTCTGCATTGATCATTCATTCATGGCATCTCTACACAATTTATTCAGCAGCGTTTCGCTGCTTTCGTCTTCCCCATTGGGGCAGAAAGCTCCAGACAGCACAGCAAATATTCCACCGGTACGTTGTTTTAAGGTGCTCAAGTCTAAAATATTGCAGCTTTTAGACCCTGGTCTAAGCTTCTCAAGCGCCCTCCACACAGCAGGTAGAAACAGATGGACGGAGAAACCAACCTCACCAAGCTGCTATCGTCTATGCGACCCATTCTCCGTGAGGGGGAGTATGTCTTTTGCACCCTTCCAGCCCTGGGCAGTCTCGACCTGGACCCGGTTGGATTTTTCAAAGAAGAGGAAGGGCTGACGCTGATCTTGGCGCGGCCCCAGGCCGAGGCGGCAAGTCTGCCCTACTCAGCCATCTTTGCCATGATCACGCTGTCAGTGCATTCCAGCCTAGAGGCGGTAGGGCTCTTGGCGGCGATCGCCACCCGACTCGCCAGTCACGGTATTAGCGTCAACCCTGTTTCCGCCTTTTACCACGATCATCTGTTTGTGCCCGTTGCCCAGGCTGAAGCTGCGATCGCCCTACTCCACGAGCTTGCAGCGGAAAGCGGCACCAGCAGTCCTTGAGCGTCGGATTGCCGGTTTCAGGACGAAAGTGCTAGTCTTGCATTAGATAGTTCTAGTTAAAACTATCTAGACTAAAACTATGGCTTCCCTACCCAGTTTGTTTGTCTCCCATGGGGCACCCGACCTGCCCCTGCGCGCTGGCCCGACCCAAGACTTTCTGCGATCGCTCTTGCAGACTCTGCCAAAGCCAAAGGCAATTCTCGCCATTTCGGCCCATTGGTTGACGGCCCAACCCACCGTTGGTGCCGCCGAGCAGCCCAAGATGATCTACGATTTTGGAGGTTTTCCCCAAGCACTCTATAAGCTGAACTACCCCGCTCCAGGGGATCCAAAGCTGGCAGAGCAGGTGATATCCAGGCTCACCGAGGCCGGGTTCTCTGCCCAGAAAAATAGTAATCGCGGCTTTGACCACGGCGTTTGGACGCCGCTGATTCTGGCAGCCCCAGAGGCCACCATCCCCGTCGTGCAGCTTTCGCTTCAGCCCCACGAAACGCCGCTGCACCATTACCAACTCGGCAAAGCCCTCGCCCCCCTGCGGGATGAAGGCGTGCTGATTTTTGCCAGCGGTGCCGCCACCCACAACCTGGAGGCTTTCGACGGCAGCTACAATGCCCCACCGCCTGCCTGGGCCGTGGCCTTTGACAACTGGCTGGCCGAGGCGATTACCCGTGCGGGTAGGTCTTCAACCAACGCCGCCAATGACATCCAAGCCCTGCTCGACTATCGCCAGCACGCCCCCCACGCCGCCGAGAACCACCCCAGCGAAGAGCACCTACTGCCCCTATTCGTCGCTCTCGGTGCCGGTGGCCCCGGCCAGCAAATCCACCACGGCTTCACCTACGGAGCCTTCAGCATGGTCGCCTACCAATTCAATTAGTTTTGAGTTTTGAGTTTTGAATTCAATCCACAACTCAAAACTTGCCCCATTCCCCTCATCCTCCCCACCTCCCTTATCTTCCCCATCCCCTTCCTTAGGACACACCATGGCACTCGGCAGACTAATCAACGGCAAATGATCCACAGAATGGACTGAACGCAGCGAATCTGGTGAATTTCAGCGCATGCCGACCCTGTTTCACGACTGGGTGACGGCGGATGGTTCCAGCGGCTTTAAGGCCGAGCCGGGGCGCTACCACCTGTATGTGTCGCTGGGCTGCCCTTGGGCGCACCGCACCGTGCTGCTGCGATCGCTCAAAGGGCTGCAAGATGCGATCGGGCTCTCCATTGTTGACCCGGTAATCAGCGACCAGGGCTGGAAGTTTTCCGATCGCTTCGGCAGCATTCCCGACAGCCTCTACGGGGCCGAATATCTGTGGCAGCTCTACACCCGCGCTAAGGCCGACTACACCGGGCGCGTCACCGTACCCGTGCTGTGGGATACGCAGACCCAAACCATCGTCAACAACGAGTCGCGCCAGATCATTCAAATGCTGAACTCTGAGTTCAACGAGTTTGCCAAGTTCCCTCAACGCGACTTTTACCCCGAAGCGCTGCGTCCCCAAATTGACGCGGCAATGGATGCTATCTACCAGCCGATCAACAATGGCGTCTACCGCAGCGGCTTTGTGGCTTCCCAGGCGGCCTACAACGACGTAGTGACCGAGCTGTTTGAGGCACTGGATCACTGGGAGGGTGTCCTCAGTCAGCAGCGCTACCTGGTGGGTGACCAGATCACCCTGGCCGACTGGTGCATGTTCACCACCCTGTTTCGCTTTGATTTGGCCTACTACGGGCTGTTCAAAACCAACCTCAAGCGCCTGGTGGACTATCCCAACCTGTGGGGCTACTGCCGCGAGCTGTATCAGCAGCCGGGGGTAGCCGAATGGTGCAGCGCAGAGCACGTCAAGCAGCTCTACTACGGGGGCCTGCCCGAACTCAACCCCAGCGGCATTGTGCCCGTTGGGCCAGCGATCGCCTATGACATACCCCACGGACGAGAGCAACAAGCCGCGCCTTTGCAAGGCATGGCGGCCTAGGTGCGGCCGCTAGTCACCCAGCGTCAGGCGAGCATTAGTTGATAGAGCCTTCAAAGCAGCCAGGTCGGGTGTTGCCGGTCGTGCCTCATCCGCTTCTAGCTGGGTTAACCACAGCAGGTATTCGATGTTGCCCGCTGGGCCGAGCAGGGGCGACCAGGTGAGCCCCTGGTAAACCCACCCTAGAGATTGAGCCGAGGCCAGCACGCTGGCGATCGCATCAGCCTGATCCCCAGCGTCGCGCACCACGCCCTTCTTGCCGACGCGATCGCGCCCCACCTCAAACTGGGGTTTCACCAGCAACACCACCTCTCGCGGCGGCACTAGCAGCGCCCAAAAGGCAGGCAGCACCTTGGTCAACGAAATAAACGACACATCCATCACCCCCAGGCCGGGGCGAGGATCATTCTCACCATAGAGCTGCTCAGGGGTGAGGTGGCGCAGGTTGGTGCGCTCGCGCAGCACCACGCGGGGATCCTGACGCAGCGCCCAAGCTACCTGACCGTAGCCAACATCAATGCCGTAGACTTGCTCGGCTCCGGCTTGCAGCAGGCAGTCGGTGAAGCCCCCGGTCGAAATCCCCCCATCTAGCGCAATCCGTCCTTTAGGCTCAATCGGGAACTCACTCAGGGCTTTGGCCAGCTTTTCGCCGCCGCGCGAGACATAGGGCGATCGCGCCTTCACCAGCAGTTCCACATCTTCGGCGAAGGCCGTGCCCGGTTTATCCACCACAGCATGGTTCACCTGTACCTCCCCAGCGCGAATCAGCCGCTGGGCCTGCTGCCTCGACTCACATATCCCGCGTTCTACCAGCAGGGCATCTAGACGCTGTTTAGCCATCGGTGCATCCCCTAGGCAGCGGTGCTGGGTTTGAGGCCTCGGCGGCTGGCAATTTGTTCAAGCTGCTGCTTGACCAGATCGAGCCGGGGCTTGGTGCTTTGGCGATCGTACAGTTCGCTAGCTTTCAGTAGCGCCTGCACAGCCTGCCCATCGGTGCCCATGTTGGCGTAGGCCAAGCCACCGTTGTGGAAGGCTTCGGCACAGTTGGGCTCGGCCACCATCACAGCGGTGAACTGGTCAATGGCAGCCGGATAGCGGCCCTTAGCGAAGGCCGCGCAGCCTGCCTCAAACTGAGTTCTAGCGTCATCACCGATGGGGGTGGAAAGCTCCACGACCGGAGCCGGGAACAGAGCGCTGTTGCCCAGGGGGCGACGATAGGCCCACACCATTACCCCCATGCCAAAGCCCAGCACAGCCAGCACCACCGATAGCCAAATCACCAGTTCCACAGAGATCAATCTCCAATACCTAAATCAAAAACCGTTTTGCCGCCTCTGCCAAAGGCCGGGGGTCAACACCGACCATATCACCGACTCGCTGCTTCACCTTGCCGGAAAATCAGCGTTTCAAATTGAATAACCTAAAGACATGGCACAGCAATCTGACCCTTAGCCCCACCCTAACTATGCAACATGTTTTAAGGGGAATCGCGATCGCCCTCAGGGGCCGGTCAAAGACCATCTCCCTCAACGGCCAATCTTTAGCCATCGCCCTGTTGATGGCAGGGAGCATGGCCCTCGCTGGCTGTGAGCAGGCCTCTACCCCCGAAACACCCGTTGGGCCAACTCAAGAATCACAATCAGCAATCGACTCGGAGGGTCAGGCTGAAGCGATTCCTGCAAGGATCGCTTCGCGAATCGCAACCATCCAAGCCATTGTCGCTAACCCCGTCTCGGTCACCCTCGGCCAGGGCGAGCCTGAGCCAGCCCAAGTTGATCAGGCCATGGCCTACGGCGACCAAATTCGCACCGCTGATCAGGCCCTAGCCGAGGTGGGCTTGGTCACTGGGGCCATGTTTCGCATCGGCGGCAATGCGGCCCTCACCCTGCAACCCAACCAGCTCCAGCTCGACGCCGGACAAATGATCACCTGGGTCGAAGGCGCACTGGCGGAGCCCATAGAAATCGTTACCCCCGCAGGTATTGTCGGCATTCGGGGCACCACAGTGTTTGTCAACATCGAAGACGATCCCAATGCCCCGGTCGAGATTTTTTCGTGGGAAGGAGAGGTGGCCTTTCGGCTAGCTGACAGCGAGAACGAGGTGGTTTTAAGCAGTGGCGAGCAGTTGTTTATCTACCCAGGCGAGCGAGATATCGAAGCGCTGAGTCAGCAGGTGCAGCCCCTCGATCGGGCCGCAGCTCAGGAGCGCTTGGAGGAAAGCCCACTGATTAACGGGTTTAGCAGCCCGCTACCGACGCGACCCGAGCTTGAAGCCACCATTGATGCTCTGGAATGAAGCGTAGTGCGCGACCCCGAAAAAGAAATTAGAGTGCTTTCAGAACGAATGCTGATAGCGATGGCAGCCAAGTATGGCAAAGACAGTTACGAATATGAAATGGCTGGCGGCATGCGCAAGAGCGATCGCAAGCGCCCCACTCGCAAGGTAGACAGTGTGGCTTGAGCCGCTTACCCCTCCATCCCCTCGGTAGGTTGAGCCTGCCGAGGGGATTTTGCATTCGGCCCCCTGTTCGCCCACTTACAGAAACGGTCTGAGTATCTTGGGAACGCTGCAAGCCCTTGAACAAATCAGTAAAACCTGCACTTGGGTTCGAGCCTCATCAGTAATCTTCATGCAGACGCAAGGGGCACTTCGAGCTCATCAACTCGCCAAGCCGCATGGGAGAGGGCTTCATAGATATCCTCGGGCTTCAAGTAGGGATAGGCCTGGAGAATAGGATCCGTTGAAATAGGTAGGGTTGCGTCACGGCTGACTCTAAAATGGGGCTAACCTTGAGCCATCTGCTTAACCCTCTCTTGCAACGTAGGTTGGGTGAAGTGCCAACGGAACCCAACAAAATTCTGTGACTGTTGGGGTTCACTTCGGTTCACCAAACTTACCTCTGCCCCATTTAAACCTCCCAAGCGCCCCCGAAAACTACCATGAGTGCATCGCTACTTTTCATTCAAAAACTCAAGTATTCAGACAAATTTCCAGGTTATTTTGTAGCCAGTACCGCCCCTCACAACGTTGAAGACGACCCCCTCGATTACAGTGACTCATCCGACGTTACTATCCCTGCAAGCCCTGAAGCCCACATTCAAGAGATGGCCAACTATCTCAAAGAACATAAGGGCAATGCAGAAATCCTGGTTGTCATCCACGGCTACAATACCAACAAAGACTCCGTCCGAGAATGGTTTGACAGCATTCAAGAACACATTGCCCTCCACTACCAAAGCCGAGCCAAAGGCTTTGTGCTGATTGGCTATCGCTGGCCCTCAGAGCAAATTATCCCCAGCGAGTTATTAAAATCGGGAGAAAACAAGCTAAAGATCTTAAGTACCCAGCTAAAAAACTATAAAAATGCACTACCTTTTGTGCCGGGCCTTCTTTTCTTGGTGGGCCTCACAGGCTTATTAATTAGCCTTTTATCTTGGTTGTTTGGTCTATTTTCAACTGCCTCTCAAATTCCAAGCACTGTACTTTCTTTGCTTATTGCTGGCATAGCAACAGCGGTTGCACTATTATTTTTTGCTCCCATCCTTACGATTATCTTGTTGCGGTTCGTTGTCTACTTTCGAGACAACTACCGGGCCAACAATTTTGGCACTCCAGACCTTGTAGAGCTGCTGCGTCAGATTGACAACACCCTGACCAAAGATACCCCCGAGCCCGACAAAGACTGGGGCAAAAGCCGCATCAAGCTATCGTTTATTGGCCACAGCATGGGGGGCTTCGTCGTCACCAATACCGTGCGCATCCTGTCGGATGTGTTCGATTCAAGATCTGTCGGCACCATGAGCACAGCCGCTCCCCAGAAAAAACCCTCGCCTGCTATTGGCAACGTGTTTTGCCTCAGCCGTTTAGTGCTGGTTTCACCCGATATTCCGGCCGAAACTATTATTTCCGGAAGAGCCAATTTTCTCCAGTCTTCACTGCGTCGGTTTGAAGAGGCCTATCTGTTTAGCAATGAAGGCGACATGGCGCTGCGTTTAGCCTCTACAGCGGCCAATTATTTTAGCTATCCTTCCAGAACTAGAGACGGGGGCTACCGCCTCGGCAACGTTACTGTTAGAAGCTCTGGAATAGGGTCAAAAGAAGAGGGTAAAGAACAGTCCGAAGACTACGGCATTCTGGCGAGACTTCCCAACGGGCTATTAGTTAAACTACAAGACACACTGACTAGCCAAGGGCACGTACAAAGCACTATCTGTGGTGGACAGCTGGCAAAAGTTGAGGGGGGTGCGATCGCCAACCTTCAAGGTGGGGTGCTCACCTACTCTGAGCATGGTGAAACGGCCCCTCTCTACGAAGCACTTCACGATTTTCTTGAGTCTTATAACCTTCAAGCTAGCAAGATCGACAGTTTGCAGCAGGGGCAGATCGTCAGACTTCCCAGTGGAGAAATTGTTTCTCTTCAAAACAAAGCCAAGAGCTACTGGTATTTTGAAGCTATTCAAGAAAATTATCTCTGCCGAGTCCAGGGCGACAAATTATTTGACTTTGACGACGATCAGTTTGTCATATTCGAGCGTGGGCATATTGCCAAAATCAAAGGCGAAACCCTAGAAATTCTTGATAAGGCCGAGGGGCAATCCTGGGCCTCAGCCTATGGAGATCCTCTCAAGGTCAGCGGTGATCAGCTTGCCATATTTAGAAACGGGAAATTTGTCAAATACCAGCACCAAGAGGAGATTGCTGGAGAACCCCTAGCGATCGAGGACAGAGTCTCTATTACCTGGCGTTTTCCCCTCGACTACCTCTACATCCGGGACAAAACCCCGTTATCTGAGCGGCAAAGAAGTGTTGCTTTAGCACCTGGGGAAACCCCCATCGGTGAACTGTTTAGCTTCTTTGACTGTACAGACTACGTCGAGCCCAACGCAGATAGAAAACTCGTAGGCGTACTCAGCCACGCAAAGCGGAAAAAATCTTTGAGCATTGGCGATTACTTTTCGTTGACCAAAGACTACTTTGGTGGACGCATTGATACCCATGGCGGATACTTTAACAACCTCGAGCAACAGCGTCCCTACAAACCTGAGGCGATCTCCTCTAAGTTTGTGATCTATGGATTGGCCTGCGTAGGGTTTGAGAAGCTTTTAGATGAACTGAGCGAGCAGACTGCCTTTAAGCAAGACTCAAATCTGATTGCCCTCTACGCCCAGACTTTGAGTGATTTGACAGAGCAATGCCCAAACTCCTCAGCAGAACAGCGTCGAAGAATCGCGCTAACTCAAGTGCTGTCTAGCATTTGTCAGCGGAAGCAAATTCAAGTGCTGCTATCGAGGAAATGCTACGAGGAAAACGTTTTGGGCCTTGAATGAAACCCAGCAACCCTAGGACGGCTGTATTATGAGGACAGTCACACTTCGTTACATCTCTGACTATGGTCGCTGAACTGGTTTCCCTCTCGCTGGCGTCAATCGAAAAGCACACCTGGACTTGGCGGGGTTACGACATCGCCTACACCGTCGCAGGCGAAGGAACACCCATCGTTCTTATCCACGGGTTTGGGGCCTCCCTTGGCCACTGGCGCAAAAACATTCCCGCTTTAGCGACGGCAGGGCACCGGGTCTATGCGATCGATCTGCTGGGGTTTGGCGACTCAGATCAGCCTGAGATACCCTACACCCTCGACCTTTGGCAAGACCTGCTGGCCGAGTTTTGGGCTGAGTTCATCAGCACCCCAGCGGTTTACATCGGCAACTCCATCGGCGGGCTGCTGACACTCATGATGCTGGCCAACCATCCTGACAAAGCCCAAGCTGGGGCTGTGCTCAACTGCGCCGGTGGCCTTAACCACCGCCCCGAGGAGCTGTACCCGCCGCTGAACTGGGTAATGGGAGCCTTTACCTGGCTGGTGAGTTCGCCTCGAGTTGGGCCACTGGTGTTCAATCAGGTGCGTCGCAAGGGTCGCATTCGCAGCTCGCTTAGACAGGTGTACCGTAACTCCGCCGCTGTCACCGATGAGTTGATCGAGATGATCTACACCCCCGCCTGCAAGCCCACAGCGCAGAAGGTGTTTGCCGCCATTGTCACCGCACCGCCGGGGCCAAAACCCGAGGAGCTGCTGCCCAAGATCACCCAACCGCTGCTGGTGCTCTGGGGCGAAAATGATCCCTGGACGCCAATCAAAGGCGCTGAGGTCTACCGCAAGCTGGCCGAAGATGTGGCTCGCCCCAGCCTAGTTACTTTCCACGGCATTGCCAACACCGGCCACTGCCCCCACGACGAGCGCCCCGAGGTGGTCAATCCACTGCTGCTAGACTGGCTGGGCACCCTAGCGTAGGGTTAGTTTAGTGATTCTTGTTAAGTTCAGGGGTTAGCAACTTTGGCTAGCGGAACTTTGCGATCGCGCCAAGCACCCAAGGCCTAAAGCCATTGCATCCTTACCTTTCAACCAATTACGCCAAGACAGAGAGTTCCTAAGCAAATAGTCTGCCATCCTAATTTCTACGTCAAGGAAGTTGCAGATAGTGCCTTAATGGACCATCAGTCCTGTTGCATCACTATTAGAATTCCGTGATCCTCGTAGGTATAGCATGGCCAATTCCCCCTAGAGTAGGTTAAAACCCGATTAATTCTCGCTTGTCGTCGTTTCCTATCGTCACTGTCTATGTCCTCAGCTTCCCTTCAGGAGCGGCTCGATCGCTACTACCAGCAGGTCAAAACCGTGATTTTGTCGCGGCAGCACCCGGTTAGCGGCCTCTTGCCCGCTAGCACGGCAGTGAATGTACACGGCAACTACACCGATGCCTGGGTGCGCGACAACGTCTACAGCATTCTGGCAGTGTGGGGGGTGGGCCTAGCCTACCGCCACCTCGATGACGACCGAGGCCGCACGGTGGAGCTAGAGCAGAGCGTCGTCAAGCTCATGCGCGGCCTCCTCACGGCCATGCTGCGTCAGGCCAAAAAAGTTGAGCACTTTAAAGAACGACAGGATCCGCTTCAGGCGCTACATGCTAAGTACGACACGGGCACTGGGCTACCGGTAGTGGCGGACGATGAGTGGGGCCACCTGCAAATCGACGCCACCTCAGTGTTTTTGCTCATGCTGGCTCAGATGACGGCCTCAGGGCTGCAAATCATCTACACCCAGGATGAAGTCAACTTTGTGCAGAACCTGGTCTACTACATCGGCCGCGCCTACCGCACCCCCGACTACGGCATCTGGGAACGGGGCAACAAAATGAACCACGGCAAGCCCGAGCTCAACGCCAGCTCTGTGGGCATGGCCAAGGCGGCCTTAGAGGCGCTGCGGGGGTTTAACCTGTTTGGCATGCGCGGGGGTCAGTCCTCCACTATTCACGTGCTCACCGACGAGATTGCCCGTGCCCGCATTACCCTAGAGTCGCTGCTGCCGCGAGAGTCAGGGTCTAAAGAAATTGACGCGGCACTGCTGAGCGTGGTGGGCTACCCGGCCTTTGCGATCGACGACGAGCAGCTGGCCCAAAAAACCCGACAAAAAATTATCGACAAGCTGCAAGGCCCCTACGGCTGCAAGCGGTTTTTGCGCGACGGTCACCAGACCGTGATTGAAGACACCAACCGACTGCACTACGAGCCGGAGGAACTGCGGCAGTTTGAGCACATCGAGTGCGAGTGGCCGCTGTTTTTTACCTACCTGTGGCTGGACAGTTTGTTTGAGGGCGATCGCGACCAAATCCTCTTCTACCAAGAGCGCCTAGCATCTCTTACCGTCGATCGCGACGGTCATGGCTTACTGCCCGAGTTGTACTACGTGCCCGAAGAAAGCCTGGCAGCCGAACGTCAGCAGCCCGGTAGCCAGCTCCGTCTACCCAACGAAAACCTGCCCCTGGTTTGGGCCCAAAGCCTCTACCTACTGGGGCAGCTGCTGCAAGACGGGCTGCTCAAACCCAGCGATATCGACCCCCTGGGACGGCACCGCGCCCTGGGCGACCACCGCTACCCGGTGGTGCAGGTGGCTCTGCTAGCCGAAGATAAGGCGCTGCAAACAGAGCTAGCCACCTACGGCCTGCCCACCCAGACCCTAGAAGAAATTGACCCGGTGCAGGTGTTTCCAGCCACCGAGCTGTCGTCGACCTACGCCGAAATTGGCAAGAACGACAAGCTCGACCTCAGCGGTCGCCCAGTGCGGCGGCTGCGTAGCCTAACCACTTCGCGAATTTTTCGCATTCGGGGCGAGTCGGTGGTGTTTTTGCCGTCGTTCTTAGATCAGCAGCGGTTTTATCTCACCCTCGACTACCACTTTCTAGTCGCCCAAATTCGCAGCGAGCTGGCCTACATCTACGACCACTGGCGCGAGCCGGGACGGCCCACCGTGACGCTGCTGCTGACCCACGCTATGTTTGAGCTGGGTCACAAACCGATCTATGAGTCGCCGCTGATGGCGCTGATGCAGGAGCTGCAGGACGATCGCTGCGATCATGTCCCCGTCAAACTTGGCCCCCTGCACCAGCTGATGATGACCACCAGCCTAGAGCGGGTCGAAAACGTCAACGGCTACCAGTTGGGCAGCACCTCCGTAGGCTATACGCCTCTGTGGACGGCTTACCTAGGCTTTGAGCCCGATCGCGACGGTCCCCTGTCGCTGCTCGAAGAATATACCCTAGAGAACGAAACCGACCTAGATAGTCTGCTCGCCCAGCTGCGCGAGTCAAACAACATCTACGAGCAAATTGAGCTGCTCAGCACCCTCAAGCATTTGCACGGCAGCGGCTTTAATACTGGCTTCGGCGGCCCCAACCACGTGATCACCGTCGAAGACCTGCTAGATGAGGTCTACGCCAAGGCCAGCCAGCTAGAGCAGTGGGGCATCTTGCGCCGAGCGGCCGGGCTTTTAGGGAAGGCCGACATCACCCTGTCCGATGCAGTAACTGAGCTGCTGGTGCGCCAAAAGCAAATCTCTGTGGGCAAATCCTACAGCGAGGAATCGCTGATTAGTGAACCCATGGGCCACAGCGAGATCATCGATAAAATTCGCACCTTTTGTGGCGACGATGTGCGCGACCACGTGCTCACCCAGGAGGTGCTGATCGACCTCAGCATTTTGATCAAAGCTGAGCCTTCCCTCTTTAAAGGGCTGATGACCCTGCGAGTGGGCTACCTGCTACTGCTCATTACCAGCGAATTGGCTCGCGAGCGCGGCATCACCCAAGACGAGGCCTACGGTCAGCTGATCGACCTCAGCCCCTTTGAGCTCAAGACTCGCCTCCGCCAGGTATTAGCCGGGTTTGACGGGCTCAACCAGGCGATCTTTCGGCGGGAGTCATTGCACGTCAAACCTCACAACCCAATCAACTGGCAGGTGGTGCCCGACGACATCGAACCAGCGGCCGAAGCAGCCGAAGCGCCCAATCAAGACTGGTGGCGCAAGCGGGTGATTGACGGCGAAATCGCCCGCATCTCGGAGGAGTTTTATACCCAGGTTTGGGAAGTGTTGAAGCACTCCAAGGGCATTGTGATCGGCAATAAGTTTGACCGTAAGAATAGGTTAGATAGCGATCGCATCCTCTCCGAGATGACCCCTGGCGAGCAAAACTTCGAGCGCCGCATCACCCACCTGCTGAATAAGATTCAGGCTCCCGAATACCGCCACGTCAACCTCGAAGCCCTGCGTGAGATGGGCGAAATCTTCAAGGTCAACCCCGACCTCTACTTTGAAGACCACATCTATCTCGATGTGCTGATTGGCCACGCCGTGCGCCTCGGCTGGCTCGACCACCAGCCCGATCGCATCGCCGCCTACGAGTCTGACAAAGCCGCTGCCTGGCAGGCATTTTACCAGCTGCCGCCGACCCAGTGCGCTACCTACATTGCCATGGCGCTGCAGTTTCTCACCGTGCTGGGCGAAGCCGAGACAGGCGCTGAGGTGTTGGAAGGAGTGGCGTAGAGTTACTGCCTGCCATAGCCCCAGAGTTCTGGCAATAAACTTGGGAACCACCAGAGATGACCCTAAAATTTTGGTGTCTTCTTTTCTTAAAAGCAGAGCCCTTGAGCGGTTAAGGAAAGAGAACTGTAAAGCCTTCTTGAACGAAGTGCCGATCATGGCTGAGCACTTCTTTGAGGCCCAAGGACTGCATGGTTTGCATGGAGATACAGTCAGTTAAGCTGTAGCCTTTATCCAATCGCTGCCCATAGAGATCTAGCCCTGCCAAGAGGGTATCGCGGCTTTGGGGAACAACCTGCACCATTGGACTTTGCAGTAAGAGGCTAGCTCGCTGAATCGCTCCTTCCTTAACAAGCGGCCCAAAGCTCGAAAAGAGGTTCAAAAATTCAGTCAATACTTCATCTGTGGTAACTAGCTCTACTGCCCCTAGAGTTTGGTTGAATTGCCTGACGTTTTGATGCCACTGATCTCTAGGATTGAGCATTGCAGCCCAATAAAATGTATCGGCGAATAAAGTTCTCATCTAATGTTCTGATTGGTCGCTCTTGGGGAAGCCGTAGAGGTAGTGATCCAATTGGGCTGCACCATCAGTAGGGAGAGTGGCAGCCGTAGTTTCAGGCAGTGAGTCAGCAAATTCTTCAAAAGCAGCCCAAATAGGCTTTGGGGGTTCGTCGGCAGCTCCGTCAGACCCGCTTAAATTGGGCGACTGTTGCCGACGGGTCTTGGCGAACAGTAAAAAATCCAGCACTTCTTCTAGGAGGAAGTCTGGAGCACTGTTGATCTCAATCAGGAGTTGTTCGCGGGTGGTCACCGAGTTTTTCTCCAAGGGCTCTAGATCTAAGGATAGTGGATCGACTAGGCGAAGACTTCTCTAAGCCTTCGCCGTGCCGCGCCCCGATAGCGTCATGGCAAACCAGGCGGTCAGCAGCGTTAGCGCTCCAGCAATCCAAAATGGGAAGCTGTAGCTGACGCTGACCAGCAGCCCCGCCGTCGCCGGGCCGATGGCATTAGAAATGCTCAGGTACGACGCATTCAGACCCATCACTTCTCCCTGTTCGCGGGGGCCGCTGTTGAGAGACAGCAGCGCATCGATCAGCGGCATGGGGAACGAGTTGACGGCGCTGAAGATGACGGCGATCGCCACAAACGCCACGATATTAGGGAAGGCGGGCATCAGCAAAAACAAAATGCCCCGCGCGGCCAACGCCGCCGCTAAAATCTGCACCAGCCGAAACCGCCGCCGCAGTGGCTCCAGGGCAAACACCTGAGTCACAAAGCCAATCATCCCCACCGCCGCAAACATAATCGCCAGGTTGCGAGCGTCTTGCCCCAGCACCTTAAGGAAGAAGGGCTGGAAGGCAAAGGTAAAGATCGTAAAGGTAAAGCCGCTAAAGAAGGTCAGCCAAAAAATGCGGCCAAAGCGCTTGTCGGTGGCAGACCTGGCCAGCCGACCAAAGCCAAAATCCTGCCAGGAAAACTGAAACCTGCTGGAGCCGGTCTCTAGAGTTTCTGGCAGCAGCACCAGGCAAAGCCCGGTGGCAAATAGGGCGATCGCCGCCGAAAACAGAAACCCCATGCCCAGGCTGGTAAACCCCGGTAGCGGCCGCACCAACTGCGCCACGTAGCTCAGCGGTGGCCCCACCACAAACCCCAGCCGAAAGAGCCCCAAAAATACCGTAGGCCCGCGCTCGCTGCTCTGGCGTGGTGATGTCGCTAACGATCGCCTGGGCGATAGAGGTATTGCCGCCAGTGATCCCGTCGAGCAGGCGGGCCACAAACAGCACCCAGGCCACTGGGGCCAGCCCCGCCATCAAATTCGCTGCTACTGTGCCTAGCAGGCTGACAATTAGCAAGGGCTTGCGGCCCATGCGATCGGAGAGTCGTCCCAAGATGGGGGTGGCCACAAACTGTGCTGCGGCATAGGCCGTAGTCAGCAAACTGGCCTGAAAGTCGCTCAGCCCAAACTCCATCGCATAGGGGTAAATGAGCGGAATAATCAGCGTGAACCCCACCGCATTGATAAACGCCACCAGCGCGGCAATCCAAAACCGCAGCGGCAGGCGCGAAGGGTCAGCTGAGGCCATAAAATTGGTCCATGAAAAACATTATTTGGGGGGTGGCGATCGCCCTGGGGCTGCCGGTTTTGGCCCTGGCAGGCACCTTCGCCTACATCAGCTCGTCTAACTGGAATGAGGGCGACTACGACAACCTGGTCACCTACGAGGCGTATGCCCCCGGTGTCGACAACCCTGAGCAGCTTAACGTAGTCAGCTACAACATTGGCTATTTGTCTGGGTTGACCAATCAGCAGGCCGTAGAGCGAGACAAAGCCCTGTTTGAGGCGAACCAGGCCACGGCGCTCGCCGCCCTAAAAACTCTCCAGCCCGACATTCTGGCGCTGCAAGAAATCGACTTCGACGCCTACCGCTCGTTCAACCTCAACCAGCAGGAAGCCGCTTCGGCGGCACTAGAGATGGCCTTTGGGGCGATCGCCGTCAACTGGGACAAACACTACGTGCCCTTCCCCTACTGGCCACCTCAAGCTCACTATAAGCAGGTGATCTCGGGGCAGGCCGTGCTCAGCCGCTACCCCGTTCGCCGCAACGAACGGCTGGTGCTAGAAAAGGTGCCGACGAATCCGTTCTACTACAACGCGCTATACCTCGATCGTGTTGCCCAAGTCACCGAAATCGACGTGTCCGGCCAAACCCTGATCGTGATCAACGTTCACCTCGAAGCGTTTGACGCCCCTACCCGCATCCGCCAAACCCAAGTGGTGCGCGAGTTAGCTGAAGGCTACGCCGAGGACTACCCCATTTTGCTGTTGGGCGACTTCAACAGCAGCCTCAACCGTGACGAAGGCGACGATCCGCGATCGATTGGCATCCTGCTCGACTCCCCGGCGTTAGCATCGGCACTGCCGACGGCCCCGTCGTCGTTTACCTTTCCGTCTGACCAGCCCCAATATGTCCTCGACTATATCTTTTACACCCCCGCCACCCTAGAGATGGTGGCTGCCGAGGTCGTAGCCGAGGCAGCCCAGGCATCAGACCACCTACCCATACAGGCTCAGGTAAGGCTGCGTTGATTAATAGGAAAACCGACTTGAGTAAACCAATTAAAATTCAGCAATTCCGTAGGGGCACAGCATGCTGTGCCCCTACAACCAATGGTGTTGAGATAGGATTCGGCACCACCTCCGTGGGGCAAGTGCCATACCTATAGCCTTGCTTGACCACCTAGCCATAACTTCCGAAGTTCGATATTGTGGAACGACTGTAGTTTGAAATGTGTTCGCTCTAGGGTGTCAAACCGTAAATCGTTATTGTTTCCAGGACTTTAAGCAATGAAACAGCTACAGCAATGGATATTAGGGCTGCTACTGGTGACGCTGACGGCAGTGGGGCTGATTGCGCTGCAACCTCGCGCTACCGCCCAAAATGTCCCGGCCACCCTAGCTTCAGCCGGGCTCACCGTAGAAGAACTGGGCGAAGGCGTTTACGGGCTAATCGCTAGCGTAGACTTTCCGCCCACCGATGCCGGCATGGCCATCTGCAATGGCGGCATCGTCATCGGCAGCGACGGTGTGCTGGTGGTCGACCCGTTTCAAACCGAGGCTTTGGGCGACCTGCTGTTTGAGACAGTGTCCACCCTCACCGACCTGCCGGTGAAATATGTGGTCAACACCCACTACCACGCCGACCACACTGGAGGAAATCCTGCTGCGGCTAGCCGTCAGCTGCCGATTTTCGGGCGCGGCCCCATTCGCGAGTTTATGCTCAGCCGCAATGGCGAGAGCGACCCCAACATTACCCCACCCGAAGTAATTATCATCGGGGCATGGGATCTGTGGCTGGGAGAACGCCAGGTGCAAATCCGTGAGTTTGAGGGCCACTCCGGCGGCACTGATGTAATTGTCTATGTGCCTGATACCAATGCGCTGATTGCGGGTGACCTATTATTTAACGATCGCATTCCATACATGGGCGATAGCAACATTCGAGCTTGGCAAGCAACTATGGCCAATCTCATTGTTGACTACTCCGCTGCCCTGGTTTTGCCTGGTCACGGTCCGGTGACCGACGTAACTGGCCTGGAGCGCTTTAAGACCTACCTGGCGGATTTGGTTGACTTGGCGGAAGGTTGGAAATCGGCGGGGACATCCCAGGAGGAGGCGATCGCGATCGCAGTGCCCGAAAAATACAGCGGTTACCTCTTCCAGGCGCTATACCCCGGCAACTTGGAGGCAGCCTACAACCAGATCACTCTAGGCCAGGACGACGCGGCCTCAATTCAGCAGTACCTAGCGACGCAGCCCGAGGCGGTGAAGGCGCTCTAGATAAAGGCACTAGGGAGTCCCTGTGGTGACTCCCACTTGAGCACACATATCGGCTAGGGGACAGCGCTCACATTTGGGCCGATTGCCCGTGCAGATGTGCTTGCCGAAGGGCACTAGCAGCCGATTGATCTCAACCCAGTAGGGTTGCGGCAGTTTGGCTTCCAGAGCAGTCATAGTCTTTTCAGGCGACTTAGTTTGCACATAGCCCCAGCGGTTGGTAACTCGATGCACATGCACGTCAACGCTGATACAGGGGTAGCCCAGCGCCACCCCCATTGCCAAGTGGGCACACTTCGGCCCCACCCCCTTGAACTGCATCAGCACCTCGGGGTCAGCGGGCAAGGTGCCGCCCAGCTCAGACAGAATTTGCTGAGAAATCTGACGGATTTGTGGAGCCTTGTTCTCCGCAAATGTGGACCCGTCAATCAGGGCCAAAATCTCTTCTACCTCTAGCCCCACCATTTGCTCCGGCGATCGCGCCCGAGCAAACAGCCGCTGCGACACGGGCACACTCACCTCATCGTAGGTGCGAATAGAAATAATGCAGGCGACGAGCTGCTCGTAGAGCGAGGCGAAGCCCTCCTCCGCTAGTTGAAACATAGCGGCTTTCGGAAACGGGGCCACTGCCTCGCGCAGCAGGGGGATCGCCCGGTCAATATCAAATTCCTTGGCAGTCACGATGCTACAGGTGTTGCAGGACTTAGAGAAACTAGCTCAGCACCAGGGGAGCCATCCGCCCGGGAGCCTAAAACAGCAGCGTGCTCAGGTAGCGCTCGCCGAAGCTATGCTGAGTAATCATAATCAGCTTGCCCTCGTTTTCGGGACGACGACCCACATCGAGCTGGGCCTTGACGGCGACCCCAGTGGAAATACCCAAGAGCAGTCCATCTTCGCAGGCGAAGATGTGACCACCCACGGTCGCATCTTCAATGGCTAAAAGCAGCATACGCCAAAAGCAAGCCATCCTAACCATTAAGCTAGAATAATTGAGCCTATGAGGGCAACACCAAACCAATATGAAGCTGAACAACCCAAAAGCTTACAACCCTTTAATTGAAAACTTCCAGTCTCAAAGTTTTTGCTCATCCTCGTAACTGATTGGCATAAGCTGTATTTTTTTGAAAATCTCATGGCAGGCTTATTTATTTCTTATTCACGAAAAGATAAAGATTTTGCTAAAGAACTTTACACAGCGTTAAAGATTGATAATCACGAAGTGTGGGTCGATTGGGTTAACATACCTCCCGGTGCTGATTGGCGTTCAGAAATCAAACTTGGCATTGAAAAAAGCAGCTCTTTTGTTTTTATTATTTCTCCAGATTCTATTCTTTCAAAAGAGTGTGAATTAGAGGTGCAATGTGCCCTTGACTGCAATAAGAAGATAATTCCCGTTGTGAGAAGATCGCACAAAGGAGATGAAAGATTACTCTTAATTCTAAGAAAATACAACTGGATTTACTCGCGAGATAGCTATGAGTTTTCTAAATCACTATCTCTGCTAAAGGAGGCTTTAAAAACTGATTTAGAACATGTCAACTTGCACACCAGCATTTTGATGAAGGCTTTAGAGTGGGAACGACAGGAAAAACGTATTGACTATCTTCTACGCGGGGTCGAGTTGGATCAAGCAAGTCAGTGGTTAGAGAAGTCTGATTTAGAGGGAAGAACTCCTACACCAACTAAATTACAAATATCTTATATTTTCCAGAGTAGCAGACATCAAACTCAAGAGATTCATCGGTGGAAGCAGCTTTATCAAGAAGCAAACAAGCAGCGTCAGAGAGCCGAAAATGCCGAAATCGACGCACTTAACTCTCTAACTGAAGCATTACTCCTATCCCATGACCAACTTAGCGCCCTTTTGTCAGCACTGCGAGCAGGGTTACTAGCCGATCTGAGAAATGTTCAAGCGGCTAAAAAGATAAAATCTCTATCCCTCTTGCACAAGGCGATTGTAAGCACTAGCGAATACAAAAGAATTCGGGCACATTACCACCCAATTCTCTCCCTTGAGCTAGATGAGCTTAGTGGTCTAATGCTAAGCTGCAGCGAAGATCAAACAGCTATATTGTGGAGTTTAGACGGGGAGCCAGTAACTAGCTTTTGTGAACATAGACATAAAGTTACTGATGGTTCAATCAATGGTGACAAGGGTCTAATTGCAACCTCAAGCTACGATCAAACCATCAGAATTTGGGATTTTGCTGGAAAAGAAATATTCGCTTTAGAAAGTGAGGATAGACGACCTTTCTTGTCTGTTGCTTTTAGTCGAGATGGCCAGCTTTTGGCAGCTGGCTCAGCAAGCGGAGCGATTTATCTTTGGGATCACAAATGGCATTTTTTACGCTCTCTCAAAACTCATAAGCACGAAGTGTGCGCGCTTAGGTTTGATTCGCAGTCAAAAGCACTCACTTCTCTAGACAAGTCAGGGACAATCATCGTCTGGAATTTAGATAACTTCAGCTCAAGAAGTTACGAATCTGGTTATTTAAGTACTCGAATCTTAACCCAAGGATCTACTGATAAACAGATTATTGTCACTGGGAAGAAAGGAGCGAAAATAATAAATATCGAAACCGGTTTATGTGAGCAGGAATTCAATTCCGGTTTTTCCCACTCCACCGCCAGTGCTTTCGATAGTGATCAAAATATTATGTTTTTTGGAGATAGCAAAGGCTTCATAAGAGAAATTGATGAAAATCAAAAAGAAATAAAATGCCGCGGAAGTCATCAAGGCAACATTAGATCGCTACATCACTCAAAAAAGCAGCAATGTGTTGTATCTGCTGGCGATGATGGAACTATTCGCTTCTGGAAAATTTTAGGGAATGGAGAAACGCAGGCTTATCCAAGTGAAGCAACTCTTTCTGTTGCCGCCCATGGATGGGATGTAGATATTCGAGCTTTTTACGATGCCAAAGGCATGGTTAAGATTATAAGCAATAAAACGGAAGTCAAGGAAAAGTATTTTGGCAGGAAAATAGAAAGAGTCACTCGGCTCAGGTTCAGTCCTGACAACTCACTTCTCGCGGTGATTAAGGAAGATTCTAGTCTACGTCTTTGGAATCTTGAAACTAATGAATTAAATTACCTTAGGACACTTCAAGGCAGCGTTCGAGATATTTCCTTCTCTCTAAACGGTGCCTGTATAGCAACTGCCAATAATAGCGGCTTTGTTGAAATCCATGAAGTAAATCCGTCTGGCAGCACCTCAAAGAGTTCTTTTTATGGTGACGATAATGCTATTTCCTCTATCGCAACAAATGCGGACGGCAGCTACATTTGCATAGGTAATACAAAAGGCGATCTCAGTATATGGAATAGTCAAGGCATCAAAAAGGCGACATTAAAAGCCCATGTTGGCTTGGTTTCTGAGATTCAATTTGACCAAAAAGGTGGAATTTTGATTAGTGCTGGCAATGATGCAACAATTCGAGTTTGGAAACTACAAACCAACTACGCCAAAAAACTAATCGGCCATGAAAGGGAAATACTGGGGTTCTGCCGTGGACCATTTGGATCGATTGTATCTTGGAGCAAAGACGGCACGGTGAGATTATGGTCATTAGATGGGCATGTCAGGTCAATTTTAATGCAGTTAAAGCCAGCTCATCCAGTGCTTGCTCATTACTGTCATAAAGCGGGCGAGTTAATAGTGTTAGGTGCCAATGGCAATATTCACTCTATCAATTTAGATTTGCAAAATCTACTGCGACAAGCTTCGCAATGGATGTCCGCATCTTTAAACGAATTCTCCGATAAAAAAGACGAGATTAGACCCATTAGAAACATAATTGAAAAGTATGCGCAACTCTAGAGCAATGCCAACTACTTATGTCAGAGCTAAACAGCATATACTCCTCTTGAGACGGCTGGCTGATGTGCAACCGTTCTTCCTTAGCAACACAAACTGAGGTGCTGAAGGCACTTTAGGAGACCTGAATAATCCTGAAGTTTCTTTTAGCCCCAGTTCTGAATAAAGCCCCTTTTTCAAGGGATTATTTTTGCCTACCCAATCATTAGGGGAGCCATCAGCTCGGGGTCTTGAAACAGCGGCGTGCTCAGGTAGCGCTCGCCAAAGCTGGGCTGAATGATCACAATTAGCTTGCCGTCGTTTTCGGCGCGGCAGCCCACATCCACAGCAGCCTTGACGGCAGCCCCGGTGGAAATGCCCGAGAGCAGTCCCTCTTCGCGGGCGAGGCGGCGACCGTAGGCGATCGCGTCTTCATCACTGACCTGCACCACCTCATCAATCAGGCTCACGTTCAATACTTCAGGAACGAAACCGGCCCCAATGCCCTGAATTTTATGGGAGCCGGGCCGCCCACCCGAGAGCACTGGGCTGTTGATGGGTTCGACGGCGATCGCCTTGAACCCCGGCTTGCGCTGCTTCAGCACATCGGCCACGCCGGTAATGGTGCCGCCTGTGCCCACTCCAGCCACCAGGATGTCGACCTGGCCATCGGTGTCGGCCCAGATTTCTTCAGCGGTGGTGCGGCGGTGGATGTCGGGGTTGGCCGGGTTGCGAAACTGTTGCAGCATGTAGGCATCGGGCAGGGTGTCAAGAATATCTTGAGCGCGCTGAATGCAGCCCGACATCCCGGCTACGCCGGGGGTGAGTTCTAGCTCGGCCCCGTAGGCCCGCAGCATAGCTCGCCGCTCAGAGCTCATGGTCTCGGGCATGGTGAGAATCAGGCGGTAGCCCTTTGCCGCTGCTGCCATGGCCAGGGCAATGCCGGTGTTGCCCGAGGTGGGTTCGACCAGGGTGGTTTTGCCGGGGGTGATTAGCCCTTCGGCTTCGGCGGCCTCAATCATGTTGATGCCGATGCGGTCTTTGACGGAGGACGAGGGGTTCATGCCCTCAAGCTTGACCACCAGCCGGGCTAGGCAGCCGGCCTCTTGGGGAATGCGGTTGAGCTGCACCAGGGGGGTGCGGCCAATGAGTTGGGTCACGTTTTCGGCAATTCGCATGGGCCTGGCCTAGATGTAATACATAATGTCGACTTGCTGTTGGGCGTTGCGCTTTTCGACCATGTCTTGCAAGGTGTACTTGTGCAGCACCCCCTCAGCGGCTTGGCGCACCTCTCCCCACACGCCTTGAATAACCTGCGCTTCTGGCGTGTTAGACACTTGGGTGGGGTCGGCCTGGGGCTCAAACCCTTCTATGCAGCTCACCACATCATAGAGGGTAATCTTCCACGGATCACGAGCCAGCAGATAGCCGCCCCGCGCCCCACGCTGGCTCTTGACTAGGCCCGCCCGGCGCAGGGTAGCCAGCAATTGCTCTAGATAGCGATCGGGAATATTTTGCTGGCTAGCAATCTGCCGAATTTGCAGCGGCTCGCCGCTGGCATAGTGGGGGCTCAACTCTAGCAGAGCTAGCAGAGCGTATTCACTTTTAGAAGACAAATCCACAGGGCAGGCGGGGTAAAGAGCGATACGGTCTATTATACTCCGGTTCTCCACTGGGGTTTGCAGGATTATGCGATCGCGAAGAAACTGCTGGATTTGTATTGGGCTTCACTAAACGTCACAGGGCTTCGGGGTAGTGTTTTGGAAGGTGGAAGGTGTTCTGGGATACATAGATATAGCGGCGATCGCGTTTACTCCGCAGGCTGTCCGCCCCAGTTCACCCAGCCCAGTCACGTTTTCAGCACCGCAGGCAAACCTCTGGCAGGCCCTTTTCATGAGCCCACTGAACCTGGTTGTTGATCAACTTGTTGGCCCCGCTGCTTCTGCCCAGGCTGCTTTAGCCCCTGCCCCAGCGCCCTTAGAAGGCTTAGCCGATTTTCTCGAAATTCTGCAATTTCTAATTCGCGAGCCCTCGGTGGTAGGCAGCGAAGACTCGTTTTTTCGAGTGCTGCGGCGCGAGCTAGATGAAGTGGGAGCTGAGGTCAGCTACTACCACGGCGTGCTGGTGGCCCAGGGTCGCCGCTCCCACGACCTGATGCTGTCGGCCCACATCGATCGCCACGGCCTACTCTGCACCGGCCCCAACGAGTTTCAATATGCCGCCTTTATTGCGGGCAACCAGAGCGAGTTGACGGGCGACTCAGTGTCTGAGCAAATGCTGCACACCATTGAGAACCGCTTTCAGGGGCAGCGGGTGCAGGCCCACCTACCCTACACCGGCACCTACATCGGCCAGGGGATCATTACCAACTCCTACATTTGCCCCGAGCGCAAGAACCTGATCTTTGAGGTCGACGGGCTTGACTACCTTCAACCCGGCACCCCAATCTCGTTTTTAGACCGTCTGCAATTTAGGGATGGCTACATTTCGGCTCAGCTCGACAATGTGATCAGCGCCGCCATCATTATCTTTTTGTTTCGCTGCGGGTTTGAGGGCACCGCACTATTCACCGCCCAGGAAGAGTCGGGCCGCAGCTGGCGCTACGCGCTGTCGTGGTTTCAGCGGCAGCGCCTCTCGACTCAGCGGTTGGTGGCTCTCGACACCAGCCCCTATCACAGCCGTGAGGCCGCCGACCAGCAGCTCGTCACCCTGCGCCGCAAAGACGCCAGCGCCGATTTTGCCCCCGGCATTACCCAAGAACTGAGCGATCGCTGCGATCAGCTCGGCATTGCCTACAGCTACAAAGACGATTACATTGCCGATCAAAACCTGAGCCGCCCCAAGCCCTACTCTCTAGGTCGCACTGAGATGGGCCGCCTCACCGCCGCTACGGAAGGGTCGGTGACGGGCACCACGCTGCAGATTCCCACCACCGAATACCACACCGCGACGGAGACAGCATCGCTGGCCTCGGTGGCAGCGGTGATCCGCCTGTTGCAGACCTATCTTGACTAACCTAGGGGCGCTAAGGTTGGTACAAAACCTCGGTTTCTCGCTAAAAGCTGCACAGATCATAATGGGGCTAATACTGGCAATCTGTAACCGTTCTTTGAGCGGAGTCGAAGAGAACAGTGGCCTAAAAACTAGCAGAGGCTGGTGAAGCTGCAATCATGAAAACGAATATCGAAATTGATGATGCTTTGGTTGCCAATGCCTTGCGGGCGACTGGGTTAGAAACCACGGATAAGGTGGTCGAACTCGCCCTCAAGCTGTTAATTCAAATCAAACGGCAGGAAGCTATCAAAGCCTTTCGGGGCCAGTTACCTTGGGATGGTGACTTAGGTGCTGCGAGAACAGACGCATGATTTTGGTCGATTCCAGCGTGTGGATTGATTACTTTAACGGTCAAAACACGCCCCAGGTCGAGTTGCTTGATCAGCTTCTCAGTACGCAACCGTTAGCCGTTGGCGACATAATTCTGACGGGGGTCTTGCAGGGATTCCGCTGAGATTGCAGACTATGTTACGGCCAGGCAACTCCTTACCTCACTGACTATATTTCAGCTAATCAATACTGACTTGGCCATTAACAGCGCCAATAACTTTCGTACCCTTCGCAAACGAGGCATCACAGTACGAAAAACCGTCGATGTGATTATTGCCACCTTTTGCATTGAAGCGAAGCACGCCCTCTTGTTCTCCGATCGCGATTTTATTCCCTTTGTGCAGCATCTCGGCCTCAATGCAGTACAAATGCCCGAATGACAAAAGGTCCGCGTCGGGGTTGGCTATCCAGCCGCTAGTTTGGGAATCCATCGCTATCAATGCCGAGGGAAAGCTGATAGATCGCTTTCTTGGGTTGTCCAGTGGCTTTGGCGAGCTGGCGGCTAGCATCGGCGCGCGACATGCCTTGGCGCAGCAGCTGTTCTAGTTCTGCCCTGATGGCTTCATTAGAAAGGACGGGCGCTTCGCGAGGTGCGCCCTGAATCACGACGGTGAACTCGCCTTTGGGCGCTTCAGTCTGGTAATGCTCTAGAGCGCTACCTAGGGTGCCACGCCAAAATTCTTCGAATCGTTTGGTCAATTCGCGGCCTAAAGTGACGGGGCGATCGCCTCCCAAAGCAGCCACCAAATCCTCCAAGGTCTTGAGCAGCTTGTGGGGCGCTTCGTAGAGCACAATGGTGCGATCTTCTTGGCCAATAGCCTCTAATCGCGTGGTTCTCTCCTTACCCTTGAGGGGCAAAAAGCCTTCGAAAACAAAGCGATCGCTGGGCAAACCCGCCACGCACAGCGCCGTGATCGCCGCCGTTGGCCCCGGAATTGGCACCACGGGAATATTTGCTTCAACACAGGCTGCGATCAGTTCATAGCCAGGGTCAGAAATTCCTGGCATCCCCGCATCCGACACTAGAGCTACTGCGTGCTGCCGCGATTGCAGGTGGTGCAGCACTTCGCCGATGCGGCTGTGGCGGTTGTGCTCGTGGTAGCTAATCTGCGGCGTAGTGATTTGAAAATGCTGGAGCAGCTTACCCGTGTGGCGAGTGTCTTCGGCGGCAATCAGATCGACCGACTGCAACATTCTCACCGCTCGAAAGGTCATATCTTCGAGGTTGCCCAAGGGTGTGCCCACCACGTAGAGATGGCCGGGTTTGGGGTCAGAATCGGGGGCCGGGGGCATGGGCAGAGAAAGGTGGGGTCTAAGAGGTTAGTGTAGCGTTGGCAGGTGAGCGGGTTAACCGTTGGCGGGTGAGCAAGTTCTTGCATTTGTGCATAGAGCGAGGATAGAACACCCACCAGCAGAGCGATGCTCAAAGACTCGCCCTTAGGGCAAACGCTCTACGCTAGCCATGGGCCATACTAAACAGCAGTGGTTGAGTCAGTACAAAGGAGAGTCGTGATGGGACAACTTAAAACCTGGGCTTTAATACTGGGAGCGGCAGCACTGACCGTTGGCCTATCTCCTGCCCTAGCGCAGGCTCCAGACCAGCTGATAGCGGCTGAGGCCGCCCCCGCCGCCGAGGCTCCCCCAGGTTTAGAGACCACCAGCTACGCAGATTTATTCTCCATTGCGTTTCCGGCCGGGTGGCAGGTGAGCGAACAGGCCGAGGCCCCCCAGCTCGTCGCCGACAGCGCCGGAGCCAGCAGCAGCCTGCCCGCCATGCGCACCGAGGTTACCTGGCAGGAGGCACCCCCTCGCGAGGTAGTGGGCGAGTCGCTAGAGTCGCTGCGCGCCAATGGCTACACCGTCACCCGCTACGATGCCGTCACCATCGACGGAGTCACCGCCGTACGCCTCTGGATTAGCGGCATTCCTGAAGCATTGCCTAACGCATTTATCACCTATGTGGGCTACCCCACCGCCACCGCCACCATTACCAGCTACTACGGCGACTCCACCGACAATGTTGACCCGGTGCTGAATGCGATTCACCAGTCTTTTGCGCGATCGCAAGCGACCAGCACTGCGCCCCAAGACAACTAGCGACAGGGGATGGGAGGTGCAGGGTGCAAGGTGCAAGGTCTAAGGCGTAACCTTGCACCGTAAACCTGAAACCCTAGACCCTCTAATTACAATGCTTAACGCTAGCAGGGCACACTAACCCATACCCTATTTGGGGGACGTGTTGCCCTCGATCGCCGCTAGCCGTGCAGTGTTATGCAAATTGATTTTCACCACGGGGTGACCTATGTGTGCGCCCGTTTGGCCGGCTTTGAGCATTTGGAAGCCGACATTGTGGCCCACAGCGCTCAGTACGTCGACGACTCCACCCAGGCGGGGCTAATTCGCTTTGATAATGGCGCGATGTTTGATCGCATCAGCTCGGCCCACAAGATGCTCGACTACCGTAACTTCAAAGAGCTAGCCAACTGCAAGGTGTGGATTCCCTTTCATTTTTTGCCAGGCAACGGCGGTCTGCCCGCTGGGCAAGACCCACCCGGCACCTTTATCGAAAAACTGATCTGCCGACCCAATAGCCCCGTGGCCCAAACCATGGTGCGCGACTGCATTGAGCAACGCTACCGCAGCTATGGTCTACACCGCCTCGGCATCACCATGCACGTGTTTGCTGATACTTGGGCACACCAGGGCTTTGCGGGGGTCAGCCACGAAATCAATAGCGCCCGCGATCTGGTCGATGGCAACAACAGGCCCGACCAAAGTCTGATGGATCGACTCAAGGGCTTCTTCATCGGCGGGGCCCTGCCTTTGGGCCACGGCACGGTGCTGAGCAACCCCGACAAACCCTACCTGCGCTGGGGCTACACCAACGGTCGGGGCGAAAAAATTAGTCGCGACAACCCCAAAGACTATTTGGCAGCGGCGAATGAACTCTGCAAAGCCATGCAGCGCTACCAACTGGGGGATGCCGATGCCGATGTGCCAGGGTTGCTAGCGGCCGACAAAGACAAAATCGCGATGCTGTTTGAAACCACCCTGGGGGAGGGCACCTGTCGTCATCGCCGCTGGATAGACCACATCTCCCAAGGCTCTTTTAGCTTTGGCCCTGCCCAGGTGAGCTATATCGGCAGCGGCTACGGGTCTTGGAAACACAAAGCGTTGGGCATCGTCGGTGAGGGCGATGGTCAAAGACCGGCCTTGGGCCATCGCAAAGACTCTCGCCTGCCCTACTCTCCCCACTTTTTAACCAGCAACTGGAAGATGTTCCACGACGCCCTGCGAGCTCATCACTTTTATGTCATCCACGATTTGCTGCCTCAGTACGGTATCTGTGTGGCTTAGGGGAGTGAAGGGAGGGGGAAGATGGGGAGGTAAGGGGGTTAACGATCGGCAATTATTAGAGAATTGTTGAGGGCTGGAGCTTTTAGTTTTCCTGCAAAAAGGAGCCTAAGATAAGGGGGGCAGGCTATGCTGAGCCTTGATTCATAACGCCTACAACAAATTCCCGTGGTTTCTCCCGTTATTCCTCGACCCACTCTGGATGTTTCACCGCCGCCGTCCCCGCGCCCCAGGTCAGCGCTTCTACGCCAGGGGTGGCGGCCAGCGCTGCCGTGGTCTAGCAGTCCTGCGGGGCGATCGCTACTGCTCAAGCATCCTCAGATGTGGGGATTGGGTGTGGGTAGCTTAGCCCTGGGCCTGGTCAACGGTGCCTTGGTGATCTCGGCGGGGATCGGGCTGGTGGCCTATCAGCAGATCTTGCAGCTCTCGCCGCGCCAGCGCAAGGGGTTGATGCAGCGTCTTCAGCAGGGGCTGCCGCTGCCGGCTACCCCCCAGCAGCAGGCGCTGATGTTGGGTTTGGTCACGGGAGTCAGCACCTATACCTTTACCGCCCTGTGGCACAGCACCCACTCGCTGCTGATGGCGCTGCTGCTTACCGGACAGGGGGCACTGGCACTGTTTGCGGTGGGGGCACTGCTGCGATCGTCTCGTTCAACAGAGCGCAGCGATGACCTGTGGAACGCTGCCCCCATAGCTCAGGTGGAGCACAATTTGGGGTTGCTGAGCCATCCTGACCCGCTGAAGCGGCTGGTGGCAGTGCGGCGGCTGGCGCGCATAGCCCAGGCCGATGAAGAGTATCTGGCGGGTATGTCGGTGCGATCGCACCTACTCGACTGCTTTCAGCTGCGGCTGGGCCAGGAAAGCGATGCGATCGTGCGATCGGCCCTAGAAGAGGGACGGAGCTTACTGCGATCGGCCAAGCCGCTGCCGCCAAGTTCCGCCGCTGCCTTCGCTGTAGACTTTGCGTCCGACGCTGCTGAGCTGAAATATTCAGAATCAGAGCCCCAATTTGTTGCAACACCAGACTTTGCAAGCCTCCCAATTTCTTCAGACTTGGGACACTTAAAAGCATCCCCTGAGCAGAACAGCTCATATCAAGTTTCAGGATCTTCTACAGAGGCATCTACTACAGAGCTAACCCGTTCGCCCTCGCCCGTCCCCAAGGAACGACGGACCGTGGTCGAATATGAGGAATACCTAGACATTTAACTCCTGGAAACCTAAGCTATGGATCGCTTAATTCCCGGAAATCTGCGCTATGGATCGCTTCACCGTTGAGGTCATTTCCCAGACCCCAAACCCTCAACAGACCATGTATGCCGCCATGCACCAAGACTACGCCGAGGGCTTTGTGGCGCACGATCGCGCGCAATGGCCCAGCGAAGAGCGCTGTGGCGAAATCTTAGTCACTAGCCTGCTAAAGGGTGGGCGTGGCCACTACGGTCCGCTGGAGCATCCCCAGATTGTGTTTAACGTCGGCTGGTTCCCCCACAGCACTATGCAGCAAATTCGTACTCATCGGGTCGGGGTCTCGTTCGATGTACAGTGCCTGGCGGGTAATACTGAGGTGACGTTCGTTCACGCCTCTGGTGGTCTAAGAAAAATCAAAATCGCTGAGCTATACGATTTATGGACTAACGGGGAGAAGGCTAGCCGAGAGCGCAAAATTCGTGGGCGTAACGGCCAACCCCCTGGCACCTACCGCCGCAACTGCAAAACCCGCCTCAAGAAAATGCGTCTGCGAGTTCTAAACGAAGAAACAGGCATTTTTGAAGTCGGCCACATTCAAGATGTCATGTGTAGCGGCTTGCAGCCGGTTTATCGGCTCACCTTAGCTGATGGTAAAATCCTCGATTGCACAACCAACCACCGCCTTTACACCTCTCAGGGGTGGCAGCGTATGGGAGATGCCCTTGGGTTAGTTGCCGATGCCGAACATCAGGTGCTGGCCGTTACCAAGACCTGCACACTAATGACCAACGGTGTTGTGAGACTCGATGCCCTCTACAGTCACGAACCTTGGCTAAAAGCCCAGGTCAACCAGGGCTTGACAGCGCAACAAATTGCTAAGGTGTGTGGTTGTTCTGCCGAAGTCATCCGCCACTGGGCCAAACAATTTCAGCTCAAGCTGCCCTCAGGCCGGCGGCGCGGGCTTAAGACCGTTGTGGGCAATGGCCTCTACCGAGACAAAGCCTGGCTCCAGGCTCAGCTTGCCGAAGGGCTCTACGTTGATGACATAGCGGCACTGGCAGGGTGCTCGATCGAGTCAGTTAAAAAATGGGTGTACGCCCACGGGCTAACCCTTAACAAGCGATCGTCCGGCACTGAAAAGCCCTGGAATAAGGGCGTTAAAGGCTATAGACTAGCACTTTCCACCGAAAGCTTAGAGCAGCGCCGTATCAACGCTAAGACTTTCACAAGACGCGGCTCTGACTCTCACTTTTGGAAAGGTGGTACCTCCACTGAACGAGAGCTGATTGGAGCCTGGACGCGTCAAATTGCCCCCCAGGTGCATGCCAAGTTCAACTACATTTGCCAGTGCTGTGGCGAATCTGGCGGCAACCTCCATGCCCACCATTTGGTGCCAGTTTTTGCCGATGAGTCACTAGCTTACGAGTTTAACAACCTCATTTCTCTCTGCCGGCCTTGCCATGAGCACCTGCACCACAACCATTTAGAGGCTCAGTTTGCCACGAACTTCCAGCCCATTCTGGAACCCAAACTTTGGGCAGCTAAGCCCACGCCGGCGGGGCGAAAGCTAAAAGCTCACCCTGTTGAAGTGGTTGCAGTTGAATATCTAGGCCTACAGACCACCTACGACCTAGAGGTAGAGGGCCGGTGGCATAACTTTGTCGCCAATGGTGTGGTTGTTCACAACTCCTTCCGATACACCGGTCAGCGCATTCTCGATGTGGTAGACGGCAAGCGCGAGGTTGAAGAGGTCTTTTACCTACGGCCTCTGGGCTACTACACGGATCGCCAGGGCAAGAAGTACGAGTACACCCCCGAAGCTCGCCAACAAGATGTTGACTGGTGTCTCGAAGCCAGCCGCCGCTACAAAACCCGCATTGATCAGGGCTTTGCCGAAGAGCATGCCCGGGGGTTGATTCCCTTCGATATTCGTCAGCACTGGGTGATGTCGGCCAATGTGCGCTCAGTGATGCACCTGCTCGACCTGCGCTGGAAGGCTGACGCCCAGCTCGAAGCGCAGAAAATGTGCGAAGAAATCTGGCCCCACTTTGCGGCTTGGGTACCGGCGATCGCCGCCTGGTATGAAGAAAACCGCCTCAAAAAGGCTCGCCTGGCCCCCTAAAGCAATGATGCAAAAAAGGGGAGACGACACCGTCTCCCCTTTTTTGTGTGAGATTTTGAAAGCTGAACGGGAAACCCAGCTACTCGACCCTAACGGTACCGGAAGTTGCGGTAAACCAGGCGAGAGTTGAGGCCGCGACCTCGTAGGAAGCTGACTACAGCACCGGCATCGTTGCGATCGTTGCACTCAGCCGCATTAATAAATTGACCCTGGGGCGCATTCTCAAGGCGAGGGTTGACTACGCAGGTTAAACCACCTATACCCTGGCTGCTGCCACTGGGTAGCACCCGGCGCACCTGCTGGAGTTCATTATCACCACCAAAGACGGCGGCCACATAAGGCGCTAGGCCAGCCCCATCGGGCACGGTGCCACCGCCGCCAAAACAAGCGGGGCGATCGGCTTGGGGAATATTAGTTATCAGAGGCGCAGAGTTGATTCTAGGTTCTGACAGTAGCACCCCGCCGTTGGCGGCAATCACCTCCAGCCGTGCCTGTCCATCACCGCTGACTCGAACGAAGTAGCGTGCCGCAGCACCGCCATAACTTTGACCGCCAAAGTAGTTGACCCAGCATCGGTAGGGGGCAATCTCAGTGGCTTCTGCGGTGGCAGTCAGACCATTGACCAGGGGCTGACCAGAGACTCTGTTGTAGACATTCATCTTGGTTACGCCGCTGTCGTTAAACACCCGAACCGAGTGATTTTGGGTATCAAAGCCCACAAGCGTGCGGTTGAGCAGGTCGCCTTGTCCAGGGTTAGGGTTAGGGTTAGGGCCAGGGTTGGCTCCGGGAAGGAAAAAGTCTCGAACGCTGGTGCTGTTTTGACTAATCAATACGGCACTGGTGGAGACCTCAACGATTTCGAGGCGGGCCTGGTTGTTACGTAGGTTGCCGCTGGCTCGGTAGACGACGCTGCGGCCTGCACGCGAGCCAAAGCTGTCATAGCTTATCCAGTCGCTACTAATAATTCCGTCGCGGCGGGTAACGGGAGCATTGAGTTGTTCAGACTGCCGAGTTTCTCTGTTATAGACATTCATCCGCAGGGTTTGAGAATTCCTAGGAAAGACGCTAATAGTAAAGGTAGCGGTTTCAAAGTAGAGGGTGGCGTTGCCCGCGGTGTTCGGTTCCTGGGCCATTAACACTTCCAATCCAGCTTCGGCAGCAGTGTTGGGCGTCAGCGCTGGGGGTTGAGCTGCACCGTACCCTGGCACCGATAGGCCAGTGACCAGAAAAACCGAGGTAATAAATAGCGCAAGCGACTTAAACAGCCGCTTTGACCAGCGGCTGAGGGGGACATTGGGCCAGACTGGTTTCATGAAAATTAGCTCCCTATACTCCTCACTCGAGAAACCCGTTAGGCGACCAATTCGGGAACGTGCGGGTATAGAACCCCGGTTTCTCTGCAAATACGGCTGTAATTTTAGCTAACTTTCCCTAAAGCGCTCTTTTTTTTTGCTGGCTTGGTCCGTCCTGATAATGCCAAAGTCTAAATTCAATTGCCTCAGTTTAAAGAAAGTTCACCCACGCAGGAGAAAGCGTCGTTTTCCCTGCTCTAGCAAGGAAGCCAAATAACATTCAACATCAGATCTCTGCGATGCCGACCGGGGAGAACGACCAGCCAGTGGGGCTGCAGAAACCACGGTATTGCTAGGCATCCCCTGACTCATGGGCTGACTCGTTGGCCACCTGATCCAGATGAGGCTGTGCCTCCGAGACGCGAGGCATGGGCAGGTAGCCTGAACGAATGTGTAGGTCGCGCTGGGGAAATGGCACCTCAATCTCGTGGTGGCGCAGGCTGGCCTCAATGACAAAATACAGGTCGCTTTTGATCACCAGCTGGCGGCTGGGCTGGGCAATCCACACCAATAGCTCAAAGTTGAGGGCACTGTCACCAAAGCCTAGAAAAAATACCTGGGGAGCGGGAGTAGTCAAAATTTCCTGGTTTTTTTGGCAGGCTTCGAGCAGGGCGACCTTGACCTGCTGAGGGTCAGCGCTATAAGCCACCCCTACCGGCAGGCGAATGCGCGATACGGGGTTGCCGTGGCTCCAGTTAATTACCTCTGATTCTAAAAAACGGGAGTTGGGCACGATGATTGAGACATGGTCGAGGGTGCGAATCTCGGTGCTGCGCGAGCCAATGCGGGCTACGGTGCCTTTAACCTCGCCAAAATCAACGAAGTCACCCACCTGCACCGGGCGCTCAAACACCAGCACGAGGCCACTGACAAAGTCTTTAACTAGCCCTTGCAGGCCCAGGCCCACCCCAATCCCCAGACCGCTAGCGATCAGCGCGATGGAGCTGAGATCGATGCCCCAGAGCTGAAGCACGACTACGGTGCCCAGCAAAATCAGGGTGTATTTCGAGAGTACTGAAATCGCTTCTTGGGCGGCCAGGCTGATGCCGGTGACCTGCAACACCCGCGATCGCATCAGATTGGTCAAGGTACTGGCGATCACCACCAATGCCAGTAGGGTTACCATGACCATCAGCAAGTCAAACAGCGAGTAGGATCGGCTGCCCAGCAACACGCTGCGGTCAAACAGGCCCTCCTGCAAACTGCTCGATACTCGGTAGCTCACCCGGCGCGTGAGGGGGAATAGTTTGGCGATGTAGCCCACCGCCGCAAACCACACCGCTCCGCGCACCAAAACCAGCGTCAGCCGAAACAATAGCTTCAGTCCGGTGCTGTGGTGCTCCGAGTCAGTGGGCCAAAAGGACAGTCGTTCGAGCAGCGGCTTGAGCCAGCGGTACCACAGCCATCCCGTCAGAGCATGGAGGAATAAAGCGGCGGCCAGAGCGGCTAAAGCCCTGATCAACGCCTGGGTTAAAAAGCCTGATTGGCGTTCGGCGCGAGCTTGCCTGAGGGCGTCAGCCAGAGCGTCGGCCCAGCGATTGGCCTGGAGCTGGGGCGTACTGGCTCCGCCCACGGCTGCATCAGCGCTGGTGACCGTCATGATGTAGCGATCGCCCGCAAAAATGATTGGGTTACTTCCTCCTGATTCCCCAGTGCTGCGGGTTTCGGTGCGCACCAGCACCGGGTTGGCGTCTTCTATCAAAGATTCCAGGTTGATCTCGATGGCCAGTGCCCGCTCCACGGCGGTGAGGTCTCCTGCGGCGGGTACCTCAAACAGGAAAAGGCCGTCTAGAAATACTGGCTCGGTGTCAACGGCCTGAGCCATTCCTGGCCCGGCCATCGCCCCATGCAGCACGAGCGCTAGCACAATTCCCCAGACCAGACGACCCAGCCAACTCATCGGGTTTATTGCCATCGGCATGCATCTAGGCCCGAAACACCGACACCAGCATAGCGGACGAGGGGGTGGGGAGTGGGAGGGTGGGGAGTGGGAGGGTGGGGAGTGGGGTGGCCTATGGCTATGGGTTAGGGCGGAAAACAGCGCGTGATGGGCTAACTAAAGGTTTTCTGAAGAAGCCGACTCCGTGGGGAGAGCCTGATTGAGGGCACGACGGGCAATGCGGGTGACGTACAGGGTTACGGCCACCGTAGCCACTAGGCCCACCATGCGAATGATCCACTGCACCGTAGCAGCCTCAGGGGATTGGCTGCTGTCAGTTCCCAGGGTAGCCAAGTTGCCCACCAGCGATCCTAGGTAGACGTACATCACCGTGCCAGGCAAAATGCCCACCGTACCCACAACGTAGTCTTTGAGGGAAATTTGGCTTAACCCTAGGGAGTAGTTGAGCAGGTTGAAGGGAAACACCGGCGATAGCCGCAGCAGCAAGATAATCTTGCGTCCGTCTTTGGCGATCGCATCATCGACAGCCTGAAAGCGAGGGTTGTTGGTGGTTTTGTTGGCTACCCAGCCCCGCGCCACGTAGCGGCCCACCAAAAACGCTGCTGTGGCCCCCAGCATGGCCCCAACAAACACCAGGGCTGCCCCTTTGAGCACCCCAAACACCACGCCAGCCCCTAGGGTCACGATTGAGGCAGGCACAAAGGCAACGGTAATCACGATATAGAGCAGGATGAAGGCTAGGGGTGCGATCGCCCCCAAACCGTCAATCCAGGCAAGTGCCTGCACCAGCTGCTGCTGAAGCGACGCAAAAAACGACGGGTCTGCCCCGGATCCCTGTGCCAGAGCGGGGGCTGCTGGGGCACTCATTAACGCAATACTCAACCAGCACATAAAGCGAAGCACTCCAGCGGACACCGGGCGCGAATTAGGTTTGGAAGACTTGATTTTAAAGGAGATGAGGGAACGTCGTGCGACTGGTACCGCCCTGATTGCCGCTCGCCTGGAAGAGAGCAACAGCTGCTCCCTCTCCGCAAGTGACCTATTTCGGCTTGGATAGTGAAACTCGAACCTGTGAATTTCCAGGAAGTTTTTGAGCATAAAAAAGGCCCAGCGAGCGCTGGGCCTAAATGTGAGTCAGGTGCGAACCGCATTGCAAAAATGCAGGGTTGGTTCACTTTCATCATGGTTGTGGGGGCGATCGCTGGGGTTAATGAGCGGTTAAGTTAGCCCGAGTCTCAGCTGAGCGACACTGGGCTAAATGGCCGACCTGCTCAATCGCACAAGCATCCAAGCCGAGGACTTTAGCCTAGGCCTGAGGGGTCTCAGAAGGCAAAACTTCGTGGGTAGAACGTCCTAGCATGTTGGCTCGACGATGCTGCTGCTGCTGACGGGTACGGGCCAATAGCTGCCGAGCCTGCTCTTGAGTAGATAACATAGCGAACACTCCAAAAATTCTGTATCTAAAGTTACCGAATACAATCCTAAGCATATCTTTTCTTTCGAGAAAAGAGTTAAAGCTATCCGCAGAAAACATCAAACTTTGGGAAATATCTGTCCAGCGGCTGACTGTCGCGCCTTGTCCTCCCCCAGCCAGCGGTAGCATCCTGATAGGATCAAGGCCAACGAGGAGCCCCCTAGTGAAACAAGCGCTGAAAATTTCCCGCGTCATGCTGTCGGTGTACTACGCCTATATGGTGGAATACCGGGCTGAGCTGGTGTTTTGGGTGCTGTCTGGCACCTTTCCACTGATTCTCATGGGCCTATGGGTAGAAGCGGCCCAGGGCAACCAGTTTGACCTCGGCCCGACCGAGCTGGTGCAATATTTCTTGGCGGTGTTTTTGGTGCGGCAGTTCACCGTAGTTTGGGTGATCTGGGAATTTGAGCGGGAGGTGGTGGAAGGGCGGTTGTCGCCCTATCTGTTGCAGCCCATAGACCCGGCCTGGCGCCATTTTTTTAGCCACGTGTCAGAACGCTTTGCCCGGCTGCCCTTCGCCTTTTTGCTCGTGGGTTTCTTTTTGCTGCTCTACCCCTATGCTGCCTGGTTGCCTAGTCTGGGCAATCTGCTGCTGGGGCTGCTGGCGATCGCCCTGGCCTTTTGCTTGCGGTTTCTCATGCAGTACACCTTTGCCCTGGCGGCCTTTTGGACGGAGCGGGCCAGCGCTCTAGAGCAGTTTTGGTTTTTGCTCTACACATTCCTGTCGGGCATGATCGCTCCTCTCTCCCTCTTTCCCGACGCGGTGCGAGAGGTGGTGCTGTGGACACCCTTTCCTTATCTAATTTATTTTCCAGCCAGTTTGCTAATTAACCGCCCAGACCACGTAGCTCAAGGGTTTGCGGCGATGGTGCTCTGGTCGGCGCTGTTTTGGGGATTAAATCGCTGGCTGTGGCGGCAGGGGCTGAAGCAATATTCCGGCATGGGGGCCTAATGGAGCGCTATTGGAAGGTGCTGCGACTGTTTTGGAGTACGGCGATCGCCGCCGAGCTAGAGTACCGCCTCAACTTTTTGGTCACCGCCCTGATTAGTCTGGGCGGTCTGGTGGGCAGCCTGTTCGGTCTGTTTTTGTTCTATCGCACTGGCTACGAGTTTGCCGGGTGGAGCTGGGAAGCCGCCTTGCTAGTGCTGGGGCTATTTACCGTACTGCAAGGCTTTGCGGCCACGGTGCTGATTCCTAACCTCAACAAAATCGTCAGTCAGGTGCAGCAGGGCACCCTCGACTTTGTGCTGCTCAAGCCGATCAGCTCGCAGTTTTGGCTCTCGACCCGGGTGATCTCGCCCTGGGGCCTGCCCGATGTGCTATTTGGCCTGGTGATGATCGGCTACGGCGGCACGCGGCTGGGCCTGGGCTGGGCCGACTACGCCCTAGCGATCTTTCCCCTGCTGTTTGGGGCGCTCACCCTCTACAGCCTGTGGTTTATGCTGGGGGCCACTAGCATTTGGTTTGTCAAAATCTACAACGTTACCGAGGTGCTGCGGGGGCTACTGGAGGCAGGGCGGTTCCCGATCGCAGCTTACCCGGTGGCCTACCGAGCGTTTTTTACCTTTGTGGTGCCGGTAGCGTTTTTGACGACCGTTCCGGCCCAGACCATGCTCAACCAAGGCGGGCGCGGCTGGCTACTGGCTTCGGCACTGCTGGCGACGGTGCTGATGGTGGTGGCGAATCGATTTTGGCGATTTGCCCTGCGGTTTTATACCAGCGCATCGAGCTAGGTCAGCTAGAGCCAGCGCTTGATCCAGCCCATGCCTAAAGCTACGGCACTGCCCTGGCTGGCCCTGTGGCGGGCACTTTCAGCGATATATAGAGCTTGCAGCTGAATGGGTCGATGGTGCGATCGCCCATTGGCCTGCACTAGCCAGCGCTGGTATTGGGTCAGCTCATCGCCCTGAAGCAGTAAATCTGGGTGGCGCTGCTGTCGCTCCCATTCCAAGGCTCTCACCAAAAGTTGGGTGTGGGCCTGGTGATAATCAGCGGCGTGGTGAAGAGTCTGCAAGAGTTGACGGCCCCCATCGGTCTGCGCCAGGGGCAACGACCTGGTTCGCAGATCGATAACCTCAATGGTTTGCAAAGGCTCAGGCAGGTGGTGGGCAGAGATGGTTTCGATCAGCACCGGCACAATGCGTTTGTTCAAGCTGAGGGCAAACAGCAGCCCCTGTAGACAAAAGACATCGGCCAGAGTGTAGGGCGACAGCACCAGCACATAGTTGTCGCAAGCTTCGGCCGCCCGAGCGATAATTGCCTCAGGGTTAGCGTCAGCAGGCCAGGGGTAGGGGCTTTGCCGGTAGCTAATCTGAGACTGGGTTAGCAGCTGGCGCAATTCCTCTACCACCTCGGCTCCCCCTGGCCCGGCGATCGCCTCCCCAGGAGCGCGGCAACCATCTTCGACCGCGTAGGCCAAAAATACCTGAGCCGTTAGGTCAGTGGCAGACTGGCCATGGCCAGCAACATTGGCGTTGTTCAAAAGCTGTACCTATGCTTGCAATGCACTCAAACCCTGTGCCCAGACTGGCCAACGAGCCGTGCGTTGCCTGGGGTTGTTGCTCCAACTGCCCGCGCCTTGAGGATACCCATTTTTTTAAATCGGCTTGCTATCCTCGGATACACCTACACCCTTAAGCTGCAACTCTCCTGACGCAATTCAAGGTGAAGCTAAGGCTTTGACTGCGTCCATCTGTAGAACAAGCTTTGGCAAGCCAGGCCTTAAGGAGCCAAGGCCACCAGCTCATCCAGCACGTCCTCAAAGGCTGGACGAGCCAACACCTCAGGCTGCATGCAGGCGGGCTGTAGCTGGCGCAGTCGCAGCACTGGCTCAGAAGAGGCCGGGCAGCGATCGAGCAAATCCTCTAGCAGACAGCCAAAGGCCCGTACCTCCAAATGCTCTAAGGCCGGAGCGGCCTGCCCCGCTCGGTCGTAGAAGCTAGCGGCCCCAAAGTCGCTCAAGCAGGCGTCTCCCAATTCGGTGACTAGGGTGTTGTGGGGATACAGATCGCCGTGGAGAATGCCGCGTCGATGCAGGTGAGCGGCGGCAGAGGCTACTCCAATCGCAATGCCCATAGCCGCCTCTAAGGAAAAGGTGACCTCTGGAGAGTAGGTGTCACGGGTGCAGCTCTCTAGGCTAGGAGGACCGCCCATCACCCGGTAGCTGGGGTCAACCAGCGGCAGCACTAGTCCAGGTTTCTGCTCGGGATGCGCGACAATCTGGCCCAGGGGACCAATCAGGTTGGGGTGTGCCCCCGCCGCCATGCAAGCCCGCATTTCGTCTTCGGGCAAACCGTCACTGATGATCGCGCCTTTGAATAGCTTGAGAGCAACGGGCATTTCGTCCTGGCCCTGCCGCCAGGTGCCGCGCGAAATCACGCCGGAGGCCCCCTCCCCTAACAGGTCGCCCACCGTCAGGTCACCCCAGGCAATTTGAGGTAGCGGCAGAGACTCGTTACCCCAACCCTGGCAGAAAGGGTTGCCGGCGTAGGCCAACCAGCTCAGGCGCGGCAGGGTGAGCAGCCAGGGAGGCAGAGCCTCAAGCTGGTTGGCGGCAAGGCGCACTAGCTCCAAATTTTGGCAGTTGGCTAGGCTCTCTGGCAGAGCCCGTAGCTGGTTGCCGGCCAGCATCAGCTTCTGCAGCTGAGTAAGCTGGCCGATGGACTCGGGCAGCGACTCAATGCGGTTGTCGGTCAAGATCAGCCAGCGGGTGGCTAGGGGTAGCGCTTCAGCGGGCACGGTGGTGATTTGGTTGGCCTTAAACCCAATCATCGACAGATTAGGACAGTGGGCCAGCACCTCGGGCAACACCTCAAAGGCGTTGTTGCTAAAGAATGCCACTCGCAGGTTGTGCAGCTGAGCAAAGCTATCGGGCAGGGTGGATAGGGCATTGTTCGATAGGTCGAGCACTTCGAGGCTGTCGGCCAGCTCAAAAATCTCTTCTGGAAAGGTCGTTAGCCCTGCCGCCAGGTTGAGTCGCCGAGTGCCGGGGCGCAAATGTAACGGTTCGGGGCCGACACCGAGGGGTCGCCGCATTTCCAGATTTTGCATCAGTGTAGCCTCGGGTCGAGTGTCTACGCCTAATGTGGCATTTCCCTAAAGTTACACGTGTGAAAATTTGGTGTAGTTTATCGCCGAGCTTGGCGATCGGACGAACTGAGTAAACTCAAGCTTGAGGCATTGCTCTAGCGATCGCCGCGAATCCTGCGCCAGATCAGATAAAGATCTAACCCGCCCCCCAGGGTCAGCAAACTGCCCAAAACCGAAAACAGCAGGCCCCTCTGGCGGTTCATCAATTGCTCTTCTAGTAACGCCAGATAAGTTTCTTTAGTCTCAAACCCGATCTCCGCCTCGCTGACCACGGGGCGATCGCCAGCGACGCTCAAGGTACCCAACACTAGAACTGGATCGTTGATCTCAAAACCTTCGTAACTGCGGTTGCTCCCTTCTTTTACCTGAGAAGACGTCGATTGCAGGCTATATCCAGCCGCGATCTCCACCTCTCGACCCGGAATCTGCACCCAGAGTGTGGGGTTATAGCTGCGCTCGTACTCCCATTTCCATTCGTCGTCGCGGCGCACCCGGTGATATTCGTTGTAGGCCACTAAGGGCGGGCGATCGCTAAAGGAGTTGCGATCGCTCACTTGGCCCTCTAGCAGCACTGGCGCGCCTCGCTCATTGAGAGTCGCCGCTGTGGCTACGGGCAGCCGCGCTACCTCCTTGGCGTGGTTGGCAACCGACCGGGGTACCACAGCCCAAAGCACTCCCCCAGTAATCAGAAAGGGAACGCCTACGGCGGCCAACACCCCCGGCAATAACCAGCGCTCCCATTTGCCCATTGCTCCTCCCACGCAAAGTCAGAAAGGACTGCGCCGCCTAGCCCTAGTGGCCGCTACCCCTGCCACCAGGGTCACGACTCCGCCCACACCAAGCCACACCAGGCTAAAGTGGAGGGTCTGCTGTCTCTCACGTTCTATCGACACCAGATAAGCCTCTTTAGTCCCAAAGGCGATCTCTGCCTCGCTGACTACAGGGCGATCGCCCGTTACGCTCAAGGTTCCCAACACCACAACGGGACTGTTAACTGCAAATCCTACGTGATAAGGCGTAGAGCGTATTCGATACCCCGCCGTCACTTCCACTTCTTTCCCTGGAATTTGCACCCAGAGGGTAGGGACGTAGATGTGACTGGTCTCCCCCTCGTATACGTCATAGGCAACCAGGGGCGGACGATCACTGAAGCCCATGCGATCGTCCACACGGCCTTCTATCAGCACCCTAGTTCCCCGCTCGTTGAGGGTATCAGCAGTCGCTACGGGCAGCCGAGCAACTTCCTGATTATTGACGCCTTGGTGCCAAAATAACAGCATTAAGCCTCCACACATCAAAAAACATTGGAACCCGCAGAGAGCCATCCCCTTCGATAAAAACCTGCATTCCTCTGGGCTCATTGCTTTTCCTGTGGTCTGTCAGCCAAAGTTCGTCTGCTCAGTTAAGGGACACTAACTCAGAAGTTCTGCAAAGCCTGGGGTTCAGGGAGCGCATCAAGGGCGGCTTTCTCCTTATCCAGCCGTCGCTTGCGGGCATAGAGCTGAATGGTCGCCGCCATAAACACCACCAGCCCCACCATCAGCCAGGTGGTCGCCCCCGTGGGGAAATTGTTCTTAAAGATCACCAGCATGACGATCGCCACTAGCAGCAGAGTAGGGGCTTCGTTGAGCGCCCGCAGCTGTTGCCCCGACCACTTACATTCGCCCCGGTGCAGCTGACGCATCAGCCGAGCGCAGTAGTGGTGATAGGCCAGCAGCACCGCCACCAGTCCGAGCTTGGCGTGCATCCAGCTATCTTTGAGGTACTCCGGCATCTGCACCAGAAGCCCAATGGCCATCACCACCGTCACTATCATGCCGGGGTTGGTGATGATGCCGTAGAGGCGCTTTTCCATCACGGTGTACTGGTTCTTGAGAATGCTACGAGCCGGCTCTGGCTCAGCCTCCGCCTCGACGTGGTAGATAAACAGGCGCACCAGATAAAACAACCCGGCGAACCACACCACCACACCGACAATGTGAAACGCTTTGAACCAGTAGTAGGCCATAAGTTATTCCTGTCATCCTGCCAAAGGCTCTGCTCTGGCGGGATGTTGCAAACCGTTAAGTACGCCTTTCATTGTCCTGCAAGGGTTTGTCCTTGAGAAGGCGCGTGCGATGGTTCTTAACGATTGTGGTTTTTGAACTTTGAATTTTAGAGGTTGTACCCATCCACCCATCCACCTACCTACCCATCCACCCACCTACAGCCGCCGCAACACCTGGGCCAACAATTCCCCTGGTAGCTTAGAGAGCACTGCCTGCTGACCGGGGATACCGAAGATTTCAAAGTTGAGGTGGGCATTGTAAACCAGGGCTGTGATCAGCACCTCCACCTGCTGGGGATTGTCGTGCCAGCCTTGGTAGGTCAGCAGGTATTGGCTGAGGGCCGTTTCTAGATGGTGCTGACGGGCTTCAGGCTGAGTTTCTGGCAGCGCCTGAGCCAGCTGATCGTGAACCACTCCGGCGCTGTGACAGGTGGCCCACAGGTCAAACCCTAGGGCAGGGGGTGGCGTTTCTTGCAGGGCAAGTTGGGCGGCCGCTAGGGCGGTTTCGTAGGCGGCAACGGCCTGTTGCAGGGTGGCAATGCGGCGATCGCCGGCCACAGCTTCCTGCTGAGCTAGATCCCAGTAGGCGGTGCCCAGATTGTTGGCGGTGGCAGCACAGCCAGCCGGGGAGACGGCCACGGTGCGGTGTTTAAGGGCAGCCTGGTAGGCGGCGATCGCCCGTTCGAGCAAAAATACCGGCTGTTGGTGCTGGGCCAAACTCCAGTAGGCAATGCCCAGGTTGTTTTGCACCATGGCATATTCCAGCGGTTCATCCTGGGCAGAGCGGTGAGCCAAGGCTTCACCGTAGGCGGCAATGGCCTGGGCCAGGTGGTGCTGGGGCTGCTCATACTGGGATAGCCGCCAGTGGATCGCCCCCAGGCTGTTCTGCAGATTGGCGTAGTCGATGGGCGATCGCGCCGCCGGGCTGTGCAGTAGAGCCTGCTGATACGCTGCCACGGCTTTCTCTAAACAGAGAGCTGGATCCTCCAGGTTCGCCAACAGCCCATATACGGTGCCCAGGTTGCCGTAGATGCGCCCCAGGGTATCGGCAGGGATCGCTTTAGCACCGCCCTGAAGGGCTTTTTCGTAGGTGCTGGCGCTGCGGCGCAGCCAGGGGGTGGGGTCAGGCGTGCTCTCCTGCTGCCCCTGGAGCCAGTAAAGGCTGGCTAAGTCGTTAAGGGCGTCGCACCAGTCGTTGCTACCCTGGGGCAAACCGGCGATCGCCAAGTCATACACCGCCGTCGCAAAGTCGAGCACGCTAGCGGTGGGAGCTTCGACTGAGAGGCGATCGCGCCCGATCTGACCTAGCGCCAGGTACGCCCGCGATAGGGTCAGCGGCCCCGCCTGCTGCTCAACCAACCCCTGAATGTAGCGCCATAGGTTTGCCAGCTCCACATCCTCAGCTAAGTCTGGGGGCAGTTGTAGAGCCCCCGTCGGGTGCAGAGATGTCGGGTCGGGCGAGACGGGGGCATGAACCGGCTCAACGGTTGGCAGCACAGGTTCGGCCCGCTGTAGAGCCGCTAGGGTCTCCGCTGCCATTGCCCCTACCGGCGGCATGACGATACTCGAAAACGTCCCTTGATCTATAACGGTGTAGCTCTGGGGGTTTTGCGGCTGATCATGGTTGCGAGCAGCCTTAGCCTCTGGACCGAGCAGAGTGGGCAGCTCTACGGGCGGCACCACTGGCTGTGCCGCCGCATCCTTGGGAGTAAGATCCTTTGCAAGCGCAGGCTGCTCGAAAGTCGAGAGATCATCCCGCAGCACCCGCCAGAGATCGGGGGGATTAGCTGAAGGGTTACTTGGCGCTGGTGGTGCCGCTGGCTCAGCCGGAGCTGACGATGGCGCACTGGGTTCGCCCATAAACTCAAACAGGCCGCTACGCGATCGCCAAAATCCCGGCACCGACTGCCGAATTTTGCCCAGCCAAGGGCGCGGCACCCACACCACCAGCCGACAGTCGAGCTGAGTCAGCAGCGCATCGACTCGAATCAGCGAAGCCAAAAACCGGTTTTGCACCGTGGGCGACTGGCGAGTGAGCTGATCGATGCCCACAATCTGAAACACGGGTGTGGTCGGCGAGCTGCTCTGGAGCCGGCGCTGCTGCTTCAGCCACAGCAACACCTCGCGCACCAGGTCAGGGCGATCGCCGCTCAGCCGCAGCGTCACCAGCGTAAACTGCCGCGCCCGCACCTCCGCCGCCAAGGGCACCGTCTCGGGCAGGGGGCTAAAGTTGGCCTCTAGGCGCTGGGCTAGCTGCTCTTGCAGAGCCATGTCGTCGCACACCGCAATCAGCAACTGCCGTCGCAGGTTGAGTTGCAGCGCCAGTCGCAGCTCCTGATAGGCTTCCTGGTTGTGCCCCAGGTAGGTTTGATAATTCAAAGACACAGCAGCGGTCACGGTGGTTAAGATGCAAGCGGCATGATAAAACTAGTTACTATGAACTAGCGTGCGATGGTCAGAGACTAGCCCTAAGCGCGATTTCAGAACGGATACTCGTTTCAAGTCGGTTCCCAAACGCCTCGCGAATCGCCCCGCTCCCTTCCATTACACTTCACCCCACGCCAATCGTTTCAGGACGTCAGCATCATTTTCAGCCCCAATGAGCGCGACCCAGACCACCTCTCTGGCCCCTACCCCTCTTGAGTTAGCTATTTTGGGCCAACTCGAGGCCGCTGGCGGCACCTGCGATTCCCTCACCGCACTGCCCGTCGAGAGAAAAAGTTCTATGCGCCAGCGGGTTAAAGCTTGCCAGCAGCTTCAGGCCAGGGGCTGGCTAACCTACGACCATGACATCGCTCAGTTTGGCCTCACTCTCACCGGCAAAACCCTGCTCAAGCTCGATCTGTCGGTGTGGCCCGTCACCCCCGACGAGTTGATGATTCTGCGATCGTGCCAAGGGGGCCGCATTAACCCCAGCCAGATCCATCGGCGGGTGTCAGTGGGCGATCGCCAGAGGTTGCTAAAGAGTTTGGCAACACAGGGACTGATTGTGGTGTACGAGAGGGCCGTGGTCAACCTGCATCTCACTCCCGAGGGCAGCCGCTATTTGAAATAAATTAAGATCAAGCTCGGCTCACCACTGGCAGGAAGGTTAGAGACAAAACATGGGCAGCAACTTTACCCTACAAATAAACCCTATGGACAGGGCAAAATTAGCTCAAGGCTTTCTAGCATGACTTTGCCACTGAACTGCAAGCACGTTTTAGCATTGGCCCAAGCCCACCAGGGCGACCTTGAATTGCTTGGAGTTAAATCATTGGAACTGTTTGGCTCGGTAGCCCGTGATGAGGCTCAACCCCATAGTGATGTTGATTTTTTAGTCGATTTTGCCATTGAGCCAACTCTGTTTGATGTATTTCGGGTACAGCATTATCTCGAAGACCTTTTAGGCTGTGACGTAGATATAGGCACTCGGGCAGCACTCAAAGCCCATCTCCGAGAACCCGTCACTAAGGATGCTGTTCGTGTCTTCTAGAGACTGGCTGCTTCGCATTCACGACATCTTGACCGCAATTAGCGCTATTCAAGCACGCACATCAGCTATCAGCTTTGAAGTGTTTGAAGATGACGAAACTGTCCTCAAGGCGGTGCTCTACGACTTCATCATCATTGGTGAAGCCTCAGCCAATATTCCTGACGAGATTCAACAGCGCTATTCTGATTTGCCGTGGCGCTTGATGAAAGACATGCGAAACATAGCTGCCCACGAATACTTTCAGCTAGATACACCCACTATCTGGAGAACGATTCACCGCAGCCTACCGCCCCTAGTCGAGCCGTTACAGTCGATCCTTGAGCGCGAACAGCCATCGTAATCTAACTACAAGAACCACTCACTAGATACACCTTAGGGAGAGGAGGCTTTCCTCATCTTCCCCATCCCCCTCACCTCCCTCATCCACTCCTCCACTCCCTACCCCGCCTTCCACGGTTCGGTATCCCCTCCTTCAGAGAAATGGCTTGAGCAAGCACTATAGATGATATAGCTGTCAAGCCGGAGCAAAGACAATATGGGTAAAGTAGTTGGAATCGACCTAGGCACCACTAACTCTGTGGTTGCCGTTATGGAAGGGGGCAAGCCCACCGTTATCGCTAACGCTGAAGGCTTTCGCACTACCCCCTCGGTCGTCGCTTACGCTAAGAACGGCGATCGCCTCGTTGGCCAAATCGCCAAGCGCCAGGCGGTTATGAACACCGAGAACACCTTTTACTCGGTCAAGCGCTTCATCGGTCGTCGCTTCGACGAAGTCACCACCGAGTCGACCGAAGTCGCCTACAAAGTGATGAACGTCGGCAACAACGTCAAAATTGACTGTCCTCAGGCAGGTCAGCAATTTTCGCCCGAAGAAATCTCGGCTCAAATTCTGCGCAAGCTGGCCGACGACGCTGGTAAGTACTTGGGTGAAAAAGTCACCCAGGCCGTGATCACCGTGCCGGCCTACTTCAACGATTCCCAGCGCCAGGCCACCAAAGACGCCGGTAAAATCGCCGGTCTAGAGGTGCTGCGCATCATCAACGAGCCGACTGCCGCTTCGCTGGCCTACGGTCTCGATCGCAAGAGCAACGAAACCATCCTGGTCTTTGACTTGGGTGGTGGTACCTTCGACGTCTCCATTCTCGAAGTGGGCGACGGCGTATTTGAAGTACTGGCTACCTCTGGCGACACCCACCTGGGCGGCGACGACTTCGACAAGAAGATCGTTGACTACTTGGCGGGCGAGTTCCAAAAGATGGAAGGCATCGAACTGCGCAAAGACAAGCAGGCCCTGCAGCGCCTAACTGAGGCCGCTGAAAAAGCCAAAATCGAGCTGTCAAGCGTCACCCAGGCCGAAATCAATCTGCCTTTTATCACCGCGACCCAGGATGGTCCTAAGCACCTGGAAATGACCCTTACCCGGGCCAAGTTTGAGGAGCTGTGCGCCGATCTGATCGATCGCTGCCGCATCCCCGTTGAGCAGGCCCTTAAGGATGCCAAGATTGCCAAGACTGCCATTGACGAAGTGGTGCTGGTGGGCGGTTCCACCCGCATCCCCGCCATTAAAGACGTGGTCAAGCGTACCCTCGACAAAGAGCCCAACGAAACCGTCAACCCTGACGAGGTCGTGGCTGTAGGTGCCGCTATCCAGGGCGGTGTGTTGGCCGGCGAAGTCAAAGACATTCTGCTGCTCGATGTTACCCCCTTGTCTCTGGGTGTGGAAACCCTGGGCGGCGTGATGACCAAACTCATCCCCCGCAACACCACCATTCCTACTAAGAAGTCGGAGGTGTTCTCCACTGCCCAAGACGGGCAAACCAACGTGGAGATCAAGGTGCTCCAAGGCGAGCGCGAAATGGCCAGCGACAACAAGAGTCTGGGTACTTTCCAGCTCTCTGGCATTCCTCCCGCGCCCCGCGGCGTGCCTCAAATCGAGGTGATCTTCGACATTGACGCCAACGGCATTCTCAACGTCACCGCCAAAGACAAGGGTACCGGCAAAGAGCAGACCATCACCATCTCGGGTGCCTCAAGGCTGGATGAGTCTGAGATCGAGCGCATGGTGAAAGATGCTGAGGCTAACTCCGCCGCCGACAAAGAGCGGCGCGAGCGCATCGACCTCAAGAACCAGGCTGACTCACTCTCCTACCAGGCTGAGAAGCAGCTGGCTGACATGGGCGACAAAGTGCCCGCCGCCGACAAGGAAAAAGCCGAGGAGCAGATCAAGGCGCTCAGAACCGCCATTGAAGCCGAGGACTTTGACACTATCAAAACCCTCACTGGCGAACTGCAGCAGACCCTCTACGGCATTAGCACCAACCTGTATCAACAGGCCGGTGGCGATGGGGCTGGCGCGGCTCCTAGCGACGCCACTCCTAGTGATAGCTCCGGTGGTGATGATGTAATCGATGCCGAGTTCTCTGAACCGGGCTCGAACTAACTGGGCACCCTGCCCTAGCCTACAGCCTTGCTTCGGCTAGCTAAAAGGTGGAGAGCGATTGCTCTCCACCTTTTTTTGCGTTGAGTCGACATACCTAGATACTGCCCTATAGCAGCAACTACTACAGCAGCAGTTCTAAAGAAACTCCCACGCGGCTGTCTTGGCCAAAGCGAGAGTTTTGCCGCTGAAAATCAGTGCCTAGCCGCAGCTGACGGGTTACGGCATAGCCGATCGCCAGGCTCGTAATTCCCACCTCGCTCTCGCTGCCCGGCGCTACCCATCGCTGGCTGAGGGCTAGGTCAGCCCCACCACCCCGCGAGGGTACCAGCATCACGCGCAGACCCACATCTAGCCCATCGGTCTGGTAGGCCGGGGTGCTGAGAGAGCGATAGCCCACCGTGGGCGCAATGTTGAAATAGCCACCCAGCGGCAGCAGGTAGTATCGCGCCTCACCACCGTAAGATTCGCGCTGGCCATTCCAGCTGCGGCTGTAGTCAACACTAGCGGCGAGGCCTGTGCCCGGCACAAAGACGTCTTCTACCGCTGCCCCAAAGCCGCCGACCTGCCCTGTAGAAGGAAACTGGGCATAGCCCACCCGCAGCCTGGTGCGAAAGCTGGGCCGGTGGCGAATCTCGTCGGCCACATCGGGCACATCCTCTAGCCAGCGCTGGAGTGTTGGGCTGCCTTCGATCACAGCTGGGTCGAGGTCGAGGGTAGGGGATACTGCCTCAGGTTCGGGGGCTAGCGTCTCTGACGGAGTAACAGCGCTGACCGTTGGCAGGGTTGCATCAAAGGAAACTGTACATGAGTCTGCAAATTCGACGGTCTGAGGGCACAGAGCTAAGCCAGACGCTGCCGGGTCGTGGGGAGTTTCAAGGCCAGGCGTTGCGGGCGCAACCTCTCCAGTGGCGTTGGGTTGCGCCTCAAGCGCCATTGCGCTCTGTCCAACCCCAAGCGCTACTAGGCAGCCCCCAAGCCGCAACAGTTGATTTTTTGTTGACACTACTCGGCGGCTCCTAGCTCACACAATGAATCCTATGCATCTTACCGCCTTCGCCCAGTGGCGCTGTCACCTTGTGGACAGGCAAAAAAAGCGGCCTCACTCAAAGAGCAAAACCGCTGGGGGAAACGAGGATAGCGTTCCGATAAATGGCTAATGCCCTTTAGCGCACCTGGCCGCGTGTCGCCATGGCGTCTATGGGTTTGAGGAAATAGAGCTGCACCAGCTGCCAGCCGATAGTGGCAATGTGAGGCAGTTGTTGCAGCTTCTTCAGCAGCTTAGGCTGATTCGACTCAGCAATCTTGCTTAGCTTAGTGTTAGCGGCAGCAGCCACATCCAACCGCTTGAAGAAGCTGGGGTGCTCAACATTCAGCGTCACCGGAAACACACGTCCGGCAGTGCTGTTGGTTTTCTCAATCACCTCAATGTCATACTCACGGACATTCAACCCGAGGGATTCGTAAAAGCCTCTGGCCCGGAGATCGTTGAGGTACATGGTGGCAAACACCGACAGCAGGAAGAAGCGGCACCACAGCCTGGCCTTCCAGTCGTTGAGAATTTCGGGCTGAGACTTCATCAGGGCCGAGAAGAAGTCGCCGTGGCGGTTTTCGTCTTGGCACCAGTTCTCAAAGAACCGGAAGATGGGGTAGATCTCGTTTTCGGGGTGAGATTCGAGGTGGCGGAAGATGGTGATGTAGCGCCAGTAGCCAATTTTCTCTGAGAGGTAGGTGGCGTAGAGGATGAACTTGGGCTTAAAGAAGGTGTAGTCTTTGGTCTTGGTCAAAAAGCCCAGGTCTAGCTGCATGTTGAAGTCAGCCATGGCCTTGTTGAGAAAGCCTGCGTGGCGTGCTTCGTCGCGCGATATTAGTTCAAAGCACTCGGACAGCAGGGGGTTCTTGCCCTTGAGGCGACGGCTCAATTCTTTGTAGAGCAAGAAGCCAGAGAACTCAGAGGTGCAGGATCGCTCCAGAAATTCTACAAACACCTGTCGGGTTTCGCCGGTGACGCAGTCCCAAGACTGGTCAAAGACCTCGCTGCGGACGAAGTGATGGCGGTTGTAGTCAGCCCGCAACTCGTCGAGGATGGCGAGCATCTCGTCTTCGTTGACCGAGAGGTCCATGGCGGCCATCTCGTCAAAGTCGGTGGTGTAAAACCGAGGGGTGAGAATGGTGTCTTTGGCGGGAGCCTTTACCCCTGGGCGAAGCTCTTGCAATTCGGGCTTTTTAAGGGAATCTACCATGAGTCCTTCAATGGCGCGGTGAACGTGGGCCGGTCTATCTCCCGGCGGGCGATGCTAGGGGAGGCAGTCTTTGCAACTCTGGACACTCTGGACTAATTCACATCCTGAGAACAGAGAAGAGAACAACTGTCCAATGAATCGCTAAATGTCAGTGTATCAGGGCTTTTAGGACAGTCGGCAAGGCTTTAAGTTTTGCAACGAAACCTTTCGGTAAATAACGTTAGCAGAAAAGTCTTTCGTGCAAATTCGTTAAAGGGGGCGGTTTCTGCCGTTGTGTCTGGGCAAGCTGATAGCCAGAGCTGACAGTCATGGTTGGGAGAGCAGTATGGCGATCGCAGGCATTATCTTCATTATCGCTGGGGGCATACTCGGGTGGGTGCAAAAACGCCAGCAGGGCCGCTGTCGCCAGCTCAAACTGGCTCGTGCCTGTCAGGCGACAGACCTAGAGGCCACGGCTACTGCCGTCTCAAAAGAAATTGGCGGCGGCGATTGGCGCGACTACGTGTGGCTGTGGGGCACCGTGAAAACAGCCACACCCCTCACCTCAGAATTTAAGGCAGTTCCCTGCGTCTGCTACACCAGCACGGTAGTGCGCGAGTACGAAGAAACCGTGCGCCAGAAGGACAGTGACGGCAAGGTCACTACCAGCACCCAGCGGGGCTCAGAGACCATCAGCGAGCACAGTCAGCGCATTCCCTTCAACCTGGTAGACACATCGGGGCAGGTGCGAGTGGATCCTGAAGATGCCAAAATCGAGCCAGTGGAAGTGCTGGACGAATTTCGACCGGGCAACCCTGCCGGGGGCATGCTCTCCTTTGGTCCGTTTTCGCTGGCGCTGGGGGAAGACAGTATCGGCGGCCCCCGCCGCACCCTGGGCTACCGCTATCGGGAAACCGTTCTGCCCCTCAATCGGCCTCTGCTGGTGGTGGGGATGGCAAGCGATCGCACCGGCACCATCGCCATTGAAAAACCCGCCCAGGACGACCAACCATACATCATCACGCTGAAATCCCACGAGGCCATTACCAAGAGCGTTGATCAAAGCGCCAAAATTGCCTTTTGGTCCATGGTGGGGTGCTTTGGGGTAGGGGTGGTGCTGCTGTTAGCAGCGATCGTGGGGTGAACTTTCTTCAGAGCGTTTGAACGATCCGCAGGTTAATTCAACAGTTAAGTCGTCTTGCCGTCACGAAGTCGCTAATGCTCGGCAAAGCGTGGTTTAACGGCGCCTGTCCTGAATTGGTTCATCTTCTGGAATGCCTTGCTCCAGCTTGTACTGGGTGATCAGCTGGTTCATTTTGTAGCGCATTTTCAAGTGAGTTTCGACCCCTTCGTAGGTGTAGCGGTCGAAGCCGCCCTGGTCGATCAGCTGCTTGAGGTAGCTGACGCGATCGCCCGGATTGGGGTGCGAGGCAAACCAGGTCACACCCTGGTTGCCGACCTCGTCTCCAAGGGTAATCATCAGATTGTGCAGCCCGTCAGCGGCATAGCGGCTGGTGGCCAGCAGCTTAGTACCCAAAATATCTGACTGGCGCTCCATGTCGCGGGAGTAGCTCGACACCACCAACCCAGCGGCAATGTTGGCCACTTCGGGGATAGGAATAAACGAGGCCAGGCTGGCGGTGAGGTTGCCCTGGGTTACCATTTGAAAGCTGTGGGAGAGCACCGCGTGGGCCAATTCATGGCCGACCAACCCAGCCAGTTCGGCTTCGGAGTGACTTTTGGTAATTGCTCCGGCGTTGAGAAAAATTTTGCCGCCGGGCAGGGCAAAGGCGTTGAGGCTGTCATCCATGATCACCTCAAACGTATAGTCAAACTCGTCGCGGCCGGCCAGGGCAGCAAGCCGCTGGCCCATGTCATTCACGTAGGCGCGAATCTCGGGATCATCGACAATGGGCAGCTGTCGCTTCACCTGCTCAGCCACCTGATTGCCCAAACCGCTTTCGCCCTGCATGAGCAAAATGCCGGAATTAATCGCGCTGAACGGCCCCAGCAGCCCCCCGGTGAGAATATACCCAGCTGCCCCAGTGACAATGTTGGATATCAAGTTACGAGTCAGGGTCTGGTTCGTCTCGCCGCGAAAGCGATCAAGGTTCTGCCGGGCCAGGGCGCTCATAGCTTCGGCTTCGGGGTGCTCGGGGTTGAGAATGGCGAACTGGTTGGCGGTAATGGCGGCTTCAATCCACTGTTCGCGGGCCATCTGCACCTCGGCCTGGGCCTTGAGCAGGTCGGGGTTGTAGGGATAGCGAGAAATTGCCCCATCCAGCACCCGAGCCGCCTCATCGGCCCGGTCATGCTGCACGAGGTAGCTGGCGTAGAGGGCCTGCCCCGGCAAAAACTCAGGGTAGTTCTCTACCAGCAGCTCTAGGGGCACCAGCACCCGATTGGGGAACTCAGACTCGATCCCGGCCTGGGCCTCGCGCCAGTAGACCTGCCCAGCCGGCGGTAGCTCAGCGGGGTCGGTGAGGGGAGCGATCGCCACCTCTGGTCCCGTTTCTGCCAGCCATTCTGGGTCTTTGGCCGCCCGATAGAGGAGTTCAGCATCGTCGCGATTGCCCGCTTGGTAGAGGCGATCGGCCTCTATTAAGATCTCGCTGCGCTTGACCACCTCTGGCGAAAGGCCAGATAGCAGCAGCGCCCGCCCTTCGGTCGAATCAGCATCAACGTCTGCGGCTGTTGGAACCGCCTCAGAGCCAGCCCCAGGAATTTCAGGAATTTCGGGTTCCTTGGGCGGCAGCTTTAGAGTGCCGTCAGGTTGCTCTGGGAATGGAGTAGGCAGCGTATTTGCAGGCCGTGCGGCCGGATCCACCGGCAGGGCATCTTCGGCATTGGCCTGCGCCGTTGCCGTTGGTGCCGTCGCCACTCCGGCAGGCTCTGCCGCAAACCCTGGAGATGCCCCTAGGCCAAGCCCTTGGCTAAGCAGCACCGCCCCCAAGAAACTGGCTAGTAATGCTGTCACAAACCGCTGCAATCGCCGCATGACATCTCCCTAAAACTGGTTTCTTTACAACGAATGGAGCCATGCTCCCTGTGGGACGGGTGGGGGCGAGACACAGGATTATGTTTGCACGAAGCTATCCCTAGAACCAGGGTCTTGCCTAATGACTTATTTATTCTGACCAATGCTTTGCCAAGCCAGAATCTGTACTCCTATAATTTTGTTAAATAAATGTAACGCCGGAAAACGCAACAACGGAGCCCTATGACCTTAAATACGATCAAACCCTGGCTCAACTTTGTTCACCCCATAACCATGTGGCTGCTGCTGGCGATGACCCTCTACGCCCTTTACCTGGGGATTCAGTCGCGCCGCACCCGCTTGGCTGATGCCGAAACCCGCAAAGAGTTGATCAAAGGCAAATTTGCCCTCAAGCACCACAAGGTCGGCTCTGTATTGCTGGCCTGGATGGTGATGGGCACCGTGGGTGGCATGGGGGCCACTTACTTAGAGGCCGGCAAGCTGTTTTTCGGGCCTCACCTGCTGGCAGGCTTGGGTATGGCAACCCTGATTGCTATCTCTGCCGCCCTAGTGCCGTTTATGCAAAAGGGCAGTGAGACGGCTCGGCTCACCCACATCACCCTCAACGTGGTGTTAGTGGGGCTGTTTAGCTGGCAAGCCTTTACCGGCATGAAAATTGTGCAACGGCTGCTAACTGATCTTCAGGCTTCGGCTGGATCCTAGGCCGTAGGGCAACCTGGGCCAAGTCCTAGGCAATAAATTCTTCAGCGATCGCGGCTCAAAGGAAACTCCTAGGCCGCGATCGTTTTGTGTTTACAGTTCAAACTGTCTCCAGGTTGAGCCATCGTGGATGCCGTCCCCCGCTCACCGCCCCCAGTTCGACCAGAAGTGGTGGCCCCGGTAGCTCTCGGGTAGGGGCAGATTGTGGCTGTGGTGAAAATCTTCCTGCACCTTGCGAGTGAGGCGCTTAGAGACCTGGCGCACCACCTGGTTGAGCAGGCGATCGCCCGAGGATTTAAGCAGCGATCGCGGTACCGAGTTCAGCAGGCGCGGCATGTGAATCTTGACCGCCAGGCTCAGATCCCAGTCAACCTGAGTCAGATCGGTGGCGGGAGGGGTAGCCCCAGGACCATCCTGCAAGCGCATCACCGCATGAAAATCGACATCGTAGCCAGGAGGCACGTACCCCGGCACCGGAATCGTATCAATGCGGTAGACCTGATGATCGAGGGGCGACAGATACAGACCCACCTTGGGCTCTACTTCATAGCCCAGTACCGAGAAGCGCCCGACCACCAACGCATAGCCGTGGTCTGAGATATGCTCTACCTGCATCGGATGAGCGCAGCGGGTAAACCACCCTCGGTGGCTGTTGAGGTAGCGACCGACGGTGTCGCTATCGGCGGCCATGTCCATTTTGCCAGCGTAGCGCCCTTCTAACAGCAGTGCCCCGTCTACAAGGGGGACCTGGACGGGGGCGGGGCTGGCCGCATGGTCAACGTTCGCTGGGGGAATTTGCTCGTTGACCATTGCCGCCTCAGCACCAACCCCCTCATCCCCTGGCAAGGGTGAGGCATTCGGGTTGTGGGCAGATGGCATAAATTCAAGAGTCACTGTGCAACCACTTGCTTAAACAACATCAGACAATGTAATCGCGCCAAAGGTTGCGTCCCAGGCTTAACCCATCGTAAGGCTTTAGTATCTCAAGTGTGCCCCTCAGAACTGTGATGCTTATCACGGTTTCACGTAACCCGCCTTAGGGTTGGTTTCTTTTCATATCGCTTTCCGTAAGATCAAATCCAGTTCTATAACTATCGGGGAAGCAGGCGTGAAAGCATTTGTTGCCGGGGCAACTGGAGCCACAGGCTCAAAAATCGTGAACCAGCTCGTGGGTCGCGGCGTGCCCGTGGTGGCCTTTGTACGCGATGCCGCTGCCGCTCGAGCCAAGCTGCCCGTCGAGGTCACCCTGATGGAAGGCAGCGTCACCGATAAGGAGAGCATTCGCAAGGCGATCGCAGGCTGCACCGTACTGCTATCTGCCACCGGCGCTCGCCCCGGCTTTGACCCCACCGGCCCCTACCAAGTTGACTACGAAGGCAACAAAAACCTGATCGATGTGGCCAAGGAAACCGGCATCGAGCATTTTGTTATGGTGTCGTCGCTCTGCGCCTCCCGATTCTTTCACCCCCTCAACTTGTTCTTTCTTATTCTCTATTGGAAGCATCAGGCTGAGGCTTACTTGCAAGCCAGCGGTCTCACCTACACGATCGTTCGCCCCGGTGGCCTCAAGGATGACGACACCGACACCCGCCCCCTAGTGATGGCTTCGGCAGATACGCTATCTGAGGGCAGCGTGCCCCGGCAGAAAGTGGCTGAGGTCTGTGTGGAAGCACTGTACCAGCCTCAGTCGCGCAACAAAATTGTGGAAATTGTGGCCCAAGACAATGCTAACCCTCAGCCCTACGAAGCCATGTTCGCTGGGGTAGCGTAGGCCTGAAGGAATTGGCAAAGTCGGTTCATAAAATCGGGTTATACGGTTGCTCCTGAATCGACGAAATGAACAATTCGTTCAAGTATTCCAGTAGGAGACAAAGCCTCAACTAGCAATCCACGAGACAGTGTTTCTCCATTTTCACGCTGTGACCGCCATAGGAATCGAAACACTTGATGGTGAGAATCATTTATTCCTTCAGGCGCATATTTGTGATCAGATTTGTCTCGCTCGAACAGTCGGGTACATGGGCGTTTCTAAACCTCACTCAACCCTAAACACGCCTATTCCTCTGTATATCAGCTCGTCAAGTGCAAGCCTTTGCTGTGCAAACTTTGCTCTATCTGTTGCATATCTTGCAAGCTTTTTCCTGTTGCAATGCCGTAGATTTCGGTATAAATTTTGCCGTATTTCACCTTCTCTAACGCTGACAAGATGAGAAAATCCTTGCGCTCTAGCTCTGACTTCAGCGTAAGCAAAATCGAATCAAGCGTTCCTTCCATCCGATAATCGCTCGAATATTTTGCGATCGCCTTATCGTACTTTAGTAACAAATGACGCTGAAGACAAAGTGGCGTGGAGCCGTTAATGCGAAAATTAGCATCGATCGCATAAAGTCTTCCATCCCTATCTTCCAGAACATCAAAACCAATAATACCGAAATATCCTTGCTGATGGGCATACTGTCCGATCGCCGAAATCATGTGCAAGAATTTACTCAAATCATCTGTGTAGTCGACCAACCCACCCAAATAATTCCCTTCGGGGCTTACTAGCTGCTGTGTTACACCAATTAGAGTTATTTCTCCAGATTTATTAATATAAAACTGCACACAGTAGTTGCCAACTTCATGTTTAACAAAGTCCGAAACAATAATGGTTTCTAGTAAATTTATCTTCAGATACTTTTTAAGTTCTTCTAGGCAGTAGTTAAGATCACTGCTACTGCGGATGATATAGGTGCCCTCGCCAGAAAGACCATGTGATGTCTTAATTAGGTAGGGGTACTCTGATGGAAGTTGAATTTGACTTAAATCAACCTGATTTAAATCATAGATTTGATAAATGGGGCAAAGCACTCCTAACTTGTCAAGGGTAGCTTTGCTCAACAAACGATAATGCGTATCGGGATCGACGGCATGCTTTTCGGGTAGTAATCGATCGAATGGGAAAAGCGTAATCGCTTGGCTGAGGTGGCTGCTCTGGTTGAAATCATCTAGATACGTTGAGCAATCCAGCATCTCTAGTTGTCGGTCGCGAAAGCCAAAATGCTCCTGCCAATATTGCATTAAGAGATTCTGCGGTGGGCTAATGACTACCCCAGGAAGCGTATCTCCCAGTACAGCTAGATTTTTCCAGGGTTCTTTCTGGCAAATCTTGTCAAACGATGTTTTAGTGGCTTCACCGCTGCCATCTTGCAGGAAATACTTCTGGACGTTGGGATAAGCCGCCCATTTTGCAGTTGCAGGATAGTTTAAGATCAAGGCACATGATTCATTTTCAATATCCTGAGCGAAAAGATCAGAAAAAGAATTGCCTTGAAAGAATTTCAAGTCAGTTTGAGAAAACATAGCAGTTTAAGCGATCGCAGATGATTATTCCTTTTGGGTAAAAACGGCTGGCTGCTGCAAAGCTTCAGTCATGTAGGCAACCGCCATATTGTCTGAGTTGTATGCCCAACCAATGCGCCCCTGACGATCAAGCAAAATACAGCCTGCCTCGCCCTTGACACGAGCTTTAAGGGTGTCGATCGCGTGTTGAGCTGCTTGGTCTGGATGAGCTTCTTCAGCTAAGGCATCGATTGCCGTCTTCGCAAGTACCACCGGAATAATTGATTCGCCATCCCCCGTAGTTGAGCAAGCTCCCAGTTGATTGTCCGCATATAAACCAGCGCCAACCAAAGCAGAATCGCCCACACGCCCTTGGGATTGACCAGTCGTACCACCTGTAGAAGTACCCGCAACGAGATTACCGCTGCTGTCGAGTGCTACACAGCCCACCGTATTTGGACGATCTAAAACGTCAGCTTCTTCTTTCCATTCTTGATACTGTTCTTCGCTGACCAGGTCATCTTTATCACACACCTCTAGCCCATGCTCGAGGGCAAATCGTTCACCACTTTCAGCCACTAAGAATCGAGGCTTGTCTTCCATAATCTTGCGAGCAACGGAGATAGGATGACGAACTCCCTGCACGGCTGCAACGGCCCCCCAATCTAACGTTGCTCCATCCATCATGGCGGCATCGTCTTCAACTTCGCCTTCACTGTTCATGGTTGAACCGAAGCCTGCATTGAATGTTTGGTCAGACTCTAATACCTGAATAGCAGCTTCAACGGCTGCGGCTGCACTACCGCCACTACGAAGTATATTCCACCCCGCCTCTGCTGCTGCTCGACATCCAGCGTGATTTGCCGCCAGCTTGTCTTCTGAAATGGTTTTAGCTCCACCGTGAACAACGATAACTGGCTTAACCTGATTCATTTTTCCCACCAATGATTAAAGGAGAGGATGACTACGAGCGCGGCGATAAAGCAATGAAAAATAATCGGTTTTGGCCGGTGATTTAGCAGAGCAAGCGATCGCTCAAACTCATTGATCTACAGCGTAATAGTCGCTTCTTCTAGAAGCCTCTATCTCAAGATTCATCGTAGGCAGCCCAAAGAATGGAAACAGAACTTAACAACCAAAATGATTAATATTTCTCAAGTGAATTTGACTGAGTCTTTTTACGAAAGCCCAGACCATACACAACAGCTACAGTCCTTGGCTGCTTAGAATCATCTGCCGCCAATTACATCAGAGCACACTCTTCTATTAAGCTGTTCGACCCGAGCGGTGACCCTACAAAACTCGAAAACTTCGAGGTTGATCAGAGCCTTGCGCAATTTTGATCAGCAGATTAGCCCAATGCTGGTAGGTTTTGTGGAATAGGCTCCTGCCTCCCTGACTGAACAGCCAAGACGCCTATCCCACAAAACTATGAACACCCGTGCAGCAATCCTTTAGGCTCAAACTTTCCAAATTTTGAAATATCTCTGGGGTCTATAGCCATTCTTAACCTATTTGCTGCTCCATGTCGGCAATCTCTAGGCGGGTTTTGATCACCGTGTCGGGGTTGAGGCTAATGGAGTCGATGCCCTGCTCCACCAAGAAGCGGGCAAACTCAGGGTAGTCGCTGGGGCCCTGACCACAGATACCGATTTTACGGCCGTGCTCCTTAGCGGTTTGAATCGCCATCTTCACCATGCGCTTGACCCCAGTGCTGCGCTCGTCAAACAGGTGAGCCACCAGGGCTGAGTCGCGATCGATCCCTAGGGTAAGCTGAGTCAAATCGTTCGAGCCGATGGAAAAGCCGTCAAACACCTGGCTAAACTCGTCGGCCAGGATCACGTTATTCGGCAGTTCACACATCACGTAGATTTTCAGCTCATTTTCGCCGCGCACCAGGCCATGTTGAGCCATTTCTTCAAGCACGCGGCGGCCTTCGTCGGGGGTGCGACAGAATGGCACCATCAAAATCACGTTGGTGAGACCCATGTCGTCGCGCACCCGCTTGAGAGCCTGGCACTCAAGGGCGAAACCGTCGCGGTAGCGCTCGTCGTAGTAGCGAGAGGCACCGCGCCAGCCCAGCATCGGGTTCTCTTCGTCAGGTTCGAAGGTGCTGCCACCTAGAAGGTGGGCGTACTCGTTGCTCTTAAAGTCAGACAGTCGCACCACCACGGGTTTGGGATAAAAGGCAGCGGCTAAGGTACCGACACCCTGGGCTAGCTTATCGGTGAAATAGTCGGGTTTGTGGTCGTAATGGACCGTCAACTGCTGAATTTCACGCTTCTCAGACCCGTTGGCGAGGCTGTCAAAGTTGAGCAGGGCCAGCGGGTGCACCTTGATGTGGTTGGCGATGATAAATTCCAGCCGGGCTAGACCAACACCGTCGTTGGGCAGAGCAGCCAGGGTAAAGGCCTTCTCGGGGTTGCCCACATTCATCATGATCTTGGTGCGAGTCTCAGGCAGGCTATCAAGCTTGGTAGTTTCGACCCTAAAGGGCAATTTGCCCCGGTAGATCAGCCCTTCTTCGCCCTCGGCGCAGGAAACAGTGACGAAGTCACCCATATTAAGCATCTGGGTAGCATTGTCACAGCCGACGATCGCCGGAATGCCCAGCTCCCGCGCAATGATGGCGGCGTGGCAAGTGCGTCCGCCCTGGTCCGTGACGATCGCACTGGCCTGTTTCATGATCGGTTCCCAGTCGGGGTCGGTGCGAGCCGTAACCAGCACTTCCCCAGGACGGAACTCGGCAATTTGAGACACCTCCAAAATCACGCAGGCCTCGCCCTGGCCAATTAGATCGCCCACGGCGCGCCCTCGGGCCACCGGCTCCACACCCTCGGGCACGTCAAGAATGTACGATCGCAGCTCATTCTGCGATTTCTGCGATTGCACCGTTTCAGGCCGGGCCTGCACGATAAACAGCTCGCCCGTATGGCCATCTTTAGCCCACTCAATATCCATGGGGCTGTTGACGCCGCGCAGCTGGGTGTAGTGATCTTCGATGGTGCAGGCCCACTGGGCGAGCTGAAGAATATCGTCTTCCTCAATGGCAAAACGCTCCTGGTCGGCTAGAGGCACAGGCTCGTTGCGGGTGAGCTCGGAGCCGGTGGTGTTATAGACCATGCGCAGGGCTTTAGTGCCCAGGCGCTTGCTAAGAATAGGTTTGTGGCCAGATTTGAGAGTGGGCTTAAACACCACGTACTCGTCAGGGTTAACAGTGCCCTGCACCACGTTTTCGCCCAGGCCGTAGGCAGCGGTCAGCAGCACCGCGTTTTGGAAGCCAGTCTCGGTATCAATGGAGAACATCACCCCCGAGGTGGCCAAATCTGAGCGCACCATGCGCTGAATGCACACCGCCAGTGCCACATCGAAGTGGTCAAAGTCTTTGGTGGTGCGATAGGAAATGGCGCGATCGGTAAACAGCGACGCGTAGCACTTCTTGCAGGCGATTAGCACCGCCTGGTCACCGTAGACGTTGAGGTAGGTTTCCTGCTGGCCCGCAAAGCTGGCGTCGGGCAGGTCTTCGGCGGTGGCGCTAGAGCGCACGGCTACATCAATCTCGGTGTAGGCGTGGTCTTGCAGGCAGGACTCATCACCAAAGCAAAGGCTTTGCCCGGCCTCATCGCACATTTGGTGGTAAGCCGTGAGAATGGCAATTTTCAGGTCGTCGGGGAAGGTGGCGTTGAGAATGAGCGATCGCGCCTTTCTGCCCCGTCGCCGCAGCTCAGTGACATCATTCACGTCAAAACCGCCTAGCACCTCACGCAGCTGGGCATCTAGCCCAGTTTTCTCAATGAAGTAGCGGTAAGCATAGGACGTGGTAGCAAACCCCGTTGGCACTCTCACGCCCTTAGGCGTCAACTGCTGAATCATTTCTCCGAGGGAAGCATTTTTGCCGCCCACGAGGTGCACATCCTCTAGCCGCACCTGGTCGAGCCAAAGCACCAATTGTTGATCACGCTGCACTAAGGACTGTTGAACTACAGACGTAGCTACCATGTCGCCACCTCAAAGAAGTACTCGCAAAGGCTGTGCGACCGAAACGCTCCATTCGTAAAGACTGCTGAGATTTTTAAATAGCTGGAGACCAGCGATTTTGCTTGGGAAAAGCTTCGCCAACGCGCCGCACATCTCCATGCTAAAAATCTGGGGATCAGCCCACAACCTTATCTAACTTTTCTTGTCTCTAACGCAATAGATGTATACAACTCTGGCCGTGGCCCAGGGTCAGGCAGACCGTTGGCACCGCTGTTACAGTTAATCGTAACCCCAGCTACAGGCTAATTATGGACAGTCGTGAGCTTGCCCAATTCATCGAAGCCAGAGATGGCATTTCTAAACCCTGGCTGTTAGTGCTGCTGCGCTTGAAAAAGCTGGAGGAGCGCAAAGACACCACTCCCTCTGATCTCTACATGGAAGAACTCCAGGCGCTGCACAAGGAGCTGATGGGCTTGGGAGAGTGGTGGGTTGGCAATGAAGATCAATTTTCTAACCCCTAAGGAGTAGAGAGTTTTAGGTTTTGTAAGTCCTTCAAACTGGCTATGCCTACGCGGAGCGTCTCCAAAGGAGAATGATCAGTCGGGGATGAACGTCTTACGGTGAGAACTAAAAATTCAAAACTCAACATTCAAAACTCATCAGCCCCCTACGCCTTAGACTGTTAAGAAGCGTTGCAAATGATGTCGTGTCCAATATTCTTTCCCGTCCGCGTCGGCGTCAGATCGAGGCCCTGCCCCTGCGAACCCTCTGGGGCGATACGCTCACCGTATTTTGGGGTGACTGGCTCGATTTGCGGGCGCGCATTCCCCAGGTGGCGGCATCGGGGCTGGTATCACCGCTGATCTATATTTTGGCCTTTGGCTTAGGCTTGGGCAGCGCTATCGACCAGGTGACCCCGCCCTCAGCAGGGGATAACTACTTAGAGTTTATTTTGCCGGGCATGGTGGCGCTGTCGTCGATGGTGATTAGCTTTGGTGGCACCACGTTTTCGATCTGCGGCGATCGCCTATTCACTAAAACCTTTGAGGAAATGCTGCTCTACCCAGTGCATCCCTTAGCGCTGCACCTGGGCAAAATGCTGGCGGGCATTGTGCGCGGGATGATGACGGCGGGCTCGGTAATCTTGGTGGCGATTCTCTTCACTGGGCGGTTTTGGAGCTTTGTGAACCCGCTATTTTTGCTGCTGGTGGTGCTCAACTGCGCCGTGTTTGCCGGTCTGGGAGTCATTGTTGGGCTCAATGTAAAATCCCTCGAAAGCGTTGGGCTGTTCAACAACTTTTTGATTGTGCCGATGTCGTTTTTGGGCGGCACGTTTTTTGACCCCGGCACTCTGCCCGTGGCGCTGAAGGCAATTGTCTATCTACTGCCGCTGACCTACACAACGATTGGCCTGCGGGCAGCCGCCTACAAGCCCCTGGGCGAATTTCCCTGGTACTCGATCCCCATTCTGCTAGCGGTGGCAGGGGTGCTGGCGGCGATCGGGGCGCGTCAGTTTTCCACCCAGCAAGATTAGGCTTCATGTATCGCCTCTACAACTACCCGCCCTCCGGCAACGGCTACAAGGTCAGACTGCTGTTGTCGCACCTGGGCATTCCCTTCGAGTATGTGACACTGGATATTCTCAAGGGTGAGACTCGTACCCCCGAGTTTTTGGCCAAAAACCCCAACGGACGCATCCCAGTGCTGGAGATCGAGCCGGGGCAGCACCTGGCCGAGTCCAACGCCATTCTGTTTTATCTGGCGCAGGACACCCCTTTCTGGCCCACCGACCTACTGAGCCAGACTCAGGTCATGGGCTGGTTATTTTTTGAGCAGTACAGCCACGAACCCAACATTGCCACGCCACGGTTTTGGCTCTGCCACGTACCCAGGCTCAATGCCTATCAAGAGACTGCCCTGCCCTATAAGCAAGAGCAGGGCTATCAGGCACTGGCGGTGATGGAGCAGCACCTGGGGCAGCACACCTTTTTTGTAGACGAAAGTTATACCGTTGCCGACATAGCGCTCTATGCCTACACCCACGTAGCCCATGAAGGCGGCTTTAAGCTAGATCGATTTCCCAATGTGCGGCGCTGGCTGGCACAAATTGCGGCCCAGCCTAACCACGTGCCCATCACACAAACGGCATTTGAGTTCTGATCTCGGTAGTCGTAGCGCTGCTAATTGTGAAGGTTAGGGGCGTGCATGGAAAGTTTTCTGCTGGTGCTTTGGTCCTCAGACTCCGGACAAGGGCATTCTCAACATGAAGAAGGTGATGCATCTTCTTGCCTTTAGTGTTGTTTGCCAATGCCGGGAATGCAACGAGCCGACAGACGTACTTCATCCGACGATAATTCAATCCAGCACCCGCACATGAGACAGCCTGAGCCCGTGTCGTCAAAAGAGCTTAGGCAGCTTCTGACCAATATTCGATCGCAACGGGATGAGGCGAAGGATCAGGTTGCCGAGAAAGCGCGACAGCTAGAGGAAAGCCAGACGCTTTACCGAGAGCAAGCGGAAAAGCTGCAATCGACGATTGTTCTCTATCAGGAAACCCAAGAGCAGGCGAGCTCGTATCTGGCGCTTTATACTGAGGAGAAGGCCAGGAGCAGCGAGCTTGAGATCCAGCACAATCAAGCCTCGCAGGAGTCCCAGAACTATCTGACGCTGTATAAGCAGATTGAGCAAGAGCTGAGAACCGAGCGGCGCTCTAAGGCAGGAATTAAAGGTTGGGAGACCCGGCGCAAGCGGGAAAATGAGCGCCTGAAGCAGGAAATTGGCGAAATGGCGATCGTCCTCCGCGAGTCGCTGACTAAGAAGGATCAGGCTATTCAGAGCTTGGAAGATGTAGCAACTCGGATGGATCGAATTCAGAGACTGGTAGATTCAGTCGATGGTGAGGTGGCCAATAACCCAGTAGGAATGCTGCAAAAGCTTCAGCGAGTATGGGTTGCGGTTAGGGAAATCCTGGCGGAGTAAGGAACAGGTAATCCATGAGCGACGACTCAGCTTCAATAATTTCGGCTTCACAACCTGCGACTCTGGGCGATCGTCTGCGTAATATTGCCCAGGAGTTGCGGCAGGAAACAGATACGCAGATTAAAGCTACCTCCCGAATACTGGGTGCGGCGGCTCAAATGGCTCAGAACCACGATCAGCTGATTGGTGAGGTGGTGGAGATGGTCGAGGAAGATCTGCATGAAAGGGAGCAGAGCCAGGCCCCAGCCACTTACGAACTACCAGATTTACAGAAGAAATTTAAGACCCTCAAAGCAGCTAAGGCTCATTTCGGGATTAAAGCAAATAGCTGGGATTCTCTGGCAACAAAACTGAATGAGGCCAGCGAAATTCCTGACAGCAGCGAAACTTGGATTCCGAACACTACCCCCAGCCAAGTCTTGGATCGGCTCGATCGCATCGAGCTAGAGATTAGGTCCCTTCAGGGAAGTATGGAGCAGGTGTTAGGACTGCTGCAGAAAATGATCAAGCAGAGCTAAGCGCCTCACATGAGTAATGTCTTGGCACAGCTGGGGCACAAAGTTATTTATCCAAGCCATTTACTTCTCTAGTTACTCTTTGGCTTTCAACAGTGCTAGCGATCGCGAGAGCCTAGCCTGGGTCTGAATCATCAGTGGCCCACTCAGCCGCAGCCGCCCCAGGATAAGAAATATCAGCCCCAGCAGCAGATTGGCCCCGGCCACGGCCCCGATCGCCTGAAGCCAGCTCAGCCCTAGGGACTGGGCAAACGCCACGCTAGCGACGATGCCGAGCACAACCGCTGTAGTGACTAGACCGATGCCGATGCCCAGTAGAATAAACCCGCTGATCAGCCGTCGGCTTTCGTAGTTGGCCTCTTGCACCGCCACATCGAGGTGGGTATCGACTAGCACCGTCATCAGACGCAGCAGCCGCCGAAAGTAGCCTTCGATTTGGTCAAAGGTGGAGTCAGGGCTAGCCACGCTTGCCCCTCAAAATCAGACCCAACACAAAGCCAAGGCCTAGGGCGATCAGCAAGCTTTGCCCCAGGTTGCCACGAGCGCGTTTCTCAAGCTCAGGAAGCATTTCGGCCTTCAGCTCTTGGATTAGGTTTTCGGTGCGCGATTCAAGGTCATCGAGCAGATTGTCAATGCTGGATTTATTTACTCCCAGGGGCTCAGCAGCCTCTAGGACAGTAGATTTTAGGGCAGACGATATACCGTTGATGGAAGACTGGCGAGAGGCATTGCTCAAGATCGGTGGATCGGCTTCGATCAGGTCGGCCAGCTCGTCTAGATGGCGGCGAATGCGGGTTTTGGTATGATCCATCTCGCCACTGATATAGTCTACGGCCAGCTCTAGGTCGCCTTTGGTCGCCAGCAGATTGTCTTCGATTAGCTGGGGCCATTCCGATAAAATCAGCGGCACCATCGCGTCGAATTGATGCTTGAAGGCTTTTTTAGCGCGAGTGATGGTGTTTTTTTTGGCCATAGCTCAAGGCGATTCCCATAGGGGTAGGGTTGGGCAGGGTGGCTGGGCTAGTGGGCAAACGGTTCAGGAGACCTGTCGTTTGCGGCCTCGCCGTCGAAGCATTAGGTACAGCAGCACACCTACTACGATCAGTACTAGGATTGGCACCGCGATCGCCAGTACCGAAAGGATAGTCGCGCTAGCCAACTCGGTCGTCGAAACCGCAATGTTGCCCACCGGGCCACCCGCCGCTGTGGAAGCCAGCCGGGCTAGGCCCGTAAACGCCTGGGTGCCGCTGGCAATGCCGCCACCGGCAATCAAGGCCAAGCTCCACTGCAAGAAGGGATTCATGTCACCACCTGTGACGGCGGCAGTGAGAACGGTGCCTGCGATCGCCGCAGCTGGCAGCTCCACCGCATCCATCAAATTATCGACTACTGGCACAAAATATATCAGCACCTCTAGAGCCGTAGCAGCGGCAAAGGCCAGAATAGCAGGGGTTGTCCCCATCCAAGCCATGTTGGGGGACAGGGTCAGATAGCCCTGCTGGGAAGCCATCCCCGCCACCAAAAACGGCACCAAAATTCTAAACCCGGCGGCAGTGCTGAGGCCAATGCCAATGGCAATGTGCAACAGTACATCCATGTCTCCCCAGGGTAAACGCCAGTAAGCCCAGTGTATGGGGAGATTGCCGGAAATGCGCCGGGTCGGCGCTAACTTTTAAGCGCCCTGCTGCCCAGTTTGTGGGCCGGGTCAATCGTCTCCGACGGGGAGCACAGGCTCGACCGAGTCTTGACCGAGGGAAAACACCTGCCCATCAATAAACAATCGGGTAATGCCTTTCGCCTGTAGATAGGAGCTGGTAGTTTGCAGCAGGCTGCCATCGGGCACTTTGACTACCCGCTGGTTGCGGCGCGAAAAGCGCCGGGCCACATTGTGGTTTTCAAACACCGGCAGCGTGCGGGAATCGCCTTCTTCTTCGGGGATTTGCCCTAGCTCAGCGAAGGTGCGCAAGGGCAGCACAACCAGCTCCGACGAGGTACGCTCCACAACGACGTAGCACAGGGGCGGCAGAGCCGCCGCCGTGAGGGGAAAAATTTCTAGGGTTTCGAGGTTAGCGGCAGCGCCGTTGCCGCTGTCCCAGGGGTAGACGTTGTCGTCATCATCACCGTCATCGTCGTCATCGTAGTCATCGTCAAGGCCAACGGTGTCGTCATCCCAGTCGTCCTCAAGGGCCTCGGCGACGTCAAGGACTTCAGCCGGTTCGATCTCGGGGGCGACGGCTTGGGCCTCAGCTAAGACAGCCTGAGCCGACTTCAGCACGGGCCGGGCCGGTTTTTCTGGAACCGGCTCTGGCAGCGAGAGCTGGGCGGGCTCAGGGTCTACGGTGGGCAAGGCTGCCATCGACTCGGCAGGTGCATCTACGACCTCGGCCACGGGCTCTTCTGCCGCCCGCGATCGCCGCTTGCGCAGGGGCTTAGCCTCGCTAACAGTCACCTCTGCTGCGATCGGCTCAGCTATGGGCGGAGCTACGGGCTCAGTCAACTCAGCTATGAGCAGGGCTGCGAGCTCAGTCGGCTCAGCCTCGGGCAGCACCTCAGCGGCTCTCTTGCTGCGAGGCTTAGTTTTGGGTTTAGGGGAAGGCTTTGCGTCTACAGCAGCGGGCTCTGCCTCAACTACAGCGGGTTCTGCCTCAACTACAGCAGTCTCTGCTTCAACTACAGCAGTCTCTGCTTCAACCATCGCAGGAAGAATGGGCTCTGCTGCGGCCACAGTAGTGTCTACAACGATCGCCTTATCGGTGGTGCCCCGCTTTTGCTGAATTAAGATACTGTACTCGTCTTCAGGCAGACTAGCTTTGAGCAATCTGCTAATGGTGCTGTTACTTACCCCGTAGCGTTCCGCTAGGGTTGATGTGGTCTCTTGGGGCTGGCGATACAGGCTCAAGATGGATGTCTTGTCAGCCTCGGTCAGCTTTTTGGGTGCCATGCCATGGGTTCCGTAACAATGCCATCTAACATTCTAGGGCGCCTTACCCCCGCCGCCGCCGCGGACTCCGCCGGGAATTTACAGAAACAGCATTCTCAACTACTGCTCCCAGGCCAAAAAACACCGCCGAAAACGTCCAGAAGACTTCCCACAGACTGCCTTCTACGTAGGTGTCCGTGTTGACGGCGTAGGCAAAAAACATATCAGCAATGTAAAGACAGAAGGCGGCGATCGCAATCAGCTTCCACGATTGGGAGTAGCGCCCGCCCCAAAAAGCCACTAGCAGGGTGCCGGCAATAATCAGCAGCACGATGTCGCCAATCTGATACAACAGACTCACCACACCCTCCAGCGGTTCGAGTAGGCCATTGAGCTGGAGCACCCAGCCAGGGGCCGATGAAGCTTCGGCGACGGGCTCTGGCACCACTGGGGGCGCAACCTCGGGCACGACCGGAGGTGCTTCCTGGGCCAAATAGAATGCTGGGGCTGGGGCTGAGGGCACTACTGCCGCTTCCGCCGCCGCCAGGTTGACGAAAATCGTCAGCAAAATGCCGCCCAGGCCAATGCCCACCACGATCAGCCACTGAGAGAACTCCAAGTTTAAGCGTCGGGGCAGCACCGCCTTAAACATGCCTGCGGCCAAAAAAATGTAGCTAAAAATGTAAAAGAAATCGCCCAGCGACACCGCTGGGTCTAGCCCCCAGATATTGCCCCAGAGAAAAAAGAGAATGTTGCCAAAGACGTAGGACAACAGCCCCGCGCCAATCCAAAACCAGACGTTGCGCCCGCTGACGATTTGAGTACTGCGCCAGTTGCGAAAGCACAGCAGAGAGGCCAGGAAAAACGCGCCGGTTTCTAGCAGGTTAATGCCCAGCAAAAACCAACCGGGTTGGGCACCATCTTCCCCGGGAGCGGTAAATAGCAGAAAGAATAGCAGGGTAGCCACGCCCCAAGCGATGCAGGCCCCCACCAACAGCGGGGTAGACGAGGAACTAGCAGATGACGGGGTTGATGACTTGCTCAAAGGTTCACTCCTAACGGAACTCAACAGCACCCATGCCAACGAGAAAACTGCAGCTGGCCCTTAGGGCCGGTCTTCACCATTGCAGCGAATCGGCTGATCCAGCATAGGGCCTAGCGCAACGCCTGAATTGTACCGACTCCCCACGGCCTTGAGCCGTCAGCCTGGCAGAATCGTCCTAATTAGTCGTGCAGAGCAATAATTCTTAAACTCCTGCGAGGTCGCCCGCGCCTAAGCCAGAAGGCCTTGCCCGCCTAGACCCAGTTCTTGCCCCCTGGCGATTGGTTCAACCACCGCCGAAACAGGGCTTGTTCGTTGGCGGTTAAGTCTTCGACTGCCTCTAGGGCGCGATCGGCAAAATTGGCATTGCCAAAGTAATCCTTGCCCATCCGGTGGGTTTCCTCTAACAGACGTTGCAGATGGTGATCTTGCCAGGGCGGCAGATGGGGCATTGCCAGCGGGTCTACGGTTAGCAAGTTCTTCACCGCGTCGGGAGTCACCGCTTGGGGAAACTTCCAGGCGGCAAACACCTTGCTAATGTCACCCTCAAATTGGCGAGCCTGCTTGGCCCCCAACAGATCTTCCACATCCATGTACAGCACCTGTAGCATCAGCAGGCAGGCTTTGATGTAGGTGGCCTCCGCTGGCGGAGTGCCCGTATCAGGACCAGCGTCGTCAAACTGGTCAAGGCGAATTTTGCCCCAAATGCTGAAGCGATCGGGTTCTTCGAGCAGCACACAGGCCTTACCCCGGTTGTCGGTCAGGTCGCGCCACAGCGCCCTAGCGTCGTCTTCCTGGGCAGCAGTAAACACACTCAGCAGCCGAAAGGTTTGCCCCTGATACGACAAAATTGGAATTTGCTGATCTTTTTGAGGATGGTGCATCGTTTTGATGTCAACATCCTGCCGCTTGAGGATAAACATGTTATGGCCTGCTGACTCCTAACTGAGGTGAGTACCTGCAGTAGGCGGCGGCTGCAACGGTAAACCGCACCCTTATTACTGCGTCATCGTGATGATATAAAGCCTGGCAACCCCTCGAAAACAGTGAGTTCTATAAAGTAAGTGACTTATTTTAGCGGCACTCACCGCCCTGGCAGCATTTGCCGCCGTTTTTTCAATATTCTATTCGTCCTAGTCTGCCCTGAGAGCGACCCATACCCCATAAAATGTAAAGTGATTACGTTAGGGCCATTAGCTCAGCGGATAGAGCAACCGCCTTCTAAGCGGTCGGTCGCTGGTTCGATCCCAGCATGGCCCGTTATTTGCGCCGTAAAGGTTTCAGACCTTAGGGCATAGCCACTATTGGCAGCTTCCTCCCAGCGCTGTGACCAATCCGTTACCTCTGTCCGCCTTGGGCCTCTAGCACTGGGCAGTCGGGGAGCGAAAAAGCTACTCTGGCTATAGTCCTAAATCCAGCCAGGCAAACCCTTTGGACGACACAGACCTACAGGCCAAACTCAAAAAGCTAGAGGCAGAGCTCAACACCGCTGCGCCTCCAGCCGCCCGACAATCCACCGGCAAGCCAACTCCAGCGCCCCAACCCTGGCTGCAACGGCTAAAGGGCAATGCGCTATTGCCTGTCTATCTGGTGACCATTCCCTGGGCGCAGGAGATTATTGATCAAGTGGTGTTTGGCGGTCGTTGGAACCTGCCTCTGCACCCCCGTAGCCTTGAGGGCATACCGGGCATTTTTTTGTCGGCAATTTCTCACTCGGGGTTTGCCCACCTGATTGGCAACACCATTGGGTTCCTCATCTTTAGCTGGCTGATTTTGGCCAAAAGCCGTCGCGACTATTGGATTACACTGCTGGTGGGTTGGCTCGGAGGTGGCGTGGTGGCCTGGCTGCTCGGCCCCAGCAGCGTGCATGGGTTGAGTGGTGTGGTGTACACCCTATTTGGCTATCTGCTCTGCATTGGCTGGCTGGAGCGTCGAGTAGTGCCGCTGCTGATTTCGATGTTTGTGCTGATCAACTACAGCTACTTTATTTTTGGCATGTTCCCTACTCAGCCGATGGTGGCCTGGTGGGGACATCTGTTTGGCTTTGTGTTGGGGATTGTGGCGGCCTACGGGGTGTATCAGGAGCCGGGGAGGAAGGGGTAGATGGGTGGATGGGTAGATGAGTGGACGGGTGGATGGTAGCCAGGTTGCTGCTGCGGATATCTAGGTATGCCAAAGTTCTAGAATCGTGTGGCGGGGTACGTAGAGGGGGTGCCGAGGCTGGCCGGTAAGGTTTTGACCCAGGCAGCGGCATTTAGCTTGGTGGGGAGTGAGCAGGGTGAGAACAGAGCGATCGCGCCCCAACCAACTCCCCCAATTTCCCCAAGCCAGCAGAATTTGCTCGGCTTGCTGTGCGGCTGTGCTTAGAGCGGCATCGTTCTCAAGACCAATCGGATCCTCAATTTGGCGCAGAGTCTTGGGGTGAGGGCTGCGGTAGGCGAACAGGTTGCCGACAGCGATCGCTCCAAACCCCCAGCCCTGGGCTAAGCCAATGCAGCGGCGGATGGTAGGGTCGTCTACGCTACTGTCGGCCTGACTGGGGTTGAGCATAACGATGGCTAGGATGGGGGCCGTGCTCCACCGCCGTTCGAGGCTATATCGGTAGCGGCCCGTGGAGTCGAAGGTGGCAGAACGTTCTATAGCCGACAGCTGCAACATTTGTTTACATTGAAGGGTGGGGTGCGGTTGGTTCTGACCAGAGCAGCGAAGAGCGCTGCTGAGCACCCAGCACTCTACTCGGAGACCAACGGTTTGACTATTTTCTCAACCTTTAGCCCAGCAGTGCGCACTAATTTGATGGTGCTATTTGCAGCGGGACTGTGTTTTTGGGCAGGGTTGGCGGGGCTGCTGCCGACGCTGCCGCTGTTTATTGAAACCCTGGGGGGCAGCGGTCAGCAGATTGGCATCGTGATGGCGTCCTTTGCAGTCGGGTTGCTGGCGGCCCGGCCTTACCTGTCGCGGCTAGCCGACGAGCGGGGCCGCAAGATCGTGCTGATAGTGGGGTTGAGCGCGATCGCCCTGGCCCCCTTTGGTTACCTGGTGGTGCAGTTCTTGCCGCGTGCGATCGTGCCGCTGTCGCTGGGGGGGTACAGCATCACGCTGGATAGCTCGATTTTAGCGATGATCGCCATTCGTGCCTTCCACGGGTTGAGCATTGCCGCCTTTGTGGTGGCCTATAGCGCCCTGGTGCTCGACCTGGCCCCGCCCGCGAACCGGGGCGAGCTACTTGGCTATATGACCCTGGTCAACCCCATTGGTCTGGCCTTGGGGCCTGCTATTGGCGGCTTTCTCTATGAGGCTACGGGGTTTACCACCGCGTTTTTGGCGATGGGGCTGCTGGGCATGGTTGGTTTAGTGCTGGTAGCGCGGCTGCACGAGCCTTATCAGCCTCCCAGCGTTGTAGAAAATGCTGGCTCGCAGGTGTTTTGGGGCCAGCTGTGGAGCGGGCGAGTACGCACCCCAGCGATCATTCTGCTGCTAGTGGGGCTGGCCTTTGGCACACTGAGCACTTTTGTACCCCTCTACGTGCGGGAAGCCGGCCTGGCTTTGAATGTAGGACTGATTTACACCGCTTCAGCCTTGGCGAGCTTTATGTCGCGTCTCCTTGCCGGTCGGGCTTCCGATCGCTACGGCAGAGGGCGATTTATCACCGCTAGCCTGCTGATCTACAGTTTAGGCATGGCTATGTTTTGGCTGGCCCGCAGTGCGCCGATGTTCTTGCTGGCGGGGTTTGTTCAAGGATTTGCGGGCGGCACCCTAATTCCGATGATTGCGGCGCTGATGGGCGATCGCTCTAGCCCCAGCGATCGCGGTCGCACCTTTGGCCTGGCTATGGTCGGCTTTGACGTGGGTATTGCCCTAGCTGGCCCTATCTTTGGCACCATCGCCGATCAGATTGGCTATCGCGGAATTTTTGGTCTGTCTGGGGTGATGACGATGGTGGGTCTGGTCGTTTTTGCCACCGCCAATAGCAAAGACCTGGCTCATTCCCTCAGGTTTGCCCTGGGGCGCGGACAGGATGTCTACGCCATTGACCTACCTCAAACGATAAAATCCCACTAAACAAGCTTTTGTTTAGTGGGATTTTAAAAAACGGGCGTGGAGGGATTCGAACCCCCGACCCCGTGGTCCGTAGCCACGTGCTCTATCCACTGAGCCACACGCCCTCGTGCAGGCTTTTGATACTAGCATATTCCTTTGCCCAGTTTAAACCCATGACAAAAAATCCTTTAGCATCTGCTGCGCTCACCCATCTCGATGCCCAGGGCCAGGCCCATATGGTGGATGTGGCCGCTAAAGCTCAGACGGTGCGGGAAGCGGTGGCGATCGCCGCCGTTGTCATGCAGCCCGAGACACTGGCTACCATAGAGGCAGGCAATGCCCCCAAGGGCGACGTGCTCGCCACGGCCCGCATCGCAGGCATCATGGCGGCCAAACAGACCGCCCACCTAATTCCCCTCTGCCACCCCTTGCCCATTCAAAAGGTGGAAGTGCAAATTACCCCCGATGCAGCGCTGCCTGGCTACCGCATTCAGGCGACGGTCAAAATTAAGGCCGAAACCGGGGTCGAAATGGAGGCCCTCACCGCTGCTAGCGTCGCCGCCCTCACCCTTTACGACATGGCTAAGGGGTTAGAAAAATCCATTGAGATCCGCAGCATTCGCCTGTTGAAGAAAACCGGCGGCAAGTCGGGCGATTACGAAGCCGAGGCGTAATTGTTGCTTTAAAGAATCCAAGCCTAGCGGCTTTCCCTTCTAAGGACGCTTCGCGTCGACGGTTGCGAAGTAAGTGTGGAGTTAGCCCATTTGAAAGACAAAGGACTCCGCTCAACCACCGACCCTCTCAACTCCGCGCTCCCATGCCCATTGCCCTACTCACCGACTTTGGACTTCAAGATAGCTACGTAGGCGTAATGAAAGGCGTTATCGCCACGTTAGCCCCTACGGCCCAGCTCATCGACCTAACCCACGACCTACCCCCACAGGATTGCTACGCGGCGCGGTTCACCCTACTCAGCGCCTATCCCTACATGCCACCGGGCACTATTTACCTGGTGGTGGTTGACCCAGGGGTAGGCACGCAGCGGCGAGCGGTGACAGTGCAGACCTTCCAGGGCACTTTTGTCGGGCCAGACAATGGAGTACTCAGCGGCATTTGGGAGCGTGACAGCCAGAGGAATCAAGGCGTTCTGAATGCCGTAGAGCTGACGAATATGGCCTACTGGCGATCGCCCCACCCCAGCACCACCTTCCACGGACGTGACATTTTTGCCCCAGTGGCGGCTCACCTAGCCAACGGAGTGCCGATAGATGACTTAGGAACCAGAATCGATCCCCAATCCCTCATCAGCCTCCCCTTGCAGGCTCCGATCGCTACGGCTACGGGATGGATAGGCGCAATTCAGTACATCGATCGCTTCGGCAATGCCGCCACAACTATCCCAGCCAGCATAGTCATTACTAGCGACTGGAGTGTGACGATAGGAGATCACACGCTTCCAGGCGGCCAGACCTACGGAAACGTCCACCCTGGGCAAGGACTAGCGCTGGTAGGCAGCCACGGCTTTGTAGAACTGGCGGTGAACCAGGGCAATGCCCAGCAGCAGATTGGCCTAGTGGTGGGCGATCGCGTTGAGCTAACTAAACGTTAGCCCTGCACTGTGCGACCTTGCATAGCTCCCTGAGAGCTAACCTGAGGCTGGCCGTGGGTAGTTGCCACCCAAGCGCGGTAGTCTTCCACCAGCTGCCGCTCAATGCGGTGTTTGATGGTGCCTAGAATGCCGCTCAAAAAAGTTTTGCCGGTGCGATCGAGCACCGAGGTGGGCAGAAAGCGAATCGGCGGCGGCAGCTCTAAATGAATTTGCAGCTCGGCCTGGCCCTGGAGTTCAGTATGGGTGGCCTGGCGCTGGGGCGTGAGGGTGCCCTGCAAGGCCATGCCAAAGGAATCGTTTACAAAGCTGAGATATTCGGGGCCTTTGACTCGACAAGCCACCGACTCCAGCCGCAAAGTGCCGTCGGCCAGGCTCCACACCCGCAGGTCAGCGGTGGGCTCAATACTGATGCCAAAAAACTGTAGGGGCCGCAGGCTGAGTCGATACACGCCATCGCCCAGCACCTCAATACGGCGCGGGTCGGTGATTGCCTGCACCAGGCGCTGGGGCTGCCGCAAGTAGTGCTCAATGGGAATCGCCTCATTGGGCACTCGCAGGCGCAGGGTTTGGCTAGCGTGGAATTCTTTCATAAATGAAAGCTACCTGAAAATGGGGTACGACCAGGGACAGATGAAGTTTTGTAACCTATGTTTAACAATTTAGTATGCCTTTCAGGATTTGTGGTGTTCGCCAGGCACCGTTGGGCACCTTGAGAGACTTTGCCTAGAGGCGGATGGGGAGATCCTCCCCGACTAGACTCGGCTCTCCGACTCGCGAGTTTTTCTGAGAAGACGTTACATAGAGTTACTACTCACTCAGGGTCGATTGCACCCAAGGAGACTGCAATGACATTTACCCCTACTCACGTACTGATTTCGCGCACCAAAGAGACTCCAGTGCAGCTCGTTGCCGGGCCTCAGGGCTACTGGCTCTACACCGAAGCTGAAGCGCAGAAAGACACTACCCCTGCTTTTGAGGTACGCCCCAAATTGGGTTTCTATTGCCGTGGGCATCAGGTTGTCGGCTTTAGCCTCCAGCCGCTGACGGCTCGGACCACTGCTCATTCCGAGGCCACCCAGTTAGCCAAGTAGCTTAAGCCTGAATCCGACCAGCTGATGCCTAGTGATGGACTTGGTCGATCGAAAAAGAGCAACAATCTCTTGCCTGAGAGTTTGACCAAAAGGCAAACAATCTGAGGTGCGAGCCCTTAGTTAGATGCGATTCAAGCCTCTACTAGGCTTTTTTCTTCCCTTCGAGGTAAGACAACTGCCAGCCATAACTGGCAGCATTAACTTATGAATATCGTTGATACCGCCTCCCAACTCAGAAATCTAAACCGTATCCGTCGCATCAGCCGACTGATGGATACAGCCTTCAAAATCCCCGTTTTGGGGATAAAAGTCGGCTGGGATCCGGTGCTTGGGCTGATACCTGGCCTAGGTGATTTGATTGCTACCGCAGTATCGGCCTACGTCATTGTTTTGGCGGCCCGGTTCCGTTTGCCCAGGGGCATTTTGGCGCAGATGGTTCTTAACATCGGCCTGGAGGCCGTAGTAGGGACTGTTCCGCTGGTAGGGGATTTGTTTGACGCCTTCTATAAATCGAACGTGCGGAACTTAAAGTTGTTAGAAGCTCACCTACAGAGCGAGTCAACCGCGCTAGAAGAGGCAGACAATCTCAATTTGAACAGCGTTCAGGACGGTGAGATCTACACGTAATTTTGGGTGGCCAGGATGCGATCGCAGGCTTCATCCGATCTCTCTTTGCGCTTAGCTACCGATTACCCTACGGGTCTGTTGTTGATTGGTCTTGCCGCCTTTCGCAGTACGTTTTTTTGCACATACCAATCTGCCCTGCGAGGGTAACAGCGTTGGTCGCAGCCTCCTAAATTGCCGTCAGACTTTGTAGAAACTAGTTATCCATGTCAATGCCTATTCCGTCTCGTCCAAGTGGGTTTCGTTTGGGATCTGGCGATGCCCCTGTGCAGGTGGAGGTATTTGTCGATCTGGAATGTCCTTTCTCCAAAAAAGCTTGGCCTACGGTTCTGGCGGTAGCCAACCACTACAAGGGTGACTGCGTTGGCATTACAGCTCATCCAATCGTGCTTTGTGACCATCGCCAAAGCTGGGATTTGACGAAAGCCACAGTGGCGATCGCAGCAGACGATCCTTTGCGAGCTTGGCAGTTTATTAGTCACCTGTACCAGCACCACGCCGACTATGCCCTAGACGCGTTTGACCACCAAACCCGTCAAGACCTGCGGCAGCTAATCGAAGACCTAACCACTAAATTTGACCCAGACTGGGAAAATAGCGATTTGGCCGAGCAAATCAGCGATGAGAAGGGTTCAGTGGCGAGTCGAGCTAAGGCATCGGTGCGCTACGCGATCAGTCGCGGGGTTTGGTCGACGCCGACTATCTTTATTAACGGTAGCCCTGTACTTGAGCTAGAGTCGAGCTCTACGCTGAGCGACTGGCAAGCTGTTATAAACCCAATGCTGTAGCGATCGCAGCAGGCCGCCGCGATGATGTTCGCCATTGTGGGAACGACCTAACGGTTCAGCACAACCTTCTGAATCAAGTCGGCTAGTTTTGTGGCACTATCGGCAGTAGCCAAGTTTCCTGCTGCTGCTGCCATCGTCTCTAGCCGTTGCGGCTCTGCCAGCAAATCAAGCACCAGGGTCTGAAATTCTGAGGCGACGACCTGGCGTTGGTTCAACATCAGAGCAGCATGGGCATCGACAAAGGCTTTAGCATTGACCGTCTGGTGGTCTTCTGCCGCAAACGGGTAGGGAATCAGAATCGAGGGCGTGCGAGAGATCGCTAGCTCCGTGAGGGTACCCGCCCCGGAGCGGCCGATGGCTAGAGTCGCCCGATGCATGAGGGCGGCCATCGCGCTAAAGAAGGGGCGATGAATATAGTGGGGGTGGCTGTAGCTGTCGGCTTCGGGGTCGCTGCTGCCGGTTTGGTGCACAATCCAAGCGCCCGCTTCAATCCAGGCCGGAGCGGCGGCCCGCACAAGTTTGTTGACGGCGACGGCTCCCTGGCTACCGCCCACCACCACAATCAGCGGTACCCCATCGGGAATGGTCGGATCGGTGAGAACAGGTGGCTCTGATGTCAGAAACTCGTCGCGGACGGGGGTGCCCACTACCACGGTTTTGGCCTTGGGCAGATAGGTGCGGGCCGCCTCAAACCCTAGAGCCACCGTAGTGCACCAAGGGCTCAGCCAGCGAGTGACTTTGCCTGGCAGCGCGTTCGACTCGTGCAGCACAGCGGGCAGACCCAGCGATCGCGCCGCAATAATCGCCGGGGCCGCAATGTAGCCCCCAGTAGTAAAAACCCCGTCAAATTTTCCCTGCTTGAGCAGTCGCCGCACCTGCACCGTTGCCTGGCCAAACCGCCCCAGCGTTTTCACCGTTCCCAGGCCGGGCCGGCCCTGAAAACCTGCCATGCGCACCGTGTGTAGCGGAAAATTTTTGGGCACCAGGGTAGTTTCGAGGCGATCGGGCACCCCCAGCCACTCGATGGTGTAGCCCTCTTGGCTCAGGGCTTCGGCGGTGGCGATCGCTGGGAACAGGTGCCCACCTGTGCCGCTGGCGGCCACCAGCAGCCGGGGGGATGCCGCTTGGGTAGATGTAGATGACAAGGGAACACCCTCGACGCTAAAAACGCCTCTAGACTATACCAACTCCTGCCTAGAATCTATGCCCGAGGTTTTCTGCTCTTTTACCAAAAGCGGATCCAATTTTACGTAGAACGACCTAGTGCCAAGGGGGACAGCTGGGCTACCGTAGCCGGTTGTAAAGAAACTGATATAAGGTAGACGGAGTATTTTTGGTTAATGGGGCGGTTCAGCGTGGCTAACTCGGCAGTGCGGCAGTGGAGTCTAGGAATCGTGTCGATGGCGGCGGTGCTGTTGGGTGCTGGGGCCTTTGCTCCGGTTACTGAGGCAAACCAGTCAGGGAACGAACCCGTCTTGGCCCAGGCGGCTCCCACTGAGGTGCAGCAACTGTTGACCGATCTAGAGACGGCGGCGAGCAGTCGCAACCTCGATGCTGTGATGGCCTTCTACAGCGAGGGCTTTGACAGCGACACCGGCTTTGACTATGCCCAATTGCGCCAAACCCTCGAAACCCTTTGGCAGCAATATCCCGACCTCACCTACGACATTGAGCTGCTGAGCTGGCAGGCCGATGGCTCCGGTAACTACACCCTCGAAACCCGCACCACCGCTACCGGCACTCAAACGCGCCCCGATCGCATCCTCACCCTCGCCGCCAATACCACCTCGCGCCAGCGCCTCGAAAACGGCAAGATCGCCTACCAAGAAATCTTGAGCGAGACCAACCGCCTGGTATCGGGCGACAACCCGCCTACCCTGCAAGTGCAGCTACCCACCACTCTCACCCCCGGCCAATCCTACAGCTTTGACACGATTGTGGTGGAGCCGCTGGAAGGGCGATCGCTGATGGGCGTTGCCGTCGAAGAAGGCGTGACCGCCGAAGACTTTTTTGCGCCGCGGCCAGTGGTTTTTGACATTCTTAGCTCTGGCGGACTCTACAAAGTCGGCACCGCCGCCGCCGAGCCCGACAGTCGCTGGGCCTCGACAGTAGTCATTCGCGAAGACGGCATGGTCGTTGAAACGCGCCGCCTCCGGGTTGAGTAGCAATGACTAACCACAACTGGCTAGTTGCCGATGACGGCACCTATAGATCCTTCGGCGACCCCGAAATTATAGAGCCAGGACGTTACTATCGCCTCTACCGGTTTCTCACTGAGCTAGAAGACATTCTCGACATCTTTCACGACGACCTCAGTCGGCTAGAAGCCATTACCCCTCTAGTGCGCAAGTTGTTGGTCAGCTCGTACTGGCTGCAGATGGAATACAACACCCCCAACCCTATAACGGGCTGGAGCGTCAATTTTCTCTACCGCGAGCACCAGTTCCCGATTACGGTGCAGATGGTGGCCTGGTTGCCGGGGCACACCTCAAGCATTCACAACCACGGGGCTTGGGGAATTGTGGCGCTGTTGGGCGGTCAAGAGCGCAACCGTATCTGGCGACGCTCCCCCCAACCCAACTCCCCCGACCAGCTAGAGCTAGTCGACGAAATAGTTCTTAACCCCGGCGATGTTGTGGCCCTCACCGCCAACGCCATTCACAGTGTGGAACCCCTGGGCGACGAGCCCACCGTGTCGTTTAACCTCTACGGGGCAACAAGTTTTAGCGATCGCTACGAATTTGACCCAGAGAATCACACGGCAAAGTCATTTTAGGGGGTGATGTCCTACGCCCCACCCCTCACCCCTACCCTTCTAACTTTCTCCCCAACGGGATGAAAGATTTGGCAAGTTAGGGTAAACTTCATCAGACCGTCAGGGGAGTGTCAGCTAAAGCGTCTTTTAGCCCTTAAGCTACGCCTGTTTGAGCCTCCCACATAGCCCATCAGGCAGCCCGTTTCTCCCTTTGCCACCGCCAGGATAAATCGACCTATGAGCCAGGAAGAATCTCGCAGCACCGCCACATTGCCGCCCGAGGAGCCGACCCCAGTCGATCCAGATACCCTGGTGACCACCTACGCCGACAGTCTCATCACCGAGCTGTTTGACGATGTTGACAAAATTTTAGACGGCGATGAAGACGCCCTGGCATCGGTAGAGGCAGCACCAGAGCCAGCCTCTACGGCGATCGCCCCGTTTGTTGAAACTACCGCCGAGCCCGTGGATCCTCCAGCGGCAGACGCGCCCCTGGCTCCCCTGAGCACCGATCTTGACTTCTTCCGCGCCGACAATGCGAACGCTGCCCCCCCGGCAGCCCCGACCAAAACCCGTTTTGGCAAGCTGTTTGATCGCATGTTGCTGAGCATCACGGCCCTGTCGCTGCTGGGCATGGGGGGGCTGCTGTGGTTTAGCCAGGGCAATCGCTTTTCCCTGGGCCGATCGTCTGTCGAAACGGCGGCACAGCAGTCTGACGAAGAATTTTTGGCCTACTTGCAGCGATCGCTAGAAGTGATTGCGGGCAAGGTTGAGCGGGGCGAAGTGGGCACCACCACCGTTGCCGGCCAGGCTCCTGGCGGGGTTGCAGTCCCCACGCCGCCGATGCTGCCGCCCCTGGGAGCCGGTGGCACCGTAGGCAGCCTAGGCTCTGGCCCAGTCAATGTCATCGAGCGGGTTTACATTCCCTACCAGACGGCTCAGCAGCCAAGGCCTGGCGCGCCTGGCGCGCCAGTGCTGGTGCCTCAGCCCAGGGTAGGCGCGGCATCTCCCGTAGCCCCCGTAGCCCCCGCTGCGCCCTCCCAAGCTCCAGTGGCGGCGAACCCGATTCACGGCCTGGTGGGCATTTTAGAACTGGGCGATCGCTCGGCTGCCCTGTTCGAAATTAGCGGCGTCTCCCAGCGGGTCTACATTGGTGAGCGCATTGGCAGCAGCGGCTGGAGCCTGGTGTCGGTCTCTAACGAAGAAGTGGTGATTCGTCGCAATGGCGAAGTGCGATCGATCTTCATTGGCCAGCGCTTCTAGCACAAGCTTGGGCATAGATAAACCTGGCGCATCCTACTTTTTTAGGTACCTTGACCTAAGTCTAATCGCGGTTGGGGTTAGATTCGTTCTGCCCCCGCAACGACTCCTGCATAGCGATAACGGCATCACACAACTCAGCCTTAGTCTGTCGAGCAGTATCAGCGGCGGATTTGATCAGAGCAGCGATCTCGGTTTCGCGCTGTTGCTTGGCATCCATGGCTGCGCAACTCGCATCAATGCTCTCAGGAGCGGCAACAGGGCGGTTAAGCATGGGGCCACTCACGGTGCTGAGGCCGTAGAAGGAGTCAATGTCGGCATTGATGGTTTTGATGGGAAGCCGATGTGAAAAATCAATTTTGTTCATAGCCAGTAGATGCTCGCTGATAGGTAGATGAGTAAGCTCATAGGCATGCTCTAGCCGCTCGCGATCGCAGATCTGGGGCGATGGTCTGGCTGTGCGATCGCGTAGTAGCAGAGAAAACCTCAAACCTGAGACGACGATGGGGGTTGCACGTCTGGTATGTCCCACCTACAGCAAGTTTGCCCGCCCAAAGCTTTGAACGTTGGCCCAATTACTAAGCTTGTGCCCCAGCTTCACAAGAATCTATAAAGCAAAGGTGAATAGCCGCGATCGTGCCCTACCCTAAAAGGTTTTCTCTATGCGAGTCAAAAGTTGTAACGACTTTCTAGAAAAGGCCTTTGACCTTAAATACAGCTACAAAGGTATAATCACCATTCTCAAGCGCGCAGAGCATCTTGCCTTACTGGCCGCATAATTATCAGGCACACGTGGCTGGGTGAATTCGTCAGCAGTTTATAGCAGATCTTTAACTGCTGACGATTAATTGTGTTTGGCTTTTTCGTCCTCATTTTTTCTTTGAAAACGTTTTACCAGAATGTCTAATAAATTGGTTTTTCAGTTCAAGCTTTCTGATCACCTACAGATCTTTTGGTATGTACCCTGGCTGACCTTATTAGTTACGACCTGCTTGGATGTTCGCTGGGTTGCTATGCCTATCTAGAGGAGCGCTTGCATCGCTAACCCGCTATTCTGAAAGGCAAGGCGTTGCGGCAGGAGTTACACCATGGGCATCTTTGAAGACCTAAGCAAATTTCTTGAAACCCGACTCGATGAATTTCTCAAAGCTAACCCCCACCTAGAGCTATGGGGTTTAGAAGACCAGTTGCGGGGCCAAGAGCAAGACGCCATTCACCTGCTGGGAGACCTCAAGCGCCGCGAAAAGCAGCTCGAAGACAGCATTCTCTCCACGGCCCAGGATATTCAGCGCTGGCATAGCCGCATTCAAAACGCTCAGGCCGCTAACCGTCTCGACTTAGTTAAAGCCGCTCAAGAGCGCGAGGCGGCTCTGCTGCGCCAGGGCAACCAGTACTGGGGCCAAATGAAAGGTGTCAAAGAGCAGATTGAGCAAACTCGCAACCTGCAAAAAGAAATTCACGATCGCCGCCGCGAACTCAAAGCCAAAATCACCGAAACCCAAGCTCAACGAACCGCTCAGCGCACTACCACCAGTTGGGATACAGGCTGGGCTAAGACCCCCTTTGAGAACTTTGGCCGAAATACTATGGATCCAGTAGAAGAATCATTTCAGCGGTGGGAGACAGAGCAGGAGCTAGAGGAGCTGAAGCGGAATATGGGGAGTTAGGGGAATGGGGAAGGTAGGGGAGATGGGTAGAGAGTTTTGAGTGCTTAGTTTTGAGTTTTGAGTTTTTGACTCCAAAGCCCATTCAAAACTTAAAATTCAAAACTTTTCTTCTCCTTGCCATCTCCATCACCCCTTCGCCTGAGGTCTCTTGATTTCAAAAGAAATTGTATCCGTCTTGCCGCTAGCCTTGGGTGACTGTAGAGGTTTAACCATTGGGCTGGGCTGGGGCGTCGGGTTGGGCAGAAGGGGAGCCTCGGGCTTGGCAGGAGGCGGGCCGAAGGTGGGCCAGTGGCGATAGTTGGATGCGATCGCCAGCCCTATGCCCCCCGCGATTGCCAGCGGCAGCGATAGCTCAACGTTGCTCACCCAGGGCAGGTGGCCAAACCACTGAATTGCTTCGGCCCCAAAAAACAAGATGAAAAAGCAGACTAGCCAGAGCTTCATAGCGTCCCAAAAAAATCTATTGCCTCAAAGATTGCCCTAGAGACTGAGTTGAGCAAACCGTTAGTTGGCCAGCCATTGAACTATTGATAGAGAACAGTGGTTGCCCTGATTATGGCTCAAGGGTGAGATTTTGAATTCAGCCAGCAATCGCTCGCAGAATTAGATATCTTTCTTAAGAAACCCACCCTAAAGCCAATGGGTCTCCAGAATGGTTCTGGGGCAAGGGTTTGGCAGCCTTTGGCTATAGCTCGGATAGGCTCTAAGGTTGGTCAAGCTGGCGGCGATCGCGTCCCAGATTCACCAACTTTGCTGCGAAACCGACTTTTCCTTGGGGAAGGGTATGTCAGAATGTAAGCGGTTTTTTGCCAACTCACGCAAGCTCTTGGAGTAGGCAGTCAAGATGGATTCTGTAGACACGCTTTATCAATACGCCTGGCTGATACCGGTGCTGCCGCTCATCGGGGCTGCCATAGTTGGCACCGGGCTAATTTCCTACGGCGAGGCCACCAACAGGCTGCGGCAGCCGGTGGCGATCTTCATCGTCTCCCTGATTGGGGCGGCGATGGTGCTTTCCTTTGCAATTTTTTGGAGCCAGTGGCAGGGCCACGCCCCCTACCAGGCCATGTTTGAGTGGGCCTCGGCGGGCGACTTCCGCATTGAGATGGGCTACACCATCGATCACCTGGTGGCGCTGATGCTGGTGGTCGTCACCACCGTTGCCTTCCTGGTGATGATTTACACCGATGGCTACATGGCCCACGACGCGGGCTACGTGCGGTTCTACGCCTACCTGAGCCTGTTCAGCTCCTCGATGCTGGGCCTGGTAATTAGCCCCAACCTGCTCCAGGTATACGTTTTCTGGGAGCTGGTAGGTATGTGCTCGTACCTGCTGATTGGCTTTTGGTACGATCGCAAGCCCGCTGCCGATGCCTGTCAAAAGGCCTTCGTTACCAACCGAGTCGGCGACTTTGGCCTGCTGCTGGGCATTTTAGGCCTGTTCTGGGCCACCGGCAGCTTCGACTTTGAAATCATGGGCGAACGCCTCACCGATATGGTGAATGTGGGCAGCCTGCCCGCCAGCGTCGCCGCCATTTTTGCCATTCTGGTGTTCCTAGGCCCGGTGGCTAAGTCAGCCCAGTTCCCCCTTCACGTGTGGCTGCCTGACGCCATGGAAGGCCCTACGCCCATCTCAGCGCTGATTCACGCGGCGACCATGGTGGCAGCTGGGGTGTTCCTGGTGGCCCGCATGTACCCTGTGTTCGAGCACATCCCCACGGTGATGACGGTGATCGCCTACACCGGGGCATTTACCGCCTTCATGGGGGCCACGATCGCCATTACCCAAAACGACATTAAGAAAGGGCTGGCCTTTTCAACCATGTCGCAGCTGGGCTACATGGTCATGGCTATGGGTGTTGGTGCTTACAGCGCCGGTCTGTTTCACTTGATGACCCATGCCTACTTCAAGGCCATGTTATTTCTGGGATCCGGCTCCGTCATCCACGGCATGGAAGCGGTAGTGGGCCACGACCCGGTGCTAGCGCAGGACATGCGCCTGATGGGCGGCCTGCGCAAGTACATGCCCGTCACGGCCATTACCTTCCTAATTGGCACGCTTGCCATTTCTGGCATTCCCCCCTTCGCCGGCTTTTGGTCTAAGGATGAAATCCTCGGCGCGACCTTTGCGGTCAACCCTGCCCTCTGGGCAGTGGGCTGGCTGACGGCGGGTATCACTGCCTTCTACATGTTCCGCATGTACTTCTCCACTTTTGAAGGCAGCTTCCGGGGCAACGACGAAGGCATTCGCCGCGACCTCAAGCGGGCCCAGTTTCAGAAGATGGGCATGTCTCTTGGGCCGGGCGCAATGAACCCCCAGGAGCTGACTTTGGATGCTGCTCACGACGAGCACGACGAGCACGGGCACCACGCCCACGAACCCCACGAGTCGCCACTGTCGATGATCTTTCCGCTGCTGGCGCTGGCCGTGCCCTCAGTCTTGGTGGGTCTGGTCGGTACTCCCTTTGCCAACTACTTCGAGGCGTTCATCCATCCCCCCGGGGAAGTGATGGCAGCGGTGGAGACGGCAGAGGCCTTCGACTGGAACGAGTTTGCGCTGATGGCCGGAAGTTCCGTTGCGATCGCCACTGTCGGCATCATCATCTCCGGGCTGATGTATCGCACTAAGGCCATCGATCCGAGGGCGATCGCCGCCAAAATCCCCTTCCTCTACAACCTCTCCCTCAACAAGTGGTACGTCGACGACATCTATGAGGTTGTCTTTGTTCAAGGCAGCCGCAAGCTCGCCAAGCAGGTGCTCGAAGTCGATATCCGCATTGTGGACGGCCTCGTCAACTTGACTGGCCTCGTTACCCTGGTATCAGGCGAAGGGTTGAAGTACTTGGAGAATGGACGGGCTCAGTTCTACGCACTGATCGTATTTGGCGCGGTGCTGGGGCTGGTGCTGCTGTCGGGCGTGACCTAAGAGCGGGCGACGGGAAAGTTTTGAGTTCTTAGTTTTGAGTTTTGAATTAAAAACTAAGAACTCAAAATTCAAAACTTTCCCCCACTCCCCACATCCCTAATTCCCTTAATATTCCGCCCCTTTAGCAGAACGCGACGAGAAACAACGATATGGACCTCGCGACTTTTCCCTGGTTGACCACCGTTACGCTGCTGCCACTGGTGGCCTGTATAGCGATACCGTTTTTGCCGGACGACAACGGTAAGACAGTCCGCTGGTATGCCCTATCGGTGGGCCTGATCGACTTTGTGTTGATTGTGGCCGCCTTCTACCTCAACTACGACTTTAGTCAGCCCGGTCTACAGCTGGTAGAAAGCTACACCTGGGTGCCCCAGCTCGACCTGAAGTGGTCTGTAGGGGTAGACGGTCTGTCGATGCCTCTGGTGCTGCTAACCGGGTTCATCACCACCCTAGCGGCCCTGGCAGCCTGGCCGGTGACCCTTAAGCCCAAGTTCTTCTACTTTCTGCTGCTGGCCATGTACAGCGGCCAAATCGGCGTGTTTGCCGTGCAGGATATGCTGCTGTTCTTTCTCTTCTGGGAGCTAGAGCTGATTCCGGTATATCTGCTGCTATCGATCTGGGGCGGAAAGAAGCGGCTCTACGCCGCGACCAAGTTCATTCTCTACACTGCTGGCGGGTCGCTGTTCATCTTGGTAGCAGCGCTGGCCATGGCCTTCTACGGCGATACCATCACCTTCGATATGACCGCCCTAGCAGAGAAGGTCTATCCCTTACGGATGCAGCTCTTACTCTACGGGGCATTTTTGATTGCCTATGCTGTCAAGCTGCCGATCATTCCGCTGCACACCTGGCTGCCCGATGCCCACGGCGAGGCCACAGCACCAGTACACATGCTGCTGGCGGGCATTCTGCTGAAGATGGGCGGCTACGCGCTAATTCGCATGAATTTGGGTATGCTGCCCGACGCTCATACCTATTTCGCACCAATTCTGGTGATTTTGGGCTGTATCAACATCGTCTACGCAGCACTGACCTCCTTCGCCCAGCGAAACCTCAAGCGCAAGATCGCCTACTCGTCGATCTCGCACATGGGCTTTGTGCTGATTGGTATTGCCTCGTTTACTAACCTAGGGCTGAGCGGCGCGGTGCTGCAGATGATCTCCCACGGGTTGATCGGGGCTAGCCTGTTCTTCTTAGTGGGAGCCACCTACGATCGCACCCATACCCTCATCCTGGATGAGATGGGCGGCGTCGGCAAAAAGATGCCCAAGATTTTCGCCATGTTTACCACCTGCTCGCTAGCCTCGCTGGCGCTGCCGGGCATGAGCGGTTTTGTGGCTGAGCTAATGGTGTTTGTGGGCTTTGCCACCAGCGATGCCTATAGCTTTACCTTTAGGCTAATTACGGTCATCTTTATGGCGATCGGGGTCATTCTCACCCCAATCTACCTGCTGTCGATGCTGCGAGAAATTTTCTACGGCCCAGAGAACAAAGAGCTGGTCGAGCACGAGGTGCTGGCCGATGCCGAGCCTCGCGAAGTGTTTATCATCGCTTGCCTGCTGGTGCCGATCATCGGCTTTGGGTTTTACCCCAAGATGCTGACCCAAATCTACGACGCCACCACCCAAAAGCTCACGGCTCGACTGAGTCAGGTGTTTGTGGCCACCGAAGCCAGTGCCGAAGGTCTGGCCCCCGTAGCTGCCCTGCCGGTTCTCAAGGCTCCTTCTTTAAGTCAGTAAGACCACCTTTCTACCTGACTCATCTAACATAGACACCCTCAGAGGCTAGGCTTCCGGGGGTGTTTTTATTCCGTTCTTCACTTTTCGCTCTTCTCCCAAACCCTACTGACGGCTGACGCAGGTCAGCACCCCCTCCATCTGCTCAGCGTTACTACCCATAGCCCGCAAGGTTAGAGAGGGCTCAAAGCCTGGATAGCAGCGCGTTAGCACCGTGTCGCTGCTGCGGGTCACATACAGCACGCTAACTGGGCTGCCGTTTAGAATCGCTGGCACTAGGCGGGGCGCGGCGGCGACAGTGGCCAGCCCAGGAGCCGACCGTCCTAAGCCCGCCACGGTCATAGCGGTTACTAGGGCAAGTCCCAGACAGATACTGATGCCAAAACGGTTGCTCGATAATTTGCGCATTGCGCTCAAAAAGCTAGCCAGTGACGTATTCATAATCAAGATCTCACCAGATATTTGCTCGCAAACCTACCATACAAAACCTCAGGCATTTCAGGCTTGAACACTTGACCTAGACACCGTGCAGGGCGGAGCGAGGCTTATATAAAATTTGATTTCGATATCTCTGATGCAACGAATGTAACGTCTTGGTTCCAAACAAAGATTGCCCTGCGCAATCAAAGGCAGACAGGATTTGGTATCGCTAAAAACTACGATTGAGAACCTTAGCCACTAAGTTGAGACATTATTCTTGTCAGAGAATTTTCTGAAATTTACCAGTTAAGGTGACCTCAGTCCCCGAAGTAGGGAATACAAAAATATAGGTAATAGGGTGTGGAGGGCTGGATAGGCCATGGCTGAAGCGGATGATTTAAGACGCTTGGTGCAACAGCTACAGGCAGAGAACGCCGACCTGCAACACCAGGTTGTAACTCTGCGGCAGGCAGGACACGGCCAATGCCAAGATTTGCCAGAGGATAGCGACAGTCGCAAATCTCAGCCTATCCCCAGTTGTTTTCCATCCCAGGGAGCTGACCCGTTTCAGCCCTCATTTCAAGATTTTGTGACTTATGCGCCGATTTTAGCCTGGATTACCGATGCCCAGGGCACGATAACCTATGCCAACCCGGCTTGGCTAGCGATGGTAAATCTGACCGAGCAGGAGGCCATGGGCCGGTCTGTCGAGGCCATCTTCCCTACCGCTTTGGCCCAAAACTACCGCCAAAACAACCAGTGGGTACTGGATAATCAGACGGTTTTAGAAACGATAGAGCAGGCTCCCTTGCCCAATGGCGCCACTCACACTTACCTAGTCCGTAAGTTCCCAATGCAGGCGCGAGGGGCTAAAAGTCATTCGGTGGGGGGTATTGGCATCGACATCACTGGGCTAAAAAAAAACCGAAGCGGCCCTGCGAGATAGCGAAGCCCGCTGGCAGTTTGCTATCGAAGGCTCTGGCGATGGCCTGTGGGACTGGGACGCCCAAACCAATGAGGTGTTTTTCTCTCATCAGTGGAAGGCGATGCTGGGCTATGACGACGACGAAATTGGCAGCAGTCTAGACGAACGAAATAGCCGCTTGCACCCTGCCGACAAAGCCCAATGCTATGCCGACCTAGAACGGCACTTTAGCGGTAAAACCTCGGTCTACCAAAACGAGCACCGCATGCAATGCAAGGACGGCAGCTATAAGTGGATTCTGGATCGCGGCAAAGTCATCGAGTGGGATGCTGACGGCAAGCCGCTGCGGGTGATCGGCACCCACAAAGACATCAGCGAGCATAAACGCAGCGAAGCCGAACGCAAGCAGGCCGAAATCCACCAGCAGCAGCTAACGATCATCCTGCGAGAGAGTGAGGCTACCAACCGGGCCATTATTGAAGCGATTCCTGACCTGCTGTTGCGCGTGGGGCGCGATGGCACCTGCCTTAGTTTTTTCCCTCCTGCCGATGCGGCGGCAGGTACTTTTCTGCCAGTGCAAAACCATCTGTCAGAGGTCTTGCCCCCCGATTTACTCCACCACCAGCTTCAGCGGATCGAGTGCGCTCTGAGCACTGGTGAGCTTCAGACTTGGGAACACCAGGGCGAAAAGCATGGCCAGCTCTGCTACGAAGAAGTACGCTTAGCCCCCTGCGGTACAGACCAGTGCCTGGTAGTTGTGCGCGATGTTAGCGATCGCAAGCAGATCGAGCTTCAGCTGCAAACCACCGCCGAAGAGCTCGATCGCTTCTTCTCAGTTTCCCTTGACCTGCTCTGTATTGGTGATACCAGCGGTTATTTCCACCGGCTCAACGGCCAGTGGGAAAAGACCCTAGGCTACTCAGTACAGGAGATGCAAGGCACCCGATACATCGACTACGTTCACCCCGAGGATATAGATGGCACTCTGGCGGCACTCTCGTCGCTAACTCAGCAGGAGGAGATTCGGAACTTCGTTAATCGCTATCGCTGCCGTGATGGATCCTACCGCTGGATCGAGTGGCGATCGGTGCCCGTAGGCCATCTTATTTATGGTGCAGCCCGAGACATCACCGATCGCATGCAGGCTGAACTGGAGCTGCAAAGCACTAAAGACCAGCTAGATCTGGTGCTCCAGGCCTCTGCCGAAGGCTACTGGGACTGGAACCTGGTCACTGGAGAGATCTACTTTTCACCTCAGTGGAAAGCGATGCTGGGCTACGCCGACGACGAGCTTGAAAACAGCCTTGCCATGTGGGAATCAGTCATTTTTGCCGAAGATCGACACATCGCCCTGCGCCTCATTGACGATTACAACAGCGGCCGGATCGAAGAATTTTCGATTACCCAGCGGTTTCGCCACCGAAATGGCTCCACAGTCCACATTCTCTCCCGCGCTATTCACCAAAAAAATGCCGTCGGGCAGGTAACCCGCATGGTAGGCAGTCATCTAGATATCACCGCCATGGTAGCTATTCAAGCCGCCCTGCAAACCTCAGAAATGCAGCTGAGCAGCGTGCTCAATAGCTCTCTAGACGGCATCATGGCGTTTAAAGCAGTGCGCGATGGGTCGGGCACCATTGTGGATTTTGAGTGGCTGATGAGCAACCCCGCTGTCTGTGAAATGGCGGGCCGCACCGCCGAATACTTGCTTGGTAAGCGCCTGCTCGATGAGCTACCTGGCAACAAAACCGACGGATTGTTTGACCTCTACGTGCAAGTTACCGAGTCGGGCAACTCCGTGCGGCGTCAGTTTCACTACAACCATGACGGCCTCAACACCTGGTTTGAGAATATGGCCGTCCAGTTAGGCGACGGCTTTGCCGTGACCTTTAGCGACATTACTCCGCTAAAGCGGTCAGAGCATGACCTACAGCAGGTGAATCAGCAGCTGGCTACCCGCGTTGACGAACTCAACCAGCACGCCCAGCGGATGCAGCTATTGAGTGAAATGAGCGATTTTTTGCAGGCCTGCGTAACAGTCGAAGACGCCTACCAGTGCTTGGGTACCTTGGTGGCACCCCTGTTTCCAGACAGCAGTGGCGGCATTTTTATGTTGCCCGATGCCGATTATTGCGTTGAGCAGGTTGCCACCTGGAGGGCCAAGCAGGCATCGGATCCAGAGTTTATTCCCCCAGGCTGCTGTGCTTTGTGCCGGGAGCATTTGCACCAGGTTGGCCCCGACTGCCTGAGTTTGGGGTGCGGCCATGCCGAGAGCACCCTGGCCTTGACTACCCTCTGCATTCCACTGCTGGCCCAGAGCCAAACCCTAGGGCTGTTTTACCTCAGCACCGCCGATCTATCTCAGTCAGTGCAGCAGTTGGCTCGCACCGTGGCTGAGCAGATCGCGTTGGCGCTGGCCAACCTGCACCTGCGCGAAACTCTTCAGCAGCAGAGCATTCGTGACCCACTGACCAGGCTATTTAATCGCCGCTATCTAGAAGAAACACTGACTCGAGAAGTGCAGCGAGCCGAGCGCCAGTGCCACACAATTGGCGTAATTATGCTCGATATTGACCATTTCAAACGGTTTAACGATACTTATGGCCACGATGCGGGCGATCGCGTCCTAGAGACCGTTGGGCAACTCCTGCTCAATAGCGTGCGCGGTTCAGATGTGGCCTGTCGCTATGGTGGCGAAGAAATGCTTTTGGTCCTGCCTGAGTCACCTCCGGAGGCCACAATGGCCAGGGCTGAAGAGATTCGTCAGGCTCTGAGTCTGCTCCAGATCAGCTACAACGGCCTGATCCTTCATCCGCTGTCAGCTTCGCTGGGAGTGGCCAGTTTTTCTGGCCACGGCTGGCAAGCTGTGGATGTCTTAAAAGCTGCCGACGAGGCCCTCTATCAAGCCAAGTTTAAGGGACGCAACCAGGTAGTGGTAGCAACGGTGCCTGCCGTGAAAGTGGCTGAGGAAGCGGGCGCACCTCAAACCAGAGATATATCCTGAAAGTACGGGAAGCATAGGTAGATAGTAGGTATCGGGTACTACCTCATGCCGACTCGGTAGTGCGTTTTTACAGAGTATTTAGGGACTATATGGCACAGGCAGCAGTGAAGCGATTGGCATCGGGTTCGTTAGCCCTAGGGGCACTACTGGCGGGGATCACGGCGATCGCCCCTATCCGCTTGACCCCGCTAGGGGCTACCCCAGCACTGGCTCAGTCACCTGTCGATGAAGCCACCACCATTCGGGTATACGATCAGGTCAGTCCAGCTGTGGTGGCCATTAACACCCGCGACGGCGGTGGCAGCGGCAGCATTGTCGATGCCAGCGGGCTAATTCTTACCAACGCCCACGTAGTCGGTACTGAGCGCGTGGTGACGGTGCGCCTGTCTGACGGCCGCAGCTTCCAAGGCGATGTAGTGGGCTACGGCCAAGACCGGTTAGACTTAGCGGCCGTGCGCCTGCGGGGCAACCCTACGGGCTTACCGACGGTGACTCTAGCGCCCCCCAACTCAGTGCGGGTGGGGCAGAGCGCCTTTGCTATCGGCAGCCCCTTTGGGTTGCAGGGCACCCTCACCGTGGGCATTGTCAGCCGCATTGACCGCGATCGCAACGTTATTCAGACCGATGCCGCCATTAACCCCGGTAACTCAGGTGGCCCCTTGCTCAACAGCGCCGGGCAGGTGATCGGCGTCAACACTTCGATCTTTACCACCGGCGACAGCGGTGGCAGCGTGGGCATTGGCTTTGCCATTCCCACCGACGCAGTGCAAACGTTTTTAGCCTCGGTGCGATCGGGCACGGCCACAGCCTCAGCCCCTGCCGATCGCACCAGCCGCGAACCCATCCCCATTGCCCTAGGCGCATCAGTACAGGGTCAGCTCAACGACACCAGCAATGTGCTGCCCGACGGCAGCTTCTACAATCCCTACCGGTTTGAGGGGCAGGCGGGGCAAACCGTCACCATCGCCATGAACAGTCAGGAGGTTGACCCCTATCTGATTTTGCTGGCCTCTGATCGCGACGACTTCTCCGTTCAAGATGATGACAGCGGCGGCGATCGCAGCGCCCGGATTTCGGTGCAGCTGCCCTATACCGGGTCTTACATTATTCTCGCTAACAGCTACGGCCAGGGAGAGTCAGGGCGCTACCAGCTTCAGCTCAGCCAGGCAGGCAGTGGTCAAGGTGGCCCCACCCAAACTGCTCCAAGCAGTGGGCTACTGCGGCAGCAGGGCAATCTGGGGCCGGGCGATGACACCCTACAGGATGGCTCCTATTTCCAAGAATTCAGCTTTAGAGGTCGGGCGGGGCAGACAGTGCGCCTGCGGCTAGAGAGCCCCGACTTCGACACCTACTTGATTTTGCTCGACGAAGGTCGCAACCGCCTCGCCGAAAACGACGACGCCAGCCCCGACAATACCAATTCGGGACTTGCGGTTACGCTACCCCACGACGGCACCTACTCTGTAATAGTCAACAGCTACGAGGCAGGCGATCGCGGTCGTTTTCTGTTGACGGTGGAGTAGGGTTCAAATCGGAACTCAAGCTCTGGGATCAAGCTGAATTTGCGATTGATTCAATAGCTGGCAGGAGTGAATGTTCAGTCCTGCCAGCCTATTGACCTGCAGCCACGTGCCCCGAATCAGCAATTTTTTCCTTAGGTTGGCCGGCGATTTTTCAGAATAGAACCTTCACCCTACTGAGACAGTTTCGGCTGAGGCTCTGCCTCTCGCTCTAGCGCGGCACAGTACGATCGCCAGCCGCCGTAGGCCGAAATCTCGCGCTGGCCCTCACAGAGCACGGGTTCACCCAGCACGCCCAGCACCGTTTCGCCGGTAGACAGAGGCACTTTGCCAATACTCAGCCCTGGCGGCTCTTGCAGCAGCACCTGCACCAACCCATTGGGAGGCACCTGCCACACCTCCAGGGCCACAGCGATACCGTCGTCGCTGACTCGCACCATGGCGGGGTGCACGTCGTTGATCGACCACAGCCGGTAGTGGGGGGTGGTGGCTGCCTCATAGAGAAACTTGGCCCCAGCGTTGAGCAAGTTGGGGTTAAGCTCAAGCCCCCGCATGAGAGTGCCGTTGACTGCTAGTTTGATTCCCTCCGCCATGGTGGCGCATTCCCCCAATAATAAATATTGTCGATGGACGTTGTGTTGGACTGATTTACTGTAGCCCGCACCGATTCTTCAGATTCGGCTGGAAAGGGTCAGGCTGTCGCGATAGCATAGAATTAATACATGAATTTTTGTAACGCCCTTGGCTTCTGCCCTACAGCCCATTATTGATCCGGCGGTGCCCAGCGACTGGCACGCCCTTGTCCCCCGCTGGCAGGCAGGGCAGCCCACTGTACAAAAGGGTCTGCCCCACGATCAGCTTGCTCCCGCCTGGCAAATTTTACTCCTGGGAGATGGTTCGCCCACTCGCCATTTGCAGTTGTTGACGCGCGATCGCACCGAGGTTGATGTCATTGACATGACCCCGGTAGGCATGGATTTCGACGGTGCCCCCGACATTATTCGCGTGGTGCCTGGCCCCCGCCTGCGCCGCCAAGTATGGCTGCGCACCGCCTCGGGCCAGCGCCTCGCCTACGCTGCCTCCTGGTGGGAAGCCAGCCATGTCGATGAATATTTGCAAAATAAGTCACTGCCGATCTGGGCTAGCCTGGCCCGCCTGCGCACCGAGCTCTACCGAGATATTCAAGGCCTCTACTACGGCGACTCGCCAGCCTTAGAAGAAGCCTTTGGCCAGGTCGGGCCGTTCTGGGGCCGACACTATCTGTTTTGGCATCGGGGCAAGCCGTTGACGCTGATTTACGAAGTGTTTTCGCCCTACCTGACCCGCTACCTGGGACCAATGCAGAGCGGGCCAAACCCAGGCCGATAGTCTGGGCGCTTAGGACGATGAGGAACTGAAGCAGTGCCGTAGGGTGGGCACTGCCCACCAGTCTTAAACTAGCTTGAGTTTGGGATCGGCGGTCAGCATGATGTTACTGCTGAATGGGCCAATATTTTCACCTATGGCTAAGGGCTCCAATCAGTACACTGGCACCTAAATTCCACCGATATTGTCTTAAGCCCAGTCACCACCGCCACCGTTCGACGAGGGGGGCAGGTAATTCGGCATTCCTGGCTCCATAAATGCGTCTTGGTAAGGGCGAGCAGATTCGACCCAGACCTGGGTGCGCAGGGGGCCATAGCGCTGGCGGAGCTGGGCATCAATCTGTTCACCGATGATTTCTGCCGATTCCACAAACTCGGGGTGCAGCACCAGATGAATCTCAACCCACACCTGGCGGCCCACCATGCCCCGAGAGCGAATGCGGGTACATCGGGTGACACCATCCACCTGAGTGGCAATGTGGGAGATGGCTTCGGGGGCGATCGCCGTGGGGCGCAGCAGCATCGGCAGCTGTTCGTTCAATACTCGCCATAGGCTACGGCCTACTAGGGGCAGCAGCACCAGGGCAAAGACCGGGTCAAGCCAGCGCTGCCCCTGCCAGATGGCCAGCAGTACTCCCACCATAACTATGCTCAGCCAGGCATCAGCTAAAAAGTGGCGGGTGTTGAGCTTGAGGGCTTGGCTGCTGAGGCTGCGGGCTTGGTAGCTGGCGTAGATGCCCAGGGCCACGTTGAGAATCACCATCACCGCCGTAAACCGCAGCACGGCTGAGTCAATTGCTACGGGAAACGGGGTTGCCCCTCCAGTGAGGCCACCAAACACCTGACGTAGGGCAATTAACAGCAGACTGACCCCGGTAAACCCCAAAAAAGCGCACAAAATCAGCGTGCCTGCCACCTCGGCGCGTCCGTGGCCCCACACCTCGCGGCCCATCTGCCGCTGGGGCGAAGTCACGGCCACCAAGCTGAGCACGGTGCTAAACCCATCTACGAGGGTGTGCAGCGACTCGGCCAGCAGGGTCAGCGATTGGTTGGCCCACCCACCGATGGCTTGCACCGCCAGCAGCAGAAGGGTTGCCCACAGGGTCGTCAGCAACAGGCGGTAGCTAATGCGGCGTTGGTACTCGCCCTCGTTCATGGGCAGACAAAATTCCACTGGGCTCAAGGTCTGGGCTCAATGGTACTGCAAGGGGCGGTTCTACAATCGGTTAAGTGCGATGGCTAGAGCAGTCGCAGCTGATGGGCAGTTTCTTCAAGCACTAGGCTATCCAAATCATCTAGGTCTATATCAGCGGTCTCAGGGGGCAGGTCAACCTCGGTTTCATCGGCGATCAAGGCAGCGGCGGCAGTCATCATGGCCTCGGCCAGGTCACTGAGATCGTCGCGGTTGGCCAGGTAGGTGCCCAGGGCCGACAACGGATCAAGGGTGCTGTCTGTACCCAGTTCGGGCAGTCGGCTGCGGTTGGTTTGGGCCTTCAGCTCGGGTTGCAGGGTGTAGGTGTGGGCGTCAGCCAGAATAGCCTCTAGGGCAGACTGGTCGACCTGATCCACCTGGTCGGTGCGCAGGGTGTAGAGGCAGCGCACCACGGCATCGGTGATATCGGCTTTGGCGATCGCCTGCTCAAGCCGGGACTGGGGATGCTCGGCCTCGGTGAGATTGACCTGGATGGTTTTGAAGGGCCGCACGGGCAGGGAGCAAAACTCGGCCTGGGTGTTTTCCTTACTCACCTGAACTAACAAATAGCCCTTTGCTTCGGCTTCTTCGCTAAAGTCAACCCGCTCAATGCTGCCGGGGTAGATCATCAGGGGCTGTTCGCAAAGCACCTGGTAGCGGTGCACATGGCCTAGGGCGACGTAGTCAAAGCAGGGACGGGCCAGCATCGCCATAGGAATATTGAAGCCCCGCCCGGTGGCCAAGAATCGCTCGGCCCCATAGGTAGCGGTATCGACCATGGCATGGGCTAGCAAAATAGCGGGAATGGTGGGGTCGAGGCGGCGAATTTCGCCTTCTAAGGCCACCCGCAGGCGATCGAGCAGCAGCTCGTTGACCTGGGCCATAGAGAAGCCCTCGGTTTCGGGGCGAGTGAGCAGGGTCGACTTGGTCAGCCAGGGCAGGGTGACCACCTGCACCGGGCCGTTGCGAGTGTCGATGCGGTGAGTTTCAAGGCGATCGCCCACCACCACATCAGGCACGCCTAACGTTCTGTAGATCGACAGGCTGGCTCCACCCAAGCCCTGGGCATGCTGGTCGTGGTTGCCCACCAGCAGCACGGTGGGGATACCCGCCGCCGACAGCCGACAAAACTGGCGAGCCAAGGCCTGCTGCACCAGCGGCGGCGGCGTGGCATCGGGAAAGGCATCGCCGCCAAACAGCACCAGATCGACCGGCTCCGCTAGGGCGCGATCGATGCAGCGCGTGAGGGCGGCGATGAAGTCTTCTAAGCGGGTGTTGAGGCCGGTTTCGGGGTTGAGGCGACCGTGGGCAAACCCGCTGCCCATGTGAATGTCGGAGAGGTGGAGAAGGGTGATCATGGGGCCATGATAGCGGCTAGAAAGGGTTCACGGTATAGGGTTTCAGGCTATTCTGAGCCCTTAAACCCTATACCCTATACCTCTTCCACCCCTAGCCACCCAAAACAAACAGACCCAGCATAGTGGCGCTGTTCCAGGCGCTGTGCAGCACCATGGGAGAGATCAGCGTGCGCGATCGCGTATACACAAACCCCAAAACCGCCCCCAGCAGGGTCAGGGGCAGCACCTCCGACAGACTCAGGTGAGCGGCGGCAAAGATCAAGGCGCTAAGGGCGATCGCCCAGCCCACCGACACGTAGCGCGTTAGCGAGGGCAGCAAAAAGCCGCGAAACAGAAATTCTTCAAAGATGGGCGCTGCGATCGCCGCCGTCAGAAAGAACACTAGCAGCGCTACGCCGTCCTGCTCTTCGAGCACCGTTTGCAGCAGCGGGTTGCTGCCTCCCTGCCCCTGCCAAATCTGCTGGTTGAGCAGCGCTACCCCAAACATCAGCGGCACGGCAACGAAGTAGCCCCCTAGCCCCCACAGCAGCCCAGATCTCGATGGCTTCAGGCTAAACATCTCCTTGGGAACCGGTCGGTAGGGGCGAATCGACCACCACAGCACCGCCAAAGACCCCGCCGCCATCAGCAGGTAGTAGACCAGCGAAAAAATCGCCCGCCCTCGGCTGCTGAGGCTGCCGCTGCTAAAGCCCAACCCGCCCAGCACCAGGGGCAGCAAGATTTGCCCCACAAAGAAAAAGCCGACGATCAGCACCTGCCAGACAGTTTCGCCCGTCCAGGGAATTTCCCAGCCGCGCCCGGCGTTTTGGCGCAGCACCGATTGGCTGCCACGCAGCACCCGCTGGGCCACCAGCCAAATAATCAGCCCGATGCCCACGATCGCCCCTAAGGTCGGCAACGCACCCACCAGGGCCAGTTTGACCAGTTTGGCCTGGGCCGTCTCTTGCTCCTGGGCCTGAAGCTGAGCACGTCGGTCATTGGCTAGAGAGCCATCGTTCCCTCGCCCCTCCACCTGGTAGAGCTGGTCGAGGGCGCGGTATTTGAACCAGCCGTTAAGCGCCTGCTCCAGCCAGGCTTCATCCTCAGGGAGCACGTCGCCGTCTTGCCAGAAGCGGACCAGCGTATCGGCGGTGCGCACCACCGGAGCCAGGGCAGTATCGCTATCGCGCACCTGTTTCCAACGCTCCAGGGCGGCCTCGGGCTGGCCCTGGTAAGCGTCCATCAAGCCCAGCCGCAGGTCGAGGCGGTGAATGAGGGCCTGCTGCTGCTCGAGGGCGGTTTGCAGCCGCCGGGTCAGGGGCTTGCCCGCGTTGGTCTCATCGGCTAGGGAATCGGCGGGGGCGGTCTGCGAGCGCCAGCGATCCATGCCCTCAACCGCCCCCTCACGCACCTCCTCATACTGCTCTTTGGCGCTGGCCACAGGGTCTTTACCCAGCAATCCCGCGCGAATAGCTGGCCACTGGTCTTCGGGCAACCCCTCTCCCTTCCAGACGCTGCCCTCTAGCAGCAGGTCGGTCTGATACAGCTGGAGCTGGCTCGCCACTTGGGGTTCATTCCAGCTACTCAGCAGCGATTGCACCAGTACCAGCCCCACTAGGGCGGTCACAATGATCAGAAAAAGCCGCTTGAGCGAAAGCCAGGGCTGCATGGAATCGGGTTCAGGGGTCATGGGGAGGCGGTTAAAAGGTCAGTAGCGAAAAACACTACCCTCCCATTATTCCACTGGGTTTGATTTAGGGTTGTGCCTAAAGGAGTAGGCAGTTCCCTCAGCTAGGGCCGTTAGCTACTCCTGCGATCGCTTCGGCCAGCCCCGTTTCACCAGAGCTAGCCAAAACACCAGCACCGCCGCCGCGATCAGCGCCATCCAGCGAATGGCAGGAATATCGCTTTGGCGCACGGCGATCGCCACCAACGCCCAGACAAACACCAGGGTAAAGGCAATGTCGCCGCGCTGATAAATCACCACTTCGGCCACAATGGCAGCCACCACAATCATGACCACTGTCCAGGTCACCGACGAAATGCCCCAGCCGCCCCAGTTCGACGCGTAGAGGGCCGAGGCTACGTTGACGATGGTAGCCACCGCAATCCAGCCCAGGTAAAGACTAAAGGGAATGTGCGCCATCCAGCGGCGGCGACGAGAGACGCGATGGCCCAGCGCCGGTCGCTGACCGTCTAAACCAATATTCAGCGTCAGATAAATGCCAATTAGGGGAATCAAAATGCCCAGCATGGCCAGAATAGACCAGCCAAACTGCTGAAGAGAAAACAGCACAATCCAGATCGTCTGGACTACACAGGCCACAATTAGCAGCTTATTGACCCGTTGGAGCTGAGGCTCCCGCCGCCGCTCAGGGTGAAACTGATAAATTGCGTAGGCAAACAGGCCCAGATAGATAATTCCCCAGATGGCAAAGGCGTAGTTGGCGGGGGTAATCAGCACCCCCTCCAAAACGGTGTTGGCGATCTGACCCACGCTTTGCCCTCCGGGCGGGAAGCGGTTGAAGAGGGTGTTAAACACCACCGCAGCTGCGATCGCGATCGCAGTGGCAATGGCCAAGCCTGTGCCCGAGTTAGCGCGATTGGAGGGAGCATCCATAGGGAAAACGTAGTAATCGTAGCCCCATCCTCCCCCGAGCAGTGCTTAAGCGTCACTACCCTCAGTGAGAGCCAGCGGTTAAACAACTACCCTTGGTCACAGCTTACTCATCCTCAAGCAGGGCTTCAGCAGCGTCATCAGGGGCTTCGGCATCATCCTCGGGCTCTTCGACCGTAACAGGGGCACCGCTAATGGCCAGCTTTTCGCGCACCTCGGCCTCCACCTTGGCGGCAAAGTCGGCATCTTCGATCAGACGCTGCACCGTGTTGTCGCGGCCCTGGCCGACGTTGTCGCCGCCGTAGCTGTACCAGGCACCCTTGCGAACAACCACACCGGTTTGCTCAGCCAAATCGACCAGGCAGCCCATGGTGGAAATGCCCTGGCCAAAGAGAATATCAAACTCGGCAATACGGAAGGGTGGTGCCACCTTATTCTTAGCTACCTTGACCTTGGCGCGAATGCCGTACTCTTCGGTGCCCTTTTTGAGGGTCTGAATGCGGCGAATGTCGAGGCGTACTGAAGCGTAGAACTTAAGGGCATTACCGCCTGTGGTGACCTCTGGGTTACCGTAGGAGATGCCGATTTTCTGCCGCAGCTGGTTTAAGAAGATCACCGTGCACTGCGACTTGCCAATGCTACCGGTAATTTTGCGCAGCGCTTGGCTCATCAGGCGGGCCTGCAAACCCACGTGGGCATCGCCCATTTCACCTTCAATTTCAGCGCGGGGCACCAGGGCAGCTACCGAGTCAATCACCACCACATCGACAGCGGCGGAGCGTACTAGCTGATCGACTATCTCCAGGCCCATTTCGCCCGTGTCGGGCTGAGAGATTAATAGCTCGTCAATATTGACTCCCAGAGCTTTGGCATAGACCGGGTCGAGGGCATGTTCAGCATCCACAAAGGCCGCTACGCCGCCGTTTTTTTGCACCTCTGCCAGGGCATGGAGAGCGACGGTGGTTTTGCCCGAGCTTTCGGGGCCATAGATTTCAATCACTCGGCCCTTAGGCAGGCCGCCCCCCAGAGCCAAATCTAGCGTTAGCGCGCCCGTGGGGATGGTTTCGACCGTCATGCGGCTGGCTTCTCCGAGGCGCATGATTGCCCCTTTGCCAAAGTTGCGCTCAATCTGGCTGAGCACCATGGTCAGGGCTTTTTGCTTTTCGGAGCCTGCGTTGTTTTTAGATGCCATAGGTGCCTGGGGGTGAATTGGGTGAGCGAAACGGAGTAAGCCTGAGGCGAGGGCCGGGAAGATGACCTTAGTAAACCCCACTTCAGCCTAGAAGGGTAGTCGCCCCAAGGGGAAAAACGTTGTAGTGAAATTGGGCCATGACTTTGGCTACAAGTCCGTTGTCTTCGCCTACTTATCATAGTACACTTGAACCAAATTAGGCTGCCTCTGATGGATAAGTCAGCGGCGGGCTGACATCTGGGTTTCGCTAAGCGGAGCGCACAGACCGGAGTTTCACAAGCGTCAAACGACAGGCTGAAGGGGTCAATACCGATGGATAACAGTCGCTTAATTCATGTTTCGGTATTCCCTGGCTGGGTGGCTGGAGTGACCTACCACCAGGGTTTGGGCTACCGCTGCTGGGTGATTAACCCAGAGATGGCCGTGCTCAACGACGGCGAAACTTACCCCAGCAGCGAGGAGGCGATCGCCTCTGGGCGGCTTTTCATTCACCATTCTCTGGGGGCCGAGCCCGACCGGGGCAGTAGGGGATAATCAGCAGAGCTTCTCGCTTGGGGAGAAGCTACCGCGTTGGAGAACCCCATGGAATATGTGTTGGCCCAGGCGGGGGTGGCGGTATTTGCCATCTCTGGGGTGCTGTCGGCGGCTCGGCAGCGCCTCGATATCTTTAGCATTGTGGTGGTGGGGCTATTGACGGCGATCGGCGGCGGCAAGCTGCGGGATGTGATTCTCGATGTGCCGGTGTTTTGGCTAGAGGATTTGACGGCCTTTTGGGTGGCCATGGCGGCCTCTGCGGCTACCTTTGTCGGCATTCGCTTCATTCTCAAGCTGCCGCTGCGCCTGCTGTCATATTTAGACGCTATGGGTGTGGCTCTGTTTGCAGTGCAGGCGATCGACAAAACCCTGGCTTTTGGGCATCCAGCGGCGGTGGCGGTGGTCATGGGCCTGATTACCAGCATTGCCGGTGGCATTATTCGCGATGTGGTGACCCATCGGCCGACGCTGCTACTGTCGCGGGAGCTGTATGCGACCCCCATTGTGCTGGGCGGCATGCTCTACGTAGGGCTGCTGCACCTAATGCCCTCGCCTTTCTGCCGATTGATTGCGATGGGAATGATTTTTGGCGTCCGCGCGATCGCCATTCGTTGGCAGCTATTTTTGCCCCTGCGGCTCACCCTCAAACTCGACTTAGATCAGGAGAGACGTCACTAACGCTAGGTTGAAATCTCTCAGATTGGGTCTACCTGTGGATTCACTGAGCTGGGCTTTATTGGCGATCGCATTCCTTCTAAAAATGCCTTGACGCTCTGCTCGCCGCGCTGGGCGTTGCCAGTGGTCAGAAAGTCGAGGGTGGCCCCTTGAAACAGGTGAAACAGCGATCGCGCCACTGCTTCATCCCCCGTCAGCGCCGTTAGCGCCTCGACCCACTGCTGGGTTTCGCGCTCTAGAAACTGCTGAGTTTCGGTATCGCCTCGCATGGCCCGCAGGTTGAGATCCATTGTCAGCTTCAGCCAGCCCTGCATCTCTGGGGTGGTAAATTGCTGCCACATCGCCAGCAGCGACTCAGCAACGGTATCGGTATCTGCGACAGCTGTGTTTTGCAGCGACAGCAGCTGTGCGCGCAGACGCACCTCTAACAGGGCGATCACCTGGCGCTCTAGCTCTTGCTTCGAGCCAAAGTGGTAGACCAGCATGCGCCCGCTGGTGCCAATGCGCTTGGCGATCGCGTTAATGCTAGAGTCCAGCGCGCCCGTCTCAATGGCTACCTCCAGGCACTTTTCGAGCAACTCAGCTTTCTTTTGGGGTTCGGTGGGGCGACTCATGTTGACAGTTAGCGTAATGACTATTACATTTATCATTAACGTAATGACTATTACGTTAACATCGTTTCACAGGTAATCACCATGAACACAAAAGATCGCTTAAGCCTCGTGTTGGTTGGATTTGGCATCTGGGCGGCGGCCACCGTAGCCTATCGGCAGGTGGGCTCAATTTTCTTTGAGCGCTCGGTGATGGAATACTGGCTTAACGTTGTCAGCACGGGCGGGCTATACACGCTGGTCTTTGTCGGATTGATGCGGTGGCGGCGCATTGAAGCCAAAGACTGGTTGCAGGGCGCAATCTGCATCGTGTTACCTGGAATGTTAGGAGAAATTCCCGTTTTGGCGGGCTTTGCCGGCTTGATGAGCAACATGCAGCCTGAAACCGCCGGACGCTACGCGGCGTTCTTATTTTCTGGGTACTCGATCTTGCTGGGCTTTGCCTGGTTTATGGCAACCAGGGGGATGCGACTCTCCTCCAGAGAGGCTTCGCCAACGCCCTCTAAGGTCGGTCTTTGATCATCGCTTGCCCCTGCACGGTTGTGCTAGACCAACTGCTCGTCTCGGTAGGGTGCTGCTTGCCATTTAATCCTTGGTAGGGACATTGCAGCGCGATGCCCCTACCGCAACCTTCTGATGAGCAATTCCATTGCCATCGGTCCTGGCGATTCGATGCCTTACTGCCCCATCTCGAACCATCACCATGCCAATAGCAGAGTACGTCACTAAAGCCCTGACAACGTGGTCAGTAGGATTCCTTCCCTACGCTGAAGTTTATGCGGCCGTTGTAGCGGGTATGGCCCTCGGATTAGATGCAGTCTCAGCGGTGTTTTGGGGAGTGTTGGGTAATTTCATGCCCATTCCACTCCTGCTGTGGGGCTACGATCGCCTCATGCAGATTCCTCAACCGCGCGCTTGGCTACTGCGCCTCCAGAAACGCGGTGGGCAGCGCGTCAGTCAGGCTTTTAAGCGCTACGGTGTCTGGTTTCTCATCCCCATGACACCCCTTTTAGGAAGTTGGACAGTAGCCATTGTTGGCCCGCTTACTGGCATTGCACCCCGGCAACTTTTAGTCTTTTCACTCATTGGCATCACGCTGTATGGCGCTGCAACAGCTGTGGTCATAACCACCGGCATGAGCTGGTTTTCAGCCCCTTAGTTTTTAAGCATCAACCCTAGGGTTTGGCTCAAGATCGCCGTTTGAGGCTGCCGCTTTTGGCTGGCCCGATTTGTTTTGCCAATTTTAGATATTTAGGAGATGTATTGTGCAAAATTCCGAACTTTCTAGCAATCCGTTTGCGTGGTATGCCGAAATGCGCCGTGACAGGCCGATCTTTTACGACCCAGCGCATCAAAGCTGGATGGTGTTTCGCTACGGCGATGTCAAGCAGGTCTTTTCTGACTGGAAAACATTTTCGTCTAAAATTCCCCAGCCGCCCGAGCAAACTGACTTAACCGAAAGCCTGAATTTTACTGATCCACCAAAGCATAGAACGCTGCGATCGCTTGTGGCCCAAGTCTTCACCGCTCGACGAGTGGATGCCCTAGCTCCCCGCATGGCGCAAATTACCCACGAGTTGATTGACGCAGTGCAGCATCAAGGTGAGATGGATTTTATGCACGATTTAGCGATTCCGCTGCCGGTGATTGTAATTGCCGAAATTTTGGGCGTGCCGGTGAGCGATCGCAACGACTTCAAACGCTGGTCAGACGGCATTGTGGTCTACGACGGGGCCGCACTAACGGCCATGGCCGACTACTTTCGGCACCTGCTAGCCGAGCGACGCCAACATCCAGGCCAAGATTTGATCAGCGATTTAATTGCCGCCCAAGAAGCGGGCGAGACCCTCTCAGCCCAAGAACTCGTAGATTTTTGCATCGTGCTGCTCGTGGGCGGCAACGAGACCACTACAAATCTCTTGGGCAATGCCATGCTCTGTTTTAACGACCATCCAGAGGCCTTCACCCAGCTCAAACAAGATCCTCAACTGCTGCCGAGGGCGATCGAAGAAGTCTTGCGTTATCGATCACCAGTGCAGGCGATGGCGCGGTTCACTAAAGTTGAAACTCAGCTCAATGGGCAGACCATTCCAGCCGGAAAAATGGTCACCGTTTGGATGGGTGCAGCTAATCGAGACGAGGCTCAGTTTGAGCACGCCGACGCGTTTGTAATCGATCGCGACCCCAACCCTCACCTAGCCTTTGGCAATGGCATTCATTTTTGTTTAGGTGCGCCGTTGGCTAGATTGGAGGCGAAGATTGTTCTAAGTGCAGTGCTAGAACGGCTGCCCAATCTCCGCATTGCGCCCAACAGAGAACTGGAGTTTATTCCCTCTGTCGAAATGCATGGCGTTAAATCTTTGCCAGTGTTGTTTTAATCAGTTGTGTAGAGATAATGCTTTGCCTCTATCAGAGCATCAATCCTGCCGATCTACTTCCTGGCTAAACTGAGAAGCAACACCCCTACCGCCCTAGGCCATGCAAAACACCGCTCTGGCACCCCTGGTCGAACACATTACCCAGCAGCTTGGCACCCTCTCAGAAGCGGAACTGCGCACCATCCAAGACTTTGTCGATTATCTGATCTGGAAGCACCACGGCGACGCTGTGCAGCCCCTGGCCAAGCGATCCGCCGAAGCACGATCGATCGAGCGCATCCCAGACCTCGACGACCCCACCCAGTGGGTAACGGTAATCGACGAAGGCGAAGAGGTTGATGAAGACGCGCTCAACCGTTGGTTAGAAGCCCGTGGCTACCAGAATTAGATACAAGGTTCAGCTGCATCAGAGGGTGACGCGGGAGGATGCTCTGGATCTGCCTGCGCTGCTGCGGGAAGATTTGCCTCGCTACCAACAGATTCTCGCCTTAGACCCCTACAAAACCCGTAAGGTGCCTAGTCATAGGCTAAAGGGAGAACTGACAGGATACCGAGCATTGGAAATTAACTGGAATGGAGTGGCCTATCGCCTGGTTTATCGCATCTATGACACGCCTTCCCCAAGGCGCGTGCTGGTGCTGAGCTTTGCCGAGCATGACCCCGCCTACGAGAGAGCGATCGCCCGTAAAGACCTGTAACCTAGCATGCCATTACCCTGGAGCCGTCTAAATCCTAGGCCATAATAGGGCCAGCTTTGGACTCTCCCCTGCAATGGCCGACCTGACCCACCGCACCGATTCTCTCGCCTGGCAAATTCGCCAGGGAGGGCAGAACGTGGCGGAATGGTTTGAGTACCAGTTTTCTCAGGTCGATATTGACCAGCCCGAGGTGCCCAATTGGGGCTGGCTCGGTCCGTTAGCCGAGGGGCTATTTTGGCTGGCGATCGCAGCCCTGGCCCTCTGGACGGGCTGGCTGCTCTACCGCGCCACTCTGGCCTATCTCAACTACCGGCAGCAGCGGGTGAAAACAAGCGCAACCCAGTTCTCTACCCCCACCGAGGCCGCCCTCAAGCAGGCAGCCCACTGGTGGCGTGAGGCTCAGCGGCTAGCCCAGCAGGGCGACTATCTTGGAGCCTGCAAGGCGCTGTATATGGCGGGTTTAGCACGGCTCAACGATACCGAGCGGGTGCTCTACCGCGCCAGCCGCACCGATGGCGAATACCTCGACTGCATCGCTACTGACCCTAGCCGCCCCTATGAACTGCTGATACGCACCCATGAGCGCATCACCTACGGCGAGGCCCTGGCAACGGAGGAAACCTACCAGCGCTGCCGCCGCGCCTACCAGGAGATCGCCCAGTCGTGACGCGATCGCTCCCCCTCAACCGCCGCAGGCTGATTTTGGCATTGCTGGCCCTGGCGCTGCTGCTGGGGCTGATGCTAGTTAGCGCCCCCGCCACCAGCTATTCAGATAGCGGCTCGACCTGGCACCGAGGCCCAGCAGGCTATAGCGCCTGGTACGACTCCTTAGAACAGCAGGGCGTCACCGTGCAGCGTTGGCAGCGCCCGGTGGAGGATTTGCTCCAGCAGCTCGGGGAGGCTGAGGATGCCACTGTCACCCTAATTCAAGATCGGTCGGCCATTCCCGAAACCTTGGTAGCTGTACTGCCAGGGTTTATCGACGAGTCAGGTCTATCGGCCCTGCTACCCTGGATGCCCGATTGGATAGAAGCCGGTCATCGGCTGGTGGTACTGGGCGTTAAGTTTCCGGCGACTGCCGCCCCATTCTCCCAAACCCTGACCAGCCTCGCTGGTCAGGTCAAAATTGACACTCGCCGCCGCTACAGCCAGGGGCCAAAGTTGGGCGTTGGCCTAGAAGACGAGTATGGGGCGGTGGTCTGGCAGCAGGCCTTTGGATCGGGCCAGGTGACGATGGTGGCCACGCCCCACCTAGCCGCCAACGCCTACGCCAACCAGCCGGGAAATTTTGCCCTGGTGACGGAGCTGGTGAAGAGCTCGGGCGGGCGGGTGTGGGTCGATGAGTACCTGCATGGCTACCGAGATGAGGAGGCGATCGCCAGAGAGGTCGGCAGCGACGACGCTAGCTGGCTCAACTACCTGGCTCGCACACCCCTGGCCATTGTGGTGCTTCAAGCCCTGGCGGTAACATTGCTGACGCTGCTAGCCTTCAACCGCAGGCTGGGTCAGCGGCGAACCCTGCTAGCTGCCCCGATAGACAACAGTCGAGCCTACATTCAAGCTCTGGCTGGGGTGCTGCACAAGGCGGGCAGCCACGACTTTGTGGTGCAGACCCTGAGCCAGGCCGAGCGCATTCGCCTGCAAAAATCGCTGGGACTGGGGAATACACTGCTGCCGGTAGAACAGCTGCAAACGGCCTGGAATGCGCAGACGAACCTGCCCGTCACCGATCTGGCGGCGATTCTGAATCCCCCTACTCTCAGGGGCGAAAGGCAGCTGCGCGACTGGCTCAAGCGGTTACAATCCCTTCATTACCCCGGCAACACCACAGGAGACACCAACGGGCATGACCGAGCGACCCAGTGAGCGCCAGAACAAGCAACAGAATGACCTACAGGCGGCGATCGCACGCATCGGCAAAACCCTCAGCGGCGTGGTGGTAGGGCAAGAACCCCTGGTGCAAGAGCTGTTGGTGGCCCTGCTGGCAGGGGGCCACGTCATTCTTGAAGGCGTGCCGGGCACCGGCAAAACCCTGATGGTGCGCGCCCTGTCGCGGCTGATCCAGGCCGATTTTGGCCGCATTCAGCTCACCCCCGACATTCTGCCGTCGGATATTTCGGGCACCAACGTCTTTGACCTGACCAGCCGCACCTTCACCCTCAAAAAAGGCCCGGTTTTTACGCAAGTCCTTTTGGCAGACGAGATCAACCGCACTCCGCCCAAAACCCAGTCGGCCCTGCTCGAGGCCATGGAAGAACAGCAGGTGACGCTGGATGGCACCAGTCATCCTTTACCGGACCTATTTTGGGTGGTGGCCACCCAGAACCCGCTGGAGTTTGAGGGCACCTATCCCCTGCCCGAAGCCCAGCTCGATCGCTTTCTGTTTAAGCTCGTGGTCGGCTACCCCGCCCCAGCGGCAGAAAAGCAAATGCTGATTAATGCCCAGGCCGGGTTTGAAGCCAAACGGCTAGATGTTGGCCAACTCAAACCGATCGCCGCCGCCAACCACATTCTCGCCGCCCGCCATGCCGTCAAAGCCGTGACCGTGCAGGAAAACATCCTCGACTACCTGCTGGCCCTGGCCCACAAAACCCGCCAGCACGCTGACCTGGAGCTAGGCACCTCTCCCCGCTCCACCGTGCAGTGGCTAGCCGCCAGCAAAGCCCACGCCTGGATCAATGGACAAGAATTTGTCACCCCCGACAATGTGAAGGCCGTGGCCATGCCCTTGCTGCGCCATCGGCTAATCCTGGGGGCCGAGGCCCAATTGGATGGGTTGACCTGCGATCGCGTCATCCAGGGCGTGCTCGACAGCGTGGCGGTGCCCCGCTAATGGCGATCATCCCCACCGGGCGCACGTACGGACTACTGCTAGGGGGCGGGCTCGTCGTCACCTTGCTGGCCAACTTTTTCGACACCCCTAACCGGCTCACCGTTGCCCTCCTGGCCCTGCTGCTGTTTGATGGCGCAGTGCTTGCCGTGATGTTTTGGGATGGGTTGCGAGTCAAAGCCCGTCGGGCGACGATCAAGCGAGATCCGCTACACCGTCTGTCGATCGGACGGGACAATCCGATTTCTCTGTATGGGGAATCCTCTACCCCCGTTCGCCTGCGCTTGTTCGACAACTACCCCACCGCCTTTGACGGCACTCCCATGCCACTGAAGATTTCCCTTAGCGGCCAGGAACCCGAAACCCTCACCTTTACCGTCAACCCCAAGCAGCGGGGCGAATATCCCTGGGGCGATCTCCAGATCCAGCAGCGCAGCCCCCTGGGGCTAGCCTGGGCTGATTGGACAGTCCCCGCCGCCGCCACCGTCGCCGTCTACCCCGATCTGATCGGCCTGAATCAGCTCTCCGTCAAGCTCGCCCTCCAGGCTACCGGCACCATGAAGCAAAAGCGGCGCATGGGCGTGGGCACCGAATTTGCCGAGCTGCGCGAGTATGGCATTGGCGACGACCTCCGCTTCATCGACTGGAAGGCCACTGCCCGCCTCAGTCAGCCCCTGGTGCGGGTACTGGAGCCAGAGCGTGAACAAACCCTACTGATCCTTTTGGATCGTGGACGCTTGATGACCGCCCAGGTGCAAGGGCTCAACCGCTTTGACTGGGGCATGAATGCGGCGCTGTCGCTGGCGTTGGCAGGGGTGAGTCGGGGCGATCGCGTCGGCTTAGGCGTATTCGATCGCACTCTGCACACCTGGATTCCTCCCAAGGGCGGGCGGGCCAACTTTCAGCAGATGATCGATCGCCTCACCCCTATTCAGCCCGTGCTCGAAGAATCGGATTATCTGGCCGCTGCCACCCACGCCGCCCAGCAGCAGCACCGCCGCTCCCTGGTGGTGCTGATCACCGACATTGTGGATGAAACCGCCAGCGCCGAACTGCTCTCGGCCTTGGCCCGGCTACGTCCGCGACACCTGCCCTTCTGCATTACGTTGAGGGATCCGGCGATCGATCGCCAGGCTCAGCAGCCCACCCCCGAAGTCGATGCCGCCTACCAGCGGGCCGTTGCGTTGGACTTACTCAGCCAACGCAAGGCCGCCTTTGCTCGCCTAAAACGGCGTGGGGTGCTGGTGCTCGATGCCCCAGCCCACCAAATTTCCGACCCGCTGGTCGAGAGCTATCTGCGCATCAAGAGCCAGGGCAAGCTATAAAACATATCACTTCAAGAACTTATGTAGAGCGCACCGACATCCAGCTCAACGCTCTATGACCTGTGGCTCAGTCCCACAACGTCCGCGATACTGGTTAGCTGATGCTCCTCTAGTTTGGCCAGAAGTCCTGCCAAGACCCGCCGCACCATCCAGGGGCCTTCATAGATCCAGCCGGTATAGACCTGGAGCAGCGTAGCCCCGGCGGTAATTTTATCCCAGGCATCAGCGGCGGTAAAAATACCCCCTACACCCACAATTGGCAGGGTGCCCCCGGTGCGCTGGTAGATATAACGAATTACTTCGGTCGATCGCGACCTCAGCGGAGCGCCACTAATCCCCCCCGCCTCATCTACGACGGCGTTGCCGGTCTGTAGCAGAGTCTTGGTTTTGAGGCTCTCCTTTGCGATCGTGGTGTTGGTGGCAATAATGCCCGCCAGTCCGTAGGCTTGAGCCAGCTCGATCACGGCGTCGATATCGGGCCAGGCTAGGTCGGGGGCAATTTTGACGAGTAGAGGTTTGCGCCCACCGTTCTCCTCCTGTAGCGCCGCCAAAATGGGGCCGAGCTGGTCAGCGGCCTGTAGCGACCTAAGCCCCGGTGTATTCGGTGACGACACATTCACCACAAAATAGTCGCCGTAGGGGTAGAGCTGCCGAAAACTGAACCGATAGTCTTCAGCCGCATCGGCCAGCTCGGTCACCTTCGACTTACCCAGGTTGATGCCAATGGGAATCGTAGGTCGCTGGGTGCTCCAGTAGGATCCGAGACGATCGGCTAGAGCCGCTGCTCCCTGGTTGTTGAAGCCCATGCGGTTGAGCACCGCCTCATCCTTGACCAGGCGAAACAGGCGCGGCTGGGGATTGCCCGGCTGAGGATGACGAGTAACGGTGCCCAATTCAGCAGAGCCAAAGCCGAACTGGGGCCAGGCCCGCGCCGCTAAACCATCTTTGTCAAAGCCCGCCGCCAGACCCAAGGGATTGGTAAAGCCCAAACCCCAGCAGGTCTGGGCCAAACGTGGGTCAGTGAGGCAAAACTGCTGCTGTAACCAGGGATAAAGCTGGGCGACCACTGCCCCCTCTGCCGGCTGCCCTAACCAGCTGAGCAAATCCATAGTGCGGTGGTGCAGAAACTCTGGGTCGAGCGTCACCCCGTGAAACAACAGGGGACGCACAAGCTGACGGTAGGGATCTTTCACAAACGGCAGTGGTGTATGCAAATAGAGGGCGGGTAGACTAAGATTCTGGCTAGGGGTGAGATCTAGTGATGCCCACAACCTGCGCATTACAGAGCACGCCAGGAGCACATGGTCAACGGTCTTTGGGTTAGCAGCACCGCGTCGTCTGTGGTTGGCTTTCCCCATTAAAGCAGCCTTGGACGGCCGCTAAGACTAATTGGCAGATCTGGGTGGAGTCTACAGAGATTAAGTCACTGCACTCGGCAGGTTATGGCTCTAGCCAGTATCCTGCCGAGGGGTAGCCCGGCGACTCGGTTAGCTCCCTGGGTATCTAGGGACCGGCCTGGTGGGCCAGATATCTGTTTCTAACCCCCTTTCCTGCAACCGAGGAGATTGTTGACGCCCATGGCGCAATCCCAACCCCACGATTCTTCCTCTGACCGACACGACCATCAAATCATGGCCCTGTCGCGCATTCTCAAGACGCTACGGGGCAGCACCACCGCCGAAGAAGCGGTAACCCTGGCCCTAGACCATGTGCGCCAGGAGATGGATTTTGAGGTGGCCTGGGTCGGTCTGTACGATCGCATCAACCACCGCCTGGTCACCAAGGGATGCCACAGCACCCGGCAGGTGCGAGCAATTCGCACCATGATCAACCTCACCCCAGGGGATGTGATGGAGCAAGTGGTGGTGCAGCAGCGCCCCCTCATTGTGGCCGACCTGCAAAACGAAATTCGCGCCGGGGAATGGGGCACGATCGCCAAACAGCTGGCCCTGCAAAGCGCCATTATCTTCCCCATCAAACGTCAAGACGTGTGCTTTGGCCTGCTGGTGCTGGCGTCTTCTGAGTGGGGCAAGAGTGCCTCCCTGGGGGAACGCTCCTACCTGGCCATTGTCATGGGGGAACTGGCCGAGGCGCTGCACCAGTTTGAGTCTGAGCAGCAGCGGCAGCAGACCAAGCGCCTTGAGCAACCGCTGCTGGCTTTGATTGGCCGCCTGGGCACATTGCCCGATGTCGACAGCCAGCTCAAGGAGGTGGTGCGCGAGACCCAGCGGTTTGTTGCGCCCCAGCGCACCCGCGTCTTTTGGTTTGAGCCCAAGGGCAACTACTTTTGGCAGCGCACGCCAGGGCTAGCCATCCGCCCTACATCACTCGAGGACGAGCGATCGCTGCACATTGCCGTTGATGAGGTGCGCGGTCTCTACCAGGCCCTTTGTAACCAGCAGCTCGTGGTGGTGGGCGAAAGCCGGGGTGCCCTCAAAACTATCATCTCCGATCGCCTGATGCAGCAGCTCAAGGCTGAATCTCTGATGATTGCCCCTATTAGCCGCCAGGGCGACCTGATGGGCTTTGTCTCAGTAGAGGGCACTACCCCGCGCATTTGGAAGGAGCCCGAAAAGCAGTTTCTAATTGGTGCGGCGCAATTGCTCACCGTGGCGCTACCCGCCACCACCGCCAGAGAAACCGTACGCCAAACTGAGCTCGATCAGCACCTCACCACCGGCGTGATTCAGGGCATCCATGGCGATGTCGATTGGCACCACACACTACAGACCTGCTTTGAGGTACTGCAAGACCGACTGAGCATTCAGCAATTTTTTGTGCTGCTGTTTAACCCCGATCGCAACGGCTACGATCTCTGCTTTCAGAGCCAGGCCGGCCGGCCTCGAGGGGTGCCGATGCTGTGGCCCTGCCTCGACGATGTCGACTGGCAAATGCTCGAGCGCAGCCCCTCGGCCATTAGCATTGACAACCTCTCCCACGATCTCAAGCTCATGGCTTGGCGACCTTCCCTGCTAGAGCTGGGTGCCCAGGCGGTGCTGGTGGGCAATGTGGCCCCTGGCAACGCCCCCGAGGGCATGGTGCTGATCTGCGACACCATGAGCCGCCAGTGGACTACTACTGAGCAGTCACTGTTTGAGGCCGTAGCCCGACAAATTGGCGTAATTTTGCACCAGTGGCAGCTCCAGCGCCAGCTCGACCAGCAACAGCACATTTACGAATCAATTCAGTGGGGCTTGCAGGCGCTGCACAAAGGGCTGCACCCCGACCAGCTTGAGCAAACCACCCTCCAGCACGTCATGCAGCTGCTGCACGGGTCGGCAGTGCTGCTGCTCAGCTGGCAGCCCGGTAGCCTCACCGCTGCCGTTACTCAGTTCGTCAGCCAAGATACCAGCGTCAGCGTTAAGAGTAACCATCCAATTCCGGTGGGATCTGACGCTGTGATCAATTGGGCACTTCAGACCGACGGCATGCTGCCCCTGACGGTCAATGAGCTGCCCACCGAAACAACCGACTGGTTTACTGCGCCCTTGGGTAGCCGCCTGCTCATCACCGCCTTGAGAACGGCTCCATCCCATATGGTTACCGGCGTGGTAGTCGCCGTATCGCCCGCCCACCGGCAGTGGGCTAACCACCACCTCACAATCTTTAAGCTGCTCACCAGTCAGCTAGCCTGGTCGCGACGGCACCTGGCCATGACAACAATGCTAACTCAGCAGCGCCAGGATCTCGAAAATCTAAACTGGTACAAACACCATCGCCTGGAGGATCTCTACCGAGTGCTAGGGCAGACGACTCAAAATCTCGCCCAGCTACAGGTTAAGGACACGGCGATCGCGGGTGAGCTTCAGATGCTCCACGACCAGCTGGCCGCTGTAATGGAAAACGCTGAAACCGTTTTACTAACCGAACGCTGGCAGCTAAACCAGCAGCACCAGACCATGCCGTTGATTAGTTTGCTCAACCGCCTGATCGACCGGGTCAACCCGATTCTAGAGGCCCGTCAGCTCTGGTCTAAGGTGCACAACGAGAGCAACGTCGTGCTGGGCGGCGACATGCTCAAGCTAGAGCTGATTCTCTACGAGGTCATGGCGGCCGCCTGCAACCGCTCTCCGGTGGGAGGACGCATCGACCTTTGGTGCCGAGTGCTCAACCTTGACTGGGTCGAGCTATCGGTAACCGACGACGGTCAGTGCTTACCGCGCCTGCTCGAAGAACTCAACCAGATCAATCCCATCGACGTGCTGGCCCCCTCGGCTCTAGACGGTCCGCCGGGGCTGCATCTGGCCATCTGCAAACTGCTGATCACTCAGCTGGGGGGCGAAATTAGCTTTTCGATCCTTGACGATGGTCGCACCCACAGCCGGCTGCTGCTGCCCCTCGCCGCCTATCCTGAACCGCATACATCCAAGCCGCAGCTCAACTCGGTGATGCCTACCGAAGCTAGCTCCACAAGCCCAACCTGATGCCAATTTGGCAAAACTGGGGCGTAATGGATACCTATTAGAGCAGTGTCCCCCTTGTCCTTAAAGCGGAGGATTCACGACCAGTAGCGCTACTGCCTAGGCTTGGCGTCATAGGTCTAGACGAACCGATCGCTAGGAATGCCTGGGGCTTTAAAGCTAAGGGGTCAAGGATAGGGCATATCCTTGACCCCTTCAACCCTATACCTTTAACCTTCAGTTCTGCGCAGTCTCGGCGATCGGGCTCACAGCTACCTGTGCACCGTGGTTTTGCAGCATGGGGGTCTGAATAACCGCATTGTTGGCAATGGTAAACAGAGGGTTCGACAAAATACCCGCTAGAGACGTGGCCACTACCGCCAAAATCAGACTCACCTGCATGGGACGTAGACCAGGCAGATCCCAGCGAATGGCGGGGTAGTTCTTCACCGCATCAGACATTTCCTGGGGTTCTTTGACCACCATCATCTTGATGACGCGGATGTAGTAGTAAATGGAGATTACGCTGGTCACCAATCCTACCAGCACCAGACCGTAGGCGCCGGCCTGCCAACCAGCCCAGAAGATGTAAATTTTGCCGAAGAACCCAGCCATGGGCGGAATGCCCCCTAGAGAGAGGAGGCAAATGCTGAGACCCAGAGTGAGCAGGGGATCTTTTTGGTATAGGCCACCGTACTCACTGATTTGGTCAGTGCCCGTGCGCAGCGAGAACAAGATCACACAGGTAAAGCCGCCCAGGTTCATAAACAGGTAGACCAGCAGGTAGTAGAGCATGCTGGCGTAGCCGGCGTCGGTGTCTACCACCAGACCAATCATTAAAAATCCGGCCTGGCCGATGGAGGAGTAGGCTAGCAGGCGCTTCATACTGGTTTGAGCCAGGGCCACCACGTTGCCCAGCACCATGCTGAGAATTGCCAGGGCGGTGAAGACGAAGTGCCACTGCTCCGACACTAGCGGAAAGGCAGTCACCAGCAGACGAATGGCGAGGGCGAAGCCAGCAGTCTTGGAACCCACCGACAGAAAAGCTACCACTGGGGTCGGGGAGCCTTCGTAAACGTCGGGAGTCCACTGGTGGAAGGGAACGGCGGCAATTTTAAAGGCAATACCGGCAATCACGAACACCAGAGCAACCACTAGGCCGATCGGGGCCTGGCTACCATCGCCGACGATGTTGGTGGCGATCGCACCCAACCGAGTCTCCCCCCCAGACAACCCGTACAACAGCGACGAGCCGTAGAGGAAAATTGCCGAACTCGCTGCCCCAATCAGCAGGTACTTGAGCGCCGCCTCGTTGGAGCGGGGATCGCGCTTCATGTAGCCGGTCAGCAGGTACGACGAAATACTGAGGGTCTCAAGGGCGACAAAAATCATCACCAGCTCGCTGGCCCCCGAGAGAAACATGCCCCCCAGGGTAGCGGTGAGCAAAATCACCAAAAATTCAGCCAGTGAGGTGCCCGACTGCTCAACATAGCGAATGGCCATGGGCACCGTCACCACCGCCGACAGGGCAATAATGCCGCGAAACACAATGCTCAAATCGTCAGCTTCAAAGGCTCCCAAGAAGCCAACGGGGTTGACCATCGACCACTGCAACACGAGGGCAGCGGTGGCCCCTAGCCCTCCGGCCATGGCCGCATAGGGGGTCCAGGAGGAAGAGGAGCGACCCTGGATCAGATCGCCGACCAAAATCACCAAGATCGTGACTACCAGAACGGCCTCTGGCCAGATAGTGCCAGCATTGAGCTGTGCCCCGAGGTTGACGAGATCCATGGGTTCTTTTTCTCGCAAGATTATTTTTTACCGTACCAGGTCAACCGTACAGTGACCAGGGGCTAAGACTCAATGATCATCCTCAGGTTGACGATCGCCCGTTGCCCCAATTCCACTCAAAATACGAGGGAATTGATGGCGTGCCCTGGGCCGATGGTAACGCGATCGCAGCCCTCCGACCAGAGAACTTTTCTCTCACCCTACCCAAACTGAAGCTTAGGGCTGGACGATAGCTAGCGGAATGATCTATTTATGTAGCTTATGGTTGATTAGCTCAACCTTAAGCTCTGCTGAAGGCTGCCAATGATTAAGTTTTCATGGCTAAAGACCCCAGCAGTTCGGTAGGTGTGCAGTACAGTGTTGATCATCTGGCCACCACACCTGCGCCGCAAACTATATAAATAGGTTTGCCAAAACCCGCTATAAAGCTGTAGGTTACCGAGCCCGCCCGCGATTGCTAACGATTACCACCGAAGCGCCAGCAGACCTATGTCAACCCTTGTCATTGTCGAGTCACCCACCAAGGCTAAAACGATTCGCAACTACCTGCCGTCGGGGTACCGGGTTGAGGCGTCTATGGGGCACGTGCGCGACTTGCCGCGATCGGCCAGCGAGATTCCCGCCAACGTTAAGGGCGAGAAGTGGGCTCAGCTGGGAGTCAATCCAGAGGATGATTTCGCGCCGCTGTACATCGTGCCCAGCGACAAGAAAAAGATCGTCAAAACCCTTAAAGACGCTCTCAAACAGGCCGACGAACTGCTGCTGGCCACTGACGAAGACCGCGAGGGCGAAAGCATTAGCTGGCACTTGCTCCAGGTGCTAAACCCCAAGGTGCCGACGCGGCGCATGGTGTTTCACGAGATTACCCAGGAGGCGATTCAAGCCTCTCTCAACAACTGCCGCGACATCGACAGCCAGCTGGTCCACGCCCAGGAAACCCGCCGCATCCTAGACCGCCTGGTGGGCTACACGCTCTCGCCGCTGCTGTGGAAGAAGATTGCCGGCGGTTTGTCCGCGGGCCGAGTGCAGTCGGTGGCGGTCAAAGTGGTGGTCAAGCGCGAGCAAGAACGCCGCGCCTTCCGCCGAGGCTCCTACTGGGATCTCAAGGCCAGCCTGCTCAAAGATAAGAGCGCCTTTGAAGCCAAGCTTTACTCCCTGGGCGGCACCCGCCTGGCCAACGGCAGCGACTTTGACGAAGCCACCGGTCGCGTAGCCGAGGGCCGTGACGTGGTGCTGCTGGACGAAACCCAGGCCCGTGAGCTGCAAACCCGCCTGCAAGCAGGTCTGTGGACCGTCAGCAACCTGGAAGAGCGACCCAACAACCGCAAGCCCGCCCCACCGTTTACCACCTCTACCCTCCAGCAGGAGGCCAACCGCAAGCTGCGGCTCTCGGCTCGCGACACTATGCGAGTGGCCCAAAACCTCTATGAGCAGGGCTACATCACCTACATGCGTACCGACTCGGTGCACCTGTCGGAGCAGGCGATCGCCGCCGCCCGCGCCTGTGTGACCACCAAGTACGGCACCGACTACCTCAGCCCCAAGCCTCGCCAGTACGCCACTAAATCGAAGGGTGCCCAGGAGGCTCACGAGGCCATTCGCCCCGCTGGCAGCACCTTTAGAACCCCTAAGGAAACGGGGTTAACTGGTCGTGAAGCCTCCCTCTACGACCTGATCTGGAAGCGCACCGTGGCCAGCCAGATGGCCGAGGCCCGTCAAACCAACATCACCGCCTCCATTGAGGTAGAGAACGCCATCTTCCGCGCTACGGGCAAGCGCATCGACTTTCCCGGCTTCTTCCGGGCCTATGTGGAAGGCTCTGACGACCCCGATGCGGCGATCGAAGACCAGGAGGTGCTGTTGCCAACCCTGGCCACGGGTGATGCCCTCAGCTGTACTGATCTGGAGGCGATCGGCCACGAAACCCAGCCCCCCGCTCGCTACACCGAGGCCACCCTGGTTAAAGTGCTCGAGAGCGAGGGCATTGGCCGCCCTAGCACCTACGCCACGGTGATTAGCACGATCATCGATCGCGGCTACGTCAACCTGGTCAACAACAGCCTGATCCCCACCTTCACGGCCTTTGCGGTGACCGAACTGCTGGAGCAAAACTTCCCCGACCTGGTGGATGTGCACTTCACTGCCCGCATGGAGCAGACCCTCGACGACATTTCCACAGGCGAAGTCGAATGGCTGCCCTACCTTAAGGCGTTTTACTCCGGTGACCAGGGCCTAGAGACCCTGGTGCAGGAGCGCGAAACTCAGATCGACCCCACCGCCGCCCGCACGGTGCTGCTCGACGATCTCGATGCCAAAATCCGCATTGGTCGCTACGGCCCCTACGTCGAGATTGGCACTGGCGAAGAGTCGGTGAAGGCCTCCATCCCCGCCGATGTGCCCCCCGCTGACCTCGATAGCGAGCAGATTGAGCGCATCATCAAGCAGAAGGTCGAAGGCCCTGACAAAGTGGGCCTGCACCCTGATACTGGGGAACCGATCTTTCTGCGCATTGGCCCCTACGGCCCCTACGTGCAGCTCGGCGAACCCACCGACGACAACCCCAACCCCAAGCGGGCCTCGCTGCCCAAGGGCACTCAGATGGAGGCCGTCACCCTGGAAATGGCGGTGGGGCTGCTGCAGCTTCCCCGTAACCTGGGTGCTCACCCAGAAACGGGCAAGTCCATCAAGGCTGGTCAGGGCCGCTTTGGCCCCTATATTGTCCATGACCAGGGCAAAGAGGGCCGCGACTATCGCTCCCTCAAGGGCGATGACGACGTGCTCACCGTCACCCTCGAGCGCGCTCTGGAACTGCTGGCCCAGCCCAAGGCTGGGCGCGGCCGCAAGAAGGTCGATCCGCTCAAAGAGCTGGGTGCCCACCCTGACGACAATGAGCAGGTGGCGGTGTTTAACGGCCCCTACGGCCTCTACGTTAAGCACGGCAAGGTCAATGCCTCGGTGCCCGAAGGGGTTGAGGTCGATGCCGTCACCCTAGAGGAGGCTCTCAGCTGGATTAACGCCAAGGCCTCGACCAAAAAGGGCAAGGGTGGCAAGGGCAACGCGACCACCTCGCGCACCACCAAGACGGCAGCAGCCAGCAAGGCCAGCGGGGCTAAGAAAACGACTAAAGCAACTACCGCCAAGTCGTCTACGGACACCAAGGCTACTGGCACGAAAAAGTCTGCGGCCTCAAAAACCACTAAGACCACAACTCGGCGATCGCCCACTAAGTCTGCGTCTAAAAAAGCCGACTCAGCCCCTGAAGCCGACGCTTAACTGCGGCAACCAACAGAACAAACCGGCAGAGATTCAATAAATCTCTGCCGGTTTGTTCTGTGATGACGTTAGCCAGATTTAAGGATGAACTCAACTCTTCAAGCTACGCTGGCAAGCGTTAGTAAACCACTCCCCGGTAGCGGCGCACGGTACTACCATCGGCTAGTTTCTCGTCGGTAGTTAAGGACTTGGGTAACGCGCTCGGCTTGGGTAACGCGCTCGACTTGACCGCTGGGGGGGGTGCGAACGACTCTTTGGCGGCCTTGCGAGCTACCCCATTGCCCAGGGCGCGGAGGCCAGAAGTGACCCAGTCAACATCATTTAGAGGATCGGGGGTCGCAGACGGGCTTACTGGACCGCTGGGCGCATTTGGAGACGGCTTAGCATCAGCCAAGGCAAGCCCAGCACCTTTAACCTCGCGCACTGGACGACTGGCGAGAGCCCCGGTGGCTTGGGTAGTACCCAACTGACGACGAATATTGAGCAGCACTGTGAGCAGCGCCTTCTCGTTGAGAAAGGGGTAGTCAAGGCTGGTCAAAATGCGTTTGACATTGTTAGTGGCACCGCTCATCAGGGTGTCACGGTCAAAGCCGCAGAGAAAGTCGGTTGCTCCCTGCTGCTTAGCCCAGCGCCGTTCAGTATCCGAGATGTGAAGTTCACGACACCGGGTCAGAAAAATCTGCATGGTGGGGAAGGTGGCGCGGCACCAGCGGCAAAACTCGTAGGGGTTGAGCTCCGCTGCTTCGGTGTCTAACACAATGACATCGGGCAAAGTCAGCCCGGCGCTGGCAATTTGGCCAATGCAGTCGGCTAGGTCGCCCTTAGCGGGTTCTAGAATGACGGCCAGCTTTTGGGACTTTAGCAGCGCCTGCCACATGAGCCCTTGCAAGCGGTTCGATTGAACAATAAAGGCCAGCTTCTGCGGTGCATCCACGGTGTGTAAAATCCCCTAAACGTGTGTCTAAATTAATCCCTAAAATCTTGGCTATGTTTGCCTCGGTTCAGGCCAAGCACCAAATACCAGGCTAAAAAAAAGCCCTTTTCTGGCGACCTCAGGCCGTGTCTAGCTGGGGCAAGCTAGCTAAAAGCTCAATGTCAAAATCGGTTTGCTGGGGCTTTAGAGTCAACACCCTGGCGATTCGCGAAGCGATTCTTAGTGGAATCGCAGCCCCAAACGGAGTTCAGGTGGCGTAATCAGGAATATTAAACAAATGTACGGGCGGCTTGTCTCTCAAAAAAGACAACCGCGCTACATAATCAAAAGATTTGTGGAAAACGAGGCTCAACTGGCCGTAGTTTTTAGTAAACAGCCCTCACCTAGCGCAAGTTAAACGTTACGCTGCTTAGCGGGCTCGAGCCGTTCGCCCTGTCGAGCAGTAATGTTTAGGCCCAAAACGGCGTCGGGTTGATAGGCGCAAATAAAGGTTTCAAACTGGTCAACTAGCGCTGGGTCGCGCCAGCCCCGCTCTACTTCCTGGCGCATGATCTGGAGCGATTCTTCCATGGAGAAGGCGGGTTTGTAGGGGCGATCGTGGGTGAGCGCGTCAAAAATGTCGATCAGCTGAAAAATTTGAGCCAGTCGCGGAATAGCCGCCCCGGCTAGGCCATCGGGATAGCCGTTGCCGTTCCAGCGCTCGTGGTGGTGACGAATGATCGGCAGTACTCCCTGCATGGTGCGCAAGGGACAGCAGATGGTCTCGCCGATGGCGACATGCTGCTCCATGATGGCGCGCTCGGCAACGGTGAGAGGACCGGTTTTGAGCAGCACGGCATCAGGGATGCCCACTTTGCCAATGTCGTGCAGGTAGCCCGCCCAGGCAAGATCGCGAATGTGGGTTGGGCAAAGCCCTAGGTATTGGCCAAAGGCACGCCCGAGGCTGACCAGGCGATCGCAGTGATCCCCCGTGTTCGGGTCGCGGCTCTCGATGGTGCGGGCAATAGAAAACAACACCTTTTCGGCATGGTCAAGATCTTCGTTGAGGCGCTTTTGGTGAATCAGCGACTTGACTCGGGCCGAAAGTTCGAGCTGGTCGAAGGGCTTAGTTAGAAAGTCGTCGCCCCCCGCTTCAATGCCTTGCAGCCGGGCTTCGCGATCGCCCAGGGCCGTGACAAACACCACCGGAATCAGCCGCGTGTTGTCGTTCTCTTTGAGCTGACGACACACCTCAAACCCATCGAGGCCGGGCATCATCACGTCCAGCAAAATCAAGTCAGGCTGGTGCTGCAAGACTCGGCTCAGGGCGCTCTGCCCGCAGCTTGCCTGCTCCACCTGATAGCCATCGATTGACAACAGCGCTACGGCAGCCATGCGGCTGGGGGCGTGGTCGTCGACCACAAGCACACGGGGTGGCAGAGGGTTTCGGTAGGGCACAGCAAGAACCTTAAGAATGGCAATAACCGATCAACAGAGCTAACCTACAGCCTATCGGGGAGATAGTTTTTTTTCATACGGGGGCAGCCACCGCTTGCGCCAGCGCGACGTTGGTACTAAGTTTGACGCAGTCTGCTCCTGCTGGCGGCGCTGCCGAATAGCCTCGGCGCTGGCGCTCAGGGTAGGGTCGCGGTAGGGGACTGCGGCCCGAGTCAGCAAATGCTCCTGCTCTTGCACCGACAACGGCATTAAGCCCTCAGAGCTTACTTGAGCCAGAGTACCCGGCCAGCGACGGCCAACAGCATTCACCGGCCCAACAGAGAGCCCGGCCAGCTGAAAGGCCACCCGCACCGCAGCCGCGGAGGAATAGGTGACCAGGCGACCCTGGGGGTGCAGACAGGTCGCTACCTGCTCAATAAACTCCACCGTCCACAATTCTGGACAGCGGGGCGGTGAAAACGGGTCAAAGAAAATCACATCAGCTTTAACTCCTGACGAGGCGAGCGCTTGAATGCGCTGGCGGGCATCGCCCCACAGCAGGGTGGCGTCAAGTCCAGGGCGGGTCGCTTGGCCAGTGGCAGCCAGTTCCCGCAGGCAGGTTTGCACGGCTGTAGGCCATCCATTAATCAACCCGGCCTCCACAGCCTAGCGTGGCACGCGCGCATCGAGCTCTAGGGCCACCAACCGCACCTGGCAGGCAGGGTTGCCCTGGGCAACGGTCGATAGAGCAGCGGCGGTGTTGTAGCCTAGCCCGTAGCAGACATCCAATACGGTCAGGGTTGGAGCCAAGGCAAAACCGGCCAAGTCGGTGGCGTCTACATAGGTGGTTTTGGCCTCGGCGTAGGCCCCGTCGCGGCTGTGGAACCACTCGCCAAAATCTTCTGAAAACAGCGTCATCGAACCATCGGCAGTGGGTTCAAGAACCAGGGCTCCAGTGGGGAGTGACATAGGCTATTACGCAGGAAGTATGGAGAAATGACAGGGCTGATGGGCTTTCAGCCAGACTCTGAAGCAAGTTACGAGGTTATTCTGCAAGCGTTATTTTTGACCTGGAAGCGCCCCAGGTTGGTGGCCAAGCTGAGCACCAAGGCGACGAGGGGGGGAATTGTTCATGGGCTTAATTCTAGGGTACTCAAAATATGCCCTTCCCCATTGCCAATGGTTACCGATCGCAATTAAAGCGATAAGGGATTTTGACCCCAAGCCTCGCGGTTTTAAGCGAGAATACCTATAGTTAAGAAACGTTTTAGTTGCTAAACCCCTGGCTTGCACTCCGGGTTGGCAGCACCTAAATTTTGCAGGAGGTTCTCCATGGTTGTAGCGGCACCAGCGCAGAAGCGCCTTACTGTTCAGGTCGAAGGGGTGGCTGACGACACCACCACCATTCGCTCCCTAGACTGGGATCGCGATCGCTTCGACATTGAGTTTGGCCTGCAAAACGGCACCACCTACAACTCCTTCATCATTCGCGGCGAGAAAGTAGCCCTGGTCGATACCTCCCACGCCAAGTTTCAGGAGCTCTATCTCAAGACCCTAACTGGCGAAATCGACCCCAAAACCATCGATTACCTAATCATTAGCCACACCGAGCCCGACCACAGTGGCCTAGTGCGCGACGTGCTAGAGCTGGCTCCCCAGGCAGTGGTGGTGGGGGCCAAGGTGGCGATCGCCTTTCTCGAAGACCTGGTGCATCGCCCCTTTGAGCGCTTGATCGTGAAAAATGGCGACACCCTAGAGCTGGGCAACGGCCACACCCTGGAGTTTATTAGCGCTCCCAACCTGCACTGGCCCGACACCATCTTTACCTACGACCACAAAACCGGCGTGCTATTTACCTGCGACGCCTTTGGCATGCACTTTTGCAGCGATGCCCCCTACGACGAAAATCTAGAGCTGGTTTCCCCCGATTTTCGCTTTTACTACGAATGCCTAATGGCTCCCAACGCGCGATCGGTGCTTGGTGCAATGAAGCGCATGGAAGCGCTACCCCCAGTCAAAATGGTGGCCACAGGGCATGGCCCCCTGTTGCGCTACAACGTGGCCGAGCTGACCGGCCGCTACCAGCGCTGGAGCCAGGAGAAGACCAAGGCCGAAGACCTGGTGGCGGTGTTCTACGTGTCGGATTACGGGTATAGCGATCGCCTTTCCCAATCCATTGCTCGCGGCATTACCAAAACCGGCGTCGCCGTCGAAATGATGGATATGCGCTCCGCCGACCCTCAGGAGGTGACGGAGCTGGTGGCTCGGGCCAAGGGACTAGTCGTTGGCATGCCCCCCGCCTCTGGGGTCGGGGCCAGAGAAACCCAGACCACCCTGGGCACCATTCTGGCTGCGGTGCACGGCAAGCAAACCATCGGGTTATACGAGTCCTACGGCGGTGACGATGAGCCGGTCGATCCCCTGGCCAACAAGTTTCAAGATCTGGAGCTGATCCAGTCCTTTACACCCATTCGCATTAAAGACACCCCCACCGGGGCCATCTATCAGTCGTGCGAAGAGGCCGGTACTGACCTGGGTCAGGGCCTCGCCCAGGCAGGCAAGATGAAGAAGCTCAAATCCCTTGATGTCGACCTAGAGAAAGCGCTGGGCCGCATTAGCAGCGGGCTGTATATCATCACCGCTAAAAAGGGTCAGGTTTCCAGCGCCATGCTGGCCTCCTGGGTCGCTCAGGTTAGCTTTCAGCCCCTAGGCTTTTCGGTGGCCGTGGCGAAAGACCGCGCCATTGAGTCACTGATGCAGGTGGGCGATACCTTTGTGCTCAACATTCTCGAAGAGGGCAAGCACCTGGGCTTGATGAAGCACTTCCTCAAGCGATTTGCTCCCGGTGCCGATCGCTTTGCCGGAGTGCGCACCCGCCCCGCCAACAACGGCTCGCCCCTGCTGGCCGATGCCCTGGCCTATGTAGAGTGCGAAGTCACCAGCCGCATGGAGGTGAGCGACCACTGGATCGTCTACTGCACGGTGCACGACGGCAAAGTGTCTGACCCCGATGGCCAGACCGCTATCCACCACCGCAAGATTGGCAACTACTACTAAGCCGAGTCGGTATGGTACATCGCCCAGAACAGGCAGGATGCCTATCTCACCAAGACCGAGGAATTGTTTATGGTCTTGTGGGATAGCCGTCCCGGCTGTCTTATCCCTGGGTTATGGGCAGAGCAAAGCTACAGACAATTCAACCTTGCAGTGCCCTGGGGCAATGATGTCTTCTAAAATGAAGTACTTCAGGTTCTTTGAGGTCTTTTGTTGCCGTCCTTTGCTGCGATCGCTGTTACTCCCGCTGGACTCAAATCCCTGCTGCCCCTGGTCACAGGTCTCCCCGCTACCCTATGGTTGCCTCGCAGCCTAGCCGCCGAAGCGGAGTCTTTAGCGATCCAAGCTCGGGTTTACGAAGGTTCCCTGCCTGAGACCATTGCCCAGCTCTGGCCCACCCACGACGGGCTCATTTTTTCCCTAGCTACCGGGGCGGTGGTGCGGCTGATTGCGCCGCTGTTGGCCGATAAAGCGACCGATCCAGCGGTGGTAGTGGTGGCTGAAACAGGTAATCAGGTGATCAGTCTCTGCGGCGGACACCAGGGCGGTGCGGATGCGCTGACCCATCAGACCGCCCAGCTGCTGGGGGCAGAGCCCGTGATTACTGGGTCAGCTGCGACCCACGGGTTGCCGGGGGTGGATGTGCTGGGGGTGCCCTTTGGCTGGAGCAAGGGCAACGGCGATTGGACGGGGGTGAGTGCCGCCTTGGCCCACGGCAAACCCATCGAGGTACTGCAAGACTGCGGCACCACCCTCTGGCAAGACCACTTGCCCCCGACCCATCCCTTTGTCTTTGAGTCGGTCCGCAACCCCGCTGCTCGGCTGTGGATCAGCCCGATTCAGCGGCAATTTGCCCCAGACAGTGATTTTCCTAAAGCCCAGTGGCACCCGAGAGTGCTGTGGGTGGGCATCGGCTGCGAACGAGGTACACCCCAGGCGGTAATTGAGGCAGCGATCGCACGGGTTTGCCGAGCCGGACACTTTGCCTCGGGAGCGATCGCCGGTATCGCCAGCCTCGACCTCAAAGCCGACGAAGTGGGGTTAGTTGCCCTCTGCCAAGAACGACATTGGCCCTTACGCTGCTTTACCGCAGAAGAACTGAAAACTATCCCCGTCCCCAACCCGTCCACAGTGGTGGAAGCGGCGGTGCAGACCCCCAGCGTGGCGGAGGCCGCCGCGATGTTGGCGGCGGGGGGCGAGCTGCGGGTGACCAAGCAGGTGGTGCGGGTGGAGGGGCAGCCGGGGGCAGTGACGGTGGCGATCGCCCAATCCGAGCGCGAATACATTCCCCGTGCTGGGCATCTGGCATTGGTGGGTACCGGCCCCGGCGATCTGAACCAGATCACGCCAGCGGCGAAGGGGGCGATCGCCCGCGCCGACGTGGTCATCGGCTATGGCCTCTATATTGACCAAATTCGCCCCCTCTGCCGGCCTGGTCAAATTGTTGAGCCCTGGCCTATTACCCAAGAGCGCCAGCGCGCCGATCGTGCCATTGATCTGGCCCGCTGGGGCTTGAGTGTAGCCGTGGTGTCCTCCGGTGACTGCGGCATCTACGGCATGGCCGGGCTGGTGCTAGAGCAGCTCCAGGGCACCGGCTGGGATGGCGAAACTCCTTCGGTGGAGGTCTTCCCCGGCATTTCAGCCCTCCAATCTGCCGCGGCTCGGGTAGGAGCACCGCTGATGCACGACTTCTGCGCCATTAGCCTCAGCGACCTGCTTACCCCGTGGCAGGTGATTGTGAAGCGGCTAGAGGCAGCGGCCCAGGCCGACTTCGTGGTGGCGCTCTACAACCCCAAATCAAAAACCCGCACCGAGCAGATCGCTACCGCCCACCGCATTTTGATGGCCCACCGATCGCCCGATACTCCGGTGGCGGTGGTGAAGTCGGTCTATCGCCCCGACGAGATGATTCACCGCACAACGTTAGCCAACCTGCTAGAGGCGCCCATCGACATGCTGACGGTGGTGCTGATCGGCAACCAGAGCACCCAGCGCCACGGCCCCTGGCTGATTACGCCCCGTGGCTACAACGGCAATCTAGAGTAGACCGTTTAGAACCCAGGTAGAGTACCCGCAGAGGTGAGGCGGCCCAAGCCAGCCTGCAATTAAGATTGAGGAGGGTGCCTAGGCAAGAGTCGATAGTCCCTTCACTCCCATCAAGGAGGTTGACGATGCCGCCTGAGGATCTGACCTCTGCTTCCCGTGACCCCGAGGTGACCGCAACGCTGGTTAGCGGTCTCAGCGCCTACGGGCGACTCTATGGGTTACCCAATTCTCCCGAACAGGTGCAGGGTCTGCTCGGCACCCTATTACGGCTATATCGGCCCGAAGAGCCCGCTGCTCTGATCGACGCCGTGGCTCAGCAGGTGCTCGATGGTCTCACCGCTGACGATCTCAAAAATGCCATCGTCGATCGCGCTACCAGTGCCCTGGCCAAGGAAACCCACCGCTGGCAGCGGCATCTGGAGCAAGAGGCGCAGGGTATTCTCGCGGCCTACGTGCAGCGCTATAGGCCCAATCTCACCCCAGACGCTTTGAGGATGATAGTTACCTCCATCATGCCGCTGCTGGGCAGGGCGATCGCTGACTATCGGCCTCTGACCCGTTCAGAAGCCCTGGGCTTGATCAGTCAGATTGTGCAATCCTTTGATGTCAAGGGTATTAGCGCCGCCATCGACCCGGCTTACCTAGCGATCGCCGAAACCCTCGCCACCGCCCTAGCTCAGCGACCCATGGCCGAGGCGGTAGGTGAGACCGTTACCGCTTACGTCAAAAGTCATGCCCCGACCCTAATCAATATCGGGGCCGATCTGATTGCTCTAGCTCTGAGTGCGGTGCTTAAAAATCAGGTTGATTTCAACATTGGCACCCAGCTCAGCGTCATTGATGAGAAACTGCTGATTGAGCAGGTTAGTTTTCAGCTGAATATTTTGCAGCAGTCGCCGCCCCCCTCGAAGGCCGCCTGGGCGATCGCAGACCAGGTTAACGCCGCCGTTGAGCAGTACCGGCAAGACCGCAGCGAGGGCAGCGTCGATGTCACCGCGGGCCTGGTCAGTGAGGATGGCCTCTCTATCTCCAGTCCGCTGACTTCCACTCGCCGCTTGGGCGATCGCCCCCCCACCGACTCACCAGCTTCGGAATAGTTTGGCGTCTGTCCGCAGTGCCCCTAGGCTGTGCCACAGTTCCCCGCCGTGCAGCCAGCCCACATAGCCTGAGTACAGGCAGTCATTCTCAGCAGAGGCCAAAAACACGTGGTGAATGCCAAAGGGGCTGAGCCACAGGCGAATACTGGTACCGTCGGCGAAGGTGTGCCAGGGTGTGGCGCGGGCAAAGTCGCGCTGGTGGGCATCGGTCATACCGGGTATCTGACGCAGCTGCTCCACCAGAGAATGGGGCAATAGCGGCGCGCTCAGGCTGTCGCCCTGCCAAAACTGTTGAATCTGCGCCACCACCCGAGGGTGACAGCGCAAGGCCGCGTGGCTGATGCCCCCCAGGCAGACAAATTGCCCGTTGGGCACCCGCGTACTCTCAATGGTGATGGTGCCATCGCTGCCCCTATCCACATCGCCTGCGATCGATAGGGTGGTGATGGCGGCAGCGAGCCGAGCGGCTAGGGGGCGGCGATCGCGCCCCAGATCAGCGGCAATGCCGACTCCTATCTTCAGCGGATCCAGAATGCGGCCCAGGTCGGCCCCACCCACCGGGGAGCCCACCAACGTCAAAAACTCTACCCTGGGCCACCAGTCGGGATGGCGATCGAGCACCTCCAGCCAAATCAAGCCCCCCATCGAGTGGCCCACAATTCGTACTGGTAGACTAGGCTGTCTCGCTAGCGTCGCCGTGGCTAGAGCATCGACCTCATCCACCAGCGGAGAAATCCGCAGCCAGGTCATGGCGTAGTTGAGGCAGGGAGCCACGATCTGCGCGCGATCGCCCACCAGCTGCTCTGCCAGGGTCATCATCGACTGATTGGTGTCAGCCCAGCCGTGCTGAGCAAAGAGAATATAATCTCCGGGCATGAACGGTCCTAGGCAACTTCCCTCCGGGCGGCCGCCGCTGCCCCTAGCAGCGAAGCCCCGCTAAACAATAGGCTAACCCCAACATAAAAGCCAATTAGCCAAAGCGAGCTAAACGGCCAGCGATTGATCACCAAAATCCCCAGAATCAGCGTGATGATGCCATTGATCGCCACGAACCACGACATGGTGCGCCCAGCCCGGTAGGTAAACGCCATCACGATAGTAATAATGCCTTCGGCAATAAACAATAGGCCAAAAGCTAATGTCAGCGCCGCCGTCGCTTTCGCTAAATTAAACAGAATGTAGAGCCCCGCCACCACATAGAGCAGGCCCACCCCTAAGCTCAACCCCAGCGCCCTGACCGCTCGTGCCTGAAACGCCTGTACGACCTGCAAAATTCCGCCGACTACGGCTATCCACCCAATGGCGGAGGTGAAAATAGCAGCGGCGATCGCCGGCATTAAAATTGCCAAAATACCTAAGATAATCAGACCTACGCTGAGGGCCATGACCCAGCCCGTTGCTGTTTTAATCTCAGTACTCGGTTGAGTGTCCATAGTCATAACAGCGCCTCGTTGAATAGGATCTGCTGATTAAAAAGGTTGGCCGTACTCTATTTGAACACCCGCATTTCGCACCGCCCGCATTCCTTACCAATAGATTCCACGACGACTAAGTCGCCAGTTCAGCAACCTTATACCCTACTTCTACGGCGCACCGCTATCCATCGCTAGACCAGACTTTAACCTTCCGTGTTATCCCGTTCGTCTAATCTATGACCTACCCTCGCAACTTAGTAACCGCCGACTGGCTAGCCCAGCACCTGGATGACCCCAAAGTTGTCGTCGCCGACTGCCGCTTTGCCCTAGCCGATGCCGAGCAGGGTCAGCAGCAGTATGCCGCTGGCCACATTCCTGACGCCTGGTACCTACACCTCAATCGAGATCTATCCAGTTCAGTGCAGCGCCACGGGGGTCGCCACCCACTGCCCGATCGCGACACTTTCAGCCAACGGCTCACAACGATGGGGGTAGAGTCTAACGGGCCAGAACCTACCCTCGTCGTCGCCTATGACGATAGTCGCTTTGCCTTTGCTTCGCGCCTCTGGTGGCTGCTGCGCTACCTGGGCCACGACAATGTGGCCGTGCTCGATGGCGGCTGGTCAGGCTGGGTGCAGGGCGACTATCCCACCAGTACCGAGATCCCTGCGCCTCGATCGGGCAACTTTGTGCCCGCGCTGCGCCAGGACTGGATTGTCGATTGGGAGACGGTGCGCGATCGCCCGGAAGGCACGGTGCTGCTCGATTCGCGATCGCCCGACCGCTATCGGGGCGAAGTCGAACCCATCGACCCAGTGGCAGGCAGCATTCCCGGTGCGGTGAACTACTTCTGGCAAGATGTTTCTGCCGAGAACGGCCACATGAAACCCGCCGATGAGCTAAACCAAAACTGGGCCGGTTTAAACGATGCCGAGGAGGTGATCGTTTACTGCGGCTCAGGGGTAACGGCCTGCGTCAACCTGCTGGCCCGAACCGTGGCAGGTCGGCCAATGGCTAAGCTCTACCCCGGCGGCTGGAGCGACTGGTGCTCCTATCTCTAGCGGCCTAATGCGGCTGAAGACAGGGCCTTTTAGTCTTGCTGAAGGGGAAGTGCTGGGGTGGCATCTTCCTGATTAGGGGCAGCCTCCGCAGAAATACTGCCTTGGGCCTCTAACTCGGCAACAGTAGGCATTTTGCCATTGCCCAAATGAGCTGATTCAACGCTGGCGCTCTCTTCGACGCGCTTCGAAAAGCCCCAGGCAAACACGAGGGCAATCACTAGCACCATCGTCCACTCTGGAGGCACTAAATTGGCGTCAATTACCCGCACCAGCAGACGAACGCCCACAAATCCCACGGTGATAAAGCCGGCGTCTTCTAAATGCTCAAACTCATCCAGCCAGCGAATAAACAGCCCCGCCATAAACCGCAGGGTGATAATGCCAATGGTGCCGCCCAACAAAATCACCAGCACATCCTTAGAGAGGGCCAGGGCAGTGGTGACGCTATCTAGCGAAAAGGCCAGATCGGTGAAGGCAATTACCGGAATTGCCTGCAAAACGGTGGCAAATCTCGGAGCATGGTGCTGATCTGCGTCGTCGCTTGCAGCGGTGAAGTGCTTATACACCAGCCACAGCAGGTAGGCCGCTCCCATCACCTCAAACTGCCAAAACTGAAGCACCCAGCCCGCCGTCAAGATTAGCCCGACTCGCAAAACAAAGGCGATCAGCAACCCAAAGTTGAGCGCCCGGCGCTGCATGGTTTCGCTCTCTAGGCCTTGGGCGATCGCCGCCAGGGCGATCGCATTGTCAGCCGACAGCACCGCCTCCAGGGCAATGAGCACCGGCAGCAGCAGTAGGGTATCGACCCCAAAGTTGTTAGAGATATTGAGTAATCGGTCTAGCATTAGCTCAGTTCAGCCGCCTAGAGTAGCAATTAAAATAGTTCAGGGTAAAAGCACCGACTTATCAGCCTGCCTGACCCACGGTCGCACGCCATTGAGGGAATCCCCTCGCTGCCCTCAAGCAGGCCAGCGTCACAATGGCTTCAGTCTAACGTGCCCTACTTCCTTAGAATAGTACGGTTACCATCCACCCGCAGGGGAGACCGCCCGAGTGCTAAGTTCACTGCTGACGCAATTTCGCCAACAGTATCCCCAGGGCAGCCTGACGTCAGATTTGCTCACTATCCACGACGGACTGTACGTGGTGCGGGTCTGCGCTGGAGTAGACAACCTAATTCTGGTGAGCGGGCTAGGGGCAAACACCGCCCTAGAGATGGCCGAAGATATAGCCACTACCCGTGCCCTAGAGCGCTTGAGCTTGTCAGCCGAACTGCCCAGCCTGCCCCTCCCCATCGAAGTCGACAGGGTTGAGGCTCCTGAAGCAGTGATCGCCCAGCCCAGCCCAGGCTTAGCCAACCTAGAAACGATCGCCCCCCCAAACCGGCCCAACGGCGAGCCCCTGCCAACGACTCATCCAGAACTCGCCCCGCCGCCGCTCAGCCTAGTTCCCCCCGTTTTAGACCAGGGAAATATTCTAGAGCAACCGGCTACTGAGCTACCCCTAGCGGCCGTGGCGGCTCCAACCCTGCCACCACCAGTCGCCCCATTTCAAGTAGATCTGCCCGCCACCATCGAGGCCCCAGCCGACGAGTTTGTGGATCTAGGCGCAGAACCGGCAGCGGTCGATTTATCAGACATCATTGCCCAAACCGATGTAGAACTGCAGCGGTTGGGTTGGGGGGTTGCCCAGGGGCGTGAGTTTTTGAAGAAGACCTACGGCAAGCTATCGCGCCACGACCTCACCGACGAAGAACTGCTGGAGTTCCTGCTGTTCTTAGAAACCCAGTCCCCGCGCGGCAACACTTAACCCCCAAGGCAGCAAGCCCCAGGGGTTAGAGGGATTTACATCGCTGTAAGTGGGCGGGAACCAATGGAAGTGCGATCGATCACCTGATCGATAAGACCGTACTCGACAGCCTCTTGAGGGCTCATAAAGAAGTCGCGCTCGGTATCTTGGGCAATTTTATCAATTGACTGGCCAGTGTTTTTGGCGATCGCGTCGTTCAGCTGCTTCTTCAGGTAGAGAATTTCCTTCGCCTGAATCTCAATGTCGGTAGCCTGGCCCTGAGCACCGCCCAAGGGCTGGTGAATCATGATGCGGGAGTTGGGCAGACTCATGCGCTTGCCCTTTTCGCCGGCGGTGAGCAAAAACGCCCCCATGCTGGCCGCCAGACCCACACAAATAGTGCAAATCTGGGGCCGAATGTGGTTCATGGTGTCGTAGATGCCCAAGCCCGCCGAAACGGACCCACCGGGGGAGTTGATGTAGAGATAGATATCTTTGTCGGGGTCTTCGGCTTCGAGAAACAGCATTTGGGCCACAATCAGGTTGGCCGAATCGGCCGTAACCTCTTGACCAAGAAAGATAATACGCTCCCGCAAAAGCCGGGAATAAATGTCAAACGCGCGCTCGCCACGCCCGGATTGCTCAATAACGGTTGGGATCATCGTGATAAGCCACTTTGTACGGGTTTATTTGATTTTAGCGAGTTGTGTTCCCCAGGGGGGCGGCAGATTGGAGGGATAGCCGAATCAGGGTTTGTTATCCTGACAACCATATCCCTTTCCAGGCGCAGCCATGGCCGTTAGCGTTGATCGAATTTTGCGGTGGAAGCAAACCGGCGCACCCGCCCAACCCATTACCGTACTGACCGCCTGGGATGTAATGTCGGGGCAAATCGTCGACCAGGCCGGGGCCGACATTGTGCTGGTGGGCGATTCATTAGCGATGGTCGCCCTGGGCTACGACACCACCCTACCGCTGACCACAGAGGACATGCTAATCTGCGCCAAGGCGGTGCGGCGGGGGGTCAAAAATGCGCTGCTGGTCGTCGATCTACCCTTTCTGAGCTATCAGACCAGCGTTGAAGACGCCATTCGCGCCTCAGGGCAAATGCTGAAGGAAGCCGGAGCCCAGGCAGTCAAGCTGGAGGGCGGCCACGAAGGTGTAGTTGAAATCGTGCGCCGACTGGTGCAGTGGGGCATTCCGGTGATGGGTCACGTGGGACTGACGCCTCAGTCGATAAACCAGTTCGGCGGTTTTCGCAAGCAGGGCAAAACCGAGGCCGAGGCCGATCGCATTCTCTCCGAAGCTAAAGCCCTAGAGCAGGCCGGAGCATTTTCCATCGTTTTAGAGCATATTCCTACCGAACTAGCCCGCGACATTGCCAAGGCGCTGCGCATCCCTACCATTGGCATTGGTGCAGGGGTCCACTGCGATGGCCAGGTGCTGGTCACCGCCGACGTTCTTGGGCTTTCAGCCTGGCAGCCGCCCTTCGCCAAGGTCTATGCCAACCTCAGGCAGCAGGCCGTCGAAGCCGCCCAGCAGTTTTGTACTGAGGTGCGATCGGGGCAGTATCCCGCATGAATTCAGGGTAGTCCTCCGCATGAAGTACCCGGGCGGTACTTCGCATAAAGTATGGCGGCAGTACCCTGTTGCAATATCGGGGCAGTCCCCCGCGTAAAATTCCGTTAAGCTAAAAACGCTGGCAACTGGCACAACAGAGACAATTCATTACGGTTGATACCCTCGCTATGACCACAACTCTTCAATTTAAGTACGACGTTAAGGATATTTCCCTGGCGACCCAGGGCAAGCAGCGGATTGAGTGGGCCGGGCGTGAGATGCCCGTGCTCCGCCAGATTCAAGACCGCTTTGCCGCCGAAAAGCCTTTGGCAGGCATTCGGATTTCGGCCTGCTGCCACGTCACCACTGAGACAGCTCACTTGGCGATCGCCCTCAAGAATGGCGGTGCCGACGCCGTGCTCATTGCTAGCAACCCCCTCTCAACTCAAGATGACGTTGCGGCTAGCCTGGTTGCCGACTACGGCATTCCCGTGTTTGCTCTACGCGGTGAAGACAACGCCACCTACCACCGCCACGTGCAAACCGCCCTTGATCACCGCCCCAACATCATCATTGATGACGGCAGCGACGTAGTCGCTACCCTGGTGCAAACCCGTCAGGAGCAGCTCGCTGACATCATTGGCACCACCGAAGAGACCACCACCGGCATCGTCCGCCTGCGGGCCATGTTCAAAGACGGGGTGCTCAGCTTCCCCGCTATGAACGTCAACGACGCCGACACCAAGCACTTCTTCGACAACCGTTACGGCACTGGTCAATCGACCTTAGACGGCATTATTCGCGCTACCAACGTGCTGCTGGCGGGCAAAGCTGTCGTTGTGGCCGGCTACGGCTGGTGCGGCAAAGGCACCGCTATGCGGGCCAAGGGCATGGGGGCCAACGTCATCGTTACCGAAATCGACCCAGTGCGCGCCATTGAGGCCGTTATGGACGGCTTCCGGGTGATGCCCATGGCTGAGGCTGCGACCGTGGGCGATCTGTTTATTACCGTCACCGGCAATAAGCATGTCATTCGTCGCGAGCACTTTGAGGTGATGAAAGATGGCGCCATGGTGTGCAACTCTGGCCACTTCGACATCGAAATCGACCTCGAATCGCTGGGCGCAATGGCCAGCGAAGTCAAGCAGGTGCGCAACTTTACTCAGCAGTACATGCTCACCAGCGGCAAGTCAGTGATTGTGCTAGGTGAAGGCCGTTTGGTCAACCTGGCCGCCGCCGAAGGCCACCCCAGCGCCGTCATGGACATGAGCTTTGCCAACCAGGCCATGGCCTGCGAATACCTGGTGAAGAACCGGGGCTCCCTCGAACCCGGTCTGCACTCCATCCCCGTTGAGGTGGATAAGGAGATTGCTCGCCTGAAGCTAGTCGCTATGGGTATCGAAGTCGATAGCCTGACCCCCGAGCAAGAGATCTACATCAACTCTTGGACCGTTGGCACCTAAGCTATCGTCTCCTTGAACTAAAGCCCCAGGATGCTGCGAGCATCCTGGGGCTTTTCCATTAAATAGCCCCCGATGCCGAGGCACCGGGGGCTGATTAGAATAGGGAGTTAGTTATAGTGCGAAGTCCGTCTTATCTGTACTTAGAATGCCTCAAAGGCCCGACTGAGTCATCCCTTGCACCGACATCTTTATGGCAGGTTGGTCGAAGGAGGTTTGCCCTCAAGAGTTTGACGAACTGTGACGCCTGTCACTTACAAATTTTGGTAAGGCAATGTTATAAAAGTTGGCTAGGGTGTTGGCCGTCTCCCAACAGCTAGACAAACGGGGCAACCTCTAAAATGAAGCCCGGCAGCACAGATTCTCCAGAAAGCTGGGTAGGCAGCGATCGTACCTCTGCCTCCTGCCCAGGCCGATAAATTTCCACCTGCTGATCCTGAGAATTGATCAGCCAGCCTAGGCGAACACCGCTGGCCATGTATTCCTGCATCTTTTCGTGCAGAGTGGTCAGATTATCGGTGCTCGAACGCACCTCCATGACAAAGTCAGGCGCAATAGGGGGAATCTGCGTCGCTGCTCTGGGGTCAGCGCCTCCCAACGGGATAGTTCTACCCAGGCGGCATCGGGCGATGGCCCTCCGGGCCGGTCTTTGACCATCGCTTGCTGCCAATCGGCAGCTGAAAAACAGTGGACGAGCTAAAGACCTTGCCGAGTTTGGTTTGTCTGTTCCACAACGCTAAGTCAGTCCCTAACTCCATTTCTTGATTGCCACTCTCACCGCCAACGGGGGCATAACGATCAACACTCCTTGGGCATTTTGCTCGATCGCCATCTCTGGGTTGTGGATGCAGAGTTGGTAAAACTGCTCATCGGTAAAGTGAACAGCCTCAAGGTTGAGTTCAAGGGGCAAATCCAGGGTGGTCATAGGATGCTCCGCGAGGACTGGGCAATCTCTAACTGACGGCGGTGTCTTCTATGGTAGCGACTCGTCTACTTTGTAGAAATCGTCAAAAACCGTTGCGGGCGAACAACTTCACAGAGTGAACTGTCTAAACTATTCACTAACTCGCGTCACCGTTACTGAGTCTGAACGTGATTTATCACCGATCTCAGCCCAGTCCTACCGGCTTTTCCCCAACTTATGGCTACCTGGGACAGCAGATTTTCTCTGCCCCGCCGTCGCTCTGGTCTATACCAGGGCGATTTTTGGTTGATAGGACTGCCGCCAGCGGTGAAGCGAGTTACCGATAAACTTCGTTTTTATCACCAGTTTAACCATGAGCTATAGCTTTGACATTGTGGGCATTGCCCCAGTACTGCAATTTTTTAACCACCAGCAGCAGGTGGAGGCGCGGCGCGATCGCAGCCAGGCCTTTCTCGGCAGCTATTGCTGCACCCTTGATGCCTTTATTAACGCCACCGAGGCCGTGCACCGCAAGCCCGATTGGGACTGGGATGCGATCGTCAGCACCATTGTTGCCTTCTGGCTGAGCCAAGAGCACGACGTGCGCCACTGGAAGCGGCAGTTTGCCGCTGCCCAGGGTGAGCAAAACCTGATTGTGGCCCGCGTGGTCAACTACGATAGCCTACGTCACGAGTTTGAGACCCTCTTCGACGACTAGCGCTAGGGCTAAGATGCGAAGAACATGCCAGAATAAAGGCTGAATTCAACATCCAGCATTCGATAGGTTCCGTTGATCAGGCTTCTGGCTAAAATTCGCGATATCTTCCTGCATTGGTGGGGCGACTTCACCCTCCAAACCCGGCTGATGGCCGGGGCAACGCTGGTGGTGTCAATGATCACGAGCGCCCTCACCTTCTGGGCCGTCAACACCATCCAAATGGATGCCCGACTCAACGACACCCGTTTTGCCCGAGATCTAGGGCTGCTGCTCGCCGCCAACGTTGCCCCTCTAGTTAACGAAGCCGATCGCACCGAGCTAGCCCGCTTCTCCTACAGCTTTTACCAAAGCACCTCTAGCGTGCGCTACATGCTCTACGCCGACGAAAATGGCGACATTTTCTTCGGCATCCCCTTTTCTGAAGCAGCAGTACAAAACTCCCTCACGCTGCGGCGGCGCATGCAGTTGCCCGAGGGCTACGCCCAAAACACCGATCGCCCCCTGGTGCGCCAGCATCTCACCCCGGCGGGTGAAGTCACCGACGTATTTGTGCCCCTCAACTACAACGGCATTCACCTGGGCGTGCTGGCTATGGGCATCAATCCCAACCCCACGGTGGTTGCCTCCTCGCATCTGACGCGGGATGTGACCATTGCGGTGTTTGTTTCCATCTGGGTGATGGTGATTTTGGGAGCCGTGTTCAACGCTCTCACCATTACCCAGCCGATCAAAGAGCTCTCGTTGGGGGTTAAAAACATCGCCGATGGCAACTTTAGGCAACGCATCGACCTGCCCCTTGGGGGCGAACTCGGTGAGCTGATCTACAGCTTCAACGACATGGCCGAGCGCCTGGAGAGCTACGAAGAGCAAAACATCGAAGAGCTCACCGCCGAAAAAGCCAAGCTCGAAACCTTGGTTTCTACCATAGCCGACGGCGCCATTTTGCTCGACAGCGATATGCACGCCGTGCTGGTCAACCCCACCGCCCGCCGCATCTTTGGCTGGGATGATCAGATATTGGACGGGAAAAACATTTTGGAGCATTTTCCCAATGCGGTGCGGGTGCAACTGACTCGGCCGCTGTTTCAGGCCGTCAAGGGCGACTCAGAAGCGATGGAATTTCGAGTGCCCATCACCGAACCCAGCCATCGCACCCTGCGGATTTTGCTCAACACCGTGCTCGACCAGGCCAAAGAGAACGTCAAAGGTCTGGCGATCACCGTGCAGGACATCACCCGTGAGGTGGCCCTCAACGAAGCCAAGGCCCAGTTCATCAGCAATGTCTCCCACGAGCTGCGCACGCCGCTGTTTAACATTAAGTCGTTTATTGAGACCCTGCACGAGTACGGCGAAGACCTCAGCGACGGCGAACGCAAGGAATTTCTCGAAACCGCCAACCACGAAACTGATCGCCTCACCCGCCTAGTCAATGACGTGCTCGACCTGTCGCGTCTCGAGTCGAGCCGCCAGTACCAGCTCGAAGCCGTCGATATCATTCAGCCCATTGAGCAGACCCTGCGCACCCACCGCCTCAATGCCCGCGATAAGAAGATCGAGCTATTACAGGATGTGGAGCCCAACCTACCGCCCGTGATCGGCAACTATGACCTGCTACTGCAGGTGTTTAGCAACCTGGTGGGCAATGCCCTAAAATTTACGGAGCCAGGCGGCCAGGTGATGCTGCGGGCGCACCAGATTGTGCCCCTCGGAGACGACCCCAACGAGGGCGGCTACATTCGCATTGAGATTTCTGACACCGGCATTGGCATTGCCCCCGAAGACCAGCAGGCCATTTTCGATCGCTTCTTCCGAGTCGAAAACCGCGTCCATACCCTGGAGGGCACTGGTCTAGGCCTATCCATTGTCAAAAACATCATTGAAAAGCACAGTAGTCAGGTGCATTTGGTCAGCGAAGTTGGCATTGGCACCACCTTCTGGTTTGATGTGTCCGCTTACCAAGCCGAGGCGATCGCGGTACTAGCTCAAGACAGCACTCATAGTAATGGGGACAAAGATTTGGCGATCGCCGCCCTTAGCCCAGTGGCCCCCAGTGCAGCATCAATTGCTCCCCAGGCCGATCAAAACTAGCCTTTTTTCCCGTACGCTACTGTCTTGGCCTAGACCTCAACGCTGCTTGGTAACCAGGGCTGTAGTTGCTCAAACAGGTGTTGAACCAAAGCCAAATCTTTTACGCCAGGATGCTGCTCTACCCCACTGGAGAGGTCAATGCCGTCAGGCCTGAGGGTTGAGAGCGCAGTAGGCACATTCTCGGGGGTGAGCCCGCCGGCCAGCATCCAGGGGCAGGTCGGCCTAAACGACACCAAGGCATCCCAATCCAGCGTTAGTCCTGTACCCCCAAGCTGTTGAGGGTGGTAGGCATCGAGCAGCAGAGCATCGACATAGGGAGCATAGGTTCCAGCCCTCACCAGGTCTTGGTCGGTACGCACCCGAATCGCTTTGATCAGGAAAATGCCGGGCAGCTCAGCGAGCAGTTGCTGGCATTGCTCTAAGGTTTCTTGCCCGTGGAGTTGAATGTGGCTGAGGTTAGCCTGACGGACAATGTCAGCCATCTCCGCCAGCGAGGCATCGGCAAAGACTCCCACAGTTTTGGTCACCACTTCAGCAGCATCTAGGGCCTGGGTGATTTCGGCGAGGGCGACTGGGGTGAGATAGCGGGGCGACTGAGGCACACAGATAAAGCCCAGGTGAGTGGCACCGTGGCGGGCGATCGCGATCGCCTGTTCAGTTTGGGTAATGCCACAAATCTTGACCCGCATGTTAACTCTATTGAACATTCCGTTAGGTGGGCGTCGACGAATTTTTATAATCCAACAAGGTTAAATGCCTAAATTAAGCGCTTAGCGATCGCCTGAGATTCTGTTTCTTTAAGACTCGATTTAATTCTCAAGACCCAATTTCGATTCTCAAGACCTAATTTTAGACCTCTAGCGGAGAAATAACATTGCTGTTTTCTACCCTGCTTGCTGCCTACACCGTGCCCACCACCCCCGAGTGGTCATATAAAGTGGCGCTGATTATGATTACCTGCAACCTGTTTGTGCTGGCCATTGGCAAGTACGCCATCCGCAAGCCTGGGGCAGGGCCAGCCCTACCCGTGGGCCTACCCATGCTGTTCGAAGGCTTTGGCCTGCCCGAGCTGCTGGCGATCGCCAGCTTTGGCCACATTCTCGGCGCTGGGATGATTTTGGGGATGGGCAACGCCGGGCTGCTCTAGTCTCACCAACGCCTCGGCCCAACGACTTTGTGGGGCGATTGATAGAATAAAGCCAGACCCCAGACCCGAGTGCCCTAGTTTTGCTAGCCACTACCGGGTCTGGGTTGGTATTTGACAGCATTCATAGGAGCTAGGCAATGCAATCCAACTGGCGCGTTGGGGCCATTTTAGGAATTCCCCTATTTGTCGATAGCTCCTGGTTCATTATTTTGCTGCTGGTAACCGTGTCCTACGGATTGGAGCCCAGCTGGCACTCGGCCTGGGGCAACCTGGCCTGGTTGATGGGCTTTGGCCTGGCGCTGCTGCTGTTTGCGTCGGTGCTGCTGCACGAGCTGGGCCACAGCGTTGCCGCTAAGGGTCAGGGCATTGCGGTCAACTCCATCACGCTGTTTTTGTTTGGCGGCATCGCCTCCATCGACAAAGAATCGAAAACACCGGAAGACGCGCTTAAGGTAGCGATCGCCGGCCCGTTGGTCAGCTTCGGTCTATTTCTGTTGCTCACCGCCATCTCCCAAATTCCCTCGCTACCGACCCCGGTGAGCGTGATCACCGGCAGCGTGGCTCAGATCAACCTGGTGCTGACGCTGTTCAACATGATCCCTGGCCTGCCGCTCGACGGCGGCCAGGTGCTCAAGGCCGTGGTGTGGAAGGTCACCAACAGCCGCATCAAGGGCATTCGCTGGGCGGCGCGCTCTGGTCAGCTCTTGGGCTGGCTGGCGATTACCTTTGGCCTGATCATGGCCCTAGCCTACCAGGCGTTCTCTGGTTTTTGGATTGCTGCGATCGGCTGGTTTGCCCTGCGCAATGCCGCCGCCTACAACCAGGTCACTAATCTGCAAGAGGCTATGCTAGCCCTCACTACCGCCGACGCCATGACCCGCGACTTTAAAGTCGTCGATGCCGACATGTCGCTGCGGCAGTTTGCCGACACCTATCTACTCGAAGAGAACCGTCCCCCGGCCTACTTCGCGGCCTCGGATGGGCGCTATCGAGGTTTGGTCACGGTTGAAGATATGCGGGCGATCGAGCGTAGCCAGTGGGAAACCTTGCCCCTCAACCACATCGCCAAGCCGCTGCTGGCGATTCCGTCAGTGCGCGAGGGCACACCGCTGACCGAAGCCATCGACCAGCTCGAAGACTTACAGCTGACTCGGCTCACGGTGCTGACTCCAGCTGATGCCGTGGCGGGCACGATCGATCGCGGCGATGTGGTGCGCGCGATCGCCGATCGCCTCGGCCTGCGAGTCTCCCCCGCCATGATTCAGCGAATCAAAGAAGAAGGGCAGTATCCCCCTGGGTTACAGCTGTCCTCGATCGCAAAATCAGTCATTGAAGAAGCGCGGGCGTAGGGCTGCAAGGTATAGGGTGTAAGGCTTAAGACTATTCTTTCACCCTATACCTCATGCCCTGTACCCTTCTAGCTCATGCCAAATTCGGAGACTAGCGCCTCGTCGGAATCGTCGGCGATGGTGGCCACAATGGTCATTAGGCGGGAGATTTCAGCGGGGGAAATGTCCTTCAGAATACGGCTTGAGATCACCAGCACCTGATCACCGGAGATGCCGAAGCGGGCTTCGAGGGTTTCGTTGCAATTTTTCTCTAGCAGCCGCTTCATTAGGCGAGGCTCGTCTTTGGCGGGCAGCACGAGTACGGGGGACCACACAGTTAGCGTATCGGTCTCGGTTTCACCCGTCAGCTGGGCATACACATCAACACTGCCGTACTTAAACCGCCATAGGTGGCCCTCATCTGTCTGGCTAACCATAGCCCCATCCCCTTGATCCAAAGAAGCAATCACTGCCTCAATGGTGTCCACGTAGGACACAATATCTAACCCATCCTCAGGCGGGGTGGAACAGGATAGATCCATATCTATTGCGTCTTCAGCCATAACAGACCCTTGGTAGCTATTGATCAACAAATCAATTGTGCAGTCATTCGCAGTGAGGGGCATAGTGCCTCAACCGTCGAAGTGACCAGCGGTCAACAACCGCTAAAGTGCGCGACGATGGTCAAAGACTGGCCCGAGGCCATCGCTGAGCCTCCCCAACTGTAGCCTCTTGCGCTATCTCTGACTATCCCCCAATCGGCTTTTTTGCGGCTTAACAGCGGTTATAGACCAATAGGCAGATTATTTGAGCAAACCGGCCTCGCCAACTCGATCTGCCTATCGCCCACTGCTGGAGTGAGCTTAAATAATCGTGGCTGCCCAATGCGTCGTCCAGAAGCTGGAGATTTACAGCTATCGTTAGATTAGTAGGACATCTGCATAACCCCCTGGAGCGATGGCTACACGTCAGGACACTACGCCAGTTTTTGCTCGTGGTAGTGACTTCTAGTCCCAAGCGCCTTGGCCAACGCTACACCCGATTCACCCCGCCGTTTCAACTTCCTGGAACTGATCTTCTAGGGTGTCAAAGCTGTAGTCGCGCACCTTGGGCGTCTCAGCCGGCACCTCAAACCCCGTAACAGTGCAGGCTTGGCGGCGCTCGGGCCGCGACGAGTAGCGGCAGAGGTGTTCAATAAAGTGAAACACCACTTTGGGGTCAGACCACTTCATCTCAGCTCGCTGCTTGAGAATAATCAGCGCCTCTTTGTCGCTCATCGAGCTACGCCAGCCCTTGCGCTGGCGGCACGACACCCAGGCGTTGAGCACCTGAAAAATACGAGCCAGATGATTGTCGGGAATGGCCCGCAGGTGGTACTCATCGAGAACATCGGCGACCTCCTGCAAGCCAGCATCCTTGGCTAGCTGAGCGCTGGCGTTAAACAGCACCTCCATCTGGGTGATGGCCTCACGATGGTCTCGGTACTCTTGTCTGAGGCTGTGGTCTTCGAGGTAAATAGCTCCCAGGTTTTTAAAGTGGGCGGCCAGAAAGAGGGTCTTTTTGTCGCGATCGCCCAAGCCGGCAATAGTGCCGTAGGCAAGGCACAAATCTGCCAAAAAAATGGATTCTTCAAACAGCAGAGGCTGCTTGCGCTTGAGCAGACTGCGCAGCAGTTTAATAAAGCTGTGAAAGCTTGGGTAGCTCATGGGTGAATGGTTCCCTGAAACAGCTGGCGGCAAACAGAAAGTTCACCACTAGATGAAGTGTTGTGGACTACGCAGACCAACCGTAGACGATCGACCGGTTACACGGTAACACCAGCAACCTGACTGATCTGGCTGCATCTGGCCTACACCCAATCTCTATTGCCGAATCAGCAGAGCCAGGGCGGTATTTTCAGGGAACACCCCAAGTCTAGGTCAAAATTATGATGCGGTAACGTCGTTTGCCAGGCCGACAGACCACCCACCGCTGCCCATTAGTCTCAGGGAGCCAGCAAATTCAATGAGGTTAACCAATCGGCCAAACCGTTCAAAATCAGCTGCACCCCAATGGCCATCACAAATAGGCCCAACAGACGGCTCATTGCCTGAATACCGCTGGCCCCCAAGGCTTTTAGCAGCAGCGTAGACGATCGCAGCGACAGAAAAATCACTATACCGATCAGAGCGATCGCGACGGCGATCGCCAGCATATTCATCGCGGTGGGAACGGATAGATCACCACCCGCTTGAGCGGCTAGGCCAAGGGTGACGGCGATCGCCCCCGGCCCTCCCAGCAGCGGGATGGTCATCGGCATGAAGGCAATATCTTTGTGCTCGCCAACGCGGTAGGCAGCATCCTGATTGTCCACCTCGTTGAGCTTGGGGTCAGAGTTCATCGCCTTCCAGGCCGCATGAAACACCACAATGCCTCCAGCAATGCGCACCACCGCCAGGGATACACCAAAAAACCGCAGCACGCTGCCCCCCACCAGCAGCGTACTGATCAGCAGCAGCACGACATTGCGGGCAATATTTAGGGCGTAGCGATTGCGCAGCGCGGCGGGCACCCCTGTGGTTAGCACCAAGAAGATCGGCACCGACCCAATTGGATCTACCACGGGAAACAGGGCCGCAATGCTGCCCACCACAAAATCAGTAAAGATGCGCACCGCTGTTTCGCCTGAGAAAACTTGGTTTTACTCTATGGCGATTTTTCGTCTCGTAGCGGTGGCTGGGCTACAGATAACCAGACTATTTCCAAGCGCGATTTTCTAAATCTCTCACCTGACGCTCTAGGCGATCGAGCCGTCCGCGCAGCTCGTCCATTTCAGCCTGACGGGGTACACCCAGGTCTTGCAGCGTATTGCGAAACAGCCGCTGAAACTGCTCTTCGAGCGCGCCGTTGCCTTCGTTGAGCTGGGCCATGACCTCATCCATCAGGGTGCGGGCCTGCTCGGGGTTAAACTTGCCCTCGCGCACCCACTCCTCGCTGACCTGCTTGACCCGCTCAGCGACCAGAGAGGTGGTGCCCACGCCAATCATCAGCAACTGGCGTAAAAGGTTGTTGGTATCCATTAAAATCTCCTTGCTATTTGCGGGGCGCGATCGATGGAGGCATCGGGCGATCGGTCCAGGGGCTTGACCAGAGCTTAGGGCGTTCAGAGCCACGCCTTAAACCTTAAACCTTTGACCTTAAACCCAATTAGCCCCCCATTCATTCTGTCAAAGATTTTGTTGACCCCTGGGTAATGAAAGCCGAACTCAACCTGCCGGATGCCCTCAGCTTCCCGACAGTTCGTCGACTTTGGCCCGCACCGCCTGAATATCCTGCCACATTAGCCACTTGGGGCTGCCCTTATCGCGCGACGGGTTGCGCAGCAGGTAGGCCGGGTGAAAAATGGGCATACACAGGCGGCCGTCCCACTCCATCCACTGGCCGCGCACTTTGCTGATACCCGACTTCACCCCCAAGAGCGCCTTCAGAGCGGTTGCGCCAGTGAGAAGGATGATTTTGGGATCCACCATGCGGATTTGCTCTAGCAGATAGCCCTTGCAGGCCGCTACCTCAGCCGTGGTGGGCACGCGATTCTCGGGTGGGCGACACTTGACGATGTTGCAAATGTACACATCGGTCTCGGTGTTAAACCGCACCGATTCAAGAATTTTCTCTAACAGCTGGCCCGACTTGCCCACAAAGGGTAGCCCCTGCTCGTCCTCCTGCTGACCTGGGCCTTCGCCAATGATCAGCACCGGAGCGGTGGGGCTGCCCCGGCTAACCACCACATTGGTGCGTGTTTCTGACAGGTCGCAGCGTAGACAGCCCCGACAGTGGGTACCCAGAGTCTCTAGGTCGGGGTAAATGCCGGGGGGAATGGGCACCGATCCGCTGGTGGGGATGGCGTCAAAATCTACGGTGCTGGGGTCGGCGATCGCGCCCTCGGTAGCGCCACTGTCAGCATTAAATAGGCTAAATTGCTCGTCGGCCATCGATTCTTGGGGGCAACATTATCCGCTTGGCATTTATTGTAAAGGGTCTCGGCCTGCCTTGCCTGGCTATTGCTCAGCGGTGCCCTAGGTCGGCGTTGTATAGTAGAAAGCTAGTTAAATTATGTTTGTTGTCCAGGAGCCTCAGCCTTGACTTTCTCCGCCGAAGATTTTGCCAAAGCCCTTGAGGCCCACGATTACGACTTTCAGGTGGGCAGCACCGTGCGGGGCACCGTCATCTCCTTTGCTCCCGATGGGGCCACGGTGGATATTGGCGGCAAGTCAGCGGCCTTTTTGCCCATTCGCGAAGCCGCAGTGCGGGCCATCAACTCCTTTGATGGCGTGCTCGAACCGGGTGGTGAATACTCGTTTCAGGTGATTCGCGACCAGGATGCCGACGGTCAGGTGCTGCTATCGATCCGCAAGCTCCAGCTCAAGCAGCTGTGGAATAAGCTAGCCCAGCAGGCCGAAGAGAGCGCGGTGATGGATGTCAAAGTCACCGGCTACAACAAGGGCGGCGTGACGGTCGATGTGGAAGGCCTACGGGGATTTGTGCCGCGATCGCACCTGGGCCGCACCTACGAAAATCTAGAAGAGGCGGTGGGCCAGCGCCTCACCGTGGGCTTTTTGGAGGTTAACCCCGCCGCCAACAAGCTGGTGATGTCGGCCCGCACCGCCGCCCGCAGCCAGGTGATGAGCACCCTAGCGCTAGGCCAGCTAGTCGAGGGGACCGTGGCCAGCCTCAAGCCCTTTGGCGCTTTTGTGGAGTTTGACGGCATTAGCGGTCTGCTGCACATCAAGCAAATTAGCAAAAATTATGTTGAGTCGCTGCCCACGGTGCTAAAGGTGGGCCAGGCGATCAAAGCGGTCGTGGTGGGCCTCGACCCCGAGCGCAACCGCATTTCCCTCTCGACTAAGGTGCTAGAAAAATATCCTGGAGAGATCATTAAAGAATCTGAAGCCGTGTTTGAAGACGCTGAGAACCGTCTGAGCGACGTCAACCGCATGCTGAACGACAGCGAGGCCTAAGCACTATGGGCACCGTGTGGGAACTCGACTTTTACTCCCGGCCCGTGCTGGATGAAAATGACAAAAAACTTTGGGAAGTGCTGCTCTGCGAAGGGTTGGTAGGTGCCGGAGCGGAGGCCGACAAGCTCTTTCGCTACAGCAAGTTTTTGCCCAGCAGCGACGTCAACTCGATTGTTCTGAAGGGGGCAATCGAGGAGGCGATCGCCGAGGCCACCAGCCAGGGCATCGCGCCCCCCAGCCGCATTCGGTACTTTCGCTACCAAATGCAAAACATGATTCTGCGAGCCTGTGAAGACGCAGGCATTCCGGCTCGGCCCAGCCGTCGCACTGTAGCTCTGCAGCGGTGGTTGAGCGATCGCAACCAAACCGTGTACCCCCAAATGGAAGGCTACACCAACGCTCCTTCCCCCTCCGTGGCAGCGCCGCCCCCCAGCCCCCAGCCCCTGCCCGATGCCCTGCTGGGGCAGCAGTGGAGCTTTGTCACCCTTGAAGCCGCCGCCTTCGCTGATCTACCCGACTGGGAGATTGGCTTTGGGGAATCCTTTCCCCTAGACATGGCGAATTTAGCCCCTGACACCCCCATCCCCGGACTGCTGATTTTCTCCCCCCGCGCCACCGCCCTCGCCGCTTGGATGTCGGGGCTAGAGCTGGCCTACTGGCGCATAGAATCCAGCAAAGCTCCCCAAATCATTCTCGAAACCGGAGCCTCCGATAGCTGGGTTTTGGCGGGTCTACCTGGCCCTAAGCTGCTGGCCGAGGCCCAAGCGTTCGAAGCCGCCAAGGCTAAAGCCAATCAGGTGCATTTCATTGGCATCCAAGACAGCCGCGAGAGCGAATCCTTTGCCGGGTTTTGGCTGCTGCAAGAGCTGCTTTTGGGGTAGTTGAAATGGCCCCTGCCTAGACGTTTCTTGTTAGCCAGATCTCAAAGACTCCTCAGAATCTTTGGGATCCAGTCCCCCGATGCTTCAGGTAGGACTACCGATGCCCGATCGCAAGCAACCCATAGTTCAATCTCTTGCCCGGTGGCCCCACTGGCGCAACCTGGGCATTTACGTCCTGCTGCTGGTCATTGCCCTGGTGATGGTGTTTCCGCTGCTGTGGCTGCTCAGCACATCCTTTAAAGGAGCAGCGGAGAACCTGCTAGCAACTCCACCCCAGCTCCTGCCCCAGCAGCCGACCTTGGCCAACTACCGACAGGTGTGGCAGTCAAACCCCTTTGGCCAATATTTTTTTAACAGCAGCGTGGTGGCGGTGCTGACGGTGGCGGCGAACCTGCTGCTCTGCTCGCTGGCGGCCTATCCCCTGGCGCGGCTATCGTTTTTGGGCCGCGATACTCTGCTGGCGCTAATTGTGGCCACCATCATGATTCCGTTTCAGGTAGTGATGATACCGCTGTATATTCTGGCGGTTAATTTGGGGCTGCGAAACACCTATCTGGGTCTAGTGCTGCCCTACCTGGCCTCGGCCTTTGGCATTTTTCTCATGCGCCAAGCGTTTCAGGGCGTACCCAAGGAGCTAGAAGAAGCTGCCCGCATGGATGGCTGCTCTGACCTCGGCATCTGGTGGAATGTGATGCTGCCCGCTACTCGCCCCGCCCTAGTGACGCTGGGAATCTTTGTGTTTATTGGCACCTGGAGCGAGTTTCTCTGGCCCCTAATTTTGCTCGATCGCCCCGAGCGCTACACCCTACCCCTAGGTGTCGCCCGGCTGGCGGGCAGCTTCTCCCTCGACTGGCGGCTGATTGCCGCTGGGTCTATTTTGTCGGTGCTGCCTGCCATAGTGGTGTTTGTGGTGCTACAGCGCTACATTGTGCCCACGGAGACAGGGAGCGGGGTAAAGGGATAGATGGGGCACCCTCCGGTATACACAGTTACAGCTTTATTGCTTCCTTAGATTCATCACTTAGATTGGTGCGGGTGATTTATTCGCCATCGCTTCATTAGAGCCGTTGCCTGGAGCTGCGGTCCCCTTTTCCCAGTGAGACTCTACAAACCATGAAACTCAAAACCCTGGCTGTTGCCTTGCTCTCCACCGCTGCTGCCATTGGCCTTTCTATTTCTGCGGCCTTTGCCCAAGTCGCCGAGGTCAATATCGACAGTCTCAACGTGCGCTCTGGCCCCGGCCTCAACCACGGCGTTCGCGGCACTATACCCAGGGGTGCCCAGGCCAAGATTATTCAAACCCAGGGAGACTGGCTCTACGTTGTTACTGGCCCGATTGAGGGTTGGGTTTATGCCCCTTACGTCACCGTTTTGGATCAACCAGGACCAGGGGTTGATGCTTCAACAACCACCGTCATGGTCTGCAACGGCACCAACCGCACGACGGCTCGCGTGTACCGCCAAAACGGCGAACTCAAGCTGCGAGTGCACGATCGCCTCGACAACATCACCTGGCTTGATGTCCCCGCCCGCCCGGAAACTGGCTCCGGGGCCACAACCTACATCAACATTCGTGGTGAGCAAACGACTCGGGTGCTGCAGAGCCAAAGCTCCCCGGCCAACTGCTCGATTCAAACCACCAACCGCCCCATAGAGGTTGGGGTAGTGACCGAAATAGAGCAGCCCTAGCAGCGCTGAGGCTCAAGTTCAGTTTGAGCTGATGAAACCCTACGGCACTAGTATTTTAGCAACCTCTAAAAGCTTGCTGCGCTTTAATAAGATCAAAGTTAAGCTCTGCACAAAACACAAGATGCGAGGTTCAAATATTTGAACCTCGCATCCAAGCAATATAGACAGCGTATCTAGGAGTTCGCCCCAGCTAAAATCTTCAGCAGAAGTATTAATCTAGAGTGAAAATCTCCCGCTTTATTTGCTGCCTGTGACTTTGTCGACTAGGTCTTTGGCACCTTCAACCAGGCTCTTCTGATCGGGGTTTTCTTGGCGGTATTGCTTTAGATTTTCCTCGTAGGTTTTTTGCACACCGTTGGGGTTATCAATGACCTCAACGGCCTCTTCATAGGCCTGGTCACGGGGTTCCTCGGTCAGCTTTTGGTCTACCGGCAGGGTCGCAGTGCCCTTGTTATCAGCGGCAAAAGCAGGTTGGGTGACCAGCGTAAACCAGCTCATTAAACCAACTAGGCAAGCTAGGGCGATCGCACGAAAGCGGCGACTAAGAACTTCTTTAGAGAGCGTGATAAGTCGTTGCATAAAGTTTTTAAGGTCCTTATTATAGATAGGGGAAATCTGGTTCTGTAAGGAAGCGACAGACTAAAGCCGCTGACAACCAATAACAGATTGAACTGTATAGTACGAGACTTAATGCCTGTGCCTCTCTACCCCCAGGCACATTCTACGGGCTGAGTTTTAGCGGCCTATAAGACTCGGTTAAAGGATGAAGGATTTAGGGTTTCAATCCGCTGTCTAGCACTGGATTTGGAATTGTGAGAAACCTATGGCCCGGTTTTTGCCGAGACACCCCAGTCATTTACGTTGGGGGAGCGACTGCTGTAGGATGGTTGCCTGTGTAAAATTTCGGCTAGGTTCAGGCATTAGCGCTAGGTTTTTAGCGCGCTCTAGGGCTGGGGCTACCGGAATGCTTGGTGTGTTGCGCCGGTGCCATGATTCCCCCATCCCAGTTGCAAAAGCTTGAGTCTTGCCCCAGCGGCTCCTTGCAGATTGAACCCTTGCCAGCTCTAGCTGGGGATGATGGGGTTGCGCTACAAACCCTGACGCTGTCCTTAGCCATACCCACCTATAACGAAGGCCAGAACATTGGCCCCCTGGTGGAACGCCTGGTCGCACTTTTGGACAGCACGATTCCCCAGGACTACGAGCTGATTGTAGTTGACGACAACAGCCCCGATCTCACCTGGAATACAGCTCTAGAATTGCAGACGACCTACCCTCAGGTACGAGTGCTGCGGCGGCAGGAGGAGCGAGGCCTATCTTCGGCCGTAATTCGCGGCTGGCAAATCGCCCGAGGGCGCATTTTAGGGGTTATCGACGCCGATTTGCAGCATCCCCCAGAGGTGCTGCTGGGGCTGTTGAAGGCTATTCAGCAAGGGGCTAACTTAGCGGTGGGCAGTCGCCACGTAGAGGGCGGCGGCGTTAGTGAGTGGAGCCTGGCGCGGCGAGTGCTGTCGCGGGGGGCACAGACGGTAGGCCTGCTGCTGCTGCCTCGGGTGGTGGGTCGAGTCAGCGACCCGATGAGCGGCTATTTTATGGTGCAGCGGGAGGCGATCGCCGGCCCCCTGCTCAACCCCAAGGGTTACAAGATTTTGCTCGAGGTGCTGGGGCGCGGCACCATCGACACCATCGCCGAGGTGGGCTACGTCTTTCAAGAGCGGCAGGAGGGGGCGAGCAAGGTCACTTGGCGGCAGTACATCGACTATATTCACCACCTGCTGCGGCTGCGGCTGGGTGGGCGGCTGTCGCAGCTGCACCAGCGCTTCCCCATGCAGCGATTTGTGCGCTTTGGCGTGGTCGGGCTCAGCGGCGTGGTGGTGGATATGGTGATTCTCTACCTGCTGCACAGCACCCTAGGGCTAGCCCTGACCCGCAGCAAAATTGGGGCAGCTGAAGTAGCGATTATCAACAATTTTATTTGGAACGACGCCTGGACCTTTGCCGATATCAGCATGCTGCAACAGGGTTGGTCGGCTCGGCTGAAGCGGTTTCTGAAGTTCAACCTGGTGTGCTTAGCGGGGCTGGTGTTGAATGTGCTGGTGCTCAACGTGATCTACAACCTGGTGTTTGACCAGCGCTGGCCCTACCTGGCAAATTTGGTGGCGATCGCGATCGTTACCTTCTGGAATTTCTGGCTCAACCTCAAGCTGAGCTGGCGGGTGACGCAGGTGAAATAGAGGGTTTAGGGTTTGAGGTATAAGGTCTCAGGCCAACCCCTTAAACCCCATCCCTGAAACCCTCGACCGGCCTTTTTCAACGGCAGTCGAGGGTGGCAAATACCTGGTCAGCGGTAGTCTGAGGCGCATCGCCATGGGCCAGCACCCATACAAAACGAGCATCGTTGTTGTGCTCAACTAAGGCCAGCAGGCTGGCGGCATTGTAAGTAGTGGTGCCGTCTTCAAAGCTGCCTGTCTGGATCACAACGGATACGGGCTGATCGCAGAGGGTGCGCTCTTCGACCCCTTGCTTAGTGAGTTGATAGTTGCCCTCAGTAGTAATGTTGTTTTGAAACTCTTCAACAAAGCTCTGTTGAGCGTCGTTTCCTTTGAGGTAGCTGGGCAGCTGGCCCATAGTTAGCAGTATCGAGGGCGGCGAGTCGGTGTTTGCCACCTGAATCATCTGCATGCCAAACAAGCCCATATTCAAGATAGTTTGAGTCTCGCCGGGGATGGTGTAGGCAAACAGCTCTTTGCTTTCCGTTGAACCCTGGTCGGGGCCAGCGGAAAACTGCGCGGTGCCGCCAATGAACAACGCTGTAGCCAGTCCGGCCAGCACCGGCAAGCCAAAGCAGCCGACACAGCCTAGCGCTACCCACTTAGCCGCGTTGCTTCCACCTGAAGGGGTTGGGGGTTCGGGGTTAGCCTGGGTCATTAGTTAACCGTTATACAAAATGTGGTGTTGCCTCATATTGCCCCCGTTTTGGGTCGCTGCCGCCAACGATGAATCTGTGCGATCGCACAATCGCACAGCTAACCCTGCCCCCGCGCTGTCAAGTCTGATGGCGAAGGGCCAAGCGGGCAACAAAACGACGAAGCCAACGGAGGTTTTTGAGCAAAAAAGCCTCTACTTGGCCAAAAATGTACCTTTAGTGACTTAAAAAATCCGTCGTAAGAGTGTTTATAATGCTCAATGCTAAAAAATGCTCTTTCAATAGGTAGTTTTAATATGGCTTTTTCTCGTCTACCCGGTGCTAGATTGTCGGCCTCCTCCTGGGGTCGCCTGGGCGCAGTGGCAGCACTCTGCCTCGTTGGTGCCGTCGGCTGTACCACCCCTGTAGAAGTTATGGATCCTTACGAAGAAGCTCCCACTACCGAGGAGCCCATGCCTGAAGATCCTGGAGCCACGATTGATGTATTTTTCGGTGACGTCGAGAGCCCAGAGGGCGGCATGGTGAAGCAGCTTCGGCTGCCCGGCCCCGAGATCGGCGTGATGGTGGCCTGTGACCAAGAAGGCTTGGTCCCCTTTGCCTACAGCGACATGGGCATGGATTGGATTGGCTGCGAAGTGCCTAATGCCGGCGACGCCGTCGGCCCCGAGTCAGCGCTGACCGAGCCTGAGCTATCTGACGTGCCCAGCCCCGTCGGTGGCACCGTCTCCATGGTGACTATTCCCGGCCCCCAGAGCGCTATTTCTGTGCTCTGCGAAACCGGTACTCCTTTTGTCTATGAAGACCAGGGCACCTGGGTTGGCTGCCAGGGTAGCTAGTTCTATCAATCGGTAAAAGCCTTTAAATCAACTAGGCCCCAGACTCTTCCAACACGGGAAAGTCTGGGGCCTAATTTTTGAAGTTGAGCCCTGCCTCAAAGCGGTCCTGTAGGGGCAAACAGTTGTTTGCCCAGCGGAGTTCTTGTCCAATGTAGGGGCGAACGGTGTTCGCCCCTACATTGGACAGAATTTGCGGTTACGCCCCTACCGCTTCTTTGGCCGCGTACAGCACCTCGGCGGTGATGCTAGCAACGCCCTGCTCACGGGCGAACTTCTCAGTGTTGCGCTTCACCTTGCCGCGCACAAAGCCGGGGATCTTTTGCAGCTCGGCCAGGCCGTCAGCGCTCCAGCCCAACCCAGCCTCGACAGCAGCATCGGCGCTCATGGTTTTGGTGAGGATCTCTTTGGTGTCGTGGCCGCCAAAGAACTCCAGCAGGTGGTCTTCCATACCTAGGGTAAAGGAGTTGTAGACCAGGTCAACGATCTGGTTGGCCCCCTCATAGCCCATGAATGGCCGATAGCCCACCGGGAAGTTTTGAATGTGAATGGGGGCAGCAATCACACCGCAGGGGATGTCGAGCCGCTTACCCACGTGGCGCTCCATTTGGGTGCCGAAAATGGCAGCGGGTTCGAGCTGGGCAATGCGATCGCCAATTTCCCCATTATCCTCACTGACCAAAACCTCGTCGCAGTATTCGCCCACCTCGGCGGCAAACCACTCGGCGTCGTACTTGCAATAGGTACCCGCCAGCACCACGTGAATGCCCATTTCACGAGCGAGAATTTTGACCATGGCGGCGGCGTGGGTGCTGTCGCCAAATACCACAGCCTTCTTGCCGGTCAGGTTCTGACAGTCGATCGATCGCGAGAACCAGGCCGCCTGCGACACAAACCGGGTCTGCTCGTCGATGAAGGCGTCGTAATTCACATCGGCTCCCAGCTCGTTCAGCACCGTTTGAATGGCGCGAATGCAGCGGGCGGTTTCGACAATGCCCATAGGGGTGATGTCGACGTAGGGCATTCCCAGCTCTTCTTTGAGATACTCTGCCGTCAGCGGCCCCACTTCACGGTAGGGCACCAGGTTAAACCAGGCGCGGCCCATGTCTTTGATCTGGGTTACCAGAGCGCCCTCGGGCATCACTAGATTTACCTCAATGCCGAGCTGAGCCATCAGGGTGCGCAGCTCACGGCAGTCGTGGTTGTTGTGGAAGCCCAGGGTGGTCATGCCAATGATATTCACCGAAGGCTTCTCGGTTTTACCTTCAGAAAGGGTGCCCTGTTTGCGGGCTTTGGCAATGTAAAACTGCACGATCTGCTGAAGGGTGCGATCGGCGGCTTGCAGCTCGTTGACTCGGTAGTGGTTAACATCGGCCAACAGCACATCGCCCTGGGAATCAAGGCTGGCGCGCTGCACAAAGTTGGCCAGATCCTCTTGCAAAATGCTGGAGGTGCAGGTGGGGGTGAGCACAATTAGATCGGGGTGCTCTTCTCTGTCTTTGCGGACGATATTATCGACCACCTTTTCTTGGGAGCCGCGCGCGAGGACATTGCGATCGACAATGCTGGCGGTGACGGGAGTGAAGTCGCGCTCCCGCTCTAGCATCGATCGCATGACGTTGAAATAGTCATCCCCCAGCGGCGCGTGCATAATTGCGTGCACGTTCTTAAACGAGCTCGCAATGCGCAGGGTGCCAATGTGCGCCGGGCCGGCATACATCCAGTAGGCCAGTTTCATCGGGTGAGTCTCCTTGGTGGCGGTGGTCAGCGTGAGTTTGCCGAAACACCCTGAGCCGCGCAGCCGTGGTATACCCAACGGTTTTGATTGTCGCGAAGATGTAGCTCTGGTGGGGGTCTCTGAGAGAATTCTTTACCTAGGACGTTTGCCGCCCACAGGCATGCTTCACCGCAACATAAACCTGATTTCTCGCCGTTTGCAGGTTTGCTAGACTGACTGCTAAAGGCTAACTCTGCCGCAAAGCGCCATGGTGACGAACTCAGCTACCGACACACTACCCGTTGCCCCCGGTGAGAACCGAGTGGCGCTGCGGGGGCTTGACTGGGTCGCCTATTGCCAAATGCGATCGCTGCTCAACGAGCGCACGCGGGCACGGCTTACCTACGATCGCGGCACCCTCGAAATCACCATGCCTTCAGAAGCCCACGAGTTTTACGCTCGCTTAATTGAGCGTTTCATTATTATTCTGGTGGTTGAATTGAGAATGCGGGTCAAAACTCTGGGCTCTACAACCCTCGATCGCGAAGACCTCGATCGAGGCGCTGAGCCAGACAACGGCTACTACATTCAAAATCAACCCCAGGTGGTTGGGCGTCCCATTGATCTAACGACTGATCCACCGCCGGACCTCATCGTTGAAGTCGATATTAACCATACGGATATCGACAAAAATGCTCTGTATGCAGCGATGGGTGTCCCAGAGTTTTGGCGGTTTAATGGCAGGGTTTGGCGTATCTACCAACTGCGCGATGGCGAGTATGGGGAGTGCGATCGCTCGCCAACATTTCCCGTGATCTCCAAAGACGATCTTTACCAGTTCTTAGCCGCCTGCCAAATTGATGAAGTCGAAGCAGAGATCAACTTCCGGACCTGGCTCAGAACCCAGATTGACGAATCTTAGGCAATGGAATTTGCTTTGGGATGACTTGGATGCGGGCGATCGCAGCTCCCCTCAGGTCCTAAATTTAAGCTCTTGAAAAAGCGCCTTTGCTTGCAGTAGTTCAGCCACTTGTACAGCAGGACTAGGCTCCAAGCCCGGATAATCCGTTTGCAGATAGTCAATCACGGCATCAGCTGGCCAAGGGCCCAGGGAAGTTTTGTAGTCCGAAAATTCTGCCTGAATCTCTTGCCAAGACCCATACTGCTTCTTAGACAGCAGCACCTCAGTCTCGGTATAAATGATGTGAAGTTCCATCTACAAAACCGCCTCTAGAGCTTGGGCAAAGGCCTCTGGAGCATCGAGCATGAGCCAGTGGCTAGTATTAGGTATGGCCGTCGTTGGCAGCGCTGGCCGCAGCACGTGCAGGCTAAGCGACATTGCATTAGATGGAGCTAGAATGGCGTGGGCCTGAGCACCGGGCGCAGCCAGATACTTGTCGAGGGCGACTGTGGCCTGAAAGGTAAATAGCTCACCTCCGGTGCCAATCAGGGCTGCCTTTGGGGTGTGGTTCAGGCGCGCCAAAATGTTGGCTTGAGTTTCAGAGGTGCCACCGGTCAGAGCGTTGCGAAAGGATTGTTCAAGCACCGATCGCCAGTCTTCCCCGACCATGGCTTGCTGCATCGGGGCCATCTGTGCCTCATAGACCTCCGGTGAACACTGAGTGCAGTCAATCGGCGGATCCACCAAGATTAGCTTGGCGATGCGACGAGGTTGAGCGGCAGCGGCGGCGAGGGCAACACAGCTGCCGAAGCTATGGCCCACCAGGACAATGCTTTCTAGCTGTAACGCATCCATCACTGCGAACAGGGCATTTGCACAAGCGGTAGGGGAATAGTCATGGTCGGATGGAGGAGTAGACGGACCATGACCAGGCAGAGAAATCGCGATCGCTTTTCTCTGCTGAGCCGTTTGCTCGAGCTGTGCTTGCCACAGATCGGCGGCGCAGGCCATGCCATGGATAAATACCACTGGCAGCGCTGAAGTTTCGGTAGCGGCGTCGGCCACCAGCGTCTCAATACTGCTGGTAGCACTGGCGATGGTGATGGAGCGCATGCTGCATTCCTCATCTTGTACTGGGCAAATGTCGCCCTTGTCTAACCTGATGGTATTGCCTCAACCGAGAGTGGGGGGCTCGATCTAGGGCGTGTAATCAATTAAGCCAGATGACGACAGCTGCCATATAAATCGCACTGAGAAACGTCTCGGCTAACTTGTCGTAGCGGGTCGCAATCGCTCGATACTGCTTGAGCTTGGCAAAGAAAT
>JAHHHQ010000046.1 GCA_019359285.1 Nodosilinea sp. WJT8-NPBG4
AGAAAACACCGTATCTGGCGGTAAAGACTGGGACCACGACAGCACCCCTAGCGTGTAAAAGCTCCGGTGCAGCAAGATTGAAGGCGCTAGAGGGGCGTCAGAGAGGTGTTGGGGTGGGTTGTAGGCTTAATACAGGCAACTGCCAAGACAATTCCCTTTGGGTTATTGCCTTGGCAGTTGGCGACAGACTAACAATGGCTATCTAAGGGCTAAGTAGAGGATCTCTCAACGGTGGGGGCAAGTTTGTTGAATACTATTAGAGGCAATGAGTTTGGGTCTGGGTTAGTAACCGGGGGGAGTTGTGCACTTTCAGTCTGTGATTGCAACGCTGAATGATTTTTGGGCTAAGCAGGGCTGTGTGATTATGCAGCCCTACGACACGGAGAAGGGGGCAGGGACGAAGAGCCCACACACTTTTTTGCGGGCGTTGGGGCCAGAGCCATGGTCAGTGGCCTATGCGGAACCCTGTCGGAGACCAGCAGATGGGCGCTATGGGGAGAACCCGAACCGCTATCAGCATTATTTTCAGTATCAGGTGTTGATTAAGCCATCGCCTGAAAACATCCAGGAGACTTATATAGAGTCGCTGCGGGCGTTGGGGATCAAACCGGAAGACCACGACATTCGATTTGTGGAAGATAACTGGGAAGATGCGGCGGTGGGCGCTTGGGGCGTGGGTTGGGAAGTGTGGCTGGATGGGATGGAGATTACCCAGTTCACCTATTTCCAGCAGTGTGGGGGAATTGACTGCCGCCCGGTGTCGATTGAGCTCACTTATGGGCTAGAGCGGTTGACGATGTATTTGCAGGAGGTGGATGCGATCGTCAAGATTCAATGGAACGATCAGCTCACCTATGGCGATATTTATATGCAGGCAGAGGTTGAGAATTCGACCTACAACTTTGAGGCCTCAAATCCAGAGCTGTTGTTCACGCTGTTTGATTTATATCAGCAGGAGGCAGAGCAGCTGATGGATCGAGGGCTAGTGCTGCCGAGTTATGACTATGTGCTGAAGTGCTCACACACGTTTAACCTGCTGGATGCGCGAGGCGTAATTTCGGTAACCGAGCGCACCCGATACATTCGTCAGGTACGAGGATTAGCCAGGCGAGTAGCGCAGCTGTATCTAGAACAACGGGAGAAGCTAGGATTTCCCCTGTTGGCAAGTGAGCAGCGGCATGTGGCTTAGAAACCTGTTTTAACAACAAAGAAGGCGTCTTCACCGATAATGGAGACGCCTTCTTTGTTTGCTAATGGTAGTCAGCGGCTTGACGCGTTAAGCAGATTGACGCAGCACCGTCCCCAGTGCGTGTAACAGGGTATCGACATGCTCTGGCTGACTGTTGTAGCCCATGAGGCCAATTCGCCAAACCTTGCCCCCAAGTTCTCCAAGCCCACCGCCGACTTCAATGTTGTAGTCGGTCATGAGTTGACGACCGACAGCCTTGGCATCAACGCCATCGGGTACGCGTACGGTTGTTAGGGTAGGTAGCCGAAGGGACTCTTCGACGTGACAAGTGAGGCCAAGGTCTGCTAACCCTTGCCAAAAGTAGGTGGCGGTTTGCTGATGACGCTGCCAACGAGTCTCTAGGCCTTCTTCAGTCAGCAGACGCAGAGCTTCGCGCAGGGCATAGGTGAGGTTGACCGGCGCGGTATGGTGATAAACGCGTTCTGGGCCCCAGTATTTCCGCAGCAGGGCTGCATCAAGGTACCAATTGGCGACGGGTTGGCGACGGCGCTCTAACTTAGCGACGGCTCGAGGGCTCATGGTGAAGGGAGAAATACCAGGGGCGCAGCTAAGCCCCTTTTGGCTACAGCTATAAGCTAGGTCTACGTGCCAGTCGTCTAGGAAAATGGGCACTCCTCCTAGGCTGGTGACGGTATCAACTAGCAACAAACAGTCGTGGTCGGCGCAGGCTGATCCTAATCCTTCGAGGGGCTGGCGGACTCCGGTGGAGGTCTCGGCGTGGACGATCGCCAGCACCGCGGGCCGATGCTCATCTAGGGCAGCGGTCAGTTCCTCTAGCGTAAAGGCTTCGCCCCAAGGTCGGTGAATGGTGATAACGTCGGCTCCGTAGCGCTGGGCCATATCGACCAAACGGTGGCCGAAGTAGCCTTTGACGGCAACTAGGACGCGATCGCCCGGTTCAACAGCATTTGCGATCGTCGCTTCCATCGCTGCAGACCCAGTACCGGCCACGGCATAAGTGAGGGGGTTAGTGGTCTGCCAGGTATAGCGCAGCAGATCTTGAACCTCATCCATCATCGCTAGATAGGCAGCATCCAGGTGGCCAATGGGCTGCTGATTCATAGCGGCAATGACACGGGGGTCAGCGTTGCTTGGCCCCGGTCCTAACAACAACCGTTCGGGTACCGTTAGGGGAGATAGAGAGGCTGGCGGGGCCAGCCGAGCAGAGGGATTGGGGAATAGGGTGGTTGCCATGGGTAACACCGAAGACGATGGATTGCTGAACCTAATGAACAGACTGAACCCATTCTCCTATGGATGCGGCATTCCGTAGTGTGAAGCACAACGGTAACCCTTTAGCCCACCAGCCTTGTCAGATCTACGCCTCAGTGTCTAAAGCTTTTAGCCAAACCACAAACACAACGCCAGGATTTTGGGGATAAGCAACGGCCTCTAGCGGTAGCCATGGCGTGCCCTGAACAGGGCTAACTAGATCGATACAGCCCCCCATGCCCTGCACTAGATCTTGCACAATAGCAAGACCTAGCCCCGTACCCGGAATATCGCCTTGGGCTCGCACACCGCGAAAGTGACGGGTAAACAACTGGGGCTGATCGCCTAGGGGGATGCCTGCACCGGTATCGCCTACGGCAATTCCCTGGAACATCTGCCTGCCAAGCCGCTGCACTAATCCTGCGGTAACCCAGATTAGAGACCCGACAGGTGCGTACTTTAAAGCGTTGTCGAGCAGATTGTGGAGCACTTCCCCCAGAGCAGCAGCATCAAGCCAAACCATGGGTAAAGGGGTGGGGATATGGTGCACTAGGTGCAGTCCCCGCTCGTGGGCCAGGGGGGCAATGGACTGCACCAGTGGAAGGGCAATCTCAGCGATCGAGCCGGGTTGCACTCGTAGCGATCGTCCCAGCCCATGCCCTGGCGCTGAGGTCAAGGTTTCAAGGGGTTGCTCCTGAGTCGTCGCCAATCTGCTGTTCAAAATGCCTGCGTCGCCGTTGATAACGACCCTAGGGCGATCGCTCCATTCGCTGGGTGAGCCCGGTAGCAGCAACCTACCTGCTGGTGGAGTAGTAGCCTGCTCCAAGGTTTCATCCCCTTCAGCAACGGCGGCATCAAAATGCTGCGCCAGATCCTGCAATCGTCGGCTCTCACGCACAATACCTTCAGCAATCGGCCGATTGGTATCCTCAGGGGGTAACCGTTTGACCATCAATTTGCCAAAGGTCTGTAAAGCCGTAAGCGGATTGCGGAACTGATGCAGCAGATCGTGAAAGGTTTCAGACTGATCAGCTTGGGTCAGCTGACGTTGGGTCAGCTGACGCTGAAGCCATTGGCTACGCTGATCCAGCACGTATGCGATCGCCAACGTGCTGGCAACCTGCTCAGCCCGTCGATAGTCGTCCGCTGTCCATGGCAGTGCTTCGCGAGTACTGACTATCATCCCCAGCACCACTCCATCATGGGCCAACGGCAGCACCAAGGGATACGCGGTCGGCTCAGTCTCTACACCCTGTAGTTGGGTTTCCGGTTCTATCCCAAACGGCATCGAGAGAAAACCAGGCTCTGAAGAAACACGGGTTTTGGAGGGTAGCCCAACTGAATCTCGCTCTGAATCAGAAGCTTGCTGAAGCCACTGTTCTGATTGGGCAATTGGGGATTGATTGCTGCCGTCAACTTCGTCGGCTGTATTGAATACTGCCGCTAGTCCCTCCCGCAGGTCGTGCCATAGGTTGGCGGTCTCCGGATAAGCCACCAGCGGTATCAGGGTGGGATTTATCGTCTCCACAGCGGCTTCGACTAGGTACACCACCGTGGAAGCAGCTCCTAACGCTTGGGTCAGCAGGAGTACCTGGGACTGACACAGAGTGATGAATTCAGAGCTGGGAGAGCCAATCATGGCGGCGCAACATAAGAGTTTGACGGAAGAAAAATTAAAGTTTTGTCAATTTTTTAACAATTCTGTTCAGCTTTGACCTCCTCAGACACCCTTGTATCCTTTATAGCTCTTGGCATTCGGAGGTTTTGAGCCGATTTTTAAGAGAAGTTGAAATTCTTATTTTGTGCCTATATACTTGGCCTGGTTAACAAATTTTGTAACCGAAACTACATCCAAATATCCACTGAGAGGGAGGTAGGCAACTTGGCAAGGAGACGCAAGCGTAAGAGTCGTCGTCGCTTAGAAGGCCGTCGCATTTTAGAAGCTGTTCCTCAGTATAGTATTGAGAGCGGCAACGAAAAACCCGTAACCGCAGCTCGGAATTTTATTCATTCCGAGGGCATTGCCCCCCCAGCCCTGCTGCTGGTTAAGCGGAACGAGCACACCACCGACCGGTACTTTTGGGCCGAGAAGGGTCTGTTTGGTGCCCAGTATGTAGAAGAGAATCATTTTCTCTTCCCCAGTCTGCGGGTGCTGCTCGGCGAAGAAGAAGAAGAAGAAGAAGAGAATGCCTCAGTTCTAGAGACCTTGACTCACTAAGGTAAGTCTTCTGATAGCAGATATCTGCTTTACCGATGTCACTGTCAGAATCACCGTTTACATGGAAAAAGCTAGCCCTTGGGCTAGCTTTTTTTTGCTTCAGTGGTCAAAGCCTTGCTCAAGGGCAATCAGTTCATCGCGGTGGGCTGTAACAGCAACCTTAGCGAGCACACTCTCCAACAAGCCGCTATCCCCAGCGTCGGGCCGGACTTCTAAGCAGATCTCCTCATTGCGATCGGCGCCACGCCAATAGAACCAGCCTGCAAGCGGGCTCAGTGCTAGCAGACCCAAAAAGCTAGCGCCATGGGCTGGCCATAAATTGGCCAGTACCAAAGCAAAACAGAGGGCCCCCACAGCGGCAAGCAGAGTTAAGAATCCGGCCAAAAATAGGCTCGGCCGGACTCTCCCCCGCAGAGTAATGCGTTGGGACTCTGCTTCGGCAGCGATGACGGCATAGGCCCGCGATTCAAAGTACTTGGTCAGGTCCTGCAGTAACGTTATGGAATCAACAGGACGCGTTAGCGTCAGGGTTTCGATGCGGTCTTTAGTGGAAGCCCGAATAAAAAAAACTAACCCCACTATCATTAGCAGGGTTAGAAACAGAGTCGAATAGAGAACAGTGTCAGTCACGCCGGACCATGCAAAGCTACTTCTCTAGGGTACGGAATGTTGCATCATTCAGGTAGGCCTTGCTACCCCTGATTTATCGATGCGGTGCAGAGTAGGCTGGGCTTTGGGCGCAGGCTGGCCGGATTGGGTCACCCATATAGGTTTTCCAAAATTCGGCCAGTTCCTCGGCTTGAAGCCGCCAGTCAGGATTAAGACGGTACATGCGGCGAGGACGACCCCGGCCTTCTACCTTCTTCCAATAGCCATCAATAGCATTTTCGTCCTCCAAAAACTTAAGTGCTCCGTAAAGCACCGTGTCTGACAGACGATAGTGGGGATACTGGTGGGTTAACCGCTGGATCAATTCGGTGCCGTAGGAGTCTTGCTGGAGCAATACCGACAGCACGTAGCAAACGGCAAGCTCTTTATTCAGGTAAATTGGCGGTGGATCCTCGAAGAACTGATAAATATCCTCAAATTTCATGGGATCGCTCCAGGTGTATTTAAAGTTTGCCTGCCCTAGGACAAGCCAGAGTTAAAAGCAACCTATTAGCAGCCGACAGATTTGTAGGTTAATTCTAAGCACAGGTGATCCCCACAGTATCGAAGTAGGGGCAGATGGTAACTATCTGCAAATTTTTTTAGACATTATTAAATATTCGCCACCAAGGATAATTTGACCTGGATCCTTCTCACTTAAACTTTTCTAGGATGAAGTGCTCCAAGGCTATTCGCTTTGCAAATTAGTACCATCATCCAAGAGGTTACTGGATCCATTTGTTTGAAATAGAATGCGCCCGTCGCGCACTGCTGCTAGATGAATTTGAACCGGCCCTGCCGTGAAGATATCAGTGGCAGCAATAGCCTGGAGGTCGACAGCCTGCCCCGATTGCTGAACAGTCTCTAAGAAGTTGAGTACTGTTTCAGGCCGATTATCGGCTACTTGTAGTGTGTCGCTGACGACGCCATCCTGTCGGGCACGAAATTGGGCGGCGGCCAGCAGAAGGTTGAGCCGCTCAACTAGCTGGCGATCGCCTAGGGGCGGAGGGTCTAGCGTAACCGTGGCCAATCGCTCGCCCAGAGCATAGACCTGTTGATTGGGAGTGGCATCGATAAAAACTTGCACACAGGGTTCACCCTGCTGCACCACGCAGGGCTCGCCCGTAATGTAGTTAGCTGCAGACAGCAGGCGCACCACGTAATCTTCGCCCGTGGACAGCCGATCAATCAGCGCCTCGACCTCGCGATTGCCAATTAATAAAATTTGCTGGTCGATCAAAGCCCCAGGGGCGATCGCTCGAGACACCAGGCGGTTAGCCTCAAGTAAAAAGCCCGTTACAAACTCCTCTGCCTGCTCTCGATTTTCGGCACGCCCCTGACCGACTAGAATCTCCTGGTTGCGGTTGAGAGCAATGTTGCCTCGAAACAACCCTTGATACTGCGTTTGCAGAACGGCTACCTGCTGCTCTAAAAAGTCTTGCTCGGCCTCTAGGCTAGTCAGGCGCTGTTCTCGCTGGGCGATCGCACGATCGCGATCAGCAATCTCCTCATCTAACTTGGCAATTGCCCGATCGCGATCGGCAATCTGTTTACCAATGGTGGCCTGCTGCGCCAGCAAACTATCACGCTGAACCCGCAGGGCATCCGTCGATTGGCGCAGCGCGGCAGCCTGCTGTGATACCGCATCTAATTGGCCTAAAGTTTCGCGTAGTTGACCCTCAGTCGCTTCCTGCTGAGCCACCGCCTGATTAAGCGATTGGTTAATTTCCTGTAGCCGAGCTAGCGCCCGCTGCCGTTCGTCAGTGGCCGACTCCAGATCGGTCTCTACGCTCTCTTGGGTAGATTGAGCCTGAGCTAGATCAGCCTCGGCATTGGCTAGATCAGCCTGAATTTTGCCCAACTCAAACACCCCGGTGCGCAGCTGGCTGCTCACTCCAAACAGCAGAGCCAGTGTAGAGGCTGAAATGACGCTACCTGTGGCAATGCTAACTAAGGTCGCCGTTTGTCGGGGGCGCAGATTGAACAAGCTCAGACGTGCTTTGCCCACCCGCGTGCCAACGCGATCGCCAAGGGTAGCAATAAAGCCCCCCAGAATTAAGACCGCCAAAATCAATACGTAACCAGAAACCATGCACCAGCCACAGGGGAGTTTGCACCTACTCTACTGCATGGGTTGAGGCCTCGTACGCCCCAATATTGTCGGTAGCTGGTTTGGCTACTAGAACCACCACACCTAGCCAAACCCAAACTAAGTAAATTGCTGGCTCAGATTGACCGGATCATGCACAGTAATCTTCTTTTTATAAATAGAGATCATGCCTTCCTGGCGCAAATCTCCTAGCAGACGAGTCACAGTCACCCGAGTGGAGCCAATGGCCTCAGCAATGGCCTGATGAGATAGTTTCAGGTCAATAGTGATGCCATCCTGGCTAGGTACCCCAAAATCGCGGCAGAGAATGAGTAAGAAACTCACCAGCCGAGAGCCCATATCTCGATGGGCTAAGGTTTCAATCATCATCTCGGTTTGTAAGATGCGAGAGGACAACCCTCTCAACATCAGCAAGGCCAGTTCAGGATTGTCCTCCAGCGCCTGCTCAACCTGCTCGATTGGAACCGACAGTAGCTCTACTGGGGTAAAGGCTACAGAGTGATAAAAGCGATCGGAACGGTTGCCCGTAATTAGCGACAAGACTCCAAACACACTGTTCTCACGCAGCAGAGCAACTGTGATTTCTTCTCCAGCCTCGTACACCCGCGACAGCTTAACTGCCCCTTTCAGCAGAAAATAAACCCGTTCAGCCGGGTCTCCAGGGAAAAAAATTGTTTTCCCCCGTTCATAGGATTCGACTACCGGGGGAAACGCTCCTCCAGATAGCTGACGAAAAACATTGGCAAGGGGCTTATCTTGAGTCACTACCATAACGTTCTGCTAAGAGCATCACAGAGAGCATCTGCACCGAATCTACTGTTTTGCCGTCGTTGTGACGGCAAAACCCGCAGCACAGACCACCTTTGGGCATAAAGCATAAAGCAGTCTGACTGGTCTGGCACACCAACCAATGCAAACGTTCCATGACTTTAGATCACTTAACCTCAACTGCAAGGCAAGCGTTTGTATAGCAAGTCACTTTATTGTGCTCAAGGCTGATTTTAGGACCTTTGAGGTGGCTATAAAGTGGTCGCTGAGAGTCTAACACCCGCCCATGAGACTGAGAGCAGTAGCAAACTTAGAACAACTGCCTAGGAGCGATTAGTCAGGAACCATCGTCTACTAACGCAAAACATTGATTGCAAAAAGCTTTGCTTATACCCGACTTTTTTGGTCGGGTACATTTGACCAAGTATTGTCTCCAGTGTTACGTTCTGAATAACTCAGCGAAGTCAGTAACCGCTCCTCAGGAAATCTCAGAGAAAACGCCATGACGCAGTCTATCGAGCAAGCTATCGCCACCAAGCCTACCTTTTTGGCACTGAAATGCCGAGAATGTGGTGAAACCTACGACCTAGGCGCCAAGCATGTATGCGAAGACGTATGCTTTGGCCCGCTAGAGGTAGCCTACGACTACGATGAGATTCGGCGGCGGGTAACCCGCAGAACCATTCAGGCCGGGCCGCTGTCCATCTGGCGCTACAAAGAATTTTTACCCGTCAGCACCGACAACCCCATTGATGTGGGCACTGGCATGACCCCCCTAGTGCGTGCCAATCGACTAGCGCGGCAGTTGGGGCTAAAAGAACTCTATATAAAGAATGACGCTGTCAACATGCCCACCCTTAGCTTTAAGGATCGAGTGGTGTCGGTAGCGTTAACTAGAGCCCGGGAGCTGGGTTTCACTACGGTGTCTTGTGCCAGCACGGGCAACTTGGCGAACTCTACGGCTGCGATCGCCGCCCATGCTGGCCTTGACTGCTGTGTCTTCATCCCCGCCGACTTAGAAGCAGGCAAAGTGCTTGGCACCCTAATCTACAACCCCACAGTGATGGCGGTGCAGGGCAACTACGACCAGGTCAACCGTCTGTGCTCTGAAGTGGCTAATACCCAGGGTTGGGGTTTCGTCAACATCAACCTGCGCCCCTACTACTCTGAAGGATCTAAAACGCTGGGTTATGAGGTAGCTGAACAGCTAGGTTGGCGCTTGCCCGACCATATTGTAGCGCCTTTGGCGTCCGGGTCACTGTTCACCAAGATTTACAAAGGCTTCCAGGAATTCGTTAAAGTTGGCCTCGTTGACGATAAACCCGTTCGTTTTAGCGGGGCTCAGGCTGAGGGTTGCTCTCCCATTGCCCAAGCCTTTAAAGAAGGCCGCGACTTTGTCACTCCAGTAAAACCCAATACAATTGCCAAGTCGATTGCCATTGGCAACCCTGCCGACGGCATCTACGCTCTCGATATAGCTCGCAAGACCAACGGCAACATTGAGTCAGTCACCGATGCTGAGATTATTGAGGGAATGAAGCTACTGGCCGAAACCGAAGGCATTTTCACCGAGACTGCTGGCGGCACGACCATTGCAGTGCTCAAAAAGCTGGTAGAAGCCGGTAAAATTGACCCCGATGAGTCTACAGTCGTCTACATCACCGGCAACGGACTGAAGACCCAAGAAGCTGTACAGGGTTACATTGGTGAGCCCTTTACCATTGAGCCTAAGCTTGACAGCTTCGAGCGTGCCCTAGAGCGCTCCCGCACCCTCGACCGGCTGGAATGGCAACAGGTGCTGGTATAAGGTTCAAGGTGTGAGATAAGGGTTCGAAGAGCTGATTTTTTTGGCTTAAACCTTGCACCCTAATCCTTACACCTTATCAATAACTTCAATTTGCTCTCCCGATTCATTTACTCAAACTATGGCTGTTAAAGTACTGATTCCGACTCCGCTGCAAAAATTTACCAACAACCAAGCTGCCCTTGAATGTAGTGGTGGCAATATCGTAGATCTGCTCAATGATTTGGAGAGCAACTGCCCCGGCATCAAAGCCCGGCTGTGTGACGATTCTGGCGAACTGCGCCGCTTTGTCAACTTTTACGTCAACAGCGAAGACATTCGCTTTCTAGATGGCAAAGAGACTGCTCTTAATGATGGAGACGAAGTCAGTATCGTCCCTGCTGTAGCTGGGGGCTGATGTTAGAGCCAGAGACTGTCTATTGAATCAGAAAACGCTGAACAAAGTTTTTGTTCAGCGTTTTTTGCAGCTTAGCAGATTGGGTTGAGTAATCTCCTCTGTTTTCTTGTCTTGCCGATCAATAGGTTGTGCACGTTCAGTTTTCTCCCTCACTGCAACAGCCACTACCTAACCAGAAAATTTGAATGGGTTTTCAAAAATGATAGATTCTACAAAAGTCAAAATATTTTGAAAAGAATTTTGGATAGCTGCAAGCTCTTCATCCATTTTGATGGGCGTAAATCACATAACCCATTTTTGGCCAGCTAGCCTTTTCATTAAACGTATTGCTGGTATAGCTACAGCCATATGGTTTAGGACGTAAGTTATAGGCAGAGACATTTTCCTCCCAGTGCTATGCCCAAACCCTACAGCCTCGATTTGAGGCAAAAGGTCATTGACGCCATCGAGCTCG
>JAHHHQ010000047.1 GCA_019359285.1 Nodosilinea sp. WJT8-NPBG4
CGCAAAACGCTCTGCTATTCCAAGTCTGTAGAAATGCTAGCTCACTCTGTTCGATTGCTACTTCACTACCTCAAGTTCGACGATGTCCCAGTTCCTTCAAGATTCATCTCTTAATTCAGCAACGCCTTTTGTTTTTGTGCCCGTGGGGGCCACAGATATCTTGTCTCAATCGAGTGCCGCCAAGAGCGACATTACATTTTTCGAAGCGGGTTCTTAGCCAAATGGGGTAGTGATGGAACTGGCTCAGTATAATTACTCACTAGCAAGCAGGCCTGCAAATTCTGATAGAGACGGGCTTTTTAAATTCTCAGAGTACTAGCCTACTAAACTTATACCTGGTGTACTGGCCTAAAGATAGACAGGTTCAGCTTAAAGATTTCATACCCTGAATATCAAGAAATCTGCTACATCCCAGGGGAAAGACAAATGCTGAATCGCTCTCATTGGTCCGTTGCAGGTGCAACAGTTGCAGTTCTAGGACTCTCAATCGGGACGTTTGTTCCTTTACTGACGCTGCAACCCACGTCAGCGATCGCATCTCCCGAGCAGACTAGCGGACAGGCAGGCTCTTTACCAGATATTGAAGGGCATTGGGCCCAGCCTTTTATTCAAAGTCTGACCGCTCAAAATCTGCTTAAAGGCTATCCAGATGGAACGTTTAGACCCGATCAGCCAGTGCGGCGTGACGAGTTTGCTGCCATCCTCAGCCAAAGCTTTAATCAAGTCCAAGAAGACCCGATCGCCGATGGCAGCGTTTACAACGATGTTCCAGACGATCATTGGGCCAAAGATGCCATTGAAGAAGCTCACGAATCCGGCTTTATGTCTGGCTACCCTGGTGGCCTTTTTGCACCCGATCGAGAAATTTCAAGAACCGAAGCCCTAGTCTCCCTATCTCAAAACCTCAACCTGGAAGCTCCGCCCAACCTCAATGCTTCAGGTGCTGCAACTCCCGCAGTCAACAATTCAACCGCTTCAGAGCAATCTGCAACCGATCAAGCAGCTGCCGATAATCAAGCCGCCAACTCAACAGCAGCAAACCAATCCTCCCCTGCCACCCAGCAAGCCCGCAGAAAAGCCTTCCTCATGCCGATGGCGATAACGACTTTGATGCAGCCCCTTGTGGCTCCTGCTAGAGCTAGAAACGTTCTTCCTGCGGCTAATCGCCCTGCTCAAACCCCAGATTCTGCCAACACTGCTGCCGCTCCTAATTCGGCAGCTCCGGCAAATCCAGCTGAAGCCCCAAATCGCACTGATCGTGCAGCAGGAGACAATCCTGAGTTTGAGGCTCTGCCTTCAGAGGTCGTGAGCAACTACTATACCGATGCCCAAAAAATTCCGATCTATGCAGTAGATCCGATCGCAACTGCAACCCAGGCAGGCTTAGTTGTTAACTATCCCGACCGCCAACTACTCAACCCTGATCGGCCCGCTACCCGTGCCGAAATTGCAGCGTTTATTCATCAGGCTCTGGTTCACCAAGGCAGGTTGGCTCCGCTAGCTGATAACCCAGCAGCCAATTACATCGTCGATTCGTCTCAGTCTGGCCAGTAAGTTTGAGGATTCTAGAGGTAGATCGTGGGTTGAAGTCTGCCTAGCAATAAACTCTAGGATCTAAGCAAATCTGGCAACATTCTCAACTCAGCGCTGCGACCCAATCAAAAGAAAAGAGATCGGTGGAACTTCCACCGATCTCTTTTTTGCTAGTTTACTGGTTCAGAGCAGGACGTCTAGGAACCTAGAATGCGTAGCCTAGACCGACAGAGCCGTTGACCTGGGTGTTGTCATAGAACGAGACGTTGACACCACCATTGGCTACGATGCGCTCGGTGATGCGGTAGTCAACCCCACCAGTGAGCATAGGACCGACCTGGGTAGAGCCTTCGGTAGAGACCGACAGGCCAGCGCCAACGTAGGGCAGTATACGACCGTTGTCGGTAATGGCGTTGAAGTCGTAGGTCACGGGCAGCAGGAAGACGGTTTCACCATCGTCGCCATTGAAGTCGAGGTCGGTGATGACGCCGGGGCGCACCGAGATGTTGTCGGCTACGGTAACTTTGCTGTTGATAGAGAGGCCAATGTCGTCACTGATGCCGACGCCTGCGCCGACGTAGTTGAGGTCGGTGCTGGCGTTTTGGGCGTTAGCGGCCAAGGGGAGGGCAGCCATAGAAGCAGCGGTAAGACCCAAGGCGATCGCAGCGATAGAACGGGTTTTCATGGTCATTCTCCAAATGCAAACTGTGTGTTGTTGACTGTCTTTTGTTGAGAAGCCCACCCAAAACGGTTTGAACAATGCCATTAGGTTGGATGGGGCTGGCGGGGAAGCAGTTGTCTTCGCTTTCGCCATGACACTGTTGTAGCGCTGGGGCCTATGCAACCCTTAGCGAGGCCATGACACTTTGTGTAGTGGGTGACACTGACCCAACAGTGGCAGAGACAGAACCAGTGGGCAGAACCCCTTTTTCCACAAGCGTTTGCGGCTTTAGAACAAGCAAAAATGGGCGCTCAAGCTTTTGACTTGCCTGTTCCAATTGAGGCGATATGGCAGGCAGACGGCTCAACTGGCACACTCAACTGGCATAGTTCCCTGAGCAACTGGGGTGCTGGTCAACTTGGCTGACCGCCCGCGCAGTCTACATAGACATATCTATATAGATTTAATCGACTTAATCACTAAAATCCCCTGCTTTAAAGCAGGATTGGACAGTCTGCTCAAAGGCAGGTAGTTTAGACGTATTGACTTTTAGATTTGCTTAAAGATTCTAGGGTTTCACTACTGTATAAAAAAACTATAAAGTGGGCACACTCACAAGATGCAGTGTGCGTTTTTTAACCAATAAAAATACGGATTGAAATCTTTGAAATCTACCATTCCACAATTGATTTTAGGTATGCACGTAGGTGTTTTCTAGGATCCTAATCACAAAGTAGATGTCTTTAAACAGCCAAAACCTCTAATTTCGAGAGCGCGTTAGACATTTACTTCACTGTTTTTCTGCGGCGAACTTTACTACTACAGCCTAGCCAGACTCACCCATTGGGCTCTGATCGTTTGGCAGTAGTTATACCCACCTATTCAACTCTATCTGCCTTGACCTTGTGCATTATGTGCAGCAAAGTTCAAGCTACATGGCCCTCTTAGGTTCCTTAGCTCCCTCACCTTTTAGCTTATGCAGCGATTTTTTCCATCCTGGGTCAACACCAGCCTAGGTATTCGGTTAGGAATTGCCTTTAGCAGCATCACGCTTTTGTTGTCGGCTGTTTTGGGTGGTGTGGCTGGTAAGCAGGCGGAGGATCAGTTCGAGCGCGATATGGGCTATAGATTGAAAATGATGGCCGATCAGCTCACAGAAGAATTAGATCGCAGCCTGTTTGAGCGCTACCGTGAGATTCAAATTATTGCCGAGTTCAAGCTGGCGGGAGAGTTTTCACAACCCACGGGTGAGCGGCAGACTTTGCTTGAACGCCTCCAGAGCACTTACCCCGACTACACCTGGATTGGCTATACCGACGCCCAGGGCATCGTTCAAGCCAGCACTCAGGACTTGCTAGAAGGAGTGAGCGTGGCTGAGCGAGACTGGTTTATTGCCGCCAAAGATGAACCCTTTGTGGGAGATGTGCACGATGCCAAGTTGCTGAGTAAACTTTTGCCGCCCAAGGCAGATGGAGCCCCGCTACGCCTGCTGGATGTGGCTGCGCCTGTCTATAGCGACCAGGGAGAACTCCAGGGCGTTTTGGGGGCTCACATCACCTGGGAATGGGTAGAAGGGGTAGCTGCCTCACTGATGCAGGAGCCCACTACCAGCAACCAAGCTGTTTTTATTGTTGATGCTTTGGGCAAGGTCATTCTTGGCCCTGAGGCCTGGCAGGGGCAGCAGCTGAACCTAGACAGCCTGCGCCGGGCTCAGACTGAGGCAAAGGGTTTTACCGTAGAGCGCTGGCCCGATGGTCAACACTATTTAGTCGGGTTTGTCAGCAGCCAGGGGCACAGCAGCTACCTCGGCCTGGGCTGGACGATTTTAGTGCATGAGCCGGTATCTACAGCCTTTAGCCCGGCCCGAGCCCTGTTTTGGAAAATCTTGCTGGGCGGGCTGGGCCTCGGCAGTGGGTTTGTGGTTGTGGGTTGGCTCGCGGCCTACCGCATCACCAAGCCCCTGCTGCAAATTGCTGCTGCCGCCGATCAAATTCGCGACGGCAACCGCGATGTGCTGCTGCCTCGGGTTAAGGGCCGCAACGAGGTCTCTCGGTTAACGGAGGCGTTTACCCAGCTGACTGCTAACTTATTTGCCCAGGAAACTGCGCTGCTCACCAGCAACTCGCAGCTCAGGCAGCAGCTTCAAGCCAAACGGCTCATGGGGCGATCGCTGAAGCGGAGCCACGAACAACTGCGGCAAATTGTCGATGGCATCGAAGACTCGCTGCTGCTGCGAGAGGTCAGCACCGGCAAGCTGATTTATTCCAACCATCGGTTTGCGGCTCTCTACCAAGATGTTGTGGCAGACAACTCTTTTCCCGGGGCCTGGCTACAGTATGTTCATCCTGACGATCGCGCCTGGGTGGCTGAGAAATTTGCGGATGAGCTCCAGGGCAAAGCCTTTTTCAATGATGAATATCGATTCATCGGTGCCGATGGCCACACCCGCTGGATTTGGAATCGCTCGTTTCCGATTCGAGACGAGCGGGGCAAGATTTACCGCTATGTTGTCATTGAGCGCGATATTACTGAGATCAAGCAAGCTACCGACGCCCTGCAGCAGCTGATGGCCGGCACAGCGGCTGTCACCGGGGAGGCGTTTTTTCAACAGCTGGTGGGACATTTGGCCTCGGCCCTAGATGCCGACTGCGTCTATGTGGCAGAACGCAAAACCGACGGAATGCACACCCTAGCCTTTTGGTGTGAGGGAGAGCTACAGCCCAATATCACGATCGCGGCCACGGAGATGCCCTGTGCCCTGGTGCTAAATCAAGGTTTCCATCGCTGCACGGACCAGGTTGCCCAGGCATTTCCCACCAACCCCTTTTTGCAGCGGCTGGAGCTAAAGGGCTACGTCGGGGTAACCATGACCAGCGCCGGGGGCGACGTACTAGGTCTGCTCTGTGTGATGAGTAAGCGGCCCCTGCGCGATCGCATTGACTACGCCACCATTCTGCAAATTTTTGCCAACCGAGCCGCCGCTGAGCTAGAGCGTCAGCGGGCTGAAGCGGCTTTGCAACAGAGTGAGGTCCGCTTTCGACTGCTGGCCGAGAACGTTAAAGATTTGGTCTGTCTGCACGACCTGTCGGGTAAGTTTCTCTACCTCAGCCCCTCTTGCACCGCGCTCCTGGGTTTTGAGCCCGAAGAACTGGTGGGCAGCGATCCCTACCGCCAGTGCCACCCAGAAGATCGCCCCCTGATTCAGCCTCAGTTTCAGCAGGCACTTCACGATCCGGCGGCTGGCTCAATCACCTATCGGGCGCGCTGCAAAAACAGGCAATACATCTGGTTAGAAACTCTCATTAAGGTGATTTACTCAGACGAGGGCGTGCCTACCTACCTGCAAACCAGCTCTCGCGACATTAGTGATCAGGTGCGGATGCTTCAGCAGATGGAGCACAACGCCACCCATGACAGCCTGACCGGATTGCCCAATCGCAGCCTGCTGCTCGAGCGGTTGAATCTGGCAATCAAGCGGATTCATCAGCACGATGACGCGCAGTTTGCGGTGCTGCTAATTGATCTCGATCGCTTTAAGGTAATCAACGATAGCCTGGGGCATCCGGTGGGCGATCGCCTGCTACAGCTGATTGCCAAGCAGCTGCAGGCGTCCATCGGCGGCGTTGATCTGGCGGCCCGCCTAGGCGGCGACGAATTTGTGCTGCTGATCGAAGACATCGACAATCTGACGGCGGCGGTGCGCACGGCCGAGCGAGTGCTAAGCAGTTTTCAAACGGCTATACCTCTGGCTAGCCAAGAGGTCGTCATCGGCGCCAGCATTGGCATTGTGGTGGGCGATCGCAGCTATAGCGAAGGCATCAATATTCTGCGCGACGCCGAAATTGCCATGTACTCAGCCAAACAAACGGGCCAGCTGGGCTACACAATTTTCAACCAAACTATGCATCAGAAAGCGTTGCAGCGCCTAGAGCTGGAAAACGCCTTGCGTCTAGCTATTGCCCAGCAGGAGCTGACCCTGCGCTACCAGCCCATCGTCGATCTAGCCACTGGCAACCTAGTTGGCTTTGAGGCCCTGGTGCGCTGGCAACATCCGGTCAAAGGCATGATCTCTCCCGTCGACTTTATCCCCATCGCCGAAGATACAGGGCTAATTGTGCCCCTTGGCACCTGGGTATTAAAGACCGCCTGTCAGCAGTTGGCCACCTGGCAGATGCAGTTCCCTACAGCAGCAGCGCTCAAAATGAGCGTCAACCTCTCGGTGGTTCAGCTCAAAGAGGCCAACCTGGTGGATCTCGTGGAGCAGATTTTGGCTGAAACCGGGTTGCCGGGGCGTTGCCTAGCCCTCGAGATTACCGAGAGCATGTTTATGGAAGACATCGAAGTCATCAACCAGCGGCTACAGCAGCTCAACCATCAGGCCATCGAGATCAGCATTGACGACTTTGGTACCGGGTTTTCTTCCCTCAGCTATTTACACCGGCTCTCGGTCAACAATCTCAAAATCGATCGGTCGTTTGTCAGCAACCTATCTGAGAGTCATCGCAACCTCAGCATGGCGAGAACGATTATTAATCTGTCTCAGCAGCTAGGCCTAACCACCATTGCCGAAGGCATCGAAACCCCAGAACAGCTCCAGCAGCTCAGAGCGCTAGGCTGCCAACTGGGCCAGGGATATTTGTTTAATGCCCCGGTCACGCTGGCAATAGCAGAAACCCTTTTGGCTGAGCTAACCGAGGTTCAGATGGTCCAGGCCTAAGGATTGAAGGGTTCAGGGTTTAAGGTTCAGGGTTCAAAGCAGGCCTTAAACCGTACATCTTGAACCCTGAACCCCACCTACTTATCACCTTTGCCAGAGCAAATTCCTAAAGTTTGCTCTGGCTTTTGATGGCCGCATTGATCTGGTTAAAGATTTTCTCAAACAGCTCAGGGGGGGCACCACCCGGAATCAGCAGGTCATTCATGATGAAGGAGGGCGTGCCCTGAAGCTGAAGCTGCTCGGCCAGGGCCAGGTCTTGCCCAATGGCAGCATCGGCCTCGGCACTGGCGCGATCGCGGTTGAATTGCTCCATATCGAGCTGCATGGCTTCGGCCAGCTCAACATAGAGGTCTTCGCCCAGGCGATTTTGGTTGACAAACAGGCCGTCATGGTAAAGCCAAAACTGCCCCTGCTGACCCGCCGCCCAGGCCGCCTTCGCTGACGGCATCGCCTCGGGGTGAATTTGGGTGAGGGGAAAATGCTTGTAGACGTAGAGAATTTCGTCCTCGTGCTGGCCCACAAACTCATTCATATTGCCCGCCGCCACGGCACAGTAGGGGCACTGAAAGTCAGAGAACTTAAACAACACAATCGGCGCGTTGGGGTTGCCCTTGGTGGGCGAAGTACCAATCAAGCTGGCGCGATCGGTCGAGGTGATCACCTCGGTGACGATTTCCTGTTGGGCCTCGGGGTTAGGGGGCGGACTGGCCTGGTTGCGCCGGGGTAAGAAAATCACCAGGGGAATCGCTATTCCCACTAGTAGAGCGACAACAATGCTCCACAGCAGCAGTTTGGATTCGCGCAGCCGCGCCAAGACCTTATCCATGGGGTTCCTTTTCCGTGCTAGGGCTACCCTCATCATGCCGTTGTGGGGGTAGCCTAGCCAGCTTTTTCTCAAAGCAACGTTGCCTAGCGGCAGGGCAGTGGCCCAGCGGGTGGAGCGCCTTGATCAATGCGTCGCCAGACAATGTTTTGCAAGCGGCGCTTGGCTCGAGAAGCGCGCTGGCGCAGGGCGACTTCAGTGGCCAGCGGCTGCCCCTCAGCGGCCAGCCACTGACTAATTTGATCCCACGACCAGCCGCGCACGGTGCGTAGATAGAGCAGACAGGTGGCGGTGGGGTCTTCTTGGTAGAGCAGGTGCAAGGCCTGGTAGAGCAGGTCCAGCTCTTCCAGCAGCACCTGCTGCTGCATCAGGTTGAGGCGATAGTCAGGCAGGATCGCCTCCATCACCTGGGGGTCGGTGGCACTGGCGCGATGCTGGCGCTTGCGTTCGTAGATCACGTGAACGCCCGTAGCCTTGAGCCAGGCATAGGGGTTACGAATCACTTCTCCAGTCTGGAGCTTCTTTTTGCCCCGCAGATAGGCCTCGTGGAGAATCTCGTGGGCTTCGGACTGGGCGTCTAGATGGTACTGCTTGAGAGTTCTTTGAATGACACTGAGCAGGGTGCAAGCATGGGCGTTGTCTTTGCTGAGAATTTCACTCAGCGCTTGATCGAACACATCTTGGGCTGGAGCATCGGCGGGTGGGCGGAACTCATTAAAACCACTGGTGTCGTCAGGTTGGCTCATATTCCCTAGGGCCTTAGTGCGGCATCACTCACTTTCTAAGTGCTAGAAATGACTCCACTGTGACATTTCAAATCGCGGAAACTGACGCTCAAAAACCTTAAAAGAATTCTGGCAAAAAATTTTGGATTGGCCTGTCACAAACGGCGGCCTCAGGCCACTAATACACTAGTGCGGCAATCTCCAAACCCCGTTGGCTTTGACCTCAACCGGGTTTAGTTTGGAGCTTTGCCTGGGTTTTGACTGCTTGGCAGCTGGCTGGCGTAAGCCTGTGGCACTCTGCTCTGCGATGGTCGAAGACCGGCCCCCTTAGGCCATCGCAGCGGCATCACAGCAGCGGGCAGCTAGCCAATCTCGGTTGTCTATTTTGCTTTCCCTCCGGAGGCACGCGAGGAGTCATGAACACGGAACACGCGACGGCACCCCTAGACGATCCTTTTATGGCAAGCGCTCCCGGCTCCGCCGTAGTCGATCTACTCACTGCCCGAGACCAGGCCCCGATTGACGCGCTCAGGCGGGGGCTAGAGCAGCATCGCCAGACGCTGGTTGACTATTGCACTCTGGCCCTTCAGCCTCGGCTGTCTGCTGCTGACGAGGCTCGCTTGAGCGCTATTTTAGACCAGGCCGTCGATGACCCGCTGCTCAGCTTTTGGCTTGACGAGGCCGATGGCTGGGTGGGCGAACACCTCAACCTCATGCCCGCTGATGTGCTGCGACAGCAGCAGCACCGGCTCCAGCGCACCCTGGGGCACACCTGGGTTGACACCCTCTGGAACGATTTGCAGCACCGGACCAAAGCCCTTCAGGCTTACCTCAAGCGGGTGGGGGTCTACAGCGGTGCGATCGACGGCATTATGGGGCCTACCACCCAGCGCGCGATAGAATCCCTAAAGACGGCGTACCCCGACGGTCTTCCCCTGGGGTATTTGTAGAAATAGGTGCTATGGGCCAGCAACAGGTAGGGCGAGGGCAGCGGGCAGTCTTGGCTTTGGTAATGGGGCTGCTGCTGGCGTTGGGGCTAACTGTCGCTGGCAGCGGCGCGATGGCCCTCGGGGGCCGGTCCTCGACCATCGCATCCCCAGCACCCCCAACAACCGTCACCATGCACCTGGGCACCACAAAGGGAAACCTGCGGTTTGAGCCTGATTAGCTCACCTTCACAGCGGGCCAGCGCTACAGCCTGGTGCTCGACAACCCCAGCCCCGAAAAGCACTACTTCACCGCCAAAGACTTTGCCGATGGCCTGTGGACCCAGAAAGTGCAGGCGGGCAATGTGGAGGTTAAGGGGGCAATCCACGAGCTAGAACTGAAGCCAGGGGCGATCGCCGAGTGGGTGTTTGTGCCCGAGCGCGCCGGCACCTACGAGCTGCACTGTGCGATCGCAGGCCATGCCGAAGCAGGGATGGTAGGGCAGCTTGAGGTCGTTCCAAAACCAGCGTAACCTTCCCAAAGTTAACCTTCAATTCAAGCCCAGAAGCATGGAAAAGGCCGTGCTTTAATGAACTAAGCCGTTAGGTTGCGGCGCGATGGCTCTAGGGGCCTGTCCTTGACCATCGTCGCCCTTCGCCTCATCAGGGACATCGCTTCTGTGCTCCCCCTCAACCGTTAGCGGAAATGACCTTTCAAACCCCTTCGGGCGCAACTACTCTCTCCCGCCGCCTCAACATCCAGGCCGTCCTCGACCAGGTAGTCTCCCGAGAGGCCCACCGCAACGAGCTCCAGTTGTCCTACGTGCGCATGGGGGTGCTGCTGATCTCCCTCCTGCTCGACGTGGCCGTATTTTTGTTTCCTCAGGCGCTGTTAGGCAAAGACCACGTGCCGCCCACGGTGCTGATCATTAGCCTCTGTGCCAACCTATTTGCCCTCGGGCTGGTGGTGATTTTGCGCCAGGGCCTGTCGATGGAGGCCCTGCAGCGTTGGCAGGTGATCATTCCGATCTTCGATAACCTGCTGCTGTGGGCCTTCATCACCAATATTTGGCGGGTGCTGGGGGCTACTCAACCGCTGATTTTGACCAATGTGGTGGCTTTTTGCAGCCTGGTGGCCGTATCGGGAGGGCTGCGTCTGAGTCGCCGCGCCGCGCTGCTCACTTCCTTGCTGGCTCTGGCTAACTTTGGCTACGCGGCGGTGCTGTTTAAGCTCAACCTGGCCCTGGCCCTGTTTGCCGGCATTACGGTGTTCGGCACCGGCTATCTGGGCATGCGCATGGCGGTCATTGTGCGCCGCCACGTCAAAAATGAGTCGGGCCGCCTGCTGATGGCGCAGTTTTTGCCTAAAACCATTGTTGAAGCAGCCTTTGAGGCGCCCTTAGAACTGCTGCAACAGTCCCAAAAACGCGACGTTACCGTGGTGGTGACCGATTTGCGCGAGTTTACCCACTTTGCTGAAGCCCTAGAACCTCAGACGGCCCTGGATTTTCTCAATCGCTATCAGGGGTTGTTGGCCACTATTGTGGAGCATCACGGGGGCTGGGTAGATAAGTTTATGGGCGACGGCATGCTGGCGGTCTTTGGCGCCCCCGACCCACTGGAAAACCACGCCCGCAGCGCCCTCACCGCAGCCTCCGCCATGGTACGGGAGGTCACGCAAATTTCGCCCTTGGCTATGGGAGTCGGGGTACACTCTGGCCCAGTGGTCGCGGGCTGCCTGGGCACCAGCGGTCGCCTTGAGTTTACGGTGATTGGCGATACGGTCAATGTGGCAGCTCGGCTCGAAGCCTTGACGAAGACCTTAGGCCATGGGGTGCTAGTGAGCGATGCTACCCGACAGCGGGCGGGTTCCTGGCCTTTGCAGTCTGTGGGGGTGCACCCCATTCGTGGTCGAGCCCAGGAACTGGAGCTGTTTACCCTCGCTTAGGATCCTTACTTAGTAATAGCCACAGCAGGGAGCCTATGCCCTCAGATAGAGGTTGTTGACACGGTATTGTGGCATTTCTAAGGTTAGATCGTTAAGCTTGTTTGCTACCTTGGTTACGCTTTGTAGACCACTACAGAAATCTTATAAAGAAGTGCCCCGCCAAGAGTGTTGAACCCGTAATGCCTCCGGATTTCCCCGATGACTCCTTCGCTATCCTGGCTGTAGACGATTCTCCAGACAACTTGTTCCTGATCGAGTCGATTCTGGACGATCCTGACTACCGTATGACCTGCGTGGAGAGTGGTCAGGCGGCTTTGGATGTAGTACGGCAGGATCCTCCGCCGGATCTGATTTTGCTCGATGTCATGATGCCGGGCCTAGATGGCTACGCGGTGACCCAAAAGATTCGCGACAATACGTCTCTGCCCTATATTCCCATTTTGCTGATTACGGCCCACGACCAGTCGAGTCTGGTGCAGGGGCTTGACGCTGGGGCAGATGATTTCATCCGCAAGCCGGTGGATGTGAATGAGCTGCGGGCGAGGGTGCGATCGCTGCTTCGCCTCAAGCGCAGCATGGATGCCCAGGCCAACATGATTCGCCAGCGGGACGACTTTGTGGCCCGCCTCACTCACGACCTGCGCACTCCTCTGGTGGCCGCCAATCGCATGCTCAAGCTGTGCCAGGGCGATGCCTTTGGCCCCATGCCCGACGACGGCAAGGAGGCGCTCGCCACTATTGTTGACAGCAACCGCCACCTGCTCAGCATGGTCAATACGCTGCTCGAGGTGTACCGCCATGAGGCCGGGCACAAGGCACTGACCCTGTCGCCCGTCAATCTCTTCAACCTGGCTGAAACCGTAGTGAATGAGTTGGCCCCCATCGCTGCCGAGAAATCGCTCACGGCGATGCTGTGTCGGGCTGACCGGGTAGAGACCCCTTACGCTGTCTCCGCAGCTGCCCTCAACGGTGCTACCACAACAGACGGGTTTACTCGGGGGAACGGTCTGTTGAATGATGATGCGTTTATCGTTGCGGGCGACCACTTAGAGCTGCGCCGCGTAATCACCAATTTGATCGGCAATGCAATTAAATTTACTGACAGCGGTGAGGTCGTCGTCACGGTAGGCAGTGAGTCACACCTGCCGCCTGAGGTTGAGGCGGCCGGCTACCCTCGCGATCGCCCCTGGGTTTGGCTGTCTGTGGCCGATACCGGCATCGGCATTCCCGCCGCCGAGCAGTCTGCGGTCTTTGAGTGGTTTCGCCAGGGCAACCATGCTCGGGCGGGCCACGGTTTGGGCCTGCACCTATCCCAGCGGATTGCGAAGCTCCACAACGGAATTATTTCCCTTACGTCTGAAGCGGGTCAGGGCAGCTGCTTCACGCTTTATTTGCCCCAGTTCGGGAGCGCAGAGTAAGAGGAGCACTCGGTCTACTAGGGGATGGCCTCGCCTGGGGGTTTAGCTAGCATGGAAGTACCCTTCCACCTACCTACAGCAACACCATGCGCATCGGGCTACCCAAGGAAATCAAAGACCAGGAATTTCGCGTGGGGTTGACCCCAGCGGCGGTGCAAAGCCTCGCTCAGCAGGGGCACTCGGTGGTGGTGCAAACCGGAGCTGGGGCTGGGTCGGGCTTTGAGGATGGTGACTATCACGCGTCCGGGGCCACGCTGGTAGCCGACGCGGCCACCGCCTGGAGCCAGGACATGGTGGTGAAGGTCAAAGAGCCTCAGCCTTCGGAGTACGGCTTTTTTCGCCGCGACCTGATTTTATTTACCTATCTGCATCTGGCCGCCGAGCGATCGCTCACCGCAGCGCTAATGCAGAGCGGCATCGAGGCGATCGCCTATGAAACCGTCACCGCTGCCGACGGCAGGCTGCCCCTGCTCACCCCCATGAGCGTGATTGCCGGACGGCTCTCGGTCCAGTTTGGCGCTCGCTATCTAGAGCGCCAGCAGGGCGGGCGAGGAGTGTTGCTGGGCGGCATGCCCGGCGTGGCCCCCGGCACTGTGGTGATTTTAGGCGGCGGCGTGGTCGGTACTGAGGCCGCCAAAATGGCCATAGGGCTGGGGGCCAGGGTGCAGATTATCGACCTCAACGTCGATCGCCTGGCTTACCTCGAAACCCTGTTTGGCTCCCGCGTTGAGCTGCTTTACAGCGGCCCCGCTCAAATTGCCGCCTCTGTGCCCCAGGCCGATCTGCTGATTGGGGCTGTGCTGGTGCCCGGGCGCAAGGCTCCCACCCTTGTCTCGAAGGAGCTGGTGGCCACCATGCGCCCCGGCTCAGTCATTATTGACGTCGCTGTGGACCAGGGCGGCTGCATTGAAACCCTACGCCCCACCTCCCATAGCCAGCCGACCTACGTCGAGCAGGGGGTGGTGCACTTTGGCGTGCCCAACATGCCCGGTGCTGTGCCCTGGACAGCCACCCAGGCCCTCAACAACGCCACCCTGCCCTACGTGCTCAAACTAGCGCGCCACGGGCTGGATGCGCTGGCCACCGACAGCGGTTTGGCCGCGGGGCTAAATGTGGCGGCGGGGCAGATCGTCCATCCTGCCGTGCGAGAGGTGTTTCCCGATTTGGCTGGGCAGACCGGCGGAACACTGGTAGGAGTGTAGGCCGTGAATTATTAACATTCGCCAATGACAGCGACGTTGTGCATTGAGCACCTAAGCCTGTAAAGGGTACGGCAAATTGCTCCATGACAGCAAAGGATTGCATTGATATAGGAAAGCACGGCGCAATGACAGCGACAGCGTAAGCTGTTGCACCAAAGTATTGCGCTGTTGCACCAAAGTATTGCGCCACAATAGCAACGGTGCGCAGGGAAACTGGAATGTTGAATAAGGCACATCACCCCCTGCGACCCTGGGGTGTAGGGTGGCAATAGCTTTTCTCGTCAATCCACCATTATACTGCCGTGGGCACGAGGGTCGTCATTGACGGTGCTTTGCCGCGACAGAAAATCGCCCTCTACCTCTGAAGCTCGGCCCCAGGTTTGTCGGTGGGGTAGGGGAGCCTGGGCGATCAGCGCATCTAGGTTGTCGCTGAGAATCTGCCTGGGCTGTTCGCCAACGGCGGTGGCAATGGGATGGGCGTTAGCTCCCATGTAGACAAAGTGGGGAATGCCCTCAACGCGGTAGGCCAGCATTTCGGGCAGCCACTTGTTGTTGTCGATGTTGAGCATGACGAAATTGACGCGATCGCCGTACCCCTGACGCAGCTCAGCCATGTCGCCTGCCATGGCCTGGCAGCTGGTGCACCAGTTGGCGTAAAACTCCAGCAGTGTGGGCTTACCGTTGGTTTGGGCCACCTCGTAGGGCACGGCACTGGTGGCCAGTTCGCTCAGCGAGGGCGTGGTCGATTGGGTGCGAATCCCTAAGACCATGGCGATCGCCAGCCCAATGGCCGCGATCGCGACCACCAAATTGCGGGCGCGGCTCGAAGGAAGTTCTGTAGGGCTAGGGGAATTGTCTGGCATAGGGCGACGGCAGGCTTAAAATCGGATGAAGTCGGGGCACCTTTCGGTCTCCGGTTAGGATATTAGGTAGCCCGCTAATATTCAGTGTAAAAGAATTGGGGTGTAGAGGCGGCCATGAAAAAACGGGTCAAGCTAATTTTCCCCAAGCGGTCGGTACACATGCCGATTACCTACCGACTGGCTAAAGACTTTAATATTGCTGCCAACATTATTCGCGCCCAGGTCGCCCCCAACCAGGTGGGCACCCTGGTGGTTGAGCTGTCGGGCGACATCGATCAGCTCAACGACGCCATCGACTGGTTAGAGGTGCAGGGCATTGAGGTGTCGAGCGCCAGCGGCGAAATTGTCGTGGATGAAGACCTCTGCGTACACTGCGGTCTGTGTACCGGAGTTTGCCCTACCCGCGCCCTCACCCTCGACCCAGAGACCTACCGGCTAACCTTTGCGCGATCGCGCTGCATTGTCTGTGAGCAGTGCGTGCCCACCTGCCCTGTGCAGGCCATTTCTACCAATCTTTAGCTGTCCCCCGCGAGGCGATCGCCATGAGACCCGGCCGCTCCCTGTCTACCGTGCTCCAGAGCCATTGGCTCTCATGGACGCTTTTGATCATGGCCTACGCTACCTACGGTGGGTTTTTGCATCACAGCGAGACATCTCCCGCCGGCTGGGCTGTGAGCGCTCTGCTGGCGATTTGGGGGGGCTGGGCGATTACCCTGGGCTGGCCCAAAATGCGGCAGCTCCTGCTGCTGGGCTTTCAGTCTGATTTGGGCTATTTCATCATGGCGCTCGCCCTTGCCTCGTTGGCCGTGGCCGCCGTCAGCCAGTTCCAGCGGTTTGCCTACTTCGTCATGCTCATTGCCGTGTCGCTGCTGGCCCGAGTCGACAATCTCATCGCTGGGTATAAAGACACGGTGGCCTTTGTTTGGCTTTCGGTTCTAGCGCTCCTGGGGCTCGCCCTGAGCTGGCTACCCGTGCTGTTGCGATCGGCCACAGTCCACGGCACGCACCTCTAAGCTCTCAACAATAATAAATGTCGGCTTACCCCAATCCCAGCCTTCCAGAATCGTAATAGTGCCCACCGCCTCGGTGCCCCATCGCTGTGTAGGATGGTTAACAGCTCCTTGCCAACTGTATACAATTGCGACTACTGGGCAGACGACTTTCAATCAAACCGGGCGCGCAAGCAAGATTGGGGAGTCATGGTTCTTTTGACGCTAGCTAGAGGGTTAAGGTATGACGGTGGCCACCACGCAATCGATTCCGGCTTTTTGCGAAGGCATTCAGCACTTTGGGGAGCTGCCTCCCGAGTTTGCGGCCTATGGTCAGTCGGCGGCGATCGCCCCAGAGCAAACCGCCGTGTCTTCTCCCAGCGAGCCGGTGGCGGTCTACCAGACCCTGCTGGCTGCCGATGCGCTGCGCTACCTCACCCTGCAAGTTACCGCCAGCAAAGAGTCGGGCCACCCCGGTGGGTTTGCGAGCATTGCTGAGGCGATCGCATCCCTGGTTATGTTGGGCCACAAAAACATCATTACCGAGGTCGGCCACCACGCCCCCGGCTTCTACAGCAATGTGTTTTTAGATCGCTCGCTAGAGGATATGGGGATTGAGACCGTGCAGCAGCTGTGCGATCGCTTCCGCGAAACCCACGGTCTGCTAGGCCACCTGTCTGGCCAAATTCCCGGCCTGCTCAACCCGGCTGGCCCGCTGGGCCAGGGCCAGCACTTCGCCATGGTCGGAGCCAAGCTCCACCCGGGTGTGCTGTTTCCCGTCACCATCGGCGACGGGGGGCTGGGCGAACCCTACATCATGAGCAGCTTTGGCCACTTCAACACCGCCTACCCCACCGTCACCAACTTCTTGCCCATCCTGGTATGGAATGGCTACAGCCAGGAACACCACAGCATGGTCTCTACCAAGTCCAACCGGGCCATGGTCGACTACTGGCGCGGCAACGGCTTCCAGGAGGTAATACTGGTCGATGCCAAAGACTTCGACGACGCCAATCAACCTGGCGATTACGTAGACAGCACCGCCTTCTCCTTTCCCCAGCGGTTTGCCTTTACCCAAGCCGTGCTCGAAGCCACTGACAAAGCGGCCAAGCTTGCCCTGGGCGGCACCCTCACCGTCCTGATCGTCAAACAGCTCAAGGGGGCCGGTGTCCACAAGCGCGGCGCTCAGTCCCACAACCTCTACCCCGGCGACTCCCTCCAGCGCGACTACATCGTCAGCGCCCTCACTACCCGTGCCCTGCATCCCGACGCTTGGGCGCTGGTGCGCACCAACTATGAGCGTTCCATGGGCGGTCCTGGCGCCAAAACAGCGGTGACAGAATCGGTGCTGTCCCTGGCCGACCTGGGTTCTCTGCCCCTCAACGAATTTTCCGTCGGGGGCGATAAGCAGGTGGCCACAACAGCCATGGGTGCTCTGGTGGGCTATGTGGGCCAGCAAGATGCGCAGTTTGTGGTCACCAATGCTGACGGCAACGCCGCCTCTGGCCTCAACAACATCAACCAAGCGCTCAAAATCATCCACCCCACCACCGACGCTACCTACTTCCAGCAGCCCCAAGGGCAGGTGTACGAACCGCTCAGCGAAGACGCCTGCGCCGGGCTTGCCGCTGCCCAGGCCCTGTTTGGCGCTCGCACTCTCTGGTGCTCCTACGAATCCTTTGCGATCAACGGCCTGCCAATTTGGCAGACCGTCACCCAGGCGATGGCCGAGCTACGCCGCCCGACCCCGTCTACGATCGCCCTATTTACCGCTGGAGCCCTAGAACAAGGCCGCAATGGCTGGACTCACCAGCGCCCTGAGGTGGAGAACTATTTCGCGGGCATGCTGCGCAACGGCAACGTGTACGCGCTCTTTCCCACCGACGCCAACGGCATTCAGGTGTGCTACGACTGGGCTTTGGCTACTCGTAACAAAGGCATCACGATCACGGCCAGCAAGTCGCCGCTGCCCGTGCGCACCACCTTTGAGCAGACCCGCCGCGCCCTAGCCGAGGGAGCGGTAGCCTTGACCAGCATCGCTGGCGATAAAACCGTTGTGTTTGCCGTGATCGGCGATATGACCCTGATCCCGGTCTTTGAGGCGGCTGAGCAGTTAGCGGTTAAGGGCATTGGCAGCCGCATTGTGTCGGTGGTTAATCCCCGTCAGCTCTATCGCCCTACCGACGTGGCTTGGGATATGTGCTCTGAACCCGACAGCAGTTTCTTAGACGACGATGGATTCGAGCGGCTGTTTGGTGGCGACGTACTGATTGGGGTGACGGGGGGGTCGAGCGCCATGCTCGAACCCATCATGCTGCGCAGTACCGCTCCCCGCGACACCTTCTGCTGGAGACGGGGCGAAACCACCGCCAGCGCTGGCCAGATTATGGCGCTCAACGGCCTTACCGCTGATGAGTTTGTGGCCAGGTCTACGGCGCTGCTGGGCTAAAGTCTGATTCCAGCCGTTTGTGGGGCCGCTATAACTCCACAAACAAAAATAGCCGATGGCTTCGACTCTACTCAGCCATCGGCTATTTTTTGTTTTGCTAATCCCAAATCTCAGTTGAGTTATCCCTAACGTGATGGGGAGTTTTATTCTCCAGCAGGTGCTGGTTCTCCAGCAGCTGGCGCTGAGTCTTGGGCCCGAATGTAGTTAAGCACCTCGGTAGAGGGAAAGAGCCGCACCTGTTGCAGTTGAGCGTCGAGTTCAGGGTCACTGTTGCTGGTCATGGTAGCCAGCAACCACTCGAGCGAAAGCACTTGTACCACGATATTGGCGGCGGCTTCGGCATCAGACGCCTCGTAGCGATCGAGCAGCGTTTGCAGATCGTTACGCGAGAAAAACATCGGCAGCGATGCCTGTCCATCCTGATTGATGGTGAGGTAAGGACCGTCTGCCCCTTGGCGGGCTATGAATAACGGCACCCCTTGAAAATTGGACTGGAGCGCGATCGCTGTATCTAACTCGTCGCCAATGGGAAGATACAGCAGCGGCACCTTCTCTTCATCGCCGAGGACTGTCTCCTGGTACAGGGTACCGAGATCCACCAGAGCCACCTCAGCGCTGGGATCTTCTTCTTGGGCGCGGGTCAAAAACTCTTCAGCAGCCTCGCCATCAATAAAGACTACGGGCACCTTAACTTCCTGCTCGTCGACCTCGGCCGCAGCGGTGAGGGGCTGACCGTCGGAGTTCAAAATTACAAAGACCGGCACCTGCTCCAGTTTGTCAACAATGGCCTCTTCGCCCAAAGCGGTGGCGGGTAGAGGCATCGCCAAACTCCCCCCCAGCAAGCTGCCGCTAACCAGGGTCATCAGGGGAAGAGGCCGTAGAAGGGAGGAAAAGAGGTGTTTCATAGGGTATTTCTTCGTAGCGTAACGGCAAAGAAGCGGGCGGATAATCGTCAATATCCTGACTATAAATACTACAAACCAACAGTACGTTTTATGGCTCCCTGTGACAGTCCTACTATCTGCCTAAGGCAAGCCACTATACTCAAAATCGGGATGACAGGATTTGAACCTGCGACATCCTGCTCCCAAAGCAGGCGCGCTACCAAGCTGCGCTACATCCCGTAGACCAACATGCCCACCAGTATAGCTTGCTTTTCTGCTGGTACAGCTGGTTCGTGCTTAGATGAACGCCATTCCTTCTCGATATAGGTCTCCTATGGCTAGCCCAGCCTATCCCCTTGAGCAGCTACCTGGTTTGAGTGCCACCCATGCCCAAGGGATGGCTCAGCTGGGCTTAACCAGCACTGACCAACTCCGTCGCTATGGGGCCACAGTAGACCATCGCCAAACCCTGGCCAAAAAGATGCAGGTGCCCCTGCGCTACGTCACTAAGTGGGTGATTTTGGCAGAATTGGCTCGGGTGCCAGCTGTGAGTTGTAAGTTTAACGGGCTGCTGTTGCATGCTGGGATTATCTCGGTGGCGCAGCTGGCTGATGCTACGGCCCAAGGGCTTTACACTCGGCTGCGTCGGCTGCATGTAGCTACTCTGCAGCGCAACGACCTATGCCCTACCCCTGACCAAGTAAGTCTCTGGATTCAACAGGCCAAAGCCCTTGCTCGCTCAGCCTGAGCCCAAAAGACGGATAGCATTCTCAGAATTGTTGCTGGTTGAAATTTTTGATGTGGCTTAGGGTACGATCTGCCGACTGGTTAGCGCTTTGCTAATAGCTCTGCGCCCTATGCTGGCCCTAATCCGGGTACCAAAACATACCCTTAATGCCTTCGGGGTCTGGCATAAAACCTAGACCCTTATAAAACTCAACCACTTGCGGGTCGGCAAATAACGTCACGTTGCTGATGTCTTCGCTGCGCAGTTTTTTGATCAGCTGGCGCATGAGCTCTTTGCCTAAACCACGCCCCTGAAAGTCAGGATGCACAACCACATCCCAGATCGTAGCGTTAAAGGCATGGTCGGAGGTAGCGCGAGAAAAGCCGACTAGGCGGCGGCGGGCGCCGCGCTGCTCCCACATAGTGACAACTAAATAGCTATGCTGAATGGCTTTTTTAACTTTGCGAATGGGGCGGCGGGCCCAGCCCACGGCGTTGCACAACTCTTCAAGTTCGTAGAGGTCAAGGTCGCGATCGGTGCTAAACACAATGGTTGACCCTTCACCCTGCTCAGGCAGAGCTTCTAAGACGGTACCTGCCGACTTTGTTTCTCCGGACGCAGCGCCATCAGATCCGACAAAAAGACTTTTCCAAAAACCCATGCAGGTCCTGTCTGATAATGAAGTGGCACAACGCTCAGCAGTATAAGTTAAGCACCTCAATAGCGCGGCACATTGGCTACGGCTAAGGGTTAGACTTAAAAGCCTGACGACCGTTTCTCCTAGTATATCCCCATAAAATCCCTATGCTTCTGGTAACACTGGAGATTTATGTGGGCTGCTGGAGAGGCTCTGTCATAAGGAGCGTGTGGCGATCGCAGCCCCACCCTTCGAGGCGCACTGTCGTTCCTTTAGGTGTCTGACGCCTCTGCCCCAGTACTTAGGAGGTTTCCCCCGACGACAACGGCGGCCAAAAGCGTTAGGAAGGGCATAGATTCTTGCTTTTGCTAGGGTTTCCTGATGCGGCAAATGCTAACGTTACCTCCATGGAGTTCCATCCTTCCCACCATGGCCGCTGGCTTAAACCCCTCAACGGTTGAGCTGTTAAAGCGCTTCAACCGAGCTTTCCCCCAATTTTATGAGCAGTTTGTCAGCAGCGAGATTCAGCTGCAAAACTTGCGCTTGGCCTATCAGCTCTACAAGCAGCGCAAGGCTGTGCTCGATATTAAGCCCGAGGGCAACAAAAGCGCGCTGCACTTTGTCTATCGCAACCAGTCATTTTTGCTGAGCGACATTTTTGGTGTGCTGGCGGCCTATGGCCTAACCATTCACAATCTCAGTCTCTATGGGCAGATCTATCCGCCCATGCTGGTATTTATTAAATTGGTGGTGTCTCGAGGGGGCAAGGCCCTTAGCCCTAAGACGACTGAAAATGTCTGCCGCGCTATTCAAGAAACTCTGGCGGGACATTTTGAAGTAGAAGAAATGCTGACGGTAGAGTTTAACCTCAATGCCGGGCTCGAACGAGTAGAGACAGAGTTTTACGTGGATCCAGTTTTTCATTTGCCGGCGCTACTAATTGAAGCTGACAACCAGCCAGGACTTTTTTATAAGGTGATGTACGCCATCTGGCAAGAAGATTTGCTGGTGGTCAACGCCAACCTATTGGTATGGCGGGGGCGTACTCGACTCATTCTTTACTTACTTGGACCCAACGAGAGCCTGATTCCAGACTACTTGGGGCAAAAGATTGCTGAGGGCATGCGCTACCGCCTAATGAGCTAGGGTACGATGGTCGTAGCCCGGCCTCAGAGGCCATGACCCTATGGCCATCACCACAGTCTTTGGTGTACCCCACTATTATCAGCTCACCAACAAGGGCGAGGCCCCGCCTCTAGTTTTTATTCACGGCTGGTTGCTCAGCCATCGGTATTGGCAGCCGCTGATTGATGGGCTGAGTATTGATTATCCCTGCCTATCCTACGACCTGCGGGGATTTGGCGAATCTCGTCACGGCCTTGAGTGCCACAATCCAGGTATTCCTGCCGCTGCCCAACGTTGGGGAGCTTCGGGATCACCCTACGGTTTGGGAGCCTATGCCCGTGACTTAGCGGCGCTGCTAGAGCAGCTCAACTTGGGCCCAGTGTGGCTAGTGGGCCATTCGCTTGGGGGCAGCGTGGCGCTGTGGATGGCCCACTGCTACCCTCAGCTGGTGCAGGGAGTGGTTTGTCTGAATGCGGGCGGTGGTCTTTATCTGGATCGAGAGTTTCAGCAGTTTCGCCAGGCGGGGCAGTACATCGTGGGCTGGCGACGACCTTGGTTAGGTCGATTGCCGCTGCTGCCGCTGCTGCTCACTCGCATGATGGTGCACCAGCCGTTGGACTACCGCTGGGGCCGCGATCGCTGCCGCGATCTGCTCCAGGCAGACCCCGCCGCTGCCCTGGGTGCCTTGCTAGAATCAACCACCAAAGCCGAAGTGCACCTGCTGCCCCGGCTGGTGGCTACGCTCAAGCAACCGGTGTACTTTATCGCGGGTCGCCAAGACCAAATAATGAATCTGCGCTACGTGCACCACTTAGCAGGCTATCTCCAAGGCGGCCACCTAGGAAAACTTCCAGTCATTGAAATTGAAAACTGCGGCCATTTGGCCATGCTAGAACAGCCTCAGATGGTCACCCAAGCACTGCGAAGTATTCTCAAAACCCACTGCTTCAATTCAGAAAGAGCCGATCGCAATGGGGAAAAAGATTCTCAATTTTGTCAGGGGTAGCGCATGAAGCGATTTGCCAGAACCCATGTCAAATTTTAATTACATACAAAACAAAAGAGATGCCGACGACTGGCCGTGTTTCGTCTCGGCATCTCTTCTGGTTCGCTCCTCACACATTTATACTATAGGCCCACTCTGGAGAAATGTCACCCCCTAAAACCCAGTTGAACGAACAGTTTTTCTTATGGAAATTTAGGAGTAAAGCTGTCCGGTGGGCGATCGCCTTATCATGCAACCTATTAGCTGGCTACAGAGCTTTGGAGAGATAGCAAACTAAGCTCAACTGACTAAGCTGTCTAATAGAAAGATTAAGAGAAAGGATCCGCAGAATGTCGCCGATTAGCTAAAGGTGCTACGGGAAATTACGGGATCTCTGTATTAGTATTGGATGGTTTACGTAACCTTCACGATGACAAATTTACAAGAGTCTGAAACAACTCAGGTTTGCTGCTGTCGCAGAACTGTTTGAACTGGAGGAGGCGTTTAAATTCGAGAACCCATGTCCGTTGTGATGAGGCCAGTCGATAGTGGCTGATAACCTGTCTGTTCCCGATGGAGTGGTAGTCTACCCAGTGAGTGCTGCTGATATTACTCACTCGTCCTGAGCGATCGCACCCTACCCTTTGCCCCATGGTCACGGTCTGTACCGTTTAGCCCAGCTATTGCTATGCAATCATCCCCTCGCTCCGACAATGCCCGACCGTTCTTGACCTGGCAGCGCATTACCGACTGGGCCCATGCCCACTATAGGGCCCGAACCTTTAATAAAGACGAGCGCATCCCTGCTCGCTCTGGGCTGCTGTACCTAGTTGAGCGGGGCTCCGTGCGCCTGGTGGGCAGCGCCCAGGGTGCTGAGATAGCCCCGGAGTTGGCTGGCCCAGAGTTAGATGAATCCGGCGATGACGACACCGCCGACGGGTTAGCGGTCGGGTTGAGTGAAGAAGCGTTTTTAGGATTTGTTGGGGCCGGTCAGCCCTTTGAGATTGTGGCTCAGTCGCCCTTCCTGCTGCAGAGTTTTGCCCACGTCGATCAGACCACCGTGATTTGGTTGTACTGGAGCGATCTCGACAATTGGCCCCACTTTCGGCGAGAGGTGCTCGACGCCTTTCGCTACCAGCACCAGCGCAAGCTGCTGTGGCTAAGCACCCTGGGCCAGCGGCGCACTATTGATCGCCTGCTCGGCTTTCTCACCCTGCTAATCGAAGAATTTGGCGAGCCCTACGAGTCTGGCTACTACCTGCCCTGGTCCCTCACCCACGCCCAGATTGGCAGCGCTATTGGCTCTACTCGGGTGACGGTGACACGTCTGATGGGCAAACTGCGCCAGCGCAAGCTGATTCACATTCACAAAGATGGCTTGATTGCGATTCCGGGCGACCCAGCAACAGTCCGGGAGGCATAGGTAGGCTGGCCTCGTGCAAGAAATCTTCTAAGGGCTAAGGTTAAGAGGCTCTGGTGATGAAGCGGTGGGCTTAGTGCCGTTCTTGTCGGGTCCGTTTTTCTCCGCGCCTATGGGTTTGAAGTTTAGGGGTAGGTTGGTGAACTGGGGCAAAATCTCAGCGGTAAAAGCGGCGGCGGCCTTGGATCGATAACGGTTGGGGTTAAAGATGACTGACAGGGTGCGGTTGACAACCACTGAATCGATCTTAGCCCGGTGCAGGACCCCCATTTGCAACTCTTTCTCGATCGCTGAGTTGGACACAAAGGCCACTCCCAACCCCGACTGCACAGCGGTTTTAATCGCCTCAATGGAGTTGAGCTCCATCTCAATTTTGAGACGGCGGGTTTCGATGCCGCAGCGGGTCAGTACTTGGTCGATCACCTTGCGGATGGTCGACTGTGAATCCAGGGCGATGAAGTGCAGCTTGTAGAGGTCTTCTCGCTGAATTACCGCCTGACTGGCCAGCGGATGATACATCGGCATGATCAGTGCGAGTTCGTCCTCGGCGTAGGGCACTCTTTCTAAAGAGTCCTGTAGTTCGGGAGGCAGTTCGCCACCGATAATCGCTAGGTCAACCTGGCCATTGGCCACACTCCAGGCCGTGCGGCGGGTAGAGTGCACATGTAGCTGCACCGCCACATCGGCGTACTTTTGGCGAAACAGGCCAATCATGCGGGGTAGCAAGTAAGTGCCGGTAGTTTGGCTGGCGCCGATAATCAAGGTGCCCCCCTGCAGGTTTTGCAGATCCTCAATGGCGCGGCAGGTCTCTTGACACAAGCTCAGGATGCGATCGCCGTAGCTCAGCAGTAAATGACCGGCCTCGGTGAGCTGCGCCCGTCGTCCACCCCGATCAAACAGCGGCACATCTAGCTGGCGCTCTAGGTTTTGCACCTGAAGGCTGACCGCTGGCTGAGACACGTATAGGCTGTCTGCCGCTCGTTTGAAGCTGCCCTCCGCTGCAATAGCTTTGAGAATACGCAGCTGATCGAGGGTAAAGGGAAGGTCAGACATGGGCATTAACCCTAACGTACGATAATCCTGGGCTGCCAACAAACCATGATAGTAATACAGGCTACTCCCCGTGGTGCCACCGCACCACCCCTGGGTAAACTAATGACCCAAGCTCATGCCTTTTAAGGCCGGTGCTGAATTAAGTCTGTCATCCCTAGATTACTTGGTTCGGGACACTCAACACCAAAATTTAGAGCGAGACCCTAAGGATTTATGAAACGTCAGGTGATCCAGAATGTCCTGAATTTGCCCGGCATCTCTGGGATGGCGCTCATTGACGGACGCAACCGCCCCTTTTTCTTTGGGCCAGACATTAGCCTCAACTCCCATCAGCAGGATGCCCTCGCCCAAGGTATTCAGCAGGTGGTCGAAACCACTCCCGCCCATTTCGACACTTTTACCTTTCGCTTTGCCAATCAGCTGGCCCACATCTACAAGCTCGATCAGGGCCTGATTTTGCTGGTGCTGATTACCGACCAGATGCCGCTGGCCGACTATCGTACGGCCATTAGTCAGCTCAAGGCCACCCTGGTAGAAGCTCCCCACAATGCAGTGCCGACCTTTCGGCTATTGGCTGGCTGCGTCACCCTCGGCGGGGCTAGCACGGTCTCTGGGGCTGCAGCCCCTCCGTTGGAGCCTACGGCTCCTAAGCGGGGTACCCTAACTCCAAGCTGCCAGGAGGTCATTGCGGCCCTCAACCACCTCAGCGATGGCGCTACCCAATACCTGGGAAAAACCATGGTCATCAATACTTGGAAGCAATCTCGCCCGGCTCACCCCTGGCTAGAGCAGTTTGAGATTCAAAAGGATGGCCACTTTACTGTTGCTGCCGATGGTCAAGCGCCTCTGACGGCAGAACAACATCAGTGGATGAAAGACTGGGTGACAGCCTTTTTGGGTCGCGGCGGCAGAACTATCCGCAATTTTCAAACTCTGGCTACTAGCCAAACCCTTACCCCTCAGGAGCAGGGTCTTTTGCTGGAGTCCCCATCCAGTGGCTAGCTAGGCAGAGGCTTAAGCGGGGCCCATGGCTGCCGCTATGCGCTTAACCGATGACCAGGCTCTTTCTTCTACATCCTTACCCCCGTTGTACCCATGTCCAAAACTGTTCGCTTAGAGCCTATCGCCCAAGAGACCTCCGTCGAAACCAACGGCAACCTGCTTTCGGTACTCTTAAACAAAGATTTAGATGTGCTCAAGGAGTGCGGTGGCCGGGGTATGTGCGCGACTTGCCATATCTACGTACAGTCGGGTATGGAGGCCCTAACTCCGATCAACCGCCGCGAGCAGCGCACCCTAGAGGTCATTACCTCCTGCAAGCCCAATTCGCGGTTGGCCTGCCAGGCCCGAGTCGTGAACAATGGCGTCATCGTCGAGCTACCGCCGGGGATGTACGTCAATTCGCTCCAGGACATTGAGGCTCTGATTGGCCGCCGGGCTGACCAGGATCTGCTGCACCCCATTACCGGTGAGGTGCTAGTGGAGCAGGGCAAGCTGATTACGCGATCGACGATGGCCCAGCTCGAGAGCACCGCTAGTTTCAAGGTGGGCGAATTCTTTAGCCAGAGCAAAGATTTGTAGGCTTGAGCCTGTAGGCTGCGGGGCAATGCCGAACCCCAGAAAACATCTGTTATGGTAAGGCAATGCCGTAGTTGAGTTTTATACCAACCCCCTATGGACCCTGCCCCTCCCCTGAGTGCTCGCCATGAGCAGGTGCTTCAGGCCACCATTCGTCACTACATTGCCACAGCAGAGCCAGTCGGGTCACGGGCCTTAGCCCAGGAATATAACTTGCGGGTCAGCCCAGCTACGGTGCGCAACACCATGGGCTTGCTCGAGAAATATGGGCTGCTATATCAGCCCCATACCTCTTCAGGGCGAGTGCCCTCTGATTTTGGCTATCGACTCTACGTGGACCGGCTGATGTCGCCGTCGGCTCGGGTGGGTCGCCGGGTGGATGCGGCGTTGTCAGAAGAGCTGCGCTGGATGGGCCGTAGTCTGGAGTCGCTGCTGAAGGAGGCAACCCAGATTTTGGCTCAGATCAGTGGCTACCTGGCTCTGGTAACCGTGCCCCAGGCTAATACCGTACTCATTCGCCATATTCAGCTGGTGGTAGTAGATGGGGGGCAGGTGCTGATGGTGGTGGTGCTCGACTCGTTGGCGACCCAGTCGGTGGTGGTGCAGTTGCCAGCAGTCCTGGGTTCGGCTACGTCGGGGGCAGTCGAAGAACCCGGTCGGCGGGAGCTAGAAATTTTGTCTAACTTTTTGACCCACCACCTGCGGGGTCGGCCCTTGGCCGATGTAACTACCCTCAACTGGGGCGATCTCGATGCTGAATTTGAGCACTACGGAGTGCTGTTGTGCCAAGCATTGGGGAATTTAGCACAGCGATCGCAGGCCGTCGAGACTCCCCAACTGGTGATCAGCGGCCTAGCAGAGGTGCTGCGCCAGCCCGAGTTTTCTGATGCCCAGCGCATTCAGTCGATCGTGCGGCTGCTGGAAGAAGACCAGTCGCAGCTGTGGCCATTGTTTTTTGCCACTCCGCCCGTGGCGACTCAGACCCTGAAGGGCGTAGACGTCAAAGTGTGGATTGGAGCTGAAAATCCTTTAGAGCCGATGCAGGGCTGTGCTCTGGTGGTGTCTAACTACACCCGCCACGATACCTCTATTGGCAGTGTGGGGGTGTTGGGGCCAACCCGTATGGTGTACGAAAATGCGGTAGCAGTGGTCAAGGCGGCGGCCGACTACCTATCTACTGCCCTAAGCGAATAGGGTATCCCTGAGAGCAGCCCGAGCCAGGAAGGGGAAACCGTGATCATTACAGAGCTACTGGCTATTTTGTCGATCGCGGCGGCGACGGGGCTGCGGCTGGCGCTGCCGCTGCTGCTGATTGGCCTGCTGTCTGGCCCCCAGCTCTGGTCTAATGTGCCCCTACTGTCACGATTGCCCCCGGCTCTGGTGTTGGGGGTACTGGTGAGCTGGTCGATGGCCGAGCTGATGCTTTCGAAGAGCAGTGACAGCCAGCGCTTTTTTCAGGGTTTGGAGCTGGTCTTGAGCCCTGGTGTCGGGGCTCTGGCAGGGCTAGGGGTGGCTCGAACCTTTGGCCTAGAGGTCTGGATCTACCCCCTGATTGGCCTGATCAGCGCCCTGCTGGCCCTGGTGATTCAGCTGTTGCAAATGGGGCTGTTTTTTCGGCCTCGTCGCCCACCCCTATGGAGCTTTTTTGTAGTTGACGGGCTGTGCATAGTGCTCGCCATACTGGCCTTTGATGCCCCTAACCAGGGGGGCATCATTGCGCTGCTGCTGCTGTGGCTGGTGATTCGCACCTCGTACCTGTGGCAGCGTTGGCCCCGGCGATCGCGGCCCTAGAGAATGCCCACAAAATGCAGTGGACCGCGCCCGCTAACCAGCTCTAGCAGCAGGGCCAAAAAGCCCACCATAGCCAGTCGCCCGTTCCACACCTCGGCGACGGGGGTGAGCCCCCAGGCCGATCGCTCTTGGGGATAAATTTTGACTTTTTTGTCGGGCTGCACTACGTCGGAGAAGAGCTGGCGCGGAGCCTCTAGAGCCTCGGTGACCATGTCGGCCATGTCGGCGATAAAGCGGGGATGGGTGTTGAGGGCAGGCACGCGGTGAAACCCGTGAATACCTGCTTCTTCGGCAATTTCGCGGTACTCAATGTCGATCTCTTGCAGGGTCTCGATGTGCTCGGAGACGAAGCTGATGGGGACTACTACTAGGTCTTTCACCCCCTGCTGAGCGAGCTGCTCGATCGCATCTTCAGTGTAGGGCTGGAGCCACTCGACGGGCCCTACCCGGCTCTGGTAAGCCAGGGTGTGGGGATTGGGGCGGTTGAGCGATCGCATGATCAACTCGGTGCAGTGTTCGATCTCCCGCTGGTAGGGGTCGCCGGCTTCTTCGACGTAGCTGACAGGCACCCCGTGGGCGCTGAAGAAAATGTGGGCCTGGTCAGGGTTTTCGAGTTTGTCAAGCTCCTGGGCAATCAGGTCGGCCATGGCCTCGCTGTAACCGGGGCGCTCGTACCAGGAGGGAATAGCGGTGTAGACAATGCGCTGAAGAGCAGGGTCTTCGAGCCACAGCCGCTCCAGCAGACGAAAGCTGGAGCCACTGGTGCTGATCGAAAATTGGGGATATAGGGGCAGCACCACTAGCTTTTCGACCCCGTCGCGCTTGATTTGAGCCACAGCCTCTTCGGTGAAGGGGTACCAGTAGCGCATGCCGATGTAGATATTGGCCTCGGTGCCCTTGTCGGCCAGCACCTGCTTGAGGGCGTCGCCCTGCTCTTCGGTGATGCGACGCAGGGGCGAGCCACCGCCAATCTGCTGGTAGTTGGCCTGCGACTGTTTAGCGCGCGAGCTCGAAATCAACCAGGCTAGGGGACGCTGGAGCCAGGGGAAGGGCAGGCGAATAATTTCTGGATCGGCAAACAGGTTAAACAAAAAGGGGCGAACGTCGTCGGGCTGCTCTGGCCCCCCCAGATTTAGTAATAAGACCCCAACACGACCCATGGCACTGTAGTGGCTCTAAAGTAAGTACTCATACCCCAATTATTCTACAAGCTGAATGAACGGTTTCCGACGTTGATGGCTTCCCCCGCCGCTTTAGATGACGCGATCGCAGCACTCAACAACCGCCTCAAAGCCGCCCGCATGGGGCTCCAGGTGGAGCGTCGGGGCGATCGCCTCAGCCTGCGAGGCACCCTACCTCCCCGCCCTGATAGCGCCAAAACTCGGCCTCACCAGCAGCGCATTCCCCTCAAGCTGCCCGCTACCCCAGCCGGGCTCAAGCAGATCGAGCGCGAGGCTAAAGTGATTGCGGCCCAGCTGATCGAGCGCCGCTTTAGCTGGGCCATCTATTTGGCTCCAGCAGAGGGCCAGCAGGAGACGGTGCCTCTGGCTGACCAGATCGCCCAGTTTGAGGCCCACCTGATAGCGCAACCCTGCGCTGACGTCGCCGCCATGGCCTCGCGCAAAACCACCTGGGACAAAGCCTATGCCCCCTACCTCAAAAAGCTGTTGATGCAGGCTGAGCAGCAGCCCCGCCAGCCGCTAGAGGCGACTATCGTAGCGACCCTAGAGACCTTGTCGCCCCAATCTCGCAGCCGTCAGGTAGCCTGCACGGCCCTCAAAGCCTTTGCTGACTTTCAAGGACTGACACTGCCCGAGGATTTTGAGAAGCTGGCTGGCACCTACGGCAACAGCAAGGCCCAGCGACGGCTCTTACCTTCCGATGAGGTCATTGTGGAATGGTGCGATCGCATCCCCAACCCGGCCTGGCGCTATGTATATGGGGTGATGGCCACCTACGGCTTACGCAATCACGAAGTCTTTTTCTGTGACTACCAAGACCTCCGCCAAGGCGACCCTGAAGGTCGGATTACGGTGCTCGAAACAACCAAAACGGGTCTTCACGATGTGTGGCCTTTCTATCCAGAGTGGATCGAGCGCTTTGACCTGCGCCAGGGCACTCTACCGCCCATCAACACCGAGCTGGCTCATACCACCCTTCAGCGGATTGGTCAGCAGGTGGCGATTCAGTTTAAGCGCTACGGGGTGCCGTTCTCACCCTACGACCTGCGCCACGCCTGGGCCGTACGCACCATTCACTTTGGCTTGCCTGACACCGTGGCGGCCCGCATGATGGGGCACTCGGTGGCGATTCACAATCGCACCTACCACCGCTGGATCACCCACCGTGACCAGCGGACGGCCGTGCAGGCGGCTCTGCAGCGAGGCACCTGGCAGACCCCTTTGTAGCGAAGGCAGTAGAGAAAATGAATCCTTAACGATATGCTAAGAAACATTTAGCTCAGCTAGATCGGCTCTTTAACGCTTAGCGCTATTAGGCGAGTCGCCCAGAGCCTAACAGGGTCGCAATCGTCATCACAAAAAGGGTGGTGCTTAACGTTGTTGCCTACCGTCAATCTATATAATCCACTGCTCGTAGTAGTTCTATAGACGGAAGCTAATTGGCCTGGCTCTAGGTTGGGCTCAGTTCGGCTACTGTCTCTCAGCATCGGCAGCATCTACTGTTTTGGCTATGCCCAACCGATGAAAATTCTGCTTGTTGAGGATGACCCCTCTACCCGAGAACTTTTAGTTTTTCACTTGACTGCGGCACGCTACACCGTGGAACAGGCGGCTGACGGCATCATTGCTCAAGGGCTAGCGGCCCTGTGGAACTACGACCTAATTTTGCTAGATATCAATATTCCTCGGCTGGACGGTCTTAGCCTATGCCGTCACCTGCGGGGGCAGGGGGTAGCTACCCCGATATTGATGCTTACAGCCCAGACCGGCGATAAGGATGTGATTACCGGACTTGACGCTGGGGCCGACGAATACGTGACCAAGCCCTTTGAGGTATCTCAGGTGCTAGCCCGGATTCGCGCTCTGCTGCGGCGGGGGGCGCAAGCGACCACCATTCCGCCGTTGGTGTGGGGGCAGCTGTGCCTTAACCCAACCCTGGCTCAGGTCACCTACAGCGGCCAAGTCGTGCCCCTAACGCCGAAGGAATACAGCCTGCTCGAGCTGTTTTTGCGCCATCCCCAGCGGGTGTTCAGCCGCAGCGCCATTCTCGACCACCTGTGGACCATCGACGATTCGCCCACCGAAGGGGCGGTGACGAACCTGGTAAAGGATCTACGCAACCGCCTCAAGCGCAGTGGCGTGGTCGAAAATGTAATTCAGACGGTGTATGGGCTGGGCTATCGCCTGCGCGACTTGCCGCCTTTGGTTGAATTAGAGCCAGCCACTAACGGCCTCTACAAGCCTGACGGTGGTGCTCAGGCAGAGACTCAGGAATCCCTACTGGTTACCGCGCCCAAGGGCAAGAATTTGGAGACGATCGCAGCTCGGTTTCAGGCGTCGATTCAACAGCGGTTGGCGGTGGTAGAAGCGGCGGTGCGATCGCTTCAGGCCGGCAACTTACCCCTCCAGCAGCGGGCTATTGCTCAGGATGAGGCCCATCGGCTAGCTGGTGGGCTGGGCACCTTTGGCTATGACGAAGGCTCGACCTACGCCCGTCAGATCGAGCAGTTGCTGGGCGATCGCCCCTTGCAAACGATAGAGGTCGACCAGCTCTCTCGCCACCTGCTCGACCTCAAGCAGACATTGGCCTTAACCCCCAAACCGCTATCGACAGAGCTTAGTCAGGCGATCGCGCCGCTTCCTTGCCACCTTGGGGTGGCGCTGTCGTTGGAGCCCGAGTTGCTCGACCGATTGCAGATTGACGCCGCCAGCCACGGTTGGCACCTCGAACGGGCCACCGACCTGAGCGAGCTTTTGCAGACCTTAGCCCAGGGCCGAGCGGAGGCGGTGGTGCTTACCCTCGACCAGAGTGCTCCTTTGGCCGAAAAGTTAGCGCCCCTGCGGGAGGTCAAGCATCGGTTTTCGCAGCTGCCGGTGCTGGTCTTGACCTACCACGACAGTCTAGAAGAACGGGTACAGGTGGCTCGTCTCCAGGGCGATCGCTACCTAGTGGCACCAGCCACCCCCAGCCAAATTTTCGATACCCTAGCCCACCTCTTGCCGGAAACCCAAGCGCCTGAGGCCCGAGTGATGGTGGTGGACAACGACCCCATCACTCGGGGTGCCATTACAGAACTGCTCACGCCCTGGGGTTTACAGGTCATTGGGCTAGGTGACCCTAGCCAGTTCTGGGACATGCTGCGCCAGACGCAGCCCGACTTGCTGCTGCTGGCGCTCGAAATGCCCACCTTTAGCGGCATGGATCTGTGCCAAGTGGTGCGCCAAGACTCGCGGTTCGGCAACCTGCCCATTCTAATGATGGCAGCCCATCCCGATACTGTGACCGTGCACCAGGTATTTGAGATGGGGGCCGATGACCTAATCGGTAAACCCATCGTGGGGCCAGAGCTGGTAACGCGGGTACTGAGCCGGATTGAGCGATCGCGACTGCGCCAGCAAATTGAGCAAATGCGCCATCGCCAGGCCCTCTACTGGACCCAGCAAGAAACCACCGACCCCCTCACCCAGGTGGCCAATAGCTTACACTTCGACGCCTTTTTGCAGCAGCAGTGGGAGCGCCACTGCCGAGACCAGGCTCCGATCTCGTTGATTTTGTGCAGCCCCGACAGCCTGCCTACCTACTATCAGATCTACGGACAGCAGGCAGGCGATGCGGCCCTGCGCCGCATTGCTCGCACCCTGCACCGCACCGTCAACCCCAACATTGACTTGGTAGCCCGCTGCGGCGACGATGAATTCGCCATTGTGCTGCCCAACACCAACCTGGATGGGGCGCTGCGGGTTGTCTCCCGCATTCAGCAGGCCGTTACCGACCTCAAGATTCCTCAGCCCACCCCTGACGAGGGTGACTACATTACCCTAAGCTTAGGCATCGGCGGCACCACCCCCACCGGCAGCCTCTCTAGCGATCTGCTGCTGAAAACCGCCGACCAGGCCCTCAAGGACGCCAAAGGGCGCGGCGGCAACACCTTTTGCCTCTATCCGATGTGCTGAGTAAACTCGACCTAGCCATGAAGTTTTCTCTGCGCAATTTGCTCATCGTTCCGTTCTTGCTACAGGTGATTGGCATTACGGGGCTGGTAGGCTACTTGTCGTACCGCAGTGGGCAGCGGGCCGTGCAGGATATCGCCCGTCAAATGATGACGATCACGGGCCAGCGGGCGAGGGAAAATCTCAATGCCTATCTACAAACGTCCCGCTTTGTGGCTCAGACCAATGCCTATCTGCTCGAAACCGGGACGCTTAGCAGCACCGACCTAGTTGCCCTAGAACGTCACCTGGTAGAGCAGCTCCAGCTGTTTCCGGAGCTGACGGGCATTGTCATTGCCAACGAGGCCGGTGCGTTTCTCAACGTGGCTCGTCAAGCACCACAGAGATTCTTCTCGGTGCGACAGCGCAACGTGACCGTGGTCGATAACCGGCTCTACCGCTACCAGCTAGATGGCGCTGACCAATCGAAGACTCTGCTGCCGCCCATCAGTCAGGGCTACGACCCCCACCACGACCCCCCTGACAACCCGTGGTATGCGGCAGCCCAGGCTAGCCCAGAGGGCCTATGGCGGCTAGTGGTAAGCCTAGAGCGAGGAGACGATCAGCCCCAACTGGTAATGGTGCGGTTTGTTCCCTTTCAGACACCCAAGGGAGACTTTGGTGGTGTCTTTAGCACCGGCATTTTGCTCACGCAGCTGGGGGAGTTTTTGCAGCAGCTGATCCCGAGCAGCGAGGGTCAGATTTTCTTAATTGAGCCCGACGGTCACTTGGTGGCGACCTCAACTGGGGAACTGCCGTTTGATCAACAGCCACGCTCTGATCCGGCGCAGAATGTAGCGTTGCAGCCTCGCCGACTGGCTGTGGGGCAAAGTCGCAATTCCCTTACCCGAACGGTAGCGGCCAGCCTGATTGCCGACTATGGCAGCCTTGAGAACGTGCGATCGCCGCGCTTTTCTCACCTCCGGTTTGACCAAGAGCAGTATTTTGTGCAGACAACGCCGCTCCAGGGCGAACTGAACTGGCTGCTGGTCACCGTGGTGCCGGCCTCTGAATTTATGGCCGACATCGATGCCAACACGGCCCGTACAGCCCTGCTGTGTGCCCTGGCCCTGATTGGGTCTATCGGCTTGGGCATTTGGACGGCCGAATATATTGCTAAGCCGATTCTGTCGCTCCAGCGGGCGACCCAAGCCTTGACCAATGGCCTGGCGATTGTGCCGCCCACTCAGCCCAGCACAATTCAGGAAGTAGAAGCTCTGCGCCAGGGATTTGACCGCATGGTGGGCCAGCTAGTGTCGTCGTTTTATGCCCTTAAGGATCGCGAGAATACACTAGCTACCTTTTTGAACGGGGTGCCAGTGGCCTTGAGCGTGCACGACCAGGCGGGGCAAATGCTGTTTCTTAATGCCAAGGGCAAAGAGCTGTTGGTCAACGGCGTTACGACCGCCGGCTTTGGACAGCTGTCGGAAACCTATCAGCTCTACCGGGCTGGGAGCGACGAATTGTACCCCACCGCCGAACTGCCGATGGTCCGCGGGCTGCGGGGCGAAACTGCCTATACCGACGACATTGAGGTAGACACTGGCGATCGCCGCATTCCCCTAGAGGTGCACACGATTCCGGTGTTCAACAGCCTCGGGCAGGTGCTCTACAGCATCAACACGTTTCAAGACATTACCGAACGGCGGCAGGTCGAGCGGTTTCGGGTCGACTACCAGCGCGAGCTGGAGCATCAGGTGGCTCAGCAAATGGCTTCTCTGGCGGCCAGTGAGGCCACCCAGAAGGCGCTGATCAATGCGATTCCTGACCTGCTGATGCGCCTAGGGCGGGAGGGTTGTCCCCTGGCAATCTATAACCCAGAGGCGGTGAACTGGCTGGGCGATCGCAGCCAGCTCTATGAGAAGAGCATGTATGAGAACCTGCCTAGCCCCATTGCCCAGGAGCGTCAGCGCTGCGTCGAACTAGCCCTAGAGACGGGTAGCATTCAGCGCCAGGAGTACGAGTTTGTCTCGGGGGGAGAGACGTTCTACGAAGAGGCGCGGATTATTCCAGTCACCCAGGACGAGGTGCTGGTGGTGGTGCGCGACATCAGCGATCGCTACCAGATCGATCGCCTCAAGGATGAGTTTATCTCTATCATCAGCCACGAGTTGCGTACGCCTCTAACGGCTATTCGGGGAGCCCTGGGCATTTTAGAGTCGGGAGTGCTGCACAACCGACCCCAGAAAACTCAGCAGATGCTGGGTATGGCCCTCAACAACACTGAACGGCTGATTCGGCTGGTCAACGACATTCTTGACCTGGAGCGCTTAACTTCGGGTCGCATTGAGCTCAATCTGGAACCCTGCCACTTGGACGAGCTGATGGCGCTGGCGGTTAACGGGGTAGAGGCGATCGCCCTGGCGGCCAACGTCACCATTCAAGTCACTTCCGCCGCCGCTACGGTGCTGGCCGCCCCTGATGCGGTGGTGCAGACCCTCACCAACCTGCTGGGCAACGCGATTAAATTTTCTGAGGCGGGGAGCAAAATTTGGCTGATAGCGGCACTGGTTTCTAACGCTAAAGCGATCGCGGCTCCTGGCACCACCCCTGGGGATCAGCCGGTTTGGGCGCGGGTTGCAGTCAAAGATCAGGGACGAGGCATTCCAGCCGATCGTCTGGAGATGATTTTTGAGCGCTTTCAGCAGGTGGACGTGTCAGATTCGCGGCAGCGCGGGGGCACCGGGCTGGGGCTGGCCATCTGCAAACAGATTGTGGAGCAGCACAGTGGGGAAATCTGGGTAGAGAGCCAGGTCGGCCGTGGCAGTACATTTTTCTTTACGCTGCCGCTGAAGAAATCATGAGCAAGCGAATTTTAGTCATCGACGACGAACTGGACATTCGCGAAGTAGTCTGTTTCTCGCTGGAGGAGTTCGGCGGCTGGCAAACCGACAGTGCCGGGTCGGGGCAGGAGGGTGTGGACAAAGCCTTAGCCGCCCCTTGGGACGCTATCTTACTGGATGTCTCGATGCCCGAGATGGACGGTCTTGCGGTCTATGAGCGGCTTCAAGCTAACCGCAAAACTCAGGCTATACCGGTGATTTTGCTCACGGCTAAGGTTTTGACCAGCGATCGCGATCGCTTCTGCACCCTAGCCGTGGCTGGAGTAATCGCTAAACCCTTTAATCCGGTGACGGTATGGCAACAGGTGGCCCAGCTCTTAGACTGGGCCACCTGACCGTGCAATTCAGGATCGAAGTTAGGCGCGAAGGGATATCCACCGTTTGGTGAAGACCAACGACTGTTGACTCCTAGGCTGGAGTAATCATCAGCACTAAGGCCTTTTTGTCGAGGGCCTGCACTTTGCCCGCGTCGCCAATGTCCTTCACGATTCTATCGAGCAGCTCTCCAGCGCGATCGCGGTGCTGGTGCTCACGCCCTCGCAGGCGCACCAAAAACTTAACCGAGTCTCCCTTCGACAGCCACTCAACCGAGCGGCGAATCCGGAGCTGGTAGTCAGACTCACCCACGTTGGGGCGCAGCTTGACCTCTTTCAAAGACGGCTTAGAGCTTTGCTTCTGCCGCTTACTCTGCTGGTACTGAAGCTTGCCGTAGTCCAGAATTTTGGCCACAGGGGCATCTTTGCCGTTAGAGACCACTACCAGGTCAAGTCCTGCATCCTCGGCCAGCGTAAGCGCTTCGCGAGTTTCCATGAGACCCCGATTTTGGTTCTCTTGGTCGATTAAGAACACCTGAGGTGAGCGAATTTGCCGGTTTACCAGTTGCGTCTTAGAAATAAGTCGTTCCTCTCAAAATTCGACAGTTGGCCGGGGCGATGGCTAAGGACAGAAGTGACCCTAGGGCTGCTTGGCCTAGCAACCATACACCTAATACACCTAGAAGGGTATTATCCATCATGTTATCCATAGAATACCTTAGCTTTTAAGCCAGAGCTGTGTCGAAATATCCGGTCTTAACAAAACGGTAGATGCCTTATAAAGTCGGGCTTTGATCCCGCTATGCTGGGGCGTACAACAGAACTCGTAGGGGAAGCCCCATGGCCGCATATTTCGCCACCGTTGCCCGTGGGCTAGAGGCCTTAGCCGCCGCCGAACTTGAAGATTTAGGTGCCCAGCAGATCGAGCCGGGCTTTTGCGGCGTTGCCTTTGAGGGCGACCTGGCCCTGCTGTATCGGGTCAACCTCTGGTCGCGGCTGGTCTTTCGGGTGCTGGTTAAGCTGGGCGAATGCCCCTGCCACGACGCCGAAGCTCTCTATCAGGGCATTCAGAGTATCGACTGGCGGCCTTACCTCACCCCTGACCGCACGTTCGCGGTCGATGCCACCGGCAAAAACCGCAGCCTCAACCACACCCATTTCACCGCCCTTCAGGTAAAAAATGCTGTGGTCGATCAGCAGCGGCAGCACTGGGGCGATCGCTCTACCATCGACACCCAGCACCCCGAGGTTCGGCTCAACGTCCACATTCAAGACGACATGGCCACCGTTAGCCTCGACAGCTCGGGCAGCAGCCTGCACCGTCGCGGCTATCGCCCTGCTGTGGGGGCCGCCCCACTGAAAGAATCCCTGGCGGCAGCGCTGGTGAAGCTGACAGATTGGCCCGGCGACGTGCCACTGCTGGATCCCCTCTGCGGCTCGGGCACGCTGCCCCTGGAAGCCAGCATGGCGGCGCTAAACATTGCCCCCGGCATTTTCCGCGAAGAGTTTGGCTTCCAGACCTGGCCCGACTTTGACGGCGACCTGTGGGATACCCTGTGGCAGGAGGCGGAGGCAGCACGCAGGTCGCCTTTGGGCACCTGGGTGGGAGGGTGCGATCGCGATCCCGACATCATTCACCAAGCTCGTCTCAATGCCCAACGCTGCGACTTGGCCGAGCAGATCAACTTTTGGGCCGCTGACCTGGCTGACCTAGAGGCTCCCGCCGACAGTGGCTTTCTGCTGTGTAACCCGCCATACGGCGAGCGTCTGGGTGCCGACGAAGATTTAGGAGCCTTCTACAAACTGCTGGGGAACGTGCTGAAGCAGCGCTTCAAAGGCTGGACGGCATTCGTGCTCAGCGGCAACAAAGCATTGTCGCAACACATCGGCCTCAAGTCAGCTCAGCGAGTGGCCGTCTATAACGGGACGCTTCCCTGCCAGTGGCTCAAGTACGAACTGTATTAGGGGGATCTTAAGTTGGGAAGTCTTGGAAGACTTCCTTTGCAATTTAGAGCTAGCTTTCTGCCACCGCTACCTCAGCGCCCTGGTTCTCCCAGTCCAATTGACCTAGAGTGTGGCCCAGTTTGTCGGCGATGCCTTCGATCCAAGCTTCGTCTTGGCGGGTGTAGCTGCGGGGGGCATTGGCGGCCAAGATTAGCGCGCCACCCTGGCCCATGGGCTGGCAGATCACGCCTTGGGTATTTTCGGGCAGATAATCAAACTCTACCCGGCCTGGGTAAATGCTGAGTTTTACCAAATACACGGCTTTGCCGGTCTCCAACACCCGCTTTAGAATTGAGCCGGGAGTAACTTCGGCTTTAGGGGCTAAAATTCCGCGCCGCAGCAGGGTTTTGCCCTGACGATAGACAACGACGGAGCGAGTGACGGTGTTGGTGAGCAACAGGTGAGAAGCCCAGGCCAGTTCGGTTTTGGTGGCATCGGGCAGGGCTTCATCTAGCTCCAACCCTTCTTCGCCAATCAGTACCACAGCCTCAGGCAGAGTAGGCTGCACGCGCTGCCACAGTAGGCCAGTCAAAATCAGCAGAGCGCTGAGAATGACACCCATCACGTCCGATCGCGCCTGAGATTCGGTGAGGGCAGGAGTTAGCACTCGGTTGATCATCAGTAGGGTGCCGCCCAAGCCTCCCGTTACCAGCGGCAGCAGCCGTAGCACCCAGTTTGGGTCATTTTGCGCCATTTTTAGACCTGTCCCTCGATTCGCCTCTTCCTCGATTTTAATGGGGTTTAGGTCTCCAGCGCTGTAGAGGGGGTGGCAGGGTGTAGTGGATTCAGTTCCTTACACCCTGCCGTCGTAACAGGTTAGCTATTACAGCCGCAGCCGGTATGACCACAGCCCGAAGACCCCTCGGGGTGGCCGTCGGCGCAGGCATCACTGCAAAAATAGTGACCGTCTTTTTCTAGAGCCTGGCTGGTGTCAACAATGCACAGGCACGAGTCGCAGGCGCATTTCATTTGGGTAACGGTAGTCATGGCAAGGTTCCTCTTCGGCTAGGTGAACTAAACTGATGCTCAAACACTTGAACAACTGTTCATGAATTAACCATAACATGTGAACAGGTGTTCATGGGTTAAATGGTCACTATGATCCGTTGTGATGTTGAAATATGCTTCTAGGCCCTGGCTATTCTTCAGAGACGACTGGTATGGCTAGCGATCGCCCCCCTCCCGATGACTCTTCCTGCCACCACGCTGGCCCGTCGCCTGTGGACGAGATTTTGAGTGTGGAAAAGGCCCAGCGCATGGCCGAGTTTTTTGGCGTGCTGGGCGATCCCAATCGCTGGCGCATTCTCTCAGCTCTAGCCCTGAGTGAAATGCGGGTGGGTGAGTTGGCTGCTGCTGTAGCCATGAGCGAGTCGGCAGTGTCACATCAGCTGCGTATTTTGCGCGCGACACGCCTGGTCAGCTACCGCAAGCAGGGGCGCAACGTGCTCTATTGCCTGAAAGACGATCACGTTTTCAATCTTTACCGTGAAGCGTCGGATCACCTGGATGAACCACCGGAGGATTAAGGGGTGGATGGGTTATAGGGTGCTTTGAATCCTTCTCTGGTGAAACGGTAGACTGGAGTATTGCCGGGTTGTCGTATTGCCATGACCGTTTCTCCCCTTGCCCAAGATGCCGCTACTCAGCCGCTGTTGGCGATCGCCCAGGCCACTCGCCAGGCGGCTCAAACCTTAGCTAGCCTGTCTGCTGAGGCCAAGAACCAGGCGATTGAAGCGGTAGCCGCCGCCCTAGAGGCCAACGCCGCTCGCATCGTGGCGGCCAACCAAGCAGACTGCGAAGCTGCCCTGGCTGATAACCTGGCCAAACCGCAGTACGGGCGGCTTAAGCTGGATGGGGTGAAGCTATCTGGGGCGATCGCCGGGGTGCTCGACGTAGCCCGCCTGCCCGACCCCGTTGGCACCGTACAAATTCACCGCGAGCTAGACGAGGGATTAGTGCTCAAGCGGCTGGCGGTGCCCCTGGGGGTGCTGGGGGTGATCTTTGAGTCGCGCCCCGACGCGGTGATGCAGATTTCAGCCTTGGCAATTAAGTCGGGCAATGGGGTGATTCTCAAAGGGGGCAAAGAGGCGGTGCGATCGTGCACAGCTCTGGTGGAGGCGATCAAGCAGGGGCTTGAGAATGTTGGGGTAGACCCAGCGGCGGTGCAGCTACTCACCACCCGTGAAGAAACCCTTGCCCTGCTGGATTTGGAGGGCTATGTGGATTTGATTATTCCACGTGGTTCCAATGCGTTTGTGCGGTTTGTGCAAGAGAATACGCGCATTCCGGTGCTGGGCCATGCGGATGGCATTTGCCATCTCTACATCGACAGCGAGGCAAATTTGGAGCAGGCGGTAGCGATCGCCGTTGATGCCAAAACCGCCTATCCCTCGGCCTGCAACGCGATCGAAACTCTGCTGATTCACCAAGACATTGCTGTTCAAGGATTGCCGACGCTAGCGACGGCGCTGCGGGCTGCCCAAGTGGAACTGCGAGGCGATCGGCAGGCGCGGCAGATTTTGCCCGATTTAATCCCCGCTGCTGGGGAAGACTGGGCGACGGAGTACAGCGATCTGATTTTGGCGATCAAAGTTGTGGAGTCGGTGGTGGAGGCGATCGCCCACATCAATACCTACGGGTCGCGCCATACCGAAGCGATCGCCACCCAGAACCCCGCCACCGCTGCTCACTTTATGGATCGCGTCGATGCCGCTGGGGTCTACCACAACTGTTCGACTCGCTTTGCCGACGGCTTTCGCTACGGCTTTGGGGCCGAAGTCGGCATCAGCACCCAAAAAATGCCCCCGCGCGGCCCGGTGGGGCTAGAGGGATTGGTTACCTATAAGTATCAGCTGGTCGGCGACGGTCACGTTTCCACAACCTACAGCGGCAGCGATGCCAAACCCTTCACCCACCGCGATCTGGCTTAAAGCAGCTCCGGCAGAATTGTTAGCTCGTGACTATCGACGACGGCGAGAGAGTATGAGACCACCGGCTGCGATCGCCAGCCCCCCCACCGTCAAGGGCTCCGGTACTGGCTGGGCGGCGTAGAGAATGCCAATGGGGCGCTGGAGTTCAGGGTTAGCGTCGGCTAGCAGCGATCGCTCCTTAGTCGGCCCGTCATATTTGAGGATGGAGCCAATTTCCGAAACGATGTCAAACCCCACGGTAAACAGATCGCCATTGGGGGCAAAGGCCAAGCTGCCGATAAAGCTGCTGCTCGGCACCGAGTCGGTATAGTTGGTCGAGAGTTCTCCCAACAGCGTTCCCGTGAAAAAGTCGTAGCGGCGAAGGCCATTGGCAAAGTCGCTGACCAGCAGTTCGCCGCTGAGAGGATCCACCGCCATGCCTAAAAAGCTCACAAACCCAAAGCTGTCGGGCGAAGGCTCGGGCTGTTCGGCAAACACCGCCTTCTCTTTGGTAGCGATGTCATAGCTTAGAACAATGCTGGGCTGACCAAAGACGGGCACTCCCTCCACCGCAACGCTGCCCTGGGTTGTTACATAAAGCCGCCCGTCGGGGCCAAAGAGCAGGCCGTTGGGGCCATTGAGGCCATCGGGGACGATTCCCTGGCGTTGGGCAAACACGTCAACAAACTCTCCGGTGGTGCCGTCGTAGCGCAGAATTTCATCGGATAAAAAGCTGCTTACGTACAGGTTGCCATCGGGGCCAAAGGCCACCCCATAGGGGCGAAACAGCCCATTTCCTGAAGCAAACACGTCGATGAACTCACCCTTAGGGGTGAATCTCAAAACGGCAGAGTTTTCTGGGGTAGTGCCGCTGCTGACATATAAGTTGCCATCAGGCCCATACACGAAGGTATCGGGACTATCCAACAGGCCGTTATCTGGAATTAGTTCGCCGCGAAAGTCGCCGGTAATTTCATCAAAAATAACGATGTTATTGCCCGAGGTATTCCCCACCAGCAGGGCTGCATCCGCTGCTATAGAAAACGTTGTGACACCAACGGTGGCCAGCAGCGAAAAGCCAAACTGGGTTAAATATTTCATGGAGATGCTGGAGGAAATTGCGTGGAAATACTGAGATCCTTCAAATTCTCTGGTAACCCTGGCAAAGAAATTGTGCTTGCCCCGACAGTTATCAAAATTTAACTTAATCTTTACAGGAAGCCTATTCTGCTGGTTGCGCGTTTCCCCTCGTCTGCAGGCAGAGCCGCAGCGCGCCACCTGCCTCTGTCCTCAATCCCTGGACAACTAATTTCCCAACGCCTCGTCGAGCACCTGGCGGGCTGATTCTGCCTGGGCTCTGGCTTCTTTAAACCGCAGGTTGCTCTGGGCAAACGACTTCAAGACCTTGAAGCCGTCCTTCAATTCAGTCACCTGGTCGTCGGTCATTGGGTCATCGGTAAACAGCAGATCTACCAGGTCACGCACCTGGAGGGCTTCATCGCGAGATGACTGCACTTTTACTTTGAGCGTGGCCAACTGGTTTAAAGCCTGAATGGCCTCTACGACGGCGTCTTCTTGCTGCTGCACGGCTGCTGAGGAGGTAGGGGGCTGCACTTCTACAAGTTGCTCGACACTAAAGCCATCGGCCAAAGCGGTGGGCAATTCACCGTCGTCAAGCATGGCCATGAGCTGATCCATCGCCTTATCACGGGCTTTGCGAGAATCTTTGCCCGATACTGTCAAAACGACGTCTGGGCTTTGGGCCAGGGTATATTGAACCATTGGTGTAGATCGTGCGTACTAGGTCAGTATACGCTACCGGGTTCCCAGGCAAGCAATTATTCTCGCATGCCCCCCTGCACCACTGATCGCAGCCGCTCGTGCAGCTCTGACCCATCGCGCCGGGGTACAAAGGGCTGAATGATGTCGGTCTGGTGCCAGGGGGACGCAGCCTCCGCAGGCAGCGGGCGAAAATTAGGGATGTTAGGGGTGTTTGGTGCAGGGGCGATCGCCGGTTCGTCTGCGATCTCAGCGTCTAGTTCACCGCCGTCTAGTGAGCCAATAGCTACCTCTACCTCTGGATCGGTTGCAGTTGAGTTAGGTGTCAAATCGGTAGGCACTGGGGTATGAGATGCACCGCTAGAGGGCGGTGCGTCAGTTTCTAGCGAGGCATCTCCCTCTAGATCTAAGCTAGCCAGAGCGATCGACGGCAGAGCCCGGCGAACGGATGAGGACTCTGTGCCATCTCCATAGCCGGTGGGGCAGAGCAGCGATTGGCCTAAAATAATAGATTCAAACTCGCGATTGAAGTGGCGAATGGGCTGGCCTCGCCGCTGCCACAGCTTGAGAATCTGATCGATAGAAATAACTTTATAGCGCCCCTGATAAAGGGCTTCAGTAATGGCGTGGCTCACCCAAACTGGGCCAAACTCTTCCAACCAACCGGCAATAACAGCTTTGGTGGGATAGTCCTCAGCATCGAAGCTGTAGCTGGTGAGCAACTGGTAGATAGGCTCAACATCTGGAGTGTTGCTGAGGTAAGTCATAGTGGTTTGCCTACGCGTTAATCCCCACTAAATGGGGCATCTTAGGTAGTCATTACCTTTCAGCTTAATCTTAAGCCTGCGTAAAGACTACCATCGTTAGGTTTATTACCTTCGTGGGGAGCAGGGCTACTGCACCACCACATCGCTGGGGGTATCTGGAGGCGAATCAAAGGGAGCGGTACGCCCCACCCAATCGAAGCCGCTAAGCCGAAATCCTAAGAAACCGGTTTCTTGAGTGGGGCTATAGGTTACCAGCAGCCCATAGGCGCGGCGGCGGTATTCAAAAATTAGGTTGCTATCAATGGTACGCCCGCTATCCACGTTAATCGAGGCCTGAAAACCGGCTAAAAAAGGCCCGTAGATCTGCTGAATGATGCCCCCAGACAGCACGTTTCGATCGACCGTTCGATCAAATAGAAAGGGAGATGTATCGCCACCGATGAGAGTGTGTCTAAATCCAATATTAAACTGGGTGTAGTCGAAGGTTTTGCGCTGCAGGTGGCCCAGCTGACCCGACAAAATAACTCTAGTTTCTAGCGACTCTTGGAAGTCGCTGCTGGTGTAATAGGTGGCCCCACTCCGTAGCCCGACTCCTAGCGCCAGGTTGGGCACCAGCGGTCGGGGAGAATAGCGCAACCCTTCGGTGGCGGTAGCGGGTAGCGGTTGCCCCTGCCACAGCAAGAAGTTCCGGGTGAGGTCAGCGCTACCCTGAAACCGAAACAGGCTGGCTAAGCCTATGCCTTCCCCAGGGTCTAGAAGCTCGGGCCGGTCGGTGTTGGCGGTAATGTACTGCCCAGAAGCCTGATAGGTGAGGTTAATACCGCTGTTGCCCAGGGCCACTACAGGAGACTCAAGCAGGGCACCGATGGTATTTTGCACATCCTGAAACCCTAAGGAGCCGTTGAAGAGGCGATCGCGGTAGCTGTACTCCAGGGTGAAGCGGTGGGTGCCAAGCAGTTGTCTGGCCCGAAGGCTGGCCCGCAGCCGCTCGCTAAAATTGGCTAAGTCAAACCCCGCTAAACTCAGAGAGCCAATGACCTGGGTGCGCGGCCCCAGGGGACCCTCAACCTGGGCTGCCAAACCGAAGTTGGCAGGGTCAGCGATGTTGGAGTTGGATTCGCCTAACCAGCGGGAGACCAAAAACTGAGGCGCGATCGTAATGTTCAAAGGCCCCGCTATGTTGATCGGCAGCGGGGCTTCGACGTACAGGCCACCGCGATCGCGGCCATCAATGCCAATGCCCGTGGGCAGCGGATTTAGCGCTTCTGGAGGCAGCTGCCCTCGGGTGAGCACAAAGCGATTCCTAAACAGTGGAATGGAGAGGCCTTGGTTAAATACCAGCCGGGGGCGCTCAAATACCAGCTCGTCCTCTAACTCGTTGAGGGGGGTGAGCCGCACAGTATTGGCCCTAAACTCCAAGTCTGGGGGCGAGAAGGGATCGTTTGTCAGCCGAACTTGCTCGCCATACCAGCCGTCGGCATCGAAGGAAATTCGCTCGGCCTCGAACCGTACCCGCTCAATAGGGCGCTGTTCTCCCCCCAGCAGCACCTGGGGATCGCCCGTCGCCAGGGCAATTCCGCCCGGACTGGTAACTTGGGAAATGGACCGCTGATTTTGTAGCCGGTAGTCGAGAGGAACGTTAGTCCCCTGCCCTAGACCAGCCGAATCGGTGGAGAAATCGTCTTCTAGAGCGGGCAGCTCTAGCTCACCCCGGCTCTCGGTAATCGTGCCTGCCCCTTGTAACAGGTTGTAGGTGGCCGTTGCGCCCTCAATAATTTGATTGTTGCGGTTAAAGAAAACGTTGCCTTCGGCTCGCAGATGGCGATTGACTAAGTTAGCCCAGAGGCGGTCGGCGGCCAGCTGCCCGGTGCCAAACTGCACTAGAACATCGCCTGTAGCGGTCACAATCTGGCGAACGGGCTCGAACTCCTGGCGATCGGCCCGCAGCAAAATAGAGCCCACCCCCTCAGCCGGCAGTTCTGTCTCGACTGGGGCATTTTCGACTGGGGCGTCGGGTAATTCAGGCTCAGGCGGTTCAGCTTCAGAATCTTCGGGTTGAGGGCTTTCAGGCTGAGGCTGAGGAGGTTCTGAATCGACCTCAACCGGCTCTTCGGGGCTTTCGATCGCTGGGTCAGCTGGTATCAGAGGCGCGCTATCGGTGGGCTCAGGCATCAACGGCTCTGAGTTCTCATCGATAGCCAACAGCGGTGAGAGCAGACTAATTCCGCTTAAAGACAGGGGGCTAGCTACGACACTATCGGCTGGGGCGATCGCTGCCATTGGCCCCCCTGGCCCTGACTCGGAGGCCGCCACCGCTGAAACCAGCACGACTTCGGCTGATTCTGGGAGCGGGGGCACAGCGGGCAACATAGGCGGCAAAGGCATGGGCTGGCATCACCAAAGCAAAAACAAAGCCCGGCAAGCGGGCTCAATCAGACCACTGTCACCAGGCTATTAACCTTGATGTAGCAGCCCTAGGGCACAGACGGGCAACCCAGGGCAGGGCCGCCAATTCCCAGACTACTTTTGGCGGTGCAGGTTCCGCAGAGCAGGCTAGATGGCAAGCCCCGGAGCAACTCCTGGGGCATTTGCCATTTAGTAAACATCAACCTGTTACTCAGGCCAAACCTAGTCCATGTCTTGACGGCCGGGGTTGCGGGAGGGGTCGCCGCTCAAAAAGCCAAACACGAACAGGGACACAAAGAAGGCGACTACGAGGTAAACCACAATCTTAAGGGTAAGCATGAGTTAGGTCTCCAAACCGGTAGCAGAGTAGGCCCAAGACCTGCCCCAAGCAGTAGCCAAATTCCACTGACGGAAACGGCCCCGGTGCAGGACTAAGCTGGGTCTATCATATCGCCAAACGTTCGCCTATCTGCCGGCACTGACTAATCTACCAGAGCGATCGCAGCCAGGCCCACGCCATTCGCAACCAGGTTTCGAGCACGTAGAGCACCCAGTCTAAACCCCGCAGCACGGTGACCAAAGGTGGGTCGACGTAGTTGATTTGGGTGACTTTAACATCTAGGGCACTTGGGGAATCGAGCTGGTAATGGTTCGTACCCGTGAGTGGAGTTGAGCTGGGCGAACAGTCGGGGGTGACAGTGTTGATCCCCAGCTGGGCTGCCAGATCAGGGGAATTAGGTTCTCTGGGGGCTACAGCCACCGCGCCAGACATTGCTACCGTTATCTCAACGCCTTGTTCAGCCGAGGTCGTTGCTGGCAGGGTTCTAGAAGCAGGCTGACCATGCAACTGAGTTGGGTATTGGCCCGCGATCGTTTTTGGCCCTGTTGTCTCGGGGCTGACTTGGGGCACGATGGCACGACTAGTGCTGCGTCTGCCTATGGCGATTGGCCAAAGGCCAGGCTTCGCCAACGCCGTCGCCATTCCTTGCTGATCGGCTTCGCCAAATAGGTTGGTGGCGACCGCCAGGGGGCTGGTTTGCAGCCACCGCAGCGCAGCGGGCAGCCACCGCAGTGGGGGCACCACCGCTGGATTGGTCTGGGGTAGAGGCAGCCCAGGCTGCTGAAGCTGAGAGTCAAGACTACGGCAGCGCTGTACCCGAGCATACTCCGCCAGCATGAGCACCAGGGCCTGCTCAAGCCGCTGCTGCTGATCCTCAGTCAGCCCAGCAAAAATCCCGTTGTCAACGGTCACTAGCACTAGCTGCCGAGTAGCTAAATCTGAGGCAATACCGCGAATGGGTTCATTCAGCGGCACTAGATGCCACTGGCCGGGGGTTAGCACTGCGCCAGCTTTCGACTGCTTGAGCCATGGCCCATAGACGTTGACCAGCTGTAGCCCACTAGGCCGAACCATTTGACCGTGGACTACTGGCGGTTGAATGACTGACAGCAAGGCGAGAATGGGCGTGTCTGCTGCTACTAGTTCTGGAGGGAGTGCCCCAGTGAGTTTGGCCCAAACCGGCCGCCAGGGACGGGTGGCTTGCAGTCGCCGAGCGCCTATTCTCAGCCCCTGCACCGCAGCGTAGAGGGGGTAAACGGCCACTTGCAGGCCCCACACTGCTGCGGTACGCCCTTGCCGCAGCCACTGCCCAGTGCTGTGGGCCACCTGCCGATACCCCGCCGCCAAGCGGGCTACGGTTTGGCTGCGAAACGAGCGCGACGAAGTCGCCATAACTCTGCCTACACTGGGAAGACTGCCTTTGATCATACCGGAGCCATGCCCCCCGCCACCGTTCTTCCTGTACTCCCGCCGCAGATTCTAGACTCCCTCGATCGCCTCCGTCACCTGAGTCAACTGGACGTGCGAGGTGCCTGGCATCGCTGTCCCAATTTTGCGGAAAGTTCGGATGTGCCCTGGGGCAAAGCTTGGCAAACCTGGCCTTTAGCAACGCTGAACGATCGCCATCACATCGCTTGGCCTAAGGGTAAAGTCTCCCTGGAGCTGCACCAGCAGTTTACCTGGCCCACCGATCTCAACGGCTATCCCCTTCAAGGGCTAACGGCACGGCTGGCGCTGCGCTGGTGGGCCAACCAGGCCGATATCTTCGTCAATGGCGAGCTGGTGCAGACGGGAGATATCTTCGACTGCTGGACGCGAATTGTGCTGACGGACAAGGTTGTGACCGGAAAATCAGTAGATGTTTCGCTCAAGCTACTAAGTCCGGGCCATGACGAGGGAGCGCTGGTGCAGGCCGAACTGGTTTTTGAAGCTTTGGAGGGGAACTGCCCCGAGCCTGGCTTTGTGGCTGACGAACTGGCGGTGCTGGCTACCTACCTGGCTCAGTTTGATCCCAACAAGCTCGATATTCTCACTCAAGCTCTTGAGGGAATTGATTGGGATGGGGTGGGCGATCGCGATCGCTTCCACACCTCCCTCTTGAGGGTGCGGGATGCCCTAAAGCAGTTTTCGCCCTGGCTCAAGCAGCGCACCCTCCACTGCTTGGGCCACGCCCATTTAGATCTAGCCTGGCTCTGGCCCGTCCCCGAAACTTGGGAAGCGGCCGAAAATACGTTTCGCTCGGTGCTGGCCCTACAGCAAGACTTTCCTGAGCTGACCTTCACCCACTCCTCCCCAGCGCTGTTTGCCTGGCTAGAGCAGCACCGCCCCGAGTTATTCGCCGCCATTCAGCAAGAAGTTAAAGCCGGACGATGGGCGATCGATGCTGGGTTGTGGGTCGAGCCTGACTTGAACTTGCCGGGGGGAGAGGCGATCGCCCGACAAATTCTCTACGGCCAGCGGTACTGTGCCGAGAAATTTGGTGGGGTGAGCGCGATCGCCTGGCTGCCCGACACCTTTGGCTTCTGCTGGCAACTGCCCCAACTGCTCACCCAGGGCAGCATTCGCTACTTCGCCACCCAAAAACTGCGCTGGAACGACACCAACCCCTTTCCCCACGACCTGTTTAGCTGGCAGGGGCTAGACGGCACCAAGATTACGGGCATCACCCTACCTCCCATCGGCACCGACATCACCCCAGTTGATATGGCCCAATACGCCTGCCAGTGGGAAGCTAATACAGGATTCGTAGATGCCCTCTGGCTCCCCGGCGTCGGCGACCACGGCGGCGGCCCTACCCGCGACATGTTGCTCAAAGCCCAGCGCTGGGCCAATTCCCCCTTCTTCCCCACCCTCACCTTCGGCTACGCTGCCCCCTTGTTTGACCAGCTCACCCATTCACCCATCCACCCATCCACCCATTCACCCGCTCCCTTGCCCACCCCCTCACTCCCCACCTGGAACGACGAGCTTTACCTCGAACTCCACCGGGGCTGCTACACCACCCACGGCGACCAAAAGCAGTACAACCGCCGCTGCGAAGACATGCTGTTTCAGGCCGAACTGTTTGCCTCCATCGCCGCCATCTACGGGCTTCAGCCCTATCCCCAGACCGAGCTAGAAACCGCCTGGAAACTGGTGTTGTTTAATCAGTTCCACGATATTTTGCCGGGGTCGTCGATCCCTGAAGTGTTTGAGCAGGCGAATGAGGAATGGCAAGCGGCGCTGGAGATGGGCGATCGCATTTTACAAACCTCTCTTCAGGCTCTCGCCGAGCACTGTCCCCTACCCTCGCCCCCGCATCCTGACGCTGTGCCCGTGGTGCTGTTTAACCCATTGAATTGGGAGCGCAGCGAAGTGGTGGACATCTCTTTGTCTTCTGCCATGGCTCAAACCACTTGGCAAGCGCAGGATGCCGAGGGCCAAACGCTGCCCACCCAGCCCAATCAGGCTAACTCTCCCTCGCTGCTGGTCTACGTTCCTGCTATTCCTTCTGTGGGCTATCGCCTGATCTGGCTGATTCCCGCCGAGGCGGCCCCGCCCAGCTCACCGCCCGCCGAGTGGGTCTTAGGAAATGCCTATCTGCAAGCCATTATCGACCCGGCTACTGGTGGCATCAACTGCCTAATTCACAAAGCTACCGGCACCGAAACCTTCCACGGCTGCGGAAACCAGCTCCAGGCTTTCAAAGACGACGGCCAGTATTGGGATGCGTGGAATATTGCCCCCGATTACCAAGACCATCCCCTAGATGCGTTTGTGCTCAAGAGTATTAGCTGGATTGAGTACGGCCCCGTGCGGCAGACCCTCCGGGTAGTTCGCAGCTTTAACCAGTCCACCATCACCCAAAACTACCGTTTAGAGTTAAATTCCCCCGTGCTTGCGGTTCACACCGAGGTCGATTGGCATGAAACCCAGGTGGTTCTGAAGGCGGCGTTTCCGCTGACAGTGTCCGCGGCTGAGGCGACCTATGAAATTCCCTTTGGGGCGATCGCCCGTTCCGCCACACCCACTACTCCCCAAGAGCAAGCCAAGTGGGAAGTGCCCGCCCTGCGCTGGGCCGACCTCAGCGATGGGGAACGCGGTGTGAGTATTCTCACCGACTACAAGCACGGGTTCGATGCCAAGTCCAACCAGCTGCGGCTAACACTGCTCAAGGCTCCCATCTGGCCAGATCCGGGGTGCGATCGCGGCCTTCAGACCTTCAGCTACGCCATTTATCCCCACGCTCACAGCTGGCAGCAGGCCAAGACCGTGCAGGCCGCCCGCAACTTCAACCTGCCGATTCGAGCTGTGTTACCCGAGCTTTCTTTGCCAGAGCATTCTCCAGGCTCACCAGATAGCCCCAACGCCATCAGCTGGCTTGACTTGGGTGACACCTCTTTTGTGCTGACGGCCCTCAAGCAGGCAGAAGACTCAGACCACCAGTACATTCTGCGCGGCTACGAAAGCGTTGGTGTTCATAGCAATCTCATTGTTGGTGGCAATCTGCCCGTGGAGGTGATTGTCTCTGTGGACCTGCTAGAACAGGCCCAATCAGCGGAACGGCAAGCCCTAGCGCCGTGGCAGGTTAAGAGTCTTGAGATCGCGTACCGTCAGGCTAAGCTTTAGTTGAACACTCTGCATGCTTCTGCCGGAGTCAGCATCAATGTTCAATGCTGGAGTTTTAACGTTTCAGGAATTTGCTATGGCAGAATCGCTGCCGCTGGCGACTATTCAGGCTGCGGTGTTAGAGTTTTTGCGCGATCGCACCGACGCGGTAATCTTTGGGGCACAGGCCGTCAATGCTTGGGTGAGTGAACCCCGTATGACCCAGGATATTGATTTAATCTCCCCCCGCGCCGCAGCATTGGCCGACGAGGTACGCCAGCTACTGGCCGATCAGTTCCAAATTGCCGTTCGCGTTCGAGAAATCAAAGCTGGATTGGGCTATCGAGTTTACCAACTACAAAAAACCGGCAATCGTCATCTGGTGGATATCAGACAAGTAGCAATTCTGCCCCCAGCCGAGTCTATCGCCTCTGTCTTAGTCATGGCACCAGCCACGCTGATTGCCTACAAGGTAGTTGCACTGCACCAGCGCCGGGGTAAGCCCAAAGCCGGTACCGATTGGCGCGATGTTGCTATGCTGCTGCTGACCTTCCCAGATCTCAAAGTTGACCCAGGCCCAGTAACGAAAGAACTGATGGCTTTAAATGCAGCTCCTGAAGTTTTTGTGGCCTGGCAAGACTTAGTGCAGCAACCTATCCAGCCTGTGGATGACGACGATGATGTTTGAGCAATTAGGGAACCAGGATGGTGCGAGGGACTAGGCTATTAGCGGCTGGTTGTGAACGAAGTTTGCGAGCCTGAGCCAGCAGTTGCCATGCCTCAGGCGACAGTGCGCCGGGGGCCAATAGGGAGATTCCAGCAGCAACCTGGCGCTGACGTAGGGCAACTAGGCCCCAGTGCAGGTGCAGGTATTGACCAATGGCGGCAAGGGTGGGAATGCGATCGCGGTAGCCCTCATTAACCCGGCCGTAGATACGTTCTTTGATGGTCAGATTCAGTGCCATGCGGCGGCTGAGCGACATTTTTTGCTCGTAGCCCCCGGCCCAGAGGGTGCGGTAGGCCAAACACTCGTTAATAAACAGCGCGTCACCAAAGTCGGCCAGCTTTACCCAGGCATCGATGTCGTCGTAGTTGGTGGTCATGGTGGTGTCCCAGCCGCCCGCCTGCAAAAAGGCATCGCGGCGGGCCGCTACCTGAGCTGGGGTGCCAAAGGGCACCTGATCCATCAACATGCCGTAGTGGATGGCGCTCTGGGGAATGTAGAAGACTTGGCCGGGGCCGGTGGCGGGAGTGCGGCGAATTTCAGTACCGTACTCGTCGACTTGAATGGCTTGGCAAGAGCAAAGGACGGCTTCGGGATGCTGGGCGATCGCTGCCGTCATCTTCTCAACGCAATCTGGTGCCAGATAGTCGTCATCATCCAGAAACTTAACCCACTCACCGCTGGCGGCGGCTACGCCATTGTTGACCGTAGCGGCATGGTTAAGGTTTTGGGCATTGCGGTGGTAGACAACCTGACTGCCCAGACTGCGCACATAATCTTCAGTGCCGTCGGTGGAAGCATCGTCAGCGACCACGACTTCGCAGGGCACGGTTTGGTTCAGACCGCAGGCGATCGCTCGCTTCAGCAAGTCCAGCCGATTGTAGGTAGTAATTACCAAGCTAAATTTCATGGCCGCCTCCCCAGGCCAGTAGGCCCAGCATTCCTAGTTAGGACATTGATTACGGCCTTAGCATGCCCTACCAGCAGAATAGATTACCAGGGGGTTAAGCCCTCGTAGAGGCTTCTGCCACGGGCAAAGAGATGGTCAAAGTTACGTTAAATCAGCCCATCAACAATAGGCTTATTTACGCTATTAGACTGACTATCCTAGAAATACCTTCAACCCCTTCTCCCAAAACGGGAGAAGGGGTTAAAGGTTGTAGCTTGCTGCCCATAGGGCGAGACCAGCTTACGAAAGTTGGCTGCACTGAGTAGCGATGCTACATCGAGAAAAAGCGCTATTACCTAGTAGCAGATGCCATTTCCCGCTGCAGCTTACCCTTGGCAGCTTTAAAGTCAGTTGCCATTTGCTCCTTTTGACTAGTGCTGCAATTCTTATCAATAGCGGCAAACATCGTAGACTCTTCCTGGCGAATATGATCGCCAACGGCGTCCATCAACTGTTTAACCTTTGACTTGAACTCATCAGTCGAAGCAGGGTCAATGGCTTTGATCTCATCCAACATGCGCTTCATTTCAGCTTGCTCATCGTACAGCTCTTGAGTATTCTCGTTGCCGTAGAATGAGCGCACGTTCGGATAGACGACTTCTTCTTCCGCCTCAGCATGGGCCAGCAAATCCTTATAGAGCTGCCCAAAAAACTCTTGGAGCTTTTGAGGGTCTTGGGTAGCGCCGATTTCGGTAAAGATAGTGTTTGTCTTGTTATGATCTAGCCGAATCAGGGTCTGAATATTCATATCCTGTTTGTCGGTATTTTGGGTCACCACACTACCAAATACCCCCGACAACGCGGCGATCGAATCTTGCACCCGTGCCCAAATCCCTTGATCGGCGTCTTGACCGGTCATCTCACGAACACCTACCTGTTCGAGCATCCCCTTAAGCTGCTCTTGGTGGGCACGCCCTTCAAAATTGACCGTATTCAAGGGTCCAATGGCTAATTCAATATCTGCTCCTACTTTCTGAGCTGCCTTGTGAATGATGATGCCGCTCATCGCTTGACCATGCTTCATCAATTCATGGTGCATGAGTTTTTGATAAAAGGTAAACTCATTGCCAGACATCATCTGCTCAAACTGTGAAACAAACGTTCCAGTTGCAGGGCTCGGCTCGGCTGGAACACCATACTGAACAATTACAGTTTCAATAATGCCAAGGTTTTTCTGGTCGTCCTCCAGAAAGTTCTGGAGACGTTCGCGAATATCTTGGTATGGGCAGGCCTCCATGAGCTTTTGATCATTCGAAATTATCAAATTTTGAAAGGCCTTTAGGTCTGCCAGCCTCTCGCCAATTAGCTGCCGTTTGGTATCGTCTAGTGTTGTAACCATGATTGGATTTTTCTCTACGAAACAACTGGATTCAAGCTTAGTTATCAGGTTTGGCAAAATCTAGGTGCCCCTGCAGAATCTACAGCAGTTCAAATAATTCTTAAATTCAGGATAGGCATCTTGCCTTACAGGTAAGACGCCTATTCCAAGAACAAGAATTTTTTCGAACTAGAAAAGTGCTATAAAATCATGGAGGTATGCCTATATCCCGCTTGGAGACATTGGGAAACTAAATTATCTATTGGTCAACAGAAAATACTCCTGTTAACCAAAGTCAAAAGGCACTAGGAAAAACTTATATAAGTCATCCTACGCCATGATTTTGTAGGACAAAAAAGCTTGAACAACTTACCTCTAAACTTTAAATAGATACATCTTGCTCGTCTACCTAACCTGAGTCATAGGTTTTGGCATTGCCGCACAGGAGTAGGTATCCCTAAAGAACTAATCAAAAAGGAAAAGATTCGGATTTCGTTGGTAATTAGAGCGTTAGCTAGCGAAATCCAACAAAGCCCACCAATGCTTAGGTTTCTCGGCTGGAGCTGCTGCGCAAGCACTTCAGTTTACTCAGCTTGTGAGCATTCCTGTTCTTTAGTTGGACATAGCACTAGAGCAGTTCGGCTGCTTTAACTCCAAAGGTTTGGCTTTGGTTTTGATGCGTGTGACTAAAACAGCGTTCAAACACACCAATCAGCATTGCAGAGATTTTATGAAAATTCGAGGTTCTCCGCTGGCTCCAGCAGCCTCAGGATGCTTCCCGACCTCCTACCAGCAGAAGATTTACTGGGTTGGCACTCACCTTCCTATGAGCAAGCTGCGTTAATGCTGCAAACCGAGACTCCTTCAGGAGCCTTTTGCTTTGAGCCCAGGCCTAAGAGCAAAAGGCTCTAAGCCCAGCGTCGCTAAGACCAAACACACCTTGCAGATACTCTAGATCTAGCTAGCCCTTGCGCTCTCTAGATTACGACAGCTTTAGCACCGCCATGAAGGCTTCTTGGGGTACGTCTACCGTACCGATCGCCTTCAGACGCTTCTTACCCTTAGCCTGCTTTTGCAGCAGCTTCTTCTTCCGCGAAATATCGCCGCCATAGCACTTGGCCAGCACGTCTTTGCGCAGGGCCGGAATACTCTCGCTGGCCACTACTCGGCTGCCGATCGCCGCCTGAATCGGAATTTTGAACTGGTGGCGCGGAATCAGTTCTTTGAGCTTTTCGACCAGGGCTTTGCCCACATAGTAGGCCTTGTCGCGGTGGACGATGGACGCTAGGGAATCGACCGGGTCGCCATTGATCAATACGTCGAGCCGCGACAGGTGGTTTTCTCGGTAGCCAATCAGGTGGTATTCCATACTGGCGTAACCCTTACTGCGCGACTTCATCTGGTCAAAAAAGTCGGTCACAACCTCGGCTAGGGGCACCTCGTAGATCAAGGTGGTACGACCCTGGGCCAGGTATCTCATGTCTTTAAATTCGCCCCGACGGCCTTGGCAAAGCTCCATCAGCGCGCCCACATATTCTTCGGGGGTGATCATGTCGAGCTGAACGTAGGGCTCTTCAATCTTTTCGCGGGCCTGGGGGTCGGGCAGGGTGCTGGGGTTGTCGATTTCGAGCACCTCCCCCTTGAGGGTTGTGACTCGGTAGATTACCGAGGGCGCGGTAGTGATTAAATCCAGGTTGTACTCACGCTCTAGACGCTCCTGCACAATTTCCATGTGCAGCAGGCCCAAAAAGCCGCAGCGAAAGCCAAAGCCCATGGCGCTTGAGGTCTCTGGCTCGTACTGGAGGGCGGCGTCACTGAGGCGGAGCTTTTCGAGGGCCTCGCGCAGTTCCTCAAACTGGTCTGAAGCAGTGGGGAAGAGGCCACAAAACACCATCGGCTTGGCTTCGGCGTAGCCGGGCAAGGCTTCTGTGGCGGGGTTTTGCACCAGGGTTATGGTGTCACCGACGCGGGCATCTTCTACAGCCTTAATCGAGGCGGCAAAGTAACCGACTTCTCCTGCGTGGAGCTCGTCTACCTGAATTTGGGTGGGAGCAAGCACGCCCAGTTCGTCAATTTCATATTCTTTGCCTGAGGCCATGAGCCGCACTTTATCTTTGCGACGAATGCTGCCATCCATGACGCGGAAATAGACGATCACGCCCCGGTAGCTGTCGTAGTAGCTGTCAAAGATCAGCGCTCGCAGGGGCTGATCGACGGTGTCAGCCGGGGGCGGCACCAGGTAAACGATAGATTCTAGAATTTCGTCGATGCCGATCCCCTCTTTAGCTGAGGCGAGAATGGCACCGCTGCAATCGAGGCCGATGATGTCCTCAATTTCCTGTCTGATGCGCTCGGGTTCGGCACCGGGTAGGTCAATTTTGTTGAGAACGGGAATGATTTCGAGGTTGTTCTCTAGGGCCAGATAGACGTTGGCCAGGGTTTGGGCTTCGACCCCCTGGGAGGCATCGACCACCAGCAGTGCCCCTTCGCAAGCGATTAAGGAACGCGACACCTCGTAGGAAAAATCGACGTGCCCTGGGGTATCGATCAAGTTAAGGACGTAGTCTTTGCCGTCCTTGGCCTTGTAGTTCATGCGGGCAGCCTGGAGCTTGATGGTGATGCCCCGCTCCCGCTCCAGATCCATACTGTCGAGGAACTGGGCCTTCATTTCGCGATCGCTGACGGTGCCGGTGCGCTGGAGCAGCCGGTCGGCCAGGGTCGATTTGCCATGGTCAATGTGGGCAATAATCGAGAAATTGCGAATCTGAGAGACGGGAACCTCTGTCATACAAGGCTTACCAGCGGCATATAGTTCACAGACTTTAATATTGTAATCCCTTGTTTGGCGAATGCTCGGCGGAGGGAGGGGGGAGTGGATGGGTAGATGGGTATGTGAGTAAGTGGGTGGGAAGACGAGGAGATGAGGAAGATAGAGGGGGTTGGACTTGTTATGTCAAGGTCTTCAGACCGAATTCTGCGGGGGTTGTGGGTGCTAACGCCAAACCCACCTATGCCAGGGCTTAGACTGAATGGTAGATTCTAATCCACCCCATACCCGGCAGTTAGGCCGCTCACTATGCAACACTCTGCCTCTCCTTCCGGCGAGCGATCGGCGGAAAAAGTCGACCTCTCGGTGCAAATCGACAAGGACCTACTCGACCAGGTTACCCATCTTTCCCCTGATCCCAGCAAGGTGATCGATGTCGCCCTGCGCCAGTGGCTGCGGGGCGATCGCCGCTACGAAGACGATCTGGTGCGCCACCTGCCCCGCAACCCGACGGTGCCACCAAAAGGTGAGTGGAACGATTAGGTGTAGGCAGAACTGGGTTTAAGGTATGGGGTGTAGGGTTTCAAGGGGTAGCCTTAGACCCTATACTTAGCGCCCTAAACCTTTCTAATTCCATCTCAACTAGAACCATCGGTGCGATCGGTTAGTTACCATGGGAGCGTTCCGGCCTCTTACCCCTATGCGATCGCGACCTTCTTTCCCGACCTTGGCGGCGGCCAGCCCAGCGGATGCTATTTCCGCCTGGATTATGGTGCTTAGCCCTACGGCGGTGGTGGAGTCCATTCAAACCGTAGGGGTCAACGCTTTGCCGGAGGCGCTAACGGCTAACTGGGTGGGGCGATCGCTGGCCGAAATCGTTTCCTTTGCCACCCCCCATGCCCTGGGCCAGGCGCTCGAAAGCTTAGCTACCCGCCAAGAGCTGGTGCAGCTGCCGGGGCGCTGCCCGTTGGGATCCCACAGTATTGATGTGCAGTGGGTGCTTCAACCCCTCATCGGCCTAAATGGTCAGCTATTTCGTATTGCCGCCACGGGCTACCTGGCCGACCTGCACGGGTTGGCAGGTAGTCCTTGGCTGCGGGCCTTAGACGTTCCCGCCGTGGTTCAAGAGACCTTGCCTGGGGCCTGCGCCCAGCTGCAAACCTACTCGCCCCGCCTCACTCAAATCACCCGCAACGTTCGCTGGACGCTGGATCTAGAAATTATTCGCCAGCAGACGGTGGAGGGGCTGGGCGACCTGTTTGGAGTGAGCCGCTGCCTAGTATGCAGTTGCGAGGCTGCCCCGAATATGGCACCTGAGTCGGCCATAGTAGCGGCTGAGTATGTGCGATTGGGTGATTTGCCCAGTTGGCAGGGGCAGGTGTGGTCGCTGGCCAAAACGCCCGTCCTTAGAGCGGCTGCCCAGTCCTCGGTGGCGGTGGTGCCGCCGCGACAGCCCGCTGACCCATCTATCGTGGCAGTGGCTACTCGCTACCAAAACGCCATCAACGGCTTTATTGTCCTCCACGATCGCCCCGATCGCCCCTGGTCAGACACCGAGCTACATTTGCTCACTGACCTGGCCGATCAGGTGGGTACGGCGATCGCCCACGCCACCCTATTTGGCGAAAGCCATGCCCTCGCGATCAAACTCCAGCAGGCCAACGCCAGCCTGATGGAAAAGCAGCTTGAGTTTCAGGAGGCTCGCCGCCAGGCTGAAGAAGCCCGCCAGCAGGCCGAAGAAGCCTCGCGCCTGAAAAGCGAATTTTTGGCCAACACCTCCCACGAGCTGCGCACTCCCCTTAACGGCATGATTGGCTTTCTCAAGCTGGTGCTCGACGGCATGGCCGACGACCCCGCCGAGCAGGAAGAATTTTTAGCCGAGGCCCACAAGTCAGCACTTCACCTGCTGCAACTGATAAACGATGTGCTCGACATTGCCAAGATTGAAGCGGGCAAAATGCAGATCGACATGGGGCCGATTAGCCTCAAGGAGCTGCTGGCCAATGCCGAAAACTTTATGCGTCCGCTCTCTGACCAAAAGAATTTGTACCTGGAGATTTTGCTTCCTGCCACCCGCGACGACATCACTGTCAACGGCAACTACCAGCGCTTGCTCCAGGTGCTCATGAACCTCATGAGCAACGCTATCAAGTTCACCCACGAGGGCGGGGTCACTATCAGCGCCGAGGTGAAGCCCCAAAAGGTGGAATATCAGGGCAAAACCTGGCCCGGTCTAGTCAAAATTAGCGTGGCCGACACGGGCATTGGCGTTTCCCTCGAAAAGCAGGATCGCCTGTTTCAAAGCTTTAGCCAGGTAGATGGCGATCGCACCCGTCAGTATGGCGGCACTGGCCTGGGGCTAGCGATTTCCCAGCGTCTGGTGGAGGCCATGGGCGGCGTGGTGCAGTTCATCAGCATGGGCGAAGGGCTAGGCTCCACGGTGACCTTTACGGCACTGCTCTACCAGAAGCCCGTAGTGATTGACAAAGAGCCGGTGTATCCGGCGAAGTAAGTGGCATCTTTGAATTTGCGAAAGAATCACCAACGGGTGACTCGCAGGTTTCACAGGGATTTCACAGGTACCTGGAGATATTGATCAGGCATTTCGGTATTGTTGCGAATAGCAAAAAACTGACGCTCGATATTCTTCAGAACTTCAGCGCTGTAATAGACTGTGCCACAGTCACTGCAAATCTCCACCGGAGTATTGGGGACAATTAAGTATTGCCCTTGATGACTGTACAAATAAGTAACTCGGCGTTCTTCGTAGCCAGCACTACCGCAGGTGTTGCATTTAATATCTCGCATCGCTTAAGCCCTTGTTTTTGGATCAATAAATTTGGGCGGCCCTGGTATGTAGACTGTGATAACGGCAACTCGCTCCCCTCGCCAGCCGCAGACAACGTGAATGGGAAAATTACCGGAATAGCCGAGAATTAAGCAACTTTCGCCACGACCTGTATCTGGATATTGCTCTAGAACCTCTCCATTTAATAAAGCTTCTTCTACCTGCATTAAGGTTAAATCGTCGGCTTTGCGCTCAATGTCTGCATGGGAGGTGTAGACATATTCCTCAGCGCGAATTTTCTCTTGAATGCCCTCAATATCCATTTTGCCACCCCATCATCTATCTACCCATCTGCTACTCTGCTAGCTTCCAGGCTCCAAACATACTCTTCGCAGACCTTGCAGGCAGACATAAACGGCTTGCGATCGGCAACCCGGTTTCTACCTAGCCTAGGTAGGCAGGTCGGGCTGCTTGCGACCGGGTTAACTGGCTATACAGATCATCCCAGTTCTCCGTTTCAATTAGGGCTTTCATCTGCTCTAGCTGTTGCTGGTACCCGGTCAGAGCGTCCAGCAGTGCCACGCGGTTGTGGCGGGCCATCAACGTACCTAGCTCAGGCATACCGCCACCCACCCGGCTGGTGTCTTGAAAGCCCGAGCTAGCTAGGGATTGAGCAAGCGTGAGAATGTTGGGCTCAGATTCCCCTTGGCAGGCGAGAATTAAGCTGCTGCTGACCATCACCGGCAGGTGCGAGATCCAGGCGACGGCGCGATCGTGCTGGTCGGGGTGGCACTGGCAGAGGTTAGCGCCGAGGCTTGCAGCGATCGCCCGCACCCGCTCCAACGCCTTTGGATTCGTTGCCGCAGTCGGGGTAAGCACGTAGGGGCGATCGCGAAACAACCCTGCCTCAGCGACCGCTAACCCCGCCTCGGCCTTGCCCGCCATTGGGTGCCCGCCCACAAAGCCGGGCCACAAAGCCTCCAGACTGGGGACAAGCTCCCCCTTCACCGACGCCACATCGGTGACCACCGCTCCCTCAGATAGATAGGGGGCGATCGCTGCCGCCGTAGCGACGACAGCATCAATCGGGGTGCAGATAAACACCACATCAGCCTCCGATACCAGCGCCAACTCGGTACCGGCCTCGGTCACGGCTCCCATCGCCAGAGCCTCCTCGGCGGTGGTGGCGCGACGGGCAATGCCCACGACGGGATGACCGTACCGGGTCAAATCGAGCCCCAGCGATCCGCCAATTAGGCCCAAACCAATGATGGCAATGCGTTCCATAGCTGTAACCCCTTACCCACAGCAAACCCTATCAGCATATCGGTGGGGGGATACCTAGAGACCCCAACCAGTCATCTATGCGACAATGAATCCCTGTGGCTTGAGCGGGCAATCCTCCGCCTCCTCTAGTCGTCAACCGTTCCAATTAATTCTTTCGTGGCGCTGCGGCGTTTCCACTGTGATTGAAGCCCAAGTACACCAACAACTGCGCGCGCTGCTGCGGGAATGGGGAGAGCCGAGTTGGCCCCACCACCTGACGCTGGCGCGGTTAGTGGCGCGGGCGCTGCGGCTGGGGCGCAGTGCGTTGATGCAGGTGGGTGGCCTGTCGGGTTATCAGGGCGAGTATCGCCTCAGCTATCTGATTGCGCTGATGATGTGGCCCGGCCCGGCGGTGGTGGTGGCCCCGGACTCCACCGCCCAGCGGGTGCTGATGGTTGATATTCCTCGGCTGCAAGAAAAGCTGCGACTGCGGAAGCCGGTTCAGATGGGCGATCGCTGGCCTGGCGACGGGTTCGACGGGCTGCTGATCACTACCCCCAAGGCCTGGCTGGGCGATCGCTTGGAAGGGGATCACCAGTTCCCTGACGGCATTCCCACACTCATTGACGATGCCGACAACCTCGAACTGTGGCTGCACCAGCAGCTCACCGTTGACCTCGGCACCCTCGACTGGACCCACCTAGCGCTGGCCTACCCCGACCACCAGGGCCTCATTCAAGACACCCACGTGGCCTTGACCCACACAGCCTTTCAACGCCCGGCCAATCCCTACCACCGCTACCTGCTCGAAGAAGGCGATAGCCAGCAACTCCAGCGCCTGCATCAGGTGTTGACCGCCAGCCGCGCCACGGTGCCCCAATCCGAGGGGCCAATGCCGCCCCAGTGGGCGAAGTTCTGGCAGCGGTTTAACCCACCCGACCACCTGCTCTGGTTCTCGGTCGATCGCGATCGCGGCCATATGGCACTGCACTGCGCTCCAGTAGAACTCGCCACCGCTATGACTTCCGTGTGGCCCCGCCAGCCAGTGGTGTTAATTGGCGCCGCCCTTGACCCTGACGAAGCGGCCGAAAACTTTCGCCAGCGCCTGGGGCTGGGCGATCTCACCTGCCTACAGTTCCCTCCCAATCGGCAAAACGACGCGATTCAGCTCTACCTGCCCACCCATCTGCCCCTGCCCAACACCCCCCAGTTTCAGGGGGTGCTGCACCAAGAAATTCGCCGTTTGCTAAACGTCGCCCGTCCCCAAATCTCTGGCCCCACGGTAATCTTGCTAGATGATTTGCCCCTGAAGGGACAACTGGGGGCGAGGCTAGCCGGAGAGTTTGGCTCGCGGGTGCAGGTGGAGAATGCCACCATCGACGCCAACGGCATTCTTGTGAGCGGCTGGGCATTTTGGCGGCAGCACCAGGCGCAGATACCACCCCCGGCGCTGCTAATTATCGCGACCCTGCCCCTGCCTTCCCTAGAAAACCCAATGGTGGCGGGGCGTGTGGCCTATCACAAGCGGCGGCGGCAGGACTGGTTTCGGCTGTACCTCTTCCCCACGGCGGTGACGGAGCTGCAGCGGGCCGTAGCCCCATCGCGGCTGCATGGGGGCACCGTGGCGCTGCTCGATACCCGCGTTCACTACCGCAGTTATGGGGCGCAGATCTTAGAGGCGCTAAGCCCAGCGGCCTGCACGCGATCGCTGCCCACCCAGTGGGGGCCTTAGGGCGGAGCAGTGAAATTCTAGAATGTGGGAACGCTGGTTACACCAGAGGGCGATCGGTGAACTCAACCAAAATACTTTGTTCACTGGACTTGAACTGTATTCCCTAGGTGTTGTGACATGCACCAAGCCCCTGCCCAACTCATGACAGACCGGCTGATTTTACGACGCCCGTCCCTTGCCGATACAGCGGCTATTTATGAATTCGGTCGCGATCCTGAAGTAGCCCGCTATATGGACTGGCCCAGGCACACCAGCATTCAAGATGCTATTGAAGTGTTGAAAAGCTTTGCTGCTCAATGGGAATCTGGCAGTGAGTTCTGTTGGGCAATCACTACCAAGACTGAGAACGCCGTGATTGGGGCGATCGCATGCCGGATAGAGAGCCCCAGGGCAGATTTTGGTTATGTTCTAAACCGCCGCTATTGGGGGCAAGGGTTGGCGACAGAAGCAGTCAGGGCAGTGGTGTCGTGGGTAATGAACCTGCCCGAGATCGATCGCATCTGGGCAACGTGCGACACAGAAAATCTTGCATCAGCGCGAGTTTTGGAAAAGGCAGGCCTACGGCGTGAAGGAACATTGCCTCGGTCCACCATTCGCCCTAATCTTTCGCCCACACCACGAGACACATTCATCTTCGCCAAAGTACGAGATCCGGTATGACAATCTCGCTGTCAGTTAAGGTCCGTCGCAAGTCGCGGGCCCGAATGACATCAAATCATTTAATCTGATGATGAGTAGAGCATGTAGCGGCGTAGACCCATGGGCGAATCAAAACGACGCAAAGAGCAGCTGGGCGAAAAGTACGGTCAGTCAGAGCCAATTTTACCCTGGCTGCCAATTACCAAAGATCAGTCACAGCAGTTCATGAAGTGGACTGCCCGAGGTACTTGGGGTTCCATTGTGCTGATCATCGCTTTTTGGATCACGCTGCGGTTTATTGGCCCCAGCTTGGGCTGGTGGACGCTGGCGGATTAGAGTGAGCCAGATAGGGCTCAGTTTTGGCTTTGTCAGCTGTCTGTGTCCTAAAGTTTTCTGGCCAGCGCTGCATTTCAAGGTTTGAAGACAAAGCCGAGGCAAATTTCCCGCCAGCGCTAAGAAATCGTAACTGATGCTTTCCGTCTCCCTTTGATTCTGGGTAGAGTGGGGGAGGTGATTGCGCGGGAGCTTACGGGTATATGCTGAGTCAACAGCAGTCTGGCCCCCAGCGGGGAGAGCCCTTGACAGAAGGGGTAGCTAAAGATTTCAGTCTAGTTATTGATGAAGCCGACTCGGCCCTGGGGCTATCTGAGGTGATGGTGCCGGTACCCCAGAGCCGGAACCAGTCTTGGCGGCTGCTGCTGATTACTCTGCTGAGCTGTTTCGCCGCCAGCGGCGCGGCGCTAGGGGCATTTTTCTGGCTAATCAATCTGCCCCCTACCGCCAACTGTGACAACCCAGCCTCGGTAACGACCGATCGCGCCCAGCTATTTTGTGCCCAGGTGGCAGCTGAGTCGGGGGCACTGCCCGATGTGCTGACTGCCCTCGACCTGGCGGGTAGCTGGACGAATGGACACCCCCTCTACTATGAAGTGCAGCCTCTGATTGAGCAGTGGTCGTGGGTGGTGCTCAAGGCCGCTGAGCAGGAGCTGCGCAGCAACGGCAGCATGGAGCAGGCCCAGGCGCTGGTGAGCCATATTCCGGCCGAAAGCCCGGTATTTGCCACCGCCCAAGAGACCATGCAAACCTGGCAGGGCGAGTGGGAGCAGGGCGAAGCCATCATGGCCACGGCTCAAACCGCGCTCAAGCAAAAAGATTGGGCCACAGCCTCACAGCAGGTTTTGGCCCTGGCCGAGCTGAATAATTCTCACTGGCGGGTTGGGCAAGTACAGGCTCTGTCGCGTCAGATTCGCCTAGAGCGTCGGGCGCAAGAGCTGCTGGGTGAGGCGGTGGCCACTGCGGTCCCCGGTGGCAGCGATCGCCTCGAAGCCGCCCTGCGCACCGCCATCCAAATCGATGAGAGCACCTACGCTCGCCAGCAGGTGCAGCCCTACCTCGATCGCTGGAGCGACCTGCTGCTCAAGGTAGGCCAAGACAAGTGGTATTCCTCAGAACTCGACGCGGCGATCGCCCTGGGTCGCAGCGCTGCCCTCAACCCCAGCCGCGCCAAAGTTGCCCAAGAGCTGATCTGGATTAGCCAAGCCCGTCAACTGGCCCAGAAAAGCTTGACTACCTGGCGCACCTCCCCAGACCAGCTGGTAACGCTCTACCAGGCCATGCTGCTGGCCAACCGCCTGCCCGCCGATAGTCCCTACTATCCCCAGGCCCAGTCGAGCGTGGTGAGCTGGCGCAACCACATGGGCGAGCTGGCCCGCCTGCAAACCGCCCAGGCTATTGGGCAGGTGCGCACTAAAGAAACGCTAAAAACGGCCATTGGTCAAGCCGCTCAGGTGCCTGTAGGGCATCCCCGTCGAGTGCAGGCCCAGACCATGGTGGCCCACTGGCGGCAGGAGATCGAGCGACTAGAAGATCGCCCCCTGCTAGTGAAAGCCCACGAGCTGGCCAGCGCCAAAACCTTCGACGGCCTGCGGGAGGCGGTTCAGGCCGCCAGCGGCATCCCTCTACACCGAGCGCTGCGTGGCGAGGCCCAAAGCTGGGTCTATATCTGGACCAGCGAGCTCCAGGTGATGGAAGATCGCCCCTTGCTTAGTCGGGCGCGATCGCTAGCCCAGCGGGGCCAACTGTCTCAAGCCATTGTCGAGGCCAGCGCCGTCAAGCCTGGCCGTGCCCTCTACGATGAAGCCAGAGCTGCGATCGCCGGCTGGCAGGGAGAGATTGCGGCTGCCGAGCGGGCTCGCCTGCGCGCTATCGAACGGGCTGCCGCCCGTCGGGCCGAGGTGCTAGATCCTGATGAGGCTGCTGCCACAGTGGAGGCTCCCGCTGAAGCATCCCTTGAGGATGCGACGACCTCGCCCCTGGAAGAGGGCCTACCGATGGCCCCCGCGCCAGTCAACTCCAACCTGGGCTGGCCGCAGTCTCCCTTACCCGATCGCATAGACACCGTCCCTGGGGCTCCAGCTGAGGCAGAAGCTCCTGAGCCGCGATCGCCTCAGCCTCCCAGTGCTCCTGCAGTAGAACCCACCCCGGTGGATCTCGCTCCAGCTCCCCTACCGGCGGCGATTCCGCCCCGACCGCTGATGGCGCCGCCGGTCCCGGCCCCTCAGCCTCTCGACTTCGTGCCCGATCCGGCGGCTGCCCCCGCTGGAGAACCCCAGGCGACGCAGCCTGGGGCCCCAGTGATATCGGCCCAGCCCCAGCCCGAATACCTCGCCCGTGCGCCGATGGGGTTACCCCACGCTGCCAGCCCGAATACCGAAGTGCTGGTTTCGGGTGCGCTCTACGCCGGACATTGACCCAGCCCAACGCTGATAACGTCTCTACTGCCGCTGATCGGCCTCGCCAGTGTTGCTGCGCAGCACCATCTCCTGGTGGCGAATGGTGTTGTTGGCGATCTCCCACGGAAAGGTGAACGACTCAAACGACTCGCTGGTGATGCGATCAACATCTAGATCGCTCACCACCCGTTTGAGAATGTCAAACAGAGTTTCCCGCAGGGCCGCCAGTTCCTCCAGCGGTTGAGCCCGATCGATCTGATCGATCAGCGCCAAAATTTCTAGGTTGTAGGTGTCGGCCCGATTTTTTTGCTTGCCTAACAGCCACGATTGCAGCTGCCACAGGCTCGAAATCCCCAGCACACCCACCGACAGCAGCAGCCCAATGGGTTCGGCATACTCCACCAAAAACTCAGGCTCGCCCTGGGTATAAAAGGCCTCAGCCCCAGGGTGCAGCGGCAGGCCTAAATCTCCCGAGGTGTCGAGGCGAATTCTGGCGGCGCGGGGATATAGCGCCACTAGCTCGTTGCGGTTTTGGTGCAGGGTCTGGGTGAGGGCATTCACCACCTTTGGGGGTAGGCTCTCGTGGGCCACTAGCAGAGCGTTTACCGCCACCGCCGGCAAGTCGGCTGGAGGTACGGGTCGCCCACCGTTATAAGTTCCTTTGGGAATCACTTGGGCTTCGAGGTAGGGCAGTGATAGCTGGAGGGCATCGGCCTGATCGATGGGAATCAGGCGAGTGGTGCCGGTTTGCAGCAGCTCCCCCACGGCGGGGTTGCCCAGGGTAATGACCCGAAACAGGGCGTCCACCTTTCCCGTAGCCAGAGCGGCGTGGGCTTGGTCGACGGGCATGGGCAGAACCGTCATGGTGTCTGCACTCAGGCCGTAGTGCTGCACCAGCGGCCAGAACAGAGCGTAGGAGCCGCTGCCCTCGGGCATGAGGGCGATCCGCTTACCCCGCAGGTCGGCCACGCCGTTGATGTTGGTATCGGTGCGAGCCAGCAGATGGAACATCTCAGGAAATAGCAGGGCCACCGCCCGTACCGGCGGCTGCACTGGCGTATCGCTCTGCACCAGGGCCAGCTGGGCCGCGTTGGTCTTGAGCAAATCCATATTTTGCAGAGAGCCGTCAGTTTCTATTACCTCAATGGCAATGGTGGGATGGTTGTGGGCCACCACCTCGGCAAAGGCCTGGCTAAAGGCGTAATATTCACCCGTGCGGCCACCCGGGGCCAGCACCAGCCGGTAGGTGCGGGTGTGCTCACGCACCAAAAAAAAGGCCGAGGCTACAACCCCCACCAGACTCAGCATCACTACCGGCAAGACAACCTTTCCCTGCATAGATCTCCTGGGCCGATATAAAATGGTGACTGGCCGATTTTGCCGTGGGGTGCCCATCCAAGTCCAGCTAGGATGGGTAGGCTTTCCACCGCAAAACTCCATCTCTGGAATTGGATTGGGTTTACATATATGGCTCTACTCCAAAATCTACCCTACGTACCCGATACTGTGCGCGGTCGCACTGTCGGACGCAGCTTTCAGGCCGTGTTCCTAATGGCGCTGGTGTCGGTGCTGCTGGTGGGGGCCTTTGGGCTGCGGCTATTTCAGCTCCAGGTGGTGGAGGGCGATCGCAACCGTCAGCTGGCTGACACCAACCGCATTCGCCTGGTGCCCAAGCGCCCGGCTCGCGGCACCATCTTCGACCGCAACGGCAAAATTATTGCCGGTAGCCGCCTGTCGCACACCATATCAATTTGGCCAATCGCGCTACCCCGCGACCAGTGGCCCATGGTGATTAACCGCCTGTCTAAGGTGCTCAACGTCCCCCCTGACGAGATTCAAAAGCGCCTAGAGCAGGCGGGCTACGAGTCGATTGAGTCGATTACCATTGCCCGCGGCATTAGCCCCGCCCAGGCGACAGCCCTGGCCGAATACACCAACGAGCTGCCAGGGGTGCGTCTGGAGGCCGAGGCGGTGCGCAATTACCCCAACGGTGACCTCGCTGCCCACGTCATTGGCTACACGGGTGAGCTCACCGACGAGCAGCTCAAGGCTCGCCGCGAGCAGGGCTATCGCCTGGGGGATGTGGTGGGGCAGATGGGGGCCGAGGCGGCCTTTGAGAGCACGCTGCACGGCACCTGGGGTGGTCAGCAGGTGGAGGTGGATAGCGCTGGGCGGATTATCAGCATTTTGGGCGATAAGCCTGCCGTTGCCGGGAAAGACATTCAGCTCACCATTGACATTGAGCTGCAGCGGGCGGCGGAGGCTGCTCTGGGCAACCGCGAGGGGGCGATCGTTGCCATCGACCCACGCAGTGGTGCTGTGCTAGCCATGGCCAGTTGGCCCACCTACGACCCCAATATTTTTACTACCCGCATTACTGAGGCCCAGTGGCAGCAGCTTCAGGGCGCTGACCACCCCTTTCTCAACCGATCGCTGCAAGCGTTTCCACCGGCCAGCACCTTTAAGATCGTCACCACATCGGCGGCCATAGAGTCGGGCAAGTACGATCCGGGCACAGTGCTGCCTACCTACCCCTACATTCAGGTGGGGGGCATTCAGTTTGGCGACTGGAACCGGGCGGGCTTTGGCCCCCTGAGTTTCCCTGGCGCGATGGCCTGGAGTAGTGACACCTTCTTTTACCAGGTGGCAATGCGCATTGGCGGCCCTACTCTGATCGAGATGACCCGCCGCTATGGTTTTGGCCGCAAAACCGGTATTGAGCTAGGTGCCGAAGAGAGCGCGGGCTTAGTGCCCGACGAAGCCTGGAAGCAAAAAAATCTAGACGAAGATTGGGTGATTGGCGACTCAATCAACATGTCTATTGGTCAGGGCTTTATGCAGGCGACGCCGCTTCAAGTGGCCAACATGTTTGCGGTGCCCGCCAACAATGGCTACCGGGTTACCCCTCACCTGCTCAAAGACAACGAAGAGCACCGCAATTGGAAAGAGTCTCTAGAGCTGAGCGATGCGACGATTGACGTCTTACACCAGGGGCTACGACAGGTAATTACGGGCGGCACGGGCCAGAGCCTCAACGTGCCCCACCTACCTCCCCTTTCGGGTAAAAGTGGCACCGCTGAAGCGCCGCCTGGCCTTTCCCACGCCTGGTTTGGGGCCTACGCCCCCATGGAAAAACCCGAGGTGGTGGTTGTGGCTTTTGCCGAACACTCGGGCGGCGGCGGCGGCAAAGTGGCCGCCCCCATGGTGTTGAAGGTTCTAGAGGCTTACTTCAAAGCCGATCAAAATGCAGCGGCGGCAGCCCCCTAGCTGCGGCTAGCGAGGCTAAAGTTGCGAAAGTGCTGGGCCTGGGCCTCGATGCGGCAGGCGAGGCGATCGCACACCAATCCGCACAGGTCAAAAATGAGCTCGTCAGCGACGCTATAGTAGGCGGAGGTGCCTTCGGTGCGGCGGCTGAGAATGCCCGCCTGGAGCATCACCTTGAGGTGCTTGGAGACGTTAGCCTGGCTAGTTTGGGTGGCCTCGACCAGCTCCTGCACGCATTTTTCACCCTCGCGCAGGAAGTTAAGAATTCGTAGCCGCATTGGCTCACTGAGTACGCTGAAATACTCTGCTACCTGCTGCACAACTTCAGCTGAAACCGGTTCTACAGAGTCCATTGGGTCTAGGGGGTAGGATCGGGTGTGCGCAAACGATTCTCAGTAATTCTAACAACTATTGTATTTTTACAGTTATCCATAGCGATACAGTCATCAAATCTTGTCAATTGCTTAGCCATGATCCCCATGGGGTTTAACCGAATTTTAGGAAATGAGTTTTGCTAAGACCTTGGGCCATGGCCCCCGCCATGGGATTCTTAAAGATAGCGTTCACCCACCCTGAGGATTGCTGTGAAAGCCATCACCCTGCTTGGATCAACTGGGTCTATCGGTACCCAGACCCTCGATATTTTGGAGCACCACCCCGACCAGTTCCGTCTAGTGGGTATTGCCGCAGGGAACAATGTGGAGCTGCTGGCCCAACAGGTGCGCCAGTTTAAGCCCGAGATCGTCGCCATCTGCAATCCCGACAAACTAGGTGAACTGCGCGATGCCCTAGCCGGTCTCGACCCTATGCCCCAGCTGCTCGCGGGCGACGACGGAATTGTGGAAGTGGCCCGCTACGGCGACGCTGAGGCCGTCGTGACAGGCATTGTTGGCTGCGCCGGGCTGCTGCCGACCCTAGCGGCGATCGAGGCGGGCAAAGACATTGCCCTGGCTAACAAGGAGACCCTCATTGCCGGTGGCCCCGCCGTGCTGCCCCTGGTTGAAAAGCACGGTGTTAAGCTGCTGCCCGCCGACTCCGAGCACTCCGCCATTTTCCAGTGCCTCCAGGGGGTGCCCAAGGATGGCCTGCGGCGGATTTTGCTCACCGCTTCCGGTGGTGCCTTCCGCGACTGGCCGGTAGAGAAGCTGGCCCAGGTAACGGTGGCCGACGCCCTCAAGCACCCCAACTGGTCGATGGGTCGCAAGATCACGGTGGATTCTGCCACCCTGATGAACAAAGGGCTAGAGGTGATCGAGGCCCACTATCTGTTTGGCATGGATTACGACCAGATCGACATCGTCATCCATCCTCAGAGCATTATTCACTCACTGATTGAGCTGCAAGATACTTCGGTGCTGGCTCAGCTGGGCTGGCCCGATATGCGCCTGCCGCTGCTCTACGCTCTCTCCTGGCCCGATCGCATCTACACCGACTGGGAACCGCTTGATCTGGTTAAAGCGGGCGATCTCACCTTCCGCGAGCCCGACCATGCCAAGTATCCCTGTATGGATCTGGCCTACGCCGCTGGGCGGGCAGGTGGGACGATGACCGCTGTGCTCAACGCCGCCAACGAGCAGGCCGTGGCGCTCTTCTTAGACGAGAAGATCCATTTCTTAGAAATTCCGCAGGTGATTGAGGGGGTGTGCGATCGCCATCGCTCCCACAATGTCACCCAGCCGGTGCTGGCCGATATTCTCGCCGCCGACCAGTGGGCCAGGGCCGAGGCCACTAGCGTTAGCGAGTCGTTGACCTCAGCCACTGTCGTTTCAATGGGATAGGAGGGCATCCGTGGAGCTGCTGATTGTATTGGGGGCGATCGTGATTGCGATCGTGGTGTTTGGCTGGGTGTTTAAGCTGATCAAAAACACCATTCAAACGGTGCTGCTGGTGGCCTTTTTGCTGCTAGCGCTCTACTTCCTCTTTGGCATCGGCCCCGACGCCATTTGGGACCAGATTCAAACCTGGCTGGGCGGTGGAGAAAGTAGGTAGGTGGGACTTGAGCTATCAGCGTTACGAAGCGGCTTGGTAAGGATGAATTTGGGCCAGGGCCTCCGATTCCTCTTGCTGAGCTTGGTACAGGTCCCAGCGTAGTTGCAGCGTCATCCAGAAATCAGCGGACATACTAAAGAACTTGGCCAGACGCAGGGCGAATCCGGGAGTGATGCTTTGTTGGCCATCGATAACAGCCTCAACCTTGGCGAGAGGGAGATTAATAGACTCTGCCAGACCTTGTGGAGTTAGCTCCATCGGCGTTAAAAACTCCTCCAGCAGCATTTCTCCTGGATGGGTGGGTGGTCGATGGGTTGGAATCCTCATAGGGTTTACTACTCCTAGTGGTAATCTACAACCTCTACTTCAGTCGCTCCCTGATCTATCCAACGAAAACAAATACGGTACTGTTCGTTAATCCTAATACTGTACTGTCCCGCTCGGTTCCCCTGGAGAGCTTCTAGTCGGTTGCCGGGAGGAATTTTGAGGTCGTCCATATGGGCGGCTGAGTCAATTTGATCTAGCTTGCGAGCGGCGCGTTTCCAGAGAGTTTGAGGACAGATTGCCCGCGCTGCCTTGGAACTTTTGCCGTTAAAGATATCCTCAGTTCCCTGATTGCAAAAGGAGTGAATCATCTTCAGTGCCGAACGCCTTTAGGCAAATACCACGGTGCGGTTGCCGTAGACTAGGGTGCGGTTTTGCAGGTGCAGCCGCACGGCGCGGGCCAGCACAATGCGCTCCACATCTTTGCCCTTGCGGATCAGCTCCTTCACATCGTCGCGGTGGCTGATGCGTACCACGTCTTGCTCGATGATTGGGCCTTCGTCGAGGTCACTGGTGACGTAGTGGGCAGTGGCCCCAATAATTTTCACCCCCCGTTGAAAGGCGCGCTGGTAGGGGTTAGCTCCCATAAAGGCAGGCAAAAACGAGTGGTGAATGTTGATGACGCGATCGTACTGGCTGAGGAAATCTGAGCTGAGCACCTGCATGTATTTGGCCAGCACTACCAGGTCAATGTTGTATTGCTTGAGGAGTTCTAGCTGCCGCTGTTCTTGCTCAGCCTTGGTGTCTTTGGTCATGGGCAGATGCTCAAAGGCGATGCCGAACTGGTCGGCGGTGGGTTTGAGATGGGGGTGGTTGCTAATAATCAGCGGAATCTCAGCCTGAAACTCGCCCGCTTTGTGCCGCCAGAGCAAGTCGAGCAGGCAGTGGTCTTGATGGCTCACCCAGATCGACAGGCGGGGCACGGCGTCAGAGAAGTGGATCTGCCAGGTAGCCCCGAGGGGTTGGGCGATCGCCCCAAACGCCGCCCCAATGATTTCCCTGGGTAGGTTGAACCCGTCTAGCTCCCACTCTAGACGCGACAAAAATAGCCCCGCCTCTGGATCGCGGTGCTGGTCGGCATGGAGAATGTTGCCGCCGTTGGCGTAGATAAAGTTGGCAATCTTGGCCACCAAACCCTTTTGGTCTGGGCAAGAAAACAGCAAAATAGCGGTGGGAGAAGCCATTGAGGAGTGGATGAGTGGGCGGGTGGATGGGTAGTTGGGTTATGGAAGCCCAAGGTCAGTTGGTGGTCTCACTTTGGGCAGTTTGTGGGGCAGGCGTAGGGTGGCACTGCCCACCAGCTTTGAGTCAATGCGATTCAACGCTTATCGACCGCGCGAAAGCAACGGTGGGCTTAGCCTAGCACCCGCAACGGCAATCAGTTGGTAGCTCCAGGAGCGGGGCTGTCAGTTGGCGCAGGCGCAGGCTGAGCCTCGTTTGTCGGGGGCTCTGTAGTAGTGGAATTTGGTGTGGGAGCGGGCGTCGGAGTTGGTGCCGGGGCTGGGGGGGATGCCGCTGGTGTGCTGCTCTCCGGAGTTGAACTGGCCCCCGGATTTGCTGGAGCTGGGGTTTCTGCCGGCATCTTCCACTCCGCTAGGGGGCGCTTGATGCCGTTGGCCACATCGCGGGTGACGACAAAGACTGAGTATTCGGACTCACCGGCTGGAGGCCAGGGCTCGGGGTCGACCACGGCATAGTTGGCGCTGCCGCTAAAGTCAGGGCCACCCAAAATCAGCTCGTGCTCGGTGCCGTCTTTAAGGGTGACGGTGACGACGCCTAGGGGAGCGTTAAAGCCAAAGTCGGTGGACTGGTCGGCCCGCATAGTGACGGTTTGCAGAGGCGAGTCGGTGTTAAGGCGGCTGAGCAGGAAGGCGATCGCCCCTGGTTCAGCCGGCGCATTTTCAGGCTTGGTCATTTGCCAGGTCTCGCTGTCGCCCTGCGTAAAGACCAGAGTTTCATTGCCGCGATCGACGGTGAGGGTGGCGACGTCGGCTTCTTCAAAGGTGAAGATGGTCTCGGTGGATTCGGTCTCGGTGGCAGATTCAGTGGACTGCGATCGCTGCGACTCAGCAATCAATACCCCGGCCCCTAGCAAAAAGGCCACCCCTACCAGCATCACCGTACTGCGCTTAAGCTTCATACCCGCTTACCAAAACTCCCAAGTCGTAGGATAGATCCTGCAGTGCTGATCCATCCTACGACTTGGGAGGCTGATTGTATTAGGGTTTAACTGATTCAAATTCAGTGAGTAGCCAATCTCTTAAAAACTTAAGCCTCAGGAACCTCCTCATCAATATCCTGAGGACGAACGGTAGAGACTCCAAGAATACCCGCAAAATCACTTGGATTTAGCGTCAAGATATGGCTAATGTCCGCAACTGCCATCACGGCTGCGATGCGAGCATCGTGGGTTCGTTTACCCTTAATTTCATTCCCAGTTACAAGAGTCAGCCAAGTCCATAAAATTTGCGGTCCTTCTTCCACCAGAGGAAACCGAACAATCAATTGATCAATCACTTGGCACGTCTGCTCGATCGACCAACCTAAGCCATTTACCTCAGTAGGACGAGTGGCAACAACCCAAAGCTCAATCAGAACTTGCGCCGTTAAATAACACTCATGCCCCTGCATAAGCAAGGTGGCGACGGCCTCTGTCACTAGCCCATGTTGTTCATCAGACGGGTTGCTAAACCGTAGAACAATGTTGGTGTCTAGCAGATATTTGGCCATCAGTCGTAAATGGTGCCGCGGTCAAACGCTTCATTTGGAAGACTTGAACCTGTTCGAGGTAGTTGCGAGACCCAGGTACGAAAATTCTGAGCACGCTCTAAAGGAGTTGCATGCTGCCAGAACAGATTGTCCTGAGATAGCGTCTCAATTTGAGGCTTGAACGAGTTGACAAGATCAGCGATTTTTTTCAATTGACTTTCGCTGAGTTTATCAATCTCTTGTTTGAGGGTTTCACGTAGCATGGCTTTTGTCCTTAACCAAGACCACTTATCTACCTATTATGTTGCTCGTGTCGGATGCGCTACAACAAGCTGAGCACATCCGATACGAGCTAGGCTGCGGCGAGAGCAGGGGCGGGAGCCGTTGAGGTGGAGAGCTGAGCCAGAATGCCGTTGACGTTGGTTTTGGCGTCGCCAAACAGCATTAGCGTGTTGTCGTTGAAGAAGAGCGGATTTTCTACCCCGGCATAGCCCGACGACATACCGCGTTTCAGCACCACTACGGTATCGGCTTCCCAAACTTCCATCACGGGCATGCCGGCGATGGGGCTGGTGGGGTCATTTTTGGCGCTAGGGTTAACGGTGTCATTGGCACCAACTACCAGCACCACATCGGTCTGGCGCAGGTCGTCATTGATTTCGTCCATCTCCAGCACGATGTCGTAGGGCACGTTGGCCTCGGCCAGCAGCACGTTCATATGGCCGGGCATGCGGCCCGCCACGGGGTGAATGCCAAACCGCACCTGTTTGCCTTGGGCGCGGAGCAGGCGGGTAATCTCCGCCACGGGGTGCTGGGCCTGGGCCACAGCCATGCCGTAGCCGGGGACGATCACGACACTCTGGGCGTTGGCTAGCAGCTCGACGACTTCGGCCGTAGTGGTGCTAGTGGCGCTGCCCTCAAGGGCAGCCGCCTTGCCAGAGCTAGTAGTTTCTCCAAAGCCCCCTAGCAGCACGTTGACGAAGGAGCGGTTCATGCCTTTACACATGATGTAGCTGAGAATGGCCCCGCTGCTGCCCACTAGTGCCCCAGTGATAATTAGCAGGTCGTTGTTGAGCATAAAGCCTGCCGCCGCCGAGGCCAGCCCCGAGTAGCTGTTGAGCAGCGAAATCACCACCGCCATGTCGGCTCCGCCGATCGCCATCACAATCACGATCCCAAAGATGCCTGCGATCGCCGTCATCGCCGCCAAAATCCACATTCCTGGGCTGCCGGTAGCGGTGAGAAAGGGCGCGACGAGAAATGCGATCGCCCCCAGCATGCCCAGCGTAAATACGTGGCGCGCGGGCAGCAGCACCGCCCGGCTGGGCACCCAGCCCCGCAGCTTGGCCACCGCAATCACTGATCCGGTAAAGGTGACGATGCCAATGAACACGCCGATATAAATTTCCACCCGGTGAACGGTGATATCTGTGCCCGTAAGCGCGGCACTGGGCTGGAGGTATTCGGCAAAGCCGACTAGGACAGCGGCCAGGCCCACAAAGCTGTTGAGCAGCGCCACCATCTCGGGCATATCGGTCATCGCCACGCGGGCGGCGGCTAGCACGCCCACCAGCACCCCAAGGCCGATGGAGCCAATTTGGACGGGGTAGCCCTGGCAAATGAGCGCCGTTGCTCCAAAGGCGATCGCCATGCCGAGAATGCCCAGCAGGTTGCCCCGCTTAGCGGTCTCTGGCTGCGACAGTCCCGCCAGACTGAGGATGAAGAGGGCGCTAGCGACGATGTAGGCAGTGGTTACGAGGTTGTTTTCCATATCCTTTGGGAATGCGTGGGTAGGCAGTTTTGCGTTTTGAACTTTGAATTTTGCCTTTTGAACTTTGAATTCAAAAGGCAAAATTCAAAGTTCAAAAAGAATTACTTATGAAACATATTCAGCATGCGCTGCGACACCATAAAGCCCCCGGCGATGTTAACGGTGCCGAGGAAGAGGGCGATCGCCCCCAAGATCGTCATCGGTGAGGCGATGTTGTTAGAAATTTGCAGCATGCCACCGATGATGATGATGCCGCTGATGGCATTGGTGACGCTCATCAGGGGAGTGTGCAGGCTGGGCGACACATCCCAAATTACCTTCCAGCCCAGGAAGCTGGCCAGGACAAAGACCGTCAGGTGAGTCATAAACGAGGCGGGAGCCCAGAGGCCGATAGCCACACAGGCCAGGCCAATCAGGACGGGCCAGAGCAGCTGGCTAAACCAGGACTTAGCAGCGGGAATTTCCTCCGCGGTAGGGGAGCTAGGGGAGGTGGGGGAGACTCTGGGGGCGGGAGCTTCTACCTTGGGCGGCGGCCAGGTCACCTGGCCGTTGTGAATCACGGTGGTGGCACGAATCACCTGGTCTTCCATATTGATGGTGAACTTTTCGGCTCCGCCCAGGTCGCTGAGCAGGTGCACCAGGTTGTTGCCGTAGAGCTGGCTAGCCTGGGAGGCCATGCGGCTGGGCAGGTCAGTCAGGCCAATGATGGTGACGCCGTTGTGCGAAATCACCTGACCAGGCTCGGTGACTTCGCAGTTGCCCCCTTGCTCAGCGGCTAGGTCAACTACTACTGAGCCGGGCTTCATGCTCTCGACCATCTCTTGGGTGATCAGCAGCGGTGCTGGTTTACCGGGGATCAGCGCCGTGGTGATGATGATGTCAACATCTTTGGCCTGCTGGGCAAATAGAGCCATTTCGGCGGCGATAAAGGCTGGGCTCATCACCTTGGCGTAGCCGCCTTCGCCACTGCCGTCTTCTTCAAAGTGCAGCTCTAGAAATTCTGCGCCTAAACTCTGCACCTGTTCTTTGACCACTAGGCGGGTGTCAAAGGCTTTGACGATCGCCCCCAAACTCTTGGCAGCCCCAATCGCAGCCAACCCAGCCACGCCAACCCCAATCACCATCACCTTGGCGGGAGGCATTTTGCCAGCGGCGGTAATCTGGCCCGTAAAGCAGCGACCAAAGTTGCTGGCGGCCTCGATCACCGCTCGGTAGCCGCCGATGTTGGCCATCGAGCTAAGGGCATCGAGCTTTTGGGCGCGGGAAATGCGGGGGACAGAATCCATCGCCAGGACAGTGCCGCCCTGGTGGGCCAGCTGCTCTAGCAGCTCGGGGTTTTGGGCGGGCCAGATAAAGCTGACCAGGGTTTGCTCGGGTTTGAGCAGGGTGGCCTCGTGGCGATCGAGGGTGGGGTGGTGCTGTGGCGATCGCACCTTAAGCACTACATCGGCGGCTTCCCACAGGCTGGCGGCATCGGCCACCACCGTGCAGCCAGCGGCTTGGTAAGCGCTGTCGGTAAAGCTGGCCCCGGCTCCGGCCTGGGTTTCGACCAGTACCTCAAAGCCTAGCTTTTGCAGTTTTTTGGCGGTGTCGGGGGTAGCGGCGACCCGCTGTTCGCCCGCAAACACCTCCTTCGGAATGCCCACCTTAAGCCCTGGAGAGGCGGCATCTAGGGGAGCGGCTACAGAATTGTCTTTGGGTGCTGCAATGGTCATAGGGAGTTACGAGGGGAATGGCCTTAAACAACAAAAACGCAGGCAATAGACGGGAGAATGGCGATAAAAAAGATCCCAACCTTAGCGCTAGTGAAACGGGATCAGAGGTAGTCAAATTTTGCGTCAGGCTCAGAGGGCGCGAGGCGATGAAGTTGTTCGTCGGAGGGGCGGTTGGCTTTGCCGGCCCAGGGGGAATCGTACAGTCGATGCAAACAGGCTCTAGGTAGCAAAGGGGTGGTTCCGTGACATAACCCCCTGCTTCAAAGGAATTACAAGGATCGTCAATTAGTCTAAACGGCCTGGTTTTACATGTATTTTCTACAAAATTGCCCCATCCTGCCGATTACTACAATCTCCCCTACTGACATAGATGGTCTAGATATTCAGATTGTTTTTCGATTTCAACAAAACGAAACACTTCAGAGCCCGATACCTTGACCGAGTAGAGCAGAGTAGTTGGCAAAAAATTCTTGCCCATTGTCTGGCATGGTAAAAGTACCGCCTGCCCTCAGGGTTAAAACTTCAAAAATATTTTATGTCTGACAACGTTGTGGGAGCTGGTTGTCAGCAATAGAAAACAACGTCTTTTTTTGTTACAAAGCTGGTCATTCCAGGCCAATTCTAAAAAATTTGCACTAAAGCTTTTACGAGTTCTAAAAACCCTGCCACTTCGACCGCCTGGGTGACGTAGGTGGGGTGATAGGTAAGCCGAGGCCAGTAGTCGACCACGTTGGCCACCCCCACCGACTGAGGAAATAGAGCTGGGTTAAACATGCTTTCGTCGTTGGGGCTGTCGCCTACGGTCAAGACCTCAGCGGCGGCGATCGGTGCAAAATAGCGCTCGAGCACCCGCTGCAAGCCCGCCGCCTTGGACTGGCCCAGCGTAAACAGGTGGCACTGCACGGTGCTATAGGTAAACCCCCAGGCCATCGATTGGCACAGCTGTGTCATCTCATCTAGATCGGCTTGGGTTAGGCCCTCAATGCCAAACGTCCAGTCAGTGAGGCGAAAGCGATTGTCGTCTGACTCGCGCAGCTTAGGCCACCGCCACTGAAGTTGGGCAAAGGCCTGTTGCAGCAACTGGCGGTGGGCGACCAGGTTGGGAATGTCAACCAGTGGCTCTGGCGGACCGTTTTGGGGAAAGTAGATACCGCCGTTTTCGGCCATGGCCCCGACTACGGGCAGGTAGTGGGCTAGGCCATTCACCCAACCGGCCGAGCGCCCGGTGACAATCATCACCGGCAGGCCCACCTCCTGAAGCTGCTCTAGCCCTTGCAGCAGGGCAGGGGTAAATTTGCCCTGGCGGGTGAGGGTGCCATCCATGTCGGTGGCCAGCAGCTGGGGCCGGGGTGAAAACCCGTGGCTGGGTAATGGTTGAACTTCGCCCATCGAGTTTACACTTTGTGGTTACTGTGAATAGGTCATTGTGGCTTAATGCACGCTATGAGCACGTTAGCACCCGATCAACGCAACTATTACTATTTACTGGAAGGGGGCCGAGCAGGGGTGCACAAGCCCATTTTGGCGGCCCTCTATGCCGTGCATAACCAGCCCCAGCTCACCGATGGCGAAACGGCCCTGGGCATTGCTCCGGTGAACCAGGTAGATATGGGCGAGGTCGACACCTTTGCGGCCCAGGTGCAGTACGCGGCTAACACCCTGCGCAGCCTCACCAATGGCCTTATTGAGCAGGGCTGGAGCGGAGCCGACATTTGGGATGCCAGCGTGGGGCGCTACAGCGATCGCTTTCTGCAAGCGGTAGCCAATGGCTTTACACCGACGGAGAGCGATCGCGATGCCGCCCAGCTCGAACCCAGCGATGCTGCCGCCCTTTTGCAGGCCTACCTCGAAGACATCAGCACCGACTATAGCGAGACTCAGCTGCCCCAGACGGTGGGCCAGCTCGACTCGGCCCTGCTGGCCTTTGCTGAACGGGTGCCGCCTAACTACGGACGGCTCGACTTTCAGCGTCAGGCCATGGTTGAGGCGGTGCGGCTGTGGCGACAGCTCAACACGGCGGCGGCGGTGTACGACGTTTTGAGCGTGCCGGTGGTTGACCAGGTGCCCGACGAAGCGGCTTTGGACAATGCGCTGGTGGCCTTTATGCAGTCAGTGGCTCGCTATTACGCGGGCTACCCCAACCAGCGGGAGGCGCTGATTCGCCTAGTGCAGCTGTGGCGGGCGATGGATGCGCGAGAAGAGGCGATCGCTTGGCTGCTCACCAACGACCCCTTTGCCCATGAAACGAACCTGGAGACCCTCGACTCGGCGCTGCTCGCCTTTGTGCAAAAAATACCCAATCTCTACAACGGTCAGGGCGATCTGCGCTTTGCGCTGACCGAGGGCTACCGCCGCTGGTTTGGCCTCGACTCGCGCACCACCGCCATTCAGCAGCTAGGGGTTCACCCTGACGACCTGGCGCAAAACGCCGACAACCCAACTGCCCTGGTCACGACCGCCCGCACCCTCGATCGCGCCCTGCTCGACTTTGCGGCCAATATCCCCACCACCTACACTCCCACCGAAGATCAGCGGGAGGCGCTGATTCGCCTGGTGCAGCTGTGGCGGCGGCTGGAGGGGCGAATTCCAGCGATTCAATCGCTGTTTGAAGATTTGCGGCGGTTGGAGCGCGCGGCCCCCTCGTCACCTGAGGCTATGCCCGCCCCGGTGCCAGCCCCGCCGCCGCCGCGCCCCGCTCAGTGGACCCCCAATAATATTCAGCTGGACGCCAGCATTGTGCCCAACGGCAACTTTACCTGGTCGGAAGCTACCCGCGGCGGCTCTCGCATGCCTTCTAACCAGGCCACGGTGGATGCCATTGTGCGCATTGCCGTTCTGGCCCAGCAGGCCCGCGATCGCATCGGCCGCCCTTTCCTAATTACTAGCTGGTACCGTCCCGCCGAGATTGATCGTCGGGCAGGTGGTGCTTCTGAGCGTCGCCATGTGGTAGGCGACGCCATCGACTTTTACTGCATGGGGCTCACGGGCAATCAGGTTTATTGGGCGCTGGATCCCTGGTGGCCGGGGGGGCTGGGCCGCTACAGCCAGTTTCCAGCGCTGGTGCATTTAGATGCGCGCGGGTCTAAAGCGCGGTGGACGCGTTAAGGGAGTGGACGCGTTAGGAGGTAGGCGAGTGGGCGAGTGCCAGCAAGCTGACGTTTATCCCTGGCACATTATTGAAACCCACGACAATGGCAGAAAGCGATTCTATTTCAGGGGCTGAGCTGTGGGCTTGGCGCAAAAAGGCGTTAGCAGATGCCCAGGCGGCGGAAGTTGACGCCGACGAAGTGGATTGGTTGCTGATGGCGGTGGCGGATGTGGAGCGGCTAGCGCTGAGGCTGGGCACGGTACAACAGCGAGCGACGATTCCCCTTGGCTATTCTCTAGCTGAATTGGAGCGTCGCTGGCAGCAGCGCCTCACCGATCGCATTCCTGTGCAATACCTGGTGGGCGAAACTCCCTGGCGCGACCTGATGCTGACCGTGTCTCCGGCGGTGCTGATTCCTCGTCCTGAGACTGAGCTAATTATTGATCTGGCCGAGGTTGCGATCGCTCGCAGTCCCATCACAGATCAGCTAGCCCAGGGCATTTGGGTAGATATGGGAACCGGCAGTGGTGCGATCGCCCTGGGCCTCGCCCAAACCTTTCCATCAGCGCGAATCTTAGCGGTAGATTTTAGTGCTGAAGCGCTGGCGATCGCCCAAGGGAACGCGAACCGGGCAGGCTTACAGAATCGCATCACGTTCTATAACGGATCCTGGTTTGAACCGCTGAATACCTATCGAGGCCAACTCAGCGCTGTGGTGTCGAACCCGCCCTACATTCCCTCGGCGCTGCTGCCAACGCTTCAACCCGAGGTCATTCACCATGAACCGATCGCTGCCTTAGATGGCGGCGATGATGGCCTGGATGACCTCCGACTGCTTGCTGCCCAGGCTCCCGCCTATCTGGTGCTGGGTGGGCTCTGGCTAGTGGAAATGATGGCGGGTCAGGGGGAGGCAGTCAAAGCACTGCTAGAAGCGCAGGGATGCTATCGCGACATTCAAATTTGCTTGGATTTGACGGGGCGCGATCGCTTTGTGCAGGCGATCTACGCTCCCAAACTCTAGCGATTGCGAAGGTTGCGCTGGTATTCCCAGAATCGCTGCCACCAGTCGGCAGGCTCATCTTTGGGGCCGTCGTGCTCGGTGGGACGGTCGCTGGGGCCATCCACGACCAGGCTGCCCACGTAATCGGCCTCGGCATAGACGCGATCGATCTGCTCGCGAATTTCGGCCATATCGGCTTCTGATACCACGCCGTTGCTGGTAGCTTTGTAAAACTGCACCGTGACCCGAATGGGGTAGTCTGGGTCGCGCTCAATGGCCAGGTCGTCAATTTCGGTGAATGGCCCTTCTACCGCGCCGTGGCTGATGACGGCGGCTTCCACATCGCTAGGGCCACGGGATTCCATCAGAGGGGCGGCGGCCGTGGGTGCCATGGCCGCCATACCGTTAGGGGCTCCTAACCCCATCGGTGCCCGCTGTTTGAGGGGCACCTGAATCAGCAGCACCATATTTAGCCCCTCGGTGTCGTCCTCAGCAACTTCTCCAGCTCGCCCGTCTGGATTCTCTACCGCCTGAAAATCGCTGAGGCGCTGACCCGTGAAGCTGGCCCGTTCACCATTCTTATTGAAAAAGAGGCGCTGGCCCCAGGTTTGCCCGGCTTCAAAGCCATCGCGCTGGTTGTCGATCACCGTGACGCTGGTGCCTTCGCGGGTGGCAAGAATGGTCAGCACTGCCGGGTCACCGGGGCGCGACTGATAGTTAAATAACACCGGGTTAAACGTGGCCAAACCTTCTTGGGGAATGGGCAAAAAGCAGGCCTGGGCACTGACCAGCACGTGGCTGTCGCGCTGCGGGGCAAGGAGCGATCGCCCTCGCCCGCTCCAAGAGTCTGGCGTATTCAGGTAGCTTCGCAGATCGCCCAGCACCTCGCTTAGAGCCACCCGGCGCAGGTCTTCGCCTTTCTCGTTGCCCACCTGGAGAAAAAAGCTGTCTAGGGGAATGTCGGCGCTGATGTCTTCAAAGTTGGGATGGCGAATCACCGGCATCAGGTGCAGCTGGTGCTGCTGGCTCACTGGATCCTGCTGCTGCACCTGAATGGTCATATCGCTGATATTGGGGCCAACGGAGGAGCCGTAGAAGCGCCCGGTGTCTTCCCAGGTGACGTTGAGAACGTTGAGATTGAGTGATTCTGCCAGTCGGCGGGCGATGGGATCGTTCACCATCGCCTGGGTGCGTTCGATTACCTGTCGGTAGCGGTCGAAGGACTGGCGCTGCGCGATCGGTGGCATAGGACTTTCCGTAGCGTTAGCGTTGGGGTTAGGCGCGATTGGGTCCCAGGCCTGAGTTGGGGCCGCGAGGGCTATAGGCAGAGCTCCCGCCGCAACTGCGCCCAGTAACCAAACATTCCAGCGGTGTTCCATCCTCAGGCCCTCGCAAAGCTATGTCCCTAACCTACGCGATGGGGTTGACCAGCTCAGGATGGTTACAAAAACTGAAACTGTATCTGTGGCCAAGTTTTATCCTGCATCGTTTACCTGAACTAATAACCCATTGGGGCCAACGCTGATTTGTAGGGTGGCTAGGGCGGGGGCGATCGCATCAGCCAACCCCAGATCTTCGGCCCTATTGGTTGTTGTCACCGCAATTACCTTTGTTCCGGCAGCTTTGGCCGCCTCAACCCCAGCGGGAGCATCCTCAATCACCAGGCAGTCGGCAGGGGCAACGCCCAGGCGCTCAGCCGCCAGCAGATAGGGATCGGGCGCTGGCTTCCCCCGCTGCACATCGTCGGCGGTCACCATTACCGAGGGTTCTGACAGTCCTAGGTACGGGAAGCGCAGGGAAACAGTGCGTCGAGTGCCGCTAGTGGCTACCCCCCAGCGCTCGCGCGGCAGTCGAGCTAGCAGTTCCTTCACTCCGGCGTAGAGTATCAGTCCCTCAGTGTCGTCAGCCTCGGCGGTTTCTTTGATGCGAGCTTCCCGAGCAATATCCACGTGGGGCGCAACCTGGCGAATGGTTTCTGCCGTAGGGCGACCGTGGTGAATGCGGGCGATCGCATCGTAGTCAACCCCGTGGCGATCGGCCCAGGCCCGCCAATGGCGCTCTGCCACCGGGTCTGAGTCAATCAGCACCCCATCGACATCAAAGATGATCGCCTGGCAGTGAAAGTCCATAGTGCGGGTGCATAAATGCTACAAGCTATTGTAGGTTCCCCAGATTAAGCTCCAGGTCGGTGGGGGATGTGCCTTGGCACTAGCTAAACTGCTTACAACAAACATCAATTCCCCCCGCACTTTTCTCCATTGAAGAAAGTACGAGGGGAATCAATTAACTATGGCTATCAGCTTATCTAGCCTTCTTCTGTACCAGAGCTGATTTGAACATTCCTGATTTGTGAGCTTAAGCGTGAGGGCGATCGCGGCAGTCCCATGCAAAGCACCCTCATAGCTTTCTTTAAATCAGGTTTTTACTGTTCAATTGGTTGCTAAAAGCGTCTAATCCTTAAGCGGTGACGAAAAAGCGTAAACGCCTTCGGTAGGGCCACCAACGGCTTTCCATGCTTCCAGCCCACCTTGCACGACGGCTACCTTGGCATAGCCTGCTTGACGGAGTTGGCTAGCAGCATCATCAGCACTGTCGCCATAGACGTAGATATCGCGCTTATGCTCTAGGGCATTCTCAGCAGTATCTAGAACGTGGTCGATGGGCATGGGCACAGCGCCAGTAATCCGCTCATTATTAAATTCTTCTCGGCTGCGCACGTCAATGATCGTCAGCGCTGGTTCGCCCCATTGCAGGCGCTTGAGCAGTTCTTCAGCAGGTGCCTGGTTCGCCGACATGGCAGGAGGCTTGGGCAAGGGCTTAGTCACTACATCTTTGGCCGCTTGAACTTGGTCAGGAACTTGGTGAGATGCGTCATCGGCTTTTTGAGCCAATTCTTCGGTCCGCTCAGGAATTTGGTCGACAACATTTCCTGCTTGCTCAGTCAAGTTTTGAGTCTGGTCAGCAGTCTGATTAACAGCATTATCAACTTGCTCAGAAAAATTAGTCATAGATTACCTCTATCAGCATCAATGGCTTCAACTTACTAGCTAGGCATCACAATCTCATCCATCAGCGGACATAATCCAGAAAAGAGCCGCTAACCGTCAGTAGGAATATATTCTTTCCTAAGGAAAAATTAATTCGAGGCTAAATTACGGTTGAAATTGTTTGCTCTCATTCGTTGTTAGACAAGCCGTTATCTACATTCTGGCTACATGGCAAATTCAGAAATTCTTGTGAATCTGCTTTGTGACGTTTACAGACTTTTTAAGACTATCGGAATAGAAGAGCTGTTGCGATATCTCACCTAGGAGAGAGATTTGAAAAGCCAAAGGGCAATGGTTTTTTAGATACGAAGAGGCTGCATTTCTAAAACAACAGATAGTACTTGGTAGTTCACTGCCCATCTATGAATTAGTAGCTAGCCTTTACCAGCCCTGTGTCTATTGCTGGCTATGTCATCGTTGTAGTGACGCGTTAGTGCGAGCGCCCTCACTCAAGGTAGGTATCTAGGAGATTAGTTGCCTCCCGAAACGCTAAGGTAGTCCACCCGTGGGACTGGTTTGCGAAAGGCGCGATCGCCCTTCTCCCCTTTCCGGCGATGGTCTCCTAGCACTGAGCGTGCGACTGGAATCTGGTGCCCTATAACTTAAGGCACTGCCCTCGACGGTATCGGGGCAGGTGTGCCTGGTGCGCCAACCGCCAAATAGAACCTGAAAGCGTCCCCTTTGAGGCGTTTACTATGCCGCCAAAATTTTCAGTGGCGCTAGTCGTGGCTGGGCCAACTTACTGAGTCAAGCTCTGCAAACGGCAGCATCGCTCACAATTCCGTCGAAAGCTTGCCTATCTTTGCGAACCATTGCGAAGAATAAAGTTTAATGAATTCAGCTCACCCTTTTCCGGGCGTTCATCAAGTTTGCTGACCGGCCTGGGCTTACTATGGCTTTTAAATCACTCTTTTCGTCGTTCCAGTTTCCCTACGTATCGTGGTTGTGTTCCTATGGTGACAGACTTCTCGGTATCGACCAGCCTGAAAGTTGGCCGGCTAGAAAAAGTTGGTGCTCCAAACAAGGCCGAAGTGCTTTCACTGTCGGAGGTTTGGGCAAAGAAGTACGTTAAAGACCTGCATCGTCAGGATCAGGTGCTACTGAGCTTAGACGAGTCACAATCTAGACTGGATGTCGCTGCAAAGCTCGTCGATATTCTGCGCTCTGTTAGCGCCCGGGCCTGGAACAAAACGGAAACACTGCTATCGCGCGAAGTCCGTCGGCACCAAATCAGTCCTAGCCTGATTGACCCTTGGACCGTTTCTAAGGACGTGCATCAGGTCTACGAAGAAGCTCTGGCGGCCTACGCCAAGGGGGTAACACCGCAGCGATTTTCGGTTGTGGCCTCAAAGCGGTTGGGCATTATTCGCCAAACCCATACGGCGATAGACCCAAGGGTAATTGGGTTTGTCAGCATGCAGTTTCACTACTGCGGTCAGATGCTTTCAGCGGAAGCCCCCAAGTCAGAGCAAGCGGCCCTGCAAGACTACTTTAAAGTGGTTGACGATCTGTTGTATATGCCGCTGCACCGGGCCTACGCCGCTGCGGCTAACTACGACTACCACCACCCGCGTTTGGAGACGGTGCGGCTGGCCCTGCCAGCCACTAGCCGCATCGCCAAGAGCATTGTGAATCAAGTGATTGCGCTGTGCCCTGACTATGCGAGCTATACCGGGCCTCTCAGTGCGGACGCAGTGCGCACCTCCAGCATTCGCGATGTGGAGATGTTTCAAATTTATCTCTGGACCTGCATGCTAGAGAACAACATCTCGGCGATCGCCCAAGAGCTGTTCCCGCTCTGCGTCATGCTCTACCCCAGGCTAAAGGTGAATTGGGGCTTGGTGCGGCTGATGATCAACCTGCTCGACCAAGAGCTTTCGGCCTGTGTGGGGTCGATCAATGTCAAATACTATGAACCCCACTACACCGCCATGCTCAAGATGTTTTCGCCCTCGACTTTTCCGGAGCCCGTTTAGAGGAACGGGTGTTGCTGAATTAAGGAATGAACCGGCAAAACCCTTAAACTCTTCATGTCCCCCCGGCCCCCAGTTTTGGGGGCCGGGGGAAATCATCCTTCCGTTAAGCAGCCCCGAGGGGCGCAGCGGCAATAGGCAAAAGAACAAACATAGAAGCGCGAAGACCGCTCATTCGCACTGCAAGACCTCTTGGTAATCCTCGGCTTTGAGCTTGCGTTCCATCAGGGCGGCGACGGCCTCTGCGGCTGAGATGTCGCCCTTGAGCAGCAAATACACCTGCTGAGAAATTGGTGCTGAAAGCTGCTCTCGCTGGGCAATATCATGGAGCACATAGGCAGTGTTCACTCCCTCAGCGGTGCTGCCCAATTCTTCTAAAATTTGCTCTAGAGATTTCCCCTGGGCGAGGCCGTAGCCAACCCGGTAGTTGCGGCTGAGGGCGCTGGTGCAGGTGGCCAGCATATCCCCCAGGCCTGAGAGACCCAAAAAGGTTTCGGGATGCCCGCCCAGGTGGGTGCCAATGCGCATGACCTCCGGCAGAGCTCGGGTGATCAGGGCCGATCGCGCGTTGGAGCCCAGATCGAGCCCTTCGCAGACACCGACGGCGATCGCAATCACATTCTTTAGCGTGCCGCCCAGCTCGGCCCCGAGGGGGTCGGTGCTGGTATAGGTGCGAAAGTGGTCGGAGGCAAAGACGTGCTGCACGGCCTCGGCGGCGGTTTCGTTAGCGCAGGCAATTACCGTGGCGGCGGGCAGCCCGGCCTCAATTTCCTTAGAGAGGTTGGGGCCAGAGAGCACGGCCACAGCATGGTTGGGAAAGGCCTGCTGGAAAATCACTGATGGCGTCAGGGTGGTCTCTGGATCAAAGCCTTTGGTCGCCGTCATCAGCACTGTGGTTTCAGGAATATCCAACGCTTTGAGCTGGGTGGCCAGGTCTAGCACTCCTTTCATGGAGATGGCTGACAAAATGACCTCCGCCCCAGCGACGGCATTCTGTAGAGACACGCTTCCCGAACGCGACCACAGGCGCACGGCGTGGTGGTTGGCGGCGGCAATGTGGGCCAGAGCATTACCCCAGGCTCCAGATCCCAAAATGGCAAGGGTGACCGGGCGGTTCTTGTAGGTCGAGATGGTTTGCTGAGAGGTTGGGGCGACGAGCATGGGGAGTGGCGGCTGGAGGGGAAGGGAAGTTTTGAATTTTGAGTGTTTAGTTTTGAGTTTTTGCCCTACGACATTAATTCAAAACTTAAAATTCACAACTCAAAACTTTTTTGATTACGCGGTCTGCAGCGATGCCTTCTCCTGCCCGAGCGCATAGTCGGGGATGCAGTTGGCGGCCATGAACTGGTGGTAGGCGTGAATGTTGCGATCGCACGAGTCCTCACTCCATCCACAATACTCTTGTAGCACCTGGGCTACTACGGGTAGAGCCTCGAAGCCATAGTTGTGGTGCATGGCCACAGTGGTGCGGCGGCGCAAAATATCCATGAAAGTGTGGGCCATCTCTGCCTGCACCGCAAACACAATCTGGGCTTGAATGTCTTTGGCGTAGCTGACAATGGGCTGGGCCAGGGCTGGATGGCGATCGACTAGAGCTAGCAGGTCGCCCGTGCGAGCGCCGTAGATGCCGATGAGGTGGTCGAAGCTGGTGGGGCCGATGCGGTGGCGGTAGCGATCGCGCCAGTCGCCCACCCTGGGGTCGTCAAGCAAAATAGCTCCGGGTAGAGATCGGGTGTGGGTCGGGCATGCGGGCACTCCCTCTCCCCGCTGGCGAAAGACGGCATTCACCAACTCTTCGCCCACTTGGCGATGGGTGGTGAGCTTGCCGCCAACTAGCGAAATCAGGTTCTTGGCCCCCTCTTGACCGTGGTCGTGCAGAACGTGGGCGCGGGTAATGCTGCTGGTCTTTTTGCCCTCGGCGTAGGGTAAAGGCCGCACCCCGGCGTAGGTAAAACGCACATCCTCCCGAGTGAGGTGAGCGGCGGGCAGCACAGCGTTAGTTTCCTTCAGCAAGTAGTCAATTTCGGCATCGTCGGCCTTGACCGTTTCCAGGGAGCCTGCGTAGTGTTCGTCGGTGGTGCCAATCAGGTACTGGCCCAGCCAGGGCAGAATGAAAAAGGGCCGTCCGTCAGACTTGGCCTCTACATACAGGGCTGAGTCGGGCGCGCCGGGGAAGGCATCGACAATAATGTGGCTGCCCTTGGTGCCTCCGATCTTACGATTCTGGCTAACCGGCGACTGGCTGAAACCACACACCTCATCAACCCAGGGGCCAGAGGCATTGACCACCACACTGCGATCGTGGGTTGTCACCTCAAAAGGGTCGCCGCTCAGCAGATCGCGACAGCTCAATCCGGTAATCCGCTGCTCGCTGAGGTGAATGTCTTCGACCTGGGCATAATTGAGCACCGTAGCTTTAGCCTGCTCGGCATCGAGAATATTTTCTAAGCACAGACGCTCGGCATGCTGGACCTGACCGTCGTAATACTGAGCTGCCCCCGCCAGCCCATCGGCGTCGATGGCGCGAAATAGCTGCTGGGTGCTGCGGCGCGACAGCATGCGGTGGTTAGGTAGCGACTTGTCGTAGCTGAGCAAGTCGTAGAGCACCATGCCTGCCTGAACGATGCGGTAGCTGCGCGAGCCGCTGCGATAGATAGGAATCGTCAGCGGCAACGGTTTGACCAAGTGGGGGGCATTGCGCAACAGCACCTCGCGCTCGTGGAGCGACTCGCGCACCAGATTAAATTCAAAGTATTCCAAATATCGCAGCCCGCCGTGAATGAGGCGGCTCGACCAGCTGGTAGTGCCGCCACCAAAGTCGCCTTTCTCAATCAGGATGGTGCGTAACCCGCGCAGGGCGGCATCTCGCGCCGTGGCTGCACCGTTGATGCCGCCGCCAATCACAATCAAGTCAAAGGGTTGGCTGGTGAGGGCTTGCAGGTCACGCATGAATTCTGAGGCGTCGGGGTTCGCGATCGCGGTCGAATATTCTTCTAGCCTGGTCTTTTGGCGGTGAAGTGATAGAAAGAGGATTGCTGCATATGCCAAACAGCCGCTTGAGACAAACTAGCTGTGTTGTAGCCAGTCTAGGTATCTAGCAATCTGCCAGCAACTGCCTAGGGGCATACGCCTATATCCAGGGAAGGATGCAGGGTGAGATTCTATTATCTTTGTGAGTATTGCTTAGGTGCTTAAAGGCGTTAGCTCACAAATCAGCAACGGCTGTGAGTTAGGGCGATCGGTCAATTGATTGCTTCAACCCCTTTATAGAAAAGGACTTTCGGGGTTCTAGCCTTCCCTAACTTTAGCCAGATGGAGCGCGCAGGTTCAACTTTTCGCCAAGCGGGAAGATAAGCAGGAAAGAAGGGGCTTGGTAGGCTAGATTCACTACTGCCCCTAGCGTTTCACCCATGCAAGTTCTTTCTCCCCAAACCGCTGCTTCAGAAACGGGTTCAGAGCCATCTAACCGTCAGACCGTAGTGCTCAACGTCAGCGGCATGAAATGCGCCGGGTGTGTGCGCGCCGTCGAAAATCGCCTGGCCCAAGTGGATGGGGTGCGATCGGCCACGGTGAACCTAGTGACCGAGGTGGCGGTGGTCGAAACCGAGGCTGGCGTGGTGAGCGCCGACCAGCTAGCAGATCAGGTGACTCAAGCGGGCTTTGCGGCAACGCCCAGAGCCACCGATGGCGATGGCGACGACCTGACGGCCTGGGTAGAAGCCAAGCGAGCCGAGCAGCAGCAGCAGGGGCAGCGGCTGGGAGTGGCGATCGCCCTACTCATCCTTTCCACCATTGGCCACCTAAACCACTTCGGCTGGCTGACGATTCCCATTCTCAGCGACCTGTGGTTCCACGCCCTGCTGGCCACGGTGACGCTGATTGGTCCGGCGCGGGAAATCCTTGTGGACGGCTGGGCCGGTATGCGACGGCTGGCTCCCAACATGAATACCCTGGTGGCCCTGGGCAGCGGCAGCGCCTACCTGGCCAGCGTGGTGGCGCTGGTGTTCCCTGGGCTGGGCTGGGAGTGCTTTTTTGAAGAGCCGGTGATGCTGCTGGCGTTTATTTTGCTGGGCCGCACCTTGGAGCAGCGGGCGCGGTATCGGGCGGCAGACGCGCTGCGATCGCTGGTCGAACTTCAGCCCGCTGTGGCCCGGCTGATCTCTAACCCCGCCACCGCTGGAGCCGCCCAAACTGGCGTTGAGGTACCCGCCCGCTGTGTGCAGGTGGGCGAGTGGGTGCAGGTGCTGCCCGGCGAAAAAATCTCCGCCGATGGCACGGTGGTCTCGGGCCAAACCACCGTGGATGAGTCGATGCTGACCGGTGAATCAATGCCGGTGCTGAAGCAGCCCGGTGATGGGGTGACGGCGGGCACGGTGAACCAGAGCGGCGCGATCGCCTTGCAAGTTACCGGCACCGGCCAAAACACCGTGCTGGCCCAAATGATTCGCCTGGTGGAAACGGCTCAGAGCCGCAAGGCTCCGATCCAGCGGCTGGCCGATCTGATCTCGGGCTACTTCACCTACGGGGTGATGTCCCTGGCCACGCTTACGTTCCTCTTCTGGTACTTCATTGGTCTGCATCACTGGCCCCAAGTGATGCACTCGGCCCTGGGCATGGCCCACATGGGCCACACCATGACCTACACCTCCTCGACCTTGCTAGTGAGCTTGAAGCTGGCGATCGCGGTCATGGTGGTCGCCTGCCCCTGTGCCCTGGGTCTGGCTACCCCTACCGCTATTCTGGTCGGCTCTGGTTTGGGAGCCGAGCGCGGCCTGTTGATTCGCGGCGGCGACAGCCTAGAAACCATCCACCATCTCGACACAGTGGTGTTTGACAAAACCGGCACCCTCACTGTGGGGCAGCCCCAGGTGACAGCGATTCACGTCTTTGAGGATGGCCTGAGCGAGGCCGATATTGTGCAGCTCGCCGCCACGGTCGAAAGCGGCACCCGCCATCCCCTGGCGAAAGCCATCCACCAGGCGGCGACAGCGCGAGAATTAGATCTGCTGCAAGCCGATGAGTTTGATACCCAACCCGGCCTCGGCGTGGCCGCTCAAATCACCTGGCAAGACACCATGCAGACCTGCGCCCTAGGCAATCAGCAGTGGATGATCCAGCGAGAGATGGTGCTCGATGCCGCAGTGCAAGATCGAGCCAAGGCGCTGGCGGAAGCTGGGCAGACGGTAGTCTATGTAGCTCTGGGCGATCGCGTAGTGGGGCTGGTGGCGATCGCCGACCAGCTGCGCCCCGATGCCGTCGCTGTGGTTGAGACGCTACAAAAACAGGGGCTCCAGGTGCGGGTGCTGACGGGCGATAGGAAAGAGGTAGCTGGGGCGATCGCCGCTCAGCTCAACCTCAACCCCAGCCAGGTCACCGCTGAAGTTTCTCCCCAGGGCAAGGTTGACGCGATCCGGCAACTCCAGGCCGAGGGGCACACCGTAGCGTTGATGGGCGACGGCATAAATGATGCCCCTGCGATCGCCCAGGCCGATGTCGGCATCAGTCTCCACTCCGGCACTGACATCGCTATGGAAACAGCCGATGTGATTCTCATGGGCGACCACCTCTTGGGGGTGCTCGAAACTCTCACCCTCAGCCGCGCCACGTTTAACAAAATTCGCCAAAACCTGGCCTGGGCGTTTGCCTACAACCTGGTGGCGATTCCCCTGGCCGCTGGGGTGCTACTGCCCACCGCCGGGGTCAGCCTCAGCCCCGCAGCAGCAGGCGGCATGATGGCATTTAGCTCAGTGGCGGTAGTAGTCAATTCGTTGCTCTTGCGAAGTCGCAAATTTTCTGAAAATCACGATTAGGGTTTCAGTTTTATCCTTCACTTCTTTGTAATGATGTTGCAGCTATCCTTACGGAAGGCCATCCTCAGACATCAGTACAAAAATGTGAACGCAAATCAACTATCGCCTGCGATCGCAAGTTGAATTACCAATACTATCGATGGCTACGCAAGATTTTAGGCACGATGCTGCTGAGAGCATTAGAACTCTTAATATCCGGCGAAACGTTGGTAGAAATTAATGGATAGAAGCCTTTTATCTCCCGACGAAGAGCTTTATCGCAGAAGTGATGAGGTGCTGCACTACCTTTGGGACCCCATTGGGGTAGCGGGTATGCCAGGGGCGCGGGATGAGTACGATGCGTATCTGCCCCAGGTGTTTAGCCTACTGAAAGCTGGGGCAAGAGCTGACGAAATTGCAGACTACTTCACCGAAGTTTCGACCCAGGCAATAGGGCTAGGCAGCAATCGAGAGCGCGATCGCCAGATAGCCGAACTATTGCTGGAGTGGAAAACTAAAATTTTCGAACGCTGAAAGCCGGCTTGCTACTGGCGATCGACTGAGTTTTTAGATCAGCTTACGAAGTCTGCAAGAACGCTCGTCGCTTCACCGCAATAGCTGATCGATCATGCGATTGGCCTGCGACTCGTAGCTGCCGCCAAACAGGGTGAAGTGGTTGAGGATGTGGTACAGGTTGTAGAGCGTTTTGCGAGTTGTGTAGCCTGCATTGAGCGGGTAGGCAGCGTTGTAAGCGTCATAGAACCCGTTGGGAAATCGGCCAAACAGTTCGGTCATGGCGATGTCTACCTCACGATCGCCAAAATACGTCGCCGGATCCAAAATCACCGGCTCGCCATCTTTCGTCACCGCTGCATTGCCCGACCACAGATCGCCGTGTACTAGACTGGGGACCGGATTGTAGCCCGCCAGCAAATCCGGTAGCGCCATCAGCAGCTCATGCTGACGCGGAAACCGCCCACCTCTGCGACCTGCTAGACGAAACTGGTGCCGCAGCCGGTGCTCGCGATAAAACTCTAGCCAGGTCGCCGTCCAGGGGTTGGGCTGGGGCGTGGCACCAATGGTGTTGCTCTGGTGCCACCCAAACCCTTTCTCGCTGGTGACTCGGTGCATCGCTGCCAGGGCCTCGCCCATGCGGCTCCAGGCCTCGCCGCCGCCATTGCCAAGCTCTAGCCACTCCATGGCAATATAGGCCGACCCATCCACCGTGCCCCAGCAGATTGGCTTGGGCACCCGAATGGTCTGGCTGTCGTACATATCCTTAAGGCCCAAGGCCTCGGCCTCAAACATCGCCACCTGCGACGCCTGGTTGAGCTTAAGAAAATATGACTGGCTGCCGTCGCTCACCTGATAGGCCTGGTTGATGCAGCCGCCCCCTACCGATCGCCGGTCGGCAATGGTGAAGGCCGTGCCGGTTTTAGCGCCAATGTGCTGGGCGATCGCAGTCCACATAGCCGCCCGTCCTAAGCCGCTGGCTGTAGGGCAACCACCCCATAGGCCTCGCTGGAGAGATAGTGCTGGGCCGACTGCAACACATCCTTGACACCCAGCTTTTGAATGTAGGCGGGATAGTTGAGCCCTTCAGTGATGTCGCCCGTCAGGGTCTGATAGTAGCCGTAAAGGCCAGCGCGATCGCTCGGCGTTTCGTTGGCAAAGATAAATCGATTAGCCACCTGGGTTTGCACGCGACTGAGTTCTGCGGAACTCACGGGCTCCTCCATCACGGTAGCGATGTGTTGAGCGATCGCTCCCTCCACCTGATCTAAATTTTCGGTGGGCAGCTGAGCCGACACCATAAACGCGCCCTGATGGGCCAAGGTCATGTTGCTACAGCTAACGCTGGTCACCAGCTTGCGCTCTTCCCGCAGGTCGCGCACCAGGCGCGAGGTAAGCCCTCGCCCCAAAATCGAGGCCAAGATATCGAGGCCGTAGGTGTCTTCTAGATGGGTCACGCCTGGTACCCGCCAGGCCATCACCAGCCGCGCCTGGGTCATAGCCGGATCGGTATGCGTCGCCCGCCGCACGGTCGTGAAGGGAGGCTCTAGGTCGTCGGGCAGCAGCGGCTTGAACCGCTCAGTGGAATTGGCGATATCTGGCGGTGTAGGGCGCTGGGCCATAGCCTGCTCAAAGCCCTCGGCCACCGTAGCAATCAAGGTTTCTACCGGCAGGTTGCCCACCGCTACCGCTGTCATGCTCTGGGGCTGATACCAGGTGCTATGGAACTCCCGCATCTGTGCCGGGGTAAGCCCCTCGACTACCGCAGTCGGCCCCAGCACCGGGCGACGGTAGGGCAGTCGGTCAAACACCATCTCCATGGTGCGGGAATAGGTGCGGCGGCGGGGGTTGTCATCGGCGCGGCGGATTTCTTCCAAAATCACTGGACGCTCGCGCTCAAAGTCATGGTCGCTGAGACGCGGGGCCATCACCATCTGAATTTGCAGTGGGGCCAAAGTGGCGAAGTCTTGGGGCGCTGTAGTGATGTAGTACTTGGTGTAGTCTTGGCTGGTGGCGGCATTGGTCAATGCCCCGCGCTCTTCCACCTGGCGCTCAAACTCACCGCATTGCAGCTGTTGAGTGCCCTTGAAAATCATGTGCTCTAGAAAGTGGGCCATGCCGTTGATGGCGTCGCTTTCTACCGCTGAGCCTACCCGCAGCCACAGGCTCAAGTTGACAACCTCCAGGGGCATTTGCTCAGCAATGACCGTGAGGCCGTTGGGTAGGCGACGAATAGTGGGCGAGACTAGGCGCGAGGGCAAATCTGCGGTTGCTGAGAGCAAAGCCATGGAGATTACAAGCCACCAGAAAAGACACTGAGCTTTGAATATCTTAACGACTGAATCGTCTGCCTGGAAAAAACCTTCCGCTGGGTTTGTCAGGGCGCGTTGGCTCAGCCTTACCAACAACAAATCGCAATCTCAGCTCAAGGGTAGACAAAAATCTACTGGTCGGCCCGCGAGGTTAGCAGTTGCAACGTTGCCAGAGACGAACTTTAGATCTGCCAAACCAAACTGCTAGGGCACAGCTCTCGCCGATCGCGCCAGCTGACCAGGGCGGTTAGCTGGCTAGCGGGGTTGAATCATGCCCCACGGTGGGCAAAATGGTAGAACTTGGGCAAAAGTCAATGGCCCATTATTCCGAAAGTATTGTAAATTCCTGGTATGCGGACTGCTCCGGGGAGGTCACATGGGAACCTGGATTAAAGAAACAGACATTGCAATTTATCTGATGCAGGGGGGCTACTGGATCTCTCGCATCACCAAATATCCATCGAGTAAAAACCCTAAGGAGCAGGTAGTCAACGTTGGCAGCGTCAAGACATGGTTTCAGCGGGATGACTACCCCCGCGCCATGACGGTGTCTATCGGCACCGGAGGGCCTGAGCCCCAGCCCATGCCGCCCGCACCACCTCCACCGCCCCCACCAGGTAACGCCATCAATGCCGCAGGGCTAGCGATCGTTAAGGGATTTGAGGGCCTGAGCCTCAGCGCCTACCCTGACCCCGGCACCGGTGGTGAGCCCTGGACTATTGGCTATGGCCACACCTCTTCTGCGGGGGCGCCGCAGGTTTCCCGTGGGCTCACCATTACCCGGGCCGAGGCTGAAGAGATTCTCAAGCGCGACCTCAAAAAGTATGAAAAGGCCGTCTCCGATGCTGTGACTCGCACGCTAACCAGCGACCAGTTTTCGGCGCTGGTGTCGTTTACCTTCAACGTCGGTCCCGGTAATTTGCAGTCGTCTACTCTGCTGAAGAAAATCAACGCCGGAGACATGACCGGGGCATCGGAGGAGTTTGCCAAGTGGATCTACGCTGGGGGCAACATCATGCCCGGCTTAGAGCGCCGCCGCAAGGCTGAGCGAGCCCTATTTCGCAGTGAAAACTGGCAGCAGTTTCTCTAGCCTGTTTCTGAGCGATCTGCTCCAGCTTATGGGTAAAAACGGCGAGATTATAGCTCTCGGTGCGATCGCGTCGAGGGCTTCTCTATGCTGGCAGTGGCCCAGACTGGTGCCACCAGAGTCACCTGTGGTTAGCTACCCTAAAACCATTAAGACCTATGAACGGTCACCCTGTATACAGTTGTAAGGTGGGAAGAATAAGCTGGGAATGCCTCCGGTTTGCGTAGCCCCACAGGCTGCTTCGCCCCTAGAAACGTCTTGTATGACCGATGAGTGGACTTCTTTGCCTGATCCCGATCCTGTAGTGGGTGCCCCCGATGCCCGGTCAAGCCATGGCCAAATCGGCGATTTACAGGCATCGGAGCAGCATTTTTGGGCGGTGATCGAAACTATGGCCTTGGCGGGGCTGGTGGTCGATGCCAGCGGCCACATTTTGCTCTGTAATGATCACCTGCTCAGCCTCACCGGTTGGCAACGCCACGAAGTTGTGGGCAGCAACTGGTTTGAGCTTTTTATCCCCGCTGGCGATCGCCAGGCCCTGACTGAGCTGTTTCGAGCCGCCGTGGCCCAAGGTTCGGTTCGCCACGAGACTGAAATTCTCACCCGCAGCGGCGATCGCTGCCTGATCGCCTGGAACACCACCGTTTTGACCAGCGCCACCGGCCTGGTGCAGCGGCTCACCAGCATTGGGCAAGACATTACCCATCGCGGCCAGGCCAACCTGCGTCTGCAAGGCAGCAAAAGTCGCCTACAGCCAGTGCTGGCTAACCTGCCGGGGGTCGTGCTGCGCTACGTGCAGCACCCCTCTGGGGCCGACGATATCACCTACGTCAGCCCCGGTTGTGTGGAAATGTGGGAGCTAGAGCCCGAGCAGCTACTCGGGCAACCCCAGCGGCTGTGGCTGACCATTCATCCCGACGATCGCAGCACCGTGTGGGGGCTGCTCCAGCATTCTGGCGTTACCCTCACCCCCTGGTTTGGCGAGTGGCGTCTGCTCACTCCCTCGGGGCGGCAGACCTGGCTACAGGGCATGGGTTGGCCAAAATGTTTGGTCAACGGCGACATTGCTTGGGATATTGTCGTGCTCAATATCAGCGAAAGGGCGCAGGTTGACGCCGAACGCAAGCAAACTGAGCAGGCGCTGGTCAGCGCTAACCAGCAGATGCAGGCGTTTATCGACAATTCTCCCGCCCTAGTCAGCATCTTTGATGCCACTGGGCACTATCGGCGGGTCAATCAGGCTACCGCTGCCCGGTTTGGCCTGCAGCCCGAGGATATGGTGGGGCGTTCCTTTGCCGATCTGCTGCCGCCCCCGGTGGTTAGCGTTTTTATGGAGCGGGTGCAGCACCTCGTCACCACCCAAACCCCCCTAACCGTAGAAGATACACTACACCTTGGGGGAGAGCAGCAGGTGTTTAGCTCGGTACTATTCCCCGTGAGTCTGGAGGCCGATGGCACGCCCATTCTTGGGGCTGTAGCCACCGATATTACTCCCCTAGTCCAAGCCCAGGAGGCTCTGCGCCGCCAGGCCGAAGAAGAGCATCTAATTCGCACGATTACCCAACACATTCACCAGTCCTTGGAGGTCGAGCAGATCTTGCAGACCACGGTCACCGAGGTGCGGCAGTTTTTGCAGACCGACCGAGTGCTCATCTACCGCTTCAATCCCGACCTCAGCGGCACTATGACGGTCGAAGCCGTGCTGCCCCCTTGGAATGCAACGCTAGGCCTCACCATCGGAGACACTTGCTTTCTGACTAAGCCTGGCTTAGCCCACCGCTACCGCCGAGGCCGCACTCACCACATCGACAATGTGGCTGAGGCCAATATTGACCCCTGCTACCGCGCGCTACTGACACGCTTTCAGGTGCAGGCCAATCTAGTTGTGCCCATCAACTGTGGCGGCAACCTGTGGGGGCTGCTGTGCGTCCATCACTGCCGAGGGCCGCGCCAGTGGCAGCCTAAGGAGCGCGCCCTACTGGCTCAGCTGGCCGACCAAGTGGCGATCGCCCTCCAGCAGAGTCAGCTACTGGCTCAAACCAGCACCCTGGCCCAGCAAGAAAAGTTGCTCAACAACATCATCAGCGCCATTAGCGACAGTCTGGAGCTGGAGACGCTGCTCCAGCGGGCGGCGACTGAAATGTTGCACACCTTCGAGGCCAGTCGCGGCTTAGTGATTCTCTGTCAAGCGACCGACCAGGTGTTGGTGCACACCAACACGGCCAGCATGCCCGGTTTCGATAACTTGCGAGGGCAGGTGATTCCCATTGAGGGCAACCCCCACGCCCAGCGGGTGCTGGCTGAGGAGCTGCCGGTGGTAGTAGACGATGTCAGGGTGGAACCGACGCTGCTGCCCAACCTGGCCTTGGCTCAGAAGCTAAACATCGGGGCTATCTTAGCTGTTTCCATTCGCTATCGGGGCGTGGTCAAGGGCATCTTGAGCGTCCATCAATGCCCTGGTCCTCGCTGCTGGAGCGAGGCCGAAATTAATTTGATCAAGCGGTTAGCCGATCACTTGGCGATCGCCATTCACCAGGCCGAGCTCTATGCCCAGGCCCAGGTCGAGCTGGCCGAGCGCAAACGGCTGGAGGCCCAGCTACGCTATGATGCCTCCCACGATCGCCTCACCGGGCTGCCCAATCGAACGCTGTTCTTAGAACGGCTGGCCCAGTCGCTTGACCAGCTGCACCACCACTGCACCAACAATTGTTCTTTGGAGAGCTCTACCTTTGACGGTGCGTCTGACCCCTGCTGCGGTTCCGGGATGGATACTCGTTTCGAGTCCGTTCCTGTTTCTGAGATGCCGCAGGCTTTACGCTGCGCGAATCGCCAGTTTGCCCTGCTGTTTCTCGACTTAGACCGCTTCAAAGTGATCAACGACAGTCTGGGGCATGCCATGGGCGATCAGCTGCTTCAGGTAGTGGCCCAGCGACTGCAAACCTGTTTGCGTCCGGCAGATGTGACCGCCCGTTTGGGGGGCGACGAATTTGTGGTGCTGTTGTCCAACCTCAGCGATGCCGCTGTTGCCGTCAGCATGGCCCAGCGCATTCACGCCATTCTCGAAAGCCCGGTGCTGCTCCAGGGGCACGAGGTCTTTATCCACGCCAGCATTGGCATCGCCCTCAGCGCCACCACCTACACCGACCCCAACCAAATGCTGCGCGATGCCGATATCGCCATGTACAAAGCTAAGGGCAGCAACCGCGAGTACGCCATTTTTGACGCCCCCATGCACACCCTGGTGATGCAGCAGATGGAGCTTGAAAACGACCTGCGCCGGGCCCTAGAGCGGGGTGAACTGCGGCTTTACTATCAGCCCATCATCAATTTAGCCACCGGCACGCCGCAAGGGTTTGAGGCTTTGGTGCGGTGGCAGCATCCCCACCGTGGGCTGGTGCCTCCCCTAGACTTCATCCCCGTTGCCGAAAATACTGGATTGATTACTGCCCTCGACCTGTGGACCCTCAACGAGGCCTGCCGTCAGCTGAGCTACTGGCATCAAGAGCTTCCCCACAGTCACTCCCTCACCGTCAGCGTCAATCTTTCCGGTAAGCAGTTTGTCCGTCCTGACCTGATTCAGCAAATAGACGCTGCCCTGAGCCACAATCACCTACAGGGACAGCACCTGAAGGTCGAAATTACCGAAAGCGTGCTGATTCAAAACGCTCAAATGGCCATTGATTTGCTCAAACAGCTGCGCCAGCGCCGCATTCAGATCTGTATGGATGACTTTGGTACTGGCTACTCGTCCCTCAGCTACCTGCATCGATTTCCCATCGACGTGCTCAAAATTGACAAGTCGTTTATTACCAACCTGCATCGCTCTGGCCCCAGCACGGGCGACTACGAAATTGTCAAAGCCATCATCAGTCTGGCCACTAACCTCAATTTGACGGTAGTGGCTGAGGGTATTGAAACTGCCGAGCAGGCGGCTTACCTTCAGGCCCACCAGTGTCAGGGGGGGCAGGGCTATTACTTCTCGTCGCCCCTCCCGGTGGAGGATGCAACGGCGTTCATTGCCCAACTGGTTTATCCCAGCCCTAGCACCGCTAAAACGGAAACGGTTTGTAGGGAATCCACTGGGCCCACAGCTTAGCCAAGGTGCCGTTCATAATTAGCTGATTAATGGCTTGGTTGAGGGCCTCCAGCAGTTCTCTGTTGCCCGGCAGTACACCAACACCAAAGGGAATTTGGGTGGGCAGCTGAAAGGCCACTCGCAAGTTCGTGGTGTCAGCCTCGGCGGTAAGCAGCAGCAGGGCATCGCCCACCAGGGCATCGATCGCGCCCTCACCCAATGCCGTTAGCAGGGTAGGTCGGGTGTGGTCGTCCCCTTCGAACGGCACCCATTCTAGGTCAGGCAAAGCCTCAGTGAGAATCAGGGGACTGCTGCCCGCCAAGGAGCCGAGCCGTTTGCCCGCTAGGTCTTCCAGGGTCTGGATGGGGCTGTCTTCGCGCACTAGCACGGCCTCATCGAAGCGGCCGTATGGACGGGTAAAGTCGGCCCAGGCGCGGCGATCTTGGGTAATGGCCTGGCTAAACCACACTACGTCGTAATCGCCAGTGCTGAGGGTGGGATAAAACTCTTCGGGCGGGCAGTCAAACCACACCGGCTCCAGCCCCAGCACCTCGCTCACTGCCCGAGCTACGGCCGGTTCGTACCCTCGGCGATCGCCATCTTGCACAAAGCTCATCGGCCGGGCATCGAAATCGTTGGCAATAATGGAAAGCTGCCCAGGGCGAACGGTGGTAAAGTCCATGACCATGTAAAAGGAACGTAGGGCTATTGTGACACCAAACCCAGTCACCCCATGGGGGCTATCTCCCCCCAGCACCAAGCGGCTTGAAATCGCTCTCTATTCGTGGAATGGTGAAGGGAGTACTGTACGCCTGCGCGAGAGTTACATGACTGTTGGTAATCCTGCTTCTGATCCGGCCTTTGAACCCCTGCGCCAGTTTCGACCACTGCTGCTGAAGGCCCACAAAATTTTGATGGATGCTGAGAAAGACCGCTACGAAGCTAACCACGGTGCGATCGCCAACAAGGGCGACTACCTACGTCTGGTGCTCAACCATGAGCAATTTAGCTGGCTGCGGCCCATCTCCCAGCTGATTGTGCAGATCGACGAGGTGCTGATGTCAAAACAGCCCCAGCCCCTAGAGCGCGCCCCTGAGCTGCTCAACCAGGCCCGCCACCTGCTCTATGACACTGAAATTGGCCAAGCGTTTCAGGACCGCACCCAATCGGTCGCCAGCCGTGACCCCGAAATGGCCGCCATGGCCCAGCGTCTAGATGAAATCATGCAGCCCTACGGCTCTCAGCCAGGGAATAGCTCGACCTAATCGGCAGCAGCCACGTTCAAGCGCCCATCCTGTGCAAAGATAATAGGGCTACAAAAAAGCAAGTTCCCACCTGGTCACCAGGCGCTAGGGAGGATTGAGTAAGAGCGAGTGTGTGCTATGAATGTTGGCGAACGCGTCCGAATCAAAGAATCGGTTATTTTTTATCACCACCCGCTGCACCGCAACGAAGCCTTCGATGCCAAAGGTCTAGAGGGAGTCGTTGTGACTATTCTCACCGACTACAAGGGCCGCCCTATTAGCCCCAACTTTCCGGTTCAGGTGGAGTTTGAGGTCGAGGGGGCTAAGCGGCCCATGCGCGCCCACCTCAAGCAAGATGAGCTGGAAATGCTCTAGCCTTGGGGCGCAAATCACTCAAGAAGTTATTTGGTGTAAGCTCTGTTGCTCTTCTAGATAGAGCGGCCGCTGAACCAAGTCAGGAGGTTAGCCTCCGTCCGCATCTGCTCCAGATCGCGGCGGTTTTCGGCGGCTATCTGGTCATACCACTGGTAGTAGGCTTCCAGGTTGGCCCGGTGCTCGACCTCCAGGCGAAAATCTTGGGCGGCCTGCTGGAGTTCCAGGTACTCAATAACCTCCTGGGGCGTAGCCAGCGATCGCGGCGATAGGTATTCAAACATAGCAGCCCGGCATGACACAGGGTTATCATAGCCTGCCCGCCTGGGGGGAGTGGGTGGACTCTGGATAGAGATAATTGCTCCAGCCGGAAATGCATGGTCAGTGCTGCGATTCATTCACCCCTAATACCCTCTGCCCTCCTTACCCCTCTCCGGCCCCCCGTAGCCCGGCTATAGCTAGACAGGCCCAGCCCGCCATCAAAGCTGCGCCACCAAGCGGGGCCACGGCCCCCAGCATGCTTTGATTTGTCAGTGCCAGGGCATAGAGGCTGCCCGAAAACACGACCGTACCGGCAATCAAGACCCACGCCGAGGCGGCGAGCCATCCTGGATCACCTAGCCCTTGGTGCCGTATTAGGGCTACCAGCAGCAGGGCTAGAGCGTGGTACATCTGGTAGCGAGCTGCGGTTTCAAACACCGCCAGCAGCCGATCGCTGAGCTGAGATTTAAGGGCATGGGTGGCAAAGGCCCCGGCCGCTACGGCGGTGCCGCCCAGCACCGCTGCGATCGCAATCCATAGCCGCTCTACAGTCATGGTCTCGTTCCTGCATCCACGGTCTACTGGTCTTTGACGGCTTCTAGCATGCGCGAAAAGTAAAACTGGGTCTTGGTCAACGTGCGGCGTTCAATGCGCCAACCGTCAGCCTCTAGCGCCTTCACAATATCGGTCTCCCGGTGCAGGTAGGCGCGGGTGGTTTTGCTTGGCCCCGGAAAAAACTCGCCTACCTTCTTCAGCGCGCTATAGAACAGCGTCTTGGGCGCAAAACTCATAATCAGCCGCGACTCGGCCAGCGAGCCAAGATGGCTGATCATGCCCTGCACTTTCTCTTGGGGATAGTGAATCAGGACGTCTAAGCAAATTACCGTGTGATAGCGACCGGCCAGTTCCTCCAGGTCTTTGACCTCAAAGGTAGGCAAATTTTTGCCCTCTAGGGCGATTTCAGCCCGTTGACGGGCCTCCTCGACCATTTTGGCGGAGATGTCGCTGGCATAGACCTGAGCGCCTGCTTGAGCCAGGGGAATCGTCAGGCTGCCTACGCCACAGCCCGCATCGCAGCAGCTGAGCCCGGCCAGGTTGCCATCGGCCTCTAGCCAGCCCATCAGCGTGTCGACTGTGCGCTGGTGGCCCTTGCGAATGTCGAGCTGGACCTTGTTGACTTCGCCATCGCCGTAGATGCGCTGCCAGCGGTCAAAGCCGGTGGCATTGAAGTAGTCGCGAACTACGGTTTTATCGTCAGTGGCAGTCATGGGGAAGGCTTCGGGGTTTGCTAATTTCTGTAAAATTCTATGATGTTTTGCTGCGCCAAAACGGCCCGCAACGAAACTCAACCTTCCCCATTGCCTCTGGGGCCATCGTCTAAAACCCTCCGGTGGCATGATGGGTAGGCACTTTTTGACGGCAGCGAAGGCAATGACTATTCCTGAGATTGGCTCTGAAATTAGCCCTGACAACAGCCCTGAAATTGGCATCATTATGGGCAGCGACTCAGACTTGCCCACTATGGCCGCCGCCATTGAGATTTGTACTGAGTTTGGGGTCACCCACGAAGTGGCCATTGTGTCGGCCCACCGCACCCCCGAGCGCATGGTTGCCTATGCTCAGACCGCTCGCGATCGCGGCCTCAAGGTGATCATCGCCGGGGCCGGAGGGGCCGCTCACCTGCCCGGTATGGTCGCCGCGCTCACCCCCTTACCGGTGATTGGTGTCCCCGTAGTCAGCCGCACGATGCAAGGGCTCGACTCGCTTTATTCCATTGTGCAAATGCCAGCGGGCATTCCGGTGGCCACAGTCGCCATTGGCAATGCCACGAATGCGGGGCTGCTGGCGGTGCAGATTTTGGCCACCGATCGCCCTACCCTACTCGATCAGGTCGCCCAATACCGCCGCGCTCTTGAAACTTCGGTGCTCGCCAAACAGCAAAAACTCGATCAGCTTGGCCCCCAAGGCTACTTAGCGAATCAAGTCTAAAAGATGCCAGCACCTTTTTCGACTGCGATGTTCCTGACAGCATCTTTGTCAAACAATCATTTGTAGCCAACTAATCTATGTTTTAACGAAAACATGAGGAATGTAGCAGCCTTATGGGGTGTTGTGTATCGCCCGATACAGATTGCTTGCCTCAGAATTGATGGAATCAACTTGTTCTATTTACACGCAAATTCCTCTGCCCATAATGTCAAAAATGTTTAGGCAGATCGGTGTGGGTTTCTAAAGGCGTTTTTCGGCTGACGTAGCTGCCCTTAGAAACTTGCAACTTTGCAGGTGGTTCGCAGAATGCATCTATTCTGTGGGCCTTAACTCCCATGCGGATTTGTCTCACCGCTATGCGGCTAAGAGCACAGATCCGAAAAGCGGTAGGCCGTGTTCACTGTCTGATTGTGTTGAAGGAACGTCTGTTGAGATGTCTAATTTAGTGTTGCGTAATCGTTCTAAGTTCCGGAGGCGGTCTAAACCCAGCTTTTGGAATGCCAATGTACCGCCCTTTGACCAGGTGTTTAAGCGTCTGTTCGCCCGCGTTGGCGGCTGGGCTTGGGTAGCCTGTATTCCGTTGGCATTGATCATTCTGGCCACCTGGGGAGTAGCGGCTCACGCTCAAGAGGAGCTAACTGCTGCCGATGTGCAAGTCACCCTCAACAACATTTGGGTGTTGGTCTGTGCCTTCTTGGTCATTTTCATGAATGCTGGCTTCGCTATGGTGGAGACTGGCTTTTGTCGGCAGAAGAATGCCGTCAACGTGTTGACCAAAAACTTGATTGTGTTTGCTCTAGCCACCCTAGCCTTCTGGTTCATTGGCTTTTCGCTGATGTTTGGTGCCAATGGCAATAGCTGGGTAGGCTGGGGGAGCTTTTTCCTCGGCGGTGCCCCTGAGTTATACGGTTTAGGGCCCGACGGCATAAACCTCACCAAGGATACATTCTTCCTGTTTCAGGTTGCTTTTGCCGGTACTGCTGCCACCATTGTGTCGGGGGCTGTGGCCGAGCGCATCAAGTTTGTTGACTTTCTCATCTTCAGCGTGTTGCTGACTGCCATTGCTTACCCCATCACTGGCCACTGGCTCTGGGGTGGTGGCTGGCTTGCTGATCTTGGCTTCCACGACTTTGCAGGGTCTACCATTGTTCACTCTGTGGGCGGCTGGGCAGCTCTTATGGGGGCGGCTTTTCTTGGCCCCCGCATGGGTAAGTACAACGCAGATGGCCGGGTAAATGCTCTGCCGGGTCACAACCTGAGCATTGCAACCCTGGGTTGCCTAATTCTTTGGCTAGGCTGGTTTGGATTCAACCCCGGTTCTCAGCTAGCAGCCGATTCAGCTGTAGCCTATATTGCGGTTACCACCAACCTGGGTGCTGCTGCCGGTGGTGTAGCTGCTACGTTTCTCTCCTGGGCAATGAGCGGCAAGCCTGACCTGTCGATGACCATCAACGGCATTCTGGCTGGTCTGGTATCGGTTACCGCTGGCTGCTTTGTCTTTGGTTATGCGGGAGCTTTCTTTGCCGGTTTGATTGGCGGCATCCTGGTGGTGTTTGCAGTCGGCTTCTTCGACAGCATCAAAATTGACGACCCTGTGGGTGCAACCTCTGTGCACCTGGTCTGCGGCATCTGGGGCACCCTAGCCGTAGGTTTGTTTGCCAACCCTAACAACTTCACCCAAGGGGGCGAGGGCATTGCTGGGCTGTTCTACGGTGGCGGCCTAGGTCAGCTAGGGATTCAAATCGTAGGCATTTTGACCGTTGGTTTGTTTACAGTAGTGCTGTCCACCATATTCTGGCTGGTGGTTAAGTCTGTTCTAGGCCTGCGAGTCAGCGCCGAAGAAGAGATGAAAGGGCTGGACATTGGCGAGCACGGCATGGAGGCCTACAGTGGCTTTCTCAAAGACACCAGCGATATGACTAGTGTGATGTAGCTTTCTCCAAAGTGTTAATTCTTGCCGTGGGTTAGAACCACAGTATTTAGGACACCTGTGCAGCTTGCGCAGGTGTTTTTTTATTGCTGATCCGTCGTATAGAACAGGCATTTTGCTCTGGCAAGGGCCGTTTTTGGCAAATGGTTACAATATATCTATCGAGAAAGGGGGTAGCTGGTAGGCTAGGTGAGAGTAACTGCTGCCGATGCGACCGGGTCTCCTGGGGGTTCTCTAGAGAGCGCCAGGGCAGAGCCTTTGAATCGACGGTTCCCTGAACTGAACCATGAGCCATTCCACCTCTGTAGTGGAAGAATTGCTGACCGCAATTCCCCAGCTGAGACCTAGCCTCTACTTCAAGACTTCTTTAACCGCGTTGTCCCACGCGATGGAAGATCACGTGCTGGCGGGGACGGCAAAGTTTCTAGTGATTGCTAGCTTTCAGCAAGAGCGGTTTTATCTGCAGGAGGCTAACCGCTATCTGCGCATTGCTGAGCTGACCGATCAGGTCTATGTGTTGTCGGCCCTGGGTACCAGTTTCGCTAGCCGCTCTGAGAACTATGAAACGATCGCCTTTGAACCCAACGATGCCCTCACCCAGGAGTGGCATCTGGTGGTGGTGGGAGCTGACTACAGCGCCTGCTTGATCTGTCGAGAGCGATCGCCCGTACCGGCCATTGACGGCCCACCCCTCGACCAAACCCGCCGCTTTGAAGGCATTTGGACCCAGGATCGCTACGTCAGTCAAACGGCAGCGGTGCTGTTGCTCGATCGCATTGCCGAATATCGACCCGACCTGGCGGCCAAACTGGCGGTCGCCCGCCAGCGCTACATCGACCCATCCTTAATGCCCACCGAACGCCCTGACGGCAGCGGCGGGCCTGATCCCTTTACTCAGCGTCTGGTCACCTACCTGCAAGCAGGGCAGTACAAGCTGCTTAAAGCCTATAAAGCCATTACCGCCCAAGAGCGCCGCGAGCGCTTGGTCAACTCCATCACCTCAGTGGTGCGGCAGTCCCTCAACGCCGACGAAATTTTTGCTAAAGCGGCCGAGGAACTGGGGCAGGCGCTGCACGCGTGTCGCTGCCTGATCTATCCCTGTAGCGCCACCGATGCCACGGTGGTGATTGCTCACCAGCACCTCAATAACAAAGTCGAGTCGCTGCTGGGCGAGACCTGGCCCCTGGCCACCAATCCCCTGTTTGACTACATTCAAGACACGAAAGAAATTGTCGCCATCGCCGATACCCAAGACCGCGAGTCGCCCTTTCACTATGAGCTAGAGGCCATTCGGCCCCTGCTTGAGCGATGGCAGATTCAGTCGTGGCTGATTGTGCCCCTGACTTACCAAGACCGCCTAGTGGGCCTGATTGAGCTGCACCACTGCCAACCCCAGCCCTACGAATGGAGCGAAGACGATACAGCCCTGGTAGATGCGATCGCCACCCAGCTCAGCGTAGCCATCATTCAGGCTGAGGCCTACGCTAACCTACAGGATCTCAACCAGCAGCTCGAAGCCCTCGATCGCACTCGAGCCAACCTGATCGCCATTACCGGTCACGAGTTGCGCACTCCCCTCTCGACGATTCAGGTCTGTCTCGAAAGCCTGGCCACCGAGCCCGACATGCCCAACGAGCTGCGCCAGATTATGCTGCAATCGGCCCTTGAAGATGCCGAGCGCATGCGCAAGCTGGTGCAAGACTTTCTTACTCTGTCGCGGTTAGAAAGCGGTCGCGTCGAGTGGAATCTAGAGTCGCTCTCCATTCAAGAGTGCGTCGATTTGGCCCTCAGCAGCATCCACAGCAGCCAGGACAGCGCCGCCACGCCCGCGATTAAAGTCAAGATTCCTAAACAGGTGCCGCTGGTGCGCGCCGACGGCGAGTGGCTGGTCGAGGTGCTGGCTAAACTGCTCGACAACGCCCAAAAATTTACCCCTACCACCGGCAAAATCACCATTCAGGTGACCCGCTCTAGCCCTACCCACCTGCAAGTTACCGTCGCTGACACCGGGCGGGGCATTGAGCCTAGCCGCCTGCATGTGGTGTTCGATCGCTTTTATCAAGAAGAAGGGGCGCTGCGGCGAACTACCGGCGGTACGGGCCTGGGGCTGGCTATGTGCCGACAAATTGTGGAAGGGCTGGGGGGCACCATCTGGGCCGAGTCGGAAGGCAAAAATAAGGGCAGTCAGTTTCATTTCACGGTTCCCATTGCCCAGGGCAAGCTCGACAGCCGCAGCAACCGCTCTACCGGATCCAAAAAACAGCCCGCCACCCTGCCGGGCAATCCCTCTGTGCTGCTCGATGACTAGGGCTAAGGAGTGTCTCGGTACCTTACTCTCGAGCTGTTGAAGCTGCTGACGGGGACAAGGGCATGGCATTATAGCCGTATCTGATCAGCGGAATTAGAGTTTGGGTATGGGCGACTCTCCACAACCTAATCCACCCAATGACAGCTCGTCGTGGGCTTCTCCAGTGCTGGAGGCCTGGCAGCTGCTGCGCGATCGTCTCAGTCAGCTCCGGCCTGACCAGCAGCTCAGCCGCTGGTTTAACATCGACGATGACAAAGTTGTCGAAATCCTGGCGGCTGTGCGTGAACAGTTGCCCACCACTGAAGCCCTTTTAATCGGTAAACCTCAGGCCGGCAAAAGCTCCATCGTGCGGGGTTTAACCGGGGTTTCAGCCGATATTATCGGTCAGGGTTTCAAGCCCCACACCCAGAACACTCAGCGCTACGCTTACCCCTCCGAAGATCTGCCCCTGCTGATCTTTACCGATACCGTAGGGTTAGGGGATGTAACCCAAGCCACTGAGGCCATCATTGCTGAGCTGGTCAACAATCTCAACAGTGAGACCCGTACGGCCCGCATTTTGGTTTTAACGGTCAAAATCAACGATTTTGCCACCGACACTCTGCGCCAAATCGCCGCCCGTCTGCGTCAGCAGTTTCCTACCGTGCCCTGCCTGCTGGTGGTCACCTCCAGCCATGAAGTCTATCCGCCAGAACTAGACAATCACCCGCCCTACCCACCTGAGCTAGAGGCTGTGCAGCGTCCCTTTCAGGCTGTGCAAGCCAATTTTGAGGGCCTGGTCGATCGCACCGTGCTGATCGACTTCACCCTTGACGAAGACGGCTTTGACCCCGTGTTCTACGGCCTTGACGCGATGCGCGACGCCCTGGCCGACCTGCTGCCCGAGGCCGAGGCCCAGGCGCTCTACCAGCTGCTAGACGAGCAAGCCGAGGCCACCAACCAGCTGGGTAACCTTTACCGCGATGTTGGGCGACACTACATGTCAGCCTTTGCCGTCATGGCCGCTACCCTGGCGGCGGTGCCCCTACCCTTTGCCACTATGCCAGTGCTGACGGCACTTCAGGTTTCCATGGTGGTGCTGTTGGGCAAGCTCTACGGCCAAACCCTAAGCCCTTCCCAGGCCGGAGGGCTAATTAGCGCGATCGCAGGCGGCTTTTTTGCCCAGGCTGTCGGGCGAGAACTGGTCAAATTTATCCCCGGCTTTGGCAGCGTGATCGCCGCTTCTTGGGCCTTCGCCTACACCTGGGCCCTAGGTGAAGGAGCCTGCGTCTACTTCGGCGACCTGATGGGGGGGAAAAAGCCCGACCCTAAAAAGATCCAGGCTGCTATGAAAGAGGCCTTCACTGCGGCTAAAGATCGCTTCAAAGACAGCACTTCAGAAACCAACCCGTCTGACTCCAAAGAAATCTAGCGCTGGGTTCAATCTGCTTGATCGTCCTCACGCCGCTGGCGCAAAATTGCCAGACCCATGCCAACTAGCCCAGGCAGCAGTGCCGGGGTCGGTACAGGGGTTGGTTCCACCGCCAAATGGATCTTGAAACCCAGCTGCCCAGGAATTAGGGTGAGGTTGGGCTGATTCCCTGGGGCAAAGCCCACTGGAAAAACCACATCGATCCAGTTGCCTGCCACTCGTGTAATCACCGGTTTGTTACCAAAAGCCAAGCTGCCTGCGAGAGGCGTAACTGTAAAGCCAGTCACTCTGTTCTGGCCTGGCAGACCAAAGCTGGGTGCCTTGAATCTATAGATGTCATCCCCAGAAGTGACATTGCTAAATAGAGAATTTAGGGTGAATGAGATCGAGTTGTTACCCAAATTAATATCCCAAATGCCACCAAATCGGCTTAATTCAGGGTTAGTGGTATCTGAGCTAACTACAACATCGATAGGCCCCTGCTCAATAGGCACACTTCCTCCGTAGGGAATCTTTGTTGATGTCCCAGGGAATACGAGAAAGTTCTCGACAGTAACTTTGCTATTCAGTGAGAATGCTTGAGCAGAGTCTGTCCACGAGATACCTAGAGTCAAAGCGACACCGACCCCAAGGCCGACGCCTATGAGTCTCTCCTTCATCTGCTTCTCCAGAACGGGGGCTTTAAACAACTACGAGAGGCAGATGCACAATCCGGGTGACTCGCGGGCAAACTTGCGGCTTTAGCGCGGTTCATACTCCGCTCACGTTCTAGCAAAAAATACGGAGATGGGGTTCAGACCAGGTCAGAAAGTTTACCGTTTCTTGACAGACCCATCAGTATTTGAAGGCGATCGCCCTAAGGTGAAACCATGGCGGTAAACCAAACTTTTCAGAAATTTGGCTGGGCAATTTGACACAAAAGCGCCCAGGCGTGTCAACCGATACAGTGTATCAACCGAGTTCAATTCAACCTATAGACAGAAAATGTCAGGAAGGCCCGTGACTGCTGCTCCCGCAGATGTGGAAAGCCCTAGCGTTGATTTGCCCAACCAAACTCGGCTGCTGCTCGATTTGCAGCGGGTCAATAAAATTGCCCAACGGCTGTCGGGATGCCTTGAGGTAGAGACCATTGCCCGGTGCATAACCAATGGGTTGGTCGACCAGTTTGGCTGTGCGTTTGCTCGGATCTGGGTCGTAGAACCAGAGCAAACCGCTCTCCGACTGGTGGCCTCTTCGGGGCTGTATACCCACACCAACGGCTTCTTTGCACGGGTGCCCATGGGGGCCTATAAGGTCGGTAAGATTGCCCAAAACCGGGTTCCCTTTCTCAGCAATCGTCTGGCCGAAGAAGCCTGGGTTAAGGATCGAGACTGGGCGATCGCCAACAATATCCAAGGGTTTGCGGGCTACCCGCTGATGACCGGTGATCGCGTCATTGGTGTGCTGGCCACCTTTAGCCGCAGCCCCATGGCAGCCGAGTTTTTAGAGGTATTGCAGGTGCTCTGCATGACCGCCACCATCGCTCTCGATGCGGCGCTGAGCGTCGAAATTAGACAAATGGGCTCAGCGGTCGTCTTGGCCCAGCGATCAATTCTATCTGACCAGCTAGCGACAATTTTGAAGACCACCACGATGGCGTTGGTGGGTACCGAAACGGCGCTGCCAGCTTCTATGGCGCATGTCTTTGTGGAGTTAGCTGAGCTACTGAACGAGTTTAACTGTGATTATGCTCGGCTGGTCTATGGCGCGACCGATGTAGTGCTAGAAGCGCTCGTGGCGATACCGACTACCGATGGCGTCCAAGCTTCCGACCTGGCGGCTCAGTGGCGATCGCGCTGTCACCAACTGCGGTTCATGGCTACCTGCCTGGGGGGCAGTCTGCAAACCCAGCCTGGACCCCAGCAGCAGATGGTGCAAATTTCCCTCCAAACTCCCTATACCAGTGGGCAGCTAGGAGCCAAGGTCAGTATTCAGTGCTCCACAGCCCTGGTGCAAGTAGCCCTCACCTGCATGGCCTATAAAGCTCGACTAACGGTGTGTGACCCCTTTGACCCAGAGGCTGTAGTGATTACTGACAGCGAACCCATTGCCCAAGTTACGGCCCGCGCCATTTGGGTGCGGGTAAAGGCGTTGCCCCCACCGACAGTCCAAGCCGTGATCGACTGGACCATAGACGTTGACCAACTGTGTCAAATTGTTCAGCGGGTTAGCCAGGGACAGCCGGTAGAAGCAACCTCCAGTGACCCTAGCTACCCGCGTCCGTCCGAGCGAGAGCAAGAGATCATGGCTCTGCTAGCCCAAGGTCTGCGCGATCGCGACATTGCCAACCGCCTCTACATCAGCGAGAGTACGGTAAAATTCCACATCAACAATAGCCTCACTAAGCTACAGGCTAAAAACCGCTATCAGGCCGTTTACCAAGCCGCTATTCAGGGGTGGATATAGCCTCAAACGGTAGCCGAAGCCTACGTTTCAGGGATTTCGGCGGCTACGGAATGGGTACAGTAACTCTACACAACCTCTATGCGCGAGCCAAATACCCAGCTTTAGGAGCCCGATTCCGATGGATGATCTGATTAGCCTTCTCGTTCAAGTTCTCATTGCCTTGGCCTGCGCTTTCGCAGCCAATGTCCTAGTGCCTAGACAAGTGCCCGGCAAGCTATTGGGCCTAGTGCTGATTGGCCTGATCGGCGTGTTTGTAGGGCAGTGGGTCGCCAACTACCTGCTGCAGCAATACAGCTTTAGCCTGCCCTGGCTGACCTGGAGCTTTCAGGGCGTACCGCTGGTGCCGTCCATCATCGGTTCGACCATTGTGCTCTATATCGTCACAGCGTTTTTAAGCTGGGGCCGTTACGGCAATCGGTAGGGCTAGCGATCGCTGTAGCGCTCCTCCGCCCAGGGTTCGCCCCGCTCGTGGTAGCCATTGCGCTCCCAAAAACCCAGAGCTGGGGTAGCCAGAAACTCCACGCCATTAATCCATTTGGCGCTTTTCCAGGCGTAGAGATGAGGCACTACTAGGCGCATGGGGCCACCGTGCTCGGCGGGCAAAGGCTCACCTTCTAGGGTGTGGGCAAAAAAGTTTTCGGGTCGAACAAAGCCAGCCAGGGTGAGGTTGGTGGTGTAGCCGCCATAGCAATGCAGCATGACATGGGTCGCCTCGGACTCAACCACCAGCTGCTCCATCACGTCAGTGACGCGTACGCCCCGCCAGGTCACATCCAGCTTTGACCAGGTCGTCACACAGTGAAAGTCAGCAGTAAGTTCCACCTGGGGCAGCGCCATCATCTCGTCCCAGTTGAAGGTTTTTGCCTGAGCTAGACCCGTGATGCTCAAGGTCCAGCCGGCCTGAGCAATGTGGGGCGTCTCGCCGTAGGTGAGCACCGGAAACCCTTTGGCCAAGTGCTGACCGGGGGGGACGCGATCGGCTAGCTCTGCGCCTGGTTTGTGGAAAAACTTGCCGGCCATAGTGCCTCGTCAGTTAGGGCACTTCTATTGTTACCTAGATCTGAGTTCCTAGGCCGCCCGATCGCGAATTAGACGCTTCAGCCAGTGGCGCGATCGCACGTCTACGTAGGCTTTACAGCTAGAGCACTGGCGAATACCGCGCACCCCAATGCGCAGTAGTTGGCGATTGTTGCAGTGAGGACAGGGGTGTTGCTGAGCCATAACTTATCTAGAGAAGAACTGCACCAAACAAAATTGGTCGCTTGGGGGAGGTACGCCCGTCATAGAGCGATCCAGAGCGCATCGCTCTGTCGTCATTGTGACGGTTTGCTCTTGCCTGTTAGAGTGCCCAGAGACAGAGCCTAAATTGTCTATGGGCTTACCTTCGCCATTGCATTGTCCAAAAAAACGCTGCACCCTAGCCCTAAGGCCAGAGTGCAGCGACTAATTGACTGACTAACCCGTTTGGTCTAGTCGATTTGAGAGGCCAGAACAGTGGGCAGTTCAGCCACTGTCACCTGAGGAGCCACCAACACATGGGCGTAGAGCGGCGAAGTTGGGGCAGATGCTACCAGGGTATGTTGCACGCGGCTAGCCACTTCAACGGTCTTGGCGTCGTAAACCTGAGTGGCCAGTTTGGGGTAGAGACCAATCCCAATGATTGGCACCAGCAGACAGGCCGCTACAAAGGCTTCGCGGGGGCGAATATCAATGATATTGGGCACCTTAGCCACCACTTTGCCCGTGTCACCGTAGAAAATGCGGCGCAGCATAGAGAGCAGGTAAATGGGCGACAGCACAACCCCAACGGCAGCACCGACAATAATCACGGTTTTAAAGGTTGTGCTGTAGACATCGCTGGTAGCCATACCGAGGAACACCGCGATCTCGCTGACAAACCCGCTCATGCCGGGCAGGGCCAGAGACGCCATCGAAGCGGCGGTAAAGAATGCGAAGCTGGTGGGCATCTTGCGGGCTATACCCCCCATCTCATCCATGTCGAGGGTGTGGGTGCGCTCGTAGGTCACCCCAGACAAAAAGAACATCACCGCCGCAATCAGCCCGTGGGAAATCATTTGCAGCATAGCGCCACTCATCCCCAAGGTAGTGAAAGCCGAGCAACCGATGAGCACAAAGCCCATGTGGGCTACCGACGAGTAGGCCATGCGGCGTTTGAGGTTATCTTGGCCGAAGGCAGTCATCGAGGCATAAATCACGTTGACTACACCGAGGATAGCCAGCACGGGGGCGAAGTAGAGATGCGCGTCGGGCAGCATCTCAATATTCATACGAATCAGGCCATAGCCTGCCATCTTTAGCAGTACCCCAGCCAAGATCATTGACACGGCGGCGGGGGCTTCGCTGTGGGCATCGGGCAGCCAGGTGTGCAGCGGGAAAATCGGCAACTTAACCGCAAAAGCTACTAAGAAAGCCGCGTAGACCAGAAGCTGGAAGGTCAAGCTGTAGTCTTTTTGGGCCAGCTCCGTCAGGTTAAAGGTAACGGTATCGCCATAGAAAGCCATGGCCAGGGCTGCCACCAAAATGAAGACAGAACCAATGGCAGTGTAGAGAATAAATTTAGTTGCGGCGTAGAGGCGTTTTTTGCCGCCCCAAATGGAAATCAGCAGGTAAACCGGCACCAGCTCTAATTCCCACATCAAAAAGAACATCACCAGATCCTGGGCCAAAAAGACCCCAACCTGGGCGCTGTACATCACGAGCAGCAGGCTGAAGTAGAGGCGAGGACGGTGGGTGATATTCCACGAAGCCAAAATAGCCAGGGTTGTCACCAGACCACTGAGCACCACCAGCGGCATAGCTAGGCCATCGGCCCCAAGTGACCAATTGATGCCGACTTGAGGTACCCAGTCATAGCTTTCTACTAGCTGTAGACCGGGCTGGTTGAGATTGTAAAAGTTAATGAACGTGTAGAGAATTAACGAAAACTCGATGAAGCCAATGCCCAGGGCGTACCAGCGCAGAGTTTGCCCGTTGCGATTGGGCAGCACCGGTATCGGCAAAATCGCCAGTAAAGGGAATAAAACTAGGGTCGTTAGCCACGGAAACTGCTCGGTTAGCATGACAATTCGCGTGAGTAGTACTACAGAAACAGCCAGCGCATTCAGATTCCGGTTTTAGTGTCTGATTCGAGGCGGACACACACCCATGGTGTAGACATCTAGAGAAGACGACCTACAAATGCTGTTCGCGGCGGCCTACCCTAGGCAGGAGGTCGGAGGACTTCAGCGAGCGAGCCGTGGCTTAAAAGGCACGACGAAGTAACAAACCGGACTGCAAGATCGATAGAGAGATATACCTATCTTCGCGCCCGTCCCCAGTATAGGAAACTTAATAAACATTTGATAAGTAATTTCCGCCCAAAATCGCAAAATATTGATGTCTTAGTGGCTGCTGTGAAGGCCACGCAAGCATTTCAGGCGCTTTTCACATTTGAATTAATTGAAGTAAGCACTCACATTTAGATACGTCAATACCTAAAACGTTACATTTGACCGCCCTCGTCTGGACTGCAGGCGGAACGTCGTAGCCTGATGGTCGGGATTCCTGTGGCCTCAAAAAGCCTTGATTTATTGAGCTGTCAGTTGTGACACAGCCCCAACACTTTGCAATTTGTGGGGCTGGCGGTCCAGTGTGGCTAAACAGGGCTGACCTGGGCTCCAGTGGTTTCCAAGCTGAGTACATGGGTCGTGGCCGACTGCCCAGTATTGGCCCAGGCCGCGGCCATGGCATCCCCCACTGCGGCGCTTTGCTCAACAGGCGTGAGGGCTAGCAGCGCGGGGCCAGCACCACTAATGACGAGGCCGTAAGCTCCGGCCTCAACAGCGGCGGCTGAGACAGCCTCATAGCCGGGAATCAGTGACTGTCGATAGGGCTGGTGAATGCGATCGCCCAGGGCCACCCGCAGCCAGTCGCCCCGACCGCTCTCTAGCCCTCGCAGCAGTAGCCCCAGGTGAGCAGTATTAAAAATGGCGTCGGCCCGGCTGTAGCTGGTGGGTAAGACCTGGCGGGCGGCGGCGGTCGAGAGCTCAAAGTCGGGCACAATCACCACCGGCACAATGTCGGTGTGCCAAGGGATGGGGCATAGGGTAGCGGTGCCGTCAGCATTGCCAACCGCTAGCTGGCAGCCCCCCACCAGGGCGGGTACGACATTATCGGGGTGGCCCTCTAGGGCGATCGCCATCTCCACTACGGCCGACTGCTCGAGGGGCCGTTCGCACAGCGCATTGGCCCCCAGCAGGCCGCCCACGATTGCGGTAGACGAGCTGCCCAGCCCGCGCGCTAGAGGAACGGCCAGATCAATGGCAATCTCTACCGCTGGCACCGCCAGCCCCTGCTGTTGATAAAAGTGAGCGAAGGCTTTGTAAACCAGGTTAGACCCGTCCGTCACTACCCGGTCGGCCTCTAACCCGCTGACCGCGATCGCAACTGTTCCCGCTGCCTGATCAAGGGCCGTAAAGCGAAAACGGTTGTAGAGCGTTAGCGCTGCCCCCAAACAGTCGAAGCCGGGGCCGATGTTGGCAGTGGTGGCGGGCACAGTAACAGAGATAGGCGTTGACACCACAAAAGCCTCCGACAGGCGTGGAACATTTAGGCCAAGGATACTATCACTTTTTGAGAAGCCTCTGTCAGACTGAAAGCAAGGCCAGGGGGTGAACAGGTCGTGAGTATAGGGAATCCAAGATTTTTGTTATGAACGCAAACTCAGTAATTAAAAGTGGCGTAGTGGCTTTAGGGCTTGGTATGGGGATTTTGACGGCGATCGCCCCCATTCAAGCAGAACCCGCTGTGGATACAGTTGTTGAGCCCGTTGCCCAGGGCACTGAACAACAGTTAATTTTACCCTTTACCGATGTATCGCCCGACCACTGGGCCTACGAGGCTCTGCTGAATCTGGCTGGGGTCTATGGCTGCGTAAGCGGCTACCCCGACGGCACTTTTCGGGGCGAAGACACCGTCAGCCGCTACGAGTTCGCTGCCGGGATGGACTCATGCCTAAGCGTGCTAACCAATCAGGCACAGCAACAGCAGCAGGCCCGCGACCAACAGGTGCGATCGCTGATCGATGCTATGGAGCAATCGCTCAGCGACCTGCGCGAAATTGAGGCCGATCTGCCCGCAGCTCCCTAGGTAGCTAGAAGTCTTCGCGGGCGGCGATCGCCGCCGCCACTCGATCCACCACCTCAGCCACGGGCAGAGCGCCTAACTCTCCCTGGGCGCGGGTGCGAATACTGAGAGCGTTGGCCTCCAGCTCCTTCGCGCCGACTACGGCCATGATCGGTATCTTGGCCTTTTCGGCGTTGCGCACCATTTTGCCCAGGCGATCGCCGCTGGCATCGACCTCTACCCGTACTCCTTTGGCCAAGAGCTGGTCAGCTACGGATTGAGCAAAGCCCAGTTGCTCCTCGGTGACGGGCAGCAGGCGCATCTGCACCGGAGCCAGCCAGAGAGGAAAGTCACCCGCATATTCCTCAATCAAAATGCCAATCAGTCGCTCTAACGAGCCAAAGGGAGCGCGGTGAATCATTACCGGGCGCTGGCGCGAGCCGTCTTCAGCTACATACTCCAGGTCAAAGCGCTCGGGCAGGTTGTAGTCAACCTGCACCGTGCCCAGCTGCCACTCTCGCTCTAGGGCATCTCGAAAGATAAAGTCGAGCTTAGGACCGTAGAAAGCTGCCTCTCCCGGAGCCTCAAAATACTCCATGCCAAGCGTCTGAACGGCTCGGCGAATTGCGTTTTGAGAGGTTTCCCAGACATCGTCGCCACCAATGTATTTGGTCGACTCAGGGTCACGGAAGCTGAGTCGCGCCTTAAAATTCTTCAGTTTCAGGCTGCGAAACACCGAGAGAATCAGGTCTACTACCTTGAGAAACTCGTCATCAAGCTGCTCAGGGCGCACAAACAGGTGAGAATCATCTACCGTAAAGCCCCGCACGCGAGTGAGGCCGCCCAGTTCTCCCGACTGCTCATAGCGATACACCGTGCCAAACTCCGCTAGGCGCAGGGGCAGCTCTCGGTACGACCTAAGCTCACTCTTATAGATCTGAATATGGAAGGGGCAGTTCATGGGCTTCATCACAAAGCCCTCCTCTGCTAGACGGGCCGCATCATCATCCGCCATCAGCGGAAACATGTCTTCTCGGTAGTTCTGCCAGTGCCCCGACGTTTTAAATAGGTCTACCCGGGCAATGTGGGGGGTAACTACGCCCAGATATCCCCGCTTAGTTTGCTCCTCTTTAAGGAAGGTTTCCAGCGTAGAGCGCAGCACTGTGCCCTTGGGTGTCCACAGGGGCAGGCCCGGCCCAACATCATCGGCAAAAATAAACAGCCCCAGCTCTTTCCCCAGCTTGCGGTGGTCGCGACGCTTGGCCTCTTCCCGGCGGCGCTTGTACTCCTGAAGCTGCTCAGGGGTTTCCCAAGCAGTGCCATAGATGCGCTGGAGCTGGGCCCGGTTTTCATCGCCGCGCCAGTAGGCCCCCGCCACACTTTCCAACTCAAAGGCCTTGGGGTTCAAGTCGGTGGTGCTAGCCACGTGGGGCCCTGCGCAGAGATCCCACCACTGGTCCCCCAGATGGTAAAGCGTGATCGGATCTTTTAGATCTTGCAGAATTTCGAGCTTGTAGGGTTCGCCCAGGGCCTCGATGCGGCGCTGGGCTTCTTCGCGGGTGACGGTTTCTTGAGTTACCGGCAGCCCTTTGTTGATGATCTTGATCATCTCTTTCTTGATCGCCTTCAGGTCTTGGTCGGTGAAGGGCTCAGGGCTGTCAAAGTCGTAGTAAAAGCCGTAGTCGATCGAAGGGCCAATGGTTACCTGCGTCTTGGGAAACAACGTCTGTACCGCCATTGCCATAACGTGCGAGAAGGTGTGGCGAATGCGCTGAAGCGCTTCTGACTCGCTGGTGCGGGGCAGAAGCATGGGTACAGTAGACTCGGGTGCAGACAAATCAGTTTGAGCCATTGGTCAACGCTGAAGGCAAAAAGAATGTAGCCTCTAGTTTAGCGACTATTGGGTAAACCCAAAGCTATGGTCACTAGGTACGGTTATCTCACCCCAACGGGAGACTAGCTAGCTTCGCAATCCATCTGCTTGGGGTTTATGATGGGGTGAAAGGACACCACTCTAGGGTATGGGCAAGACCCCACGACTACCCGAGGGAAATTAAGCTTAAACAAAATTGCGTCTTTGCAGTCTTGTGTTATGCTGTGTTCCTGAATCTCGGGTTAATGTCTGCGCAAGTTTCAAGGGTGTGCAGAATTTCCCCAGTTCAACGTTCTGAAGAGCTTTTTAAATCGAAAATATGACTGAAGCAATTGCCGACTTAGTTGTCGCTCACCCAATGGTGAAATTTCAGCGCCAAGTTGAGTCTTTAGTTAAGAAGTCCAAAGTAGTTCGCCCCAGCGATCCGATTTGGAAAATTGCTTTCTTGTTTGGGGATGACTGGACCCACTGGAAGCAAGAACTAGAAGAATTCGACTTTTCTACCCAAGATCCGATTGAGGATCTGCTGTCAGTGCAATCCTGGGAAGAGGATTAATGAAATAGCTGGTCGATGACGGGTTGGTTAACTCGTCATCGACAGCATATCGGGCTGTAGCTTAATACGCACAAGGATGGTCGTGATGTTGTCATGGCCATTCTTTTCGTTGGCTAAATCAATGAGCTGGGCAGCGCCACTGTCTAAATTAGTTCTTGAGCTCAACAGGCTAGCAACATGGGTATCAGCGTGGCGCTCCAGCAAGTCATTGTCGCTGAGACCGTCGGAGCATAGGATCAGCAGCGTGTCTTCCGTCAGCTCGTGGTAGGCAATGCCGGGGACGAGGTCTTCCTTGCCCCTAGGACCCAGAGCCTGGGTTAGTTGGTAAGCGTCAGGGCGAGCATAGGCTATAGCTGGTTCTACACCCCGATTGATTTCGCGCTGGCCGACCTCATGGTCGAGGGTGAGCTGTCGTAGTCCCAATCGCTTGCTATAGCTATATAGCCGGCTGTCGCCCACATGAACGACGGCGATGTCAAGGTTGTGCAGCAGCACCATGACGAGGGTGGTGCCCATGCGCCCTACCCCAGATGTTGCGTTGGCTTGGTTGATGTCGAAGATAGTCTGGTTGGCTGTGATCACGGCCTGCGCCAGGGCGCTTTGGTCGGGTAGGCGATCGCTACTCCAGTGCTGAGTCAAGTAATCGCGCAGCGTGCGCACGGCTAGCTGACTCGCCACTTCGCCTGAGGCATGCCCACCCATACCATCACAGAGAATGTAGAGCCCCTTAGACCGCAGAATTGTGCCCTGGGGACCGCTGACCTTCTGTAACTGTGTCTGGGTAAAGAACCAGTCTTCGTTATGGTGGCGCTGCTGGCCGACGTGGCTCTGGCCGGCATCGTCGAGGTGAGCCAGCTTCATGGGTAAGACCATAGTTGGCGTCTCTATTGGCCCACCGCCATCGTCATCGTCAGACAGTTCCTGGGTGTCGAAAACCGCATCGGCATCTTCGCAACCGGCAGCTGATCGCTCAATGTCTGGGTCTAGGCCTGAAGCGGTAATCGCTTCCTCAGGCTCTGGTGTGGGGGTAGAGGAAACCTCAACCGGCGGCGAATAGGCTTGGGCGGCTTCGGCTAGGGTAGTTTGCACCTGATCGAGGTCACCTAGCAGCCCCTCAGCTAGATTGCTGATTAAAGTTTTTACCTTAGCGGGCAGACAGCATTGACCGCCATCAAGCATAAGCTGCCACATTTGACCTAGCGACTCCAGGGGCAAGAGAGGCAGGTTGGGCATCTGATCGACCTGAGTCAGGCAGAGCAGATTATTTTCGTTAAGGGCAAGCCGCTGGGGAGTTAGGAGGGTAGCCTGACCCTGCCATGGTGCCAATGCCTCCCACAGCAGCGTAGTCTCAAATAACCACTGGAGGTGCTGGAGTGGGTCGTCTATGGCCGCCCAGCCCGCTGCTAGCGACAGCCAAATGCTGCGGTCTTCAATCAGTAAAAGGGTGCGCTGAGGCGTTTGCCACGCGTGGTGCAACTCGGGAACAGCCGGGAAGTAGTCGGCCTGGAGGGCCAGGTATGGGTAGGCTTCGGGGGGAACCGTGACAGCCAGGGGATGTTCTGCGGGATTGAGAGCCGGTGTTTCGAGCCAGTCTGCTTGCAGGGCTTGCAGGGGCGTGTCGGCCTCGGGCTGGCAGTCAATGACAACTAGAGGGGTAGCGCCAAACGATGTCCGACTGTCTGACGGAGACATGAGTCGGTAACGGCGATCGCCATCGAGATAGCCATCTGGGTCGAGATCACCAGGGGAGATCGCCGCTGCCCCTGCCCGAGGAATATCAATCACTCGCCAACGCTGGAGTGGCTGACCACACCGTTTGCAGGACCGCTGTGAATTGATATTGTCAAACTCACAAAAGGGGCAGGTTAGCATCCTAGCAATGATCCAAAGTTAGGCTAGCCAGCTAGCAGGTAGGGCGTACCCCATGCTAGGCATTTAAGTTGTGCGCGGTCCTGAGGGAATCAGCAGACCCTGAGCAACCGATCAATGCACCCTTGAAGTCAAACGGCCTCGCCGTTGCACATTAAGTATCGCACGGGTCACCTCCAGGTCGCCCCGTTGCAAGCTCATGGTAACTTAACGCTTTTGTCCTGACTTGCCTGACCCATCGATTCTTGACCCAGTCTCAATCTGCTTAAGGTTGGCGATCGCCAAAGTCTAGATTTGCAGCAGCCTTTGCTGCTCGGCAGGGGTAGCATGCCGCCACTGGCCAGGCTGTAGATCGCCCAGGTGGAGGTGGGCGATCGCCTGGCGCACCAGCCTCAGGGTGGGATGGCCTACGGCAGCGGTCATGCGGCGCACCTGCCGGTTTTTGCCTTCCTGAAGGGTCATTTCTAGCCAGGCAGTGGGAATGTTTTGGCGATGGCGAATGGGTGGATCGCGTTCAGGCAGGAGGGGTTCGGTCATCAGCAATTCGACCTGGCAAGGAAGGGTGCGGTACCCCTTAATGGTCACCCCCTGCCGGAGCTGAGCGATTGCGCCTGGAGAAGGCACCTGCTCAACCTGCACCCAGTAGGTGCGAGGGTGGCCAAATCGAGGCTCGCTGAGCCGATGCTGAACTCGACCGTGGTCAGTTAACAGCATCAGCCCTTCGCTATCGCGATCGAGCCGTCCAACGGGGTAGACATCGGCAATGGGAATGAAGTCTTTGAGCGTGAGGCGGTCGGCCGAGTCAGATGCCGGCAGGGTGCTCCCTGGGCTGAACTGACTGAGTACGTTATAGGGCTTGTAAAACAGAATGTACTGATACCCCATCGTGCCGCTTATATCTATGTAATCGGCTGCAACATTTCATTGCAACTCTTGTGGAAATGTTGAGAAAATACAGCGGCCTAGGCGAGGCCGATATGCTGAACTCTAATAGGACTGATTTTGGCAGGACAACACCATGGATACCGGGAATAAGTATCGCTTCGCTTGCACGCTTACCTTTGGAGATATTTACGGGCAAGTTATCGCCTGGCTGGTGATTTTGTTCGTTAGCTTGGCGGCCTCCCTGGCGCTGATGGGGGCACGTCAGCCCATTTTTGCTCTGGCTACCGTAGGGCTAATTTTGGTGTTGTCGCTGCCGTTTTTGCTCTTTGCCTTTGTGACCACGCTGCTCAACCACATCGAGTTTGAGCCCGTAGATGCCAGTGCAGCAGCCTCGAGCCGTCCCGATCGAGGGGTTGCCTCTTCCACTCCGGCTAGGGCGCTGAGCTAGGGTTTTGACTCGGTGGGTTTAGGCTCAGCGGGAGCAGGCTCGACATTGCTGCCGCTAGCCTCTGGTGCGGTCTGCCCCTGGGTTGCCATCTGACCAATTTGGTCTTTGTACTGCGCTGGGGCAAGGGTTGTGGCCTGGGCAAAAAGAGCCTGGGCCGTTTCGGTGTCGCCCTGATCGCGCAGCACTAGCGCCTTAGCTAATACCGGGCGAAAGTCTTCGGGGGCGGCGGCAATGGTCTCGTCGTAGAGGGCGATCGCTTGATCTGGGCTCTTGTTCTCAACGTGCACCTGGGCCAGCAGCAGCTTCACCGATGTCGCGTCGAAACTGGCTGCGCCGCCTTCTGCCTGCAGCTGATCAGCGGTTTTAAGCGTATCTTGCAGCAGCCCGATCGCGGCTTGAGGTCGCTCTTGCTGCACGAGGAGCACCGTTAGCCCTTGCAGGGCGTTCATGTTGCCGGGCTGCTGGTCGAGCACTTGGCGGTAGATCTGGGCTGCGCCCTCTAGATCGCCCATCTGCTGCTTGGTTTGGGCTAGTAGTACCGCGTAGTCGGGCACGCTGGGGTTGAGTTCGACGAGCTTTTCGAGGGGGGCAACCACCCCGTTGATGTCACCTAGTTGAATACGGGCGTCAACTAGCCCCTGGAGGGCGGTTTGGTTGTCGGGCTCGCGCTCTAGCACTAGTTCGTAGCCTTTTGCCTGGGCCTCCAGCTCGGCCTGCATGGCCACGGGGTCAGCAGCAGGATTGGCCTCGGCGGTGCTGGTGGCTTTACGGCCGCTGCCGCTATTGCTGCCCAAAATTGGCAGCAACGACAGCGACAAAAAGGCTGCTAACGCCATGGTTAAGACAGTGCCAACGAGCCAACGGTTGCGTTTTGCGGTCACGGGTGTACCTCATCAAGGGAGCGGTGCGATCGCAGCCGAAGCGCGATCGCAATCAATCGTTTAAGTAAATGATCTTAGCGTTTTAGCCCAGGGCTGAATCTGCGCCCTAGCCTGGCAAGGCCATAGACAGGGCTACAGTAGCAAAGAAGTTGTCAAAAAGCTCAGAAACAATACGGATTGCTAACCGTTACCGATGGAAACTTAAGAGAGTTGCCCAGTTAAGGCTACAGCAGCGGCAGCGTAGGCTGCCTTGGCGGTAGAGAACTGCCTTATAAGGTAGCTTTTTGACAGGTTTGTAAAGCCTTAAGCGAATTGCGTTAACCGCTTAAATATTTGCCCTGGCAATGCACATTAAAGGGTGAATGTTACGCTAGGCTTACAGGCTAAGTCATGCGCAGAGTTGCTGTTGCGCCGGGTGGCTAGTTTATGTTGAGAGGGAGATCGGTGGGTGTTATGGGTTCTGCAGAGCAAGACGCTTCTAATAAGAGCGACATTAACGCTAAAGATAGTCACGACAAGGGGACGGCACCCGCTGCGGATCGGCCATCGCTAATGTCGCCTCCCCAGCGCCCGGTGCGTCCGGTGCGCCCCGCCGTCACTCCAGACACCTCCGTGGCTGTCAAACCATTGGCCAAGGCGGTTGACCATGCTGTAGTGATACCTAAGGCAACCGTAGCAGAGAAGGCCCCAGAGCCCGCTGCTGCTGAGCTAGATCCTGCGGCTTATCGCTATCAGCCCATTGCTCCCCCCAGCGAACCGATGCAATACCGGGCCATTGGCCTAGTACGGGGCACCTACGAACCGAGCGAAGCTGACCAGCTCAACCGAGGCAACTTGACCACTGACGATGGCCACGTCATCGATTCGGTGCTGCTCGGGCGCATTACTAGTTTAGTAAAGAAGCACATTGATTTGACGGTGTCCCACCTATGGGTGGTCTATCCTCGCACCCGGCGCGAGCTTGATAATGACGATCAAGACCTGCACCTGCAGATCGTTGGGGTTTGGGAGCCAGAAACCCTAGGCCTGCCTGGAGAATCGCCCTCCAGTGAGGACGATGATGAAGCCGACACAGCCGCCTCTGAAAAACCCGATCTGGCTGATCTACCGCCGGTTGACGACAACTTTTTCTCGATTCGCGGCGAAGTGGTGAAGTACACGCCCGAAGATAAATGTATTGCCGTCAAGATTTTGCAGGGGGCCAAGCGCACTCCTGGCACGTCTAAACCATTCAAACTGCTACTCCACGGCACTATTGAGGGCCGTACTGTAGGCTATTTTTGGGACTTTAAAGTCAAGCGTGATGCCAAGGTGCTGGTGCTCAGTGAAGCCTCGGTGGTAGGTATCGTGCCGCCTAAGAAGCGGGCTAAGGGCAGTGGCGGTGGCCCGCCTCGTCGAGGCCGACCCGGTGCCGGTCGCAGCGGGCCCGGCGGTAGCCGTCCGCCCATGCCTAGCCGCCGCCCCACGGGCGTCAAGGGCAGCGATCGCCCCAAAAAACGGGACGAAAATCTTGAAAGTAGTGCTGAATAGATCTAACTAGCTGCTCACATCCTGGGGCAAAAAGGCACGGTCCTGGGGCAGAGTTGCGACCGGGGACGTGAGTTCAAACTTTCCAGCTTCAATCCAGGTCTTGAGCTCGTTGGCTACCTGGCGGGCCATGTAAATGCTGGATAGCGGTGCCGTGCGCACCGGTTGGCCTTCGATGGTAATGCTGCCCGACTTAAGCTGGGCATAGCTGACCAACCCAAAGGTGGGCCGCACCCGTCGGGGAATTGAAAAGTCCATCACCGGGGCGACAATGTCGGCGTCCTGAATAGCACAGTGGGCCGCCACCTGCTCGTTGAGGATGGGAATCGGTACCCCGACCCCGAGCATCAGCGAAGGGCCATAGCCTTTGAAATAGCAGCCCCGCACCCAGTAGGGCTGCATCTGTTTGGCGTCGCCGATCAGGGCCATGGTGGCGGCGGGGCCGATGGGGGTGCGGTTGGGCAGCCGTCGCTGTAGCGGAAAGTGCTGGGTGCCCTCCCAAGCCAGATAGCCGATGCCGCCGCCGAAAAAGATGCGAGTGCCGATGCCAATGGCCTCCAGGTCTGGATCATTCAGCAATGGCGATAGCGCCCCTGAGTTGGCGTACACCGCGTTGCCGAGGCGGGGCTGAAGTGGACCCAGGTAGGTAGAGAGGGTGCGATCGCCTCCGTTCACCCCCACAATAAAATTTTGGTAGAGCCCTCTGGGGCTGAACAGGTAGAACTGGTTGATGCTGTCGCGGGTAATAGTGGTTTCGAGGGAGGTGCGGGGGTAGCAGTCGGTGCCGTGGCCTGTAGCCTGAAGCGGTACGCTGCGCCCGGCGATTAGATCGGCAATCACATGGCCACCGCCATGCTCCCGCACGGTTTCGGTATCGCCCAGGTCGGCCCCTCGCCCAGCCACAGCCGGCTGGCTGGCTCCCAGGCAAACATCCACCGCCCCAAAGCCTGCGTAGGCGGGCACCCCATCCAGGTAGCACTCCAGCAGCTTGATGGGCGGGTCGGTGTGGCCCAGGTTGAGCATGGCGCCCGATGACTCCATCGGCTCAAAGGTGCCAGCGACCACCACATCCACCGCTTTAGCAGCGGCGGCAATGCCCTGCTCCTTAGCCTGCACCTTGAAGGCTTCAGCGGTTCGCACCACCACCTGCCCGGCGCGAATTTTAGCGTTGATGCTGTCGATGGTGCGCATGGGCAAGCCTAGGAGTTAGAGCTGCGCCGCAGCCAGAAAAGGCTGCCCATCAGCGCTGAGGGAGCCAATAGCAGCGCTACGACTAGGCCTAGGGTGGGCTCGTTTTGAGCCACTTGAGACCCCGCCAGCATCATAGGCAAGCCGTACTTAATCAAGGCGCTCAGGGCTGCCGAGAGCCCGATCACTTTAGCCACAAAGCCGAAATCAGAACGATCCATGGGTTTCGGCGGGCGATCGCCGCACGTTGAGACAGCACCATTCCTGACGCCGCCAGAGGGTAGCCACGACCCAGCCGTGCTGCTCTAAGGTGTCGGCCACTAATTTGGACTGATCGAGCAAAATGCCGCTGAGAATGCCCCAGCCATCGGGGGTAACAATGGTATGCATCTGGGGGATGAGGTCCATAATCACCTCCGCCAAAATATTGCAAACAATGCCGTCCACCGGGGCATCGATGGCTTGGGCAATAGTGTCCAGGCTGCCATGCAGCAGCGGTAGCTGCTCCTCCGTCAGCCTGTTTAGGGTGCGGTTGCCGACGGCCGAATGGATTGCTAAGTCGTCGGTGTCAGCGGCGTAGGCCCGCCTGGCTCCCAATAGCAGCGCCCCAATCGAGAGAATCCCAGACCCGCAGCCAATATCGGCAATGGTAACGTCGGTTTTTTCGTAGGTCAGCCGCATTTCGAGTGACTCTAGGCAGAGCTGGGTGGTGGGGTGGTTGCCGGTGCCAAAGGCCACACCGGGGTCGATGCGCAGCACCAACCGCTGGTTGTCAGCCGGAGGCTCTAGCCAGGCGGGGGTGATCAAGAAGCGATCGCCAATGGGTTCTGGCTTCCAGTGCTCCTTCCAGCTCTTAGACCAGTCTTCCTCGTCAATTAGCTGCCAGCTGATGCGAGGCAGCACCAGATCGTTACAGAGAGCGTCTTGCTTGATCAACAGGGCCATGGCCGATAAATCGAGCAATTCAAGCCGATGCTGAGGAAAATAGGCCTGCACTACACAGGCCGAGCCCCGCTGCTGGGTTGAGGTGCCCTGGCTGCCAAAGCTGTCAAACCGCCAGAAGACCGTGTCTTCCAGGGATGGATCGCACAGTACCTTTACTTCCCACCAGGTGTTAACCACGGCCATTCTAGGGGCTGCCTCGCAACTATCAAACTTTGAGCTCATGCTCTGCGCTTCTAACTGTGATTCTGTAGGGTGGGCACTGCCCACCACCTACCTTCTGCAAAGGCCAAGCGCTGTTGGTCTTTGCTACCCTACAGAGTTTCTAACGCCTACAGGTTTACCGTGTAGGCATCGCGAATGCCCGGCACCTTGAGAATCTCATCCAGAATGCCCTCGGGCAGAGGATCATCAAGGCTGAGAGCCATGACCGCGTCGCCGCGCACAATTTTGCGGCCTACCTGCATACTGGCAATGTTGACGTTAAAGCTACCCAACAGCGAGCCAATTTTGCCAATAATGCCTGGCATATCGCGGTGCAGGGTAAACAGCATGTGCTGAGTCGGCGGCACGTTAATGGGGAACTCGTCAATGTCGGTGACGCGAATTTCGCTGCCCCCCAGCAGCACGCCAGTGACGGAGTGCTCGCCCAGGCTGCCCTTAGCCGACAGGTTTAGCGAGCCTGTGTAGTCGCGAATGTCGGCATCGCGAGTTTCAATCACGTGAATGCCGCGCTCCTTCGCTTCGATGGAGGCGTTGACGTAGTTGACTCGCTCCTGCAGCGCGTGGGACAGCAACCCCTTGAGCGCCGCCACCATAATCGGCTGGGTATCGCCCCCGGCAATGTCGCCCTGAAGGCGTACCGTCAGTTCTTGAACCCGGCCCCCAGCCAGTTGCCCCACCAGATTGCCCAGGGTTTCAGCCAGTTGCAGATAGGGGCGCAGCTTTTGCATCACCTCGGGACGCAGGCCGGGAATATTCACCGCCGATCGCGCCGGTAGCCCTAGCAGCACATCGCGAATTTGCTCGGCCACGTCGATAGCCACATTCACCTGGGCTTCTTCGGTGGAGGCTCCCAGGTGGGGGGTGAGAATCACCGCCTTGTCTAGCTCCCGCAGTTCCGAGTCGCCCAGAGGTTCAGATTCGTAGACATCTAGGGCAGCACCGCCGATGGTGCCTTCTCGCAGGGCTTTGGCCAGAGCAGCTTCGTCGATGATGCCGCCCCGGGCACAGTTGATGATGCGCACCGTTGGCTTCATCGTAGCCAGGGCTTTCTCATCGACCAAGTGGGTGGTCTCGGGGGTCTTAGGCAGGTGCAGGGTGATGTAGTCGGCTTCACGGAATAGCAGGTCTAGCTCCACCAATCGGCAGCCAAGCTGTTCGGCGCGCTCCGCCGAAATAAACGGGTCGTAGGCCAGCAGCTTCATGCCCATGGCCCGCGCTACGGTGGCCACGTGGGAGCCAATTTTGCCCAGGCCCACCACCCCGAGAGTTTTCTTATAGATCTCAACCCCGGTGAAGTCTTTGCGCTTCCATTCACCCAATTTCACGGAGCGATCGGCGCTGGGAATGTATCGCGACATCGACATCATCATGGCCAGGGCGTGCTCGGCAGCCGCAATGGTGTTGCCCTCAGGGGAGTTGACTACCACAATGCCCCGCCGGGTGGCCTCGGGCACATCGACGTTATCGACCCCAACCCCAGCCCGACCAATGATTTTTAGGTTCTGACCCGCGTCGATGACGGCCTTGGTCACCTTGGTACCAGAGCGAATCATCAGCGCGTCGTAGTCGCCAATGGCAGCTACCAGTTCCTCAGGGGAAAGGCTGGTGTTGACATCCACCTGAGCAACTTGGGAAAGAATATCGAGGCCCGCCTGGTCAACGGGGTCGGAAACTAGAACCTTGGGCATGGGTCAGCCATAAAAATGTCACAGGGATCTACTTTACTGCAAAGGCGGAGCGGGGCATTAGTGTGGGGAGTACTTTTGGAGGTGGGTGGGTGGATGGGTGGGCGGGTGGATGGGTGAGGAGATGGGGATGTAGGGTGAATCCGCAGAGCGATGCACCATTTTAAGGAGATTAATCTTGCAGGCCCTGGGTAGGGTGGGTATTGCCCACCTGCTCTAATCAGCGCCATGCAGCGTGGATTGTAGCCAAGCAATGTATCCTTTCAAGGCAGCTGTATCTGCGATTTATGAGCAACGTTAAAGACGAAATCTGCGATACAAGCATTAGATTTCTTGCAAGTCTTCGATCGTACGAAAGCAGTCAGAGAGCACGACGTTAGAGAACAGAAACCCTTCGGGATCGCTGAGGCGTAGGCGCTGAAGGGTAGCCCAGGTGTCGCCTTCTAGCATGACCCAGCCTTGAGCAACGTGGGGATTGAGGGCAGCGTGAAGGGTGGCCCAGGTGGTGGGGTCGCAGAGCGATCGCACTTCATCTCCACTGATCCCCTCCTTGAGTCGCAGACCCAACATCAGTCGATCCAACAGTTGCTCCAGGGTTGGTGTCGGAGGTTCGCTGTGAATTCCTCTAGCCGCCTGAAATTCTTTTACCCACTCGCCGTAGGTTGCCAAGGTGCGGGGACGGCTGACCCGCTGAAGCTGAGTGTAGCTGGTTGCCCCGAGGCCAAAGCCGTAGTAGGGCTGATTGCGCCAGTAGGTCAAATTATGCTGACATTGGTGCTCTGGTTGGGCGTAGTTAGAGACTTCGTAGTGGTCATAGCCTTGGGCGCTGAGAAACGCTTGGGCAAGCCGATACATTGCCGCCGTTTGCTCATCCGTCGGCAGAGGCTTGTCGCCTGGCTGGTAGCGTTTGGCAAATACCGTCTGAGGTTCCACCGTGAGGTCATAGATCGAGAGGTGATGGGGGTGGAGAGCTACTGCCTTAGACAAGCCAGTTTCCCAGTCAGTTAGGGTCTGGTGCGGCAGGCCGGATATCAAATCTAGGCTCCAGTTGGGCATGGCGACCTGATGCAGCCAATCAACGGCGCGGTAGACATCGACGACGTGGTGGTAGCGGCCACAGCTCTCTAGCGTTGCGTCATCCAGCGCTTGCACGCCGAGACTGATGCGGGTGATGCCTGCGGCCAGGTAGCCCTGGAGATGCTCCAGATCGAAGGTGCCAGGGTCCATTTCCATGGAGATTTCGGCGGTGGGGGTAACGCCGAAATGTTGGTCAATTTGGGCGAGGATTTGTTCGAGCTGGGGAACGGAGAGTAGGGAAGGGGTACCGCCGCCGAAAAAAACAGTTTGTAAGGGTTGCTCGTTGAGCTTTGGGGTCGCTGCAATCTCTTCGCACAGACGGTCTATGTAGCTTTCGACGGTGCCGGAGGTTTCACCCCGCTGCTGGTTGCCCAGCACTGAGATGGGGAAGTCGCAGTAGAAGCAGCGACGCCGACAAAAGGGAATGTGAACGTAGGCAGAGGCCGGGTTGGCAATCATGGGGATGGCTATCCCTGGGAAAAGTTGAGCAAGGGATGCCGCTTAAATCACGCTAACACTATCCCCCACCTTGAGCGTGTGGCCGCCCTGGTGAACGATGTTGGTGTTGACCGCCAGCTTATAAAAGTGATTGAACCGCGATGAGGGAGCCCAGCCAGGCAAGGTGGCGGCCCGCTGCTGGGAGAAGGTTTTTTGAAAATGGTCGGTGGTCATTCCGGTTAGGGTGTCGCGAGTGGGGACAATGCAGCGCTGGCAGGGGTTGATGCCTTCTAACACCACGTTGCCGATCGCAAAGCGTACTGGGGCTGAGTCGGGGCCAAAGAGCTGGTCTTCCCAAAAGGCAGGGACGCCGTCGATTTCTAAGTTGGTGCGAAAGCGGCGGCGGGTTTCTTCGAGAGTGAGATTGTGCCAGGCGGCAACAGCGGCTAGCGTGGCGGTGCTGACGACGGTTGGCCCCGCGGCGGCAGTATCGTCTGGAAAGCCCAGGTCGCGATTTTCTTGCAGGGTGACGGGCTGCTGAAAGTAGTCGCCCAGCCAGGCTTCGAGCTGCGATCGCTGCTCCCGCATTTGAAACGTGGCCAAGGCGTAATTCCCCTCGATCGCCAGAGTAATTACCTCGCCCTCGGCAAAGGTGGCGCGCAGGCGGTGAATAGCGGCGTTGCGCTTGCCGTTGATCAGGCGGTTTTGGGCATCGAAGAGGGCGTAGGTGCGATCGCCATCCAGTGCCCCACTAGCCAACACCGTAGCCTGAGACACCGAGACGCCATCTAACGATTTGACTGGAAAACAATCGATGCGGGCGAGATGATAGGTCATGGCTGAAGGTTGGTAGGCGGTTGAATTGAGCAATGCGGCCTACAAAAAAACCGGAACCCTGAGCTAGCCTAGATACACGGCTACGGCCCAGAATTCCGGTTTGACGATTGCTCTAGAAGAGTTCTCTAGAAGCCCTGGCGAGAGACAAATTTCTCGATATCGGCCTGGGTTTGGTGCAGCAGGTGGTGGCGGCTATCGCCAGTATTGCTGAGGGAGGGCACCAGGTTGCGGGCCTGGAGCGTCATGTGAAGCTGGAGATGGGCGACGTATTCGGAAAAGTCTTCGCGGGTTTCGGTCAGGGCTGGAGCAACGTTTTCTGACAGGGCCACGGGAACAACCTCTCTTCTATTAAACATTGATGAAATATGCAACGATATCGAAACTAACATAGGCTCTATGCCCCTCACAGGCCGTGCAACGAAGCTTAACGGTGCGTAACATCTGACACAATCCATGCCCGGTTCATCCCCCTCCGCCGATAGTCAACCGCCCATTCCCGAGCGGTTGGCCAAGCACACGGTGCGCTATGCCGACCACCACTCGGTAAATTGGGATGACCTGACGCCGATGATGCGCCATTACGTGGAGATGAAGGAGCAGTATCCTCACGCTCTGGTGCTCTATCGGGTGGGCGACTTCTTTGAAACGTTCTTTCAAGATGCGATCGCGATCGCCCGCGAGCTAGAGCTGGTGCTCACCAGCAAAGAGGCGGGCAAGCAGATTGGCCGGGTGCCGCTGGCCGGCATTCCCCACCACGCCCTCGATCGCTACTGCACGCTGCTAGTGGAGCGGGGCTATGCGATCGCCATCTGCGACCAGGTAGAAGACCCCGCCGTGGCTCAGGGCCTGGTCAAGCGCGAAGTCACTCGCGTCATCACCCCCGGCACGGTGATCGAAGAGGGCATGCTGAGTGCCAGCCAAAACAACTTTTTGGCCTCGGTGGTAGTGGCCGGCCACCACTGGGGGATGGCCCACGCCGATGTCTCCACCGGAGAATTCTTGACGACCCAGGGGGAAGACCTCGACCAGCTCTGTCAGGAGCTGCTTAGGCTCCAGCCCGCTGAGGTGCTGTTTCCAGTGGATGCGCCTAACCTGGGAGCGATGCTCAGGCCGGGGGATCAGTCCGACCAACTGCCGGATTGCCTGCCGCGTCAGTTTTGTTACACCCTGCGGCCCCAAGGCCCCTACAGCCAGAGCGAGGCGCGGCAGCGATTGCTCCAGCGGTTTCGGCTCAGGTCGCTGGAAGGGCTGGGCTGCGACCATCTGCCCCTGGCGGTGCGGGCAGCAGGCGGCCTGTTGCACTATGTCGAAGAGACCCAGAAGACCGTGCAGGCTCCGCTCCAGCCCCTCTGCACCTATACCCTGTCCGCCTACCTGGTGATTGATCACCAGACCCGCCGCAATTTAGAAATCACCCAGACGGCGCGCGACGGCACCTACAACGGTTCTCTCCTGTGGGCGCTCGATCGCACCGTCACAGCTATGGGCGGGCGCACTCTGCGCCGTTGGCTATTGCAACCGCTGTTGGATGTCAAGGGCATTCAACAGCGGCAGTCCACCATTATGGAACTGTTGCAGGACGGCAACCTGCGCCAGATGCTCCAGCACAAGCTGAAGCAGATCTATGACCTAGAGCGGCTGGCGGGTCGAGCCGGATCTGGCACTGCCAATGCTAGGGATCTCGTTGCCCTAGCGGATTCGTTTTTGCGCCTGCCGGATTTGGCCGCTTTGGCAGAACAGGCCCAGTCGCCCTATCTGCAAGCGCTACAGTATGTGCCGCCGGAACTGGAGCAGCTGGGGCAGACGCTGCGATCGCACCTGGTCGAAACCCCGCCCCTCTACCTCACCGAGGGCCACCTGATTCGCGATGGCATCAACGCCCAGCTCGACGACCTGCGCCAGCAGGCGGTGGATGACCAAAAATGGATCGCGGAGCTGGAGCCCGCCGAACGCCAGCGCACCGGCATCTCTACCCTCAAAGTTGGCTTTAACAAAGCCTTTGGCTACTACATCAGCGTTTCCCGCGCTCGCGCCGACCAGGCTCCCGACGACTACATCCGCAAGCAAACCCTCACCAACGAAGAGCGCTATATCACCCCCGAACTCAAGGAGCGGGAAACGCGGGTGTTTAATGTCGAGTCCGAGATCAATGCTCTGGAGTACGAGATCTTCAACCGGCTGCGCGAGCAGGTGGGCGAGCAGGTCGAACTGATTCGCAAAGTAGCCTCAGCGGTAGCGGCGGCAGATGTGCTGTGTGGCCTGGCGGCGGTCGCTATTTTTCAGGGCTACTGCTGCCCCGAGATGGATGAGTCAAGGGCGATCGCCGTCACCGAAGGCCGCCACCCGGTCGTCGAGCAACTGCTCCCGGCTGGGTTCTTTGTGCCCAACTCTAACTACATGGGGACGCTCTCGACCGATCGCGACGCCACTCACCCCCAAGACCTGATTATTCTCACCGGCCCCAACGCCAGCGGCAAGAGCTGCTACCTACGCCAGGTGGGGCTGATTCAGCTGATGGCGCAGACGGGTAGCTTTGTGCCCGCCAAGGCGGCGCGGCTGGGGGTGTGCGATCGCATCTTCACCCGTGTCGGTGCCGTTGACGACCTCGCTAGCGGCCAATCGACCTTTATGGTGGAGATGAACGAGACGGCGAATATTTTGAACCACGCCACGCCCAGGTCTCTGGTGCTGCTGGATGAAATTGGCCGGGGCACCGCCACCTTCGATGGCCTCTCCATTGCCTGGGCGGTGGCCGAGCACCTAGCAGTTGAGATCCAGTCTCGCACCATTTTTGCCACCCACTACCACGAGCTGAACGAGCTGGCGGCGCTGATTCCCAATGTGGCCAACTACCAGGTCACGGTCAAAGAAATGCCCGACCAGATTATCTTTTTGCACCAGGTGCAGCCCGGCGGAGCCGATAAATCCTACGGCATTGAGGCAGGGCGACTGGCGGGGCTACCTACCTCTGTCATTCAACGCGCTAGGGATGTGATGCGGGAGATCGAGCGCAACAGCACGATCGCCGTGGGCCTGCGGGGAGAGGTTCCAAGAGCCTCAACCCCTCGCCGCCGCGTGAAGGACATGGAAAGTAGCTATGACCCCTCAAAACAACTAGATCTGTTCGAAAGATCTTGATTAGTCTTAGTCTCGTATGGGCAGACTAATGAGCGTAGATCTAGAATTTCTTGGAAATTATCATAGCAGCATCTAATGTAGATGTCTGTCGCATTTAGATGGGAAGCCTTGCTTCAGGAAGTCAAGCCAGAGTTCCGCACAAAACCTTGAAGGAAATCTCTAAGAGGGCGTTTGAAAAGTGAGTCGCTGTAGCTTTAGTCACTGGCTGATCCCCCCCTGCCCCCTTCAAAAGGGGGGCTTAGGGGGATCTCCACTTTTGCTACAAGAAATAGGACTTTTCAAACATCCTCTAATATTCACCATAAATTATTTTGAATAGAGAAGCAGGATACCTTGAGACTTGGGATATTTTGAAGAAACTAGCATTATTCACTAACATAAAAACCACATGCTTTTTTCAGGGCTTAGTGTTGAAAAAGTGAGGAGTCTTGCCAGCGATGGCAAAATCACTAAAACTTTGGCAGAAGAATTGATAAAGAAATCAGCGTATTGGTATGACCATCCTGCAGGATACCCTGTTAATGCACCAGGGCACGCTAAACACATCCGTAGCCCCGAGGCTTGCTGGTCTGAAATCTTAGGTGAATCTCAAAGCAAGTGGCAAAGCTGGAGAATTGATTTCGGAGCCAACGTTTTTGAGATAAATAGGGCTGTTGATCGATGCCAAAAACAAATTTTAGATACAATCGAAATTGATCAAACAAAAGAATGGGCAGCTTTAGAGGAAAACCTTCACATCAAAGTTCGACAGTCGGTTGCAAACTTTGACGGCCATGAATATGACTTGTTTCCTGTCAATATAGAAAATCACATGATCTTTGGAGCAAACTCAATATGTGTAACTGCCTTCGTTAAATATTTAATCTCGGAGTCAGTAGATTTTTCAACAATAGAAAGACTAAAGTGTGGAAAATGCGGCAGAACCTTCCTGAATCGCCGCCAACTAAATATTCACCGAAGAAAGATGCACGGAGTACTTCTTTGAAGTAGGTGTTTTCTAGATTCTACATGAACCCATCTTTATTCTCTGGAAAACGTAATCAAGCAATTCTATGCCTTGAGGAAATAAGGATTTCACTTTCTAGAGCTAGAGGGCTTGCTTCGAACAAAGATAATATCAAATATTATTATCTTTGATTAGCTTCTCACACTCATTTGAAATTCCAGTCATCATTAGCACTCATTCAACTCCTTTCAAAAGCTCCTGGCCTATCGTTTCTGGCTGTCCAGCGAGTAATTTCAAAGCATGAATTCTATCATTTGATGTGAATTTCCAAGTTGTTAGCGAGGTGAAAGTTGAACTTTTACCCAGCCATGAAAAGCTTTTACGAGTTCTAAATAATCCACCGTTTCAGCCTGTTGTAGAAAGCTAGAAATCTCAGTAATGGGTAAGTTGGGGAAAAACTGGCTAGAGGGAGCCGTTACATAATCTCGGTTTTGAGGCTGGTGAATAGATAGGGTAGTGCCGTTGTATACCCACACTTCTAAAACCCCCAAGTCAGCATAGGTTGCTAACCGACCGCGAGACGCACTGGTGACATCAATTTCAACCACTAGGTCAGGCGGTGGGTCAGTCACTGGCGACAGGTGCTTTTTACCGCGTACGGCGTCAATGTTGTAGATATAAAAGCACTCATCTGGTTCGGCTCCACTGAGTTCAGGATGCTTGAACGTGGTAGAACCCAGCGGCTCAATGCGAATATCTAGCTCCTCGGCCAGGGTTTCGACAAATCGACCCACCAGCTTTTTGTAGCGCTCATGTTCTGGGGATGGGGCCATGATCTCCAGATTCCCTCGGTTGTAGGTGAGGCGTAGGCGGCGATCGCGCAGTTCATCCAGCAGACGCTCGTAGGTCTGCCAGCTAATACCCGTCAAATGGATAATTTCGTTAGGAGGTGTCAGCAGCGTCGTTGTCATAAAACCCTAGCCAAAGCGTTAAACCTAATTCAAGTCCAGACCGTGGAGTGCTGCCTACAGAAAAGCTTTAGTACCCAATCTAAATTTGGTGTAGCTCAATTCTATAATCTCAGCTAGCCATCTAGGCTTCTTCAAGCCGCTCTCAGAATCGCTCGTGCTAACCCATAGGGCCAGCTAAAATCACCTTGGCTAGGGCGTCAATGACGGTCTCGGGCGGTTCTTGCTTTAGGTCGCTGTACCACTGCTCAGTGGCCTCGGGCACGTAGCCGTAGATGAGGCTGGTGCGCTTGCGGGCCTTGAGCACTAGCTCGGCGGTGCGGTCTTTGCGGGCCGACTCATAGCGCTTGAGGGCATCGGCCACGCCAATATTGGTGGTGTGCAGGTAGCGGGTCAGCACTTCGGCATCTTCCATGGCCTGACAGCCCCCTTGGCCTAGTGTGGGGGTGGTGGCATGGGCCGAGTCGCCCAGTAAGGCAATACGACCTTTCACGAGGTGCTCCAGAGGGTCGATGTCGCCAATTTCTAGGCGATTGGTCTGCTCTGGGTCAAGGGCTTGAATGAGCTTTTGCACCGGCTCGGGCCAGCCCTGAAAGATTTTGGCCAATTCATCCTGGCGGTAGGTGGGCTCAACCTGGGTGCCCTCAGCCATCGGTGCCCCAAAGAAAAAGTAAAAGCGATCGCCCCCAACGGGCATCATCGAGGCGCGCTTGCTATCGCCCACGTAGAGCACCCACAGATTTGGGTCGCACAGTTCAGGGTCAGCTTTGACCAAGCCATTCCAGTTGACGTAGCGGGCGTAGCGGCGAGCGACATGCCCCACCACATGGGCTCGCACTGCTGAATGAATGCCGTCGGCCCCCACCACTAGGTCGCCGCTGACGCGATCGCCGTTTTCAAAGATAGCAGTGGCGCTGTGCTCGTCTTGCTCCACGCCGATGCAGTTCATGCCCAGGTGCACATCCTCGGGGCCAAAGGCTTCGAACAGCATGGTTTGCAGGTCAGTGCGGGCTACGGGGTAGGGGCGCTGGCCCACCTGCTCAAACAGAGGGCGCAGATCGACGTAGCTGAGGGATTCATCGGTGTGGCTGCGATACTCCATGGCATTCATCTCACCGCCAATGGCGGCCAGCTTTTCCCCCAGACCCAGATGGTTGAGCACCTTGACCCCGTTAGACCAGAGCGAAATACCGGCGCCAGCGGGCCGCAGCTCTTGGGCGCGATCGTAAATTTCGACCTGGTACCCTGCCTGGCGCATGGCAATGCCCGTGGTTAATCCGCCGATTCCGGCTCCGATAATCACCACCTTCAGGTTGTACATGGGGCGCTCCTAACTGCTGTGATGGGTAGGGCATGTTTGTGACGGGGGCGTGTTGCCGAAGCTATTGCACGCTTGCCTAGAGTCTAGGATTTCATCGTCAATAGTCTCACTGTAAAGAACAATCTGTATACAGTGCACAGTTGCGGGTGGCTAGGTTAGCAGCGGCGCCCAGGGCCGTCAACCGTAAAAATCGGCTAGGAAGTAGTTCTACTCAATCTTTAAGAACCTGCCAAATTGTTCACCAATTTGTTACGGCTGCTACATCAGAAATCGCTGGATTTTTTTCGGCCACAGGGAAGAGGTAACTGTCCAGATTTGGAATACCATCATGTGGCATCGTTTCTCTGTAGTGTTGGCTGCTGTTTTAGTCGGTAGCGTGGGTGGTCTGAGCTATGTGGCGCTGTCTCCGCAGACGGCTGCTGCCCCATTATCTCTTGGCGTTGAGGGTGTTGAGGTTGACGCGGATACGGTTGCTAGCAGCTATGTTCAGGGTAAAAAACGGTCGGGCAGCGGGCGGCGACAGATGCGCGGCAGCTAGGGTTCTTCTCCCTGAATAGCTCGGAGCTTTTCTAGCTGATATTTGGCGTCGTCAAAGCAGCCCAGGCGGCTGACGTCGAGACAGGCGCTAGCCACGGTTTCTAAATCGGCGATCGCGCTCTCAATATCCCCCAGCTCTGCATGGAGCAACCCCCGGTCATAATGGGCAAAGGGATGATTGGGATTGAGCTGAATCGTTTGATTAAAGTCGGCCATGGCCCCGGCGTAGTCGCCTAGATCTTGGCGCGTCAAACCGCGATTGTAGTAGGGCTCCGGGCTGCCCGCATTGATTTGAATTGCGATCGTAAAGTCTTGAATCGCCCCCTGAAAATCGTTGAGTCGCCGCTTGACTAGCCCCCGGTTTTCGTAGGCCAGACTGTTGTTGGGGCGCAGGTTGACGGCCTCGGTGCAGTCGTTGAGGGCGGCAGCGTGGTCTGCCAGGTTCGAGAGGGATAGGCACCGATTTAGGTAAGCATCGGCCTTGCTTTCCGGGTCCTTGGCCAAGTTGATGGCGGCAGTATAGTCTTGCAGGGCTCCCTCCTCGTCCCCTAGCTCGGCCCGGGCGTTGCCCCGGTTGATGTGGGCATCAACGTAGGTGGCTTCGCGCTCTAGGGCATCGCCGTAGTCGGCGATCGCCCCCTGCAAATCGCCCAGGCGAAAGCGCAAGTTGCCCCGCTGAAAGTACCAAGTGGCCGTGTCGGGATCGTTCTGAATAGCGTTGGTCAGGTCTTGCAGGGCCTCCTCCGATTGCCCGTTTTCCCACAGCAGAGTAGAGCGCTGGGCCAGGGCCTTCCCATGGTCAGGTTTTAGCTCGATCGCCTGGTTGAGGTAGTTGAGCGAGTCATTCTTTTGCCCCACCTGCTTAGCGGCTTCGGCCTGCTGGAGTAGGCTATTGACCGTCATGCGTTGGGGAATGCGCAGCAAAAACACTCCCGCCACCGTCAGCAGGGCGATCGCGACCCCGGCGCCCAACCAAACTTTAGAGCGACGGCCGAGACGAGCGGCACGAGGGGCCGCGGGCGGCATGGACGCTAACCGTTCTGAATCCATGGCACCGTTCTCCGGGGGCGGGGGACTGACAGGCTTGGCCAGAGCCACCGGGTCAGCGGAGCCAACCCGCTCAGCCAGGGCCAGCAAAATGTCTTTGGCCTGGTGATACTGCGCCTCAGGCTGGGGCGACACCATTTTGATCAGAATGTCTTTAAGGGGGTTGCCTAGAGTTGAGCACTCGTCGAGTTGGAGCTTGATTTGGGCTAAAAAATCCTCCTGGTTTAGGCGGGGAATCGCCTCGTTAGACAGGCCCGTGGCCATCTGCATGGCAATCATGCCCAGGGCAAAGTGGTCGGCGGCAAAGCGAGTGTATTGGCGGTGCTTGACCTGGGGCAAGTAGGCCGACTCGGCTGTGAGAGTTGCGGAGTTGCCGTTGTCTGAGCTCGGCTCGGGGGTGCCCGCATCCTGAATCAGGCCGAAATCTACTAGTACCAGGTGACCGCGATCGCGATGCCGAATTAGGTTGTTGGGGTGCAGGTTTTGGTGGGCAATGCCGTGGCGCTGAATTAGGTCTAAAATGCCTAAGCTCTCGACTAAAAAGCGCAGTACCTCAGCCTCGAGTCTGGGTTTGCCTTCAGCTAGTTCAGCCATGAGGGAATGGCCGGCAACATAGTCGCGCACCCAGTAAAAGTCCTGCCCTTCCTGCACTGTAGAGAGGTTTTTGGCGATCGCTTCTTGGTCGCCCATGCGCTTGAGTAGGTTGACCCGCTTGGCTAGCAAATCGTTGAGAAATTTTAGGGTAATGGTGTTGTGGGAGGGTAGCTGCAAATGCTTAACAATGCATTTTGCCTTTGCCGGATCGCTATGATCGGTCATCAGATAGGTCTTGGTGTAGGCCTTAGTGCTGACAACTCGAATGAACTGAAACCGTCCATCGATCAGTCTTTTCACAACCATTAGTTTTTGCTGAGGTAAATGCACCGGCTAGGGCGTTGCCCGCAACCCTAGGCCGTGGGTCATGCGTTAGCGTGCTGCCCGATCTCATCGGTGCTCTGAAGTGGATACCTCAGAGAGCTTAAACCCCTACTTAGGGCCAGCGGCTATCCCAAAAAGATAAGGCAGATGTAGCGTCGATTTCAGGAAGAAAGCAATGCGGGCTAATCTACCCCACGGCTGAAACTCAATCAGCGGATGGCTAAGATAATTAAGGCGACCCATCAGCAGCAATACTACTATGTACTGTGTGATTTATGACGGTAACTGTAACCTCTGCGTCAGTCTAGTGCAGCTCTTGGAGTCGCTTGATCGCGGCACCCAGTTTCAGTACGTGCCCATGCAAGACGAGGCCACTCTGGTTCGCTACGGCATCAGTTCCCAAGACTGCGAAGCCGGCATGATCGTAATTGATAAGCAAGCTCCTGAACGCCGCTGGCAGGGCAGTGATGCCGCTGAAGAAATCGGCCGTTTGCTGCCCCTGGGTAACCCCTTTGTCCAGGCCTATCGAGCGCTGCCTGGAGCCAAGGCAGTGGGCGACTCAATCTATGCCTTGGTGCGCGATCGCCGCTACGAGCTATTTGGTAAGCGCCAGGCGCGCTACGACTCGGCTTACCCCCTCTGCGACGGAGATGGGTGTATCCACAGATGAGGGGTTCGGCCCCCTATGGTTACCTTGGATACATCAAGGCAGCGGCTCACACGGGATTGGGCGTGCTGCTCCCTCGTTGTTGACCCAAGGATGACCGTTATGAGCCTGCGATCGCAACTTGCCCTAGCCAGCCTCAGCATTTTGGCCACCGCCGCCCTAGTCGCCACCGCCGCAGATGCCCGCCCCGACCAAGGCCGAGGGCAGCGTCCTCAGCCCAGCGCACCCGTGGCGCAAGAACCAGCGCCCCAGGTCGCATCCCCTGCCGCTACGCTGGAAACTCCTGAGGTCACGCTTGAAACCACTGACTCTGTTGTCGTCGAAATCCCTGAAACGGGGACTTCTGTGGTCAGCGAATCCACGGCAGAGGATGAGAACCTGCCCCCCGGTCTTCAGCGCCGGGTCGATAGCGATCGCGGCCTTCCCCCCGGCCTTCAGCGGCAGGCCGACAGCGATCGTGGTCTACCTCCCGGTCTGCAACGCAGCCGATAAACAAGTTGGCTTTTAAGGACCGGGTGCCTGTTGAGTTGTCCAACGCGTGAATGGACGACCCCAAGGCAACCGGTCCTTTTTAGAGCCTATCTGCGGCAATTGCCCCTACTCCGGGTTCACCCGTACCCGAGCAAACTTGAGGCCGCTGACTCCCTGGAGAGGTTCTACCGTGCCCTGCTCGACGTCGCCCGACACAACGCCCTCGCGGTGCAGGTAGCGTAGGTAGCGCCCATACTCCTGCCACTCTTCGCTGGTCGAATAGACCACCGTCAGCATGCCGGGCTGGGTAATGCGATCGCCCTTTTCCGCATCGCGGGCTTTGTCAATGCGCTTTTTGACGATTTCGTAGCGGGTGTCGCGGGTGCCCCGTACGTCAAACAAGCGCTCGGTAGATTCGTCGTGGACGATATCCACCGTGTAGCCCTGCACCAGCACCAGGTGGGTAATGGTCATGTCGGTGTCGTAGGCGGCCTTGAGAGAAAACCCTTTGCGAGCGCAGTCGCACACCGCCCGCAGCTGCTCGTAGCGCAGCGACTTCAGCTGAAACTCGGTGAAGTTGGGGTCAATGGCCTGACCGGCGTAGATCATGTGGTCAATGCCGTCGGTGGCCTCGAGATCGCAGTAGTGGGGGGTGATCGCCTGCATCGACTGCTGCCACTGGGTCCAGGTGTCGCGGAGCAGCCCGTTGATGTGGCCAATGGTGTCGTCATACAGGGCTCGGGCGGCATAGACGCAGCCATGGTTAGCATCGATGGCAGCTCTGTACTGGGCGATCGCAGCTGCGGCCTCAGGGCTGTGTTGGGCAAAGTAGGTGAAATGTACCTCCACTTCCGCTTGCAGATAGCGCAGCAGCGTCACCTCAGAATCAACCGTCACCCCTCGCTCCAGTATGGCAATGTGGTCGGCCAGATCGAGGGCCAGCTGCCCCACCAGGGCATTGTTCACGGCCCGGCCAGCCGCTTCCACCACGGCTAGGGCGAGGCGAAACTGGGTCAGCAGATCCTTTTGGATCGTCCGGTTGCGCTCGTCTGACGAGCCGCGAATGTCAGAGATGCCATAGAGCGGGTAGACGTTCTCAAAGACAATCTGGGCGGGGGGCAGCCCCAGGCTGAGGCGCTCGGCCTCTTGCTCAAACCGCCACCGCACCGAGGGGTGAATGTTGGTGAAGCGATCTTGCACACTGTGGCGCATAGCCGCTGTCAGCGCTGGAATTAGCGTCGTGGCGCGGCTGCAATCGTCCTGATCAAAGGCGTAGGGCCTAGGGCTGGTGAGGCCTATAAGGCCCACCATCTGAGCCGTGCTGTCGCCCAGACGAGCGGTGCGCATCACCAGGGGAATCAGCAGCAGCGATCGCACCCCCTGATTCAGCATTGCTGCCTCGCAGGCAGTAGTGCAGTCGAGGCTAAGGTCGGGCACATTGACCACCTCACGGCGATCGGTAGCCCGCAAAAAGACCGATCCCTGCAAGTCTGCGATCGCGTAGTTGGCAGTTTGCCACTCGGGCTGGTTGAGCTGGATAAAGAGCTGGGCCTGGCTATTTTCGGCGCTCAGCAAAAAGCTGTCTGTAGCGCTAAACAGCTGCTTCATCAGCTCGTTCGCCTGCTCAAAGCGGCGGGTGCCCAGCACTGACTCGTGACCCACCAGAAGCTCAATCAGCGCCTTAGAGGTCTCTCGCTCGGTGACGTCGATGCCCTCAATTAAAATTTGGCCACTAGCGCTGTATTGGTCAGGCTTGAGGGCTGCAATCAGCTGTCTAAAGGCGGGTTCTTGGCTAAGCACCTGGGTGGTCACCTGCTCGCGGCTGGGGGCCACGGACCAGCAGTCTGCCAGGCTAGCCTGGAGCTCGGGCGCGATCGCCGTTATCTGCAAGCCCCCTGTCGCCGTGCGCAGTCGGAGCTCAACCTGGCGAATCTCGCCGGTTTCAGAATCGGTTAGCGACACCACCAGCGGCTCATGGAGCAGCCGCTGCGAGACCAAGTCGTCTGCCCCGTAGGCATAGCGAAGCACCGCATTTAAGAAATGCCGTCGGAACCGCTCCCGCAGCCCCGTTTGATCGGCCGCTGAGAGTTGGTCAAAAAAGCTTAGGTCGAGGTGCCCTCCCTCAGGACGAATGCCCGTCAGTCGACAAAAATATCGGTTGGCAAACAGCACCGAATGGCCCTGGGTGGGGCTGCTGATCGCCGTGGCCACATCCACCACCGCCATCACCAAATGGCTGTAGTTCTGAATTAGCTCTAGCCAGGGCAAGGTCGGTCGAGCGATCGATTGATCAGGGGTCTTACCCTCCTGGGCACATTCATCGCGATCGCCCAGACTATAGGAAATATCTGTCAGTAGTCCCCCCTCAGGGGTAGCTATTCGATCAGTATCGATGCAGCGAGACGATTCGTTTGCCATAGTTGCTCTTGACGTACCCTTCAAAAGTCTTACAAAGCAACTCAGGGGAATTCCGTAGCAGCACTCAAATCTTTGCGGAACCCTAGGAGTTTCTAGAGATGGGATAAACCCTACCCCTGCATCGCGACATCAACTTGGTATTTGTGTCAGCTCACTTGTTGGATGAGTTTGTCGTTTATATCTATGGTACCCAATCGCGGCGCGTCGTCCCCAGCTGGGCTAGCTGCGCTCCTCGTTAGGACCTTCACCCCTTAGAATAGAATTTCCGCCCCAGGATTATTCTCTTCGTTAAACCATGTTTGAAGCCCTCTCTGATCGCCTTGAGTCTGCCTGGAAAAGCCTGCGTGGTCAGGACAAAATCAGCGAGTCTAACATCGACAGCGCCCTGCGCGAGGTGCGCCGCGCCCTGCTAGAGGCCGATGTCAACCTTCAGGTGATCAAAGATTTTATTGCCCAGGTCAAAGAAAACGCCTTGGGCATTGAGGTGGTCAAAGGGGTGAGCCCCGACCAGCAGTTCATCAAAGTGGTGAACGACGAGCTCATTCGGCTCATGGGCGACACCAACGCCCCTCTGGCCGATGTGTCGACCAAGCCCACCGTAGTGCTGATGGCAGGCCTTCAGGGTACGGGTAAAACCACTGCCACCGCCAAGCTAGCCCTGCACCTGCGCAAAGAAAACCGCAGCACCCTGCTGGTAGCCACTGACGTTTACCGCCCCGCAGCAATCGATCAGCTGGTCACCCTGGGTAAGCAGATCGACGTGCCCGTGTTTGAGCTAGGCACCGACGCCAACCCGGTGGAGATCGCTCGCCAGGGCATTGAGAAAGCCAAGGCCGATGGAATTGACACCGTCATTGTCGACACGGCAGGCCGTTTGCAGATCGACCCCAAAATGATGGCCGAACTGGCCGACATCAAAACGGCCATCGACCCCGACGAAGTGCTGCTGGTGGTCGATGCCATGACCGGCCAGGAAGCCGCCAACCTCACCCGCACCTTCCACGATCAGATCGGCATTACCGGGGCTATTCTCACCAAAATGGACGGTGATGCTCGCGGTGGGGCGGCCCTATCGGTGCGGCAAATTTCGGGCCAGCCCATCAAGTTCATCGGTGTGGGCGAAAAGGTAGAGGCGCTGCAACCTTTCTACCCCGATCGCATGGCCTCTCGCATTTTGGGCATGGGCGATGTGCTCACCCTGGTTGAAAGAGCCCAGGAATCGGTCGATATTGCCGACGCCGAAAAGCTGACGCAGAAAATTCTCGAAGCCGAATTTGACTTCGACGACTTTCTCAAGCAGATGCGCTTTATGAAGAGCATGGGCTCGCTGGGCGGCATCATGAAGCTAATTCCCGGCATGGGTAAGCAGATCACGGGCGACATGCTGGAACAGGGCGAGGCCCAGCTCAAGCGCTGTGAAGCCATGATCAACTCCATGACTACCCAGGAGCGCAAGCAGCCCAACCTGCTCTCCAGCTCCCCCAGCCGCCGCCGTCGCATCGCCAAAGGCTCAGGCCATCAAGAAAAAGACGTGGGCAAGCTGGTCAGCGACTTCACCAAAATGCGCACTATGATGCAGCAGATGGGTCGGGGCGGCGGATTCCCTGGTATGGGTGGTATGCCCGGCATGGGTGGTGGCATGCCCGGTATGGGCGGCGGTATGCCAGGGCTACCGGGCATGGGCGGCGGGCCTCAGCCCGGTTTTCGCCCCCCTAGCAACAAGAAACAGAAAAGCCAGAAGAAAAAGAAGGGCTTTGGCCAGCTTTAGGCTGGTTTAGGACGATTCCGCTCGCTGCCACGATTCAAATCCGGCCTATATCACCCCAGTTGGGGGGCTTAGCCCATATCAACGGCAGCTCAGTAGATCGTTTCGTAATCCCCATTTTCGGCAATGTGGAGCTTCCAGTATTCTTCAGCGATGCGATCGCTGCTGTACTTGGGGTCATCGCCGTTGACTGTGCCGCAGATGGTGACAGTACCGACTTTAATCGGCGAATCCTTTAGGGCAGCGTGGAGCGTACTGGCCAGCACGCGAATGCCTGCTTTGCCTAGGGAGAGAGAGACAAAGTTGGGGTCGGGGTAGAGGGCGAACCCACCGCCAGTGAATAGTAGCGTGCCTTTCTGCTCAGTCTGCATGGCGGGAAGAATGGCCTGAACGCAGGCGATCGCCCCTGCTACATTGGCCTTGAAGTCGTTGACCAAGGTGTCGTAGCTGGTCTGCAAGACGCTTTCCATGCGGGGTACGGCGGCATTGTAAATTAGCACCTCTGGCGTACCTAACTGCGCTTGGATAGCTGCAAACGCGGCTGTCAGCGCGGCCTCATCCCCTGCATCGGCTAGGAAGTAGTGGGAAGTAATGCCCTCGGTTTGTAGGGTAGTTTGATAACCTTTCAGCTTGTTTTCATTGCGGGCAATCATGGCGATCGCAAAGCCTTCACTGGCAAATTTGCGGGCGATCGCCATGCCGTTGCCTTCACCCATACCAACAATGACGCATAACTTTGGCATAACTTTTCTCCTAGTTTGGGTAAGTAACTAAAGCTGGGGATAGAGCCAACTAGCCAGTAGCTTGGTCAATCTGGGCATGACCACGTAGGTCATTAGAGCCGTTGTGATGAACACTAAAATTAGCAGCTGCACCAGTGGTGGAAACGGTGCTAACCAGGATGTGGGCAGCAACGCCAGCCCTCGGTTGATGGCAAAAATGGCCACTCCAGAAACCACGACCATCTTGTAACGAGCTGGAGGCTTTATGCCCGGTTTTGCAGGTAGCGTAAACCAGGTTTCTAGCCCAGTAATAATTGAGAAAGTTCCATCATTGGTGGTGATTTCTTTGGCTTCGCTCAAAAACCTTTGGCGAGCGGAAGAGTTTTCCCAGCGCTTCAGATTTTCTAGGTGGTCGAACTTGAAGATAATGCGATATTCTGACGGGTTTTGTTCATTAGGTCGAAAGACCGAGGAGCCTAAATAGCCTTCAAAAGGGCTGGCGGTGCCAATGATTTTCTCCAGCAAAGCCTCAAACTCGCGGTCTTTGCCGGGTCTGACGCTCTGCACCACATCCACCGTCACGGGAGGGTCACTAATCATGGTGTAACTTCCGATGGGGGTGCACCGGTAACACCCACCTCGAGCCGCACGATGTGGGCCGGCTCAATGCCCCCTGGCGACGGCAAAAACATGCCTCCATTGTTGACGACGTACAAGTCTGTGCCATAAAACGCTACAGCAGTGCAGCCAGTGACCCCTTGCTCAGACTGGGCAATAATCGTCGTGCTGCCATCGGACTCGATGCGCAGCACGCTGTTGTAAACATGGGTTGCCCCGTAGAGGTTGCCGTGGGCATCAAAGGCAAAATCATCAATGTTAGTGCCCGACACAAATATCTCGGGCGCTTGGGGTGCCAAGTTGTGGTCTAGGGGAATGCGCAGCAAAAGCTGTTGCTGAGTATTTGACACGTATAGAACGTTCCCAAATCGCTTTAGCCCGTTGGCGGCTGGGAAGGGATCATTGTTGTCGCTGCGGGCCAGCAAAGGGTGCTCTAGCCAAATTTTAACGGCCTTGGTTGCCAGTTCAAAGCTCCAGATCGCGCCTCGGTAGGAGTCGGCCATAAGGTATAAGTCGGGTGCAATTGCTGTAATGCCATTGAGAAAAGCACCCTCTGGAACAGTTTGCAACGACTGCACTGTTCCCTGCGTTAGCGTTGCAATAAACGGTACGCCCTCCGCATTCCATCCGTTGACCAAAAGGCTGTCTACCCCAATAATGACAATGCCCGTGACTTTGCCGTCCAACTTGGCATATTGAGTGAGGTTGTGATTGGTGTCGAGCTTAAAGATTTCGCCGGCTTCGTGGCTGGTGACAAAGATGTCGCCATTGGGGGAGATCGCGAGATTTTCTAAAAATGTATTGATAGGAAAGGTCGCTAAAGATTGAGCTGACACTAGCTCAACGGGTGTATCGGCATAGAGATCTGGAAGGGTCATAGCTACAGCGCAGAATAGAACACAGTTTGGGCGTCTCACATATCGCTGAGTTGATGTTGGCGCACAATCAACAAATAGTCATGTATCCTACCCGACAAAACCGAGCAGTTCTTGATTTAGGCGATCGCTGTCTTTGTGGAAAATGTTTGGAATTCCTTAAATAGTTAGGTCAGAATCAAAGGCGCTAACACTGGAGCCAACAGCATTTCAAATTCTAAATTTGTAGCGCTGACAATATTTTCCACAATCTTGCCGTTGATAATGCGCATAACGTGGGTTTCGTGAAAGGTAATAACGCGATCGCTTTTAGGAATGCCAAAATAGTCTTTCACATGCTGCTGAAATGACTTAAAGCGCACCACAACGCGATCGCCTGTCGCAAAACTATCCTCAATCGTCAAGGGTTTTACATCGGGGAAGGCATCGTAGAAACCAGAAAAAATCTGTTTGTATTCCTCAATACCATCAATTGGGCTAGTGGGTTTGAGGCCAGTGATGATTTGCACGTTGTCGGCCAGCAGTTCTGTGGCTAAGCTCATATCGCCTTTGCCTAAAAATTGCTCGACGTATCGACGGGCGACCGCTAAATTTTGGGTTTCTATATCAGTCATGATTTGCGTTCTCTAACTTACTTAAGCCTTACAATAACGGCAGCGTTAAGATAAATCAAATTGATAGTAAGCATATAAACTATTACTGTGGATGATAGATCTAAGCGCCATTGACCTCAACCTGCTGGTCGCCTTTGAGGCGCTGTATGCCGAGCAAAGCGTAACGGCGGCGGCTCAACGCCTTCATGTGGGTCAGCCCGCTATGAGTGCAGCCCTGGGCAGACTGCGATCGCTTTTTGATGACGACTTGTTTGTGCGAGTAGGGCGAGAGATGCGGCCTACAGCAAAAGCTAAAGCGATCGCTCCCCAGATCACTGCTGCACTAGATACCATTCGAGCAACTCTGGCAGAACCGCAATCATTCATCCCGATCAGTTCGCAACGGGTGTTTACCCTAGCCACATCTGACTATTTTGCCAGCTTGATTTTGCCGAAAATGCTGGTCGCTTTTAAGCAACAAGCACCACACATCGATCTGCGCTTAATTACCATCGAAAAAGAGTCATTTGTAGAGTTGATTGAAGGGGAGATTGTCGATTTGGCACTGGGAACGTTTGCAAATTTGCCCAGCCATATTCTTGAAGAAAACCTGCTGGCAGAGCGGTTCTTGGGAGTCTGTCGATTAAATCATCCTGCCCTTGAGAATGGCAAAGTTGAGCTAGAGCAATTTGTTGCGTTTCCCCACGCGCTCTTTACGCTGCGGCGGGATGCAGTCGGCATTGTTGACCAAATTTTGGCCGAGCAAGGGCTACAGCGACGCGTTGCGCTGACGGTGCCCTACTGGTTGGCATTGCCAACGGCGATCGCTACCTCTGATCTACTTGCAGCCATTCCCTCTTGTCTAGAACAGCACTTTCTCCAGTACTATCCCCTACAGGTCTTTAAACTGCCCCTTGAGATGCCCCACTGGGTTATCTCGATGGCCTGGAGCAAACTCAGCGATCGCAACTCTGCCAATCTTTGGCTGCGGCAAATCATTCGAGCGGTCTGTCAAGATATCGAGCTTTAATCCTTTAATCATATGGATCAAGGCATGCAAGCGGCGCTTAAAGAAGCGGTTGACCGAACGCTGGCCCAGGCGCGAATACCAGGGGCGGCGATTGCCATTTGTATAGAAGGTCAGCCCTTGCTCGCTGTGAGCGTGGGGCATCAAGACCTGCACCAGACGATACCGCTCCCCATCGATGCCAGCTTCTATATCTATAGCGTGACTAAATCTCTGATTGCGGCGGCGGTGATGAATCAGGTTAAATCAGGACGATTGAGTCTGGATGCACCTATTCAAAACTACTGGCCAAATTTTCCGGTGCAGACCCCCATTACCCTGCGCCAGATTCTCAGCCACAGCGGTGGATTGCCCGACTACGGCGGTCTGTCGGCCTACCAGGCGGCCGTCAAAACAACCTCCGGTTCGCCCTGGTCGCCCGAGGCCTTTCTTGAGGGGGCTTCTAGACGAGGATTGTTGTTTGACCCTGGCCAAGGCTGGTCGTACTCCAACATCGGCTATCTAGCGCTCAAGCTGCTGCTGGAAAAGGTTACGGGGCAATCGATGCAGGACTATTTAGACGAGTTATTTTTTACGCCCCTGGGCTTGAAGCATACCTTTGTCGCCGCTTCATTAGACGACGTCACGGACCTGATGCCGGGCTATACGTCAACATTTAACGATGAGCTTGAGGATATGTCGCAGCGCTACCATCCCGGCTGGGTGTCCCATGGGGTGGTGGTGTCTACAGCGGCAGAGCTAGCCACGATCATGCACGCCCTAATCAGAGGCCATATCCTCGACCTCACACTGGTAGAGCAGATGGCTCAGCCGGTTCATAGCCTGGGGCCACACCCACCCCTGCAAAACGTAGGCTGCGGGCTGGGCCTGTTTGTGGATACGGCATCGCCCTATGGTCGAGTCGCAGGGCACAACGGTGGCGGACCAGGCTATTCGATCGCGGCCTTTCACTTCTCAGCCTTGGCGGGTCGCCCTACCACCATCGCTGCCGCCACTAATCGAGAGGGCGACAATGTGGGGTTAGCTGTGGCCTATGCCCTGGCCCGCGTGCTAGCCGAGGCCTGATCACTGCTACAAATTGTGCGCCGCTGGGAATTGTGCGAGCTGGGTGGGCAAGCTAACGCTGTGAACTCTAGGTCAGCCCTCGGATAGCTTATGAGCATCAAACGCGCCCCCCGCCGAAGTTTTCCTAAGATCAGCACGATGCCACGCCCGGCTACTGAGGCCGCGCAGTATCTCGATATGTACAAGCTCACCGTCGAGAAGACACGCCTTGAGCAGGAGCTAGAGTACATCGATGGTCGCCGCCAGCAACTATGCGATCGCCTTGCTGAAATTGAGCAAGCAACCGCAGGGCTCGACACCAAAGCCGCCACGCTGCGCCAGCCCAGCCGGTCCGCCGCTATCCCCAAGCCGCAAGGTTTGAACTTTGCCCCCAGCGCCAACGTGTATCTGCCCGAGCGCAACAGCCGCCAGGCTCCGCAAGACTACAACACGCTGATGTTGGATTATTAGAGGGTGTAAGGTTCAAGGTTTTTGGTGCAGGGTTCCTGCTTTTGCCTTATACCCTGCACCGTAAACCCTGCACCCCAGCTCGCTAAAATGGAGCTATGAAGCAAGTCCTACTGCTCCTCATTCACGGTTATCGACGGCTGCTGTCGCCGCTGTTTCCGCCCACCTGCCGATTCAACCCGACCTGCTCCCAGTACGCGCTGACGGCGATCGAGCGGTTTGGTCCAGTGAAAGGGGGCTGGCTCGCGGCGCGACGGATTACTCGCTGTCACCCCTTTCACCCCGGCGGCTACGACCCGGTGCCTGAGGGGGCCTTGGTTGAATCTGAAACTTCAGAATAACTACTTTGATTAGTGGAGCTGCTTTGGGCATCTAGCTCTCACCAAGTCTGGCGACGGTGCCATTGAGATAGATAGTGCTAAACGGCCAGTTGTCTTGTAGCCAAGGCAGCAAAAAGACTTCCAGCTCAGCTTCTAAGCCTGCGGCCAGTTCGCTTTGCCTAGCCCAATACCAAACTTCGGCATCTACGTTGGCTTGCGGTGGCGGGTCGATGTAGATGCAGCCGAGTAGGCGAGTTTCATCGAGGCTCATGACCGCATAGTCAAAGGAAGATTTGAGCTGAAACTCTTTTTGATGCCAGCCCAAATCGACAATGTCCTGTTCAATGGTGAGGTCTTCTGGGGGCCAGCCCCAAATCTCACCAAAGCGGTTCCAGAGATGGTCGCGACTCGACATGACGGCATCAAAGTCTTTGAATGCATCATGAATGGTGATCGATCGCAGCCTAAACCGGGCTGTCTCGACCACCGCTGGCACCTCAAATGACTTCGGTAGAAACGACATCCTCCGCGCCTCTAGTGCAGAAAATGCCGCACGCCGGTCATCGCCATAATCAGACCTAGCTCGTTGGCTGCTTTGATCGAGTCTTCATCACGGCGGCTGCCGCCGGGCTGCACCACAGCTCGAATGCCCGCAGCGGCGGCAGTGCGTACCGAATCGTCGAAGGGAAAGAAGCCATCGCTGGCTAAAACGGCCCCCTGGGCTTTTGTCCCCGCCTGCGCCAAGGCAATACTGACGGAGCCGACGCGGTTCATCTGCCCAGCCCCAATGCCGAGGGTTTGCTGCTGGTGAGTCACCACGATCGCATTTGATTTCACATGCTTCACCACCCGCCAGGCAAACAACATTTCGGCGAGCTCGGCCTCGGTGGGCTGGGCTTCCGTAACAATCTGCCAGGTAGCGGGGTCGTCGCGATAAGTGTCGGGAGCCTGGAGCAAGAAGCCACCCGCGATCGCATTCACCACCTGCGTTGGCCCGGTCAGCAAATCCTCTAGCACTAGCACCCGCAGGTTTTGCTTTTTGGCGAGGATGTCTTGGGCGGCGCGATCGCACCCTGGGGCCACAATGCACTCCAAAAACGTGCCCGTGAGCTGCTCGGCGGTGTCGGCATCAATGGGGCGATTGAGCACCACAATGCCGCCAAAGGCGGAGACATCGTCGGCATCGTAGGCGCGGCGGTAGGCGCTAGCTAGCGTATCGCCCATCCCGACGCCGCAGGGGTTGGTGTGCTTGAGCACGGCGGCGGCAGGGCGATCGCTGGGGAACTCTGCAATAATCCGCCGTGCCGCCTCCAGATCCACCAGATTGTTGTAGCTCAGCTCTTTGCCCTGAAGCTGCTCAGCCCCAGCCCAGCCGGTGGGCACAGAGCCGGTGCGGTACCAGGCCGCCGTCTGGTGAGGATTCTCGCCGTAGCGCAGAGTGGCCTGCTGGCGACCCGTCATGGCCCACTGCTGAGGCAGCTCACCCTCCTCACTGGTGGCAGCGGTGAGATAGGTGGCGATCGCCTGGTCGTAGCTGGCCGTATGCCAAAATGCTGCCCGCGCGCAGGCTTGCCGAAACTCTAGGGGCACCTGGCCTTCGCTAACTCGCAGCGCATCTAGATACGGCCCATACTGCTCGGCGCTGCACAGCACGGTGAGATGGGCGTGGTTTTTGGCGGCCGCCCGCAGCATGGCTGGCCCACCGATGTCGATATTCTCGATCGCATCGGCCATGGTCACGCCGTCTTTGGCGATCGTCTGCTCAAAGGGGTAGAGGTTTACCACCACCAGATCTAGTGGACGAATGCCGTTGTCGGCCAAATCTTTTTGGTCTTCGGCCAAGTCTTGCCGCGCCAAAATGCCGCCGTGGATTTTGGGGTGCAGCGTCTTGACGCGCCCGCCGAGAATTTCTGGCGAGCCGGTGTAGTCAGAGACTTTGGTGACGGGGAGGCCTGCTGCTGCGATCGCCTTCGCCGTACCGCCGCTGCTGATTAGGTCAAAGCCAAACTCTTCTACTAAAGTTTTGGCCAACTCTACCAGCCCGGTTTTATCCGATACGCTCAACAGTGCCAGGCGCGCCATAGCTCTCTATCCTCGATTTTGCAGACCCCTACTATACCGAAAAAGCCCCCGCCCCTCTCTCACTCCCCATCTTCCTCACCTCCCTCATCTGCCCCACTTCCCCACCCCCCTCACCCTCTCCTATGGCACCATAGCAATGCTCCTCTCACCGCAGGATGGCGCTCCATTGCTCAGCTCAAACCTCGGTGGGCCACTACTATGGGCGACGATGATCACTCAAGAGCCCACGCTCAACACCCCACGGCTGCGGCTGCGGCTTGGCAAACCCGGCGACATTGCCGAGATTTTGCGCTACTACCACGACAACAGCGACTACCTACAACCCTTTGAACCCCAGCGGCCAGCCGACTTTTACACCCCAGACTTTTGGCGGAATGTGTTGAATGCCCGCCGCAACGATTTCTACGCCGGTCAGGCGGTGAAGCTGTTTATCTTTTCTCGCGATGAGCCGAGCCAGGTGATGGGCACCATCAACCTCAACACCATCATTCGGGGCGCGTTTCAGGGGGCCACTCTGGGCTATGGCCTCTCCGCCGAGCATCAAGGCCAGGGCTATATGACCGAGGCTGGCAAAGCGATCATTGCCTACGCCTTTGACGGCCTCAATCTGCACCGGGTGATGGCCAACTACATGCCCCACAACCATCGCAGTGCCAACGTGCTCAAGCGGCTAGGGTTTCAAATTGAAGGCATTGCCCGCGATTACCTGTTCATCGACGGCCAGTGGCAAGACCACGTGATGACCAGCTTGGTCAATCCCAACTGGCGAATGCCAGAACCGTAGCCCGAGGACGCTACAAAAAAACGCCCCAGCGGTATCTGGAGCGTTCCAACATCAGGAGAAAATTTATAGTTAGGCAGCCTGGCGCTTGGGGCGTTTGCGCTCAGACTTTTTCTTCAGGCCGATCGCCTGGGCTTCGTTGCTGTCGGAGCCAAACTGGCCGCGCACGCACTCTTTCATAGCCAGCACAGCGTTGTGAAACTCCCACTCGGCGACACGAGCGGCGTCGGTGGCGGCTTTGGCGATCGCGAGCTTTTCGGTTTCGGTCTGCTGCATGGCGCGCATTTTGGCGTGGGCCAGCTGCAATGCGTCGGGGGTGGCTGCGGCGCGGACGGTGCTGTAGGTGGGAATGGTGCCAAGACCGTGGAGGGAGTCGATATCTTTGTCGAGAATGGCGGGCCGCAGGCGACGGCTGGTATCAGTAATGGGCATAATGCACTCCTGTTTCAGAGTTAGGAATAGTGGAAAGCTGGGCGAATACACGGCAGGTTTTAACCTGTCGTAAAGATAAGATGCCCGCTTAATGAGGCGATCGCACGATCGCAGCAAAGTTTTTGGATAGGGAGCGCTCGTCTGTGCTAATCAAGCTTGAAATTGCTTGTGAGAGACGTTCTGTTATACGTTGCAAGCTGCTGGATTAGTTGATTAGTCTAATTAACTCATACCCAGCATCTTTCCACAGGGTAGGCATTGAATGCTTTGTCATTGCTGATGATGATCAACGATTGATTAATGGCTTGAGCAATCAGCATTCGGTCAAAGGGATCGCGATGATATAGAGCAAGATTACGAATTTGAACGGTATCGGCAAAGGAAATCGGCAAAAGCAGGATGTCTGACACCTCAATCACAGAACCAATGGTTTCGTAAGGCCTTTGAAGGCTCAGTTTGCCTAGCTGTAGCTTGATAGCGATTTCCCAAAGACTGGCGATGCTGAGATAAACTGTTTCGGCTGTATCGATCAGGTCTTTCAGGGGCTCTGGCAGGGTCGGATCGTTTTCGGTAAGCCAGATGAGTGTATGAGTGTCTAGCAGGTAGGCTGTCACGACATATATTCCTGGAAGTCTTCTAGAGGCTCGTCAAAATCGTCTGGCAGTGGCAGAACAAAGGTACCTTGCAAAATGCCAGAGCGGCGCTTCTTAAGTTTTTGCGTTTGTGGAGGTGCGTCTGCTGAGTAGTTAGCCATCAGGTACTTGGCATAGTGCAAAAGCTCTTGCTTAAGGCTGGTTGGCATTTGTTCTAAGGTTTGAGTAATCTCGGTATCAATTGTCATGGCTTACTCTTGTATTTTAATCTGCATTTGCTCGGCACCTCGCGTGGGGCAATGATGCATCCTATGATTGCTAGATTGAACCTCCATGCCGCACCCAGTTGGTTAGGTCAATGAACTCATCCTCGTCATAGTCGTTGGGGGAGCCAAGGGAGGTTTCAATGTCGGCTTTCTCGTCATCACTAACAAAGGGCATTAGCAGCTGACACAGATTCAAGCGCTCTTCTCTCAAGACTTCTCGCAGGCTTTCTTTGATTAATGCCTTTAAAGTCTGCGAGTCTAAAATGTTTGTAGATTCCATTTGCATTACACCTCTTCGGCTATAGATGTTGCCATACTTCATCCTCTTAGTGAGTAGCATCTGCCAGCTTTTGCAGGGCTTCTTGCTTATTGTCTATTGCAAGCTGGTAGTCAGGCCTAATTGCTAAGGCGGCATCATAACAGGCGATTTCTTCGGATAGCTTTGCTAACGCCTCCTCTTCATGGCCCTCTTTTTGTAGATTGCGACCCAAGTGATGCAGTGCTATTCCTTTGTTGTTGAGCGCTTGGTGATCGTTGGGCTTGATCGCTAAAGTGGCGTCATAGCAAGCGAGTGCTTCCTCGTAGCAGCCTAAGTTACGCAGCGCATTCCCTTTATTGTTAAGCGATTGGTGGTAATTGGGTTTGATTGCGAGGGCGGCATCATAGCAAGCTATTGCCTCCTTATAGCGGCCCATACTCTCTAGCGCAACCCCTTTGTTATGGAGTACACCATGGTTGTCAGGGTTGATCGCCAGAGCGGCATCATAGCTAGTAATAGCCTCCTCGTGGCAACCTAATTCATCCAATACTGTCCCTTTTAGATTAAGCACTTCTTGCTTGTCGGGTTTGATTGCTAAAGCTGCATCGTAGCAAGTCATCGCCTCCTCGTAGCGACCTATCTCATCCAATACTATTCCTTTAAAGCTGAATGCATCATGATCATCAGATTTGATCAATAAGGCAGTGTTATGGCAAATAATTGCCTCCTCATAGCGGCCTAACTTGAACAACGAAATTCCTTTGAGGTTCAGTGCTCTGTAATCTTCGGGTTTAATCGCTAGAGCAGAATCATAGTTAGCAATTGCCTCCTCATAGCGGCCTAAAATACCCAGCGCAACCCCTTTGTTAAATAGTGCATGATAGTAGTCAGGTTTAATTTCTAGGGCTGCATCATAGTTGACGATCGCATCTTGATGGCGTCCTAGGTTAACTAGCGCTACCCCCTTAGCTGTAAGCGCGTTATACTTTTCGGGCTTAATGGCTAAGGCAGCGTCGTAGCTAGCAACCGCATCTTCGTAGCGATCCAAGTTAAATAATGCGTTTCCTTTGTTGTAGAGCGCTTTATGATCATCAAGTATGAGCGCTAGCGCAGCGTCATAATAAGCAATGGCAGAAATAAAGTCTTGGTCAGCACTTAAGAGCCTTCCCTGCTCTCGCCGTAATCTACTTTGTTCTTCGTCAGCACAACCACGTTCTGTAAGTAGGTCTTCAATTCCCCAAAAGCGCTCGCGCCGTTGCTGAGGCGTCAAACCCCAGTATTTTTCAATTTCACTGTCTTGTAATAGTCGCTGAGACTCCTGCTGTAACTCCTCTTGAGGTGCAACAAACTCCCACACGCCCGATCGCCAGTCAAAGAAATCCGCCGCGCGGCGAATCAGGTATTTCATCGCGTAGGGCGGCACCAAAAACACAAAGCACAGCCTAAAGGTTTCACGAAATTTCTCGCGCTGCAGGTTCAGCTTGCCGAGCAGCTTAGGCACCATGTCTTTGGCATAGTAGTCGCCTTCGCTGCCATAGCCAGGCTTAATGTAGGGCACCAGCGACTTTTCTAACCCGGTGACAAACAGCACGTTGGTCTTGTCGATGTTCGGTAGGGCAGCGACCGTTTCGTACAGGTCATCCACCGCGCCCTCTAGGCGCAGCACATCTATCGCTTTGTCGGCAATGTCGGCCTGCACCCGCGCCATCAGCCGCTCGCCCTCGGCGGGGGTACACTGCACAAACAGCAGACCAAACCCCTTCGCCCATTGCAGCGATCGCACTAGCGCCTCATAGTCCTCCTCCACCGAAGCGGTGAGGTCTTCATCCCATTCGGTTAGCTCAGGTTTCGCCATAGAGCGCTGCTTCGTTGAGAGCGTAGGGTGGGCACTGCCCACCATTAACATTGCAGCCTTGCTAGGGTTTCTTCGGTGCATCAGATTGCGATGATGCACCGAAGGATGAATGGCACCAAGATGCAGGGCAATAACAAGACGTTGGTGGGCAATGCCCACCCTACGGGGCTGTCTCTAGTTTATCTAATGCCGACTGAAACTCCTTCACGCCCAGCAGCAGCGGATGCACATCGCGCCAGCAGACAATTTCGCCCTCGCCGTCAAGGTAGCGATATTCCAAAATGCAGCGATTAAGCAGCAGGTCGCGGTGGGCCTCGTCGTTGAGAATCTCTTTGGTTTGCCACACCCTGGCCAACAGCCCCCACTGGTTGTCATACACCGCATTGCGGTAGGTGTTGCGGGCCTTGGTAATCGCCAAGCGCACCGCCTTCTTGCCAATGGGCAGCGCCGTAGTCTGCTTAATCGCCTCCTGAGCCATCAGCATCAGGTTGCGCATGTGGCCGCCGCTCATCAGGCAAAGCTGGTCGAGAGTTTCGCCATCGTCAAAGATGCCACCCACCAGTTGAGCCTCAGGGCTCACCGCCTCGGCGTGAAACACCCGCTGGCGCACCAGCTCGCGCATAATGGCTAGCCCCGGTTCGCATACTTGCCCCGCTTGGTCGCGCACCATCACCATCGGCAACACCTGAATTTCGGCATCGTAAATGTCGCGCAGGTCGGGAGCACGGCCCGAATACACTAGCGAAATCGGCACGGTGTAGATGATGTGGCAATCCAGCATTTTGAGCTGTTCGCTGCGATCGACAAAAATCTGCTCGTGGTTGCTGGGTTCGTTTTCTCGCAAAATGGATGGAATGCGATCGAGGCTATCGACAATGAGCACTAGCTTGTGGGTGGTGCGCTGGGGCGTTTGGGCCATGGCCTCGGCAATAAACACATTCAGCGCCTCAATCAGTGAAGGCGTATGCGGCTCCACAATTTTGCGAATTTGGGCGCGAGCCGTGGGGCTAACCTTGAGCGTGGTGGTGAGCTTGCTAAAGGGCACCTCGGCGTTAAGGCTGTCAAAGCCGACCTCACTCTGCATTGCATCCACTAGCTCAGTCTTGCGCGACTTTAACCACTGCTGAATCGGTTTCTGATCGCCCTGCAAATCTGCCAGCAGGTTGCGGGTGCAGGCCAGCAGAATGTCGGTATACTGCGCGTCTTCAGGGTCAATATCGGCCTCTTCGGCGGCAAAGTAGACGACCCGGTAGCCGTCTTGTTCTAGGGCTTCTTTGAGCCGCAGCAGCTCGGTTGATTTGCCTGCGCCGCGATGGCCGGTGTAGAGCTGATGAGTGATGCGATCGCTGTAGGTAATCTGCCGCCCCACATCCACCAAAATGTTTTCTTCGCCCCGCACGGCGCTGCAATTGACATACACCGGGTCGCCGGGGAGCAGCGGCTCAAAGGGGTCGAAGGCGTTGTAAATGCTGCGCAAAATCTCGAAGTCGCTGGGCATTGCCGGGGCCGAAACAGGGCTAGCCCCTATGGTAATGCCATAGCAACGGCTGGTTTCGCTATATCCACTGCCTGCAATGCTATGTCATTGGGTGGTATTGGCATATCATCGCCCTGCATCGCTATAACATCGCCCTGCAATGCTATATCACCGAGTGGATAAGCTATGTCACCCCGCTGCAACGCCATGTCACTGGGTGGTTATGGCAAGTCAAGCTGCTGCTATGCCAATGCGACCGCTAACAATAGGATGCAGCCTACCAACTCAGCCTTACTCTGCGGCCAAGAAAGCCAAATAATCGCTAGTGAGTTCTTTCACCGCTGCCTCATAGAGCTGCTGCCCATGCTCGGGAGTTGCCAGAGCCGGGTTAGAGCCCATGCGGCCATCGGGATAGCGCTGCCGAAAATCCGTAGGGCTATAGATCGCATGGCCCGACGGAGCCACCTGCGGCTCTAAAGTCGCCTGCTTGATGAAATCGGGATAGGCGTACTGAGTCAGAGCCACTTCGCTAGGGGTCGCGTGGGAGCCTTCTTGGTCGCCGTAAAGTTCCTTGGCCAAGGTGTAGACCGATCGCGCCATAAACCAGTTGGCCGTCTTGCAGCGCACCCGCTCAGCATTGGGAATGTGGTCATGGGCTAGGGCGGTGTAGGCTTCGGCAAAGGCCGCCTTAAGGGTGGCGATATTGCCGCCGTGGCCATTGACAAAAAAGAACCGGGTAAAGCCGTGACGCACCAGAGGCGAGAGGTAATCCTGAATGACGGCAATCAGCGTGCTGGGGCGCAGGGTCATAGAGCCAGGAAAGGCCGTGTGGTGCAGCGCCATCCCCACATTGATGGTGGGGCCAACCAGAGCATTGGCGGCTTCTCCTACGCCTTTAGCTACCACCTCAGCGCAGATGGCGTCGGTGCCAATCAGGCCGGTGGGGCCGTGCTGTTCTGTAGAGCCAATCGGCAAAATAATCCCTGACGACTGAGTGAGGTAAGCCTCAACTTCGGGCCAGGTGCAGAGGTGCAGCAGCATAGGGGCAAGACACGAGAACAGGGCTAATTTCTCACTATAGCGCTCGCCCTAGGACTGTTGTGGGCAAGCGAAGGTAGGGCTTGCTACACTACAGTTTCCGCTTCACTGATATGAGAAGAATGAATGCCTCGGGGAATGTTAAGGTACAGAACCAGATTCGCTGCGATCGCTAGCTCTGGTCATCTACCTAGACTGCTGACGCGTAGTTTAGCCAGAGCGAAAGCACATCCACGGGGTTAGACAAAGCCTGTGATATAGGCAACCCCATCTCAGCTGGGTGAACGCTCCCCTCCGTTAGCGAAGCGATATGAGCGTTGATGTTACCTGTGAAGGAGCCGCAATTATGCTACACCGCAAGATCTATCAACTCTGTTGTGATGGTCAAGATGTGTGGATTTTTCTACGGGATCAACAGCGTTGGATTGAGCGGGCAAGGATTTTAGATGTCGAAGGCGATCTGGTCACCTTTCGCTATGAAACTGAGGAAGAAGACGAGATTTGCTCCTGGGAAGAAATGGTGCGCATAGAGAGCATTGGCGCAGTCACCAAGCGCCTCGCCGCTGTCCCCCGAGGCGATGTTGAGATCACTGTCTCTGATGATTGCCCCGAGACCGAGCAACTGAGCGACCCCTACCCAGAGTCAAACGCTGACTAAACCCATCATTTTGCATCGCAATCCTTAGAGGATGACCAGGTAGAAAGCCTAGTCATCCTCTTTTTGTTTCGACCAACAAAAGGCCACGCCGGTAAACTGCGGCGCACGTTTGACCGTTGAAACGTCAACCGGTTCGCTCGATATTTGCCTAATCTGCTGGCCCGCTTGGGTTCGAGAACGTGTTGACATAGCCGTTGCCGGTGTAAACGCCGGGTGGCCTTGGGGCGGAAAACGGGGCAGGTTCTGGCTGAGGAGTGGAGCTAGGGACATTGCTTGGCACACCAGACGGAGGCTGCACCGTTACCCCCGCAGAGGGTGCAGCGGCGGGAGACCCAAAGTCTAAGTTGAGCGCCGCTGGGTCTGCTTGGGCCGCTGGTGCTACTGCTGCTGGACTAGGCGCTAGTGTCGGCGGCAATGTGTAACCCGTCGTGCCTGGCGGTGGCGACATCTGTGGGGTGGTGCGAATAAACCGCTGGTCTACCCCAGGTAGGCTGCCCTCGACCATCCAGGGGGAGGGCGTCAGATTGTCGGTAGGGGCAGCTTCAGCTACCGGATCGCGCTCTTCGGATGCTGTCTCGGAGGGAGGGGCAGCATTGGCACGGCGTTGGTTGAGCGCTTGTTGCAGCGCACTGGGTTGTGGTGCGCCCTCCCCAGATGGTGCCTGTTCGGCTGACGATTGGCCAAGCGATCGGGTGGTATCTAGAGAATCGGCTTCGCTGCTGCTGGCCGAGGGGCTGAACCGAAAGCGGCTGCGCTCCAAATAGTTGGCAAAGGGGCTAGTGGGGGCCTGCTGCTCTTCTGTAGCGGTGGGCAGCGCTAGCGGGTCGGTATCGGGCGATCGCGCCACCTCTTCTAAAGCAGTAGCCGTGGTGGGCTGCATCTGGTCAAGCAGCACGGCTAGATTGTCGATTTCGGCCAGGTCGGCCAAATCGTCGTTAGATAAGTTGCCCAGGTTGGTGTTGGTGTTGACGGCGGCACTGTCAACCGCTGGGTTGTACTGACTGCGCCACTCGGGGTGGCGCGAGTACTGAGGCACGGCCACGGCTAGCAACCCCAGCAGGCCAAGACCACCCCACACCGTCGCGCGATTGAGCGATCGCCCCAGGGATTGCAGGCGTATCAAGCGATAGCGTAGAGCGGGGGGTAAAGTCATGGGTTAGCCCACGCAAACAGGGTTAATAAATCTATTGCCATTCTAGAACGTACACCATCCCATGCTGTGGCCTCACCTAGCCGTCAATGGTTTCAGCACCAGCCAGTCGCTATTTACTACGGCAACCCACCCACCGGGGAAGGGATCGCTCTGGCTGCCCTGGGGGGCGACGAGGAGGGCGGTCAGTTTCTCGACATGCTCAAAGCTGACCTGAGCTGAGGTCACCTGCTGGAGCACCCGCCGCAGCACCCGCCGCTGGAGGGCTAGGGGGGCGGTCTTGAGGGGCGATCGCTGAATTTTCCACGCTTCGCCATTTCGAGCGGGGGGCAAGACCGATGCTTCATACAACTCGCCTGCCATCGCCTCTAGCAGCTCCACCTCAGCGGTGAGTAGCTCAGCCGTATTCGCCAGGGTTACGTCTACCCCAGGGTTAAAGTGCTGTTGCAGGTAGGGCAACAGCTCTAGGCGAATGCGGTTGCGGGCATAGCCGGTGTCTTGGTTGGTGGCATCGGGCCAGATGGGCAAGTCAAACTCGCGACAAAACTCTCCGCTCTGCTGGCGGGTCAGCCCAAGCAGGGGTCGCACCACGGTGACGGAGCTGTCTTTGGAAAGAGGCCGCTGCCAGGCTAGGGCCTGGAGGCCATTAGTGCCGCTGCCCCGCAGCAGGTTGTAGAGCAGGGTTTCGGTGCGATCGCTCGCCGTATGCCCAGTGGCCAAATGGGTACAGCGTTCTTGACTAGCTAACTCTTCAAATACCCGATACCGCCAATGCCGCGCCTTGGCCTCGGTGGCGTAGTCGGCGTCGGCGGTGACCACCTTACAGGGAACGCCCCAACCTTCGCACAGCTGCCGCACAAAATCGGCGTTGGCCGCCGAATCGGGTCGCCAGCGGTGATCGCAGTGCACCGCTCGCAGCTGCCAGCCCCACTTAGGCCGCAGATCGACCAGCAGCTTGAGCAGGCACACCGAGTCTTGCCCGCCCGACACCGCCAATAGCCCTGTCGCCCCCTGGGGCAACAGCGGACGAACTTTGAGCAGCCGATGCACCCCGGCGTGGGTAGTACTCCAGGAAACCCCGCCCATAGATTTAAGGGATTGAATGAGCTTTTCCCAGGCTACCTCACCCCAAGGTTTCGCCGGGCTTTGACCCCCAACACTCTGCCGCTGCTAGTACTTGACCAGGCTGATTGTGACAGGCTCCAACAGTTTGGGGTTCAGGGTTCAAGGTCTAAGGCAGGCCATGAACCTGTCACCTTAAACCCTCACTAACCTGTCACCTTTGGCTTGGCAGACTACTAAGCTGAATCTCAGAAAAATCTGTGGCACACTTGGGGCAAAGGCTCCTCCGCAGTTTTGAACAGCATGGCGATCTATGGCTCAACCGTACCAGGCACTCATTGATGACATAGTAGCCGCCACTCTCAAGGGCAAAATTCAGTCGAAACAGCAGGTCTACCGCATGCTGCAAGCGGGCATCGAGCTAGGCGGTGGCGAACTGTTTGAGCGGGCCTTGGCCAATACCCTGGCTGCCCTAGAGCCCGACTTGGCCCCCGACAGTGACGAATTTAAGCAGGCCAAAGCCCTGCGCAAACAGCGTGCTCTCCGCACTATCCAGGGCGAATGGGAGCACTGGCAGGCCGATAACCAGGCCACAGCAGTGTTTACTGGCATAGAAGCCGAAATTCTCCAGGCTCCACCCGAGGATCGCCTGTTTCAGCTCCTCACCGCCCTTGACCCCAACCGCGATCAACCCCTCTCTAGGGAACAGCTGGGGCAGCTGGTGCGGGCGCTAAAGCAGGCTCCGGTGCCGCCCGAATCGGCGCAGGCTAGCGAGACTGCCCCGGCCCTGGCTACCCTAGCCGATGGACTAGACCAGGGACTGGCCGCCTGGCAGCAGCTCGAAGGCGACGTGGTGGGGTGGATCTACGCCCAGGGTCAGCAGCTGGGCTTTAGTGAGCCTGGTGAACAATCTGGCCCGTGGCAGCACTGGGGCAAAATTGTGGGCAACCCGGCGCTGAAACGCTTGTTTGTTGACCTAGCCCAGCATCAAACGGTCACTGCCGCTGGCGTAACAGCTCCCTTGGCCGTGGCCGACTGGATTGCTTGGGGGGTGGTTTTGCAGCGCCTTCAGCTAGCCCTGGTGAACTGGTTCGATCGCCAACCCTACGACCCTCAATCGGGCAAGCGGCTGTCGATCGCCACCTTTCTCACCTTTGCTGTGGTCTGGGGACAGATCTCTGACCGCCTGGGCCAGCAGGGCCAACGCATCCTGTCGATGGGGTCGTTTCAGCTAGCGCTTCAGGGGCTGCGGCAGTTTGCGAACCAGAGCTATTTTCCGCTCTATGGCGGCCTGTTTACCGCTCTCTCTGGGGAACCCCTGCGCGCCCTGCTAGAGTACCTGGATCAACCTCTGCAAGCGGTGCCCAACACGGCGGTAAAAGCCCGTATTCTCACCCTGCTGGGCTATTCGCAGCGGGCGCTGGGTAACTACAGCCAGGCTCAGCGCTTTCACCAACAGGCCCTAGAGGTGGCCCGCGAGGCCCGAGATGTGCCCTGTGAAATCGCCAGCCTCAACCATCTCAGCCGCACCTCGGTGGCCCAGCAAGACTTTGAGGCTGCCCAGGGCCACAGCCAGCGGGCGCTGATTTTAGCCCGCCAGAGCGGCGATCGCATCGGCCAGGCCAACGCTTTGGCCAACGTGGGCTACAGCCAGGTCGCCCAGGGCCAGTCTCAACTGCTGGAGGCAGAACAGTACGAGACCGTGCTCAGCTATCTGGAGCAAGGGCTGGCGTTGTCGGAGCAGGTAGGCGATCGCCCCAGTCAGGCCCTCTGCGCCAACAGCCTTGGCATCGCCCAGCTCAAGCTCGGACAATATCGGGATGCGATCGCGTCTCTCCAGCAGGGGCTCCAGGTGGCGCAGGCGATCGGCGATCGCTTTCTGATGGCCTCCAATTTTGCCAACCTTGCCGCCGCCTACCAGGGCGACGGCAACCTGGAGCAAGCGGTGCTCACCGGCTGCCTTGGCATGTACCTGCACCACCAGATCGACTCCCCCGAGTGGCGGCAGCCCGCTGCCCTGCTCAGCATTCTCCATGGGCAGCTGGGGCCAGAGACCTTTGAGGGCATTCTCGCCGACCACCGTCGCCAGTTCCTCGCCGTGATTGGCGTCGATGGTTACGACTTTTTGCAGCCGCTGTTGGCGCGGTATCGAGAGTCGTTGGAGTAGGGCCTAGTGCAGTGGATGGGGGAGCCGGGAGGTAAGACAGTTGGGCATGGCGCCAACGGTTAAGGTGGTGGCGATCGCCAGCGCTACCGTCACGGTGATTTTTTCAACGGTACTTAAGTAGTAACGAACATCCCCTTTATAACGCCGTCCTGGTTGGAAACTTCATCCCTATGGCGCGTTGGCAATCATTCACGTTCTTTTTAGCTTGAAATTGGCAGATTTTATCAAGCGAATCAATCACGGCGATTTTTTGGAAATGCCGTGGGTGGTGCTGTCCCCGTAGTGTCTGGGCCGCCTAGACACTATCCAACAGTAGGAGCTCATGAATGAGAACGTGGAATCAGTTGATCAACCTAGTTGGGCTAGTGGCTACGCTCGGACTAGCGCCCTATGCTATTGGCGCAGTCTTTCTGCAAAGCTCACCCTCCATGGCAGTGTCTTCTGTGCTGGCAGCTTCTCCTATTGCCGACATCGGCTCAACTAGAGCAAACGAAGAAACTGTTTGGGTAGAAATTAGCCTCAGCCAACGCAAGGTAACCCTATACCAAGGGGTCAATCGCGTTGAGGAGTATCCGATTGGCATTGGCAGAGCCGGATGGGAAACGCCCGTAGGTACCTTTCAAGTGCGGCAGATGCGCGAAAACCCCACCTGGATACACCCCTTCACTGATGAGCGAATTCCTGGCGGCGATGCCCGCAATCCGTTGGGTACCCGGTGGGTTGGCTTTTGGACGGACGGTCATGTCTGGGTAGGCTTTCATGGCACATCTGACCCAGCCTCCGTTGGGACAGCGGCTTCTCATGGCTGTATTCGAATGCACAATGCCGATGTAGAAGCCTTATTTACTCGTATCGAGCTTGGTACACCTGTTAGAGTTGTGCCTTAGTAGCTTAAGTAAGTTCTTAATTATTGTGTTGGCTCGGTGGCTTAGAAAAGCTAATAGTTGAAAAGCTCAATACTGAGACGCTCCCAAGCGTGCGAGTGTCCCAATAAAGCCGACACTTGCTATAAAAGTTTTCGAAATGGAAATTCAGCGTTGTGATAAGAAGCAACATCTCCTTATCACAACGCCGAATGTGTATGTTTTAGGGCGTTGCATAATTAGATGAGTTAGGGTAATCTGCGATGCAGTGTCCAGAATGCGGAGCTACTCACATCCGTAAGAATGGTAAGAGGAAAGGTAAACAAAACCACATCTGTGTAGCCTGCGGTCGTC
>JAHHHQ010000048.1 GCA_019359285.1 Nodosilinea sp. WJT8-NPBG4
AGAAGCGGTCGTAGCCCAACGGTGTCGAGTCTTGCTCAATCGACCAGCGTTCATTCAAGGTCTAACAGGCTTTCACTGGTGGGTAAAGGCTGTGAGCTGATTATGCCTGTCTAGGCGGACTTGATATAAGTGACTATCTTGGGACTGGACGAAACTAGGGAGAAAATATCGTCTACTACTTGGGAAGTAACCCCATGAAACGTCGCCCCTTTCTGCGCTACACCACGACCACTGCCCTCACAGTTTCAGGTCTAGCCTATGTCTCAGGCGAACTTCTCGCCAGCCCGCCGCCGCTCACTCTGCACGCCTACCTACCGAACGGCGATCCGTTGCCTGAGTTTGAGCTTAACCGTCTCTACTTTCTCGACCTCAACGACGAGCCGATCCCCCATCCCGATCGCACCGTAGAAGACGGCATTCTCACCTCTCAACCGCCATCAGGCCGCTTTGCCATCGCCCTTCAGCTCCCCGTTGAGGGCTTTGGCGATGTCACCCTCTACGCTGACAACCAGGGGCGCGGTTTTACACCGCAAGATTTTACGATGGTGCTGAATGGGGTGTTTGCGCGCGATCGCCTTTACCGAGTTAGCCAAGCGTGCGATCGCTGGCAGCGTCAGGGCTACGGCATTCTTCAGAGTGTGCGCGATCGCCTTCACCGCGCCCAGGCCTACTTCACCCAAGCCAGCCAAGCCCCCGACCTGCAAATTCAGATTCCATTGTGGAACAACGCCCTGGCGGAAGGGCTATGGGCTGGAGAAGAAGCCGCCCTCAGCCGCGCCCGCCAGCGCATTGTCCGCACCCCACCGCGCCAGGACTTTAAACTCGGCTGCAATGCTTTCGCCCACCCTGGCTTGGGAGCGGAGTACGATCGCCACTTTGAGGCTCTTTTCACCACCGCCACGGTGCCCTTCTACTGGAAACCCTTTGAACCCGAGCAGGGCCAACCCACTTACACCGAAGTCGATACCCAGGTAGCCTGGCTACGGCAGGCGGGCATTGCCCCCAAGGGTCACCCGCTTACCTGGTTTCACGAGGTCAGCGTGCCCGACTGGGTGCGCCCACTGCCCTACGAGCAAGTTAAAGCCGCCTTGCATCAGCGCATCGTGGAGATCACGCAGCGGTACGGCAGCCAAATTCCCACCTACGACGTGATTAATGAGGGCCATATTGTCCCTTGGGGCAACGAGTTAGGCTACGACCAAGACCAATTTCTCGACCTCACCCGCATGGCCTGCAATGCGGCAAAGGAAGGCTACCCCGCCGTGAAGCGGGTAATCAATAGCTGCTGCCTGTGGGCGCGCAATGTCGCCCTTTACGGCTCGCCCCAGCGCAGCCCCTATCAGTACCTCAAAGCCTGCTTGGCCACCGCCATTGACTTTGAGGTGATTGGTCTACAGCTCTACTACCCCGACCAGGATATGTTCGAAATCGATCGCCTGCTCGATCGATTCGTTGGCCTGGGCAAGCCCATCCACATCACCGAAATAGGTTGTTCTTCCAACACCGGCACCGACGAAACTTCCATCATGGGCGAGGCGCTGGGAATGTGGCACGCCCCTTGGAGCGAGCAAGTTCAGGCCGACTGGGTCGAGCAGATCTACACCCTGGGCTACAGCAAACCCGAAATCGAAGTGGTCTCCTGGTGGGATCTGTCAGATCAGGCCGTTTTCTGGCCCTTTGGCGGGCTGCTAAACCGCGAAAATCAGCCTAAGGCTGCCTACTACCGGCTCCAGGGGCTCAAAAAAGCCTGGGGCTTGCAGCGGGGTCAAGCCTTAAGCCCTGTCTAACTCACCCTCAACGCCACCAGAATTTTGCTATTCGATATCCCCCAGCAACATGAGCTGGCGAATATTGGGATCTGTGGTCGGGGCTTGGGGCTTGCGTCGCCGCGACTTCGGCGGCAGCACATTCACACGGGCCACAAACCAGGTGCGCAGAGCCGCCGCCTGCACTGCATCTAAGTCAGCCAACGGCAGCGCGGCGGGGAAGAGATCGGCGATCGCATCCTCAGCCCAAGCCACCTCACCCCCATGGACTTCAACCCCAAAGGGCGTCAAATCAGTTGGCATCTGCGCTAGGTGAGGCAGCAGGTTGCTAGCGTTGAGAAACTTGCCCCGCTGGGCTTCGAGCAGTTTGACCCGGCGCTGGCGGGCCGCTTTGTAGTTCAAAATTGGGGCGGGGTAGCCTGAGAGAGTGGGCGGACTACCGAGCTGCCCCGGAGGCACATCCGCCAGCTCTGGCACCCAGCGCTTGATGAACTCACCATCGGGATCGCAGCGATCGACCGCTACCTGGCCAGGGTTGTAGATGCGCGTCCAGGTTTTATCGATGCAGTGGGTCACCCCCGACTGCATGGCCCACTGGTAATGGTCGATGGGGCAATCACCGTCTATTAAATGACGCATAAAGTGCAGCGCCCCATAGCGCCAGTCGATGCCGCCCAGGTTGCTGAGAAAGCTGGCATAGATAGCGCGGGTGCGAAAGTTTAGCGCCAGATAGCCTCCGGTAGCCTGCAAACAGCGGGCGGCGGCATCCACAATCGGGAAGCCGGTGTGGCCGGTCTGCCAGGCCTGGTAGAGATCGGGGTCAAAGGCCCAGCCATCGTCATCAAAGGTGCGGTAGAGCGATCGCAGCTCTAGCTGAGGCAGATATCGAAACCGCTGGGTAAATCCGTTGCCCCACCGCAGGCGCGAAATTAATTGTTGATGGCTGCGGCGAATCCGGTTGTCGCCAAAATCGGGCGCGCTGCGGATGGTTTGCACACATTCTCGCACCGAGATCACCCCAAATTTGATGTGGGGGCTGAGGCCCGTGGTAGCCTCGGCGCTGGGGTAAGACAGCTGCCAGTAATAGCGATCGGCCTTGTCGGTCAAAAAGCTTTGCAGCAGGGCGCGGGCAGCGGCGGTGCTGGCGGGGGGAATAGGCTTTTCGTCGGCCCGGTGGCCCAAGGCATCCAGGGCAGGTAACGGATCACTGGGGATCTCTGGCGGTACGGAAATCTGTTGGGGCGTGGGCACCAAGGGTTGGCCCATCTCCCGATGCCATAGCTCACGATATTGAGGGTAGGGGACAAGGTCGGCGGCGCTGGCGGCGGGCTCGAACCAGCGAATTTTCATCCCCCGCTGAGCGAGAGCCTGGTTGAGGCGAGCATCACGCACCCGACCATAGATGCGCTCGACATCGGTGTGGGCATAGATGCCGTCGGCGTCGGTTTCTTTGACCAAATCGGGCAAGACCTGAACCGGATCGCCCGATCGCACAATCAGCCGTCCGCCCAAAGCTTTCAAGTCTGCATCTAGAGCGTGCAGGGCGGCCAGCAAAAACGCCACCCGAGCCGAGCCAGTTTCAGGATGGTGCAGCAGGGCGCGATCGAACACAAACACCGGCACTACCAGCCCCCGCCCAGCCGCCCGCAGCAGCGGCTCATGGTCAGAAATGCGCAGGTCGCGGCGAAACCAGACAATGGTTTTGTTCATGGCGTTTCAGACTCAGCCACGGCGGCCCCCAAGGAAACAGAGAGGAACAAGACGGCACTTCTCAAACCGTAACCAAAAAACAACTGACCTACCTGATTGCCAAATAGTATTCTTGTACTATACTTGAGTCTATCAATTTCCCACTCTCTTCGCTGCCACCTAGGCCCCCATTTTGGGCCTATACCCCTCGGCAGCCAATTCCCTCTAGCCAGCGGCACTCGCCCTTAGCGTAGAACATCTGCGCTTAAGGATCCTCGGGCTGATTCTTTGCCTCAAGCAAAGTCGCAAGGCCAGCGGCTCTACTCTGGCTGCCCGGCAGAGTAGGGCACCCCCTTATCCCAAACGGTAGACAGCAAAGGTCAACGCCATGGTTCAACATTCTTCTTACCCTGTGTCGGCCCACTATCAAACCCCCCAGCCCCAGCCGGTGCATCCTCGCCCGGTGAACCATCAGGCGATGCCGCCGCGATCGGTGCGGCCTCAGCCTGGCCCCTATACCTACGCTTCCCAACCTCGGCGAACTGCCCCTGGAGCTTTCTCAGACCGGCCCCAGCCCCGCCAGGTGCTGATGGCCGGAGGCATGGCGGGAGGTTCAATGCTCGCTTTGGCAGCCCTGCTGATTTCGCCCAACCCCGATCAGGCCAAGATGCAGGATGCCAAGGCTTTTACCTGCATTCGCCAAGAGCAGCCCAAGGCGCTAGTCTCGCGCGACCAAATTAAAAAGCTCTTAGAAACCGAGCTGCAAGCCCCCAAGGCCACGGTGCAGGAGTTTCTTCAGGTGCCCTACTGCGTTCTGTCACCGGGCAAAACCGAGGCGGGGCTGCCCGCTGAGCGCGAGGCCTACCCCCTAGAGTTTGACCCGCAAACCTGGCTAGTGGTGCTCTACGAAGGCGATCGCTACGCCGGATACGACTTTCGCTTTCGCTAAGGCGCGCCGCGATCCGTGGTCCGTTGGCGAAGTTCTTTGCTAGAGTGGCAGGGCAAATTGGCCAGGCTCTCCTATAGTGTTGCATTCTAAGCTGCTGCAGAAAAAGCCTCCGCTGCTGTTACCCGTGGGCGCAGCTCTACTCTTTATTGGCGGCGGTGCGCTAACCTTTTGGGCCACCTCCCGGCACGGGCAATTAGCCAAAACGTTGCCCGCTGGGGCCAGTGCCATTCCGGCCGATGCCCTGGCGGTGGTGGCCCTGAGCAGCGATGAGGATCAGTGGCGACGACTGCGGCAGTTTGGTACCGAGGCCACCCAGGCCCAGTTTGACCAGCAGCTAGTGCAGTGGCGCGATCGCCTGCTGGCCGAGCAAGACCTCAACTTTGCCCGCGACATTCAGCCCTGGGTTGGCCCCGAGATTACCCTGGCGGTGCTGCCCGTCGAGACTGGCCCCAGCGACTTGCCCCCATCGCTGCCCGCCCCTGAACTGGCCCTAGCCTCAAACCTGCTAGTGGTCATCCCCATTGCCGACGCCAACCGCGCCCAAAACGACCTGGGCGAGCGGCTGGGAAAAGCTGAGGCAGTAGAAGACGCTCCCTACCGCGGCGTTACGCTACAGCAGCTCGACGGCGAGGCCGATACCCCCCTCTACGCCGCCGTGCTCGATGCCGAGACGGCGGTGCTCAGCCCCCAGTTGCCCCTGCTGAAGCGGGCGATCGACACCTATCGGGGAGGCGAGTCACTGGTTAGCCGCCCCGGAGTGGGCAAAGCCTTTGAGCAACTTACCGAAACTCGGCCTCTGGCCCGCTTTTATGTGGATGTGCCGGCCCTGTCTCAAACTATAGCTGCGGCTGCCGACCCACCGATTGCTCCCGAGCGGCTGCGGGCGTTTCAGACCCCGCGGGGGCTAGTGGGGGCGATCGCACTGCAAAACCGCGGCGTCGGTCTTCAGGGCATTAGCTGGCTAGAGCCCGGCCCCCAAGCCTTAGCCACCGGCAACAAGGCCGACCAAATGCCCCAGCGACTGCCCACGGGCACTCTAGTAGCAGTGTCAGGGGGCGATTTTCAGCAATTTTGGGAAGACTTTGAGGCGGGTGAGCAGCTCTCGGCCCTGCTGCCGGTGCAGGCCAGCGATTTATCCCTGGGGCTGCAAACCGCCACTGGGCTGAACCTGAAAGAAAACCTGCTGCCCTGGATGGCTGGAGAATTTGCTCTGGGGGTGCTCAACCCGCCCCCACCAGCTGGCGGTGGCAGTGCCCCACCGCTACCGAACCCGGCGCTGGTGCTAATGGTCAAAACCAACGATCGCGAGGCCGCCACCGCCACCTTTGAACAGCTCGACGCCGTGATGGAGAGCCGCTACCGCTTTGCGATCGAGACCACCGATCTAGGCGACGTGCCCGTCACCCGTTGGACCTCGCCCTTCGACTCATTGGTGATGGCCCATGGCTGGCTTGACGGCGACATTGCCTTCTTTACCGTGGGTCAGGGCATTGCCGAGCAGGTAGCCCCAACTCCCAACCGCAGCTTGGGCGAAAATGACCTCTTCCAGATCACTACCGGCAACGCGCCGCGCCCCAACAACGGCCACTTTTTTATTAACCTAGAGACCCTCACTGGGGTGGAAAATAACCTGCTGCTGCCGCCTCTGCCCCAGGATGGGCTGCTGAGTTCTGAAGCGATCGAGGCCATCGGGGTAACGGCGACGGTGCTCAGCGATCGCCAGGTGCGCTACGACATTACCGCAGCGCTCAAGCGGGGCGATCGCCCCGGCCCCCTCCCTGGCGGAGCCGAACCCCAAGCCACTCCTACCCCAGAAGCCACCCCCGAGGCAGCTCCCGATACCGCTCCTTCTACTCCCCAGTAGCTCTCACCGCCGCCTCGACCATTCAACCCGCAAAAGTCGGCCCAAAAAATCGGTACGATAGGAAAGACTCCTCATGGCTACCGAACATGGATCTGATTGCGCTCCAGGGTTGGCTTGACAATGCATCCTTTGCGGTGCTGTTTGCGGCAATGCTGCTCTACTGGTGCGGCGTGGCGTTTCCCAAGGCCACCGTTCTGCCATCGTTGGGCACCGCCGCCATGGCCGTAGGCAACCTCACCATCGCCGCCCTGCTCGGGGCCCGGTGGATCGAGGGGGGTTACTTCCCGATGAGCAACCTCTACGAATCGCTATTTGCCCTGACCTGGGGCATTACCGCTATGCACCTGGTGGCCGAGCGCATGAGTCGCAGCTCCTTGGTGGGGGCCGTCACTGCTCCAATTGCTATGGCGATCGCCGCCTTTGCCACCCTGACCCTGCCCGACACCATGCAGGGTTCAGAACCGCTGGTGCCGGCCCTCAAGTCGAACTGGTTAATGATGCACGTCAGCGTCATGCTGCTGAGCTATGCGGCACTGCTAGTAGGGGCGTTGCTGGCGATCGCATTCCTCCTCGTCACCCGAGGCCAGGCGGTAGAGCTCAAAGGCAGCTCCGTGGGCACTGGCGGCTTTCGCAACGTTAAGCTGCGCCGAGCTGAGGATGCCGCCGAAGCATCTACGGTAATGACCATGTCCACAGGGGGCGCAGCGGTGCTTGAAAAGCCCGCTACCGTCACCCTCTCACCCCATCGGTTGACTCTAGCCGACACCCTCGACAACATTAGTTACCGCATGATTGGCCTGGGCTTTCCGCTGCTCACCATCGGCATCATCGCCGGAGCAGTATGGGCCAACGAAGCTTGGGGTTCCTACTGGAGCTGGGACCCCAAGGAAACCTGGGCGCTAATTACCTGGCTGGTGTTTGCCGCTTATTTGCACGCCCGCATCACCAAGGGTTGGCAGGGTCGCCGTCCAGCTATCCTCGCTGCCACAGGGTTTGTGGTGGTGTGGGTGTGCTACCTGGGGGTAAATATTCTCGGCAAAGGGCTGCACAGCTACGGCTGGTTTTTCTAGGGTTGCCTAGGGAAAAATTTGCCGTCGCGGCTCCTCAGCAGATCGTTAATTTGAGCACATTGTAATCGGGGAATACCGCTGATTTGGGGCATTTTCAGGGCGTGGATCTCTGCGTTCTGGATCCCAATGCTGCGATGAAACGGGGTTCACGTTTGGCGCGGTGTGGATTAGGCTGGGCAACTGAGGTTGTCAGAATGCTAAAACAACCCAGGGGTAAACCTGCCCCGCCCTGTCGTTGCGATCGCGTTCTTCTATGCCCAGACCCACACCCAAACCGACGACTAGGTCTAGCCGTCCCCAACGGTGGATGCAGCTGCTGCTAGCACTGCTGGGACTGTTACTCACCCTAGGCTGGGGCCTGTCTCCAGCCGTGGCCCAAATCTCCAACCCCTTCGGTGGTGACAGCACCCTCCCCCCAGCCGGGGTAGAGCGCATTGGCCTGCTTGAGACCACCGTAGTTGCCCTCGATGGCACTCCCCTTTTCGAGATTGCCTCCCCGGCGGTATTTAACCGCAACGAATCGGGCGCGGAGGTGCCCGTTGAAGTGCGCGCGCGGCAGATTGAGACCAACCTTAACCAGGTGGTCGACCGCGCCCTGACGCTGACGTATGACGACAACAACGTCGATAGCTCATCCCTTGATATCAGCATTGAAACCATTAGCGGCCAGCCCGTGCTGTTTGCGACCGGAGCAGGCCTGGCCGAACCGAGAGTCCTGCTCACCATTACCGACACCGATGCTCAGTACAACGGGGCGTCGCAGCTCGATTTAGCCGACCGCTGGCAGGTCGTGCTGCGCGACGCGCTGCGGCAGGCAGTCGACAGTCGCCTGCCCGAAGCTCGCCAGCGGCAAATTCGTCGCACCCTCTGGATTGTGTTGGCCAGCCTGCTGCTAACCCTGGTGCTAACCGGCATTTGGCGAGTGCTGGGCAGACGCAAAAGTGAGCTCGAGCAAAAGCAAACTGCCCAAAACAATCTCCCCATTCCCCCCGGAGCTGATGTCCCTGAGCAGCAGCTCTTACAGGTGTTTAGCTACCAGCTCACCCTGGCCCAGCGGCTTCAGGTCGTAGCCTTCTTGCGCTGGCTAATGTTTTGGGGCATCGCCTTCGTGTGGATTACGGGCATCGCCAGCGGGCTCTACATTTTTCCGCAAACCCGCAGCTATGCCTTTGGGCTGTTCTCAATTCCGGTGCTGCTGCTGCTGACCTGGTTCTTCACCGGGTTGCTCAACCGCCTGACCAATCTGGCCATTGAGCGGGTAGCCCAGGCCTGGAGCAAAAACGAGCTGGGCGATTTGGACGACATTCAGCGCAAATCGATGCGCATTTCGACCATTACCGGTGCCCTCAAAGGACTAAAGACAGCCGTCATCTACGCCCTAGCCACCCTGCTAGTGCTACAAACCCTAAGAATTGCCCCAGCGTCGCTGCTGGCCTTCGGGGCAATTTCCGCCCTGGCCATTTCCTTTGCCGCCCAGAATTTGGTTAAAGACCTGGTCAACGGCTTTTTAATCTTGCTGGAAGACCAGTACGCCATTGGCGATCTGGTCACTACCGGCACCACCACCGGCATTGTAGAAAATCTCAATCTGCGCATTACTCAAATTCGCGGCGAAGATGGCCGCTTGGTCACCCTGCCCAACAGCCTCATTGCCCAGGTCGAGAACCTCAGTCGCGGCTGGTCGCGGGCCAATATCCTCATTGATGTGGCCTATGGCACCAACGTCGACGAAGCCCTATGGGTCTTACACGAAACCGCCCAGATTATGGCTAGCGACCCCGAGTGGCGCTATGCCATTCTCAACCCGGTCGAAATGCTGGGGGTTGAGAGCATAACCCACGCAGGCCTTACTCTTTTGATTTGGATTCGCACCCGACCCCTCAAGCAGTTTTTGGTGGCGCGTGAGTTTCGCCGCCGCCTGCGCATCGCCTTCGACAAGGCGGGCATTGCCATCGGGATACCGCAACAGGCCTTTACGGAGCTGCCTAACGGCAACGGCACCGAACACAACAACCACAACGGCGATGCCGCCCATAGCTCCGCAAAAAGCGGGGCTATTGAACCCCACTAATGGTTGTATGAGCTTAAAAGTTTGCTGAGCTTAGGGTGCAATACCCGTTTCGGTAAGCAGCGGCAACGCAATGATTGTTGCAATCACCGCTGCCCTAATTGCTCTACTTGAGCTTTTGCTTGATATAGGCCAGCATTTTGCCTAGCTGGCCTTTGAGCTGGGCCACCTCGCCTTGCAGCTGGGTCACCTGGGCCTGGAGAGCCTGGAATTCGGCGGCACTCACATCGCCACCACCGGACGCCGCATTGCCTGCCGAGGCGGGGGCCGTCATGGGGGTACGACGAGGCTTGCGGGCCTTAACCATCGACGCTTTGATTGCTTCGATCAGTTCTTTTTGCTCAAAGGGCTTTTGAATAAACTCGAAGTACTCGAAGGGCTCGGTAATCTTTTCGGTAACTTCTTCTTTGCGGCCCGACATCAGCACCAGGGGAATGTTCTGGAGGTCTGGGTTCGCTTGAATTTCTTGGAAGACTTCCCAGCCGCTCATGCGGGGCAGCAAGAAGTCGAGCATGATCAGGTTGGGGCGTTGACTACGAATGGCATCCATGCCTTCTACACCATCTTGGGCTTCAATGACTTCAAAATTGCCCTGGGGAAGCATGTCGCGCACCCGCATGCGAATCACCCGGCTATCATCGATGACCAAAATCCTATGATTTGCCACAGTTGATTCCTCTCGCGGTGTCGAAGGCCATGGTAGGCGGTGCCATTAAGTATAGTTCAGGTTTCCGGAAAGTCTGTGCTGGGGCCGAAGAATATGGCTATAGCTAAATGTGGGTTTCAAATACCCTGCCACTGCCCCGCCCAATCTAGCCCAGAACTGGCTTTAGTATGCCCCGCTGAGCCTCAAAACTGACAGCGGCAGCCTAGAAATACTGGACTGAATTTAGCCACCCTCAGCCTAGGAAGACTCTGAAGCGAGCAGCAGATGGGCTGCCTGCTTCACCTGGTCAAAGGCGCTAGGGCTGGGCACTAGCGCCGGAAGCCGCACCACACACTGATGGGGAAACAGCTCAGCCGGTAAATCGCTGCCAGCCTGGTAGCGGTTGTGGACGATATAGCGCTGGGCAATGCCGCGATCGTCCAGGGTGTGAGTTAGCCGGCTGGCCTCAGCCAAAATCGCCGACTGGTTTTGCACGACACCAATAAACTCGGTGTGCTGAGGGTCTTTGAGCTTGTCTTGGGCGGCCAGCACCCGCTGTCGCAGGGTGCGCAGACGGCCCATAAACTCCACCCGGCCCACCACATCCTTGTACTTAATCCAGAGCTTAAAGATCCACCCTAGCCAGTCGCCCAGGGCGGTGGGCATCTCTAGAAACCGGAGCAGGTGACCGGTGGGGGCGGTGTCGAGCACAATCAGCTGCTGCTCATTGCGCTCCAGCAAATCCATGACGGTAATCAGCGAGAGCATTTCGTCAATGCCGGGCAGGGCTTGGGCGACGATCTGCCGCCAGGCGGCGGGGCCGTAGGCCATTTGAATGCCGCTGGCAATATCGCCATCGCCCGCCATCATGTCGGCCAGTTCCCACAGATAGTCGGTGCGAAACTGGTCGAGCACCATATCGGCGCTGACCTCCTGGGCCTGGAGGTTGGGCCGCAGCAGGGTGGGCTCGTGGCTGAGGGGCTGGCCAAAGGCATCGCCCAAGGAGTGGGCCGGGTCAATGGACATGACCCGCAGGTTGGCCTCGGGATGGCGCTCGGCCAGCCCCCAGCTCAGCGCCGCCGACACGGTGGTTTTGCCTACGCCACCCTTGCCACCCACCACAATCAGCCGTCGCCCTGCGGTGATTAAGTCTTCCACGCCCGGGGAAATTGGCTGCGGCCATTGGAGTATGGGGGAGAGTTCTGCGGCAGGACCGGCTAGCGTCTGCGCTGAGGTCAGGGGTTTGAGTTGGGGCATAAGGGCATCGAGGGCGACGCCGCCCAGGGGCTCCTGGGTTTGGGCTGGCAACCACAGCACTGGCTGCCCCTGGGCGATCGCCTCAAAGTCAGCCAGCATTTGGCGGTGGGCATCCAGAATATGGCCCGGTTCTTGAAGCACGCGGTTAATCACCAAACCGCCAATGGGGACTCCTAACCGTCCTAGAGCAGTGATGAAGCGATCGCTCTCGGCCCAGCTCATCGGCTCAGGAATGCCGATCACCCAGCAGGCGGCGCGATCGCGGTCTTGAATCAGCGCCCGGCCCTGCTCTAAATCGTGGCGCATGTCAGCAATGAACTGGTCGGCGCGATCGGGGGTGTAGCGACCCGCCAGGGTTTCGGTCAGGGTGCGGTGCTTTTGCTGAAACTGCCCCAGCGCCTCTAGCAAGGTGTCGAGAAAATCCATCAGGGCAAACAGGCTGAGGGTGTGGCCGCTGGGGGCCATGTCGACGACAACGCGATCGGCTTCGCGATCGCGCAAAATTCGTTGAATTTCTAGCAGGGCCATCAGCTCGTCGAGGCCGGGCCAGCCCATATCCCACACGGGGCTGAGGTCGTCGCCCTCCACAAAACTGCCGCGCTCAACCAGTAGCTCCAGCACGGTGCCGTAGTCAGCCCGAAACTGCTCCAGCAGCAGCAGCGCATCCAGGGCGCGCACCTGCACATTCGCCAAATCGGGCAGGGGGGTGGGTGTGTTGTCGACGGCTAGCTGCAACACATCCCCAAGGGAATGAGCCGGATCGGTGGAGAGCAGCAGCACCGTTTCGTCAGGGTGCTGTTGAGCCAGCTGCCGCGCAAACCCGCAAGAAAGAGTGGTTTTGCCCACGCCGCCCTTGCCGCTAACCATAAACAATTGATGGGGCGATGATGTCAGCATTAGCCAACCTTACAGAGTGCTGAGCCTAGGGTGCCCAGCGCGATCCGCTAACGCTGGCCGCAGCACGAAACTTAAGGCCATAGCTTGGGACGAACACACCTGTCAGGTGCAGACAATCATTTGCCCCTGCTGTGATGACCGCGCAAAGTGAGGTTTTCTCGGCTCGAAGTTCCCCCCTTTACCCATTCCCCTATCTATCGCACTGGGTTCTCAGGGCCGCGTCCGCGATAGGTATCGATAAAGGTGGCGGCGGCTTCTGGCTCAAATTTGGGCAAAATCAGCTTCTTTGTCCAGGCGGTGAGCACGATTTCCTCACCTAGGCCTGCCTTGGGCACTACCACCAGCCCATCCCAAAGCCCTGGAAATTCGCTGGCCCAGGCCGTGAGCGTGTCCATCGCGGCCTGGCCAGGCTGGTCAACATAGATCACGATGTTGCCGTGCTCGATGGAATGCACCAGCTGCTCTAGCCGTTGTTCCTGGGTATACACTCCGGGCAGCACGGGATTGGGGTCGTGGGGGCCAGAGGTAGGAAAGTCGCTATCGTAGTTGACTGCCTGACCAGGGCTAACGTGGGCCTGCCCTTGATCGGGGAAGGTTTCAATCGCCGCCATCGCCGCTTCACCAACGCTGGTGTTGGGTTCAAAAGCTACTGTCTGTGGGCGGTTGCGGTACCACAGTCCGCCCAGCAGGGCGACCATGAGCGCTGCTATCCCCAAAGGTCCGAGAATCAACGACAGCGTTTTAGAAGAGGTACGGCGGCGCTTAGATCGTGCAGTCCGAGTCATATTCCTTTGCAAAACTATCAACATAGGTCTTGTTGACCAGTGTAGCGGCGGCAAGCTGTGGGTGGGCTAGAGACGATGGCTAGGCTGCCCGTGCCATCGATAGCCGTTCTCGCCGGAGGAAAGTGGATTGGCAAGGGAATGAGGGGAAGACTTGACCCTCTAGGGAGCTATAGAGTTTAGGATAGGGATGTCGATATCGAAGGCTCACTATGACTGTGGCAACCCGGCTAAAAATTGGCGATGTTGCTAAACAAACTGGTATTGCGGTGGGGGCACTACGCTATTACGAGAGTCTAGGCCTGCTGCACTCGGAGCGCGGCGACAACGGCTATCGCTACTATTCGCCCACAGCGGTACATCAAGTGCAGTTCATTAAAAAGGCTCAAGCGTTGGGCTTTTCTTTAGAAGATGTGGGAGATGTGCTCAACGTGCACCAGCGGGGGGATGTGCCCTGTGGGTTTGTGCGATCGCTGCTGCAAGACAAGATTCAGCAGCTAGAAGACCAAATTCAGCAGATGACGGCGTTTAAGGCAGATTTAGAGGACTATCGCGATCGCTGGGCCGAGTCACAGCCCCACCCGCAACCAGGAGATATTTGCCCGCTGATTGAAACCGTGCCGCTAACGGTTTAACCCCAGCTACGCCAACCTCTCCGTAGGGCTAAAGGCCGTAAGCTAGAATGGGAAGCTAGTTTGATTTTTCACCCTATAAGGTGAAATTTCCACACGTAAACTCTCATCAGCGGTTTAGGCGCAGCATTTTAGCCATGGAAAGGATTGTAGTCGGGCTCTCCGGCGGCGTAGATAGCTCTGTAGCGGCGGCAACCTTGCACCAGCAGGGGTACGACGTGGTGGGCCTCACCCTGTGGCTGATGAAGGGCAAAGGCCAGTGCTGCTCTGAGGGCATGGTCGATGCGGCCAAACTCTGTGAAGACCTCGGCATTGAGTACCACGTGGTGGACAGCCGCGAGGTGTTTGAGCGCGAAATTATTAACTACTTAGTCGAAGGCTACGGCAGCGGCATTACGCCCCTGCCCTGCTCGCAGTGCAACCGGGCGGTCAAGTTTGGGCCGATGTTGCAGTATGCCAAAGATGAGCTGGGGTGCGATCGCATCGCCACTGGCCACTACGCTCGCATTACTCAAAATGCTGAGACGGGCCGCTACGAGTTGCGCCGCGCCGTTGACCCGGCCAAGGATCAGTCCTATTTTCTCTACGACCTCACCCAAGATTTGCTGGCCGCCTGCGATTTTCCCCTTGGCCACCAGACCAAGACCGAAACCCGCCGCATGGCCACTGAGCTGGGCCTGCACACCGCCGCTAAGCCCGACAGTCAAGACCTCTGCTTGATCGAGCACCACGGCTCGATGCAGACCTTTTTGGACAAATACCTGGCCCCCAAGCCCGGCGATATTGTTGATACCGAAGGCCGCATTCTCGGCCAGCACACGGGCATTCACCACTACACCATTGGCCAGCGCAAGGGCCTGGGCATTGCAGCTGCCAACCCACTCTATGTGGTGGGTTTTGACATGGGCAAAAACCACGTCATTGTGGCCGATCGCAGCGATGCCCACCTGCCCGACTGCACCGTGCAGCGGGTGAACTGGGTGTCGATCGCCGCCCCCCAAGAACCGATGAAGGTGTCGGTACAGATTCGCTACCGCAGTGAGGCGGTGGGGGCGACACTAGTTCCCCTACCGGCTGGGGATGGCACGGGCGATCGGGTGCGCATTGTGTTTGACGAGCCTCAGTTTGGCGTTACCCCCGGCCAGGCGGCGGTGTGGTATGACGGCGATCGGGTCCTCGGCGGCGGCTTAATTGAGGCCGCTGTCCCTGAGCTATCTGCTCCCGTGGCCGAAGCTGGAGCCCTTAGCCATTAAGCGCGCTTATGACTTCTCAATCGTTGAAGACTCAGCTTCAAACCCTCACCGCCGCAGAAAAGGGTGACGCCTTGCAGATTCTGACTGAAACCCTGAGTCGGCCTTCTTTGGGCATTACCAAAATTCCTGAGGTAATGGGTGGTGATGCTTGCGTTGCCAAGACTCGCTTACCCGTTTGGCTATTCATTAGCCTGCGACAGCAGGGCGCTACGGACGCAGAACTGCTGGAGTCTTACTCTCACCTAACAGCCGCAGATTTAGTCAATGTTTGGGCCTACGCCGATGCCCACCCTCAGGAAATCGCGATCGCCCTGCAAGAACAGGAAAACGCTGCGGACGGTGCCTCTGAACGTTAGTCATGGCGAAGCTATACGCTGATGAGCAGTTTCCTCGTCCTGTTGTAGAAGCGCAGCGCAGATTTGGCCATAATGTCACGACCGTTCAAGAAGCCGGGCAAGCAGGAGCGGCTGATCCTGATGTTCTGACCTTTGCGATCGCCAATCAGCTCACTGTCTTAACGCAAAATCGCCGTGATTTCATCAAGCTACACCAGGTGAATCCTAACCATGATGGAATCATTGTTTGCTCTGAAAATCGAGACTTCCTCGAACTAGCCCAGCAGATTAATGAGGCTGTCTGCCACGAGGTGACTCTTCAAGGTAAGCTGCTGCGAGTTAGTCGTCCTGGATAGCTGTTTCAGGTGCATAGCGTTGTTACAAAGCCGCTCAAATCAGGTACTGCCCCATGACTGATATCACCAAAGACCAGCAACATCCCCAGTACAAAACCGATCGCCAGGTAGTGAACCAGCTTTTGGCCGGAGAAGCCAACGACTACAACCTAGTCGAACTGGCCCGGCTGATGACTCGCTACGAGGGGTTCCCTGGGGCCCGCGACATTCAGACCGACCTTAAGAAAGCTCTTACCCGTTGGCAGCTCACCGAGGCCGATCTATTTGAGAAAACCCGCGCCATCCATCAGCAGGGCGAGGTTTACAAAGGGCTAGGCCGCGGCCGCGAAGACTGGAGCTAGCAGTCAGTTATGAGGCATCTTTGCCCTTCTCAGAGCCGTGGCACAATTAGGGAAAGCGGAGCAAACCTATGACCCCCTCCACCGTAACAGCCCTACTCAGTTTTGAAGACTATGTTGCCTACGATGACGGCACCGAAAATCGCTACGAACTAGTGGATGGAGGACTGGTCGAAATGTCGCCGCCAATAATGGAGCATTTTTTAATTGCTAAGTTTTTAGAACAAGCACTAGATATTGAAATTAAACGGCTTCAGCGTCCCTGGCTATGTTTTCGTGAGTCAGGCGTTAGAACTGGCTTGCGAAAGTCGAGGATCACGGACGTGTCGGTGGTCACACTCGATCAGGCACAAGAGCTTAAAGGCAGATCGGTCGTTTTTGCGACATCTCCATTGCTAGCGGTAGAAGTTGTCAGCCCCGATTCCATTACCCGTGACTATCGCTATAAGCGAACAGAATACGCTGCCCTAGAAATTCCCGAATACTGGATTGTCGATCCGTTAGAGTCTAAGGTGACGGTGCTGACCTTCAACGAAGGTCTCTACGACGAAACCGTATTTCTAGGCGATCAGCCCCTGGTGTCGCTGACATTCCCTGAACTGTCGCTTACCGTGGAGCAGATTTTGGCGGCGGGCAATCTGGCTTAGGGGTGCGAGGGATATACTACTCAGCTATGAGTATTCCTAAAGCCAATCGGGGCGCAGTGGCAGCGGGCCACGCCCTTACCGCCGAAGCTGGAGCCGAGATGCTACGCCAGGGCGGCAATGCCTTTGACGCAGCGATCGCCGCTGCCTTCACCTCTTGTGTAGTGGAATCAGCGTTGACCACCCTGGCGGGAGGGGGCTTTTTGCTGGCTCATACGGCAGCGGGCAAAAACCGGCTGTTCGACTTTTTTTGCCAGACACCCCGGTCGAAGGATATTGAGCGATCGCCCGATTTCTATCCCATCCACGCCAACTTTGGCGACACCATCCAGGAGTTTCACATTGGACTAGGGTCAATGGCGGTGCCGGGGTCGATCGCCGGGCTGCTCCACGTCCACCAAAAGCTGGGACGACTGCCGCTTAAGCAGATCGTAGCCCCTGCCCAACATTGGGCTACCCAGGGTACTCAGGTAGAGCCGTTTCGCGCGGGCTGCTTTCAAATTTTGGCTCCTATTCTTACGGCAACCGCCGAGGCCAGGGCGATCTATGCGCCGGGTGGCACGTTGCTGACGACGGGCGATCGCTTTTACCTGCCCGACTTTGCCTCATTTTTAGACGAACTGGTGCAGCAGGGAGCCGGTTTGTTTTACGAGGGAGATCTGGCTCGGGCGATCGTCCAAGACTGCCAGGCCCACGGCGGCTACCTCAGCCTAGAGGATCTGCAAACCTATCAGGTCATCGAGCGCGAACCGCTGGCAGTGCCCTACGACAGCGCTACCTTGCTCACCAACCCGCCCCCCAGTTCTGGCGGCACGCTGATTGGGTTTGCCCTACACCTATTAGCCAAGGCTTCCCCTGCCCTCACCGCCCACGGCAGCCCGCGCCACGTAGCCATTCTGCGGGAGGTGATGGGCCTCACCAACCTGGCTCGCCAGAAGGGCTACGACGATCACCTCTACCGTAGCGAGATCGCCCAGGAATTCCTAGGTGTGCCCCACCTAACCCCCTACCTGGAGCAGTTTCAGGCAGTTCTCAGCCGGGGGGGCAGTAAGTGGGGCAGCACCACCCACATCAGCGCGGTCGATGGCGAGGGCAACGCTGCCAGCCTCACTACCTCAAACGGTGAGGGGGCTGCCTACGTGATCCCCGGCACCGGCATCATGATGAACAACATGCTGGGCGAAGAAGACCTCAACCCCCAGGGCTTTCACCAATGGCCGACGAACCAGCGGATGTCGTCGATGATGGCCCCCACGGTAGTACTGAAAGACGGCAAGCCCTGCCTGGTGTTGGGGTCGGGTGGGTCTAACCGCATTCGCACCGCGATTTTGCAGGTGGTGTCGAACGTACTCGACTTTGGCATGGATATCGAAGCCGCCGTCAGTGCGCCCCGCCTTCACTGGGAACGGGGGGCGCTGCATCTGGAACCCGGTTATGAGCAAGCGGCGATCGCTGCCCAGGGCATTACCGGTGATGACGTTTGCACCTGGTGGCAGGCTCCCAGCATGTTTTTTGGCGGCGTCCACGCAGTAGCGGTTGACCCCGACGGCACTCTTTCAGGGATAGGCGACGGTCGTCGGGGGGGAGCCTGGGTCGTGGTCGATGGTTAGGAATTCACCCGCCTTAATCCAGATGCGCCATCTGATCGTTGTAGCCCCATTCCAGCAAAGAGTGAGGTTGTTTGACACAATACCAATAACCCCATAACAAACCCCCGCATGGCCCTAAGCATGGATTTCACCGCTGCCCTGCCCACCTTTTTTATCACTCTGCGCGAGGGGGTAGAAGCGGCCCTGGTCGTCGGCATTGTGCTGGCCTGTCTGGCCAAGGCCAACCGCCAAAGCCTCAACCCCTGGGCCTATGCGGGCATCGCCGCTGGGCTGGCCGGTAGCGTCATGCTCGGCATTGCGCTGGGGCTGGGGCTTCAGCAGATTCAGCAGGTGCTGCCCAGTCTGCAAACGGTGATCAAGCCGCTGCTGAATGTGCTGTTCGGTGCGATCGCCATCATCATGCTGAGCTGGATGCTGCTGTGGATGACCCGCCAGGCCCGCAGTCTCAAGGGCGAAATTGAGGGTACGGTGCGATCGGCCCTCGACGAAGCCCAAACCGCCGGCTGGAGTGTCTTTAGCCTGGTCTGCATCGCCGTGCTGCGCGAGGGGTTTGAAACAGTGCTGTTTATCTTCACCAACGTCGAAACCAGTGTATCTGCTGTCGCTGGGGCTGTGGGTGGACTGCTTGGTGCCGTGCTCATCGGCCTGGCGCTCTTTCGCTGGGGTCTGCGCATCAACCTCAAGCGCTTCTTCCAGGTGATGGGGGTATTGCTACTCCTGATCGTCGGCGGCCTGGTGGTTTCAGTCTTTAAGAATCTAGATGCGGCCCTAGCCGCCATCAGCCAAATCAATCCCGCCGCCGACCTCTGCTTCGCCCAAAGCTCCTGCATCCTTGGCCCGCTAGTGTGGGATGGCAGCAGCATTCTGAGCGATCGCCAGTTCCCCGGCATCGTCTTCAAAACCCTGCTCGGCTACCGCGATCACCTGTATTTTCTTCAGATCATCGCCTACCTGGGCTTTTTAGCCCTCGTCGGCAGCCGCTACTTCCGCAGACTCAACCCCTCTCTACCCACAACCACCCCAGCCCCCACCCCCTAATCCAAAACACCAGGCTCCCCCTCACCTCCCCCACCTCTCCCATCCCCTCACCCCCACTCACCCACCCATCCACTCGCCCACCCATCTACCCTTCACCCCTTCCCCAAACCGCGATATACTCCTTCGAGCCATCCCCACTAAGGACACCACCCATGGTCGCTGTCGCCATTCTTGCCGCCGGGCGCGGCACCCGCATGAAATCGAGCCTGCCCAAGGTGCTGCACTCGGTGGGCGGCAAATCAATGGTCGAGCGCGTGCTGGATGGGCTAGCCGACCTCAACCCTAGCCACACCATCATCGTCGTCGGCTTTGGCCAGGACCAGGTGAAAGAGGCCCTGGCCCACATTCCCGGCCTCACCTTTGTGGAACAGACCGAACAGCTTGGCACCGGCCACGCCGTGCAGCAGGTGATCCCCCACCTAGAAGGGTTTGACGGCGATCTGCTAGTGCTCAATGGCGATGTGCCGCTGCTACGGCCCGAGACCATTCAAACCCTGGTCAAAACCCACCGAGACAAGGGCAACGCCGCCACCCTGCTCACAGCCCAGTTCACCGACCCGACGGGTTACGGCCGGGTGTTTTGCAGCGAGCAAAACCTGATCACCGAAATTGTTGAGCACCGCGACTGTAGCCCCGCCCAGCGCCAAAATCCGCGCATTAACGCCGGGGTGTACTGCTTTAACTGGGCTCAGCTGATGACCGTGCTGCCCCACCTCAGTGCCGACAATGACCAGCAGGAGTATTACCTCACCGACGTTGTCAAAGACCTGACCCCGGCCATGGCGGTGGATGTGGAAGACTGCCAGGAGATTTTTGGCATCAACAGCCGCAAGCAGTTAGCCGAGGCCTACGCCATTCTGCAAGACCGCATTAAAGACCACTGGATGGCGGCGGGAGTCACCCTGATCGACCCCGACAGCACCACTATTGACACCACAGTTCAGCTCGAACCCGACGTGATCATCGAGCCCCAAACCCATCTGCGGGGCAAAACCACAGTGGGCACCGGCAGCCGCATCGGCCCCGGTAGCCTGATTGAAAACAGCCAAATTGGAGCCAACGCCACGGTGGCCTTTTCGGTTGTCAGCGACAGCAGGGTGGGCAGCGGTGTGCGAGTTGGCCCCTATGCCCACCTGCGAGGCGAGGTGGTAGTGGGCGACGGCTGCCGCATCGGCAACTTTGTGGAAATTAAGAAATCGACCATAGGAGCGGGTACTAACGTAGCTCACCTGTCGTACCTGGGTGACGCTACCTTGGGCAACAAAGTGAATGTGGGGGCGGGGACGATTACGGCAAACTACGACGGCTATAAAAAGCATCCGACCGTGATCGGCGATCGCACCAAAACCGGCAGCAACAGCGTGCTCGTTGCCCCCGTCACCATTGGCAGCGACGTCACCATCGCCGCCGGTTCAGTGGTGCGCAAGGATGCCCCCGACAATTGCCTGGTTGTCTCCCGCGCTCCCCAAAAAAATCACGAAGGGTGGCAGCCCAAGCATCTGCGGGAAGGGAAGACAGAGGAGTAGAGGGTGCAAGGTGCAGGGTATAAGGTATAAGCCAGACTCTGCGCCTTATACCCTGTATCCTTGTCTTTCCCTCAAGTAACCCTAAACCCCGGCCGCTTCTAACAACGGCAGCATATCTGCCCAAGTTAATCCTTGATGCAGGTATTGAGGGGCAGCAGGATTGTAGGGGCCAGCCATAATGTCAATGGCCTTGATATCGGCATTTTCGGGCAGTACGGGCACATCGGGATCGGCCGCCGTAGGGTGCATCAGCGAGCTAGAGAAGCCGCGAAAAATTAGCACTTCGTCAGCTTCGCCGTCAACAACGGCCTGCACCAGCAGCACCAGTTGGGGGCGCCTGAGGGTATATTGCTCTAACCGAAAACCAGGGATCATGGCGGGTTAGTTGATCGCTTGACGACCCTGCTTGCCCAGGCGCACAAACACAAACCAGGCCAAAGACGCCATGTAGATGACTAGCCCCAAAATGCCAAAGAACCCTAGGAAGCCGTTGGTATAGCCCGCGTGGAAATATTCTTTGTAGAGCAGGGGTGGCTCTAGCCAGGTTTGGCAGTCGGCCGCGCCAAAGCGGGCGTTGGAGAAGGCACAGGGCAAAAAGCCAAGCACAATCGCCCCGCCAATGATGTTGTAGAGGGTGATGGCCCAGCGCCAGGCGCTAAAGAGAAGCTTGAGCAGCGAGTCGGGCTGCTCGCGGATTTCTTCGTTGAGGTCTACCCAAAACCACAGCCCCACCGGAATCAGGATGCGCGCCATCAACGCCGCTAAAAAGCTGATGTTGAAGCCGCCAATCATTAGATAGACTGTGATCATTAGCAGGCTTGCCACCTTCCAGTAGATGGTGAGCAGGTGCTGAATGGATTCGTTTTTTTGCACAAAGGCCCAAATCAGCAGCACCAGGGGCAAAAATACGGTGAATAAAACCGCCAGTCGATAGTCCGTCCAGACTAGGGCGCGCAGCAGCGAGGATTCTAACATAGGGGCGCAGTAGCAATACAGTCCATCAATTTAGCCACCGTTCTGAAAGTAGGCATAGACCACGCCTCGATCGCTGATCGCTTAGACGGGCCGTTCTGCCTAGAGCCTGCCAATGGCAAGCACAACAGCTGGCTGATTCAGCAATATGCCAAACCAGCCTATAGAGTAACATTTGCCCTACCCCTTTCTGGCTAGGGCAAAACTCAGGCCTAAAGCGCAGGGCGTTTCATCCACATCCACAGGTGAATGAGCCCTGCGGTTAGACCTAGGAGGGCTATAGCGATCGCCCAGGAGATCTCTCCTTGCAGCTGCCGGTCGGCAAGGTTGCCCAGAAGGTAGCCCCCTAGTGGCAACGCCAGAAGCGCCAGTGAAACCCGAGTCAGAAAAGCAGGCATGCTGCTCTCTTGAGCCCTCTCCGACAAATTGGAGGAGTCGGGCGGACGGGCATTGTATTCCATGGTTGCAGAGCCAATGTGGGCGTTAGTAATCTGCCAGGGCGAAGGTCATAGGGCAGAAGGGTCCAAGGTGTAAGGTTCACTGCAGGCCCTAAACCGTATACCTTAAACCCTGGAGCCTGGGTCGCTGGAGCTGGTCATAACTAGCTTGGTCAATGACTAGTTCCAGGTGCGGTTGCCGTCTTCGTCAATGCGGGCTTGGCGAATAACGTCAGAAATTTCCTCTGCATCTTTAATGTGGTGCAGCGCTTTTTGGCCTTCCTCGGGGTCATCGACGACGAAGTAAGTGGGTACCACAATGCGATCGCCGGTAATATCGGCCGTGTCAACCGCTACTTGCTTAGATTTTTCTTCGAGGGTTTTTTCGCCATCAACGTAGTCGCCGGGGTTAAGCACCAGGTCGTCTTCTCTCATGGCCCGCTTCATCTCCGCCCGCTGCTCTGGGGAAACTTCCTCGGGAGTGAGGGGCTGGCTGATTGGCTTACGCTCTTCAGAATTTTGATTTTCCATGGACTCTACCTCTTTGAGTAGCGTTTGCATGAGTCTAAACTAAGACTTTTGGGGTACTTGCCACATCGCTCAAAGGAGGCAGGTCCAAGTCTCCCGTTGTAGCTATTTTGTTGCAGGGGCCAGGGCGCTGACCGCTTCGTTTTCACTCGTTCTAGCGGGTTCTGGCACTCGCAGCATCAGCAGAGCCGCCAGACCTAGCAAGATTCCTCCCAGAGCCAACGCCCAAAGGCGATTGTCTTGCAGCAGAGTCTTCATCACCCAGCCAAACCCCAGGGACATGGCGATCTGAGGCAGCGTAATGAAGCCGTTGAAAATCCCCATATAGACCCCGCTCTGGCCCGCTGCCAGGTCATCCATTAGCAGCGAGTAGGGAATGGCCAAGATGCTGGCCCAGGCGATGCCGAGCCCGACCATCGAAAGCAACACCGGGTAGCGGCTGTGCACCAGCAGGAGCGACAGCAGCCCTATGGAGCCAGCCATCAGGCAGCAGGCATGCACCGTCACCCGGCCCCAGCGCTGGCTCAGGGAGGGGATCACCCACGACACCCCCAAGCAGACCAGGTTGTAGAAGGCCGTGCAAAGGCCAGCCCATTCTACGTTGTGGGAGTAGCTGGTCAGGGAGCGATCAGGGGTGGCCAAAACGTTGAGGGCGATCGCATTGGGCAAGTACAAAAAAATGCAGTAGATACCGGACCAGCTCAGGGCTTGCACCACCGCTAACTGCCGCATCATGAGGGGCAGCTCTGCCATCGCCTGGGCGATCGCCTTTAGCATCGGCAGGCGCTCTTCCTCAACCAATTCGATTACCTGAGGGGCTGGTTCATCCACGGCCCAAAAGGTGGCTAGACTACCCACCAAACAGACGGCCGCCCCCACCCAATAGGCCCCCCGAATTACGTCAGGAATGCCCATGTGGGAGACTGGTTCGAGCCGAAACACATGCTCCAAGATCCAGGGCAGCCCCGCCGCGCAGATGGTGCCAAGACCAATGCAAAACCCCTGAAGCGAGTAGCCCAGGGTGCGATGGGCCGGAGACAGCAAGTCGCCCACAAAGGGGCGACTGGGGGCAACACTGACGTTGAGGGCTAGCTGCAGCACCCAGTAGAGCGCCACCGCCTGCACCAAACTGGTGGCCAGAGGCATCGCCAGCAGCATTGCCGCCCCAATCACAGCACCGCCCAGGAAGTAGGGTTGCCGCCTGCCCCAGCGACTAACGGTGCGATCGCTGAGTTCTCCGACAATTGGTTGGGCCAATAGCCCCATCAGCGGTGCCCCCAGCCACAGCAAGGGGAGCTGACTAGCCTCGGCCCCCAGGCTCTCAAAAACAGCGCTGGCGTGAGCAGTTTGCAAACCGTTGCCAATCTGCACCCCCCAAAATCCTAAATTCATCGTGATCAGCAGACGTAGACTGGGGGGCTCAAGATCCATAGCGATCGCGCGGGAGTAAGGGGTAAACCTCGTCTATCCTGCTGGGAGCACAGCATCGACCACATCTTTCACAGGACGCATTTCAACTAATAGTCTGCCCACCCAAAGGTGACGGACTAATTGGAGTTGAGGTTTAAAGTGCACGGCAGACCTTAAACCGTACACCCTCAACCCTTGAACCCAGGTCGTTAAAGCTGATCACAATTATCTTGGTCAAGTCTCAGCTACAGCCCTACGCCAGCCACCGAGCCACCGTCGACTCGGTAGTTGGCTCCCACTACAAAGCTCGACTGTTGAGAGCAGAGGAACGCGATTACAGCCGCCACCTCTTCAGCTTTGCCCCGGCGCTTAAGCTCTAGGTGAGGCCGCTCTTCATCGAGAAAGGTGGCGATCGCTTGGTCAACAGTAGTGCCCATTTTGTCGGCCCGCTGCTCCATCATGGCGTCGGTCATTGGGGTGGCAATAAAGGCCGGAGCCACCGAGTTCACCAGCACGCCGTCTTGGGCGTAGGCCTTAGACAGGTTTTTGGCAAAGTTTAATACCCCCGCTTTAGAGGCGCAGTAGGGCATTTCGTCCACGTAGGGCTGCACCGCATCTTCAGAGGCCACCAACACCACTCGCCCCCAACCTGCCTCTCGCATCGCTGGAATAAACGTGCGGCACACGCGCACAGCTCCCATCAGGTTGATGTCGAGCGCCTGCTGCCAATCGTCATCGCCAATGTCTAGAAAGTTGCCCGTCGCCCCGGTGATGCCTGCGCAATTAACCAAGATATCGACCTGACCAAACCGGCTCAAAATTTCTTTCTGAGCCGCTTCGACATCAGCCAGGCTGCGTAGATCGGCCTGCACCGCTAGGGCTTCGCCAATGGCGCTCACCTCATCTACCGTGTTTTGGAGCTCTGTTGTTGTCTTATCAACCAGGGCAACCTTTACCCCTTCATCGGCCAGCAACTTAGCGGTAGCACGGCCAATACCAGAATCGCCACCGGTAATAACAGCCACCTTGTCTTTGATCCCAAGCTCCATTGAATATCTCCTTAGCGGATAAGTAAATTTTCATAAACTTTACAATTTTTAACTCTTAGAGCAAATCTATCTATCAATAGAGTTCAGATTAGAAAGCAGCACCAAATGAGCAGATGTCATAAAGCCTTAACCCTGCTTTAAAGGATTATGGTCTCTTAATTTTCCCTTTTTAAGGAAAGTGTTTGAGTCTAAGTACTGAGGGCAGAAGAATCGGCAGGTGATTAAAGTTGCGACCGATGCATTTCTAAGCAGCCTCTAGATATAAAAGCCCAATATTGTAGCTTCGCAGTTTGCTTGTGCACTCCATGTTAAATGAGCCAACAAACTGCTCGACTCAAAACGCTCAATCTCAAAAAACTCGATCAAAAAAGGGAGAGCAGTTTTAGTGCTCTCCCTCTCATGGTTTACAGCAAGTTGTCAGTCAATGCTAATCAATAGCTTTCTTAACTTGATCTTTGACATCTTCTTTAGCGTGCTGAACGCTGGATTCGCCTTGCTTAGCCTTGCCTTTGGCTTCATCAGAGGTGTTTCCGGTCACTTTGCCAGCCGCTTCTTGCGCTTTGCCTTGAATGTTCTTGCCGGTAGCTTCGGCTCTATCTTGAATACTCATTGGTTATTCCTCTACTTTTCAATTTTCATTTTGTCCAGTCTAAGAACAGGGTTTGTAGGCACCATCCGTCAAGAGGAACACTTTACTCCGACGGCACTTGATTACGGTGCTATTGAAGAGATTCTGAAATCTAGTCCAACAGATCGAGATAGCTGGGCAGAGGCTAAAGCCTTTGCTGATCGGGTGCGAGAACTTTAATTTTTTAGGAATGCTGTACTGGGTTGGGGGCGATCGCTCCCTCCGAGGGCTGATCCGCCATCGGCCATACCCTAGACCCAGAGAGGGTTAGGCTGGCATATTATCCCCCCAAAGAATTAGGCAGTGGGATAGATGCTTTATTGGGACTAATAGAGTTTGATGTAAGCCTAGAGGCTGTATTGGTCGTCCTGAGGTATCTAGAGTTGCGACTCAGACCACTCAGATTTTTTCATTTTTTAAGTCTATTTTTTGTGTGTTTGAGCCTGGCACTGCTCCATCGGTTTTATATCCCGAAGAGCGAAGAGCGATCGCCCGAGCTGACTCTCACACATAGCCTTCTAGTCTTTGGCAGACCAAACTGCATTCTCAGTATCTCCACTAACAGTTACTAGAAACGGGTAGACCAAGCGGCATCGAGACAGTTGCAATTCTCAAAGGAACAGTACCGTGATTGAGCACATTGGACTAAACCTATTAAGCGGCCCTCTGGCCCAGGTCGGCGCTCCAGGAGTTACCACTCCTGAAGAGGCTTCCCTAATTTTTTCTGGCCCCCAGTTTTTTATCGCCCTACTTTCGGGCGTAATTTTGGCCTTTGGCTTCCATCTTTTGCTAACCAACCTGTCGGTCGCCGCTGGCCTCACCTACATCGGTCAGTCTTCATCGAGTAGTAGCAGTAGCAGCAGCAGCTCTGGTAGCGGTGACAAAAAAATTGCCACCAAATTTGGCCTTTGGACCTTGATCACTGTCAGTTTGGCCCTTTTTTGTGCCTGCTTTTTAGCCGTTAAACTCAGCCTCTACAGCAGTGCGCTGTTAGGGGCTATTACCGGTTTGGTGGTGTGGGGCACCTACTTTTGCCTGCTGTTTTGGTTCAGCTCAACCACCGTTGGGTCGCTGATTGGGTCAGTGGTGAAAACCGCAACCTCTAGCTTTCAGTCCCTCTTAGGGGCGGCTAGCGGGGCTGTGGGGGCCAAGATGGCCAGCAACCAGGTGATTGAGACCGCCGAGGCCACCGCCGCCGCCGTGCGCCGTGAGCTCACTGCTGGCTGGAGCGGCAACGATATCAAAGATACGCTGCGCGACTACGTTACTTCCCTCACGTCCCCAGCCTTAGATATCGCTGGGCTAGAGGCTGAGTTTGAGCGCCTGATTCACGAGTCGGACCTGACATCGCTGGCCGATCGCGATACTCTCTCCCAGCTCAATCGCGACAGCTTCGAGAAGCTGGTCAGCAGCCGCACCGACCTATCGCGCAAAGAGGCTAGCCGCATCGCCGATCGCCTCTATGGCACTTGGAACAAGGCGCTGGGCAAGGCCTCTGGCGGCGACAGCCTGGGTGAACTGGTTAACTATCTCAAGTCAGCCCACCCAGAGGAACTGTTGGCCGAGTCACTGGGCAGCCGCTTAGACGAGTTTCTTGGCGAAATGCGCCAGCAGCGCAAGGGCAAAGAGGCTAAGACTAACCCACTCAACCAGGGGCTGACCACCTTGATGGGTGTGGTGATGGGCCGAGCCGACCTCTCTGACATGGATGTGGAAAAGATCACCGAGCGCTTCAAGCAGCTCAGACACGATTTCACCGGCCAGGTTGACACGCTCACCAGCCAGGCGAGCGGCAGCGATCGCTACAGTGTGGTCAGAGCTGACGTTGAGACCTACCTGCTCAACGCCTACCCGTGGCAGCTCAACACCCAGCGCATGCAGAAAGAGTTTTGGGATGTCATCTATGACCCCTTTGCCGATGCTGGTCTGATGCGCCAAGAGCTAATGAACCTAGACCAGTCATTCTTCGCCGAGCTTTTGGCTTCGCGGGGGCTGCTGACCAAGAGCGAAATCGCCGAAGTTTCTCGCCAGCTCGAAGCCGTACGGCTTCAAGCCCTGGGCGAAGTTTCTGAGCGCTACCGGATCGAAGCGGCTAAGGATGCGCAGACCAAGGTCTACACTTTCCTGCGTCAAACCCCGCGCGATCAGCTGCTGTCTGAAACGGGTACCAGCGCCTTCAGCAGCCTGCTAGACGATCCCTACGCCGATGCTGACGATCTGCAAGAGCGGTTCACCCCCTTTACTTATGAGGCTCTTACCCAGACCCTAAGCACCCGTGGCGATCTGAGCGAAGCCGAAATACAGGCTGTTGCCAGCCGTTTAGAAGGGGTGATGAACAACGTGCGGGCCGATGCCGCCGGGCTGCAATCTTCGGCCAAAGCTCGGGTTGAGAACCAGTGGATGGGGTTACAGCACTATCTGCAAAACACCAATAAAGCTGAGCTTAACCCTGAGGGCATCAAGGCCGACCTTGCTACTCTGCTCCACGAGCCCGATGCGGGTGTGCACCGCCTGCGCCAGCGCCTGGCCCAGTTCGATCGCGACACCCTGGTGCAATTGCTCAACCAGCGTCAAGATCTCTCCGAAGCTGAGATTAACCGCACCCTCGACCAGGTTGAGTCGACCTGGTACAAGACGGTTAATGCGCCCGGCGCGCTGACGGCTCAGGCCAAGGCTAAGTACGACGAAGCTACCAGTGCGATCGAGCGCTATCTGCTCGAAACCGGCAAGCCCGAGCTCAACCCCGAGGGCATCAAGCGCGACCTAGGGCTGTTGGTGAACAACCCTCAGGCGGGCATCGGAGCCATGCGCGATCGCCTATCGGCCATGGACCGCGACACCCTAGTGCAGCTGCTCAGCCAGCGCAAGGACCTCAACGAGGAAGAAGCCAATCGCATCATTGACGATGTGCTGGGTAACATTCGCGATATTTTGCACATGCCTCAGCGGCTGGCTCGTCGGGCTCAGGCCCAGGTCGTCTCCTTTGAGACCGCTCTGGAAGACTACCTGCGCAACACCAACAAAGCTGCGCTGAATCCCGACGACATTAAGCGTGACCTTAAGCTGCTGCTTAACGATCCTCGCCTAGGGGCCGAGCGTCTGCAAACTCGCCTGTCGAGAATCGACCGCGACACCGTTGTGGCTCTGCTGGCCCAGCGCCCCGATATGACCCAGGCCGAAGCTGAGGCTGCTGTCGATCAAGTGCTATCGGTGCGGAACCAGGTTGTGGCCCAAATTCGCAATGTGCAGGCGCGGGTTACGTCGGTTGTGAGCGGCATTATGAACCGAGTTCGCAACTACCTCGACTCCCTAGGTCGCCCCGAGCTCGACTACTACGGCATCCGCCGCGACTTGCAGCAGCTTTTGGATGATCCTCAAGCAGGCTTTGAGTCTCTTAAGGTGCGCCTCGGGCAGGTCGATCGCGGCACCCTAGTGGCGCTCATGAGTTCCCACGATGCGATCTCAGAGACCGATGCTAACCGCATCATTGACCAGATCGAAGACGTTCGTACCAGCGCTCTAAGCAAAGCCGAACAGCTCGAACATGCGGTTGAGAGCCGCTTGAGCGAAATCAAGCACCAGGCCTACCAGCAGGTGGAAGACACCCGTAAAACCGCCGCTGCTGCCTCCTGGTGGATCTTTGCTACCGCTACGATTTCAGCCATCTTTGCTGCTATCGGCGGCGGTTGGGCAGCCGGGACCTAGATTCAGAGCACCGACAGATAGGGGCGATCGCGTTAGTAGCGCGATCGCCCTTTTTATTGCCTACCTCAACCCAAACTAGCTAACGACGAATTGCAGAAGTCGAAGCGGACGTTTGAAAGGTTCTGTTTCTCACAGCAAAAGCGAACATCCTCTTGAAAAGCGAGACTTTTAACTCCTTCTCAAAAAGCTAGCTAGGTGAATGAATTGTCTTAAAACCCTTGATCTCTAGGTATTAGACTTAACCTCACGCAGCAAGGCAAGGCTGTAGACAGACTTGAGATAGATTGAGGTTCACCGGAGCGATCGCAGCACCAGTACTGCTAAGGCAATCCAAAACGCCAAACTTCAAACCCATAGCCTTGTCTGCCATACCCGATTACAGCTATCGCCAGATTGGTTGGGACATTCTGCGTAACCTCTTGAAGCGATGACGGTACACAAGTGAATCGTCCCAGGTTTTGCCAGGGGTGGTGACTCTAGTCTTAAAACGGTACATATCCAATGCATTCCTAGCAATATGCAAAAGAAGAGGCCCTGGTCGCGACCAGGGCCTCTTCTTTACTGTCTAGTTAGCTCAGCTTAAATAACGGTGTCGTCGGGGATAACCGCCCCTCTCAGAACAACAACAATGCCGCTGCGAATGTAAAATCCCTCGTCTTCGCGCTCGGCCTCCTCAACGCGATCCTTATTGAGAATTTTCACGTTGCAACCGATGCGGACATTCTTATCAACAATGGCATGATTGATGGTAGTGTTGGCGCCAATGCCGAGGGGAACTCTGGCCGTGTCACAACTACCACGCCGCTCAAAGTTATCTTGGTAATAATCGGCTCCCATAATCAGGCTGTCTTGAATGGTGCAGCCCGACTCAATGCGAGAGCGAATGCCAATAATCGAATTAGTAATGCTGCACTCCTTGAGAATGCAACCCTCGCTAATCATCGACTCGGTAATATCACACTTAAGGTGTTTAGTAGGTGGCAGATAGCGAGCGCGAGTATAGATAGGGGCCGCCTCATCGTAAAAGCTAAACAGCGGGTTAGGCTGCTTAACCAGAGCTAAATTAGCGTTAAAGAACGACTCAATTGTACCAATGTCTTCCCAATAATCGTTGAAGAGATAGGCCTGCACATTGTGATCCTTAGCAGAGTTTGGAATAATCTCCTTGCCAAAATCAGGTGATTGAGGCTGCTGTTTAAGTAGATCGATCAATACATCTCGCTTAAACAGATAGATGCCCATGGAGGCGATGTAGGGCTTTTCTTTAGCCTCTTCTGGGGAAAGGCCTAGGGTAGTAGTATCGACCTGCATCTGCTTGAGAGCATCGCCCTTGGGCTTTTCGCTAAAGTTGATGATGCGACCCGAATCGTCAATTTTCATCAGACCGAAGCTGGAGGCGTGAGCGTCATCGACCGGCAGCACCGACAGGGTAATGTCAGCATTGGTGCGCCGATGATGTTCTACGAAATCGCTGTAGTCCATGCGATACAGATGGTCACCCGACAGGATCAAGTATTCATCTACATCCATGTCTTCAAAGCGTGGCAGGTACTGTCGCACGGCGTCGGCGGTACCCTGAAACCAGTCTAAATTTTCGGGGGTTTGCTGGGCTGCTAATACTTCCACAAAGCCTTGCTGAAAGCCTGAAAAACTGTAGGCTCGGGAAATATGGGCATTTAGTGAAGCTGAGTTAAACTGCGTAAGAACGTAGATTTTTGAGATACCTGAGTTGATGCAGTTGCTAATGGGAATATCAATTAACCTATGTTTGCCACCTAAGGGCACCGCCGGCTTGGCCCGGGTCTTGGTCAGGGGATAGAGACGGGTTCCAGCACCGCCACCCAGCACAATACCTAATACTTTATTCACAACATCTCCTTAAATCACGCTCGATCGCCACGACAACTAACCGCCCAACTCACCCACCAAAGGGCGATCGCCGCTTGGCAGCTTTTCCTAGGGTGGAGTATTACCCCATTTGAGGCATACACCTAAGGGCAGAATTGCTGAGGGAAGCGCTTGCTTTTTGTAAATGAAAAAGCTTAATAGTTCTTTTATTACTTCTATATATGTCTATAAACGTTTTCTTAACACTACCAGTAGGGTTGCTGAGGTTGTTTTTTTAGCTATCTCAATACGGCCGCACCGCATCTACCTCTTTAGGTGTTTTAGTTTGCGTCTCTGTGTAGATGGCCACATCCAAACAACGTCATAAATTGGGGACAAGATTTATCAACCCCTAGAGTTGTCCCACAGAGAGGTAAAGAGTTTCCATGTCCTACACCAATGAACCCGGCGCTTATAGAGAAGAGCCTGTTGCTTACAGCACCACTCCAGGCCAGCGCATAGCAGACGTAGCGCCCGTTGCCGTTACTGGCTACCACGACCTGGTACGCTGGGGTCCAATTATTGCCGGTCTAGTTGTGGCGATCGCCACCCAACTCGTGCTTACTGCCTTGGGTGCGGCCGTGGGCCTCACCAATATAGCTGGCTCAGATGCTGCCCAAAGTAACGCTGGCGGCGTTGGTACTGCCGTAGGCATCTGGTCGATTATCAGCTTGCTGATTGCCTTGTTCTTAGGCGGCTACGTTACCTCCCGCGCCTGCGGCCCCATGAACCGCAAAACCGCTTTGCTCAACGGCGCTATTTTGTGGGCAACCACCTTGGCTGTTAGCGCCTGGTTGCTTTCGAGTGGCGTGGCCGGTGCCTTTGGTCTAGTAGCCCAAGGAGCCGACGCCGTCGTTAACCAGGTACCCGCCGATGCTCTGCCCAATGCCGCTGACCCCAACGTGAGTCAAGAGCAAGCCCAAAACATTGCTGGCAATGCTGCCAAGGTTGGTTGGTCATTTGCTCTAGGGTCTCTGCTGGGCCTAGTGGCTTCTCTCGCTGGTGCCGCTACCGGTGCTCGCAGCCCCCGCGCGGTTGGCGCTCCTCCTCGTTAACACCAACGGCTTTTTTGTCAACACAGCAGACAGTATAAAAAGGTAGGCATAAGCCTACCTTTTTTATGACTTTGATCTGTGTCTCGAGTGCGAGGTAGGTAGAATGACTTATCCATTAGACTAGCTATATTCACATACCCTATTTAAACCTTTGCTGTGTGCACCCCCTCTGATTTTCGTATTCTTGTCGTCGACGACATAGAAGACAATTTGTTTTTGCTGAAAACTGTTTTAGAAACAGAAGGCTATGAAGTTGAGACCGCCGGCAATGGTGGTTCGGCCCTAGCCAAGGTTGAAAACGCTCCTCCAGATCTGATTTTGATGGATGTGATGATGCCAGACATGAATGGCTATGAAGTCACTAAAAAGATTCGGCAAAATCCCGCCCTGCCGCTGATGCCGATTTTAATTGTTACAGCCTACGACACCCTCCAGACCACTCAGGGACTGGCCTTGGAGCCCAATAATTTTATCCGCAAGCCGATTGAGTTTGACCAGTTGCTCACTAAGGTCGCGGCCTTGCTTGAGGCCAATCATCATCACAATTAAAGGCCTATCTAGGTAATAGCGGAATTTGGTGAGTCTTTAGACTCAGGACAGTACCAAAGCGTTAAGCCCGAAAGTGAACGGGAGTTTAACATCGGCAGGCCACATTTCCGTTCTGATTGACTAGAGAAGCCCAAAGTGCAAGATTTAGAGTTCTAAAAACACAGCGTACTTTAAGCCTTGCACCTTGGCCTTTTGCCTAACACAAAATTGAAGCTTTTCTGGATATAGGTATAAATCAAAACTTCAACGTCTCTCGCAGGGCAAACCGCTGTTTGCCTCTACCCACATTCATGCTTCAATTCAGCAACACCAAAATTGGATATTAACGCTTCGAGTTAACCATAGAGTTATGGTTAGAGTGCAGGGCCAAACTGCGATACAGAAGCTCATTCGGTAACTATGAGTCAGCCCTATCTTTGATGGGGGCTGCATCTATTCAGCAGCTAGGGTAGCGATCGCCTCAATCAACTCCGCTGGCTCAAAGGGTTTGCTGAGATAGCGCTGGAACCCCGCCGCGAGAGCCTGCCGCTGGTCTACGTCGCTGGCGTAGGCGGTTAGAGCGATCGCTTTGCAGCGCTGCCCTCGACGGTTTAGCTCAGCCTGAATCTGTTGCATCAGCATGTAGTCATCCATCTGCGGCATGGCGATGTCGCTGACCAAGATATCTATCTCCAAATCAGGCAGCCGTTTCAGCGCCTCTTCAGCGGAAGCCACAGCAGTAACGGCAGCCCCAGCCTGCTTCAGCACAACCCCCAACAGCTCTCGGGCATCGGCTTCGTCTTCAATCACCAAAATGCGGATCCCGGCCAGTGTATTTGTCTGACCCAAAAAACTTTGCGGGTAGGATGCAGGGCCTGTGCCGTCCGACCCATTGCTGGGGCGGCGCTGAAGGGGCAAACGTACGGTAAATGTAGCGCCCTGGTTATCACCGGAGCTAGCCACGGTAATAGTGCCCCCGTGCAGCTCAACCACCTGCCGAGCGATCGCCAACCCCAGCCCTAGCCCGCCAAACTGGCGCGTGGTCTTGCCGTCGGCCTGGCGAAAGCGCTCAAAAATGTAGGGCAACACCTCTGGGGCAATGCCCTTGCCAGTATCGATCACCGTTAGCTCGGCCTGAGCTAGGTGACTGGCAGCAGGCAACCCAGCCTGCTGGTTAGGTGGGGTAATGGCTCTCAGCTGAATCTGGATGCGGCCACCCTCAGGGGTAAATTTTACCGCGTTGGCCAGCAGGTTCCAAACCACCTGCTGGAGCCGCCCGGCATCGCCCATCACAGGAGCAACAGCAGGGTCAAACTGGGCGCGCATCTCAATGGCCTTGGCCTCAGCCGCCAGCCGCACAGTTTCCATAGCCGCTTCGACGGTGGCCTGAAGCTGCACTGGTGCTACCTCCAGGCTGAGCTTGCCCTGCAAAATACGGGACATATCGAGCAAATCGGCAATTAGCTGGGTTTGCAGCTTAGCGTTGCGCTCGATGGTCTGTAGCCCTCGCATCAGCGTGGTGGAATCAGGCGATCGCTTTTGCAGCAGCTGCGACCAGCCCAAAATAGGGTTGAGGGGCGACCTCAGCTCGTGGGAGAGCACCGCCAAAAACTCGTCTTTGGTGCGGTTAGCCGCCTCGGCCTCACTGCGGGCGGTTTGCTCCGCCTGGTAGAGGCGGGCGTTATCCACTGCGATCGCCACTTGATGGGCAATATTCTCGGCTAGAGCTAGGTCGTTAGTGGCATAGCGGCGGCCAGTTTCAGCCATCACAAAGGAAATCGCTCCCAGGGTTTGCCCCCGAGCAATTAGCGGGGCAATAATACAAGACTTCAGACCTAGCCCTTGCAGCAAACGTAGGTGCTCAGCATCGTGGGCCACCGCCTCTAGCATGGCTGGCGGAATCTCGGCTACCAGCTGGGTTTGGCCCGTGCGCAAAATTTTGGGCACGCCTTCTAGAGCATCCAGCGACGGCGGGTATTGTCGATGCAGCTGCCAGCCCAGCTCGACCTTGGTGCGATCACAGTGCGCCATTGCTACCCGTTCAATGCGCTGACCTCGGCCCTGGGTCGGGTGTAGCAGATCGATCGCACACCAGTCGGCAAAAAACGGTACTACCCGATCGGCAACCCGTTCCAGGGTATCTGTATGGTTGAGCAGCGAGGCCAGCGTCGTACTAATATCCACTAGCAGCGCTGAGCGAAACTGGCCAGTTTCGGCATCGAGACGGGCTGCCTGCTCTCGAATCAGCTGGGCCCGCTCAGCCTCGACCAACTTGCGGGCGGTAATGTTCGAAAATGAAGCTACTACAGCAAAGGGCGTGGGGTCATTGGGGTGAAACAGCGGCCGGGTGTTGATCGAAATCCAGGTGAGGGTGCCATCGGGTTTATGCACCCCCATGATCACATTGGACTGCGGCTCACCAGTGCGCAGCGTGACCATGGCGGGGTGCTGATCGCCAGCAAAGGGAGAGCCATCCTCATAGATGGATGACCAGCGGGGATCGAGGGAGCTGCGCCCCATCATTTGCTCAGCGGTCAGGCCCAAAATCTCTTCGGCGCTAGCATTGCAGGTAAAAATGCTGCCATCGGCATGCTGTAGCACAATGCCCTCGGCAACGGTTTCAATCACCGAGCGATAGCGTTCTTCAGAGGCCTGGAGAGTAGCCGCAGATTGGTGCCGCTCGGTAATGTCGGTAATCGACGTAATCACATTGGTAATGTGGCCATTGGCGTCGAACAACGGTGAAGCGTTAATACAGAGAATTGCGCGGCTGCCATCGGCATGGGTAATCGCATATTCAATGCCGTGAATCGGTTTTTGAACGCGCATGACCTGGGCAAACGGCAGGTCTTCGGGGGCAAAGGGTTGCCCGTCCACAGTTGTAATAGCCCACGACAGGTCGTTATAGGCGCGATCGGCCAATTCGCTGCGAGTCAGCTTAAAGATCTCTTCTGCGGTTGAATTTGCGGTAACTAGCTGGCCCTGATCGTCAAAAATAATAATGCCGTTGGGCACCGTCTCTAAAATGCTAGATAGCCGAGCTTCACTATCGCGCAGGGCATTTTCGGCCTGTTTGCGTTCAGTGATGTCGTGCATAACGACCACGGCACCTCTGTTATTGCCGTCTAGGGTGGCGATCGCCTGCCCGCTCGTCAGCACCGTGCGAGCCTTGTCCCCCTTGGGCGCAATCACCATCTCGGCACCGACCACCCGTTCGCCCTGCAGCGCCCGAAACAGCGGAATCGCCTCCTTAGTCAAGGGCGTTTTGCCATCGGAATGGTAGAGGTCGTAGTGGTCGGCCCACTGGTCGGGGGGCAACGGTGCTTCCGGCAGGCCGTGGAAATCTCGCGCTGTCTGGTTAAACAGGCTCAACATGCCCGCTTCATCGCAGGCCACAATGCCCGCCTGCACGTTTTCGAGCAGCACTCGCAGCAGCTCCTGCTCTTTGTCCAAAGCGATCTCAGCCTGTCGCCGTTCCTCAATCTCTAGCTGTAGTCGGTGATTGGTTTGCGAGAGCTCGGCAGTGCGTTGAGCTACCAGGTGCTCTAGGTCTTGCTGCACCTGGAGCCGAGCGGCATCGGTGCGCTGGCGGTCAAGTTCGGTGGCAATGCGCAGAGCAAAAATGGGCAGCAGCGCTTTGATCAGCTGAACGTTGCCCCAGGGCTTGCTATCCATCACGCCCAGCAAACCTAAAGGATTGCCCTGAGGGTCAAAAAAGGGAATCGCCGCGTAACTGTCAATGCCCAAGGTGTGCAGCAGCGCCGCCTGGGGAAACTGAGCCCTAACGCCCCCGGCGTAGCAGCACAGTTCGCGTTTAAGCAGCACCTGATGGCAGGGGGTATGGTGTAGGAGATACTCAAAGTTTTCAGCTATTTGCCTCTGGGCGCAGACAGCAATGGTTTGAATGGCGTCTTGCCCGTCGCCCCTGACCAGACCAACATAGGCATAGTCAACCCCTAGGGTCTGGGTGAGGTGCAGCACCAGAGCCGAGAAAAAGGCATCCCCAGTTTGAGTAGCCACCCTCTGAATGACCGCCAGCAGGGCCTGGTCGATGGCAGCCACTCGGTGAGCAGCCAAACGCAGATCGAGTTCATCGATCACCATGGCGGCTAGGTCCGACAGCATCGCCTGCTGGTCACTGCCAAAATCGTCTCGCGGCTGAGTGTCTAGCACGCACAGAGTGCCTAAGATAAAGCCGTCTTGATTGCGCAGAGGAGCCCCAGCATAAAAGCGCAGCCCTGGCTCAGCCTGCACTAGGGGGTTATCAATAAAGCGGCGATCGCGGCGCGCCTCAGGGACGACCAATACGTCTTCAGACAGCAGCGCATGGCTACAAAACGTACTGTGCCGCTGAATTTCTTGCCCCTCAAACCCATAGCAAGACTTAAACCAAGCCCGAGATTCATCTACCCAAGAAACCAGGGCCATGGGCACATTAAACAGCCGTGCCGCCAAAGCAGTGATGCGATCGAATCCAGCTTCGGGAGGGGTATCTAAAATTTCGTAACGCCGCAGGGCTTCTAACCGTCCCGCTTCGTCATTGGGTAAAAGAGCTGAGGACATTGGGGATTAAGGGCATGTACCAAGAAGAATGAGCTATGCCTTTGATGGGCGTTTTTAAAAGTTTGGTTAGAAGTTACGTCTCTGGTACAGTCCCCCAAGCCTAGAAGAAGTTGAACAGGACGACATCTCCCTTGGGGCAGACGTTAATCTCAACAATCTCAACGCGGTACACATTTGGTTAAACCTACTTTTAGCTGTTGTTGGACTAGCCATTGCGGTGCCCACGCCCAATGCTGCCATAGCTTTAACGATTGATCCCAAACTTTAAACAGGCTTAAAGCTATGCTTTTGAACTTAGCCATGCCTGCAACTTCTTTTGCTGGCTCACTCAAGCAGCAGACGCAAAAATTCTGCCTCACTTCTCCATAGAAACGGGTTGATTTAGCCGATCGCTGCAACTTTTCAAAGCTTACACTAAGGGCCAATCGCTTAATCAGCGACAGTCAATACCGCGGAATTCAGTGCTAATTCAGCGTTTAGAACCTCTCAGTGGAAGCGCTTTTTGCCCCAACAACAGTAACCACGCCTCAACAGAGAGGCGCTGTCAGAATATTGACTCGGGTGGCAGCCAGAGTGGTTAGTGAGCGAAGGGGCGATCGCCCCCTCGCTCGCCTACCTATAGCGAACTAGAGTCTAAGCTAGCCGCCTCCTCAGGCGACTGAGGCAGGTGCAGACCACATTCTTGCTTGAGCCCCTTAAACCGGGTGTCGCGCTCGTTGTCGTCAGCCGCCGTAATGGGCCGACTAGAGTGCCAATCGCCCACGGTCACATAACCCTGGTCAAACAGCGGGTGGTAGGGCAAGTCGTGGGCCACTAGGTAGTCGTACACATCCTTAGAGGTCCACTTAAGAATGGGCAGCAGCTTATAGCGCCCCCCCTGCTGACCCACCCGCCCTAGCGACTTGCGGTGGTCAGTCTGGTCCGATCGCAGCCCAGTGAGCCAAGCTGTGGCGTTGAGGTCGACCAAGGCCCGCTGCATGGGCTCTACCTTACGGATTTTGTCGTAGCGGTTTAGCGCCTCTATATCGTGCTGCTCCCAAAGGCGGCCGTGCAGTGCTTCCATGCGGGCCGGGCTGAGCGGCGACTGGTAGACCTTGAGATTGAGGTTGAGACGGGTCGCGAGGTCTTCAGCAAAACGGTAGGTTTCGACCGGTAGGTAGCCGGTGTCAACCCAAACAATTGGAATCTGAGGCACTACCTGGGTCACCAGATGCAGCATCACCGCCGACTGAATGCCAAAGCTAGTACTGAGAACTAGACCATCACCAAAGGTATTGTGGCCCCACTGCACCAAACTGGTGGCGTCAGCCTCTCCCCACTCTCGATTGATCGCGTCGAGGTCAAGGGGGGCAGCCTGCCTCTTGCTGGGCAAGAGTGCGACATCTGACATGGGTTTACTCCTTCCGTTCAACAAAGTCGTAGCTCCAGTGCCACAATTCTGTGGTGGTTGTGCTGTCAGTCAGGCCGCCAGCAGAGTTAATTGATGTTTAAGAACACAAAGTTCATGCTACACCGTAGCTCAGTCCACTGTATTCTTCTCTGCCCTTAGCCGTATTTCGACATTAGCCGATCTGTAGATCATAAACGAGCGTAGAAGGGACAATTCGTGACCTTAAACCGCTTTTTTACGGGAAACCGAACTCGAGGGATCCCTTTTGTGATGAATGAGTTGTGAGTTTGCGCAGTGATTTAGCTAGACCAAAACGTGATGTAACCCCTAAAATCCAGCCTAAATCTCGCTGCAAACCCCATCTCACATTTCCCATGGCAATTTCTCCTTCCTATCCCCGCGACCTGGTTGGCTACGGCCGCACTCCGCCCCACGCTCAGTGGCCCGACAACGCCAAAATTGCAGTGCAGTTTGTGATCAATTACGAAGAAGGGAGTGAAAACTGCATTCTCCACGGCGACGCGGCCTCGGAGGCATTTCTCTCAGAAAGCGTGGGTGCCGCACCGCTGCGCGGAGTGCGCAATATGAACATGGAGTCGATGTATGAGTACGGTAGTCGAGCGGGGTTTTGGCGGCTGCACCGGCTGTTTACGGGTCGCGGCCTGCCGCTGACGGTGTATGCCGTGGCCATGGCCATGGCTCGCCACCCCGAAGCTGTCGCGGCCATGACCGAGGCCGATTGGGAAATCGCCAGCCACGGCTACCGCTGGATTGACTACCAGTACTCCGGCATTGAGGCCGAGCGCGAGCACATTCGGAAGGCGGTAGAGATTCACACGCAGGTGGCGGGCAGCCGCCCTCTCGGCTTTTACCAAGGCCGCAACAGCCCCAATACCCGCGCCCTGGTGGTCGAAGAGGGTGGCTTTCTCTACGACGCCGACAGCTATGCTGACGACCTACCTTACTGGAATGTTGAGTACGGTAGGCCGCACCTGGTGATTCCCTATACCCTTGACAACAACGACATGCGCTTTGCCACCTACGCCGGGTTTAACTCGGGGGAGCAGTTTTTTGCCTATCTGCGCGATGCCTTCGACACCCTCTACGCCGAGGGCGAGGAGTGCCCCAAAATGATGAGCATCGGTCTGCACTGCCGCCTGGCGGGCAAGCCGGGGCGCACGGCGGCGCTGGCGAGGTTTTTGGACTATGTGCAGGGGCGCGATCGCGTCTGGATCTGCCGCCGGGTCGACATCGCTCGCCACTGGCACGAGCACCACAAGCCCGCCTAACCTAGAAGAGTTCACCTTGCTCAGCGCGCCCATGCATCCCCTCGATACCCGCTGGGTTCAGCGATTCGCTAACTTCGAGCGCACGTTTTTGCTGCTGAGCGATGCCCTGGCGATTGAGTCGCCCTCTCTAGTGGAGCGCGCGGGGATCATTCAGTTCTTTGAGCTGGCCTTTGAGCTAGCGTGGAAGGTGATGAAAGACTATGAGGAAGCCGAGGGCATCGTGGTCAAAACGCCCAGGGAAGCGATCAAGCAGGGATTCCAAATCGGCTTAATCAGTCAGGGGCATGCCTGGATGAGCGCTCTGCAAGACCGCAACCTGACCACGCATACCTACAATGAAGCCACAGCGATCGCTGTCGAAACCAGCATTCGCAGCGACTACTTTCCCTTGCTGACCGAACTTTACCAAGTCCTAAAGGTGAAGGCTGATGGCTAACACCTACGGTCTCACAGAGAGCGATATGGCTCAAATCATTGCGGCCTGCCACCAGTTTGAAGAGATTGCGGTGGTGGTGCTGTTTGGCTCTCGGGCCAAGGGCAACTACAAGCCAGGGTCAGACGTAGATCTGGCGGTGAAGGGCGATCGCATCACCCACCGCACCATTGCCCAGTTCGCCGACCTTCTCAACGAAGAGCTGCCGCTGCCCTATTTCTTCGACGTTGTTCACTACAACAGTTTAGAGAACCAGCCATTGGCTGACCACATCGATCGCGCTGGGGTGGTCATTTACGATCGGGCTAGCGAGTTGACTCCCATCTAGGCCATTCCATTAGGCGGTATTATCAACTCCAACGCTAGTCGGCGGGGGAGCTAAGAGTGCTGAGTCCTAGGATCATCGGACGGCTGTTGCGCGTGGCTCAGGCCATTGACGCCCTGAGCGAGTGGATTGGCAAAAGTCTGAGCTGGCTGGTGCTGCTCACCGTTGCCGTGGGTTTTTACAACGTCATAGCTCGCTACATTGGCCGTTTTTTGGGCTTGCAGCTGGCCTCTAACGGGCTGCTTGAGTTGCAGTGGTATCTGTTTTCGCTCACCTTTTTGCTCAGCTTTCCCTACATTCTTCAGCAGGGGGGGAATGTGCGAGTCGATTTTTTGGAGGCGGGCTGGAGCGATCGCCGCAAGGCCATGATCAGCTTTTGGGGCACAGTGCTGTTCCTGATTCCCTTTTGCGTACTGGGGCTGTGGGTGACCGTGAACCCGGTGATGCGGTCGTGGGGGCTGCTGCCCGATGGCACCTGGGGCCGCTGGGAGATTTCTCCCGATGCCAGCGGGCTGCCCAGAGCACCTATCAAATCGATGGTGCTGGTGGGCTTTGGGCTGCTGCTGCTCCAGGCCGTAGCTCAGGCGATCAAGTATTGGGCGGTTTGGTGCGGCTATATCGAGGGTAGGCTGCTGCCGGAGGCCGAGGCTGATCTCCCTCCCTTGGAGTGAGCGGTCGTGGGCAATTTCATAGGTTTCAGCATGCATCTTGAGTCCCCCTTGTAAGGAGCGCCATGGGCTACGAGTGGTTGGCGATCGCGATGTTCGTTGGCTTCTTTTTAATTTTGATGAGCGGCTACCCTGTGGCGTTTTCCTTTGCCGGTACGGGGCTGGTGTTTGGCCTGGTGGGCTGGCTGTTGGGGGCCTTTGAACCCGCCCGCCTCTTGCTGCTGCCCAACATCTGGTTTGGCACCATGGCCAACTTCACGTTGCTGGCGATTCCGTTTTTTGTGTTTTTGGGCGCGGTGCTCGAAAAGTCGGGCATAGCGGAGGAGGTGCTAGAGACCATCGGCCTAGTGCTCGGCCCCCTGCGCGGCGGCATGGCCCTGGCGGTGGTGCTGGTCGGTACCCTGCTGGCGGCGACGACTGGGGTGGTGGCCGCCACGGTCATTCTCATGGGCATGATTTCGCTGCCCATTATGCTGCGCCACGGCTACGACAAAGAGCTGGCTGCTGGCACCATCATTGCCTCAGGCACCCTGGCGCAGCTAATTCCGCCCAGCTTGGTGCTGGTGGTGCTGAGCGACCAGCTCGGGGTGTCGGTGGGCGATCTATTTTTAGGGGCGCTGATCCCAGGGCTAATGTTGGCCGGAGCCTACGCTGTCTATGTGCTAGTGGTGGCCTACTTCAAACCTGGTACAGCCCCGTCGCTGCCCCTGGCCATGCGCCAGATTAGCCGCTGGGAGCTACTAAAGCGGGTGATGAAGGCGATCGTGCCGCCGGTACTGCTGATTTTTGTGGTGCTGGGCAGCATTTTCTTTGGCATTGCCACCCCCACCGAAGCGGGCGCGGTCGGGGCCGTGGGAGCCTGTGGGCTGGCCGCCCTGAACCGGCGCCTGACGCTCAAGCTGCTGCAAGAGGCCGCCCACGCCACAGCGATCGTGACTGGAGTCGTGCTGATTATTCTGTTTTGCTCGTCGTTCTTTGGCCTGGTGTTTGACGCGCTGGGGGGCAAGACCCTGATTACCAATCTGCTGGTGAATATGCCCGGGGGCTACGTGACCTTTTTGCTGGTGGCCAACCTGGTCATTTTTGCCATGGGGGTATTTTTAGAATTTATTGAAATCTGCTTTATCGCCATGCCGCTGCTGGTGCCCGCTGCTCAAGCTCTGGGCATCGACATGGTGTGGTTTGGGGTGGTGATGGCGCTAAATTTGCAGACGGCATTTATTTCGCCGCCGGTGGGGTTCTCGCTGTTTTATTTGCAGAGCGTGGCCCCAAAAACCATTAGCACCCGCGAAATTCACCGCAGCGCGCTGCCGTTTATGGCTATTCAGCTAGTGGTGCTGGTGGTCGTGATGGTGTTTCCCCAGACGGTGAGCTGGCTGGTAGAGCGATCGCTCCAATAGCCACCATATCCTCCTAAGCAGGCGGCTCGCCCCCAGCCTTCAGATTGCTGTAGACAAAGCGTTCAAAGGCCCCCTGGTTGAGCTGGCTCCAGGCATAGATGCGATCGCGAAACCCACGCCAGTCGTCATAGATGGCCTTAAAGTCAGCGTTGTTGGCGGCAAACTCGTCGTAGAGGTCAAAGGTGGCCTCCTGGGCAGCGGTCATAATCTCGGCACTGTATTCGCGCAGCTGCACGCCGCCGTCAACTAATCGCTGAAGGGCTTCGTTGTTGCGGGTTTCGTAGCGCGACAGCATTTCTAAGTTGGCCTCAAAGGCCGCCGTGCGCACGATTCGCTGATAGATCTCGGGCAGTTGATTCCACTGGTCGAGGTTGATCTGCACTTCCAGGGTGCTGCCCGGCTCCCACCAGCCAGGGTAATAGTAGTACTGAGCCACCTTGTTTAGCCCCAGCTTTTCATCGTCGTAGGGGCCGACCCACTCGGCGGCATCGATCGCCCCAGTTTGCAGCGCCTGAAAAATTTCGCCCCCGGGCAGCGTCTGTACCGTCACCCCCAGCTTGCTCATCACCTGGCCCCCTAGACCGGGTATGCGCATCTTGAGCCCCACCAGGTCGCTGACGCTGGCGATCTCGCGGCGGAACCACCCCCCCATCTGTGCCCCGGTATTCCCAGCGGGGAACTGAATGACGTTGAACTGACGGGCATAAAACTCCTGGAGCTTGTCCAGCCCACCCCCCTCGTAGAGCCAGGCGTTTTGCTGCTGGGGGGTCAGGCCAAAGGGCAGACTGGACCCAAAGCCCATCACCGGGCTGCGACCCACGTAGTAGTACGAGGCCGTGTGGCCACAGGGCACCGCCCCCTGGGAGACCACATTGAGCACTTCTAGCGGTGGGGCAATTTCGCCAGCGGAGCGGGGTGAAATGGTAAACCGTCCGCCGCTCATGGTGCTGACGCGATCGGCAAAGGTCTGAGCACCGCCCAAAATTGTGTCGAGGGCCGCAGGCCAACTGGTGGCCATTTGCCAATCGATCCGAGGCAAAGCCTCAGAGGTGCCCTCCGCCACTGGGGAAGAGGCCCCGGTACAAGCTGCCACGCTCGCGGTCGTAGCCGCCGCCACACCCAAGGTTGTCGTTTTAACCAACTGCCGACGCTTCATGACACCTCAACGTAGGGAAACCCCAGGACAATACAAAGCAGCAGCCATCACTTAGCGACTGCCGCCTATTCAAACTGAGGTCGATTGTCCTATAGGTTGAGATCTGCCAGCGCTATCAGTAGGAAATCGTAAGGAAACAGGCCCCGACTTACAGACAGCAAGCTAGGCAGCCATTAATGCTGAATTAGTTGGGTTTTAACTCGGTACTACTCGCTCAAAATCTTAGGCACCTTGAAGAAGCCATCTTCGCAGTCGGGAGCGCAGTCGAGAATAGCATCTCGTTCGGCGAAAGTTTGGAGACTATCGGTGCGGGTAATGTTGCTGAGCTCAATAGCACGGGTAGTAGGCTCTACATCGTCGGTGTTGAGCTCCTTGAGCTGCTCCACGTAGTCGAGAATGCCGCTGAGCTGCCCGGTGAACTGCTCTTCTTCTCCGGCAGTCAGTTCTAGGCGGGCCAGTAGGGCAACTTTGCGAACCTGTTCAAGATCGATCATGGAAACGTTATCCAGAAAAGAGGACTGAGTCTCGTCGGCTGTAGGCTGGGTGAAATGCAAGGTAACCCAACCCACCGAGCTGGGGAAAACCAGGGCAAAATTCAACCGCTACAAGCGACAAGCGATGGTGGGCGGTGCCCACCCTACGGGCTACAGAGCTTGCCTTAGAAGAAAATGTCGTTCTTCATGCGGCCGGTGTTCTTCATCCAGTTTTGGGCTTCGATGTAGTTGTTGGGGGCGATGGTGATGGCCTCTAACCAGTAGCGGGCCGCTTCGTCAAAGAGATTTTCGGCGGTGTCGGTGTCGCCGCTAGCCTCGGCCTGCTCGCCCTTGTAGTGGTAGATCACCGCAATGTTGTTGAGGGCCTGGCACAGGCGAGGGTTCAGGTCGAGCGCCTCCTGATACTTCTCTAGGGCGATTTCATGTTCGCCGTTGCTGGCGTGAATCAGGCCCATGTTGTAAAGGATGAAGCTCTTATCGTAGGGTTCTTCTTCTAGAGTCAGGGCTTCGCGGTAGTTTTCCATGGCCTCAGCGTATTCCCCGTCGGCCTGGGCAGACATGCCGTCGCGGTAGTAGGCGAAGGCCTCCTTCTGGCTCTTTTTAGTAGGCATCATCTTCAAAATCATGTCGGCCATGACGGTGAAGGATTTATCGATGAAGTTGTCGTTGCGTTGGGTTCTTGGCATGGGTAGCGACGCGCAAATGAGGGACTTAACGCTTACCTAAGCCCGACGGCGGTGGTGTTGCCGCAGCAGCTGCTCGGGGGCCTAGGCTAGACAAATATATAAATTACACTAGCAAACCCTGGCGGTTTAATGGCAGCGGCATTGCAACCACCTGCCGATAGACGGCGTTTTTGGGTAGAACTAGAGTTAGCTCAAGCCGACCCTAAACGTGGGTCACTGGCCTTGGTTTACGTCTAGCCAAGGGATCCGAGGGTCATAGCCACGTTATGCCGCTGGAATGGATTTATCTTTTTTGTTGGCGATCGCGCTCATCATTGCTCTCATCTTCTGGCTCAATCGTCGCCAGGGCCGACGACGGCCCGCCGTCTACCGCTCGCCAACCGCCACCGCCCCGAGCCGGTCGGTGCGGGGCCACACCCAGCGGCAGCTCCTGCGCCTGGTAGGAGGTAATCAGGCTGTGGCCAAACGCTTGGTCGAGCAGGTGCAGCTGCGCAACCCCGGCCAGAGTGAGCAGTGGTGCTGGGAAAAAGCGATTTACGATGTCCAACGCGATCGCCACATCTCCTGAGCAATCGTTCAATCTAGGCAGCGACGATAGAAAGACAGTTTCAGGCAGTATCGGATTAAGCTGCTCTCAAGTCATCTCACGGTAAAAACCAGCGATAGGGAGTTAGGGGATGGTACAAAGCATTGCGATCGGCAATCTAACCCTGCCTGAGTTAGAAGAAACAAAGCACCTAAAGTTGACCGACAACCCCGACTTTTTTCCGGAATGGCACCAAAATTTGCCCGACCTGAACGACGAAGAAACGCGTTACTTGGATCAGGTGCAACGGGAGTATTTTGATCAAACCCGCAGCGGCCAAATTTCTGAAGGGCTGATCAAGCTGATTGTTTTATCGCCGCTGCTGCACTTAGCAGGATTTTACCGCCGCCCCTTTGAGGTCAGGCTAGAGGAATCTGTCCAGGTTGAAGTCACTGAGGCCAACCAGGTGTGGCGGGGCCGCATTGATGCCCTCGTAATCAAAGACTCTTTTTGGATTTTAGTGATTGAGGCTAAGAACTCAGCTCTGGGTATTGATACGGCCATTCCTCAAGCGCTGGGTTACATGCTAGCCAACCCTCAGATCGATCGCTTCACCTATGGGTTGGTGACTAACGGCAGTAGTTTTGCCTTTATCAAGCTAGCTCAAACCCCAGAACCTCGTTATGAGGTATCCGATGTGATGCTGCTCCTGCCGGGGCGGAATGTGCTGGGTCGGGTCTTGCAGGTAATGAAGCGCCTAGGGCAGGAGATTGTGGCCTAGTTTCTATGGTTGTTCACATAGTTGACGCGGGTGCCGGCCCAGTTGAGCTTGTTGCGCAGGGTGCCGTAGTAGGAATGGTCCTGGCGCAGAATAATGAACTGGGCCATGGCCTCAGCGCTGCGCACATCCACCCGATGCCCGGGCCAGATGGCGGTGCCCAGCACGCCGTCGGTCCACAGCTTGGTGGTGAGGTCGGGGTCGGCTAGGGGCCACACGCTGACCACTGAGCCGGGCGGCAGCACAATCGGGCGGCTCGACAGGCTGAGGGGGCAAATGGGTGTCACCACGATCGCATCCATGCCGGGGTGAATGATTGGACCGCCCGCCGCTACGGTGTAGCCGGTCGAGCCAGTAGGGGTGCTGATCAGCAGACCATCGCCCTGGTACTGGTCGACCACTTCGCCGTCGATTTCCATTTCGAGCATGGAGGTGATCATGCGATCGGGGGAAGCGGGCTTGATGGCCATTTCGTTGAGGGCCAAGTACACCTCGCTGAGGGGGTCGAGGTTGGTGCGGTGGCCTTCATAGATGCGGGCTTGGAGCATCATGCGCCGCTGAACAGCAAAGCGATCGTTCAGCAGTCGCTCCCACACCGCCTCGGTGTCATCCATCTCCTCAGAGCTTTCAGTCAAAAAACCTAAGTGACCGCCAATGTTGACCGCCAGAATAGGAATATTCTCAGCGGCCAGGTTGCGAGCCGCCGTTAGTGCTGTGCCGTCACCGCCAAACACAATGGCCAGATTAATCGGCTGACTCACCGAGGCCAAGAACACCGGATAGGGATTGTCCTTAGGCCCGCTGGGGCCGCGCAAGACCTTACTGCCCAAGGCCTCTAGCTGGTGGGCGCACTTCTCGGCCCACTTTTGGCTCAGCCGATTACCAGCCTTGTGGACAATGATGACTTGCTCAAGTTGCACAAAAAATGCCGTGGGTTGATAGTACAGAGCGAGAGGGTACACCGTCTCCAGCATCCTTAGACAGCGACACCCCAGTGCTTTAAATACAATTGTAGAGGGAGCAATGCCACCCCCTCTACAATCCAGACATTCTTACGCTTCGGCAGGCAGGCCTACCACTTGAGCAGGTTGAACTGCTCCATATCTACGGTGTCACGGTTGCGGTAGATCGACAACACAATGGCCAAGCCCACCGCCGCCTCTGCGGCCGCAATGCTAATCACAAACACCGCAAACACCTGACCGTTGATGCCGACTGGGTCGAGGTAGTTCGAAAACGCCAACAGGTTCAGATTGACGGCATTTAGCATCAGCTCAATGGACATCAGCACGCGAATGACGTTGCGGCTGTTAACCAAGCCATAGATGCCAATACAGAACAGGGCAGCGGCGGTAAGCAGAAAATACTCAAGTTGCATGGCTGAAGAAGAATCCGTTCCAATACCTAACAACAGTTTTGAGCCTCAAGCAGCAGTTCCTTAACCTGCCAAGGCTGCCAAACAGAGGTCTAATCAGAGTCTGGGCTGGCCACCGACGACACCAGCTCGCGCGGTCGCTCTGGCAGCTGCAATGCTTCAGAGGGAGCATCACCAGGAGCCACGTCAGGAATCAATTCGCGGCGAGCCAGCACGATCGCCCCAATTAGCGCAATCAGCAGCAGCACCGAAGCCAGCTCAAAGGGCAGCAGGTAGTCGGTAAAAAAGTGAATGCCAATGGCGACAGTGGCATTCTCACCCTGGGGCACTTCGGTAGAAATAGCCCAAGGCGTGTTTAGGGTTGAGGCTGTCAGCAGCGCAAACAGACCAACGCAAACTCCGCCTGTGGCGAGCTTGCCCACCCAGGCCTGCTTCATGGGGGTGAACTCCTGTTCCTTATTCACCAGCATGATCCCAAACAAGATCAGCACGCTGACAGCACCCACATACACCAGCACCTGGGCGGCGGCTACAAACCCCGCATTGAGCAAGATGTAAAGGCCCGACATGCTAGTGAACACGCCCCCCAGCAAAAACGCCGAGTAGACAATGTTGTCTAACAGCACGACTCCCAGGGCACCCCCCAGCGTCATCGCAACCAGTATGCCAAAGGCAACGAGTTGTACCCCTTCCGCTAGCGTCACAGTCTTGACTCCTGATAAACATTGAGCGATCGCAGCCGTGGTCTTAGCTTAGGCGAATGTACCACGGAACCCTAACGGGTGCATTACTCCTTAGCCTTGGCTTCGCTGGCCTTGGCTTCGCCTTCAGCCGCTTTAGCTTCTTTTTGGGCTGCCTCCAAAATTTCTTGGGGCATCTGGCCCGCCCGCCGAGCATTGACCGGCAGATCATGAGGGCCCATGACGCCCTTGGGCAGGTAGGCTAGCTCTCGCAGGGGAGTAACCATTGGGTCTTGGGTGACCTTGTAGGGCAAACGACCTAGGGCCACGCTGTCGTAGTTCAGCTCGTGGCGCTCATAGACAGCCAGCTCATACTCTTCGGTCATTGACAGGCAGTTGGTGGGGCAATACTCCACGCAGTTGCCGCAGAAAATGCAGACCCCAAAGTCAATGCTGTAGTGCTTCAGATCTTTTTTCTTAGTTGCTTTGTCAAATTCCCAATCAACTACAGGCAGGTTGATAGGGCACACCCGCACACACACCTCGCAGGCAATGCACTTATCAAACTCAAAGTGAATGCGCCCCCGAAACCGCTCTGAGGGGATTAGTTTCTCGTAGGGGTACTGCACCGTCACCGGGCGGCGACTCATGTGGTCAAAGGTTACAGAGAGCCCCTGGCCAATATATTTGGCCGCCTGTAAGCTCTCTTTGGCATAATCGCCGACTTGTTTAAGAAAACCCAGCATGGGGAAACTCTCCGCAGTGGTACAGGTTGTCAATGGGGTAGTTGAGCGTTCAGCAGGGGTTAGCTACCAGCAGTCACCTATCTACAGGGTAGGGCAAGCGCTTTAAGCTAGCCACCAAAGGCAACCGGAAACGCCAGCTTAAGGGCAGCAGTCAGCAACAGATTGACCAACGCCACCGGCAGCAGAAACTTCCAGCCAAAGTCAAGCAGTTGGTCAATGCGAACGCGAGGCACGGTCCACCGCAGCAGCACTGCAATAAACACCAGGGCGTAGGCCTTGAACAGGGTCATCACGATGCCGAGGGAAGCGGTGATGACCTGGAGCCAGGGGGTAGTTTCGCTGACCCCAATCAGACTGGCTAACCAGCTCACCGAGATGGGAGATTCCCAGCCGCCCAGATACAAAATCGAGACGATCAGCGCCGACAGCACCAGGTTGACGTAGGAGCCTACGTAGAACAGACCAAACTTCATGCCGGTGTATTCGGTCTGGTAGCCGGCCACCAGCTCTTCCTCCGCCTCTGGTAGGTCAAAGGGCAGACGTTCGCACTCCGCCAGGGCGGCGATCCAAAAGATTAGGAAGCCAGCGGGCTGCCGCCAGATATTCCAGCCCAAAATGCCGTAGCCCGACTGCTGATTGACAATGTCGATGGTGCTTAGGCTATTCGACATCAGCACCACCGCCAGCACCGCCAGCGCCATGGGAATTTCGTAGCTAATCGACTGTGCCGCCGCCCGCAAACCTCCCAGCAGCGAATACTTGTTGTTGGAGGAGTAACCCGACATCAGCAAGCCAATGGGGGCAATGCTGGAGAGGGCTATCCACAAAAAGATGCCAACGCCAAGGTCGGTAATCACCAGATTTTGGCCAAAGGGCACAATCAGGTACGACAAAAACACCGGGATCACCACGATCGCTGGCCCCAGCGTAAACAGAATCGGGTCAGCCTTAGCGGGGGTAATGTCTTCTTTGAAAATCAGCTTAATACCGTCGGCAGCAGCCTGAAGGGTGCCGAGAGGCCCAGCAAACTCAGGACCAATCCGCTGCTGAGCGGCCGCAGAAATTTTGCGCTCTAGCCATACCGTCACAAAAATGCTGACCGTGGCCCCAATCAGAATCACCACCATGGGCAGGGGCAACCACAGAGCCTTTGCCGCTCCAGTGGGCAGTCCCAGGTCGACGAGGGCGCTGACGAAACTACCCTGTAGGTCAATTCCTTGATTCATCGGCCAGTCCTTAGCAACGGTACAGTTAACTCTGGCAGAGAGAAAACACTTTAGATTCTACCGCCATCTTCCCCCATCCACCGAGCCAGACAGGTGGGATTCATAGGAAGTTTTGGCGGGAAAGGATTGAGGAGCTGGTTGGAGCAGTAGGTAAAAGGTTCAAGATTTACGGTGCGAGGGGTCCAAGGTATATGGCATGAGACCTAGGAGAGCTTCCTATAGCTCTGCACTCAAAATCTCTAAACTCTCTCTCATAGTCTCCTGCAATCCTGGACCTTGCACCTTAAACCTCTTCAAGACCCCAAAACAAAAGCCCCCCAGCGCAAGCGCCAGAGGGGCAGGAGTTCCTGAAAATCGTCACTAGATCAATAATCTGCGCTGGGGAGAAGAGTGCCCAGGGGGGTCTGACCCATCAGGTGGGTGCAGACATCGAAAAACCCTGTTTATCCCAGATGTGGGGACGATTGGCTAGGTCGACATAGGCCTGGCTGTGGGGGCCGGTGTAGATCTGGGTAGGCCGGAAGATGCGGTTTTCGCCGAGCTGCTCTTTCCAGTGAGCCAGCCAGCCGGCCACCCGAGCGATCGCAAAAATCGGTGTAAACAAATCGGTCGGAATGCCCAGCTTGCGATAGACCAGCCCCGAGTAGAAGTCAACGTTGGGGTAAATGCCCTTAGCGCCGAGCTTTTCGGAGACGGCCAGCTCCATCTCTAGGGCGATCGCGTAGTACTCGTCTTGACCAAACTTAGCAAACAGCTGCTCGGCCAGCCCCTGCAAAATGGTGGCGCGGGGGTCTTTGACCTTATAGACCCGGTGGCCAAAGCCCATGATCTTTGACTTTTCGGCAATGCAGCGCTCCACATAGGGGCGCACATTTTCGACCGAGCCGATCTCCTCCAGCATGTCAATCACCTCTTCGTTGGCTCCGCCGTGGAGCGGTCCCGCCAGGGTGCCCACCGCCGAGGCCACCACGGCGTAGGGATCAGTGAGCGTTGAGGCCGTCACCATGGCCGAAAAGGTCGAGGCGTTGATGGTGTGCTCGGCATGGAGAGTGAGGCAGATATCAAAGATCCGCGCCGCCAGGGGGTCAGGCTCGCGCTCGTTGAGCATATAGAGAAAGTTGGCGGAGTAGTTGAGGTCGTCCCTAGGCTGCACTGGGTCGTTACCCTTGCGCATCAGCTGAAACGCCGCCACCATGGTGGGAATTTTGGCCAGTAGCCGCACCACCGCCTGCTGAATATAGACCGGATTATCCAACGCCCGGCGCGAGTAAAACAGTCCCAGGGCAGCCGCACAGGCTTGCAGAGCATCCATCGGGTGGCCGCTCTCGGGGAAGCACTTCATCATGTCGCGGATGCGGTACTTGAGGCGGCGGTGATAGCGAATTTCGTACTCAAAAGCCTCTAGCTCTGGCTTGGAGGGCAATCCGCCCCAAATCAGCAGGTAGGCCGTTTCGAGAAAGGTACCGCGCTGGGCCAACTCTTCAATGGGAATGCCGCGATACTCCAAGATTCCCGCTTGGCCATCCACATAGCTAATGCTCGACTGGGTGGCCGGTACACCCTCTAAACCGGGCCTGTACTCACATGCGGTCATAAATTGTCGCTCCCGTTTGCTGACCTATGATTCCGAAGGGGTTAATGCCCCGCCGTCATCACGCTACCAAATCATTTGATCAACCTTAGCGCTGCTGTCAATTAAGTGGGGAGAATGGCTGCGCGACAGCCTTTCCTGCTAGGTCCAATTCAGTCGAGGCTGAAAGCCAGCAGAGGCTCTATTGCTATGGGCGGCAGGGGGATAGGCAGCTCAGGCCATGGCGATCGCATGGAAACGGCGATCGCTCTAGCAGACCAAAAGCCGATAGTCGCCCCGTGCCGATCGCCATGGCCTACAGTGGTTGAGTCCTTCAATTTTCCAGATTAATCCCTATGACCACCCTTTCTGTGACCGTGCCCAATATGGCCTGCGGAGCCTGCGTTAGCACCATTACCCAGGCCGTGCAGGCCGTTGACCCCAGCGCCGAGGTCAAAACCGACCTCGTGTCCAAGGCGGTAGACATTTCCGCCAGCGTTGCCGCCGAGGCACTTACCGAGGCGATTCAGAAGGCGGGCTATACAGTGCAGGCTTAGGGCACCGCAACATCGACCACGCGCCCCGTCGCCGCCGATCGCTGTGCAGCCGTTGCCACTTGCAAGGTATACAGGCTGGCCTCGGGCGTGCAGTACAGCGCCTGCCCCGTAAGCAGGTGCTCGATCACCTGAGCAGTATCGGCCGCAAACAGCCCCCGGCGGGAGCCCACCTCTAGAGCGCGAGTGCCTTGAGCGTCGCTCAAAGTACCCTGGTCGCCATCCAGACAAAGCGAACCGTCGCTGCCGAGCACCTCTAGCCGCCGCGTCGCCTGCCACAGGGTCTCGCCCTTGCCGTAGGTCACCTCAGCGATCAGCCCTGAGTCGAAGGTGAGCTGAGCGGTGCAGAGGCAGGTGGTGTAGCAGGTCAGGCCCTCGGGGCCAGGGGTGAGGCCGTCGTAGTGGTTTTGGCAATAGACCCGCGCCACCGGGCCAAAGCAGTCGATCAGTCGGTGCAGGCGCGACAGTGCCCCCACTAACGGAAAGCCAAACAGCTCAGGGCAATAGGTCCAGGTGGAAGGAGCTGGGCGACGAGGAGACAGGGTGCAGTAGCGGGCATAGAAAGGCTGACCGATCGCCCCCAGATTAGCTTTAGCCGCCAGATGGGTGCCGCCCAGCAGCTCAATGTGCTCAACATGCAGCAGGCGCTGCTTGACCTTGGCCAGGGTGAGCAGGGGCTGAGCTTCGTCGGCACTCAGCGCCAGGGGATATTCCACCACCACATGGTGATTGGCCTCTAGAGCAGCGGCGACGACAGTGCTGTGGTCACGGTTGATGTGGCAGACCACGATCAGATCTAGGTCAGAGCCCTCAATGAGGGCTTTCCAGTCATCCACGGCGACGGCGTTGTACTGCGCGGCAAAGGCCTGGGTATCGGCAGTGTTGTGGCCAGCCACGGCAACTAGAGAGGCGCGATCGCTAGCCTGGAGCGCATCGGCCCGCAGTCGCGCCACAAAGCCCGTGCCGACCATACCGACCCGCACTACATCGCCCTTGACCTTAGGGGTTGCCATCACCCGTTCCTCACCTATGTCGCCATCGCCATAGTACGTTTTTCTCCAGCGGGGGGATGGTGCTGCAACGGGTTCTCTGGAATGCTGAAGGCAGTATTAGCACGACCCTATGCCTCCCTTTGTGCCCCCCTGGTTTTTGCAAAATGGTTTGGCTATGACCCTCTACACCGCCCTGGTGTCGAGCCAAACCTGGCCCCAAACCGTTGACCTACCGCCCGTCTCCTACCAAGACCATATTTTCACAGGCCAGGGAGATATACCAATTTTTGGCCGCTGGTCAGTGCCCAACCGCTCGAAGGGCACCATTGTCGCCACCTACGGCATTACCGGCAGCCTCGATGACCAGTGGCAGCTCGAAATTTTGGGCCGCAAGGCCCACCGCCGGGGCTACGGCATGGTGGTGTTTGACTGGCGCGCTCACGGAAAAACCGCAGACCTCTCGCCCACCCTCACCTCCGATGGCATCTACGAAGGGGATGATTACGTGGCCCTGGCCGCCCAAGCCAAGGCGCTTGGCTGCGTGCCGCCCTTCTGGTTTATGGGCTATTCCCTCAGTGGGCAGCTGGCGCTGTGGGGGGCTAAAGCAGCCATGCATTTGCCAGCCGACAGCGGTCTAGCGCCCGGGGACATTGCCGGAGTAGTGGTGGTCTGCCCCAGCCTCGACTCCAACCGATCGCTGCGCTACCTGAGCGCTGATCCGCTAGGCAAGTTTTTAGAGCGATCGATCGCTCAAGAACTCAAGCGCCTGGCCCAGCGCCTCTACCAGGCCCACCCCGACCACTTTGACCCCGCCGCCATCGATCGCGCCAACAGCATCTGGGGCTTTGACCACGAGTTGGTGATTCCTCGCCTGGGGTTTGCCTCAGTCGAAGACTACTACAACGCCAGCAGCCCGCTGCCCTTTATGGCCGAGCTAACGATTCCCACCCTGATTCTCTACGCCGCCGACGACCCCCTCTTCAGCCCCGAGATCATCCCCGACCTAAAGAATGTTTGTGCGGCCAACCCCAAGATCGACTTGGTACTGACCGAGTTCGGTGGCCACGTAGGCTACTGCAACAGCAGCGCCGGTCAACGCCAGGCCGGGGACAGCGACCCCTGGTGGGCATGGAACCGAGCGCTGAACTGGGTAGAGCAGGTAGGTGGATAAACGCAATGTCGGGGCATTGCCTCCAATGCCCCTAACCAAGGATCTCACTAGAACAGGCGCAGAATGAGGGGATAGCGGAATGGTGTGTTGGGGTTAGTGATGCTGTGGAAGATGCCAAAGATAGGCATAATCAAGTCCACAAGAAACACAACCACCAACAGCGGAATGCCGATCAGCACCCAGGCCAAAATTCCTGCGACTATCTTCCAAAACCATATATTTAGGTGGAAGTTTATCGCTTCCTTAGCATTTTCTTTGACGACTGAGTCGTTAGAAATTAGCAGAATGGCGATAGGAATGCCAACGGACACGACTAGAGTGTTAAAGAAAACTGAGCCGTGGCTAACGGCAGAAAGAATTTTGCGGGTGCCGATATCTTCACTGGATTGCATGGAAATCTCCTAATTTATAAAGATAGTTGAAAGGGTGAATGGGGGTTAATTGGCCTGCTCGTGAAGCTCGGCGGTTTTGACCTGCACCGTCAGGGGGCGATCGCCCCGCTGAATTTTGAGTTCTAAAGGATCGCCGATCTTGGTATTTTCAACCTTGATTTGCAGCCCATCGGCGCTGCGAATGGGGGAGCCGTTGACCTGCAAAATAACGTCGCCACGGCGCAGGCCAGCATCGGCGGCGGGGGTACCTTCTAACACCCGAATGATGAGGACGCCATCAACTTCGGGCAGATACATACCCGAGTTGATGTCTGCGTTGCTGCGCTTAGCCTGCTCAGGGGTGAGGTTGGCAATTTGTACACCGATGTAAGGGTGGGCCACCGTTTCGCCCCGGGCCAGCATGTCTTTAACTTCTTTGGCCTTGTTGATGGGAATCGCAAAGCCAATGCCCATAGCGTCGGCGCGAATGGCGGTGTTGATGCCAATTACTTCGCCCCGCTGGTTGACCAACGGTCCACCCGAGTTGCCGGGGTTGATGGCGGCATCGGTCTGAATAAACTCTAGCCGCTTGCCGGGAATGCCCACGGAGCTGCTGGTGCGTTTGAGGGTGCTGACAATACCCAGAGTCACGGTGTTGTCGAGACCGAGGGGGTTGCCGACGGCGATCGCCCAGTCACCTACTTCAATCTGGTCAGAGTCGCCCAAGGTGGCGATAGGCAGCACGTCGTCTTCGCCATCGTCAATTTTGACCACGGCTAGGTCGGTGACTTCGTCCACCCCTTCCACGACGGCGTCAAAGCTGCGGCCATCCTTGAGGGTGACCACCACCCGGTCAGCGCCGTTAATCACGTGGGCGTTGGTCAAGATATTGCCAGTGTCGTCGATGATGAACCCTGAACCCTGGCCCCGCAACAGTTCTTCCTGGGGCTGACGCGGCATACCGCCGAAGAAATCGCGCAGGAGAGGATCGTCGTAAAACGGATCCCGTGTCTGGCGAGTGATAGTTTTTTCGGTGTCAATACGAACTACCGCCGGCCCAACCTGGCGCACAGCCGCTGCCACAAAACTTTCATTGCCGATCGCCGCTGTCGCCGCCGACTGGGCCTCGGCCGGAGATGCGATCGCGCCACTCAGCATCATCACCGCCGCAGTGATCATGACCAGCAGCCGTCTTAGGGGTATCCAGAGTCCTTGTTTCAAGGGAGCAGACCTCATAAAGCGAATTCGACGCACAACAGCAAGGGGGTAGTATCCCGTCGATTGATCAAAATTGTTCCACAACTGCCCACTCAGCGGGGGAGGGGGATACCGTACTTTCGAGTGGTTAAGGCCGAAGACCTAAGTTGAATAGCATGATGGAAGCCAGCAACAAGAGTTCTAGATGACTGCCAACTACATCATGGCCCTAGATTTGGGCACCACCGGCAACCGGGCGATCATCTTTGACCAAGAGGGGGCGATCGCCGGTCAAGCCTACCGCGAGCTCACCCAGTATTATCCGCAGCCCGGCTGGGTTGAGCACGACGCCCGCGAAATTTGGGATGCGATCGCCTGGGCCATGGGGTCGGCCATCGCCAAAGCCGGCCTTAAGCCGACCGATATTGCCGCCATCGGCCTCACAGTGCAGCGTGAAACCTGTCTGCTGTGGGATCGCCGCACGGGTCGCCCCCTCGCCAATGCGATCGTCTGGCAAGATCGCCGCACGGCACCGCTGTGCAACCAGTTGCGAGATGAGGGGAAGGCCGAGGACATCTACGATCGCACCGGCCTAGTCCTTGACGCCTACTTCTCGGCCACCAAGCTAGCCTGGCTGCTAGAGCAGGCTAAGAAAGAGGAGGATCCGCCGGTTGACTTTGATCAGGTGCTCGCAGGCACGATCGATAGCTGGGTGCTGTGGCACCTCACCGGGCGGCAGGTGCACGCCACCGACCACAGCAACGCTAGCCGCACCATGCTGCTCAACCTTGCCAGCGGCCAGTGGGACGCCACTCTGCTGGATCTATTTGGCATTCCGTCCCACATCATGCCCGCGATTCAGCCCAGCGTGGGGGTGTTTGGCCATACCGATGCGTCTGTTTTAGGGGCCGAAATTCCCATTGCGGCGATTTTTGGCGACCAGCAGGCGGCGCTCTACGGCCACGGCTGCGATCGCCCCGGCCTACTCAAATGCACCTACGGTACCGGGGCGTTTCTGGTCTCCCATACGGGAGATGAAGTGGCGCGATCGCAACACCACCTGCTCTCCACCGTGGCCTGGTCTGAAGCAACGCTCGATCCGCTGCAGCCCCATCTCGGCTATGCGATCGAAGGCAGCATGTTTACCGCTGGGGCCTGCATTCAGTGGCTGCGCGACGGTTTGCAAATTATCTCTAGCGCGGCGGAAACCGAAATTCTCGCCCGCAACGCCCACGACAACGGCGGCGTCTACTTTGTGCCTGCCCTCAGCGGCCTCGGTGCCCCCCACTGGGATATGAGCGCCAAGGGTGCCTTCCTGGGTCTGACCCGCGGTACCCAGCGAGAGCACATGGTGCGGGCAGTGCTAGAGGCGATCGCCTACGAAGTTAAAGAAGTCGTCGACGCCGTCAACCAGGATGCAGGCACCCCCATTCGTCAGCTTAAGGTCGACGGCGGTGCCTGCAACAACGACTTTCTCATGCAGTTCCAGGCCGACGTGTTGGGCATTCCTGTCGAGCGGCCCCAGATGCTCGATGTCACCGCCCAGGGAGCCGCCTTTGCAGCGGGCCTAGCGGTCGGCTTCTGGGATGACTACCGCACTCTGGTGGAGAGCCGCACGATCGATCGCGTGTTTGAACCCGGTGCAGGCCAGACCGCCGCGCAGGAAAACTTTGCCCTGTGGATGAGAGCGGTCGAGCGAGCCAAAGGCTGGGCTAGCTAGCGGTGCGGTTTTAAGCAAAATAAAATTCCCGCTAACCTAGGGAGACATGCCCCTCTCCCCATCTGCCATGCCAGATACCCATGACGTCAGCACCACTCCCACCCCTGCGGGTTCAGATTTAGCCCCTGCGGCAAACGTCCCTTCAGATGAGGAGATGTGGGACATTGTTGAGCATCACCTGGTGCGCTATGGGGGCAGCTTTGCTCCCATGCTGATCGAGCGGGCGCGGGGCAGCTATCTCTACGATCGCCAGGGCCGCAAGATTCTCGACTTTACCTCTGGGCAGATGTGCGCCACCCTAGGCCACAACCATCCCGATGTGGTGCAGGCCATCCCCAAGGCCTGCGAAGACGTGCTGCACCTGTTTAGCGGCATGCTGTCTCCAGCGGTGATAGAACTGGCCGACGCCCTCTGCCAGCTCTTGCCGCCTACCCTGCAAAAAGACCTATTTCTCAACACCGGCAGCGAGGCCAACGAAGCCGCCCTGCGTATGGCCAAACTACACACTGGTGGCTTTGAGGTGGTGGGGTTAAGCGCCTCCTGGCACGGCATGACTGCCGGAGCCAGCGCCAGCACCTTTGTCTCGGCCCGCAAAGGCTATGGCCCCACCATTCCAGGCAATCTGGCACTGCCCACGCCCAACTGCTATCGCTGCCCTATTCGCCACTGTCAAGACCAGTGCGATATGACCTGTTTAGACGTGGGCTTTGACTTGGTAGATAGCCAGTCGGTAGGGGCCTACGCCGCGCTGATTGTGGAACCCGTACTCAGCGCTGGGGGGTGGTCGTGCCTCCCGAGGGCTACTTTCAGCGGTTGCAGGGCTACTGCCAAGAGCGGGGCATGCTGCTAATTTTGGATGAGGCTCAGACCGCCTTTGGTCGCCTGGGCAGCTTTTTTGCCTTTGAACACCTGGGCATAGTGCCCGATATTCTCACCTTGTCGAAGACCCTTGGGGGTGGTCTGCCCCTGGCGGCGACCGTGACCAGCGAGGCGATCGAAGCCGATTGCTACGAAAAAGGCTTTATCTACTACACCTCCCACGTGTCTGACCCGATGCCAGCGGCGGTGGGGCTAGCGGTGCTGCGGGTGTTAACTCGCCAAAACCTAGCCGAGCAGGCCGCAACGATGGGGGCTTATTTGAAGGATGGATTGCTCAAGCTCAAGGATCGCTACGAGGCGATCGGCGATGTGCGCGGTCGAGGGCTGATGTTGGGGGTAGAGCTGGTTAAGGATCGAGCGACCCGTGAACCCGACCCAGAGAAAGGTGCCACTATTACCCGCCGTTGCCTGGAACTGGGGTTAAGCATGAACATTACCGCCCTACCCGGCATGGGTAGCGTGTGGCGCATCGCCCCGCCGCTGACCATAACCTACGACGAGCTAGACGAAGGGCTGGCGATTTTGGATCAGGCCATTCGCGACTGTCTGTAGCGGCTTGCTCATCGCTGGCGTGGCGTAAACTGATGGGTAATTCTTTCAGGCCTTGGTGCTATGTTCAAGACGCCTACTTTTAGGACGTGTTGAAAAGGTGTGTCAGGATGCTTCAGCGGATGCGATCGCCGCAAATCCTCCTAACGAATTTCCCCGTGAATATCCCTCTAACCAAGAGCTACCAACCCTGCTGACAGAGGATTTTTGGAATTAACGACGCTTCACCCCCTACCCTCCACCCCTCACCCTCTACCGTCTCCATGAAGATCCTGCTCGTTGACGACGAAGTAGAACTCGCCGACCCGCTGAGTCGCTTACTCAATCGGGAAGGTTATGAGGTGGATGTGGCTACTAGCGGCGAAACGGGCTGTGACCTAGCTGGTCAAGGCGGCTACGACCTGCTCATTCTCGACTGGATGCTGCCGGGGCTGAGCGGGCTAGAGATCTGTCGGCAGGTGCGATCGCGTCAGGACAATACCCCCGTGCTCTTTCTCACGGCCAAAGACACCCTCAACGATCGTGTCGATGGCCTCGATGCCGGAGCCGATGACTATCTGGTCAAACCCTTTGAGCTGCGGGAACTACTGGCGCGGGTGCGGGCGCTGCTGCGGCGATCGCCCAACCTAGAGCCCCCCCAGCCCCGACTCACTTTCAACGATCTCACCCTAGATGAATCTAACCAGCTGGCCCATCGCCAGGGCCAGCCAGTCGAACTATCTGAGAAAGAAACCCGCCTGCTGGCCTACCTGCTGCGCCACGCCAATCAGGTGCTTACCCACGAACAGATTTACCAGAGCGTCTGGGATGACCAAGATGCCCCTAGCAGCAACGTGGTCGCCGCCCAAATGCGCCTGCTGCGCCGCAAAATAGAGCCCAAAGGCACTGCGCCAATTATTCACACGGTCTACGGCAAGGGGTATCGATTGGGGGGCTAGGGGAACGGTGCAAGGTTTAGGGTTTAGGGCCGAGTTATCATCTTATACTTGCAACCTTGCACCCCTCAGAATCTCGACCCTGGCTGCTTTAAGAATTTCGCCTCTGCCGGTGTTGTCTCTCGGTCCAGGATCTCGTTGCGGTGGGGAAAACGACCAAACCGCTGAATCACGTCTTGATGGCGCAGGGCGTAGTCAAGGCTTGACTCAAACTCGGGGTGGGTAGCGCGGAGCGATCGCACTAGTGCCACACTGCGCTCCTGATCGGCCAGATTCTCGCTGTGCTCCAGCGGTAGGTAAAAGAAGATGCGCTCTACCGGCAAAACCTGCTGGTCATAGCCCTGAGCTAAAGCATAGTTGGCGGTGTCTTGGGCAGCGCGATCGCTGGCAAAATTGCGTGCCTCGCCCCGAAACAGATTGCGCGGAAACTGGTCTAGCAGGACCACCAGGACAAGGCACGATCGCGGTTCCTGCCGCCACGTCACTAGAGCACCGGCTGAGGCCTGCTCATAGTCAGTCAAAAACCGCTGCCGAATTGTGTCATCAAAGGCCGGGTCTTTCTTGAACCAGACCCGGCGCTGTTGGCCATACTCGCTGTTAGAATCCTCTGGGTCGCCAAACCAAAACCGCAGAATCTCTTGCCAACGCTCCATCTACTCCAGCACTAGCGGATCCAGCGCGTAGTCCTCCCAGTTCTGGTGCGATCGCTCCGAAATGTGGGGCGTCACAATAAATTGGGGCACTTCATCCTTAGTGACATCAATGCGCACAAAGGAGTAAGGCCGCCGTCGCTCGGCTTTGTGGCCGGTTAGGCCCTTATACAACTGCGATTTTGCCACCAGCTTAAACTCCATTCGCCCATCGGGGTCTGCTCCCAGGGGCTCATAGAGCATGGTGCCCTCTGGCCGTTGCCGGCGCAGGCTTAGACCGCTGCCGCCGCAGACCAAATAGTTCATGTGGCTGTCGGCGTAGCCCGTGGCCTCGGTTTTGAGATATTCAAAACAGTGGGCGTGGCCGTTGAGCACCAGGTTGACCGGGGGGCGATTTGTGCCAATTTCAGGCACCGCCGCCGCCACCTGGTCGAGCACCCAGCGCAGGTTTTGGCGAATGGCCATCGTCTGCCCCTGGCCCCACTTGGTGGTTTCAGTCACGTAGGGGGGGTGGTGAAAGAAAAGAATGCGGCCCCGCACCGTCTTATCCTGCCAAGAGGCAATCAGCCCATCCCGCAGCCACAGCAGCTGCTCGGTATCGACCAGAGTGGTGGGTCGAGGGTGCACCTGCTTTTCAATATCGAGCAGCATTTCCTCCATCTGCTCTATCTTGGCTTGCAGGTCGTCTAAGCGCTCCTGGGCGTGGGGATCAGTGCGTTGCAGGTGCATGGCTTCGTCACGCACTTCCTGCTGCTGGCGCTGAATCGCCTCTCGCTGAGCCAGCAACCGACCTCGATAGGCCGCATTTGAAGCCCGCTGGGGCGACAGGGCCGGGTCGTTAAAGGTGCTGCTGTCGAGGGCAAAAAAGTCGATGCCGCCGTAGCGAAAGGTGTAGTAGCGATTGGGCAGCCGGGTAAACTGCCCCGGCTGGTAGCGCAGCCCTAGGGTTTTCTCGCCCCAAGGACCATAGTGGCGCTCGAGGTGAGCGTCTAGATCTTCATCCGACAGCGTTTTTAAGTAGTCTAAAAAAGCGCGGGCATAGGCATCGCCAATCCCAGAACCGTGCCAGCCCACGTTTGGGTTGAGGTTAAGCCCCAGCAGCTTGCGCACCGGTCGGGTCAGCTGCACCAAAATGCTGTAGAGCGTGGGCAAGTTGTAATAGTCGTGGTTGCCCGGCACCGCCAAAAATGGAAACTGAAACACCATATCGTCAAAGGCGATGCGTTCGGGGCGATCGCCCCCCACCAGCCATTCCCGATAGGGCTTGATGAAATTTTCTGGATATTGCTCGCTAGAGCCCACCTGATACACCACATCGCCCGTGTGCAGCAAAAAGCGGCAGTCTTGCAGATGGGGCAGCATTTGTTTGGCAATGCGCCGTTGGGGATGATGGTCGGGGTGAGGGCCAGAGCCACTATCGCCAATCACCAAAAACGAAAACTCTCTGTCGTCGTTGTGACCATCCTCCACAATCAGTCGGGTCTGGTCGATGCGGCGCTGCATTAACATCGGGTGCTGCCAGCAAACCCGCTCCTTCATTTTGGCGACTTTGGTCAAAATGGGCGGGTCAAGAATGGAAGCCATGGGCGGGGAGTGAATTTATGCGGCGATTGAGAGCTGGCCCCAAAGCGAAAGGCCCTCATTCAGGGTAATCTGTGTTTCCCAAAATTGCCGAGCCTCCTATGCACCAGCGGCCCTGATCCGGCGCGGGCAGGCTAAGCTAAATCCATTCCGGGTAGAGCGAGCAGACGACGCGATCGGCAGCGCTCTCCTCCAGAGAGATTGGGTGGTCATTCCCCCTAAAACAACAGCGCAACCTGCGATCGCCCATGCCCCTCGACTCCATCCACAACGTCATTCACCAGTTTGAACAGCAGCCTCGCTGGCGCGGTCGAGGCCAGTTTCGCCAGGTGCTCAACAGTTGGGCGGCCGTTGTAGGCGACGGGGTAGCCCGTCAGGCCGCCCCAGTGCGGCTCGATCAAGACGTGCTGCACGTGGCGGTAGTCAACCCGATGTGGGCCCAAACCCTCATGCTGGAGCGGCGGCGGATTCTGGCCAAGCTCAACGATCGCCTCAACCTCAACCTCAGCGACATTCGCTTTTCGAGCGGCGACTGGTATCGGCAAAATAAGTCGGCTCAGCCCAGCCAAGGGGTGGCGGCTGCCTTAGAACTACCTGAGTGGCTGCGGCAGCACCCCAGCTATGAGCCTCGAGCGATCCCGCGATCGCCCCAGCGGCCCGAAACAGCCGAAGAGAGCTTTGAGCGATGGGCGGGCATGACCCAACAGCTGGCAGCCCAGCAGCCCCTCTGCCCCCAGTGCCGCTGCCACTGCCCCACGGGGGAACTCAAGCGCTGGGGACGGTGCAGCATTTGCGCCGTCAAAGGGCTTAAAGGCCCAGTTGGGCGGCATTCTGTATGACGGGCTGAACCCCAAACACTTGAGCAAAGCTGCTCACAACCACTGGACTCACCGACTCCACTGTAATGCCTGGGCAAAACTGGGCCAAGCTGCCCACCGATTTATCGGCAATGCCGCAGGGCACGATCGCCTGGAACCCGCTCATATCAGGGCATACATTGAGCGCAAAGCCGTGCATCGTTACCCAACGACTGACTTTAATACCGATCGCCGCCAGCTTGGTGTTGCCCACCCACACGCCGGTTAGTCCAGCCTGTCGCTCGGCGCTCACCCCAAACTGGGCCAGAGTTTGAATCAGCACTTCCTCCAGCTGACGCAGATACCAGTGCAAATCGGGCTGGTGCCGCTTCAGATTGAGAATGGGATAGCCCACTAGCTGACCGGGGCAGTGGTGGGTGACCTCGCCCCCCCGCTCAGTGCGAAATAGAGGATAAGGCAAATGTTCGGCCGGGAGCTTGAGGTGATCTAGGGTTGAACCCTGACCCAGGGTATAGACGCCGGGATGCTCGACCAAGAGCAGGCGATCGGGCTGGGGATGCTCCCGGTGGCGCTGTACTAGGGTCTTTTGCAACGTCCAAGCTGCGGCAAAGGGCATGATCCCCAACTCGTAAATATCGCAGCGGAGCGTTGATCCCCCGTGGTTTTGATTCATTCCTGTCAAGCGTAAAATCAGCGGAAATAGCCCATTTTTCTGGGTTTTGCAATCAAGAATTATCAACCCATGCAAAGGATTCTAACGGAGGCTGTCGTGCAGAATACAAGGTGTTAGGGTGAGACCAAGCCGACGTATCAAGGAGTCCGCTTTATGAAGCTGGTAATCCATGGCAGAAATATTGAGATCACAGACGCGATTCGGGAGCATGTAGAGCAAAAAATCCTCAAGGCGGTGAGCCACTTCAAACACCTCACCAATGAGGTTGATGTCCATCTGTCCGTAGCCAAAAACCCCAGGATTGGGGCCAATCAGGCCGCTGAAGTTACCCTATTCGTAGACGGAGCCGTTGTTAGAGCCGAAGAAAGCAGCGAAAACCTCTATGCCAGCATCGACTTGGTAGCCGACAAAATTAGCCGCCAGCTGCGCAAGTTCAAAGAAAAGCGCAACACCCGCATGCAGGGCAGTTTAGGCAAAACGACCGAGGCCTACCTCAACGAAGCGCCGCTGACCGATGTCACCCACGTGCTCAATACCAGCGAGCCCCAGCTTCCTGAAGAGGTGATTCGCACCAAGTACTTCGCGATGTCTCCCATGTCTGTGACAGATGCCCTGGAGCAGCTCTCGGTCATTGACCACGATTTCTATATGTTTCTCAACGCAGAGACTGAAGAAATCAACGTGATTTATGAGCGCAACCACGGCGGCTACGGGTTAATTCAGCCCCGCAAGCCCAATCAAAACGGCCACCAAAACGGGCAAAAAGCTCAGCAGGCTTCTGAAGCCACTGTTCACAGCTAACTTTGGGTTTAATTACACACCAACCAAAAGCCCCAGATTCCTTTTTGGAATCTGGGGCTTTCGCAATGGATAAACCTTAGCGTTATGGGTGAGCCGTCTCAGGTGGCTATCTAACTGCAGGTAATTCTCAGGTTCATTGTCTGCCAGCAGTTTCGCTAAGCAGGGGAACCGCTCAGGAGGGGTTCTACGCCGCCCTTGGAATCTAGGGCAAAGAGATCATCGCAGCCACCCACGTGGTGGTCATTGATGAAGATCTGGGGGAGCGATCGCCGCCCGTCAGCCCGCTGAGACATTTTTTTGCGGGCTGCCTCATCGCCGTCAATGGCGTATTCGGTGTATTCAATGCCTTTTTGGTCAAGCAATTTCTTAGCGCGAATGCAGAAGGGGCAGCTTCTCCAAGTGTAAATTTCAACGGTAGGGGTCATAGCGCGCACCTCCAGGGGCGATATTTAAGGTTCTTTACATTATTTTAGTCTTCTTAGCACCTTCACCACGTCCACAGTTCGATAGGCATCGCCCTCACCCACTTCCCTTCAGTGCGTGGGCGATCGCATCCACCACCCGCGACACCTCCACAATCTCAAGCCCATCTACTTTTACCGACTGCCCCTTGGGCACGATCGCCCGCTTAAAGCCCAGCTTTGCCGCCTCCTTCAGCCGCAGCTCTAGCTGAGAAATCGGCCGCACCTGGCCACCTAGGCCTACTTCACCAATGAGAACAAGTTCTGGATCGACAAGGCGATCGCGAAAGCTAGCCACCACCGAGATCGCAATGCCCAGATCCGCCGCCGGTTCCCCCACGGCTAGCCCACCGGACGATGCCACGTAGGCATCTAGCTTAGAGAGGGGAATGCCAACCCGCTTCTCCAGCACCGCCAAAATTTGCAGCAGTCGGTTGTATTCAACTCCCGTGGTTGAGCGCCGGGGCGAGCTGTAGCTGGTGGGGCTGACCAGTGATTGCAGCTCTACCACCAGGGGTCGAGTGCCCTCGCAGGCGACGATGGTGGCAATGCCCGGTACCTGCTCATCGCGATTGCCCAAAAATAGCGCCGAGGGGTTGCTAATCTCCGCCAAGCCGCGATCGACCATTTCAAACACGCCCAGCTCGTGGGTGGCACCAAACCGGTTTTTCACCGATCGCAGCAATCGGTGGCTGGCAAAGCGATCGCCCTCAAAGTACAGCACCGTATCGACTAGATGCTCCAGCACTTTGGGGCCTGCGATCGCCCCCTCCTTCGTCACGTGACCCACGATAAACAGCGAAATATTCGCCCGCTTCGCCAACTGCATCAACGCCGACGTGCATTCCCGCACCTGCGACACCGACCCCGGTGCCGAGGTCAGCGCTGCATAGTACAGCGCCTGAATACTGTCGATAATCGCTACCGTCGGCTTCAGCGACTCCAGCTCCATCAAAATCGTTTCTAAGTCGATCTCCGGCAGCAAAAACAACTGCGAATCTACTGCCTCCACCCCAGCAGGCTCAAACTCCTCCAGCTCCGCCTCTTCTTGTCTCTCCTCCCGCTTCCCGCTTCCCGTTTTCCCTTTAGGATTCTCCCCCCTACTCCCTACCCCATCACTCTCCAGCTTCCCCACCGGCCCCAAGCGCTGCCACCGCAGCTTCACCTGCTGGCCCGACTCCTCCGCGCACACGTACAGCACCCGCTGCCGCGCCGCCATCTGGTTTGCCACCTGCAACAGCAGCGTTGACTTGCCAATACCGGGGTCACCCCCCAGCAGCACCAGAGATCCCGGCACGATGCCACCGCCCAACACTCGGTCAAGCTCCCCGTAGCCCGAAGGCAGGCGCGCCTGGGGGTGGTCTTGAATTTGATTTAGGGTCATGGCCAAGCGTGGCTGACTGGCCTTGGCCGTTGTTGACCCACCCCGGCTGCGCCCCAAAGCAGAGGCCCGAGCGGTTGTCTCCTTAGCGGGCTGTGCCTGCTCTACCAGAGCATTCCAGCTGTTGCACACGGGGCAACGGCCAAAGTACTGAGGCGACTCAGCTCCGCATTCGTTGCAGACAAAAATTGAACGAGATTTAGCCATAACTACCCTTGCCCCGCCGATTATCCAGGGCGATACTTGGCTCTAAAACACGGCCGCTGCTGCGCAATAAACCTTAAAAAAGCCTGAAGCACAGATGTTCCACGCATGCGGCATGAATCAATACACATAGAATAATCAAACGTCGTAGGTTCTGCTTCGGCAGCGTTTTGGGGGGACTGCTTCGGCGGTGTCCACGGTTGTTTAGCTCAATCGACTAATTAGCTTTCAAAAGTTAATCATTAAACGTTGCGATTGTTTATAGAATATGACGTTATGTAGGGAGCCTTGAAAGCCTTGGAAAACAATAAAGAAAAAATTCTAGTGGTCGACGATGAGGCCAGCATTCGGCGAATTCTCGAGACCCGCCTATCGATGATTGGCTATGACGTTGTCACCGCTGCCGATGGCGAAGAAGCCCTAGAAACCTTTCGCAATGCCGCTCCTGACCTGGTCGTGCTCGATGTGATGATGCCGAAGCTCGACGGCTATGGCGTCTGCCAAGAGCTACGCAAAGAGTCTGACATTCCCATTATTATGCTCACTGCCCTGGGTGACGTGGCCGATCGCATCACCGGTTTAGAACTCGGGGCCGACGACTATGTCGTCAAACCCTTCTCCCCTAAAGAGCTAGAGGCCCGCATTCGGTCCGTGTTACGTCGGGTCGACAAAACCGGCATGACCGGCATTCCCAGTTCCGGCGTCATCTCTGTCAACACCATTCGCATCGACACCAACAAGCGCCAGGTGTACAAAGGCGACGAGCGCATTCGCCTCACTGGTATGGAGTTTAGCCTGCTAGAGCTGCTGGTCAGCCGTTCCGGAGAGCCCTTCTCTCGCTCCGAAATTTTGCAGGAAGTGTGGGGCTACACCCCCGAGCGCCACGTCGATACCCGTGTGGTCGATGTGCACATCTCTCGTCTGCGGGCTAAGCTCGAAGACGACCCTAGCAACCCAGAGCTGATTCTCACTGCTCGGGGTACCGGCTACCTGTTTCAGCGCATAGTAGAGCCCGGCGAAGAATAGTCGGTAGGGTAGTCTGCTAGAATTTGCTCAGGTTTTTAACAGATTTAGCAGATGGGTTTTAACCGGGCACGCATTGCCATTGATGCCATGGGGGGAGATTTCGCCCCAGGCGAGATCGTTGCAGGTGCCATTCGCGCCAAGGCTGAGCTAGATGTCGATGTCACCCTAGTCGGCGATGTCGACAAAATCAAGGCATCTACGGCTAGTCCGGAGCAGCTGGTGGGCATTGAGCTGGTGCCCGCCGAGGGCAGCATCGAAATGCACGAAGAGCCGCTGAGCGCCCTGCGCAAAAAGCCCCAAGCCTCTATCAACGTGGCGATGGACTTGGTCAAACGCAATGAGGCCGATGCAGTGGTGTCTGCGGGGCACTCGGGGGCAGCGATGGCTGCCGCCCTGCTGCGTTTGGGACGGCTGAAGGGCATTGACCGACCGGCGATCGGGGCCGTGTTTCCCACTGTAGTCGCCAACAAATCGGTGCTGATTTTAGACGTAGGGGCCAATGTAGACTGCCGCCCTAAATATCTAGAACAGTTCGCCATTATGGGCACCATCTATTCCCGCTATGTGCTCGGGGTCGATACCCCTCGCGTTGGGCTAATTAACATTGGCGAAGAGCCCAGCAAAGGCAACGACCTGGCCTTAAAGGCTCACCAACTGTTTGAAGAAAACCCCAACATTCCCTTTGCAGGTAACGCCGAGGGGCGCGATATTCTCTCTGGCCAGTTTGATGTGGTGGTCTGTGACGGTTTCGTGGGCAACGTGCTGCTCAAGTTTGCCGAAGCGGTGGGTGAATCGGTACTGCAAATTTTGCGAGAAGAGCTGCCTCAAGGCATTCGCGGCAAGATTGGGGCGTCTATTCTCAAGCCCAACCTGCGTCGCATTAAGCAGCGGGTCGACCACGCCGAACATGGTGGTGGCCTATTGCTCGGTGTGGCTGGGGTGACGGTGATTAGCCATGGCAGCTCCCAGGCACCCTCGGTGTTTAACGCTATTCGGCTGGCCAAAGAGGCGGTCGACAACCGCGTTCAAGACCGCATTCAGGCACAGTACCAGCGGGTGGCCATACCCGCAGCAGACGGAGAATAGCCCGTGGAACAGTTTATGCCCGGTGTGTCACTGGTGGGCAGTGGTTCAGCCTGCCTAACCGTACAACTCACCAACGACGATCTCAGCCAGCGCGTTGACACCTCCGATGACTGGATTGCGACTCGCACCGGCATTCGTCAGCGCCATGTAGCAGCTCCTCAGGATTCGCTTGCGTCTCTGGCTGCGGAGGCAGCCCGCAATGCTTTAGCCATGGCTGCGGTGAGCGCCGAAGAGGTCGATTTAATTGTGCTGGCTACCTCTACCCCCGACGATTTATTTGGGACGGCCTGTCAGGTGCAGAGGGCTCTAGGGGCAACTCGCGCCGTGGCCTTTGACCTCACCGCCGCCTGCTCTGGGTTTGTGTTTGCTCTGGTGACGGCAGCACAATACATTCGCACTGGGGTGTTTAAGAACGTGGTGGTGATCGGGGCCGACGTGCTCTCTCGATGGACGGACTGGGACGATCGCACCACTTGCGTGCTGTTTGGCGACGGGGCTGGGGCCGTGGTGCTACAGGCGGCTGAGCGCGATCGCCTGCTTGGTTTTGAGCTATGCAGTGATGGCTCCTTAAATCACTGCCTGAACCTGGCTTACCAGCCTGAATCCGATGTTCTGGTTGGAGACATCACCGTTCAGAAAGGCACCTTTGCCCCTATCACCATGAATGGGCGCGAAGTCTATAAGTTCGCTGTCAACCGTGTCCCTGAAGTAATCGAAAAGGCTCTTTTTCGTGCCAGTTTGACCACTGCCGACATCGACTGGCTGGTGTTGCACCAGGCCAACCAGCGCATTCTCGATGCGGTAGCCGATCGCCTAGACGTACCCGCTGAGCGAGTAGTCAGCAACATGGCCCGTCACGGCAACACCTCCGCCGCCTCTATCCCCATTGCCTTGGACGAAGCCGTGCGGGCAGAGAAGATCAAAGCTGGAGATGTAATTGCTACCGCCGGTTTCGGGGCGGGGCTTACGTGGGGCTCTGCCATCATTCAGTGGGGCTAGGCAATAGCGCTTCAAGTATCGATGGGAAACAGTCGCTCCTCTCTCCCCCTACCAAGCCAGGATAGTTAACTCGGCTTTCCCCTCACAATAGCTCTCCTCCCCACGGCGGTTTCAATGGGCATTTTGTGAGACAGTATCTTGTGTAGTTCTGGCAGCGCCGACAGCTTTGCGAGCCGTCCCTGATGATTGGGATGGGAAAGGCAGGTATTGGGGCTAGTCGCGATCGCCACACAAGTCGGAAAGGTAGAGAGGCATGACAAACGCAGCATGGGTGTTTCCTGGGCAGGGTTCCCAGGCGATCGGCATGGGGACAGACCTGGCCACCGTGGCCGTGGCCCAAGCGCGCTTTGCTGAAGCCGAGGCCATCCTGGGTTGGTCAGTGCTCGGTGTGGTTCAAGACGCTGACGATAAGGTTTCAAACACCCTCTATACCCAGCCCTGTCTATACGTCATCGAAAGCATTCTGGTTGATTTGCTTAAGGAGCAGGGCCATCAGCCAGCGATTGTGGCTGGCCACAGCTTGGGAGAATATGTCGCCCTCTACGCTGCTGGAGTCTTTGACTTTGCCGCCGGGCTAACCCTGGTGCAGCGTCGTGCCGAGCTAATGGCTCAAGCCTCTGACGGTATGATGGCCGCCCTGCTGGGCTTTGACACCGATGAGCTAGCCGCTAAGATTGAGGCCACTCCAGGGGTGGTGCTGGCCAATGACAACAACCCTGGTCAGGTGGTTATCTCGGGCACGCCAGAGGCCGTCACCACCGTGATGGAAGGCGTGAAAGCCAAGCGGGCCGTAAAGCTCAACGTCAGCGGGGCTTTCCACTCACCGCTGATGGCCGATGCCGCCGCAACATTTCAGGAAGTTTTAGAACCAATTTCCTTTGCCACTGCCCAAGTGCCCGTGCTCTCCAACGTAGACCCTACCCCCTCCACTGACGGCTCGGTATTGAAGCAGCGGCTAATCCAACAGATGACCGGATCGGTGCGCTGGCGCGAAATCACCCTAGCGCTTCCCGAACTGGGCATTGACACGGTGGTTGAAGTGGGGCCGGGGAACGTGCTTACCGGTTTGACCAAGCGCACCTGCAAAGAACTAGCGCTGGTCAACGTAGGCAATCTAGAGCAGGTTGCCAGTGCAGACTGAGCCTCACGCGACAGTCCTAATTTCCTAGGCAAAGGGACTTTGATGGTTTTACAGAATAGGCCCGAGATGAGCCGCGATCGAGAACCCCCCGTTAACCTGCTGTGGTACCACCTGTTCAAATGGTCGGTGGTCAGTCCTATGCTGGGCTTTTATTTTCGGGGCCGGGTCTACGGTACAGATCAGGTGCCCAAAACCGGTGGGTTGGTGGTAGTCGCCAACCACGCTAGCGACTTTGACCCACCGCTGCTCTCTGCCGCCGTGCGCCGTCCTGTCTCTTACATGGCCAAAGAAGAGCTGTTTAAGGTGCCCGTGCTCAGCCAAGCCATTCGCCTCTACGGGGCTTACCCAGTGAAGCGGGGCAGTGCCGATCGCAGCGCCATTCGCGAAGCCCTCAAGCAGCTGGAGCAGGGCTGGGCGGTGGGCATTTTTCTCCAGGGCACTCGCACCCCCGATGGCCGCATTCCCGAGCCCAAAATTGGCGCGGCGCTAATTGCAGCCAAAGCCCAGGTGCCGCTGCTGCCCGTCAGTCTTTGGGGCACCCAGCGCATTTTCACCAAGGGTTCGTCTATACCCCGCCCTGCCCCCCTTACCATTCGCATCGGTGCTCCTATCGCTCCACCCCCCTCCACCGCCCGCGAGGGGTTAGAAGCTATCACCACCCAGTGCGCCGCCGAGATCCACCGCCTCCACGATCTGGGCCGCTAACTTCCCTCAATATCCCCAACCACCCATCTACACACCTACTGCGCCCCCACTCCCTAACCCTTCACCCCCAACCCGCCCCATCTGGTAGCCTGTAAAAGTTCGCGATCGCACCGGCCAAGCCCATGTCCCAAGACCTCAAACAAGAACTTACCGATATGCTTGCCCCCGCCGACTGGGCCTGGATCAGCCCCCACGCTAATCGGGGGGCGGTGGTGGTGGTCGATCGCCAGCTGGATTTAGTCGAGGTGGGGGTGGCGATCGCCACCGACAATACTGCCGCCGTCAATCGCTGGATTGCCGAAGCTCTCATCACTAAGCCCTCACCCTTGCAGCTAGAAGTGTGGGATCAAGCCGCTAAAAAGCAGTTTCAGTCGTTGATTGTGCAACCCTTCGTGCTCGTGCAAGAAGCCCCAGTCCATGAAAACTGAGGAACCCCGGGAAGAAATTGCCCCAGGAGCATTGCCTCGGAGCAAAGATAATATCTGGACCGCTTTGGGCACCAGCACTCTAGTGCGGTTCTTGCTGTTGTTTGCCAGCGGCTGGGCCACCATTCAGCTGTTGGTCTACTTTGAAGTACTGATAGTGGTGTTTGTTACCGCTACTATTCTGGCGTTTTTGCTCAACCATCCGGTCACCTGGCTCAGCCGGTGGCTACCACGCGGGGTAGCGGCGATCGCAGTATTTCTCACTTGCTTAGCCATTATTGTCGGCCTTTCCCTCACCCTGGGCATGGCGGTGTTATCCCAAGGGCAGCAGCTTTCCGCCAGCTTACAAAACTTTTCTAACTCGGTCACACCCTGGCTCAGCAGTGCCGAAGACCTCTTAGACAAGCTAAATCTGCCCGTTGATTTACAGGGTCTAGAGCCTCAGCTACAGAACCAGGCCGTGACTATCCTCACAACTGGGCTAGGGCTCCTGCAATCAACCCTGGCAAACCTGGTCCTCGCCATTCTGATTGCGGTTGTCACTCTGTTTATGATGCTGGATGGGGCCAAAATTTGGTGGTGGTTGCTCAACAACCTGCCCATTCGCAACAAAAGGCGCTTTAACACTGTAATTCAGCACAATTTGCTGAGTTTCTTTTGGGGCCGCCTGCTGCTGGCTGTGTTTTCTATCACCTCCACCTTTGCGGTCTTTGCCTTTTTGGGCATGCCCTTTCCGCTGGTGCTTGCTGTCATTGCCGGGTTATTTAATGTAATTCCAGGCATCGGGGCAACCCTGGGGATCAGCATTGTGTCCTTGCTGCTGCTATCTCAAGGGGTATGGTTAGCCATCCAAGCCGTTGTCGTTTGCGTTGCCGTAGAACAGATTGAAGAAAATCTGCTGCTGCCTTACATCATGAAAGACTCTTTAGATATTAATCCCGTAGTCATGTTCTTTGCGTTGATTGTTGGGGCTACGGTAGCCGGAGTCTTGGGGCTTTTTCTAGCGGTGCCTGTGGCCGGGGTAATTGTCACCTGGCTAGATATTGAAGCGATGCGAGCGAAACCCACTCAAGACTAAAAAATCAGCCCAGCTTAGTTAAAGTAGGCCAATAAATAGGCCATCAGCCGATAAGCTAGAACACTGAACCCCTGGCGATAAAATTTGATTTATGACCAATGCTGCCCCGCCAAACTCCTCTATGCCCCAGGGGAAGCGGCTGCGCTTTACCCAGTCTCCCCGCCCCTGGCTCTACGCCCTTTGGAAATTCTGGCGGCCTCACACAGTCATTGGCACTAGCCTCAGCGTAGTGGGCATTGCCGCCATCGTTTTGGCTGATTTAGAATTCGAAAATCTTTTACCCTTCGAGCTTCTGCTGGGTTTGGTCGGGATTGCCGTGGTGGCCTGTCTGCTAGGCAATCTCTATATTGTTGGGCTCAATCAGCTTGAAGATATTGCGATCGATCGCATCAACAAACCCCACCTGCCCCTAGCCGCTGGAGAATTTTCTGTTGCTGATGGCCGCTGGATTGTTGGAATGGCGGGCCTAGGAGCCATGAGTTTAGCAGTCATAGGCGGTCCTTGGCTGTTGGCGACGGTGGGCTTGAGCCTGATTATCGGCAGTGCCTATTCGCTTCCCCCGGTGCGGCTCAAACGATTTCCGTTTTGGGCCTCAGTGTGTATTTTGGCGGTGCGGGGCACCATTGTAAACTTGGGGTTGTTTCTGCACTTTAGCGATCGCCTTAATCTGTCCCTCACCATTCCTGGGCGAGTTTGGGCGCTGACGGCATTTGTTCTGCTATTTAGCATTGCTATTGCGCTATTTAAGGATATTCCTGACATTGAGGGCGATCGCCGCTATGGCATCAGCACTCTATCCTTAAAGCTGGGTCAGCACACCGTGTTTAAGCTGGCACTGAGTATTCTCACTGTCTGTTATTTGGGTATGGCGCTAGTCACCCCCTGGTTGACAGAAGTCAATCGGCCTTTCCTGGCAGGCTCGCACCTGTTAGTGCTAGCTTTCCTATGGTGGATGAGCTTGCGGGTGCCTCACAGCAGCCAAAACGTCGCAGCTCAAAATAATCTGGCCTATCCCGAATTTTACCAGTTCATTTGGAAGCTGTTCTTCCTGCAATACCTGATGTTCCCCTTAGCCTGCTGGCTGGCCTAGAGCAAAGCGGCTTAGCTTAAAGGATAGTAAACCCATGTACGACTGCATCATTGTCGGTGCCGGACCCGCCGGAGCCACCGCCGCCTACCATCTCAGCAAGGCGGGTTACCAAGTTCTGCTACTCGATGCTGCCAAACTCCCTCGCTACAAACCCTGCGGCGGCGGAGTCTCGCCCCAGGTAGCCCAGTGGTTTGACTTTGACTTTACTCCCGCCATCTCTGTTAAGGTGCGCAAGGTGCGCTACACCTTTAATATGGCCGACCCTATCGAAGCCGAACTGCCCGCCGAAAAAGCCCTATGGATGGTGCGGCGCGACGAGTTTGACTACTTCATTGTGCAACAGGCCCAAAAACAAGGAGCCACCCTGTGGGATGGCACCAAGGCCCAAAGCATCGAAAATCAGGGAGATTTTTGGCAAGTCAACACTACTCAGGGCCCAGCTCAGGGACGTTTTTTAATTGCGGCAGATGGGGCACGCGGGTCAATGGCCAAATGGCTCGGCTTTTCCCAGCGTCGGTATAAACTGGCCGCAGCCCTAGAAGCCGAGCCCCGCCTGGAAGTTCCTAGCGAGCCCGTAGTGCATTTTGACCTGGGCCTCATGCAGCAGGGCTACCTGTGGAATTTTCCTAAAGCCGATGGCTACTCTATTGGTGGGGGTGTATTTCGCTCCGGAGCTCAGCGCAAGCAAGACCTGCGAACCCCAGTCAGTGACTATTCTGCTGCCTTTGGCGTAGACGCCAGTACCGTGCAGCACTTTGGCCATCCCATATTCATTTGGGATGGGTTCCAGGAATTGCACACCCATCGAGCCGTGCTGGCAGGGGAAGCCGCCTGCGTAGTCGATCCCTTCACAGCCGAGGGCATTCGTCCCTCCATCTTTAGCGGGCTCAAGGCCGCAGATGCGATCGCCCAGGCTCTTAAAGAAGACAGTCAACTCCCAGCCTCGAAGGGACATCGAGCCCTAGCAGACTACAGCCAGATCATGAACACAGAATGGGGCGAAGAAATGCGCTGGGCCCGACGCTTAGCCCGCTTAGTCTACAGCGCACCAGCCTTGGCCTATCGGGCTGGGGTGAAACGTCCTTCTAGTACTCTAACCATGGTGAAGGTGTTCTGCGGTGAGGTCAGTTATGGCGAGGTGGCCCACAGAGCTATCCAGCGGCTCAGTGGAGGGCTATTGTCTTAGCTCTGTTAGCCGCTAGGCACAAAAAATAGCCAAAGCAAAGACGCCTTGGCTATTTTTTGTGGACAATTGTCAAAGATTAGACTATAGGGGTTACTGGATCCTAACCAATTGCATCCATAATCTTGAACATTGGCAAGTACATTGACACCAGAATCGACCCGACCATGCCACCTAGCACCACAATCATGATCGGCTCCATAATGCTGGTCAGAGCCTTCACAGCCTGTTCTACCTCATCCTCGTAGAAGTCGGCCACCTTCATCAGCATTGCGTCTAGTTCCCCAGTTTCTTCCCCAATACTAATCATCTGAATCGCCATACCGGGAAACACTGCGTGCTTTTGGAGTGCCAGACTAATCATCCCTCCCCCCTGTACATCTTTACGGGCATCATCCACAGCCTCAGCGATTACCTGATTACCCGCCGTATCCCGCACAATCTCCAAGGCAGTGAGAATAGGTACCCCAGATCTTGAAAGAGAACCAAAGGTGCGGCAAAACCGAGCAGTAGCCGTTTTTTGAATCAGGTCACCAAACAGAGGCATCTTGAGAGATAAACGATCAATCACTCGACGCCCGTTGAGGGTCGCATAGTAACGCCTGTAGGCAAAAGATAAGGCCGATATGGCTGCCACCATAAATACCCAATTCAAGGGCTGGCGCAAAAACCGGCTGATCATCATCATGATTTGAGTAAAGAGCGGCAGGTCAGTCCCTAAGTCCTCAAACATATCGGCAAAGATCGGCAGCAAAAATACCGTCATGCCGACGAAGATGATCACCGCCAAGAATCCTACCGTCACCGGATAAGCCATAGCCGACTTAATCTGGTTCTGCAACCGGGCTAAATCTTCAAGTAGCTTAGCCAGACGGTTGAGGACTTCATCAAGTACGCCACCCACCTCGCCCGCTTGAATCAGTGCCACATAGAGGTTGTCAAAACAGGCTGGGTGCTTACGCATCGCGTCAGACAGGTTAGTGCCCTGCTGCACGTCAGCGTTAATGGCCAGCAGCGCCTTCTTGAGCTTCGGGTTAGAGCAGTCGTCTGCCAATACTCCCAGCCCTCGCACCAGAGCAACACCAGCGTTAACTAGAGCAGCAAACTGACGGGAAAAGATAGCCTTATCCTTAACCGTCACCTTGGTCATGGAGGTTTTAATGCTCTCCAGGTCAATATTGAACCCGGATTCCTCCTTTATATCCATCACATAGAGGCCCTGATCTTTTAGAAGATTACGGGCTTCATTGGGATTCTCGGCGGCGATCCGCTCTTTGCGCTGGGCTCCGCTGGTATCGCGACCAATGGCAACGTAGGTAGGCATGGCTCTATTAGCTCAACGGCTTAAAAGTACTGCAATTATAGCGACGGGTTCAGCTTACCGAACCCGCTAAATCTACCCGAACTCGCGTGGTGTGTGCCTTGCTCTAGTAGCATGGTCACTTTGGTCCTAGGTCTAACCCTGAGCCAGTGACAGGCATAGAAATCTGTGCTCCCACTCTCTAGGTTAGGGCACCCAGTTTAAATTTCCCTGAGTGCCCTGTTTAGTTACATGGGGTCGTTTACCTAGGGTTTTAATGGCGCCCGGCAGCGGCCCCTTGGCGAGCAGCAGCATTGGGTGCTGGCGCGCCTCCAATCAGCCGCTGTAGCTCATCAGGGCGGGAGGTCTTAGACATGGCGGCCTCAAAGGAAATTGTGCCCGCTTTATAGAGATCAGCCAAAACCTTTTCTAGGGTCTGCATCGCTAGCTTACCCCCGGTCTGGATAGCGCCGTAGATTTGAGGAGTTTTACCTTCCCGGATCATGTTGGCGATCGCTGGTGTAATGACCATAATCTCTTGAGCCATAATGCGACCAAACTCGCCGGGTTTAGCATTAGCCTTGGGCACAAGAGTTTGGCTGAGTACCGCCACCAGCGAACCTGACAGCTGCACCCGAATCTGCTGCTGCTGTTCAGGAGGGAACACGTCAATCATCCGGTCGACGGTTTGGGCTGCTGAGCTGGTGTGCAGAGTGCCAAAGACTAGATGCCCCGTTTCTGCGGCTGAAATAGCCAGGGAGATGGTTTCCAGGTCCCGCATTTCACCGACCAGAATTACGTCGGGGTCTTCCCGCAGGGCAGCACGCAGGGCATTGGCAAAACTCTTGGTGTCTTCACCAATCTGGCGCTGGTGAATCAGGCTTTTGATCGGCTCATAGACAAATTCAATCGGGTCTTCAACGGTGAGAATGTGCTCGGGCCGAGTAAGGTTGATGTTGTTGATCATCGAAGCCAGGGTGGTTGACTTCCCAGAACCAGTGGGGCCGGTCACCAGAATTAAACCCCGAGGCTTCTCTGAGAGTTCCCGCACGATGTTGGGCAACCCCAGCGTTTCCATGCTTGGGATTTTGGAGCTTAACGCTCGCAAACAGGCCGCGTAGGTACCTCGGTCTTTATAAACGTTGACCCGAAAGCGGGCAAGCCCTTTTACCCCGTAGGAGCAATCCAGCTCCCAGGTTTGCTCCAGCTGTTTGCGCTGGGTATTGTTGAGCATGCTGAAGATCAGCCGCTGACAAGACTCAGCGGTCATCGGCTCGTGCTCGGTGGGGGTGAGTTTGCCGCTAATGCGGATGTAGGGGGGCAATCCTGCGGAAAGGTGTAGGTCAGAGCCACCCCGCTCAATCACCTCTTCCATCAAGTCTTCGATCATCAATTCCATAGGGCTACCTCATGGGGTTTGAGAAAAGTTGAGAGAATCTAGCGTTAGAAAAGCTTAGGCTAAGCCGATAAAACAATTGGTGCCGTAAGACCCGTTGCTGTTAACAAGATGCCCACTTCAGGGCGGCATGCTGTCAGCCAGGCGCTAATCTTGGAAGCGAGGCGTGAGACAGTAGGCACAGTCGAGCCAATCTTGCTGAAGCTCAGCGGCGCAGCTAGCACAGGTTAGAGAGGCTTTACGCTTCGACTTAAGTTCTGCTTCTAAGCCTGTATCCGTAAAGGTTACCCGTTCCACTTCGTCTAAGGTGGTGTACCCCTGTCGCACCAAGTCTAAGCTGTAGGAAAGCAGAGTCTGCATACCTTCTTCTACCGCTGCCTCCTTGATCCGTTCAGTAGGAGCTCCTTCAGAGATTAGCTTTTGCAACCGCTCGGTGACGCGCAGCACTTCATATACTCCGACTCGGCCCTTGTAGCCACCACCTTGACACTTAGGGCAAAGGGTATTGTTATCTTTAGCTGCCACAAGTTCTTCTACGGTAAGGGTATTAGCCTTGTAGAAGGTGATGTCTGATTCAGAGGCAGAACTCAGACCAAAGTGAGCCAGATCTTCGGGAGTCGGGCTATAGGAAATACGGCAGTCTGTGCATACTCGCCGCACTAGACGCTGGGCTAGGACCCCAATCAGGGCGCTAGAAACCATGAATGACTCTACCCCCATTTCGTCGAGGCGAGCGATCGCTCCAGCAGCATCATTAGTGTGCAACGTAGTCAGCACCAGGTGCCCCGTCAAAGCAGCTTCAATGGCCGTCTTAGCCGTTTCGCGATCGCGGGTTTCACCCACCAGAATCACGTCTGGATCCTGACGCAGAAAAGCGCGCAAAATTGAGGCAAAATCCATGCCCTTTTCGCGAATTACCTGCACCTGAGTTAAACCAGGCAGCGTATATTCGATCGGGTCTTCGGCAGTGCTGATATTAATGCCGGGGTCGTTCCGCTCTGACAGCACCGAGTAGAGAGTCGTGGTCTTTCCTGAGCCAGTCGGGCCGGTCACCAACAGAAGGCCAAAGGGCCGAGAGGCCATCTCCTGCACGATGCGCAGAGAATCGGGGTCAGTAATCAGCTTATCTAGACCTAGCTGAGTCGCTGAGTTATCTAGAATCCGCAGCACCACTTTCTCGCCGCAGCGACTGGGCAGAGTGTTGACCCGAAAGTCAACTTTGCGCCCCTGGAACACCCGCCGAATACGACCATCCTGAGGTGCCCGACGCTCGGCAATGTCTAGCTCAGCAATGATTTTAAAGCGGGCGGTAACCGCCGGGATAATCTTCTTAGGCATCTTCGGCAGCGCTTCTTTGAGCACCCCATCCTTACGGAAGCGCACCCTCAGATATTCCTCTTGAGGTTCAATATGGATATCAGAAACGCCCTCTTGTAGAGCTTTGGCCAAAATTTTGTTGACTAGGGCAATGACTGGAGCCGCACCGGCGTCCTTGAGGGCCATGCCTAGGTCGGCCTCTTCGTCGATAACATCTTCTAAGCTGCCTGCGCCAAAGTCGAGCTCTTCCAGGCTAGTGTTAACGTCAACGGCGGCATCTAGTTCTTCTTTCTTCTGCTTAGCTACCGCATCATCTAGATAGGTAGACATCAGCCGCTGATAGTCCTCAACGGTAATGACCATGCGCCGAAGAGAGAGGCTCTGGGCCCGCAAAATACGGTTGAGGTCGTCCTGAGCCTCCAAATTCTCTGGGTCGACCATGGCAACGAGCACCGAAGGGGTCTCACCTTGATCCTTGGAAAGAGGCACCAAGCGGTGACGACGGCAGATATCAACCGGCACCAGGGTATCGATTAGCTGCCCAATTTGCGCTGGAGAGATATCGTTGAGTTCGGGATCGAGGGATTCAACCCCGTAAAGAATTTTGAGCTCAAAAAGCTGTTGTTTTTTGTACTGCCGCAGCAGTTCGGGGGATAGCTGTTGGCCGGTGAGCGACTCAAGCACATCAGTCAGCGACTGCCCGCTTTTGCGGCTCTCCGCCAAGGCCTTCTGCATCTGCTCAGAGTCAACATAGCCCGCTTGAATGAGCTTGTTGCCGAAGGGCGAAAAACTCCGCTGAAGTACTAGAGCTCGCCGGGAGGAGGAATTAGTCATACGCTGATGCCAAAGTGCTGGTGTGAAACAGGCTTGAACCCAATTGTATGCAGGCAGTATGCCCTAAACGGGGGGATGTACCCCTAAGCTAGCGCGATCGCAAGCCCTACCCGTGTTGACCCCGTAGTGTCGATAATACCCTTATCTAATTTATCTGCACCACAGCAGGTCAATGGCTCGTCAATCTTTGGGAGGAAGGCAGAGCCTCAACCCACGACAGTCAAACCCACATTCCGCGATAGAATTGAAAGCAGTGCTAAGGGCAAGTCGCTGAGATAGACTTGGGCCTAAGCAAAGTTGTTGCATTCACCCGCCGAGTTACATATCAGCATGGTTGACGACATTCATCACACTGCCCACGATCCCGCTTCTGACCCTGAAGCTATTGAAGAGATTCTTGAAGAAGACGCTGTGGATATTGACTTTGATGACGTGGTCGAAGCCGCAGCAGCTACGGTTGAAGCGGCCGAAGCAGCACCGCCCTCTAATGGGGGTAGCGTTGATGCAGGCTTAGTGACCGATCTAGAGCGCCAAGTGGCGGGGTTAAAAGCCCAGCTTGAAGATCGGGCCAATCAATCCATGCGGATTGCAGCTGACTTTGAGAACTACCGCAAACGCACCAGCAAAGAAAAAGACGAGTTAGCCACTCAGATTAAGGGCGACACTGTTATTGAGTTGCTGCCAGTGGTTGACAACTTTGAGCGGGCGCGATCGCAGATTAAGCCCCAGACCGAAGCCGAGATGACTATTCATAAAAGTTATCAAAGCGTTTACAAACAGCTAGTGGAAACCCTAAAGCGCTTAGGAGTTTCAGCCATGCGTGCGGAAGGGCAAGAGTTTGACCCGCTACTGCACGAGGCTGTCATGCGCGAACCAACCGCCGACCATGCTGAGGGGGTGGTGATCGAAGAGTTCGTGCGGGGCTACCAGCTTGGTGAGCGGGTGCTGCGCCACGCTATGGTGAAAGTGGCTGCTCCCCCAGAGGATGGCTCTCAAAACCCAAATATTGAGAGTTCCGAATCCCTCGAATAATCTACCAACCGATTAACCGGGTGCTTGCTTGTTGTGTAGGTAACAGAGGCCTTATCACTGTGCTCTAGGTTCTATCAACACCCGCATCTTGGCAGTGCAATCAACAAGTTACCGCAGTGGACGATAACTTCTCTGGTGTAAGCGGGCAACCTAATCACAATTAGCTCCGACCGTATAGGCCTGAGCCAATTTCGAAGGTAAAGCGAACGATTAAGTTGAGCACCGTGGGCTATGGGTAAAGTAATCGGCATTGACCTAGGAACAACAAACAGTTGTGTCGCTGTCCTCGAAGGCGGCAAACCAGCTGTAATTTCTAGCACTGAGGGGGGCCGTACGGTACCCAGCATTGTTGGATTTGGTAAAAACGGCGAGCGGTTAGTAGGCCAGTTGGCTAAACGCCAGGCGGTCACCAACGCAGAGAATACGGTTTACAGCATCAAACGATTTATTGGTCGTCGCTGGGAAGACACCGAGGCGGAGCGCAGCCGCGTACCTTACGTCTGCGTTAGCGGTCGTGACAACACTGTAGACGTGCAGATCCGCGGGAAGGCGTTTACGCCCCAGGAAATTTCTGCAATGATCTTGCAAAAGCTCAAGCAGGATGCCGAGACTTACCTGGGAACCGAAGTAACCCAGGCCGTTATTACCGTACCGGCTTACTTTACCGACGCGCAGCGCCAAGCAACTAAGGATGCCGGCACCATTGCGGGACTAGAAGTCCTCCGCATTATCAACGAGCCTACCGCTGCAGCCCTCTCCTACGGGCTCGACAAGCAAGACCAAGACCAGATTGTATTGGTCTTTGATCTTGGGGGCGGTACCTTTGACGTGTCTATTTTGCAGTTAGGCGATGGCGTCTTTGAGGTTAAAGCTACCGCTGGCAACAACCATCTAGGCGGTGACGACTTTGACAACTGTATCGTCGAATGGATGACTGCTGCTTTTCGCGAGCAAGAAGGCATTGATCTATCTGCCGATCGCATGGCGCTACAGCGCATCCGCGAAGCAGCTGAAAAAGCCAAAGTTGAGTTGTCGAGCATGCCTTCGACTTCCATCAACCTACCCTTTATTACCGCCGACGAGTCTGGGCCAAAGCACCTAGAAATGACGCTGACTCGCGCTCAGTTCGAGCAATTTGCGTCGGAACTGATACAGGCTACCCTAGATCCGGTTAAGCAGGCCCTTAAGGACGCAGACTTAAGCCCTGATGCGATCGATCGCATCTTACTAGTAGGCGGATCTACCCGTATCCCAGCCGTGCAGCAGGCGGTTAGCGCCTACTTTGACGGCAAAGCTCCCGATCGCTCTGTGAACCCCGATGAAGCTGTAGCCCTAGGGGCATCAATTCAGGCGGGCGTACTAGGGGGAGAAGTCAAAGATTTACTACTGCTTGATATCACCCCCCTCTCCCTGGGTATTGAAACCTTAGGAGAAGTATTTACCAAGATTATCGAGCGCAACACCACTATTCCCACTAGTAAATCTCAGGTATTTTCGACCGCCACCGATGGCCAAACCTCTGTAGAAATTCACGTTCTACAGGGTGAGCGGGCCATGGCAAAGGACAACAAAAGTCTGGGTAAGTTTGAGCTTACCGGTCTTCCCCCTGCTCCTCGCGGAGTACCGCAAATTGAGGTATCTTTTGAAATCGACGCCGACGGTATCCTCAAAGTAGCGGCCCTTGACAAGGGTACGGGTCGCGCCCAGAGCATCTGCATTACCAACACGGGTGGCTTGACCGACAGCGAAGTTGATCGCATGCGTCTAGAGGCCGAGACCTATGCCGATGAAGATGGGCGACGACGACAGCTGGCAGAACTGACCAATCGAGCTGACAACCTGTTTTACAGCTACGAGGCCACCCTGCGCGATCATGGCAACTTGCTAGATGGGGCAACTCGGGCTGATTTAGACGACAAAGTCAATCAGCTCCGCGCCGCTACCCACAACCCCAGCATTGATGTCGCTACATTCCAGGGATGTATTGATTCTCTACAGTCTGCCATCTTTGCAGTTGGTACCAACGTCTACCGCGACGTGGACACCGGAGCCGAAGTGGATATGGGCATTCCGGCAGCGGCCTATGCCAGCGTTGAAGCGGGGAGCGAAGACGAGACCTATGACCCTGACTACGACGATGATATGGGGTTAGACGCCACCGTTACTGCCGATTACGAAGCCATAGACTAAGGCTAAGGGGGCGGGTATTCCCACCTAGCCAAGGTGGGCACTCCTTTTAAAATGGTTTAATGTTGATTGTTGCTGGAGTTGTCTAGGTAGCCCCCTATGGCCCGTGATTTCTATGAGATTCTCGGTATTTCGCGCAACGCCGATCAAGACGATGTTAAGCGAGCCTACCGGCGCTTAGCCCGCAAATACCACCCCGACGTCAACAAAGATCCTGGGGCTGAAGACACCTTCAAAGAGATCAACCGAGCCTACGAAGTGCTTTCTGAGCCCGAGGTTCGAGCTCGCTATGATCGTTTTGGAGAAGCTGGGCTGGGTGCTGGTGCTGGCGGCTACCAAGACATGGGCGACATGGGTGGCTTCGCCGACATCTTCGAGAGCTTCTTTAGCGGCTTTTCGGGAGGCATGGGCCAAGGTACTCGGCGACGAGGGCCAACCCGAGGTGATGATCTCCGCCTTGATCTCAGGCTTGACTTCAAAGAAGCAGTGTTTGGCGGCGAGAAAGAAATCAAAATTAGCCACCTGGAAACCTGTGGCACCTGTACAGGCAGCGGGGCCAAGCCGGGTACTCGCCCTTCTACCTGCAGCACCTGTAGCGGTACTGGCCAAGTTCGCCGGGCTACCCGCACTCCCTTTGGCAGCTTTACCCAAGTATCGGCTTGCCCGACCTGTAATGGTACAGGTGAGATGATTGAAGACCGCTGCGATGTGTGCGGTGGCAGTGGGCAGAATCAGGAAACTAAAAAACTCAAAATCACTGTGCCCGCTGGCGTCGATAACGGTACTCGGCTGCGGGTGTCGAATGAGGGGGATGCTGGGTTACGGGGTGGGCCTGCCGGAGATTTGTATGTCTACCTGTTTGTAGCTGAAGATGCTGCCTTCAAGCGGGATGGCATCAATATTCTCTCTGATCTCAAGATCAGCTATCTTCAAGCAATTTTGGGCTGCAAGCTGACTATTGACACCGTTGAAGGCCCAGAAGAGCTCGACGTACCCGCTGGTACCCAGCCTGGGACTGTTCTAACCCTCGACAATCGTGGTGTGCCCAAGCTGGGTAACCCTGTTAGCCGCGGTGATCACTTGATCACCGTACAGGTTGACATTCCTACACGCATGAAGCCAGAGGAGCGAGAGCTGGTTGAAAAACTGGCGGAAATTCGTGGCGAGAAGGTCAACCGGGGTGGTATTGAGGGCTTCTTAGGGGGGCTATTTCGCGGATGAGCTACTCTGCGGCCGCCGATGAGCGTTTAGACCTGCGGGGCACACCCTGCCCCATCAACTTTGTGCGAACAAAGCTCCGGCTGGAGAAAATGGCAGCTGGAGCGTTGCTAGAGGTATGGCTTGATGCCGGAGAACCTGTTGAACAGGTACCTGATAGTCTCACTATGGAAGGTTACAAAGTAGAGCATTTAGAGGATTGCGCTGATTACTTTGTTGTCTACGTGCGCCGTCCCAGTTAGGTGGTGGCACCCCCTGAGTTTGATAGCACAGTACTCACTGAGGCGAGCGCAGGCCCCTGGGGCTTGGTGGTAGCTATACAAGCCAACTACTATCGAGTGAGATTAGACACAACCAGCGACCTGCTTGGAGATGAGACTGCGGGTCAAATCTTGCTGTGTACTCGCCGAGCGCGCTTAAGGAAAACTGGTCAGCAGGTGATGGTGGGCGATCGCGTGCAGTTAGAAGCCATAGACTGGACCGACGGACGGGGCGCGATCGCTGCAGTCGGTTCCCGCCGATCAGTGTTGGATCGTCCACCCGTAGCCAATGCTGATCAAATTCTCCTAGTCTTTGCCCTAGCCGAGCCTGACCTTGACCCCCAGCAGCTTGGGCGGTTTTTAGTTAAAGCCGAATCGACGGGGGTACCTGTTCACCTTTGCCTCAATAAGCAAGATCTGGTTAGCGCCGCCACGCGTCACTACTGGCAGGAGCAGCTAGACGCCTGGGGCTACCCAGCCACGATGATCAGTCTTCAAGAGGATGAAACCGTACAAGCGCTGCTGCCTCGGCTACAGGGCCGCACAACCATCATCTCTGGGCCATCTGGAGTAGGTAAATCAAGCTTAATCAACTGGCTCATTCCCCAAGCCAGCCTGAGGACAGGAGCGGTGTCTGGCAAGCTGGGGCGGGGCCGACACACCACTCGCCACGTAGAGCTGTTTGAGCTGCCGGGGGGCGGTTTTCTAGCGGATACACCTGGTTTTAACCAGCCTGATTTAGCACTGACTCCGCTGGTTCTAGGTCAGTGTTTTCCAGAAATTCGAGCGCGCTTAGCTAAGGGTGTCTGTCACTTCAACGATTGTCTACACCGGGACGCGCCGGGCTGCGCCGTCGACCCTCACTGGCCTCGCTATGACTTTTACCTCACCCTGCTGGAAGAAGCCCTTGAGTACCAGGAGGGCCAACAGCAGCAGCGTGACCCCGACGCCCCCCTTAAGCTCAGAACGGGAGAGCAGGGGCAGCAGCACCAAGAGCCTAGGCTTCAGACTAAAAAATATCGTCGCCCATCGCGCCGCCACCAGAAGCAAAGGCTTGACTATCTACGCTACGACCTTGATGGGTCTGGCGATAGTCTTGATTCGCAGTCTAGCGACGGTGACTGGCCCGAAAACAACGGCTTGAGCTAGTCATATTGGCTTGAATTTGGGGCTGGCTAGGATCCAATCGTAGGGTCCTGGCCACTTGGCGCTGGTTAATCACTTGCAGCTAGATGAAAAGAGCCTTCAATAAGTGGCCGCCTTCAGAGCCCAAGGCTGCTGGCCTGCAAAATATTCTGACGCTTTGCTTGCCTAGATTATCTAAAGATTTGAAACCCTGCCGAATTTTATATTTTCTTTTTTTCTTGTGGGTTTTTCCCCAGGGTTTTCCCCAGATTTGGCAGAGTTTTCCCCAGAAATCAATAGCGGAGTAATCATTTAGACCAGAATTGGGAATCGGGATTCTCCACAGGTACATCAGATCGCTTGTGTGTCGGCAATCACAAATGGCCCAGACGGGGATCGCTGAAACCCTTGAGGCCTCGTTGATAAAAATGGGCAGTAGCGGATTGGGGTGTAGTTGGCAAGATTGACATCCCCCTGCCCTGTGGTGACAATGGTGCGACCAGCTTACACAATGCTTCTGTTCCAGCTTGTCTACAGGCTTTAAGTTCCCTTCCAGCAAGGGATCCGGCCAGTTGAACAGTTGATAGGGGCTGTATTTTGCTGTCTAGTTTCAGATTGGGGAAGTGGAGATGAGTGAGCAATCAATGGCGGCTATGGCATCGAGAATCAGCCTCAGTGTAGAAGTGCCGGAGGAGTTGTTTGAGGCCATGCGTGACTATGTAGAGACCCACCCATCGTGGAGCCAACACCGGGTGTTCTGCGCGGCGCTGTCACTATTTTTGATGCAGAACGGCATTAGCGATCGCCGCATCAATCGTCTATACCTAGACGCGGTGTTCGATTACGCTGCCTGATTTTGTGGAAGTTTTTATATTAGGCCTTCAAATGAATCAATTAGGCAAGAGTAGATGGATCGGAGCCTGTAAGTCACCGTCTTGCTATAGCTAGGGCCTGGCGATCGCCCGAATTTCAATCTTTGGTTGTTGTAAAAGCTTAGACACCGGTTGGTGCCACGCTCAATTAATTGCCAAGCCAAGCTTTGTAGTCCTGACCAGCTGACCGAAGACACAGCTGATTGACTCTCTGCCAAACCTGGGACAGCTGGCTACAACCGCCAAACGATCCTTAGTCACAATGCCTAGGCGGCAGCTATAAACACGCGAAAGGGCGCCCCAACAGGGGTGTCCTTTCGCGTTTCGTGCAGTCTTGGGTTTACTGAGCTACGAGGCTGGCTCTAAACGGACTAAACGACCGTTGGGATCGTCGGTCAGTACGTAGAGAAATCCGTCGGGTCCCTGTCGCACATCACGTACCCGCTGACCAATGGGAATTGAAACCTGATCGACCACGGCACCATTGGCATCTACCTCAATGCGGCGCACATCTTGGGAGACTAACCCACCGGCAAACAGCTGCCCTTGCCATTGGGGATAGCGATCGCCCCGATACACCGCTAGCCCTGAGGGCGCAATAGAGGGCGTCCAGTAGGTAAGGGGATCAACCATATCTGGACGCGATCGCTCGGTGGAAACCGGACCGCCCGAGTACTCCTCACTATAGGTCACCACTGGCCAGCCATAATTTTTGCCAGGCTCTAGGCGGTTGAGTTCGTCCCCGCCCCGGGAGCCGTGCTCTGTAGACCACACCTGGCTGGTTTCAGGGTCAAGGGCCAGGCCCTGAATATTGCGGTGACCGTAGCTCCAAATCAGCGGGTTAGCGCCCGAATCATTCACAAAGGGGTTGTCGCTGGGCGCCTCGCCCTCATCGGTGAGACGCACCACTGAGCCCAGAAGAGTTTGGCGGTTTTGAGCCTGGTTGCGAATCAGCTCACCATCGAGTCGTAACGGGGGATTACCACCATCGCCTAGGGCCACTAACAGAGTGCCATCGGGCAGCCACAGCAAGCGTGACCCAAAATGTTGGCCGTCTGATTTGTCCCGGTTGTTGGTGAAAATTACCGTCCAGTCGGTGAGGGTGTTGCCCTCTAGGCGTGCCCGGGCCACCTGAGTGCGGTTGGCCTGCTGAGTGCCGTCAGCGTAGGCCAGGTAGATAAAACCATTGTTTTCAAACTCGGGGTGCAGGGCAATGTCTAGTAGTCCCCCCTGACGAAAGGCCAACACCTCAGGCACCCCGGCGATGGGAGTCGGGTCTAGGGCGCCGTTACTGACCCGGCGTAGACGCCCAGGTCGCTCGGTGATTAGCATGTCACCATTGGGTAGCCAGACCATGCTCCAGGGATGCTCTAGACCCTCTACAACCGTGACAGGTTCAACGCGATTCACAACTGCCTCAGAGGTTAGCTGGGCCGGAGCCTGACTAGGTTCAACCTGGGCAGTGTCGGTTGGGGCCTGAGCGGTGGAGCTGGGGGCTGAAGCGCAGCTGCCCAGGGCCAACAGCACAAGGCAGGGTGCAAATATAGCGGTAAACCGAGTAAACACCATAGCAACCGAAGTGCCTGTGATAAAAAAGTGAGTGACCGCCACGATCGCGATCGCACTCCATAACCAATCTCCCTGGGGTCTATAGTCAGTGCCATCTACCCACAGACAGAGCTGCCGAGCCAGGAACGTCCTTCAGCCGTCAGAGCCGTTGCCAGCCCAGGGCCGCCGCAGGTGCAAAGGCAGGTGGGCACAGTCATTCAGCTGGCGCACAAAGGGACCGTACTCCATCAGCTCAACTAGCGACACGGCGCTAACGGGCATGGCCAGGCGATCGCGATATCGACCGACATCAATTCCCAGTAGGGTGCACAGCATAATCCGCAGGGTGGCCTTGTGGGAAACGATCAGCACATTGCCGTCGGGGTAGGCCTCTTCAATTTCGGCCAGCACGTCGGAACTGCGGCGGGCCACCTGCATAGCCTTTTCACCCTCGGTGGGCGTATTCCAGGCGGGGTCCGCGAGCCAGCGAATGTAGTCATCATGGAACGCAGTGTTGACCTCGGCGGGGGCCATACCTTCCCACTGCCCAAAGGACAGTTCCCGCAAATGATCGCGACGTTGTACCGTCAGCCCTGTGATTTGGCACAGGGGCTGAACAGTGGCGGCGGCATGGCTGAGAGGGCTACAGAAAACCGCCTTCCAGTCGAGGTGGTGGTAGGCCTTGGCAAAGTAGTCGGCCATTTGCTGGCCCTGGGTCGTCAGCGCCACCCCATCTTGGCTACAGTAGCGACCCGTGCGGCAGTACTCGGTTTCAGCGTTGCGGAGTAGGTAAAGCCTTAGGGGCATAGGGCACTTGACCTCAGGTGGAGGGTAGCGATCGCAGCTGGTCGCTCAGGTGAGAGCGATCGGCGATGGTGTGAAAAAGCGGCCCCCGCGAGCCTAGCTCGACTACGCTCACGGCGGCAACCGGCATATCCATGCGATCGCGGTAGCGACCCACATCAATACCCAGCAGAGTGCAGAGCATAATGCGAATGGTGGCCTTATGCGACACTAGCAAGATGTGTCCGCTGGGGTGGGTGCGCTCGATTTCATCGAGCACCTGGGCCGACCGGCGGGCAATGTCTACAGCGCGTTCGCCCCCCACCGGGGCATACCAGGCCGGGTCAGTTAGCCAGGCCACATACTCGTCGTGGTGCTCGCGGTCAACAGCGGTCGGGTGCATGCCTTCCCAGCGGCCATACATCACCTCCCGCAGCCCATCGCGCAGCCGCATCTCTAAGTTCAGCACCTCGCACAGCGGTCGAGCTGTCTCTACCGCCCGCCGCAGAGGGCTGACGTAGGCGGCGCTCCAGGGCAGATGGGCGTAGGTTTCGGCAAACTCCTGGGCCATGGCTATCCCCTCGGAGGTTAGGCCAGGGTCGTTTTCGGGCGCGCCGCAGTAGCCCCCCGTGAGGCTATAAGCGGTTTGGCCGTGCCGTAAAAAATAGAGAAAAACTCCCATTGGTGCCTGGCGGTAAACAATCGCGGTAGTGCCCTGGAACCACCTGCGCCCAGCAAGCCCTAAAATACTCAACCTATGGCAAAGGACCCATCATCCCTAATCTAACCTACGGGCTGGGCAACCCAAAACGGGTTCAGAATTGTATAAGGCCTAGCTAAATCTTGGCCTAGTCTAGATCTCGGCGCCCCTCTAAGGCGCGAGCCAGGGTGACCTCGTCGGCATATTCTAAATCGCCCCCCATGGGCAGACCGAAGGCGATGCGCGTTACTCGAGTAAAGGGCTTTAGCAGCTGCCCCACGTAGAGAGTAGTGGTGTCACCCTCAATGCTGGGACTAATTGCCATAATCACCTCTTGGGTGCCTTCTTTGCTGACCCGGTGCACTAGGGGACCAATGTTCAGCTGCTCAGGGCCAATGCCATCCATCGGCGAGATCAGGCCGCCCAGCACGTGGTAACGGCCTCGATATTCGCGGGTTTTCTCAATGGCGATTACGTCTCGCGAATCGGCCACTACGCAAAGGGTCTGAGGGTCGCGGTTGGTAGCCCGGCAGATATCGCACACCGGCTCGGCTGACAGGTGAAAGCACACCGAGCACTGCCCCACCTGAGCTTTGGCCTCTAGGAGCGCCTGGGCCAAAGCCTGCACTTCATTTTGGGGGCGCTTGAGAACGTGTAGCGCCAGCCGCTGGGCCGACTTGGGGCCAACCCCCGGCAGCCGCTGGAATTCTTCGATCAGTCGAGCCAGGGGACGGGTGTAAATGGGGACAAACTCCTAGGGTTGCTCATTATTTAAATTGTACGTGTAAGGCTGTGAATGTAAGGTGGGCAATGGCAGATTTGAGCGGCATGTGGCTGGGCACCTACTGGCAGCGGGATACCCCAACCCGCTTTGAGGCAACCCTAGTGCAGGGGGGCAACGCCCTGAGCGGCAGCATTCTCGACAGCGGCTATCTGGGAGAGGCTCAACTCAGCGGCACTGTGGTTGGTCGTCGGGTACAGTTTGTCAAACGCTATTTGGGTCAGGGGCAAGCGGCCATTGACTATGTAGGAACAGTGTCTGAAGACGGTGACCATATTACTGGGCAGTGGAGTATTGGCGGTTTCGACGCCGGCCCTTGGGAAGCCCACCGCAGCGATGACGACTTAAGCGCTAGCTGGCAAGCAATTTTGCAGCGAAATTTGGCACCAACTCTCACCTAAAGCTCAGAAACCGAGATTTTGTGCCTTGGCTGGCTTTTTTTGGCTCAGAAAGGGCTTAAGTTTCGTAATATCTGGTTGCCCCAGGCAATCTCGATACCGTACTGAGGATCGGGGGATGCATTCTGTCTGGCTGCAGGTGTTAAAGCCCACAGTAATAGTGGGTATGTTGATAGCCAATGTGGCGCTGCTCAAGTTTCCGGTGGCGGCACCTGAACAAAACTCCCAGGCAACAGTCGCCTTGCCCAAGGTTGAAACCTTAGCGGAGCTGCATCATCTGCGCGATCGCCTAGGGGTTGAACTCAGCCGTTACCCCACAATTATGCGAGCGGTTGAGCCACCGCCCGCCGCGCTCTTAGGCCAGCTGGGGGCCATCAACTACCGTCTACATCAAGAGGAAACAGCCCGGCAGCTTCAGCAGCGAGCCGAGCAGGCCGCCGCCGCCGCGATCGCCTTAGGAGATCCCGCCACCCTGTCTATCACAGACCTAGCCACCGCCTATACCCTCTGGGACAAAGCCGTAGCAGCGCTGAACCAGATTGCGCCCAACACTTTGAGTGAAGCTCAGGCAGCGGCCCAAAAACAGCAGTACGAGCGGCAGCGGGCGATCGCCGCTTACCATTACGATACGGCCCGCTCAGGGTTCCTAAAGCCCATCGTCGAACAAACTGGCCTGGCTTCGCGGGTGCGCTTGACCGTGTGCTCGCTGCGGCGAGAGTGCAGGCGGTGGCAGGGCAATCGTCCGCCAGCTAGCTCTGCCAGCCTGATTAAGGTGCCGGTGGCGATCGCGCTCATGACCAAGCTGCACCAGGAAGGCACTACCCCCAGCACACCCATTTGGGTTAGCCCCAGTAACTGGACCGAGGATGCTGGCTCCATCTGGGTCAGAACTGCATATCCTCTAGAGCAGATCATGGCCGACATGATTAGCGCCAGCGGCAATATCGCCACCAACCAACTGATTGACTACATCGGGTGGGATGGTGTTAACCAAAGTCTGCACAGCCGAGGTTACCGAGCCACCCGCGTCACCAGAAAGCTGGTGGGAGAAGCGACTTACCCCGCCAACGCCGGTAGCGCCCCCAACGTCATCACCACCGACGAGCTGACTGACATGATGGTGGCTATCTACAACCGGGAATTTTCCGGAGCCGACCTAATAGAAGCGGCGTTGGCCAACCAGCGCGATCGCAACCTGGGCTTTGCGGCTGTGCAGCCCCCCGTCGACTGGCTGGGCGAAAAAACTGGACGCAATTCTAAGGTGCTGGGCACCACTACAGCGGTTAGGGTGAGCGGCCAGCGCTACATCATCACCGCTACCCTCGACCACAGTGGCAACGACGTGGCTATGCAAAAGATTATGAGTGGGGTGATTCAGCACTTGCTCACCTACAACGGCTTTGAGCATGAGGTAGCTATGGCTGAGGCTATGGCTACCCGTCCTAGGACCTTCTTGCCCTAGGAGAGCGATCGCCTCTGGACTCGGCATGACCCAGACGAGCCAAGCGATTCAACCGTTCTACACACCAAAAATTTGTCTCAGACCTTTAGCTACCGCTCCAACCAATCGACCAAGGCCTGGCGCATTGTGGCTACGGGTGCTGGGCAGCCTAGCCAAATCTCCAAAGCAGCGGCCCCCTGCTGCACCAGCATTTCTAGCCCGTCTAAGGTGGTCAACCCCCGCTGGTCGGCCAGAGCCAGCAATTGAGTAGGCCTAGGCGTATAGATCAAGTCGTAGACTACGGCGTGGGACGGGGCCAAAGCCAGATCTTCTTTGGCCAAGGGCGTCTGCCCGGCGGTGGTGTGCATGCCGAGGGGAGTGGTGTTGACAATCAGATCGGCGGTGGGCAGCAAGGTCGGCAACGATTCCCAAGAATGAACCGTAAGTGGAGGGTGCAGAGGTGAATTGACCCAGCCCTGCTGAAAGGCATCCAGAGCTGCGGCCCTGCGACCTGCCACCTGCACCGATTCAAATCCCAGCTGCACACAGCCCGCCACTACGGCCCTGGCTGCCCCGCCGTTGCCCAAGACCAAGGCCGTGCATCCAGCCCAAGGTCTGAATGCTTTGAGCGGGGCCACAAACCCGGCTACGTCGGTATTGGTACCAGCCCAACCCTGCTCGGTGCGCCACACCGTGTTAACTGCCCCTACCGCCTGAGCTTCGTCAGTAACCGTTGCCAACAGAGGCAGAATGGCCTGCTTGTGAGGAATGGTGATACTGAACCCCTGCACCCCAATGACGTTAAAGCCAGCGATCGCTGCCTCAAGCACGTCTACCGCTACTGGAAAGGCCACATAGACGTAGTCGGCCCCAAGCTCTGCCAGCGCAGCATTGTGCATTACGGGCGACAGGGAATGGGTGACCGGGTCGCCAATGACGCCGAGGATTTGGGTGGTTCCGGTGATGGGCATGGGGCTGGGGAGTGAGGGGTAAGGAGCAGGGAGATAAGGAAGGTGAGGGGATGAGGATGGTGAGGGGGCGGAACGATTTGGTTGTGTTCAGGAACGTTGAGTTTACTGCCCTATCTCCCTCATCTTCCTTATCACCCCATCTCTCACCGGCTCATCGCTCCACCCTCGATTCAAATAGCTGAACTATTTTGTTCACCACATCTTCAATGGAGAGACCGTCGGTGTTGAGAGCGATCGCGTCATCGGCCTGACGCAGGGGCGACACCCGGCGACTGCTATCTTTGCGATCGCGCTCGTCAATGGCCTGCTCCAAATCGCTGAGTGCTACGGCTGGCTGCTCTTGGGCGGCTAGGTCGCGCTGGCGGCGGCGGGCCCGTTCACCTACCGACGCGGTGAGAAAAATTTTCAGCTCCGCTTGAGGAAACACCTGGGTGCCGATGTCTCGACCTTCCATGACAACACCGCCAGTGATGCCATACTGCTGCTGCTGGCGCAGGAGAATCTCGCGCACCGCGGGCTGGGCTGACACCGCCGAGACCTCAGCCGTGACGGCCGTGCTGCGAATGGCCTGGGTGACTTCCTCACCGTTGATCCAGATGCGGCTGGGGTAGGCAGCAAAGGCAGAGTCATGGCCTGAGGCCTCCAGACGGATTTCGCAGTCCTGCACAAGTTCTGCGATCGCAACCTCGTCCTGCACATCGATACCGCGCTCCAGAGCCAGCCAGGTCACCGCTCGGTACATCGCGCCGCTGTCGAGGTAAAGCAGGTTTAGCCGTTGGGCCACCTGGCGAGCCACCGTTGACTTACCGGCCCCAGCCGGCCCATCAATGGCCACAATCGGCTGGCGATCGCGCAGCAAAATGTTGTCAATTAGCCTCGTAGTGCCGAAATGAGCCGCCACCGCCAGCATCCCCAGCGTTTCCACTCGCTCCAGGGGTTGCAGAGTTGCGGGGTGCACCAGTTCTACATACTGGGGATGCAGCGATGGCTCCTGGGCCAGTTCGGCATCCACAGCCGCTGTTAGGACTGAACTCAACCGCTCACCGGCCTGGAAACACTGCTGGGCTGCCAATAGCCCTCGGTAGATGACTGCCGCCTGCTGCCGCTCGACTTCGCTCAAGTAGCTGTTGCGGGAGCTCAACGCCAAACCGCTCGCCTCGCGCACCGTAGGGCAACCGACCATTTGGCCAGGCAGGTTGAGATCGCGGGCCAAGCGCTTGAGAATGGCCAACTGTTGAGCATCTTTATAGCCAAAGTAGGCGCGATCGGGAGCGACCAAACTCAACAGCTTAGTCACCACCGTCGCCACCCCCTCAAAATGACCCGGTCGGTGAGGGCCGCACAGCACCGCCACCATCGCCTTTGGGGGCACTACTCGAGTTATGGCGTCAGCCTGGGGCTGAGCAGCGCCGTAAAAGGCAGTGGCAGCGGGCATAAACACCGCATCGACCCCAGCCTGTTCACACAGACGCAGGTCTTGCTCAGGGGTGTGGGGGTAACGAGCCAAATCTTCTTGGGGACCAAATTGAAGTGGATTCACAAAAATGCTGACCACAACCACCGTGTTCTCCAGCCGAGCCCATTCAATCAGGCTTAGGTGGCCTCGGTGCAGATTGCCCATCGTCGGCACCAGCCCTACCGCGACGCCGTCCGCCGCGTTCTGCTGGCGGCGGGCTTGATCCAGATAGCGTTTTACTCCTTCAACCGTCTTGAGTACCCGCACAATCTCCTACCTTCTACTGCGTGAGTGTGTGTGACAGCTGAACTTCTGGCCACCCCACTCCAAAGGTAATACCGTACCAGATTAAAGTCATGGGCATACCGCCAGTGCCCTGCTTCGCCATGACTTTACTTCAGCTCTTCTGTAGCGCCAGGGCTAGGGCACACCATCAAAAGCCCTCTCCACCAACTTGGCTGGAAAGGGCTAGCTTAACCCCCCAGAGACCTAACCTCCAGAGCAGCAAAATTGGGCAGATCAACTACTCGGCCGACAGCACCTCTAGTTGTACCCGCGCCACTCCACTGGCCCTTAACCCAATGTTAGAGGCTGCTGCGGCTGAGAGGTCAATTACCCGGCCGTGGCTGAAGGGGCCGCGATCGTTAATGCGCACCACTACAGACTGTCCTGTAGATACGTTAGTCACCCGCACTCGAGTGCCAAAGGGCAAAGTGCGATGGGCCGCCGTTAGGTCGTTTTGGTTAAACACCTCGCCGCTGGCGCTACGTCGTCCGTGAAACCCAGGCCCATACCAGGAGGCCATGCCGGTGAGGGTAGTGGTTACTATGCCAACTCGAGTGTCAGGAGCTGAAGGTTCGGGTAAGCCCTCAACGCTAGCTAGGGGAGGCGCATCGCCTAGCAACCGCCGCAGCCGATTGGCGATCTGGAGCGCATCTTCACCAGGATTGCCGGTGGTATCGGGCAAAATTGTCTCGCCATCAAGGGTGATTAGGGCTTCTTCTCCCCAAGCCACCACAAATGACTCATCATCGCTGTCCCAACGGGCCACAATAGCGTCAGCATTGCCGTTAGCGGCCAGTTCCTGTAGACGAGACACGACGGTCTCGGCTTGGTGCTGAGGCTTTTGGGCATCTGAGACGACGGCAACGGTGCCAAGGCTAGCACTCAGAGTTTCTAGCTCGCCACCCACCAAGGTGACAACCGGAATCGAGCGAATGTAGACGGTCGCTGCCTGACGGGAGTCTAGGGCATGGGAAAAGACAGTGGCTGTCTCGAGCGTATCGCTGGCGGAGTCAGAGGGCTGAAGCGATAGCGCTGAGTCAGGTTCAGCAGGAACGACTGGGCGGGCCTCTAGGGCGTGGGGAAAGACAGTAGCGGTCTCGAGAACGTTGTCAGTGGAATCAGAGGGTTGAAGTAATAACGCTGAGTCAGGTTGGCTAGGCTCAAGAGTTGAAGGGTCAGAGTCCGCTGGCGAACCTGCTTCAGGGGGTTGAGGAAGAACGTCGGCATGATGCTCTGATTCCGGATCCAGAGAGAGACTGTTGTCGCCGCTATCCTGGGCTTGGGTAGGCAAGGGTGCTCCAAAGACGGACATAGCGACGGCAACCGTCAGTCCGCCCAATACGCGATGTTTCATTTACACCAAAAGAATTCAGCAGGAAGAGCAGGGGATAGATCCTGGTCACGGGAAATGACTCAGAACAGGCAGCACAGGAATTGCCTTAAATCCCTACCCGTTGCAAATTGGTCTTCGGTTTTTTTGACGAAATGTAACCTAGCACGTTCGGATGATATTGCGAATCCGGGCATCTACCGGCAGGTGTAGCCCTTAATCACAAAATAAAAAAGTAGCTGACCTAACATAATTGGCTCAAACTGCCACGGTGTCTGGGCTTGCCGGGGCTGAGACCACCTCGGTCAACTTTGAAATTATTTATCAATGGAGTCAACTGGGTTATGTAAGATTAATCAGTCAGTTCATCGTTTCGACGGGTTTTTGTGAAAAAGAGATGAAGTTGTCGAAACCCTAGATACGCTTTCGGTGACCAAATGCCCCTGAATGAGGGTTCACTATCAAGGCTAGGATTAACCAGTAACGCCTCAATCAGCCGCCACAAAAGCAGCGCTCTCTGGATCCAAAAAACTAGAAGATTATAGCTCTAATGGGTGTGATCGCCGCCGCTGACTCCCTTGCCCATTGACGAAGCTCACCCCCGTTTCTAAGGTAAGAGACTGGCCATACAGGAGATTGACCCCATGGACTATCGGGATGCTGGTGTAGATGTAGAGGCAGGGCGTAGCTTTGTGCAGCGCATTCGCACCCTAGTAGACAGCACCCGCCGTCCAGAGGTGTTAGGGGGCTTAGGGGGGTTCAGCGGACTCTGCGAACTGCCCGCTGGCTACCGTGAACCGGTGCTGGTGTCGGGCACCGATGGAGTGGGAACCAAGCTCAAAATTGCCCAGATCACCCAGCGCCACAGCACCGTTGGCATCGATCTAGTAGCCATGTGCGTCAACGATATTCTTACCAGCGGGGCAGAACCGCTATTTTTTCTCGACTACTTAGCTACGGGCAAGCTCGAGCCCGCCGCCCTAGCGGAGGTGGTAGAGGGCATTGTGGCTGGCTGCCGGCAGGCCGGCTGTGCTCTGCTGGGGGGCGAAACTGCCGAGATGCCAGGCTTCTATGGCCCAGGTGAATATGACTTAGCGGGATTCTGCGTCGGTGTAGTCGAGAAGTCTCAGATTTTAGATGGTAGCCAGGTGCAGGTGGGCGATCGCATCATTGGCCTAGCCAGCAGCGGTGTGCACAGCAACGGCTTTAGCCTGGTGCGCAAGGTAGTGGCCGAGGGCCAGCGCACCGACGCCACCAACACTGGCTATACCTGGGACGAAACCGTACCCGCTCTGGGCAATCACAGCCTAGGGGAAATCTTTCTGACCCCCACGCGCATCTATGTCGAGCCCGTACTCAAGGCTCGCCGGGAAGGGCTCACCATCCACGGCATGGCCCACATCACTGGTGGCGGGCTACCCGAAAACCTGCCCCGCTGCCTGGGGTCAGATCAGAGCATTCACATCCAGGGGGGCAGCTGGCCGGTGCCCCCAGTGTTTAGCTGGCTAGCCGAGGCGGGGCAGGTGCCCGCCGCTGATCTCTACAACACGTTCAATATGGGTCTGGGCTTTGCCCTAGTGGTTCCTCCTCAGGAGAGCGATCGCACCCTGGCCTGGTTGGCCCAACACCAGGTCGAGGCCTACCTAGTGGGTGAGGTAACCTTTGGGTCGGGGACAGTAACCGGCCTGCCCGAGTAGCTTTAGATTGACTGAGCACCACGGCGTCCCCCAGGACAGCACTGATCCGAAGCCTTGCTGAAGAACTACCCCGTTCTGGCTCAATAGCCGATACCGTAGAGGGGCAGCATATTTTAGGAACATCCGTTGAAATCTTCGACTCTGAACTGGCCACCAGTGGTGCTCAGCTTTCTCGCTATTGTGGGTTTGGCCCTGGTAACCAGCAGTTTTGTAATTATTAACCCAGGCCAAGCTGGAGTGCTGAGTATTCTCGGCAAATCTCAGGATGGGGTGCTGCTAGAAGGCATTCACTTGAAGCCACCTCTAGTGTCTACGGTCGATGTGTACGACGTAACAGTGCAGAAGTTTGAGGTACCAGCCCAAAGCTCCACCAAAGACCTGCAAGATCTTTCCGGCCGCTTTGCCATCAACTTTCGCCTTGACCCTACTGAGGTGGTGAATATTCGTCGCACCCAGGGCACGCTCGAAAACATCGTGTCTAAAATTGTGGCACCTCAGACCCAGGAGTCCTTTAAAATCGCGGCTGCCCGCCGCACCGTCGAGGAGGCGATTACCCAACGGTCTGAACTCAAACAGGACTTTGATGATGCCTTAACCTTTCGTCTCGACAAATACGGCATTTTAGTGCTGGATACCAGCGTGGTCGATCTAACATTCTCAACTGACTTTGCCAAGGCTGTCGAAGACAAGCAAATTGCCGAGCAGCGCGCTCGCCGCGCCGTTTACATCGCTCAAGAGGCAGAACAGGAAGCCCAAGCCGAAATTAACCGCGCCAAAGGCCGCGCCGAAGCCCAGCGTCTGATCGCTGAAACCCTAAAGGCCAAGGGCGGTCAGCTCGTCCTGCAAAAGGAGGCGATCGAGGCCTGGAAAGGAGGAGGAGCTCAAGTACCCCGAGTCTTGGTGATGGGTCAAGGCAGCAACGTACCGCTCCTCTTTGACCTACAACAAGCCGTCGGTGACGAGACAGATAAGCCGGGCTAATTCAATGGCCCAAAGACTTTGACCCACTTGCACCATTAAACGGCGCAAGTGAGTCAAAATCCGTCAGGACGGGTTTCTACCAGGCTAAGCTGATAGCTTCAATGGGGGAGTAGGTGATTTCTCGCACCATTCCAGGCTGGCCTAAGGCTTGAGCCTGTTTGTCGTTGTAGCTAACCATCACGGCACCAGCATTGCCCGCTCGCACCGTTAATGCCTGGTCTGCGGTCCACAGACGGGTGTCGCCAGGCTGCAAGATACCTTCAAACTCGGTTCTACCGTCGGAGGTGATGCGTAGCCAAGACTGAGCAGTAAGCGTCATTTTGACTTTGATAGGAGCGTTGGGATCCTCAGGCTCGGCAGAGGCAGGGGCAGGAATATTGTTTGGGCCTGGGTTAGACGGCCCCTCAACTCCCTCTAGGGGGTTTAAAGGAGGTAGCACCGTAACTTCTGGGGCGGTTTGACGCAGCACGTAAGACAATCCGCTAACGGCTGCCACTAACAGTACAAAATAGGCCCCGTAGAGGTGCAAAGGGCGGAGCTGCGCTGCTGGAGTCTCTTTCCACGAGGTCCGCTGGATGCGGGGCGGAGTAAAAAACTGACTGGCGAGGGTCTCGCCGTCGAGGTTGAGGGCATCACCATAACGGCGCAGGAGACCACGGATGTACACCGGTTCGGGCAGCCCGTCTAGATCGCCCTGTTCAATGGCGGTCAATAGGCTGGGACGAATCAGGGTTTTTTCAGCCATGACCTCTAGGCTTTGCTCCTGCTGCTGGCGAGCCAATCGCAGCAGGGCACCAAGCTCCGAGAGCTGTTCTCGGTAGAGGGCGTTAGGGTCAACCAACTCTTTTGTCTTCATACAGGGAAAATCTAGCTCAAGACGGCGAACAGCTAACTAATGACAGAGGCAGTTTGCTGAGGGGTTGATTGAACCGATGACTCAGCTAATAATGCCTCAATTTCGGCAGATGATAAAGCCCTGTAAGCCCCCACACCTAAGTTGCCCAGCGTAACTGAACCCACCGCGGTCCGGTGTAAGTCTATCACCCGATGACCTAGGGCCTTGGTCACCCGACGAATTTGCCGGTTGCGCCCTTCTTGAAGAATAACCTCAAGCTGGGTTTGGTTTGGGTTAGTGGCGATCACTCTAACTTGGGCAGGGCGAGTAAGCTGGCGATCGAGCCAGATACCCCGTCGCCAAGCGTCGAGGGCTGCGGGCGATAGCTGGCCATCAAGACGCACCCGATAAGTTTTAGAGACGTCGTGGCGGGGATGGGTGAGCCGAAAGGTGAAGTCACCATCGTTGGTGAGCAGCAGCGCTCCAGTTGTGTAGGCATCTAGTCGCCCCACGGGGTGAATGCCGACGGTTTGCAGCTCAGGGGGCAGAGCACTCAGCACGGTAGGGCGCTCCTCGGGATCCGCACAGGTAGACACCATGCCGAGGGGCTTGTGCAGGAGCAGGTAGTGCTGGGTAGGCCGATGATGGACCTGGAGGGGTTGTTGATTGACTTCTATGCGATCGCAGCTAGGGTCAGCTCGCTGGCCCAAGTGAGCCACGACCCCATTGACTTGAACCTGCCCAGCCTCAATCATCTGCTCGGCTTGCCGCCGGGAGGCAACCCCATACTGAGAGAGGATTTTTTGTAGCCGTTCTGCCATGACGTGGTAACGCATAGATAGGGTAACCCCGGCAGGGCTTAGTCATCCTGCTTAACAATTATGGCAGCAATCTAGGGCATCTGAGTATAAGTTCTTACTAAGATCTCTAAGTAGCGCTGCTCAACTCAGCCAGTAGGCTAGCGGGCAAGGCCGACAAAACGCCTCTCATCACAGGCTACTCGGACTGGGTAGCCGGCAGCCGCAGCCGCAGCCAGCCGCCGCCCAAGTCAGGGTGATTGGCGGCGGTAATTGTGCCGTTGTGGGCCTCTATAATTTGGCTCACAATGGCCAGGCCTAGCCCCGTACCCCGGCCAATTTCTGGAGTGGTCCCGGCATTTACAGGAACCAGGTCAACCAGCGGGTCGGTGCGGGTGCGCGAGGGATCGGCTCGATAAAAGCGGTCAAAAATATAGGGCAGATCTTTAGCGTTAAAGCCCGGCCCCATATCCATCACGTCGAGGATCAGCGTATCTGGCTCTGAATCATCGGCATCGTAACTCAACGCCAGGGCAGACCTCGGCTCTAACAACCGAACATATACAGTGGCGCGGCTGGGACTGTGCTTAATGGCGTTGTCAATCAGGTTTAGCAGCACCCGATGGAAAAGCGGCTCATCGAGACTAGCGAGGCAGTGGGAGGGACCAGCGTAAGCTAGCTTAAGCGCCTTAACCTCGGCCAGAGGCTCTAGGCTCACCCAGGCCCGTTGAACCAGCTGGGGCAAATCGACAGGCTTGAGGCTCAGGCCCTGAAACTGATCCCCCTGGAGCCGGCTGAGATTCAGCAGATCTTCGACTAAATTGCTGAGACGAATAGTTTCGTTGACCAAACGGTCAAGCCAGCGGCGTTGGCTCTCATCGACACGAGGCTGGAGGGTTTCGGCTACTAGGCGAATAGAGGTGAGGGGGGTCTTGAGCTCATGGGCCACGTCGGAGGTCCAGCGATCGCGCTGCTGCACCAACAACGCGGCCTCTTGGCGGTTCTCCAGAAATACGCCGACTTCACCCCCATCGAGGGGAATGGCATAGCCCCGCAGGGGAAAGGTCGGCTCTTCTTTAGGATGCAGTGGATCCGGCGAAATCTGATAGAGCATCCACTCGCGCTGACAACAGGTTTGCTTCTCTCGGGTTTCTTCAATCAGCGCATCGAGTTCATAGGAGCGGGCTACCTCTAGCAGCAGACGGCGGCGCTGCACCGGCCCTGTCAGGGGCTGATTCATCTTGAGCAAACGATTAGCCTGGTCGTTGCACCAGATTAGCTGGTTTTCTTCATCGACCTGTAGATAGCCGATGGGAGCTGTCTGTAAAATGCGCTCTAGGGTGTCGCGACTGGTGCCTAGCGATCGCAGCTGCCGCTGCTGCTGAGGCTGAGTTTTCACCAACTGCTCAACTTGCCCCAAAGCTGTAGACCAATCGGCGGCTTGCAGGGTCTCGATCAAGCGTCGCTCACGGCGCCGCTGCTGCCGCTGCTGCAACAATAGCAGTAGCACTCCCGTAGCTAACCCCAGCAGAAATGCAAAAATAACCAAGCTTTTCCCTGGCCGCAGCGATCACGTCTTGTCCAAGCCTATCGCACAAAAAAGCACCCCTACAGAGGTGCTTCAGTAAAATGACGACTCAGGTGATCTCCTGGCCTAAAAATAGTCGGCGGCGGCTCCAGCTTTACAGCCAGAACCACCGCTTAGCCTAACCGGGCAAACTTGGCTTATCGAACAGTGGCCCCACGATACTTGAGGCCCTGGGGATGCTCGGCCTGGACTTGGGGGGCTACATGGCGAGTAGCAACAGCGCCGCGGTAGCGACCGATAACTTCTTCAGAGACATTGACCTGAGCAGTAGCCGGTTCGTAATCAACGCCGCGATATTTCAAGGACATCTTTCGCCTCTCCTTAAATGAATGAAGGTGTATAAACAGAGGCGCGTTCCTTCGAGCTGGAGCTCTACTTCCGTCTCTCACAGAGAGATGAACGATTTGCTTCTGTATTCATTGTTACCGTTTCGCTCATAAATGTCAAGTCATCTTCGGCTCACAGCTCTAGAGTTAAGGCACGACCGGAGCCTTGCGTCCCGAATGCTAAAGCTATGTGAGCAGCTCTAAATTCTTTATCCTCAAAAACTATGCACGGCCCCATTCCTCCCCACCGCTACTTTGCCTATCTCACCTGGACTGACATCGCAGCCATGCCCGATCGCGCCAATGCGGTCATTGTGCAGCCGATGGGAGCCATCGAGCAGCATGGCCCCCACCTACCCCTTGCCGTAGACAGCGCCATCTGTACGACCGTGCTCGGCAACGCCCTAGCCCAGTTAGATGACGCAGTACCGGTCTATAGCCTGCCGCCCCTGTACTACGGCAAATCTAACGAGCACTGGCATTTTCCGGGCACGATCACCCTCTCGGTTGAAACCCTGCTAAAGGTAATTTATGATGTCGCCGAAAGTATTTACCGAGCTGGATTTCGCAAGCTGGTGCTGCTCAATGCCCACGGCGGCCAGCCCCAAGTGCTAGAAATTGCCGCGCGAGATCTGCATCAAATCCACGATGATTTGATGGTGTTTCCTCTATTTGTATGGGCGGTACCCAACTGCGCTGGTGATTTGCTAACGCCCAAAGAAATGGAGCTAGGCATTCACGCTGGGGATGCCGAAACCAGCCTGATGCTGTCGATCATGCCCGAGCAAGTGCGCATGGCTGAGGCCAAAGCCGAGTTTCCTCAAAATTTGCCAATAGGTAGCTGGCTCACCATGGAAGGAGCGTTGCCCTTTGCTTGGGTAACTCGCGATCTCAGCGCCAGCGGAGTTTTGGGAGACCCAACTATAGCCACTGGGGAAAAAGGGGAGCAGCTCCTTACCTCTCTAGCTACCAGTTGGGCGACAGCACTGGAGGATATTTATCGATTTCGCCAGCCCCACACTGACTCGGCCTATTTGCCCTAGAGGTCTGATGATTTGCCAAAGGCGGCGTGGCGCGATCGCCGGATCGCGTCCCGAGTTTGCTATACTCGAAAACTGAATAAGGCGGCGACATAGCCAAGTGGTAAGGCAGAGGTCTGCAAAACCTCCACCCCCGGTTCGAATCCGGGTGTCGCCTTAAGATTAAACCAAGAGTCAAATGGGCTGCATTTGCAGGATAATTTGGCTTTTGTAAAGGAAACAAAGCCGGTCCAGGCTCACAAACTATTAGGCAGACAGTTTTGCTCCCATTTCGGCTCGCGACGTCGTGAACGGTGGCCTAGCGCTTCACTAGATAGCGCAGCATTGGGTTGTAGTCCAGCGACAGCGCTAGCCGCATGAGTCTAAGAGTGTGCTGGTCAGCAGTCTGCAACTCGTCTGAAAAGCTCAGCATCCACCGGTGGAGCGCGAATTACTCGTCTAGTGCAGCCATAGTCGACTGTCTAAGGTCAGACTCGGTTTGGGATTTTTGGGGCGATCGCCTAAAAATCGACTGTATCGCGACCTCCTCTTGAGGGCAATGTGTACCCGTTCGAGGTCTATACCTGACTGAGCGCAAAGGCTACATTGCCATTGACGTCCAAGCAAATTTGACAATTAAAACTATTTTAAGTTCTTACCTGCTAGCCATAGCATCTAGCGTTGTTTCGAATTTTGCTGCGGTAATTGCCCTGTCTTTTTCTCAATGCGCATGCGATCGCGTTACAGGAGACTAACGACAACGCTAAGCTCAACCAACCAATTGATTAAGCATGGAACCATTAGCGATGAAACTTTCTGCTGAGCTATCAGATCAAATTGCTGAACATCAGCCTCCGGCTCAGCCCGTAATGCTAGTTTATTACGCGGCTGTAGTCTTCTTTAATCTCTGTTTGACCGCTCAAGTTTTAACCGTAGGACTTGCTTACTTCTATAACCCTACCTGGTGGAACCTCCATGTTTGGTTAGTGCGAGGCTATGGTGGGGTGTCTTTGCTTTTGCTAGGCGGAGCCTGGTATTTACCTCTACCGCAGCGCATCAAGGCCCTTGCCACAGGTTTGCCCATTCTTTTGGGACTACAATTTCTAACTATTCACCTTCAAATGCCGTCTTTGGTGCCGGGTCCCCTCGCCGTTTTGCATCCCTTAATTGGATTTTCGCTATTTTCAGTTTCCACTACATTGGTGCATCGTACGAGACACGTTGTGTGGCCTCGAACAGCAACCTGAACTCCCAATTCTGTAAAGGGAAGCATCGCTTGAAACAATTTTTGCCCACAGAGATCTCTGTGGGCAAAAATTGTTAGTTGACTACATCTAAACACCCAGACATATCGATAGGATGCTAGTCGCCGCCAACGCTAATTGGTGTGCCCACAATGTCGGCTCTGGTCAAATTAGAATTGAGAAATGACGCTCCAGTGACCTCAGCAAAGTAAAGGGATGCCTCGGTTAAATTAGCCTGGTCAAAAGTAGCATTTTCAAGCAGGGCATTGGTCAAAAAGGCGCGGGTGAGGTTGGCACCAGTCAGGTCAGCACCGCTTAAGTCAGCCCCTTCTAAGTTGGATTCTAGAAGAGTTGCGCCTTCTAGATTGGCATCGCGCAGGTCGGCGCCAATTAGGTGAGACTGGGTTAGATCAGCTCCTGACAGATCGCAGCCCTGGCAAAAATTGGTTTCGAGGAGCTGCTGGACATGGGCTGGGTTTTCGGCCTGAGCAGGTAGACCGAGCGCTAACGGGATAGCGATCGCGGCCCCAGCGAGTAGAGTAAATTTCATGGAGGGATCCTCCGCTATAGGGTGATCAGTGCCAGCGCTATGTTAGTTGGCCCTAGCTGACGGGAGTAGCTTGCTATTGCCTCTCAGTTCGCGTGCAGTCTGCTTAAGCAGAGAGAGGAATTGCGTTGCAGCTATACCTAAACTGTATCGGTGGCTTCAGCCATTGCCATCGGCAGTAAGATAGGTCTTGCGCCTGTGCTACTCCTCGATCGTAGTCCTTTCTTTAAGCCGCTGGGTCAGGATATCCGTACTGTAAAGATCGCAATTTACCCATGTTTACTGTTATCCATCAGCTCACCCCTGCCCAGGTTGAGCAGCTTCACCAGATGTATTTGCAGGAATGGTGGAGCAACAAACGCGACCTAGCCGATGTGTCGCCCCTGCTGGCCAACAGCGACCTACTCTTTGGCCTGTGGGACGAGGAGGCGCAGCGGCTAGCGGGCTTTTGCCGAGTACTGACGGACTGGGTGTATCGGGCGATCGTGTTTGATGTAATTGTGGCGGCAGACTATCGCGGCCAAGGGCTAGGGGCCAAGCTGATCGAGCATATTACGACCCATCCAAAACTGGCTGCGGTGGAGTGCATCCAGCTCTTTTGCACCCCAGAAATGCAGCCCTTTTACGAAAAGTATGGCTTTGGTCAGGCTGAACAACTGCTGATGGTGCGTCCCCGTTGAGGCAACGCTTCTATTGAGATGTATAGATTAAAGATCAAAAAAACCTGACTTAAACCGTCTTTCGCCAGGCTACATGCTAATTTAGCAATGATCCGTGTTTTCCCTGAGATCTGAAGACAAAGCAGCAGAATACATCATGGATCCTACATAGGCTAATTGTTATGCCTACTATTTTTCTGTCCTATGCCCGAAAAGATGGCCAAGCCGCTGTTACCCGCCTAAAAGCAGAACTGGAGCAGGCAGGATTTCAAGTTTGGCGGGATATTGAAGGTATGCGAGGTGGCACAGCTTGGAGAGATCAGATTGTAGAGGCTATCCATGCTACTGATGCAGTCGTGCTTGTGCTCACTCCATTGGCTGTCAATTCGGAGTATGTCAACTGGGAGTGGGAAAGTGCTAAGGCTCAAGGAAAAACGGTGATTCCTATTCAAGTTATGACGCTTAATCTGCCACGCAATCTCAAGGAACTTCACTGTCATAAACTCATCACTGAGCAAAACTATACCCTGGGCTTTGCATCTCTAATAAGAGACCTACTGACAGCATCAGGCACTTCATATAATACTTTAAGCAATCAACTAGGACAGTCTTCCAAAGATTGTCCTCTTGAATCCTTGAAAATCAATTTGGATCAAGTAGAAACAGTTAACTCTGATCTAATTTTTGTGGCCAATCTTCAACGGAAAGGTTACTTAGACGACTCACAAGGAGCTGTCTTCACAAAAATAAAACAGGAAGTCCGTTTCTTGAATAACTGCTTTTTGAGTAACTTCAACTCCAAGCTAGATCAGCTCTATCTTGAGTCAAGGGCATTGCTAGCAGATTCCAAAATATCCCTCGTAAAGAAAATTGAAGAATTAAAACTCAGCAGCAAGAAGATAATAAATCCTGACAACTTGCTGAAATTGAACCAGGAGAGAGACTGCAAGGAGGGTGAGCTCAAAATTCTTCAAAACTTTATTGACGAACTGGAAGATTCAAGCTTAGTCGCAGCTTGGATAAATGATAAAGCCAAGGCGTTGGCGAAGAAATTTGGCCGAGAAGCACTCGAATCATTTCCTCATATTGGATGCAGCTTAAGTGATGAAGATATAGGCTATTTTTGCTTCTCAATTTACCAATTCTTAGAACAGATTACTCACTGCCTTAAATGGGGCAAGTATGAAATCCTGGATTCTCCGGGCATACCCCTTGTGTTAGATTGCAGCGTCTACGAAAAGGCATTCTCTTTGATAAAAGAATGCATTGAGAATGATTTACCTAAGCGCTTTAGCCAAGTTGGAAAGAGGTTAGCCATCGAATATATTGATTACCTTCTGGGTTGTCTTAAGACATATGAATAAGCCCGACGAGAAGGTCTAGAAAAAATCTTCCTCTAAAAATCGCGGGGATTGACGTTTCTCCGGTTGTCTTTCTGGATCTCTTGTAAAGCATGGCGAACCTCATCCTCAGATGCTCCATACTGTTTGAGAAGTCTTTCAATTTCTGCACTATTGCAGCCTTGCCCCTTCAACTGTCGAGCTTGATTTACAAAGTCATCCCACGGCATGATTTTTGGCTCCAAAGCTAAGATCTACCCCCCTATACAGGTAGAAAAAAATCGATCAGGATTCTAGAAAAACTGAGCGGTTTTTTTTCTCAATCTTTACTGAAGCTTTGAACTTGGGACAGTCTACAAGCTAATATCCTTCACAAATCAAGAATTTTGGTAGGATGCCCGATCGCCAGCTTGCTTATCTCGCAAAATCGCATCGGCATCATCGGCACCTCGATCGTAGGACTCCTTTGCTCTACTAGTTGACGAGTCTGAACTACAACCACGACTCTGATTATCGTCTGATGCCTCTTTGAATCTTGTGTAGGGGCTCATAATCGCACTTTTCCTTGGGATGAAATATGAGGTTAGGGAAATTGAGCGACGCACCCTAGTTCATTAGGACCAGTTAAATAGTACATTTGAACTTACTCCTGAGCAAGCTCCTCTTTACTTCTTTACCAAGGTGTTACGAATACCCCAAGGCTTTAAGTGTTCGGGGATAGCTCAACTCTGGTAGGCCAGAACTTTCGGGGGCTGGCATACCAGTTCCATCGGCTCCTGGGTTCTAGGCTGAACCAGCTTCAACCGAAAGGCATGGAGATGGTAGCCAACGTCTCCTGGGACGGGAACCCTTTCATTCTCAAATCCCTCAGGGCAAATCGGCATCCCCCCTACTCCATAGAGTGGATCACCTAGGAGTGGATATCCGGCCGCCGCGAGGTGGATGCGGATTTGGTGAGGGCGTCCGGTGCGGATGGTGATTTCCACCAGAGTGGAGTCGGGCCTGCGCTGAAGCACTCTGCCATCGCTGTAGGCCGGTAAGCCAGTAGGTGAGGCCGCATACACATACCCCAGCGCAGGATGGTCAACCTTGCCGATCGCCGTCGTCAGCGTAAAGGTATCCGGCAAATCGCTGAGGCCAATCAGTGCCAGGTAGGTCTTACGAATCGGGTGAGGGGCTTGAGGATCGTGGGCCGTTGCAGTAGAGTCTCGCAGCTGACGACTCAGCACCGATCGCGCCAAGGGCGATCGCCCCAAAATCATCACCCCTGATGTGCCCCGCCCCAACCGATGCACCGGAATAGGCGGGTTGTCGGGATAGCGCAGCCTGAGCTGGTGCAGCAGTGTATGGGTGAGAAAGCCCCCGCCAGGCAGCACCGGCAGGCCCGACGGTTTGGCGATCGCCATCAAATCCCCATCCTCGTACAGCACCTCAAACTCCAGCGGTGCCTCCGGCTCCTCCCACGGGGGGCGATGGTAGTCCAACCTGTCCCCTGCGCTGAGGCGATCGTCGGAGGCTAGGGCAATGCCGTCTTGGCGAATTTGGCCAGCTGTAATGCGATCGCGCCATATCGCCCGACTAAAGTTCCTGTAGCGATTGCTATAGAAGTCGAGGACGGAGAGACCGGCTTCGGCGAGGGTAATGCGATCGGTGTAAACCCATCCTTGATTCATACCAGTTCTATTGTGGGAAGGTCTCCTGAAGACGGTGCATCGCTGCGCGGATGCACCCTACGAGACACCTTACACCAACCGCTTCAACCGCTCCTTCGCATCCGCTCGCAGCTGCTTGACCCGCCGAAACAGTTCCGTTCCTGTGTGAATGTAACTCTCCTCATAGCTCATCGTGAAACGATCCAGCTCATCTAAGCCATCCTCCAGCAGCCCTAGGCAGTGGTAAATATCCGCCGCCACCCCCGCCATACTCGCCGGATTTGCCATCGAGTTAAACTTGCTCTGGGCCTGCTCCAGCCAGGTACGGCCCTGCTCCAAATAGACCATAAATCCCTCCATCAGCTCATCGTCGAAGGGGTCAGCCGACAGCTTACGAATCTCCGTTTTGAGGGGCGACATGATTTTGCCCAATAGCCTATCCACTGGGCCGTAAACCAGCTTCAGCCAAGCATCTTCCCGAGCCTCAGACGACTGCGTTGCCTCGCGAGCATAGCGATACACCGCCTGCATATCCGCCGTGCGCTTCGTCCGATTGGCGGCACTCTCCACTGGGTCAGCGGCCACAAACCCCTGACGCTGCTGGTCGTAAATCGTACGCCGCAACGGATCGCCAATGACTTCGTAGGCAATGTTGATGCGAGCAATGCGATCGTGGGACGCCTGATCGCTCTTGCTGTCGGGGTGATACTGCTTGGCCAGACGACGATAGGCGCGCTTAATTTCCGCCTGGGTCGCCGACTCGTGCACATCGAGGGTTTGGTAGTGGGTCTCGTTTGCCATAGAGACATTTTAGGGGAGGGAGGGGGTGGGGGGTAAGGGGTAGGAGGTGGATGGGTGGGGGTAGGGGGTGGATCGGTGAGGGATTAGGCGAGGGACTGATCCATGAAGGTTTGCCAGGTAGGGTTGGGTTGCCAGATGCGGTGGAGGTCAGCGATCGCCACAGCCGGATCTATACCTAGGCGGAGCACGCGGTAGAGATAGACAAAGGTGGCGACGCGCATGTTGAGAGCGCAGTGGACAAAGACCTTAACGTCGCGGTTGCGCTCCATCACCTTAAAAAAAATCTCTAAGTCCGCTGGGGTTGGCGCTTCCCACACCACCGGAATGTGAAAGTAGGTTATCCCCAAGCTTTTCAGCACTTCTGCTTCGTTAGGAATGGCGTGAGCGGAGGTCGACAGCGCCAGATTCACCACGACCGTGTAGCCAGCCTCGGCCACCGCTTTGAACTGCTCTGCGGTGGGTTGCCCAGCGGTGCCCAGGGTAGGCGAAAGCACTAGATAGTTGCGAATGGCCTGCAAAGCATCAGCGGTCATAGCCAGATCCCCCAGTAGGATTCAGTACGATAAAGAAAACTCACCTTGGAGACTTCAACCCATGGCTATGGTGGAATCTACCATGCTGCCCCTGGGCACCGCTGCCCCCCACTTTGAACTCAGAGATGTCGTCAGCGGCCAAACCATCAACCTCGGCACGTTTGCCGACGACCGGGCCCTGCTGGTGATGTTTATCTGCCGCCACTGCCCTTTCGTTAAGCATGTGGAGCAAGAGCTAGCCCGCCTTGGCCGAGACTATGGCCCCAAGGGCGTGGGCATCGTCGCCATCAGTGCCAACAGCCTACAAACTCACCCTCAAGATGGTTCAGAACACCTTAAGGCCCAGGCCCAAGATGTGGGCTTCACCTTTCCTTACTGCTTCGACGAAACCCAGGAGGTTGCCAAGGCTTACACCGCTGCCTGTACCCCTGACTTCTTTGTGTTTGACGAGGCCAAAACCCTGGCCTACCGGGGCCAGCTCGACGATAGTCGCCCGGGCAACAACCTGCCCGTAACGGGTGCAGATCTGCGGGCGGCGCTAGATGCAGTGCTAGCGGCTGAAGCCATGCCCGGCCATCAGAAACCCAGCATTGGCTGCAATATCAAGTGGACGCCAGGCAACGAACCGGACTACTTTGGATAGCGCGATCGCCCCCGATCTCCAAACGTCACAGAATACAAAGAAGATCTGGATTATTAAAGGCATCGATCTAAGCTGCAAACACTGGTGCAGAGTTTCGGTTAGAAATCTCGCTCAACGTGTTTGTGAATCCTATGAGTCGACTGCGGCGGTTTCTCAACTTATGTCTGGTGGGTCTCATAGCGGTGGTGCTACTCCAGGCGATCGGCTGTAGCCCAGCCAAAGTATCCAACCAGCCCCTGCGACTCACCATAGGGCTAGTGAGCTACGACGACGGCGCGAGCTCGTTAGAAAAATATCAGCGCTTCCAAACCTACCTGGCCGAGCAGCTAAAGGCGGTCGTTGAGCTAGAGCCGGTGTTCAACGAGATTCGCGCCGTTGAGCAAATTCGTGACGCCAACTGGTCGCTGGTGTTTGCGCCCTCAGGGCTAGCGGCGATCGCTATTGCCGAGGCCAACTATCTACCCATCTTCCCCATGCTGGGTGCCCCAAACCAAAAGTCTGTGCTGGTGGTGCGCAACGATAGTCAATTTCAAGCGCTAGGCGACCTCGCCAACCAAACCCTCGCCCTAGGGGAAGCCGGATCCGCAACAGGCTACTATCTTCCCCTATACGATCTCTACGGCCTCACCCTCAAGGCTATTGAGTTTGCCTCCACCCCCGCTACGGCACTGGAGTGGATTGCCGACAGCCGAGTGACGGCAGGGGCCATGTCAGAAGACAGCTTCCAGCAATACCGCAACGCGTTTGCAGGGAACACCTTCCGCATTTTGCACACCAGCCGAGCCATTCCTCCAGGGGCGGTCTTAATCAGCCCCAATATCGATCGCAACCACCAGCAGTACCTTGAGCAGGCCATGCAGAATACCCCATCCAACCTCACCGCCGATGCGGGCTACATTCCTAACGCGCCTCCACCCGACCTAAGTCAGCTGATCGCCTTAGTCAACAAAGTGCGGCCATTAGAATCTCGCGTCAAAGAGCAGCCTGCGGTGCTAACCCTCGGCTCTTAGCCGTAGACACTGCGCCCGTAAATCCTTTGCCTATCGCCTTTGTCGAGATTTTTAAGGCATGAGTTGTGAGCCGGCGCGAGGTCTATCCGTAGGCTAGAATTAGGGCCAAAGCTACTTTCTGAGGGACATCGTTCACCGCATAGTTTGCTGGTGTTTTGCTGTTAAAACGGCTGCTAAAACGATAGATCTCAGGTGTAGGGGTGCATGCTATACCATCATCACCGTCCGGGAGGCCTTTAGGAATCGCCGCCATGGGGTGAAGTTCACGGTAGTTAACCGCTCGGTCCGTTAGCTGTTTAGACGTCTCTAGCAACCCTTGGAGCTGACTCGTGTGACCCACGGACATCGCACCCTAGCCGCTATTATGCTGACCGATGCGGTTGGCTTTAGCGCCCGCATGTCAGTACGTGAAGAATTAACCCTCTCCCAGCTCCAGCGCGATCAGGCGCTGATGGAAACGCTCTGCGAGCAGTTTGAGGGCAAAGTGCTGAAGTCAACCGGCGATGGCTTGCTAATGTACTTTGCCAGTGCGGTACAGGCCGTTACTTGCGGGCTCGAAATTCAAAAAGAACTGCACCGTATTAATGTCAATGCTGAGGGTGAGCCCGCCCTGCTACACCGCATCGGTATCCATCTAGGCGATGTCTTTTTTAGCCAGTCTGACGTCATGGGCAACGGGGTCAACATTGCCGCCCGCCTTCAGACCGAAGCGCGCCCTAGCGGGATTTGCATTTCTAAGATTGTCTACGACGTAGTCAAGTCACGCCTAGATTTAGACACCACCTACGCCGGGCCGCTACGGCTCAAAAACATTCAAGAGCTGGTGCCGGCCTACCATGTCCACGCCCTGCCGAGGGGGCCAAATGAGGCCAGCCCCTCGGCAATCACCACAGAAGAAGGGCTTGAGCCAACTGCCGAAGCCTCCACAGACCGAAGGCTCTTGGCTCCAGGCACTAAGGTAGGCGGGCGCTATGTCGTTCAGCGAGTGCTAGGGCAGGGCGGCTTCGGCCGGTCTTATTTAGTCGAAGATTCTCAACGGTTTGGTGAGGCCTGCGTGCTGAAGGAGTTTTTCCCCACCAAAAAGTCGGGGAGCAACCTGCAAAAGGCTTTGGATTTATTCAAGCGAGAAGCCAAAACCCTATACCAGCTCGCTCACCCCCAGGTGCCTAAGTTCCTGGCCTGCTTCACCCAGAAGGAGCGCCTGTTTATTGTGCAGGAATATATTGATGGCGTGCCCTATTCTCAGCTGATTAAGCAGCGCCGTCAGCAAAACAGCCATTTTTCTGAGGCCGAGGTTGTCCAGTGGCTAATGCAGATGCTGCAGGTACTGGATTACCTCCACGGTTTGAATATCGTGCACCGCGATATTTCGCCGGACAACATTATGTACTGTCGCGATCGCAGCCTGCCGGTGCTAATCGATTTTGGTCTGGTCAGCGACGCCATTAGCACTCTGCTGTCTGATGAGATGACCGCAGCCGACGATGCCGAGCCTGTGACCATGGTGGGCAAATTTGGCTACTCACCACCGGAGCAAATTCACCTAGGCCAAAGTTTTCCCTCCAGTGACCTCTATGCGCTGGGGGTGACGGCGATCGTTCTGCTGACCGGCCGCTACCCCCGTGACCTGATCGACCGAGAGTCGCTGGAGTGGCACTGGCAAACCTACACCAGCGTGAGCCCAAGTTTGGCCAACATTCTCACCCAGCTGGTGCAGCAGAAACCAAAAGCCCGTTTTCAAACGGCCCGCGATGTAATGCAGCGCTTGTCGCCTCTGGCAGAGGCGATCAAAGTCCCCATCTCTCCCCTGACTATTGCACCGGCTTGGGTTCCATCTGTCCATCGGCTAACTTCCCCTGCCGCTGCTACACCCAAGACAGCCCTCTCTGAGCAGCAAAACCCCTCATTCATGGAGGCCTGCCGTCAGGAGCTTGCCCGCTGCATTGGCCCCATGGCTAGCGTGATTGTCGAAGATATGATCGAGCAACACCCCCAGGCCACACCGCAGGAATTTGTCGAAATTTTGGCGAGTCAGCTATCCAATGGACGCCAGGCCACGGATTTTGTCAGCCGCATTCAGGTCGCCGTAGATGAAAACGCCGCCAGCCTGATCGATGAGTCTCAAGAGCTTACAGCTGCCGATCCAGAGTCAATGTTTGATGTTGTAGACCCAGCCGCAGAGCGTCTCAGCCCAGAGTTTGTGAACCGCTGCCGGCAAACCCTGACTCGCTGCATTGGCCCCATGGCCAACTACCTGATCGAGGATATCCTGGCCGATTTTCCTCACCCTTCACCTCAAGATCTAATCAACCGCCTCGCCGCCGAAATTCCTGACTCCAAAAAGGCCGATGAATTTCGCCGACAAATGCAGTAGAGGCCTGGCATCTAAGCCCCCAATCAAAAGTACTTGATATCTAATTTAAGCTGACGTTTATCAATACCCATAGCCATCATTTACCCGAGAAATCTCCTGAGCTGCGTCGCCCTTCTCGGTAGCGCTCTAGGCGCTGCATGGCCATCTGTAGACTCATTTGCATCCGGTTGAACGCCACTGCTAACTTACCAACTTCATCGTTAGAGTCTTGGCTAAACTCCGCCACCGGGTCACCCATACTGGCCGCTTCCGCTGCCAAAGCCATGCGATTGAGGGGACGCACCACGTAGCGCTTGAGCCAGAGATTCACCAGCACGATCGCCAGCGAAAACGCAATCACAAAAATGCCGAGGATCAGCACCAGAGACTGACGGGCACTCTTCAGCACCTTTTCAGCCGGTACGGAGATCATTTGGGCCCCAATAATTTCATCCAGATGCCAGCCAAAGCCATTGTTGGCACCGTAGCGCTCGATCATGCTGGCTGGTGCAGCGGCTGGGGTGCTGTGGCATTCTAGGCAGCTCGGCTTGCTAATCTTAATGGGGCGAGCAATGTAGTAGAGGTCACCCGCTGGAGTATGCCGAAATCCACTGTTTTCGGGGGCTGTGCTCTGCTGTTTAAATTGTTCGACGAGCTGGGCCTCAAAGCCATCGGCTTTGTCTCTTAAGTTGGTAGGGTTGAGGGTGGCTTCCTTGTAGAAAAAGTCAGCATAAATTGGGTTGCCCCGAAAGGTTTCAAATACTTCTCGTGCAGAATAAGCAGGCACCGTTTCGGGCAAAAATTCAGTATCTAACCGCGTGATCAGTTCTGGGTTGACCTGGTTAGTGGTGTAATCTCGCACAGAATTCATCGTTTCCATCAACATTAGGGCGTTGGTGGTCAGTTGAGCCTGGGCGCTCTGGTTTAGAACCGAAGATAGGGCGATGCTGCTAGCAATAATGCCCCCCAGAAACACGAGCAGCAGTAACAGGGTGAATTTTTGGCCGAGTTGCAAGTTATCGAGCTTGAGCATGGAGTGGCATGGGTGGAGGGTTCCGTCATCAAATACACTTGCACCCGGCCTGCTTCCGGAGACACCAAGGGTTTTGCAAAGAAGAGCAATACTTCCATTGCCCAAACCCTCTGTCTGCGGCGCAGGTGCTGTCAATTGTAGAGTGAAGTCTGCCCCACCAATGGAGGTAGTAACAGTTCAACATCTGCGAAGAATTGGCATTAGGTTGCCCATTGTTTGAGATCCAAAAACCTCAAGCCAATCAGGTTCCTTAATTAAGCTGGGCTAGCTTTTGGTTGGCAGATCTGAGCATTTCGCTGGCCCGAGCATGGCTGGTGGTGTTGGGTTGAACTTTTTCTAAATCGTTAATGATGTCTTGCAGCAGGCTGGCAATCTGGTTGCGCTCCATGCCCTCTAGGTTTTGAGCCAGCATACGAGTGCTTTTTTCGTTAGCGCTGTCAAAGGCCCTGGCGGAGGTCTCTTCTTTGGCAATGTTTTCTTGCACAATGCCAAAGTTGGTTTGGTATTGGGCCAGCAGGGTTTGAGCCTCGATATAGCCGGGGTCTCCGATGGGGATGTTTTCTAAACGGGCGATTGCCGTTTTCCACAGTCCCGCAACGGTCTCCCACCGAGCGGCGCTGTGGGGTGAGTTTTGGCCAGCTACGGCAGCCTCATACCCAAAGGCTTTAGCGGCATCGACCAGTGTACCAGAGCGGTTTCCTCCAGCAAGGTTGCCCGCCACCTGCTGATAGTCGCGCTGGTAAGCATCTAGCTTTGTGGCCGACTGCCGCCCCGCCAAGGTTTCCGGCGGAATTTCGTTAAGCCGATCCATCCCTTGCTGCCAGATGGTGAGGGCTGTGGCTCGGTCGGTGCTAGATTCCGCTGTTTGAAATGCCTGCTGCGCCCCATCGACAGTCGTAGTGCCGACTGCTAGAAGGGTTTGGGCATTGCGCTCTTGAAACACCACGGCCTCCATGCGGCCAATTTCAGCGCGGGCGGTCTCAAACTCGTCTAGGGTGAACCGCCAGCTACAGCCCACAAAGCCGCAGTAGCCTTGCGGGTAGTAACCCAAAAACCACACCGGCAGGCCGTCTAAATGCTCCTGGGCCTGGGTGACTTTTTCGTCGCCCAGCTCAATATCTTGGGCTGAGGTGGCCTGGTTTACTAGTTGGTCGGCCTGCGCTACCAGCGACACCGCTTGCCGATAGTCGCGATCCATTTTGATATAGCTGGGCAGCAGAATTAGGGGGGCCGTCTTGGCCACAGGCCAGCGAATCATAGGGTAGGGCAGGTTGAGGACCCACGTTACCCCAGCCAGCCCTGCCACCGTAACCAGTGCCGAACCCAAACACCCAAATGTACGAGCCACCATAACCGTTGTTTCTCAATCAAAGCAAAAGCTGTTTCAGTGTTCCCCTGGGGGCCAGCTCTGTTGCTTTGAAGGGCCATCTAGTTAGGTTGATTTAGCGATCGCTAGAACTGCAAAGCCGTTTCATACGAAATCCGATTTGGTAAACCCCGATTCATAATCAGGAACCCCGTAGGGGCGTAGCATGCTACGCCCCTACTACAAACCGGGGGTATTCAGTCAAGATTTGGTATCAGAACTTACCAAAACCCCCTGCATCCTAGAACTGGGATGCAGGGGGTTCACAATTAAACCGCTGACTGGGGCTACTTGCCGCCGTAAAAGTAGGCGATCTCTTTGTCTTTGAGGGGCGCAAAGTCGGCCGCTTGCAGCATGGCGTTGAGGTCATCGGCGGCAAAGTGCTTGGCCCCAATGCGCACAATGCGCGATCGCATCGAGTTAGACACCCCGCTGCGCTGCCGCCCAGCTTCTTTGGCCATCACGGTGTGGTAGAGGTCGAGCTTAGCGGCGGGAATGGGAGTGCCGTCAAGGTCAATGCCCTCGGCGATCGCGGCATCTACGGCATCGGCCCCGGTGGTTGGCGTCTGAGACATGGTGGCTAGTCCTGCTAATGTGAGTAGTCCCAAAATCCTACCAGACCGCGATCCCCGCCTGGGCTGGGGGCAGAGCTAGCGGTTACGACTTCGCCACCGCTACCGGCTGGCTGCCCTCGATTTCTTTGACCACGCGGGTCTTGCTAGCGCGCAGGTGTTGGCTAATGGCCGCCACAGCCACATCGGGGTCGCGGCTGAGAATGGCCTCGTAGATTTGGCGGTGCTCTAGGCGAATGTCGAGCACGTTGGGGTTTTGCTGAAGGGTTTGAATGCGCAGCAGCGCCATGGCATCAAATAGGCTATCTAGCAGCGACACCAGCCGCCGATTGCCAGAGCCTTCGGCGATGAGATGGTGAAACTGGTAGTCAACATCGAGCAGGCTCTCGGCCGAGAGGCTGCCGTGGCTGTTGGCGGTGGCCCCTTCGGCCTTGGCCACACAGGCGGCGATCGCTTCGAGCTGCTCTTCAGTGGCGTGGGTGCAAGCCCCAGCCACCGCTAAGGCCTCTAGGGCCAGGCGACAGTCGTAGAGTTCTTCGGCATCGGCGGCCGTAATGGTGGTCACCCGCAGCCCGCCGCTGACGTCGGCCGTCACCAAACCGTCTTGCTGAAGCTGGCGCAGGGCCTCCCGTAGGGGGGTGCGGCTCACCTGAAGCCACTCGGCTAGCTGAGTTTCTACTAGGCGATCGCCCGGCGAAAGCGCCCCGGTCAAAATGGCCGATCGCAGCGCGTGGTAAACCTGCTCGTACAGAGACTTGCCGCGGTTGATGGTAGGGGGAGACGATAAAATCACAGGGGGCTTAACCTCTGGAGCAGGGAGAATACTGGCCCGATAGACTGCCGCAACGCACGGTGCGGCTAGAACGGCAATACCTCCTAATCATACAAAGTTGGCCCACAATGGGGGCCGAAAAAGTTCCCAAAGTGCAGAAAAGCTGCCCTAAACCGGGAATAACTACAGAATTGCTGCACTTAACCGTTCCGGAGCGATCCTGACCTATCGTTCCATCGCTAGCTTCAAGACCGGGAGCAATTAAAGCCTTCAGGAGAATCTCAGCCCCTTGCCGTAAGCTGATAGTTGAGATCAACCGCAACGAATATAACTATGCAAATTGTGCGCAGGCTGTTGTTGGGCCTACTGCTGCTAGCCACCCTGGGGCTGATGTGGGACGCCCTGCCCTTCTACGCCACCGCCGACTCGATGCCCGAGTCTACGGCAGTCTCTGACCCCAGCTTAGCCACCGCGACCTTTGCCGGAGGCTGTTTTTGGTGCATGGAAGGCCCTTTTGACCAGCTAGAGGGCGTGATTTCGACCACCTCGGGCTATACCGGCGGCACTAAGGTTGACCCCACTTACGCCGAAGTTTCCGCTGGGAGCACTGGCCATGTGGAAGCGGTTCAAGTCGTCTACGACCCTGATAAAGTCAGCTACGAGACGCTGCTTCAGGTCTTTTGGGAGAATGTAGACCCAATAGACAGCCGAGGCCAGTTCTGCGACAAGGGCAGTCAGTACCAGGCCAAAGTCTTTGCCACCGACGACCAACAGCAGGCCTTGGCAGAACAGTCTAAACAAGTGCTGAGCGCTGGGCCGAAGTTTCAGAAAAATCCCATCGTTACGGCCATTGAGCCTGCCCAGACTTTCTACCCCGCTGAAGACTACCACCAGGACTATTATCTGAAGCACCCGCTGCGGTACAAGTATTACCGCACGGCTTGCGGGCGCGACCAGCGGTTGGCGGAAGTTTGGGGGAGTGGGAAGTAGAGGGTAGGGAGTGGGGAGTAGAGGGTAGGGAGTGGGGAGTAGGGGGTTAGGGAAGGCGGGTGGCTAGAACCTGAATCTAAAACTCAAAATTCAAAACTTAAAATTTACACCAACTGCCGTGCAGGGATTTTTGAATTTTTATAAGCCCCAGGGCATGAGTTCCCACGATTGCGTGGGGGCGGTGCGGCGGCTGACGGGCATCAGAAAAGTGGGCCACGGGGGTACGTTAGATCCTTTGGCCGAAGGCGTTTTGCCCATAGCTGTGGGACGGGCTACGCGCCTGCTGCCCTACCTGCCAGAGGGCAAGGCCTATCGGGCGGTGATTCGCTTTGGCCTCACCACCACCACCGACGATCTAGAAGGTGAAATTCTGACCCAGCAAGTTGCCGATCGCCTGACGGTGGAGGATATTGCGGCTTGCCTCCCCAAGTTTGAAGGGACAATCGACCAGGTGCCCCCGGCCTTTAGCGCTATTCAGGTGCAGGGGCAGCGCCTCTACGATCTGGCGCGCAAGGGTCGGGTTGTAACGCCGCCTTCGCGCATGGTGACGATCTATAACCTCACAGTGCAACACTGGCAGCTGGGAGAGCAGCCGGAACTAACGCTGGATATAGACTGCGGCCCTGGCACCTACATTCGCTCGATCGCACGGGATTTGGGCGATCGCCTCGGCACTGGGGCCACCCTGGCCCACCTCACCCGCACCCACAGCGGCGGCTTCGACTCGTCGCACAGCCTCACGCTGGAGACAGTGACGAATTTGCTGGAGAAGCAGACGCTTGAGCTGGTAGATCCAGCGATCGCCCTGGAGCATTTGCCGGCGATCGCCCTCCCCGCCGAGTTCGCCCTGCGCTGGCAGCAGGGACAGAAGTTTCCACCCACCATGGTGATACCGCCCAATACTCCCTACCGAGTCCTCAACGAGCCAGACGGCACCTTTCTAGGCATCGCCCAGCTCGAAGAACGGGAAGAAGGGCCGATTCTCAAAGCAAAAATGGTGCTTTAGAGACAGATAGAGTGCTTGCTATATCTCCGTTTGAATCATTCTCTGACCGAATGCTATAGCTATTGCATGGGGCGAATGCCATTCGCCCCTGCCCATCTACCCATCCACCCGCCTATCCATCTACTCCTTCGGCACCCACACCGACACCGACTCCGCCTGGCAGCTAAACTCAGCCCAGCCTTCGTCGTTGGTGGTGACCGGCTCGCTCACGTGCTCAGTGATGTCGTAGTAGGTGCAGTTGGGCCGGCCCACCTCCATCCACTTGTGGCCGTCGTCGCCGTTGGTCAGCACCACGGCCATGCCGCCAGGGTTTGCTTCGTTGCCGAGCCGAGTCCAGCCAATGGTGTTGGGGTGGTCAAAATAGTCGTACTGGTCGCCAAAGGCATAGGTGCTGCGCACGTGCAGAAACTTATCAATCAGCCACTTGTGGCTATCGAGCCAAATCTCATATTCGCCGCCGTCGTTGCCGTTGTCTTTGTAGTGAGCCCCATAGTAGTCGGCGTAGAAAATGCAGGGGTAGCCATCTTGGCGTAGCAGAATAAGCGCATAGGCCAGGGGTTTAAACCAGGGTTCTACCACCGATTCGAGCGATTGCAGGGGTTGCGAATCGTGGTTGTCAACTAGGGTAACGGCGAGAGCAGGCTGCTCTTTGACCAGGGTATTGTCAAAAATGGTGGTGAGGTCATAGTCGCCACCGGCTTTGCTAGCCTCGCTAAAGTTGTAGTGCAGGGGCGCATCAAACAGATGCACATCGCCCTCGGTAACTTCAATAAAGTGATGCAGTGCCTCAATTTCGCAGGACCAATATTCGCCCACCGCAAATAGCCTACGGCCCGCCTGATACCGGCAGTGCTGTAGCCAGTGAGGGAAAAAGCCCGCCCGCACGTGCTTCACCGCATCAAAGCGAAAGCCATCGACCTGGGTAGTGTCGGTGTACCAAGTGCCCCACTCTTTAAGGGCTTCGCGCACCTCGTCCGATTCCATGTCGAGGTCGCAGCCCATCAGGTAGTCAAAGGCACCTTTTTCGAGGTCAACGTTTTCGTCAAAAGACTTGTCTTTGAATAAATAAACCGCGTCGTAATCGGGGTCATTGTCGTCGTAGTCAACGGCGTCAAAATGCCACCAGTGCCACTCCATATCAGAGTATTTGCCCTCACGGCCAGGAAATTTAAAGTGCGTCCACACGTTGACCATGCGATTTTCGCCAATTTGCTCATGGCGGTTGTCGTGGCTCATGGGGGTGGCTTCGACTTCTTCAAGGGCATCGCCACCCATCATGTGGTTAAGCACCACGTCAGCGTAGACTCGAATACCCGCTTCTTGGGCTGTTTTTATGGCCTGAAGGTATTCGTCTTTAGTGCCGTATTTCGTTCGAACGCTGCTTTTTTGGTCAAATTCGCCTAGATCGTACAGATCGTAAACGCTGTAGCCCACATCGTAGCCGCCGGTGTTGCCCTTGTAGGCAGGAGGTAGCCAGACCGAGGTGATGCCAGCATCTGCTAAGTCTTTAGCGTTCTTAGCGAGCTCATTCCAAAGGTTGCCATCGGGTTCAATGTACCAATGAAAATACTGCATCATCACGCCGTTAGGCTCTGACATACCCGTAGGATCCTTTTGGAAAATAATGGTGGCTCCGGGATTATGACAGGTTTCTTTAGATTTTTTGGTCTACCCTACGGCATATTTCGAAGTAAGTAGGGTGGGCACTGCCCACCATCGAACCCTCGCTCTCCCACATTCAACGGCTCCCCTACTAAATTACGCTTCCTCTCCTATAAACCGCCAAAAAACGCTATCGGGGTAAGCAAAACAATGACCAAAAGGTGTGGGTGCGATAATAGTTGGGTTATGGCTAAGGCTAAGAGGGATGGGTTTGGGAGTTTTGGTTAGTTGCTGAAGGGAATGGTGGGCAGTGCCCACCCTACAACTTATTAGGTGAAATCACTGCCTCTGCAATTTATAGCTCAATGCTTTGCCGCTCAGGGTCATTTCTCCAAACCAGGTAGGAGTAGAGAACTAAAAACAGAGTTATACTGACTGTGCCACCTAAAATGAGCAGCAAGAATAGCTGATTTGCGGCGATTAAAGCGGCGATCGCACCACTAATACCCAGTCCAAACAGAAGTTTGCCTCCCAACCGGTGGGTTTTGCTCCACGACTTTTCGCTGCTGAGTGTCCAGGGGGTGCGAATACCAAAAGAAAAGTTGCTGCGAACTTTTCCCAGGTAGTTGCCTACTGTTGCTAACAGTAAACTGACACCAACTGAAACCACAGTTGCCACCTCTACTGGCCAGCCCATTGCCTGTAAGATAACTGCGGTATGCAGAAGAAACAGCAATAGGACTGTGGCAAGGGAGACTCTAAAATAGGCTTTTTGCGATCGCATTAAGTTATAAGCTCGTGGCTCAACTTGAGGAATCATGGCAAACAGGGCAGATAATCCTGTCCCAATCAGCGGCATTGCCAGGAGTGCTTCCCCTTTGCCACCGTAGCGGTCGGGTGTGCTGTCAAGACCATAGTGAACTGGAATTTGTTGACCATTAGGGATCTGTTGCCATGCCCAAAGAGACAGGCAAAACATACCTAATACAATCAAGCTATTAATGATTAACAAGCGTCTATTGTTCATCGAAATCTTCCCGCCAAAAAAGCAAATTAGGACTAGTCAAATTGAAGGTGTTGATTAAAGGCAGGAGTGCTTCTTCTAGCACGGAGATATTGAGGTGATAGGTGATGGTTGTCCCTACTTTGTCGGCTTGAATTAAGTCTGCAGACTTAAGAACGGCAAAGTGCCCCGATAGGGTTGGCTTTGCCAGGTCAAAGTGGGCCGCGATTTCCCCTGCGCTCAGATCGCGATCGCGCAGGAGTTCGAGAATCTTTCGCCGGGTTGGGTCAGCTAGGGCTTTATACACTGAATTCATATTTGCTATTTTGCTAAATACCGAAATAGCTGTCAAGTCTGCTAGCCGCTAACACCACGACGATGGACATGAATCCAATCATTCCTATACATCGTCGTGGTGCATGGCGCTCTGCGCCAACCCCAGCCATACTGCTATCCAGCCCTGTCACGCCGTCTTCAATTTCGTTTCGGATGACCCTATGACTTCCCCCGCCAATCACCCGACCCTAGAGGTCCGCCCCGCCACCCCTGCCGATGTGCCCGCCCTAGTGGATTTAATCAAAGCCCTAGCCGACTACGAAAAGCTAGCCCACGAGGTGACCGGCAGCCCCGACGATTTGGCCGCTGCTCTGTTTGGCGATCGCCCCTACGCCGAAGCCCTACTCGCTTGGGTAGACGGCCAGCCAGCGGCCGTGGCCCTGTTTTTCCATAACTTTTCGACCTTTCTCATGAAACCCGGCATTTACCTGGAAGACCTCTTTGTCTACCCCGACTACCGCCGCCAAGGCATTGGCAAAGCGCTGCTAGTGCACCTAGGCAAGTTGGCCCTAGAGCGGGGCTGCGGTCGATTGGAGTGGAGCGTGCTCGACTGGAACACCCCGGCGATCGAGTTTTACCAGAGCATGGGGGCCGAGATTAAGCCCGAGTGGCAGACCTGCCGGGTGACGGGGGCGGCGTTGGCGGCGTTTGGGGAGATGTAGAAATTCAAGTTCTCAATTTTTAGTTTTGAGTTTTGAATTTCTGATGCAGAGCATGAATTCAAAACTCAAAACTAAACACTCAAAACTTTCTCCCGCTCCCCTTCCCCATTTCATAGGTATGATTCTGGCCAGAGAGTCTAAGCATTCGGTTCTATATGGCACAGATTTTTATCTCGGCGGGCCACGGCGGCTTGGAGAATGGGGTGGTAGACCCCGGTGCCGTGCTGCCCAACACCACCGAAGCGGCGGAGATGATTCAGATTCGCGATTTGGTGGTGGCTGAGCTCAGGTCGCGCCAGTTAGCGGTGCTGTCTGTGCCCGACGACCTCAGCGCCACCCAAACCCTGGCCTGGATCAACGGCCGCTGTCGCCCTGAAGATGTGGCCCTGGAAATTCACGCCGGGGTCTTTAGTGACCCGGCGGTGAGGGGGTCGGCGGTGTTTTACATTGCCAAAAACGACACGCGCCGCACCCACGCTGAAATTGTGCTGCTGGCCCTGCTGCGCCGCATTCCCCAGGTGCCCAGCCGGGGCGTCAAGCCCGACACTGAATCGCCGACGGGTCTGCTGCCCTTTTGCCGCAACTTGGGCTGCCCTTCGCTGCTGATGGAGGTGGGCTACCTGAGCAATCCCCAAGATCTGGCCGTCATTCAGCGACAGCGGCGCGATGTGGCTCTGGGAATTGCCGATGGATTGGCCTCCTGGAGCCGCGCGGTGGGCAGCGGCACCCCCACCGCACCGGGGGCCAACCTGCCTGAAATTCGCATCAACCTCAACGGCGGCATTTATCCCGAGACTGGCATCATCGTCAACGGCAATGCCTACGTGCCCATCGACATTGCCGACTTGCTGGGGGTAGACGCGACCAGCTCCCCCAACATCACCCGCATTCGCTACGCCAATGTGGTCTACATCAAGGCGGTAGACCTGCAAAACTACAACGTGACAGTGACCTGGGATGCGGCTAACCGCACGATTCGGCTGCGATCGCGCACGGGCACCCAATTCTGCCCTGGCTCGATGGATCGCATCATGGGCAACGGCAGCACGTCCGATACGCAGTTGACTCTATTTCTGCAAAGCGTCAACCAGGGTGCCGTCAATACCTACCGCGACCTGCCCAAGCTCTACCGGGAAGAGGCGGCGATCGAGGGGGTCAATCACGACATTGCCTTTTGTCAAATGCTGGTCGAAACCAACTCCCTCAACTTTGGCGGCAGCCTCAACCCGGCCCAAAACAACTTTGGCGGCATTGGCTCACCCACGGGCGGGCCAGAGGGGTCGTCGTTCCCCAGCGCTCGAGTGGGGGTGCGGGCGCAAATTCAGCACCTCAAGGCCTACGCTAGCCTCGACCCCCTGGTGCAGCGCCAGGTCGACCCCCGCTTTCTGTTTGTGGTCAGGGGAATTGCCCCCCTAGTCGATCAGCTCAGCGGCCGCTGGAGCGCGGACCCCGAGTATGGCCGCAAAATTATGGCCTTTCTGCGAAGGCTTTACGAGCCGATCGTGCCGCCCTAAGCGACCACTTTGACCGCTGTCCCCCAGGGGGCAACTTGCGAGCACCGAGGTCGTCATAGGGATGCATTGGATCCTAATGCGCCGGGCTAAGCCATCGGTGATACCCTAAAAAGCGCTGTCCGGTGATCCCACACGTTCTCCTACGTTCTGCCGCAACCGATGACTTTACTTCGCCAACCTCTGTTTGGGCTGATGTTCAGCCGCTCCCTAGGCTTTCTCAAGCATGGTCTCAGCCTGTCGGTGCTGTGGTGGCTAGCGACGCTGCCGGTGCAGGCGGCGGTCGAAATGCGGGTGGCCGTGGGCGATCGCCTCAACCAGGCGGTGGTCGGCAGCTCTACCCCAGCGGTAGTCAAAAACGGGACAGGCCAGGGGGTGGGCCAAATTCCCCAGGGGCGATCGGTCACCGTGACTCCCCAAGGAGGCGGGCTGAAGCTAGCTGACTGGCAGGGCCAGGCTTTTTGGGTGGAGCCAACTGGCGGTGGCTATATCTTTATCAACGACAAATGGTATCGGGGTCGGGTGCTGGTGATGCCCATTGATGGCAAAGTGACCGCCATCAACTGGGTTGATCTCGAAGCCTACCTCTACGGCGTCGTTGGCGGCGAAATGCCCGCTAGCTGGCCCCAGGAGGCGCTTAAGGCCCAGGCGGTAGCGGCTCGCTCCTACGCGCTGTATAAGCGCGATCGCACCCAGGGCGACCTGTTCGATGTGGGGGGCACCACGGCCCATCAGGTCTATGGCGGGCTGGCTGCCGAAGCTCCCTCGGTGCAAGCCGCGGTCAACGCCACCCAGGGCCAGGTGCTGACCTACGGAGGTCGGGTGATTGAGGCCGTGTTCCACTCCTCCTCCGGCGGCTATACCGAAAACTCCGAAGATATTTGGCAGAGCGCTACCCCTTACCTGCGCGGCGTGACTGACTACGACCAAGAGGCTCCGGTGTTTCAGTGGTCTGAGACCTTTTCGACCCAGCAGGTTGCGCAGCGTATTACCGGCATTGGCCGCCTGACAGGAGTTGTGACTGAGCGCGCCACTCCCCAGGGGCGCATCGCCTCAATTCGGCTCCAGGGCACCCAGGGCAGCCGCACCATGACCGGCACCGAACTGCGCCAAGCGCTAGGGTTGCGCAGCTCACTGTGTTCTCTTACTCTAGCGGGCGATACCCTACGGGTTGACGGGCGCGGCTATGGCCACGGCCTGGGGATGAGCCAGTGGGGGGCGCGCGGGCTGGCCACCCGAGGCCAAAACTACCAGCAAATCTTGGCTCACTACTACCAGGGCACAGCCCTTTCTAATCTGCGAGTGGCCACCACTGCCAAGCAAGATGCGCCGCTGCTGTTAGATCCCAAAGTGCTTCAGCCCGGACTGGCCCGGTAGGATAGCGGCAGTAGAGGTTGCGATCGCGCCGCCCATTATGCTAATTTTATGTCTGCCCGGACGTATAGCTCAGTTGGTTAGAGCACCACGTTGACATCGTGGGGGTCACTGGTTCGAGTCCAGTTACGTCCATTCCCTGAAAAGCCGCCATCGCAAGGCCTTGAGCGACGACCTTAGCGCCCTGTCTGGCCGCCATTCTAGCTGTGACCAGACCGATGCCGCTGCAGGATCCAGTAATAACAATGACCTGATCTTGAAGAGGTTTTAGAGAAATAGCCATAGGTTTAGGTGAGTAGGAGGAGAAACAACAGTGGGTGACAGCGGTTACCAGCTGCGGTTTTACATAACTGCAACATCATTAGGCCTGGGTAGTGAGCCAGGTCATGGCTTCACGGGAAACGTCTGCCGGAACGATATGGCCGCCTTCAAACTCTCGGTAGCGGGTGTCGTAGCCTGTCTGCTGGAGTTGGGGGACGATGCGACGGCTACACCGATGATTAATGGGTAGCACCGGGTCGCTTGTGCCATGGGAGATGAAGATCTGGGGTTCTCCCCGCTGAGTGACAGGGGCCATAAAGCCAGGAGAAAAGGCGATGATATGGGTGAACAAATCGCCGTTGGTAATGCCTACAGAGAGGGCATAGGATGCGCCATCGGAGAAGCCTGCGATCGCAACCCTGCCAGCATCCACCGCATACCGCCTAAATGTCTGCTCTAGCGCCCGATCGATAACGGCAATGTCAGGTCCGTAGCGGCTAACGATCACATCCCAGGTGCGATCGCGCGACTCGACCGCCAGCAGCAGCAGGCCGTAGGTGTCGGCCAGTCCTGTCAGCCACCGCAGGGCTCCCTCGGCATCACCGCCCGCACCATGCAGCATCAACACGAGCGGGGCTGGCTTCGCTAGCTGATAGCTTTCGGGCACATAGATCAGCCCATCCCGCTCAGGTTCTAGCCCCAAAGAATGTAAGCCGCTAGATGCGCCTGTTTCAGTGGGCACGCTAGGGCGAGAAAGTAGTTGTCCGGCTTGGCATTGTAGATTTCTCATGGGTTGCGGGCTTCCTGAAGTGGAATTGATATCAAGTCCGCCTGGAGAAGACTAAAGCAGCCGTTAGGTTAAGAGTGTTCCAGCTCAATACTGATCCAGGGTTTTGCTGCGGCAGGCCCAGTGGCTCGAGCCCGCGTCCTGAAAAAGGACATTTTTAGATGGACTCCTCTAAAGGGCCGAGGGAAACGTTTCGGGAACGTCCCCTGTTTCAGGCGGAGCCAGATCGAGGGGCTGCACGGCTTGGGTCTTGTCGATGTGAATGACAGCATCAAACTGATCGGGCAGACGGGCATAGAAGTAGTGGCTGCTGCGCTCGGTTTCAGGCCGATAAATCACACCAATGGCCCGCTCTAGCCGGATCTGGCTCAGTTCGGTAACGGCCTGGTTTTGATCCCGCAAGTTCAGCAGGAACCGGGGCAAGCCGGTGTCGTGAAACAGAGCTTCATAACTGTCTGGAAGGGCTGGGTTAACCAGCTTGAGTTGAGGTAGGTCGCCCCAGGTTGAGGCGGCCGTCACGGTGCCTGTGTAGGTCGTGAAGCCAACTAGAATCGCCTCATTGCCGTAGCGTTCGCGCACCAGCTGGCCAACATTCCACTCCCCGACTTGTCCCAGATCGGTGGCGCGGGCATCGCCTAAGTGGGAGTTATGTTCCCAAACTACGATCTTGCTTGGATTGCCCTGGCGATCCAAATGAGCCATCAGTTGCTCTAGGGTTTCTGCCATATGGCGATCGCGCAATTTCCATGAATCACTTCGATCCTGAAACATTGAGCGATAATACTCCTCAGCGTTTTTCACCAGCCGCGCGTTTTGCTCGGCATAGAAGAACTCATCTGCCGCCATTTGACCGTCGCTTTGAAGATAGTTTGCCGTTTGCTGCTGCAAGTCCCGCAGCTGATTCACGGTTTCATCGCGGCAGGATGCTTCTAAGTCGAAGCTGGCCGCAAAACCGTATTCCTGAGAATCTTGCTCAAACTGCTCGAAGCAGGCATAGCGATCGCGAGCCCGTTGGGCAGCCTCTGGATCAACTTGGTCCAAATACTTGAGCACCTCGCCCATAGAGGCATACAGACTGTAAAGATCGAGTCCGTAGAAGCCAACCTTGAGCCTGTCGGCCACTAAGGCCTCGTTGTACTGCCGTAACCAGCCCACAAAATGCACGACATCGGTGTTGCGCCACATCCAGGTTGGAAACTTCTGAAAGCCCCGCAGGGCTTCTTCAGGCGTTGAATCCTCCCCCATGCCGCGAACAAAGCGATTCACCCGGTAGCCATCGGGAAAATCCGCCTCTACAGCCACCGCTGTGAAGCCTTTTTCCTGAATTAACCGCTGGGTGATTTCTGCCCGTTGGGCATAAAACTCGTGGGTGCCGTGGGTAGCTTCGCCCAGCAGCACCAGACGAGCATTCCCTACCCAATCCATCAACGGATCGTAATCTGAAGCGTCACCCCGCAGGGGATGGGCAGCCTGCCGCACAGTATCGGCAATGGTTGTGTTTGTGTCGTTAGGCATGGTTCTTCACCTCTCTACAGGTCTCTGCCAGCCGTTTCCTTTGCGTCAGTTCGTTGCGCCTGCTTCAGTTCGGCCTCATCCCGCTCGCAGATCCTTAGCCGAGCACTTGGCCTCAACTAGCTGACGTGCCATCCCAGCCCCAATCCGCGTGAGCCCTGGGTATCAAAATGGTCTTGCTCTGCAGGTCATACCCCTGCTCACACGACCCGCGATCGAGCCAGGATAGTTATTTTTTGCCCCCTTCCAGTGTGGCTTTCACTGTAGGGGGTGCTGGCCGGTGCCATGCTCCGTCGCAAGTTGAAACTGCCCTAATCAATAGGCCAGTTTTTAGAGACAGGCTCTGCCGCTAAAGTTTTCTGGGGAGGCCTAAGAGCAATCCCTCTTCTGTCACTTCGCCGAGATATAGATTAGGTTGAAGGAGTTGAACGTCAGACTCAGAGCATGATTGAGCAGTTCCTTTGTGTTGTCTGGCTAGCTGCGCGCAGGCAACCAGCCAAAGCCACCCTGCCCTTGACCCAACATTCCGCAGATTGACGAAATGAATATTGGAGGAATGTGCGGCAAGCATTGGGAACGCGCCTTAAAGATCGAGAAGCTAGATCACTTGGGGTTAGTGGTGAAAATCGAGCTAGCCGAAGTAGCACCGCTCGTGGCGAGGCACAATTTCCAGACTCAATTTGGCTTGAGCAGGGTTACAATCTCGCTGACGAATCGTTCTGGCTCCAACGGTTTCGTCAAGTGTGCTTGAAAGCCAACGTCGAGGGCTCTTTTTTGATCAATTTCTGCAGCATAAGCCGTGAGCGCGAGCGCAGGAACCATCCCTCCCTGAGCGGGTGGGCGGGAGCGAATCTGCTGCATCAGACTGTAGCCATCCATCTCTGGCATGCCAACATCACTGACAATCCCATCTGGAATCAGCTGCTCCAAGGCTTGCAGCGCTTCTAAGCCAGAAGCCACCGCGGTCACCGTTGCCCCGTATTGCTTTAGCAGAAAAGCCTGAAACTCGCGGGTATCTGTATCGTCATCAACGAGCAAGATTTGAACGTTTTCTAGGAGCGTTTCTGAGTTGAGTTGAGGCTGGGTTGATTCAGGGAGAATGGGTGTGGACTGCTTCAGGACCGGTAGCTGCACGATAAAGGTTGCACCTTGCTGCTCACCGCCGCTCTCTGCCGCCACTGTACCGCCGTGAAGTTCCACAATTTGCCGCACGATGGCTAGACCTAAACCCAAACCGCCAAATCTACGGGTGGTGGAACCATCTTTTTGCCGAAAATACTCAAATACGTAAGGGATGAATTGAGCATCGATGCCAATGCCCGAATCCATCACCCGAATCTGCGCCAGTTGATCCACTTGTCTCAGTTCGACCGTCACTTGTCCGCCCTTGGGCGTGAATTTGACGGCATTGGTCAGCAGGTTCCAGACCACTTGCTGGAGCCTACCAGCATCGCCAAAGACGGGAGCAATTTGCGGATCGAGGTCAAGTGAGAGCGCAATATTCTTAGCTTCTGCTGCCAGTCGCACGGTCTCGAGCGCCGCAGAAATCACAAACGTCAAACTGGTGGAAGTTGGATTTAAGGTCAGCTTGCCCTGCATGATGCGGGAGATGTCGAGCAAGTCTTCGATCAGTTGTGACTGCAGTTTGGCATTGCGCTCGATCGTCGCGAGTGCTTCCGCTTGGCGGGCTGGGTCGAATCTGCCAGTTTGCAGCAACTGGGTCCAGCCCAAAATCGGATTCAAAGGCGATCGCAACTCATGGGACAGCACCGCCAAAAACTCGTCCTTGATTTGGTTGGCTCGTTCCGCCGTTTCCCGCGCGGTTTGTTCGCGCTGCAGCAGTTGTTCTCGTTCTGCTTCGGCTTGCCTTTGGGCGGTTTTATCCTGCATGATTTTGACAAATCCCTGCACGTTGCCCGTTTCGTCCTGCAACGGCATCACCAAGCCACTGCCCCAAAAGCGACTGCTATCTTTTCGCAGGTGCCAACGTTCATTTTCTGCCCGTCCCTGAGTTAAAGCGATTTGCAGCTCTTGCTCGGCTCTTCCTTGTTGTCTGTCTTCTGGTATAAAAATGATCCGATTTTTGTGACCAATAATTTCGGCTTCTGAGTATTGCAGCAGGCGTTCGGCACCGGCATTCCATTTCGTCACGATTCCATTGAGATCAAGCGTAAAGATGGCGTAATCTTTGGCACTTTCGATCATCAGGCGCAGGTGCGATTCGCTCTGACGCAATAACTCTTCTGCCCGTTTGCGATCGCTAACGTCGCGAGATAAACCGACGACCGATTCGGCGGTGTGATCGGCGGCAATCACGGGGCTAAGAATATATTCAAAGTAGCCCTCAACTCCAGTTGGACTAATGTAAGGAGTTTCGTTTCTAACGCTTTTTCCGGTTTCTAAGACCTGTTGCAGATCGTCCAGCACTTGCCGCTCAACGTCTGGGGAATAATTGAGGTCAGCCATCGTTTTGCCGATTGCCTCTGCTGCGGTGACTCCCCACAAGTCGAGCAACACTTGATTGGCGTAAAGAAACCGCCCGTCGCGATCAAAGGTGAACACCACATCGGTGATGGTCGAAAGCGTGGCATCAAACTTCCGCACTTGGCGTTCGAGTTCATCTGAGGTCTGCTGCAAGGTCGCTTCTGCCTGTTTGCGCTCGGCTTCGATGCGCTTCGCCCCAGTGATATTGGTAAACAAAGCGGCAAACTGATGACTTTGTGGCGTTCCAACACAAAAGGCGTTGACATCAAACCAACGGTTTATGGCGCTCGTTTGCTCCTTAATCCGAACGGGTTCCCCGGTTCGCACAACTCTGCCAAAAATCTCAAACCAGTGGGTATCGTGGTTGGGCACCACTTGCCGCGCTGTTTTACCGCTCACTTGCTCCAGTCCGGTTAGCCGTTCAAAGGCCAGATTCACGTCGAGGAACCGATAATCATGCGGGTCGCCGTTCTCATCAAACAGCAGTTCACAGATACACAAGCCCTGGTCGATCGACTCAAACAACGTACGATATTTCGCTTCAGATTCGCGTAGCGCGGCTTCAGCGCGGGCACGTTCGACAGTTGCCCAGGTCTGCTCTGCTGTCTCTTCGACCCATTTCACCTCACGCTCTGTCCATTCACGCGGGGTTGCCTGATGAACCGCTAGCAGCGCCACGAATTGATCATTTTTGATCAGAGGCACATCGAGATGTGCCGCAATATCAATTGCCTGATACATGGCCTTTTCGGGGTCTGTATATTTGAGGGAGTTCGCCACATCGGGGACGATCGCCGTCTTCCCGGCTCGATGGTCATCGGTCAAATTACGTCCAAACTCGTCTAGACGATATCGCCCGATCAACTCAGCAACACCGTTTGTATAGTTTTTATGGACGATCACGTCCTTGTCGCCCGGCAATACTTCAGCGTAGATGACGCGGCTGGCTCCCAAGCGTTCGCCCAGAATACGGGCAGCGGTAGCTTGGATCTCATTGGCATCGGTCAGCGGGCGCAGCGCATCGGCGAGTGTGACCCGAAACGTATTGGCTTGGGCCGCTTGGTGTAAGGGGGCTGTTTGGGTGTAATTCCGCAGCGGAACCGATGCAGCAAGCATCGGTTCGGATCCTTGAGCTTGATTGAGCTCAGCTAATCGACTCTGGACTACCGTTTTCAAGCTGTCTGACCAGGTTTCGACAGCCCCTAGAGGCGTTTGTGACCAGTCGTGCGATCGCAAGAGTGTTTCTATCTCGTCACCGCCTCCAAAGGGCTTGTCGGGCATCTCCTGGTGTTGCTCTGCCCTCATGCTTTTAGCTTCCTTGAGGGTAGGTATTTTCCTTGGATTGTCTCACTGCGTTCCCGTAAAAGTTCATCAGGTGACTCCGTCAACTGGTTCAGCAAAGTTTCAATTTGTTTGAGTGCTAAGGGAGAAGGGGTGGCATGTCCGTTTTCCCAACAATTGATCGTGGGAAAGGAGACTCCAAGTTGAGCCGCAAACTTCTCCTGGGTCAGTTTTAAGGTTTGCCGAAGCTCTCGAATCAGTTGACCAACAGCAGGCTGCTCAATCCCTAAGTAGTCCTGATGAAAAGCCATGGCACTCACAGTTTATAAAGTCCCTTACTGCTGTCAGCCTAATTAGTTTTAGGAGAAACTCATCTATCTCTGGATGGAAGCTGTCCATAGTGCTCCCAGATGAGCGCGATGTCACCAAGGAGCTGAGACTGGTTTCGAGACAAATACGAATGATCTCCTCTCTTGCAGGTCTGATGTAGTTCATGGGAACTAAATGGACCTAAATCGCAGTTTCGAGACTTTAGAACCTTAACGAAACCAATTAACGTAGTGCCTTTAGGTGTTTCTAGGTACGACTGACTGGCTTTTTAATGATTGCGGTTGCTCACTAAAATTCTGTACCCGCTTTACACAGCTTCTCTGGGTACTCTGAGCCTGAATAAACTGCTGAAATTGCTCGGCCGCCAGTGGTTTACTCAGCAAGTAACCTTGAACACTACTGCAGTCTAGAGCTCGCAATATCTGCAACTGTTCTACTTTTTCGACCCCTTCAGCAACCGTTTCCAGGTTTAGGCCGTGGGCTAGAGCAATCACCGCTTGCACAACGGCAATTTCCCTCGATTCGAAGGACAGATCTTGAATAAACTCGCGGGCAATTTTGAGGGAATGGAGCGGAAACTGTTTCAAGGCAGCCAGGGAAGAGTGCCCTGTGCCAAAGTCATCCATTGAGATGTAAATCCCCATATCTTTCAATTCTTGCAAGGTAGAGATCGCAGCAGGGATATCCTGCATCACCACTGTTTCCGTAATTTCGACCTCTAGCTGGCTGGGCTCAAGCCGATGATCTAGCAAGATTTGAGCGATCTTTTTGGGCAAGTTTTTTTGCTGAATCGTTTGAGCAGAAAGATTAACAGCGATACGCAGTGGTGGGTTTCCGAGGTTTTGCCATGAGCGAATCTGAGCACAGGCAGCCCGAATGACCCAGTCATCGATCGCGCTGATTTGTCCCATCACTTCGGCTGTTGCTATAAACTCTCCCGGCATCAGCAACCCTTTTTGAGGATGCTGCCAACGAATTAAAGCCTCAGCGGCAGTCACCTGGCCTGTTTGCAAGTCCAACTGGGGCTGATAGTGCAGCACAAACTCTGTTTGCTCCACAGCCTTGTGAAGATCATTAGTCAAAATCAGTTGCTCCAAGGCCCTCCCTACCGTGACAGAGGAGTGGATTTTATAGTTATTGCGCCCCCGATGCTTGGCGTCATACATGGCTGCATCCGCATTTTTCAGCAGGGTCTCAGCATCTTGACCGTGGCTGGGGGCGAGAGCAATACCAATGCTCATTGTCACTCGAAAGGCTTGGCGATTGAACATAAATGGCTCACGCAGGCTATTAAGAACCCGTTGAGCCACTTTCGCAACATCTTCGGTGGATTGAATATTTTGGAGCATTAGGGTAAATTCATCCCCACCCCAACGCGCCACAACATCGCCCTCTTTTAAACAGCCTGAAATTCGCCGTGCTACTTGCTGCAATAGCTGATCCCCTACGGCATGGCCTAGGGTGTCATTAATCGCCTTGAAATGGTCGAGATCCACAAAGCAGACCGCTAGCATCCTACTGTCTAGTCTGTTGGTGAGGAGTTTGAGTTGTTCTAAAGCCTTGACCAGTTCTTCTTCGAACAACAGTCGGTTGGGTAATTCAGTAAGCCGGTCATGACAAGCTTGATGGCGAATCGTTGCCTCAATCCGCCGCTGCATTACGGTGATGTATAAATGGGTGGCCAGGGTTTGCGACAGTTTGATGTCTTCTGCGTTCCACCCTGAGGCAAGCGGCATGTCCGCCAAGTCTTGAGAGGATGAATTGGCTCCAGCAATAGTCTGTTGGCAGTCTGGAGACCCACCAGGCGCCAACAGACTCGCACCCAATTCGCGACGAAACAGGCTGAACCACCCAATGGCTTGTTGCTGATATTGCAGGGGCACAATCAGGACAGAATGAATGGCGACCGCTTCGAAGGCCGCTCCTAACGTCCGCAGGTGTGGATCTCGCCTAAAATCTTGCAGGGTGTAGAGATGGTAAGTTGGCGCTTCTCCACTGCTCTTTGTCCGATGCCTTCCACCATTCGCCCTCTGGGCCAAACGACGCCAAAGATAGCTTTCATCTTCTAGGGTTAAGGCTGGTTGCACGCCTGAACGGTAGAGCTGATCACTCTGCTCTTTGGTATCGGCGGAGATATAAAGCTGCCCACCCATGCAACCCAAGGCTGTAGTGGTAGCATCAATGACTTGCTGCATCACCCGGATGGCATCTCCAGGCGTATGCAACAGGCGGGTGAGGCGATTGATGGTGGCTTCCGCCTGGGCTTGCTGAAACGCTTGTTTTAGCAGGGTTGCTTGAGCGATCGCAATGCCGACATGGGCCGAAAGTTCTTTGAGAAAGTCCAGTTCCCAAGCTTGCCATTCACGATAGCGATGGCACTGGTGAGCAATCAACAGCCCCCAAAGCTCCTGATTGTGGAGGATTGGAACTACTAGCTTGGACTTCACGCCAAGTTGATGGAGGGTTTCGACCAAACAGGCTGAGCTATCGTCTTGCCTAATATCAGCAATGGCGCGGACCCGGCCCTGTTGGTAAAGGCGGTGACTGTCAACCGGAAAAATCTCCTCGGGTAGCGGTTGATCCATTAACGAAAAACATCCCGGAGCAACGGCTTCATTCGTCACTGAACCGGTACCGTCAGGATTGATGCGATAGGTCAGTACCCGGTCGGCCTGCAACAGTTGCCTGACCTCAGCCACCGTCGTGTTCAAAATCTGATTGAGGTCCAACGACTCACGAATGCGGTGCGCTACCGCCGTAATTAAACGCTCCCTCTCAAATTGCTGCCGCAACAAATTCTCAGCCTGTTGGCGTTGCTTCAGTTCAGCTTGAGACTGCTGATACAGCTCTGACTGATGAATCGCGATCGCCGCTTGGGTGGTGAGTTGCTTGAGCAAATCAATTTCATCTGCTTGCCATTCTCTCGCGCTAGAACATTGTTGCACCACCAGCAAGCCCCAGAGCTTAACTGCATCGACAATAGGCACAACTAAGTTGGCTCGCACTTGAAAATCGGCTAGCAAGTCACGATGGCAGGGGGTCAAATCGGCTGTCTCAATATCTGAGATTGCCTGCACCCGCCCCTGTGCATAGAGCTGTAAGTAATATCGGGCAAAATGGTCGTCGTAAATCTGGGTGCCCATAATTTTGCGCCACGGAGCATCGACTGATTCCACCACGACACAGCCACTATGGTCAGCGTTCAGTTGGTAGATCAGGACCCGGTCAGATTCTAGTAGATGACGCACTTCAACGACGGTGGTCTGCAAAATCGCGGTCAGATCTAGCGAACCTTGAACATGAATGCGCTCAGCCATTTGCCTAACCAGGCGTTCCTGAGCGGATTGTCGCCGCAGTTTCGCCTCTAGCTGCTTTTGAGCCGTAATGTCGTGACAGATGGCGACGTACTGATAGGGCGTGTTGTCACCCTCAAGAAAGGGGACGATAGTCGTATTAGCCCAATACAAGCTACCGTCTCGAGCGCGTTTTTGGATTTCTCCTCGCCATACCTGCCCAAGATTGAGGCTTTGCCAAATGGCTTGTAAATCAGTCGGAGAATGTTCGTCTTCCTCCAGCAAAAGATGCTTGTTGCCAATGAGTTCTACCGCTGAATATTGAGAGATTTCGCAGAACTTATCATTGGCATAGGTGATTAACCCTTGGGCATCTGCGATCGCCACGATGGAAGACTGATCCAGCGTAAACTCGATATCTATGCGGTCTTTTAGGGTTTGCTTAAGCACCCGGTGCCCGTACCTTAGCTCCAGTTGTGCCACGACCTGACGGCTCAGGATGCGCAACGCTTCAAGTTGCTCTGAGTCTAGTTGACGCGGTTGCTGGTCAATGACGCACAGCGTCCCTAGCGGATAACCATCGGCAGTAATGAGGGGAAAGCCGGCGTAGAAACGAATGTGGGGCTCCCCGACGACTAGCGGATTCTGCGCGAAGCGCTCGTCGAGCAGGGCGTTTTCGATGATGAGAGGCTGCGACTGTAAAATCGCATGGGCGCAAAAGGCCCACTCGCGGGGAGTTTCCGTTGTGGTTAGTCCAAATTTTGCCTTAAACCACTGGCGGTGGTCATCAATCAGACTCACCAGGGCGATCGGGGTTTGGCTGATCTGGGTGGCGAGTTGAACTAAATCATTAAAAGCAGCTTCTGGGGCCGTATCCAGGAGATCATATCGAGCTAACGCGGCTAAGCGAGCCGCTTCATAATTGTCCTCGATATTTGGCATCCTCCCTCCCCCTAACGTCTTGATGAATTAACCATCAGCGTGGCGTAGTCCAGATAACAGGGTGCCTAGGTTTACCCTCAGAAGTATCAGAGACTACAAACATCGTAGCCTTAGTACGGATAGGGGCTATTACTTCGATGTATAAATTGACATCCCTCAAAAGGTTGTCTTCATCTTTCTATAGGGTTGGGTTAGTTCAATGCGGCGATCGCCCCCGCTACCTCCTCCGGAATTCAGTTCTTCAGGCAGCCCCTAGGTCATGAAGAGTACAAATGCGCCACACTCAACCCAGCAAAACCCTACGCTGCAACGGTCGCCGCCTTTACACCGCCACGACAAAACGCGCCACTACGCTGCCTCCACCTGCCCCCATAGCTCTAAAAAATCATCACAGAACTAGCGCACATTCCACAGGAGGGCGCAGCACGGATTTGCCCCAGGGCGCTCGGGGCTTCAACGTGGCCAGCAAAGTCACTGTGGCCGGTTGCCCTTCGGCTGCATGCACAGCGTCAGACCCTGGCGATCGCTCTAGCCTTGCCCGTAGCGAATCATCACTGGGCAGCCTTTCATTTTCGCTTCAGTGGACTCGGGAGTCGCTACGGGAGTTTCGCTGCCGCTGGCGCTGTGGTTAACACAATCCATTGCGGCAAAACTGGCTGACTAGGCACCAGTTTTTTGGAGCTGGAGCGGCAATGGGTCTAAGTTTTCGACGAAAGCTACACCTGAATGATCCTCAGAGGTGGTTGACGGCTCGGCAATCCCCAGTGCCTGCCGGTTGGTTTCAGCGCAAACTTTCTCATAAAGGCGGCCCAGCTTATCTGCTTTCATCTGCTGAAATTCTTCAGCGGATTCGCGGTCGGGCCATAACATGTCACATGCACTCAAGAGGCTGCGAAGCGCCTCCGGGGTGCTCGCCGAATTGAGGGAGCTAGGCTGAGCGAAGATGCTCATGGCCTTGGTTAGCAAAAGCGTGGGTGTCGCGCCTTCTGGCAAAAGTAGAGCAGCGGCTGGGCTGCAGATTAGACCAAGTTGCTCCGACATAATTGAAACATCGACGACCTTCTCCATGACGGAGAAGTCGTCGCACTCCTGCAATTCGTGCTGAATGATCGCAGCCGTTAGCTCAGCTGCCTTGTAAAGGGCGATCGCGACCATTGCCTCTGCACCCCAAAGTTGGAGTGCCTCATCGTGAATTGTTGCCGCTTCCATGACTTGCCTTTAAATGATGATTGCTGCATGGCTGCCGCCGCCTTTGCGCCCGCCCGGGAATCTCCCTGGGGGCATGGGGCATTTGTACCGGGGTCAACCGTAGCCTAAATACTTAAGCCATCGAGCAACCCTCTAAGCTCTCTCAGCACAGCGTTAAACTGCTGCTGGCGCTCAATAGCTGCTCGCGATCGCTGGCCATGCTTACTAGCATTCTGTGCCACGATGCGCTTACCGCCTTCTGTCTTGGGGCCGGTCGATCGCTCCCACCGCCTCGACCCTAAGGCAATTTCCCTCTGTAGCTGTCACCTCTCTGGCGTCACGGGCTGGCCATACTCTTATCAGTAGGATGGGTATCTTGCCCGCGCAGGCGAAACACCGGCCCTACAAATTTTCACGATTCACATAGAATTGTTCTGGATTGACATGATTGCTTTGATCAGATCCTCTGGATCTACAGGTTTTGCAAGATGGCGCTGGAATCCGGCAGCGATCGCCCGTTTTTGAGCTGCCTCATCTGCATAGGCCGTCAGCGCGATGGCGGGAATTTGCCCTCCGGCGTCTGCACTCAGCGATCGCACTTGCTGAATCAACCAATAGCCATCTTTCTCGGGCATGCCAATATCGCAAATCAGCACGTTGTACTGGTTGGGATTGTCCTTCAGCGCAGCTAGAGCGTCTTGGGCAGAGGTCACGGTTAGCACCTTAGCCCCATAATTTCCTAGCACAAAATTGAATAGCTCAAGCGTGTCAGTTTCGTCATCAACTGCCAAAATTTGCAGGCCTTCTATTGATGCAGCCAGGTCGCTGGAACGCTCCAATGCAGGCGACTCTAAATCACTGGATGGCGGCAGGGATGGCCCGCCCAGCGGCAGCCTAACGATGAACGTTGCGCCTTGCCCTTCACCAGGGCTGGTGGCTTGCATGGTGCCGCCGTGCAGTTCTACCAGGTGCTGGGCGATCGCGAGCCCTAGGCCCAGACCGGGCTTCGCTTTGGTGGTGCTAGAGTCGCCCTGACGGAAGCGCTCAAAAATATGCGGCAATAAATCGGCTGAAATTCCCTGCCCGGTGTCAGTAACCTGAATTTGAACCTGCCCCTGCACCCGCTCTAGCGTGATTTTAATGCGCCCGGCGGGCGGCGTAAATTTAATGGCGTTTGACAGCAAATTCCAAAAGACTTGCTGCAATCGATCGGCATCACCAACCACCGTTTCAGCCTTTAGCTGAGCAGTGATTTCGATATTTTTGGCCTCGGCTGAGAGTTGAACGGTCTCGATCGCCGCCTGCACCACTGAGCACAGATCGACCGGAGCCGGACGAAGATTGAGCCTGCCGCTAACAATTCGAGAGGTATCTAAAATATCTTCAATCAGTTGGGATTGCGCCCTGGCATTGCGCTCAATCGTCTCTAAAGCACGAGTAACAGTCTTTTCGTCGAGGGTGCGAGCGCGGAGCTGCTGCGCCCAGCCCAATATAGCGTTGAGGGGATTGCGAAGTTCGTGGGAGAGGTTTGAGAGGAACTCATCTTTGGCTAGGCTGGCCGTTTCTGCCTGCTGACGGGCGGCCTGTTCTTGGGCGAGGAGCTGCGATCGCTCGGCTTCAAACTGCTGGCGCTCGGTAATGTCTTCAATGGCGAGCAAAACCATGGCAGTCTCATCGTCACGTTGTAGCTTGCAGGCATTGAGCAGCAGCGTTTTTTGCCCAATTGGCTCAGACCAATACTCCATCTCAAAATTTTGCAGCCGACTATTATTGCTGAGCACGTCTTCTAAACGCGATCGCAGTTGGGGGCTATTCCACTGGCCATTGCTAATCTCGACTATGGAAGATCGCACAACCTTTGATGCTGACGTCTGAAACACTTCATGGAACGAGCGATTCACCATATCCACTCGCAGATCGGCATCCAGCACGACTAACGGAATTGGCACCGTCTCAATGATCGCTTCTGCATAGTCACGGGCCGCCTCTAAGGTAGCAGCGTGGCGCTTGAGCGCGTTGATGTCGAGAAAGACCATGGTCAATCCGTCAATTTGGTTTTCTGTCGTGCGATAGGGACGAATTCGCAGAGAATACCAATGGCCTGTTTGGGTTTGAATTTCCTGTTCTTTAGTGTTGAGCGTCTCCAGCACCTCTAACGCCATAGACTCTAAGCTCGAAGCCTCAAAACCGGTGCGGAGGTCACTAAATGGTCTGCCGATATCGCTAGGAATAAAGTTAAACAGACGCTGCGCTGGAAGCGTAAGTCGGCGAATTTTTAACTCGTTAGTGAGCATTACAATCGGCACATTGATGCTGTCAACAAAGTTGTTGATATCACTATTGTCTCGACTTTGTTGCAGGTTGCGGCTGCGAAGTTCGTCGTTGGTGGTAGTGAGTTCTTCGTTAGCGGCTTGAATCTCTTCTTTGGCCGTTTGAAGTTCTTCGTTGGTGCTTTGCAACTCCTCGTTGCTCGACAGGATTTCTTCATTGGCCACTCGCAGATTTTGGTTGAGGTAGCTGTGTTCTTGAATTACCGCCTGCAAATGCGCCTGCGCCGCAAGTTCTCGCTGGGTCGCAGCGAACAGGGCTTGACGAAGCTGCAGTATTTCACGCTCTAGGTCTTCCGGTTCCTGACGCTCATCCGATGCCGCCGAGGAGGGGGTAGCCGACAGCAAAGCCGCTTCAAAGATCACCAAAAAATAAACTGTGGATGCGATGGTCGACTGGAATGGAATCACTTCTAGATTGAGGCAAGCTGAGTTCCCACCAGATTCCATCTGAATCTGGTCTTGTCGAACCGCAATGTTTTGAGTTTGAGCTTGGTGAATGGCGGTGCGCAGGGGCTGTATCAACCCTTCTCGGGCCATCATCATCACGTTTAGGTCAGTGGTGCCGGTGGGGAGCTTCAGATAGGGGTCGGTGTCGCCGCGCAGGTGGAGAATCTGCATCTGGTCGTTGATAATCACAGACACTGGGGCGTAGCGAGCGGCGATGAGCTGGTCAACCTCTCGCACTAGATCAAAATTATTGGCGATGGTTTCACTGACTCGCTGCTGGCTCGCGCCGCCGACAGCGGGGAAAGCACTGGCTGTGAATGAAAACAGGGGACGAGTCAAGGTCGGCTTGCGCGCATAAATTTTGGCGGCCTCGTGGACCGACGTAAACAGGTCTGAGGTGGTCTTGACGCCTTCGGACGTGCCCAGCATGAGAAAGCCGCCGGGGTTGAGACTGTAGTGAAATAGATCGATGATGCGCTCTTGCAGCGGACTTGATAAATAAATCAGCACGTTGCGACAGCTAACTAGGTCAAGATCAGAGAATGGCGGATCGCTGCCTAAATTGTGCTGGGCAAAGATACAGAGTTCACGGATAGCGCTGCTAATTTGGTACCCTCCGGTTGCCAGCGGACAGAAAAAGTGGCTGAGCCGCTCGGGCGAGACGCCTTCCATTTGGCTTTCTAAGTAGACGCCTGCCCTAGCTTTGGCGATCGCGGTAGCGCTGATGTCAGTGGCAAAGATCTTAATTGGCGGGATGGTGGCGCGATCGCTAAAAAACTCTAGTAAGCAAATGGCGATCGAGTAAACTTCTTCACCCGTCGAGCACCCCGCCACCCAGATGCGAATCGGAGTGTCTGCGGTTTTGTTTTGGCTAATTGCCGGGAAAACCTGTGCTTTTAGATGCTCAAAGGTATCTGGGTCTCGGAAGAAACTCGTGACGTGGATCAAAATTTCGTCGTGTAGGGCCTGAACCTCACCTGGGTGCTCTTGCAGGTGCTGAGCATAGTCCTCCAGGGTTTCGAACTTGTACAACAGCATCCGGCGCTGCATGCGGCGATCGATCGTCTTAGATTTGTAAAGCGTGAAGTCAACGCCCGTCGTCGTTCGCAGCAGCGCAAAAATGGTGGTCAGGGCATCGTCTGCCTTGGGCAGCTCCTTCAGGGCCTGAAGCGGCTCTGAGGTAGCCAACAGAGGGCTGCGGCTGATGCTGACCAACGTTGCGGCGATCGCCTCGGGCGGCAGCACAAAATCAACGTGTCCGGTGGCAACGGCCGTATTTGGCATACTGTCAAATCTTGCGGTGTCTTCGCACTGGGCAAAGGTCACACCGCCCGCCACCTTAATCGCTTTTAACCCCTGCGAACCGTCGCCATCCATGCCCGACAGCACGACTGCGATCGCTTTGTTTCCCCAATCCGCTGCCAAAGACTTAAAAAACACATCCCCCGGCATATATTTGCCGTGGATTTTCTGGCGCTCCGTTAGACAAAAAACCCCATCCACCAACGTCATCTGAGCGTTGGGCGGAATCACGTAAATCTGGTTGGGCTCGACCGCCATCCGGTCTGATACCTGCTGCACCGCCATTGGGGTTGCTCTGCCTACGATTTCAGCTAGCTGGCTCTTATGGTCGGGAGCTAAATGCTGAATCAGCACAAAGGCCATGCCCGTGTCGGCTGGCAAGTTAGAGATCAGGTTTATGAATGCTTCCAGTCCACCTGCAGAAGCGGCTAGCCCCACAATCGGAAACGGCGCGTCGGTTCTAACTGAAGGCTTTGGATCCATGGAAGCAGAAATGATGCACTAAGTATTTTTTTAAGAGAAGTGACCAATAATACAAGCATGCCAGTTTTTCAGAACTAAGCCTGTTCTGAAGCGCTATATCCACCATCTATACAGTGGTGCCAGGCAAGCACCACTGTATAGATGGTGGAGTTTCAACACATCTCTCTTTTGAGATGAAAATATTTGGGGCATCAGCTACGCTTTATGTCGTCAAGGGCACGGCTGATGCCAACCTCAAGATTATGAAGGCTCCAGCGCTTGGGAGTAGCCCCGATCAGGCCATGTGGCCCAGGCTAGTTGCCCCGCGCCCCAGAGCAGCATCACAATCTCTCTTGGCAGCTCTTTCGTGAAACGTTCCAAATTTGCCTACCACTGTGCTGGACAATCGCCACTTGGCTATGTCAGGACCTCTGGGTATAGGCGTGTGGCAAGCTAGCTCGGCTGATTGCGCGCCCAGGCAACTACTCAACCCACCAGCCTTCCGTTTTGAATCCGGGTTGTGCGATTCGGATTTGGTATCAGGTCAGTAGCTGATGATTTTGTTGATCACGGGTGCTTCCGACCTAATTTGGAGCGCAGCTGAAGCAATGGTCACAATTTGGAGCTGCTAGCGCGATCGCAGTTATATAAAACCGATGCCCTAACTACTGTGGTTAGGGCATCGGCTAAATTCACAACTTTCCCTCTCGGTATCGTCAGCTCAGAAATTCCAGCCCTCGGGCGGCAAGAACGCCTGCGATCGCGCCGCCCAATTCAGGAGGATACGAAATGGCCTAACCATTCTAGTAATGGCTATAACAACGCTCGTTAAAGACGCTCAGTAATGGATTGGCGCTGCCTAATCCAATCTTCTGCCCATTGAAACTGTACTCTAGCGCGTTTGGCTGCTGTCTCATCTTCGGGGCGATCGCCCACGTAGCAGGTATTTTGAGCGCTCTGTTGATGCCGGGCGATCGCCAGCAGCAGCATGCCTGCCCCCGGTTTTCGGAACTGCCCCGACCAATGGGTTTTACTATGGTTATGGGCATTGTGAGCCGTCACTCGAAAACACTTTTTGCCGGCAAAGTCGGGGCAAAAGTAAATTTCTTTGAGCTGGGGAAATAGCTCCAGGGTGTATTGCTGTTCTTCGACGCAGGTTTGCATCGATTTATGCCCTGCCCCAACCCCGCCCTGGTTCGTAATACCCACAACAATCCAATCTTCGGTGTAGGACTGCAACGCGCGATCGGCTCCAGCAATGATGGCCTGATCTTTGGGATGCTGAAAATACTGCTCCTCACTCAGGGGCTTTCGAATTGTGCCGTCGAGATCTACCAGTAAAAGAGCCATCGTTTTGCCTACTGCTCAAAGAACTATCGGCTTACCGCAGCGAAGGGATTTTGCTGTCGTAAAAAACGCGAGCAGAGAGGGAAGGGCTTAGGGTGTCAGGCTTTGCTACCTTGCGCCTAACACCCTAAGCCCTTCTCCCCCGCCACTAGCTGAAGACCCTGAACCCTCCGGCAGCGAGAACGCCTGCGATCGCAGCCGTGGCCATTGAGGTGATCGCTGTGCCAAACAGCCACCAGGCGGCGGTGGCAGCCGTTTTGCGAACCTCTTTCATCTGCTCTTTGGCTTCGTGCTTGAGGGCGCTAATCCGCTTTTCAGCTTCTTCCTGGAGCCGCTGAGCCCGATGCAGGGCGCTGTCGCGGGCGGCTTCGATCTGGTCGATCACTCGGTTGACCTGCTCCTCAGAGATATCGGTGCGGGTGCTGAGCAGGGCGGTCAAGGTCTCGCGATCGAACTGGCCCAAGCGCTGGGTGAGGGCCTCAAAGCCAGCCTCAGGATCGTTAAACAGGGTGCTCATATCGCGCTTGATCGCGTCGTAGTTGAGCTCGGGTCGGTCGAGGGCGTCGAAGTAGCCGCGCAGACGGTCAACCAAATTCTGGGCAGTAGACTGCACCGTATCTTGCACCTGATCTTTGACCTGCTGGGCCTGGCGCAAAATGTCGTACCGCACGGCCTCTACCTGGTCGATCATCTGGTTGGCCTGCTGCTCAGAGATGTCGTCGCGCTGGGTGAGCAGGGCGACGAGGGTGCCGCGATCGATCTGAGGGAGGCGCTCTTGCCACTGCTCCAAACCTTCGCGGGGCTGGCTCAGCAGCAGGCGCAGATCGCGCTCCATGGCCTCGGGGTTGAGTTCCTCGCGATCGGTGTTTTTGAGGTACTCGGTCAAGGTGGTTTGCACGTCTTGCACCTGGTCGCGGGCGCGGGTGGCTAAGCGCTGGGGCGCTTTGACCACGGCGCGGGCGCTGTCTAGCACCAGGTCGATCGCCTGGTTGACCTGGTACTCGCTCAGCCCCTGCTGGCTGAGTAGGCGGGCCAGGGTGTCGCGATCGACCCGGGCCAGCCGTCGTCGCAGCGCCGAGCTACCGGCCTGGGGTGACTGCAAAAGCTGCTGCAAATCGTGGCGAATGCCGTCGGGGTCGAGTTCATCGAGGTTGGTATTGCGCAGGTAGTCGGCAATTTGGCTGACCAGCCGATCGATCTGGTCCTGGGCTTGGCCCGCCAAATCCTGGGGCGCGTGGACGATACTGTGACGCACCGACTCAAACTGGTCAACAATGTGATGCACCTGCTCCTGGCTGAGATCTTCTCGCTGGGCCAGCATCTGCTCTAGACTGTCGCGGTCTAGCTGGCCCAGCCCGGCGCGGGCCACCAGCAGCCCCGACTCGGGCAGGTTGACCAACCGCTCCAGGTTTTGCTGAATTTGCTCCTGCGAAAGATCTGTGGGGTTGGTTTCTCGCAGATAGGTCTCGATCTGGCCGCGAAACTCACCGGCTTGGTGCTGCATCTGGCTCCACTGCTCCTGGGACTGGTTCAAGATGCGATCGCGGGCCTGTTCTAATGCGTCTAGCAGGGGCTCGATCTCGTTTTCGTCGAGGTCTTGCCGGCCGCTCAGCAACATCTGCCTGAGGGTATCACGGTCAAACTGCACTAAGCGGTTGCCCACGGTTTCATAGCTAGATTCAGGGTCAGCTAGCAGTGCCGGAAAGTCTTGGGCGATGCGATCGCTCGCCAGCGCCTCCTTAGGCGCAGAGCTGAGGTAGGTCTCCACCTGCTGCCGCAGGTCGTGGCGATTGCTCTCCTCCTCGGCGTCGCGCACCTGGCTCAACACCTCCTGCCGAATCAGCTCTAGCTGGTCGGCCAAGTCATTGATGCGGCTGTCGTCGAGCCCATCGCGGCGCTGTAGCACCGAGACGAAATAGCGCCGATTCAAGGGCTCAATTTGCTGGCGCACCAGCCCGGCATCGGCATTGGGGTCACACAGCACTTCGCGAAATCCGCTGTCTAAATTTTCAGACCGCAAATACCAGGAGGGCGACTTCAGCAGGTAGTTCTCGATATCGGTGCGCAGCAGCGAAAAGGTGCCGGGCGCATTGAGGCGATCGGCGGCTCGACTGGCCTGATTAGAGGCCTGTTGCCCTAGCGAGCTGAGCTGCTGACCAATCTGCTCCACATCCACATCGGATAGATCGACCCGCTGGGCCACGGTAGAAACCAGGGCATTCACCGCCTGCCCCACCACCTGCTGCTGTAGCCCATTGCCCGACTGCGCCTGCAAGGTGCGGTTGAGCTGGTTAACCACATCCTGGAGCTTGCCCGACTTCAGCTCTTCGGGAGCCGCCGACTGGGCGAGGCGAATTAATCCCGAGGTCAACCCACCCGGTGCCGCCGCCTGAGCTACCTCCGACGCAATATTGGCTAGGTTTAGACCGTTCCCTCCGCCGTTCTCCGGCGATGAGGGCTGAGCGGCATTTTTCAACAAGTCTAGAATCTGCTGATTCATGCCTCCCAGCTCCGAGCCGGGCAGCCGCAGCTTTTTAAGGTAGTCGGCCACGTTTTCCCGCAGGCGATCGGGGGCCATGTCTGAACTCAGCTCAGACTTGAGCTGTTGGGTTACGGCTTCTACAGACGCTTCTACCGTATTGACAATCTGAGAATTGACGGCACTGCCGCCGAGGGCCGTTGCCACCGTGCCGACCACCCCCTGCACCCCAGCGCTAGCAGTGCTGCCTGCGGCGCTGAGCGCTGAGCCCACCGTGCGCGAGCCAGCCCACAGCAGCAGCAGAAAGTAGGCCGACCAAATCACCACGCCGACAATGGCCCCCAGCTGTAAGCTTTGAATCAGGGTGAGCTTGACCGCCAAAAAGCAGGCGGTGAAAAGGGCGGCATTGACCGTAAACAGCATCCAGCCCCCGACTTTAGATTCCATGCTGCGAGCCTGCTTGCCCCAGCTCTTGGCCTCGTCTTCTTCGAAGGGGTCGACCTCGCTAGAGATGCCGGCCGCCACGGTCAGGTTGGTCAACAAAAACTGGAAGGCGAAGGCCATTACCAGCCCAGCAATGAGGGCAATAAAGAACTGTGGGCCAGACAGAAAAACCAGGTTGGAAAACTCAGAGGTTGTCAGGGTCTGGGCTACTAAAGAGTGAGCCAGACCTTGGGCTTGTTCAGTAGGCAAAAACATAATGTTTAGCTCTGATTACAGTAGGTTTGGTTGACTTTGATAAACAGGTTTAGCCGCGATTTCGGCTTGCCGTAGTGGCTTCGCGCGCTTTGTTGATGTCCCTATCGGGGGTAGCCGCGAAGCCAAAATAGGCGGCGGCTAGAGCCGTTAAGGCATGGAGCCAAATGTCATGGCCGAAGATGGGAATCAGGCCAAAGGTAGTCTGCAAAACCGGAATAAAACCCATGACGGCAAGCAGTCCGTAAAAGATGGCCAGACCTTTGCCGTAGGTACGCGAACCCGAATAGCTGCGGTAGGCCAGCAAACCCCAAAGGCCGATCGCCAAATGCACGATGTTGTGGAGCACGTTGATCGGGAAAAGGCCCAGCAGATAGCCATAGCCCGCCTCTACAGCCAGAGCCGGGGTAGTCTCTGGAGAGGCCACAAACGTAGGAACAAAGCCGAGCAAACCAACCAGCACATAGACAATGCCGCTGATTAAGGCAAACAGACGAACGCTCATAGTGGCTCCTTTTCGGACAGATTTAGGCAGAACAAGATAGGACAGGGTAAATGTTCAGAAGACCGGCGATCGCCCTCATCCAGAGCCGCATTGGGGGAAGCAGCAGCGATCGCAGTAAATTGATCCGCTCAACCAGTAGCACTAGGGCTGCTAGGAGGAAAAATGGCTAAGCATCAATTTGGTTACGCGTCATGAGAAAACCTAATCCGATCAACACAAAGCCGATTAGAAAAAAGGCTGCGTCATAGACTAAATAATTAGGTCCCGGCCGGATGTGGTGCAGCCCCAGCAGAGCGTGAAAAAAGACACTGTCGAAGAGCTGGAATCCGCCCCACCCAGTCAAAATCCATCCCACAAAAGCTGAGGTGGTGAGAGGCACAATGGGAACCTGCTGCACACCGCGCCACAGCACAGCCAAGCCAACCACGATGACCAACCACATGCCGGCGCTCAAAACTCCATCCCAAAAAACGTTGCGCTGCAAACCTACCAAAGTGTTCATTGGTACCCGGCCCGAAACCAGGTGGTGCCACTGCAACAGCATGTGCAAAACAATGGCGTCGATAAAGCCGCCCAGACCAAACCCGATCAAAAATCCGGCCACCTTAAATGACCTGACATTGATCGGAAAAGCACTGGACTTTTCTGCCGTACCTAAGGAGGGAGAGTCAATCATGGCTAATAGTGGTAGCTCTAGCTTGCAAAACGGCCCCACCAACACCTCAGCGCACACCTGTTGCGATCGCGGCTTTGGTCTCAGTTACGACTTGTCGATGAAGGCTAATATCGCGTTAGAAAGGCTTTATCTAGGCCGTCGTTTTCAGTCTAGAAATAGGGGTTTAGTACATCCTCATTAGAAAGGAATAGATCGACGTTTAGGCGATCGCCCAACTAATCAAAAAGTCCCCAACTGGCTCTGACGCAATCGTTCTTTCTACTTAGAACCAACTTCAGACTGCGGCATAGGATAGACATCCCAGGTTTGAATGCTGTGCTCAGCTAAAACCGACTCAGCCTGGCTCACTTCCTCCTGGCTGCCATCGACAATCACCAAAAAATCTCCGCCAATTAGGCGATCGCTAAAGGCTCCAGCCTGGTCTTCGGGAACGCCCAGGGAACGCAACCCAGCCTTGAGGTTTGTCGTCGCCAAGGCCCCTGCTCCTTGTCCAGCAGCCAACGTAGCCAAAGCCACACCAACGGAGCCTGCCGCTATCACCGCGCCCGCCCCAGGGATCATTCCCAGACCAGTCAGTCCGCCCAGCAAACCACCCCAAAATCCCCATGTCAAGGCATTTTGCGGCAATCGTTTAGAGTCGTTGATATCTTGCCCTTCGACCTCAGAGCCTGTCTTAGCGCCCCCCGCCACCACATCGTCTGCCAACTGCTTGGCCAGAATTGAGATCTGCCCCATCGGAAAGCCGGATGATTCTAATGCTCGAATAGCTTGCTCGGCCTGCTCCTCCTTAGGGAAAAAACCGATGCCTCTGTGGGTACGTTGCTCTGTCATTTGGTCTGTCATGGTGTCTCCTTATTGGCCCTATTCAAGGCTGTTGCAGTAACGCTTTTATCCATGCTTTACCTTTCCAGAGCAATCCTCAACGGTCAAAGGTCGTAACCTAATTTTTGACGTCATAAAAAAGCGCAGCTAGTCCCTTCTAGCTGCGCGATTTCTCACGATTAAGTTTTATGATTCATGGCAACTTTACGTGAGAAAGACTGAAATTCGGTAGCCGACGTCAGCCAAACCGTGAGGCTGTACTGGCAATTAAAAAGGCAGCGTAGGTGAGAACATAACCCACGGTGAAATGGGCTACCCCGACTAACCATCCCTGCACAATCGACATAGCAACGGGCTTGTCTTTCCAACGCACCAGGTTGGCCAGGGGAGTGCGTTCGTGAGCCCACACCAGGGTTTCAATTAGCTCCTGCCAGTAGCCCCGCCAGGAGATCAGGAACATAAACCCGGTGGCCCAGACTAGGTGCCCAAACAGAAACATCCAGGACCAAACGGCTATATCGTTCATGCCGTAGGGGTTGTAGCCGTTGATCACCTGCGCCGAGTTAAGCCACAGATAATCTCGAAACCAGCCCATCAAATAGGTTGAGTTTTCGTTGAACTGCGCTATGTTGCCCGACCACAGGGCCAGATGTTTCCAGTGCCAGTAGAAGGTGACCCAGCCCAGGGTATTGAGCATCCAGAACATCGCTAGGAAGAAGGATTGCTGCCAGCCAGACGTTTGGCAAGTACCGCCCCGACCCGGCCCATCGCAGGGAAAGCTAAAGCCAAAGTCTTTTTTGTCAGGCATGAGCTTGGTACCCCGAGCATCGAGGGCACCCTTGACGCAAATTAAGGTAGTGGTGTGCAGACCGAGAGCGATCGCATGGTGCACTAAAAAGTCTCCGGGGCCGATGGTCAAAAACAGCGAGTTTTTGGTGTTGTTGATAGCGTCGAGCCAGCCCGGCAGGTAAAGGGCATTGGCGGTTTGAGTCGCGCTGTCAGGGTTAGACAACAGCGTGTTCATGCCGTACAGCAACTTTCCGTGAGAAGCCTGAATCCACTGAGCAAAGACCGGCTCAACTAAAATTTGCTTTTCGGGGGTGCCAAAGGCAACCACCACGTCGTTGTGCACGTACAGACCCAGGGTGTGGAATCCCAAGAACAGCGACACCCAGCTCAGGTGCGAAATAATTGCTTCCTTATGCTCGATTAACCGGGCCAGCACGTTGTTACGGTTGGCCTCAGGATCGTAGTCACGCACCCAGAAAATGGCCGCGTGGGCAAAGGCTCCTACCATCAAAAAGCCAGCAATGTACTGGTGATGGGTATAGAGTGCCGCCTGGGTAGTGTAGTCTTTGGCCATAAAGGCGTAGGGCGGCATCGAGTACTGGTGCTGGGCCACCAGCGAGGTCACGGTGCCTAACGCTGCCAAAGCCAAAGAAAGCTGAAAGTGTAGAGAATTGTTGATGGTGTCATAGAGACCCCGGTGCCCTTCACCGAGCGCACCATTGGGGGGCGTGTGGGCATAGAGAATCTCTTTAATGCTGTGGCCAATACCCCAGTTGGTGCGGTACATATGCCCGGCAATGATGAAGATGACCGCGATCGCCAGGTGGTGATGGGCCATATCCGTCAGCCACAGCGACTCAGTTTGGGGATGAAAACCACCCAGGAAGGTCAAGATCGCTGTCCCCGAACCCTGGGCGGTGCCAAACAAATGGTCTGCCGTGTCAGGATTTTGGGCATAGGCGGCCCAATCGCCGCTAAAAAAGGCTTTCAACCCAGCGGGGTGAGGGGGCGTGGTGAGAAAGTTATTCCAGCCCACGTGCTGCCCGCGCGACTCAGGAATGGCCACATGAATCAAGTGCCCGGCCCAGGCCAGAGAACTCACCCCAAACAACCCGGCTAAATGGTGGTTTAGGCGCGATTCGGCATTCTTAAACCAGGACAGGCTAGGGCGAAACCTGGGTTGTAGGTGTAGCCATCCAGCAAACAAAAACAGAGCGGCTAGCAGCAGCAAAAACACCGCCCCCATGTAGAGGTCGTTATTCGTGCGCATGCCGATGGTGTACCACCAGTGATACACCCCTGAATATGCCACGTTGACCGGGTTGACGGCCCCTTCGCGGGTGAACGCATCCACCGCCGCTTGACCAAAATGGGGATCCCAAATCGCATGGGCGATCGGATGAATATGAAGCGGATCTTTAATCCACTGTTCAAAATTACCTTGCCAGGCAACGTGGAATAAGTTGCCAGAGGTCCACAGAAAAATGATCGCCACATGGCCAAAGTGGGAGGCAAAGATCTTTTGATGCAGCGCCTCCTCGGTCATGCCATCGTGGCTTTCAAAGTCGTGGGCCGTCGCAATCCCGTACCAGAGCCGACGCGTGGTCGGGTCCTGGGCCAGGTCCTGGCTAAATTTCGGAAATTTAGTGGCCATGGTCTTTCCTAATCGTTAGTTGAGTCTGGATTGTGCACGTAGGGAAATTGAAGCTGGGAGCGTTGGGATAGGCCGTTACCGCATCTCATCTCAGTAAAGAGCTTCAGCAAAGAGCCAGCAATTGACGCTGCTATGGGTGGGTTGTAGCGTTGGCTCACCCTCCCGCCGGGATTAGCTTAGGTGCGTCATGCTGGGCAATGGCGTACCTACGAGAATCAGCATCGCTAACTTGGATACGGCAGCTCTGTTTCGAAAAATAAATGCGTTTAACCCTGTAGAACTCAGATAAAACGGTTACCCATTAAGGGAGACTTTAGGGAGCAGATTAGGGGCCTACATCTCTCGAAAGGATGAGGGAAAATGGCAATTAGGGGTAAAAAATAAAAAAATTACATCATGCCTCAAACAGGGATTTCAGGCCTCGACTACACGCCGAATAATTTGTCTAGATAGAATAATTTGGCTTAACATTTTGCAAAAACAAGCTCTCCACAGCTTCGAAAAAGTGGGGTTATAATTCGCTCAGAGAAAACTTATGGATTGAACTTGGGTATTTAGTTCTCTCTTTCGACTACAGGGCGATCGCGCTTATTTGGGTAGGGCTGTTTATTGGCACAACAACAATCCATCCGAGCCGAGCGCCTGGCTCAGAGTTTAGGATGACGCTGGGGTTTGTCCAAAAAATCGCTGCTCAGGGTTAAGTTCCGCGGGTGCTCTATCCGAGTCAGGGAGAATTTGCCCCAGCCCAATGGTCCCAGTCCTGGCAACAGGCGGGGATCATCCAATTTCTGAACCGTTCGCAGTGCCGTTCTCCCTGAGCTTCGTGGCTAAAATAGCGATCGCCGTCCTGTTCAGGAAATGCATCAGCCCTTTGTAGAGATTAGGGCCAAGCTGCACCGGCATGTTGGCAGCGGTGGGATCCTGTCGTCAGCAATGAGGTTATCAAAGCTAGCCAGAATTGCTCGCAGCACTGCAACGCTGGCTAAATATTGTGGAGATCACTGGTTCGAGTCCAGTTACATCCATCTTTTAAAGATGCTTGCGCAAGCCAAACTTGCTTGATCGAATAGAACCTAAGAGAGGTGAGCTTAGAAAACTAGCACTTAGCTAAGCTAATTGTGACAAGCTCGAATAGCTAGGGTTCAAGGTCTACAGTGTACGGTTCAAAACCAGTCGTGAACCTGAAACCTTGAACCCTGAACCCTCAAAACCTATGATTCCTGGCCTAACATTTACTAGGCCTACCACTCCTAGATAACTAAACGCTGATGCTGGTTTCTTTGTCGGGTGCAACAAACCCAAAATAGCCCGCTATCAACGCCGTTACAGCGTTGAACCAAACGTTGTTGCCAAAAATCGGCATTAGGCCAAACGTGGTGTGAGCCACGGGCACCAAACCCATAATGGCAATCAATACATAGGAAATCGCAAAGAACCGATTGAAAAGACGGGCACCACCCACCGTGGTAGAAGCCGAAATCCCAAAGATGCCCACCGATAGGTGAACCAGGTTGTGCATCAAATTAATTGGGAAAAGGCCAAAAAGATAGCCAAAACCCTGCGCATAGGTGTCTCCCAGATCAATCGGCAGGGGGGCAGCGCCAGCGACCTCCGAGGAAGGAAGCGATACAAGCGTTGGAATAAATCCAGCCAGACCCAAGGCCGTAAATAGAATGCCTAAAACTAGTGCACAGTTGCGTTCTCTCATCATTAAGCTCCTTTGATTGATTTTGCCGCTCTTAACTAAGAGTGTTCCACCAAATACTTGTTCAAGATTCTGCTGGACCAGACCAAGGGCCGAGCCCTATGGTTGATCAGAATAGTTTTGGGTGGAATACTCCAAAACACCCGCTCTACAAGGAGAAGGAACCCTGTGAGCAACGTTCTGACTTCAAAGTAAATAAACCCGTCAAGCAGGTAATCAACCAGAATATAGAGATGCCATACAGCATGAAGCCATTACCTAACAAGGCTTCATGCAGCATCTCGGCTTAACCTGGCTATGGTGTAGATAGCGTCTCCAACTGTCATGCTGCAAATTACCAACCGCACTGCCATTCCGCTGAGCGAAATTGAGCTGAGCGCCGTCCGCTCCCAGGGGGCGGGGGGCCAAAACGTTAACAAAGTTGCTACTGCCATTCACCTGCGGTTTGACATCAATGCATCTTCTCTATCGCCCCTTTATAAAGAACGTCTGCTCAACCTCAACGACAGCCGCATCACCAAAGAGGGAGTTGTCATCATAAAAGCCCAGCAGCATCGCACCCAAGAGCAAAACCGAGAAGATGCCCTCGATCGCCTCAAACTCTTAGTCAAAAGCGTCACTGTTACGCCTAAAAAGCGCAAACCCACCAAACCCTCAAAAACTGCCAAGAGAAAGCGCCTCGACAGCAAAGCAAAGCGCGGGCAGATTAAATCTCTGCGGGGTAACGTGCGCGACTGAGATGCCTTTTTTCCTGCCTAATAGCGGGCAAAAATCTTTCTATGAACCCGTGCCCAGCCTGACAAACCCTGCTAATGTGAATGTCTGAATTCTGCCGCCAACGGGTGAAGACATCGCCAGTGCTAGCACCATTTGAACTACTGTGGGCTCTGATTGGGTTGGTTCTCACCATTGTGGCCACCTGGATGGAAGCCTTTACCCTCAACGCTCCCTGGACCTGGGGGCAGTCTGGTATGGCGCTGCTGTCGCTAGGGGTGAGCTTTCAGGTAGGGGCCGTGCTGTTAACCGGCTGTGTAGGGGGCAAAAACGCGGCGGCACTGTCGCAGGTTGCTTACCTAGTGCTGGGGCTGGCGCTGTTTCGGGTGTTTGAGTTTCCAGTATTTACTCAGGGGGGCGGGCTGAGCTACGTGCGCGAGCCGGGCTTTGGCTATCTAATTGGCTTTGTGCCGGCTGGGTGGGTGTGCGGCTACCTGGCCTTTCAAAACCCGCCCAAGCTAGAGACCTTGGCACTAAGCTGCCTCAGCGGGTTGGGCATCATCCACGGGCTGGGCATCATTTACTTGACTATCGCCTCCCTGTTAGGCTGGTTGCAGACTGTATCGGCCTCCTACTGGGAGCTGCTGGTGGGATATTCTATTTTGCCAATGCCGGGCCATCTGGTGATAGTGTGTGCGGTGGCAGTGCTGTCGCTGGTGCTGCGACAGCTGTTGTTTTACTAGGCCCATGAGAGTGCGCAATCGTTGGTTCTGGATCGCCGCTGGGGTTGGGCTAGCCCTCGATCAGCTCACTAAGTTTTGGGTAGCACAAACCTTTGAACTTACCACCCCACCCGACTCACTGCCAATCTGGCCAGGGGTGTTTTACTTTACCTATGTAACCAACAGCGGGGCCGCCTTTAGCCTGTTTAGCAACAACGGTGAGTGGCTTAAGTGGCTCTCGATGGCGGTAAGTTTGGGCCTCATTGCCTTGGGTTTAAAGGCACGATTGCCCAACCGCTGGGAGCAGGTGGGCTACGGGCTGATTCTCAGTGGAGCGTTGGGCAATGGCATCGATCGCCTCCTGTCTGGCGAAGTCATTGACTTCTTAGACTTTCGGCTGATTCGCTTCCCGATCTTTAACGTGGCCGACGTGTGCATCAACATCGGCATTATCTGCCTGCTGGTAGCCGCCCTGAAGGAGCCGCCGAAGCGGGGTGAGGGGTAGATGGGTGAGGGGTAGGGGGTGGATGGGTAAGGAGCCAACAGAAGTGCTCATCTACCCGCCCACTCATCTACCCGCCCACCCATCCACACTCCTACTCCCCAGCCACCGGCACTGCTTTCACCTTCCAGATCTCGCGGGCATAGTCGGCGATGGTGCGGTCTGCCGAAAATTTGCCGATGCGAGCGGTGTTGAGAATGGCCATGCGCACCCAGCGATCGCGATCTTCATAGGTGCGGCTGACATGCTCTTGGCACTGCACGTAGGCGGCAAAGTCGGCCATCACCATATAGGGATCATCGACCAGCAGCGAGTCGAGAATGGGCAAGAACAGGTTAGGCTCGCCGGGCGAAAATAGCCCTGAGGCGATCACATCTAGGGTGCGCTTCAGCTCGGGGTTGGTGTCGTAGTAGTACCAAGGGTTGTGGCCCACAGCCTTGCAAGCCGCGACCTGCTCCGTGGTCAGACCAAACAGGAAGAAGTTGTCGGCTCCCACCTCTTCGCGAATCTCCACGTTAGCGCCATCGAGGGTGCCAATGGTGAGCGCGCCGTTGAGGGCAAACTTCATGTTGCCAGTGCCCGAGGCTTCCATGCCAGCGGTCGAGATCTGCTCTGACAGGTCAGAGGCCGGAAACAGTCGTTGGGCTTGGGAGACGTTGTAGTTGGGCAAAAACACCACCTTCAGCCGCCCAGCCACAATGGGGTCGTTATTGACCACATCGGCGACAGCGTTGATCAGCTTCACTACTAGCTTGGCCATGGCGTAGCCGGGGGCCGCCTTGCCGCCAAAGATCACCGTGCGCGGCACGACATGATCCCCAGGGTTTTGCACCATGCGGTTGTAGAGGGTAATCACGTGCAGCACGTTCATCAGTTGCCGCTTGTACTCGTGGATGCGCTTGATCTGCACATCAAACATGGAGTCGGGGTTGACCTCTATACCCACAGCGTCGTGGATGTAGCGGGCCAGGCTCCACTTGTTCTCCTGCTTGATAGCCTGCCAAGCATGGCGAAACACATCATTATCGACAAAGGCCTCAAGCTGCTTGAGATCGTCGAGGTTGGTGATCCAGCTGTCGCCGATGGTCTCAGAAATTAGCTGGGCCAGGCGGGGGTTGCACTGCAACAGCCAGCGGCGGGGGGTGATGCCATTGGTCTTGTTGCTAAACTTGTCAGGCCACAGCTCATAGAAATCTTGCAGCACTTCCTGCTTGAGCAGCTCGGTGTGCAGGGCGGCGACGCCATTGATGGCGTGACTGCCAACGCAGGCTAGGTTGGCCATCCGCACCCGGCGCTCAGGGCCTTCTTCGATCAGCGAGAGGCGTTCGAGGCGATCGGAATCGTTGGGGTAGCGCAGCTTGACCTGAGCCAAGAAGCGGTGGTTGATTTCGTAGATGATTTCGAGGTGACGGGGCAGTAGCTTGCCAAACAAGTCTACCGACCACTTCTCCAACGCCTCGGGCATGAGGGTGTGGTTGGTGTAGCCAAAGGTGCGCTGGGTGATTTTCCAGGCGGCGGCCCACTCGAAGCTGTATTCGTCGATCAGCAGGCGCATAAGCTCGGCGACGCCAATGGCCGGGTGGGTGTCGTTGAGCTGAATGGCGGCAAACTCGGCCAGATTCTCTAAGTTACTGTGGTCGCGCAGGTGCAAACGAATGATGTCTTGCAGGGAGCAGGCGACAAAGAAGTACTGCTGTTGCAGACGCAGCTCTTTGCCCTGGCGGGTTTCGTCGTTGGGGTAGAGCACCTTAGTAATGTTTTCGGAGATCATCTTGTTGGCTACCGCCCCAAAATAGTCGCCGGCGTTAAAGGCATCGAGGTCAAAGGCTTCTCCAGCCTCGGCCTTCCACAGCCGCAGCAGGTTGACGTTCTCGGTGCCATAGCCCGGCACTGGCACATCGTGGGGAATGCCAATCACAGTCTGAGCCTGGATCCACCGCACCTGGTAGTCGTCGTCACCGTCTTTCTTATAGACCTCGGTGTGGCCGCCAAACTTAATTTCGACCCGATAGTCGGGGCGGGCAATTTCCCAAGGGTTGCCGTAGCTGAGCCACTTGTCGGGCGCTTCGACCTGGTGGCCCTGACGAATCAGCTGGGTAAAGATGCCAAACTCGTAGCGAATGCCGTAGCCGATCGCAGGCAGGTTGAGAGTGGTGAGCGAGTCCATAAAGCAGGCGGCCAGACGACCCAGCCCGCCGTTGCCCAGACCCGGCTCGGCCTCACGCTCGAGCAGTTCGTCTAGGTCTAGCCCACAGTCAGCCAAGGCGTGGCGCATGGTGTCGTACATGCCCAGGTTGATTAGACCGTTGCCCAACTGGCGGCCCATGAGAAATTCTGCCGACAGATAATATACGTTTTTGGTCTTCGCTTCGGCGTAGGTCTTGGCCGTGCGAATGCGTTTTTTCAGCAGCTGGTTGCGTACGCTGTGGGCCAGCGCTGTGTAGTAGTCGTGGGCATTAGCAAACTGTTCGTCTTTGCCCTGCACCCAGTGCAAGTTGTTGACCAACGCCTGCTGAATTTGGCTCACCTGCGTTTCAGCATCGAGCGCAACACCTGCCGAGCCTAACGACAGTGGCACCTCTGTCGTTGTGTTTGATTCGGGCAGACGAATAGATTGCTTAGCCATAAGAACCCTTAATACTGTAGTAATCACACAAGAATTCGCTGGCAGCCCGGAGGCTCGAAGCAGATGCCGCGATGGCCATAGATTGCTCCTTGGAGCGATCGCATTACCCAAGACAGATTATCTAGGGCAACTCACCATTCACGTTGACAACTTAGGTCTCAATGACTTGAGACGTTTACACCAACAAACCCAACTATGGATCGTTTCCCTCGCCAGCCATGAGTTCAAGCCCTGTCTTTAGCCCGATCCTCTAGCGAGATTGACCTCATTTTAACTGGCTGCGAATAAAACCCTGTAGCCTCGCCAACAGAGAAAACCACTGAACGAAAGAAAAAAACCTATTCAACCCCTTAGGATAATCCTCAGTTCGCCACCAAACTCTCTTCAAGAAATGCTGACAAATGCTCAAACACCAATAACCAGAGCAGTTGTAGAGTCCTTAAAAGAATATTAAGGGCAATATTATGAGCAGGTAGTTTAGAAGTATTAAGTTAAGTGAATTAGTGCATCAAAGAACAGATTTGATCACTGCTAAAGCCTGAAACCATTGCCCTGACTGGCTTTGACATGTAACAAAAGCGTCATTAATAGTTCTAAATATTGCCAGAAGCCGCTTTACATAGCTTTACGTGGCACCTTGCCGAGCCTGGGTGAAGTGCTTAGGTGATGAGGCGATCTGTTCCCAATTATCTTAATCAATTTATTGACCGAGTAAATTCTAGATTAAAAAAGTCCACCGAGTTGCGTCACGATCTATAGATAATAAATGCTGATTTCCTTAAGACGATAGCTATTTGGAAATCTGCTGACAGTCGCCTTGCTTTATGAAGCTAGTGTAAGCCGCTATTTAGATTGAATGCTGTAGCTAGGTCTTCAATGAGGAAGTTTAGCCCAACTCAATCTTTGACCAGGGACTTGAGCCCTAGTTCTAATAGGAACGTCTACAGCTTTAGGGCGATCGCTTAGCTCGACTTTATCCAATCAGGCGGCATGGCAGAGTAACTCGGTCCAGGTGTCGAAGATAGGGCGAGGGACTTTAACATACTCAAGGTCATTCCGTGATGTCTGAAAAAGTCGGGAAGCCCACA